>NZ_JAPFPY010000031.1 GCF_026240945.1 Mycolicibacterium sp. J2
CCTACCGGCTACGCGATCACCACGCCGCCGCGGAAACCCTGCGCCGAACAACCACCGGCACCCACCAACAACTACACTGACCGCTGCTCACAGGTGAGGAATTTCGGCGAGCACAGCCGGGGATTTTCGATGAGCGCGGTCACCTGCGCCACATCCGCACCCGAATCAAATCACCACAGACCAACGGCGTCATCGAACGGTTCTTCGGCACGCTGAAATACGAGCACCTATTTCGCGGCTACATCGGCGACGGCGATGCCCTCGACATGGAAGCCCACCGCTTCCGCATCATCTACAACACCATCCGACCCCACCAAGCACTAGCAGACCACACCCCCAAACAGGCCTACCTCGCCAACAAAAACCTGCCACATTCTTGACTCAAGACACAGATTTCGCGTCCGCGCGGCTGGTGGAACGCACGTCGCGTCACCGTGTCAGCGTCTTTGCCAAAGAAAGCACCGTGTCTCTGTTACAAGAGAATCGCGTCCTTGACGCGCACGTAACAAATTTGCCATCGAAGGTTCCTACCGTTGGTCGGTCCACCACGCGCAGCGATAGGAACTCCATTGAGTGGTAATGCCGTCCGCCTCCAGGCGATCACCAACGTCGAGGGCTACGTGCCGCCGGCCATCAGCTTCGACCCCACCGAAGCCCCCGGCGAGATCTTCGGGGCCAACGTCTTCACCAAGGCCGAGATGCAACTGCGGCTTCCCAAATCGGTGTACAAGTCCGTCGTCGCGACCATCGAGAAGGGCGCCAAGCTCGATCCGGCGATCGCCGACGCCGTCGCCGCGGCTATGAAGGACTGGGCGCTGGAGAAGGGCGCCACCCACTACGCGCACGTGTTCTACCCGATGACCGGATTGACCGCCGAGAAGCACGACAGCTTCCTGGAGCCGGTCTCCGACGGCCAGACGCTGGCCGAGTTCGCGGGCAAGACCCTCATCCAGGGTGAGCCGGACGCCTCGAGCTTCCCGTCCGGTGGCCTGCGCTCGACCTTCGAGGCCCGTGGCTATACCGGGTGGGACGTCACCAGCCCGGCCTACATCCTGGAGAACCCGAACGGCAACACGCTGTGCATCCCCACGGTGTTCGTGTCGATGACGGGCGAGGCGCTGGACTACAAGACCCCGTTGCTGCGCAGCCAGCAGGCGATGGGCACCCATGCCGAGCGAATCCTGAAACTGTTCGGGCACAAGGATTTCGACCACATCGTGTCGTTCTGCGGTCCGGAGCAGGAGTACTTCCTGGTCGACCGGCACTTCTTCCTGGCCCGGCCGGACCTGATCAACGCCGGCCGCACGCTGTTCGGGGCCAAGCCGCCCAAGGGGCAGGAGTTCGACGACCACTACTTCGGCGCCGTTCCCGAGCGGGTGCTCGGCTTCATGATGGACACCGAGCGTGAGCTGTTCAAACTCGGCATCCCGGCCAAGACCCGGCACAACGAGGTCGCGCCCGGCCAGTTCGAGATCGCGCCCATGTTCGAGCGGGCCAACATCGCCGCCGACCATCAGCAGCTGCTGATGACGATCTTCCGCAACGTGGCCAAGAAGCACGGCATGGAATGCCTGTTCCACGAGAAGCCCTTCGCCGGTGTCAACGGCTCCGGCAAGCACGTCAACTTCTCGATGGGCAATGCCCAGTTCGGCAGTCTGCTGGTGCCCGGCGACACCCCGCACGAGAACGCGCAGTTCCTGGTGTTCTGCGCGGCGGTCATCCGCGCGGTGCACAAGTTCGCGGGCCTGCTGCGAGTGTCGGTGGCCTCGGCCACCAACGACCACCGGCTCGGCGCGAACGAGGCGCCGCCGGCGATCATCTCGATCTTCCTCGGGGCCCAGCTGGCCGATGTGTTCGAGCAGATCGCCAAGGGTGCTGCCACCTCGTCGAAGGGCAAGGGCAGCATGATCATCGGCGTCGACACCTTGCCGGAACTGCCGACCGACCCGGGCGACCGCAACCGCACCAGCCCGTTCGCGTTCACCGGCAACCGCTTCGAGTTCCGGGCGCCCGGTTCGGGGCAGACCATCAACGTCCCGATGATCATCCTGAACACGATCATGGCCGATTCGCTGGACTACATGGCCACGGTGCTGGAGAAGGCGGTCGCTGACGGCACCGACTTCGACGCCGCGGTGCAGCAGCTGCTGACCGACATCATCACCGAGCACGGCGCGGTGGTGTTCAACGGGGACGGCTACTCCGACAACTGGCAGATCGAGGCCGCCGAGCGGGGCCTGCCGAACCTGAAGACCACCCTGGATGCCATCCCCGAGCTGATCAAGCCCGAGGCGGTCGCGGTGTTCGAGAAGTACGGCGTGTTCAGCGAGCGGGAGCTGCACAGCCGCTACGAGGTGCGCCTCGAGCAGTACGCGCTGACCATCGGTGTGGAGGCCAAACTCGCCCTGGAACTGGGGACGACGGTCATCCTGCCCGCTGCCATCCGCTACCAGACCGAGTTGGCGCAAAACGCCGCGACGCTCAAGGCCGCTGGGATCGAGCCGGATCTCTCTCTGCTGGAAGGGGTTTCGAAGCCGATCGCCGAGCTGTCGGCGGGACTGGCGACGTTGAAGGCGGCGCTGGCCGACCATTCGGCGGAGTCGGCGCTGGATGAGGCCAAGCATGCCCAGTCGGCATTGCTGCCCGCGATGGACGCGGTGCGGGCCGCCGCGGACACGCTGGAAGGTGTGGTGGCCGACGACCTGTGGCCGCTGCCGACGTACCAGGAGATGCTCTACATCCTCTGATAGCCACCCGTTTGTGCGGTTTCATCCGCGGCGCGCCGACGTCCGCGGATGGAACCGCACAATCGTGTCAGGGCAACGCGTACGCGTGAAACATTTTTTGTTAAGACATTAAGATGTAATACTCGGCGCCATGACTGTACGCGTAGGTGTGATCGGGGTCGGCGTCATGGGCGCCGACCATGCCCGCAAGCTCGCCAGGGTGATCTCGGGCTCGGACCTGGTCGCCGTCACCGATTTCAACAGTGAGGTCGCCGACACGGTGGCCACCGAACTCGGTGCCAGGGTGCAGCCGGACGGGCAGGCGCTGATCGCCGACGCCGACGTGGACGCCGTGGTCATCGCGACCCGCGACGACACCCACGCCGACCTGGTTCGCGCCGCGTTGCGGGCGGGTAAGCCCGTCATGTGCGAAAAGCCCTTGGCCCCAACGGCTGCGGAATGCCGCGAGCTCGTGGCGGCCCAGCGGGACCTGGCGCGGCCGGTTGACCTGGCGACGGTCGGTTTCATGCGCCGGTTCGACCCGCCGTACCTGGCGCTGCGGGAACGCGTGCGCGCCGGTGACCTCGGCGCGCCACTGATGGTGCACGGCATCAGCCGCAATGTGTCCAGTGTCCCCGGCGGTGATTCGGCGTCCTCGATCACCAATTCGGCGATCCACGAACTCGACATCATGCCGTGGCTGCTGGATTCCCCGATCGTCGAGGTCAGCTATCAGCACGGCCGCTCCTGCGAGCACTCCGGCGCCCGGCAAGACCCGCAGTTCTATCTGTTGCGTACGGCGTCCGGCGTGCTGGTGACCGTCGAACTGTTCCTCAATGCGCGCTACGGCTACGAGACCCGGTGTGAAGTCGTCATGGAGACCGGCACCGCCGCACTGGCATTACCCGCACACATCGTCACGGACGCCGACAGTCGCCGGGCCGTGGACTATCCGGCCGACTGGATCCCGCGCTACAGCGATGCCTACCGCATCGAACTGCAGGAGTGGGTGGACTCCGTCGCGGCCGGCAGGCCGTCGGACTTGGCCACCGCCGAGGACGGTTTGCGCGCGGCGCTGGTGGCCGACGCCCTCATCGAGTCGATGAACTCCGGCGGGCGGTGGATCGAGGTCGCGGACTGACCGTGATCAGGCCAGCGCCAGAAACAGCTTCTCCAGTTCGGCTTCGGTCATCGGGTTCGACCCGTCGGCCGCTTCGCCGGCGATGCAGTCACGCAGGCCGCTCGCGACGATCTTGAAGCCGGCCCGATCCAAGGCCCGCGACACCGCCGCCAGCTGTGTCACCACGTCCTTGCAGTCGCGGCCCTGCTCGATCATCGAGATCACCCCGGCCAGCTGACCCTGCGCACGACGCAGTCGGTTCAGCACCGCAGTGATATTTTCCTGGTCACCGGTCATGGTTCACGTCCTTCACTCTCGCTCCAGGGCAACAGCGTACCCGCGGGGGTATATTCCCGGCGGACGCTGCGCCGCATGTCAGATGACAGCACCGGGCGTGCCGTCGTCGCGGATGACGTGCAGCCCGGCGTGCTGCCAGGCCGTCATGCCGCCGTGGACGTTGTAGACCGGCACGCCGACGGCCGCGAGCTGGGCTGCCGCGGCGCCGGATCTGCGTCCCGACTTACAGACGGCGACGACCGGAACCGTGCTGTCGAACGTGCCGACCGCCAGATCGCCCAGCCGAACGTGTACCGCACCCGGTGCATGGCCGGCGGCCCATTCGTCGTCCTCGCGAACGTCGAGCAGAATGGCGCCGGACTCGGCGACGACGGCGGTCGCAGCCACCGGATCGATATCGATGACGTTCACCCCGTGTCCTGAGCTGTCGGATCGAATCATGTCGAAACCTCCTGGTGTCGTTGATTGTTTTGGTCTGAGTCCGATGCCGGGGGTGGTGTATCCCGGGGCGCGGGGCGCCACCGGACTCTGAGCGGCCACCAGAACCATGGCCCGAGCAGTGCCGCGATGGATGGCGTCATGAGCGAACGCACGATCAAGGTGTCGAGCAGCAGCCCGATGCCGATGGTCGTGCCGCCCTGTCCCACGTTCAGCAGATCGCCGGACGCCATGGCGCCCATGGTGAACGCGAAGACAAGACCCGCGGCAGTCACGACGCTGCCGGTGCTGCCCATCGACCGGATGATCCCGGTCTTGATACCGGCGCCGATCTCCTCCTTGAATCGTGAAACGAGGAGCAGGTTGTAATCGCTGCCGACGGCCATCAGGATGATGACGGCGAATGCGAGCACGATCCAGTTCAATTCGATCCCGATCACCCGTTCCCAGACCAGCACGGAGAGGCCGAAGGCCGCCCCGAGCGACAACACCACGGTGCCGACGATCACCAGCGACGCGACCAGCGCCCGGGTGATCACGATCATCACCAGGAAGATCAGTGTCAGAGCCGCGAACGCGGCGATCATGGTGTCGTACTTTGCCCCGGATTGGATGTCCCGGTAGGTGGCGGCGGTCCCGGTCAGGGTGATCTGCGCGTCCGCCAGCGAGGTTCCCTTCACCGCTTCGTGCGCGGCGACGAGTTCGTCGTCGACGGTCGAGATTCCCTGTTCGGTAGCCGGATCGACATCGTGGGTGATGATGAGGCGCGCCGCTTTGCCGTCGGGGGACAGGAACAACGCCAGTCCCTTCTGGAAGTCCGGATTGGCGAAGACTTCGGGTGGCAGGTAGAAGTAGTCGTCGCTCTTGGAGGCGTCGAAGGCTTCACCCATCGCGGTGGCGGTGTCGGTCATCTGCTGCATCTGGTCGATCAGCCCGGCGAAGCTGCTGTGGATGGTCTGCAGCGTCTGCTGCATCGACGTCGCCGTCGAGATGATCGGCGGGAGCTGGTTGACCATCTGCGGCACCAGCGCGTCGATGTCACCCATCCCGTTCGTCATGGCGTCCATGTCCTTCAACAGGACGCCCATGTTGTCGCTGAGGGTGGCGACGCCGTCGATGGCGTCGAATGCCGACCGGACGCCCCAACATGCCGGGATGTTGAAGCAGTTTGGCTCCCAGTAGAAGTAGTTGCGGACCGGCCGGACCTCGTCGTCGAAATCGGCAAGGTGGTCGCGCATCGTGTCGACCGACGCCTTGAGGGTGTTCGCGTCGTCGACCGTGCGGTGCGCCGAGTCCGTGGTGCGGTGCATGGCGTCGGAGAATTTGACCATCAGATTCTGTATCCGGTTCATCGCATCGATCATCGTGCCCAGGTTGACCGACATCGAGTCGATGTCTGCCACGCGCTGCTTCAGGAATTGCAGATTCTGGGTGATGGGTACCGATTGCATGCTGACCTGATAGGGAATCGAGCTGTGCGCGATCGGTGATCCCAGCGGTCGGGTGATGCTCTGGACCATGGCGATGCCACGAACCCTAAACAGTGATTTGGCGATTCGGTCCAGCACGATCATGTCGGTGGAATTGCGCATATCGTGGTCGGATTCGACCATGAGGATGTCGGGGTTCAACCGGGCTGCGCTGAAATGCTTCTCGGCGGCCGTGTAACCGACGTTGGCCGGCACGTCGGCGGGAATGTAGTGCCGGTCGTTGTAACTGGTCCGATACCCGATGACGGCGAGGACGCCGAGAATGGTGATGGCCGTCGCCACCGCGAGAATCGGCTTCGGCCAACGGACCGTCGCAGTGCCGATCCGGCGCCATCCTTTGGTCTTCATCTTCCGTTTCGGTTCCAGCAGGCCGAATCTGCTTGCCACCACCAGGATGGCAGGGGCCACGGTGAGTGCGGCTGTGACGGCGACGATCAGCGCGACGGCCGACGGATAGGCCAACGACTTGAAATAGGCCAGGCGGGTCAGTCGTAGGCACAGCATGGCGCCGGCGATCGTCAGGCCGGAGCCGAGAATGACATGGGCGACGCCGTGGAAGGCGGTGTAGTAGGCCGATTCCGGGTCTTCGTCGTTCTGGCGCGCCTCTTGGTAGCGGCCGATCAGGAAGATCGCGTAGTCGGTTCCGGCGGCGATGGCCAGGGCCGTCAGCAGGGGAACCGAGAAGGTCGAGAAGTCGATCACGCGGAAGTGCCCCAGCAGGGCGACGGCGCCGCGCGCGGAACCCATCTCGATGCCGACGATGGCGAGGATGAGCAGCACCGTGCTGATCGAACGGTAGACCAGCAGCAGCATGATCGTGATCACCACCATGGTGACCACCGTCATCTTGACCATGCTCTTGTCACCGGTCTCCAATGAGTCGGTGGTCAAGGGGGCCGGACCGGTCACGTAGACGTGTAAGCCGGCCGGCGGTGGGGTGTGGTCAACGATGTCACGCACTGCCTCGACCGATTCGTTGCCCAAGGTGCTGCCCTGGTCGCCGGCGAGGTTGAGCTGAACGTAGGCGGCCTTCCCGTCGGCGCTCTGGACGCCGGCGGCGGTGATCAGGTCACCCCAGAAGTTCTGCACGTGCTCGACATGCTTGGTGTCGCGCTGGAGGTTCGCGATCAGCTCGTCGTAGTAGCGGTGCGCCGCGGCGTCGAGCGGATGGTCACCGGTGAGCACCACCATCGCGATGCTGTCGGAGGTGGATTCGGCGAACTTCGAACCCATCTTCTTGGCCGCGATGACCGATGGTGCGTCCTGGGGTGACATCGACACGGCGTTGTGCTTGCTGACCGACTCGACTTGGGGGAGTAGCAGATTCAAGGCTGCGGTGATCGCCACCCAGGCCAGGATGATCGGGATGGCGCCGGCCCGGATCAGGCGGGCGACGAAGGGGCGCGCGGTCTGGTCGGTCATGCGGCTTTGTCCAAGCAGAACGCCTGGGCGTCGGGGCCCGCGGCATGGCGTTCGACGACCACCTTGTCGTTGACGAGGATGCGGCAGCCGAGAGAGGTGCCGTCACCTTGGGCGACGACGTTCGCCAGAATGCCGGGGTCCGTCGTGACCACGTCTGCCGACCACGGCAGCGTCGTGAACGTCGCTTCCCGCGTCTTGCCGTCGGCGTCGAGGAAGCTCACCCGGCCGGTGGCGACCGCGGGGCCGACGACCTGGTAAGTGACCCGCTTGGTGTTGAACGGCACGATGGCGTCCACGCGCTCGGACCCAGCCACGAACGGCAGATCCGAGTCGAAGAACGTGCGGAGCCGGCTCACCACGGCCACGGCTGCCATCAGGGTCAACACCACTACCGTCACCACCCAAAAACGTTGTAGAAAGCCGAACAACGACGGCATCTTCATCAATGGAGCCCTATCTCAGATGTGTGCACCGGCGCCCGGTCGACGCGGCACTCGGGGCGTGCTAGATACCCCCTACGGTATCTACCTGCTAACCGCGGCCTAAACCGATCTTCCGATTTATACCATAGGGGGTATAGTATGTTGACAACGTCGCGGGACCACGCCTGTTTCGCGATCACGGTTCGGAAGGCTGTCTGGGCACCCTCGTTGTCGAGGGGTCGAACGGGCTCTTCTCGGTCCGGTCTGGTTTGTCCTCGTCGGAGATAAGGAGCATTGCGATGTGTCGCGCTGTTACATGCCGGGTATGCGGAAAGACCACGTGGGCTGGTTGCGGGATGCACGTCGACGCGGTGCGGCGCGGGGTGCCGGCCGGTCAGTGGTGCGCCGGGCATTCGTCGGATGGGCCTGCGCCGGCCCGGCGGGGTTGGTTCGGTGGCCGCAAGACTGCGAAGGAGAAGGCTTAGCGCGGTTCTCGCGGCCATTGCCGGCCGTGAGGTGACCAAAGCCTCTAGCGAGAAATACGGGAGGGGGTATCGTTCGATAGGTGAGCGATACCCCCTCCCGCTTGTTACGGGGCTCGGAATAAATTACCCCCGGGGGGGTATCTTGTAGATACCTGTAGGGGTATTACCACGACAAGAAAGAAGGCCGCAATGATCCTGCAGCAGTACTACCTGGATTGCCTGTCCCACGCGTCCTACCTGATCGGCGACGAGACCACTGGCCGCGCCGTCGTCGTCGATCCGCAACGCGATGTCGCTGAGTACGTGAACGACGCCAGAGAGCAGGGACTGACCATCGAACTGGTCATCGAGACCCACTTCCACGCTGATTTCCTGTCCGGCCATCTGGAGCTCGCCAAGGCCACCGGCGCGAAGATCGTCTACTCCTCGGTCGCCGAGACCGAATTCGAATCCATGGGCGTCGACGACGGCGAACGGTACTCGCTCGGTGACGTCACGCTGGAGTTCCGGCACACCCCCGGACACACCCCCGAATCGATGAGCGTGGTCGTCTACGAGCACGCCGATGACCAGGTGCCCTACGGCGTGATGACCGGTGACACGCTGTTCATCGGTGACGTGGGCCGCCCCGATCTGCTCGCCTCGATCGGCTTCACGCGCGAAGAGTTGGCGGACAAGCTCTATGACTCGCTGCACAACAAACTGATGACCTTGCCCGCAGCGACCCGGGTGTACCCGGCGCATGGAGCGGGGTCGGCATGCGGCAAGAATCTGTCCACGGACCTGTGGTCCACGATCGGCGATCAGTTGGCCACCAACTACGCGCTGAGGGCCCCCGACAAGGCGACCTTCATGAAGCTCGTCACCGAAGGGCAGCCGCCCGCGCCCGGCTACTTCGTCTACGACGCGATTCTCAATCGTAAGGATCGGGACCTGCTGGACGAGAACAAGATGCCGGATGCGATGACCTATGAGCAGGCCTGTCGAGCGATCGAGCGCGGAGCCGTCCTGGTCGACGGGCGCACCCCTGAGGAATTCGCCAAGGGGCATCTCCGTCAGGCCATCAATATCGGGCTCGAAGGCCGCTACGCAGAGTTCGCCGGTTCAGTGCTGCGGTCCGATGTCGACATCGTCCTGTTCACCGAACCCGGTCAGGAGCTGGAAGGAAAGAACCGGCTGGGCCGGATCGGCTTCGACCGGGTCGTCGGTTACGTGGCCGACCCGTACCGGACGATGTTCACCCATCAGGACGATGTCGTCGTCGCGTCGCGGTTGACGGCAAAGGCATTCAACGAGCGTGCGGCCCGCATCAAGGACCTGCAGATCGTCGACGTCCGCAATCCGGGCGAGGTCGAGGGCGGCGCCATTCCGAACGCGATCCCGATTCCGGTGGGCCAGTTGCCGGCGCGGCTGGGCGAGTTGGATCCCGCCAAGCCGACGGTCGTGTACTGCGCGGGCGGTTACCGGTCGTCGGTGGCTGCCAGCCTGTTGCGGCACAACGGATTCATCGACGTGAGCGACATCCTGGGCGGGTACGGGGCTTGGGAAGAAACCGTCCAGAACGCCTGAAAACAAAGGACACACCATGACCATCTCTGCCAAACACCACATCGTGATCGTCGGCGGCGGGACCGCCGGCATCACCGTCGCGGCGCGGTTGCTGCGCAAAGGTTTCACCGATGTCGCGGTCATCGAACCGTCGGACAAGCATTACTACCAGCCACTGTGGACACTCGTCGGCGGCGGTCAGGCCAAGGCCTCGGCGACCGAACGCGCCGAGTCATCGGTCATGCCCAAGGCCGCAACGTGGATCAAGAATGCCGCAGGCGCCATCGATCCCGAGGCGAACGTGGTGACCTGTGTCGACGGCGCCACCTACGAGTACGACGTACTGGTCGTCTGTCCGGGGATCCAACTGGATTGGAACCGTACCGAGGGCTTGGAGGAAACCTTGGGCCGCAACGGGGTCTCGTCGAACTATCGGTTCGACCTGGCGGCGCGCACCTGGGACCTCATCCGCGGCTTGCGCTCCGGCACTGCCGTGTTCACGGTTCCGTCCGGCGCCATCAAATGTGCAGGCGCTCCCCAGAAGATCGCCTACTTGGCCGCCGATCACTGGCGCTCGCAGGGAGTGCTCAAGGATATCGACATCCATCTGGTCATGCCAGGGGCACGACCCTTCGGGATCCCGGCCATCGCGGACAGCCTCGACAAGGTGATCGCCGACTACGGAATCACCTTGCACACCAACTCCGAAGTGACGACAGTCGACGGCGTCGCGCACAAGGTCGGCATCAGCAGTGTGGGGGCGGGTGGCACCGACACCATGCTGCCCTACGACATCGTGCACGCCGTGCCGCGGCAATCCGCGCCGGACTGGGTCAAGCACAGCCCCCTGTCCACCGGCGATGCCTCGGGCTACGTCGATATCGATAAGCACACCATGCAGCACGTGCGGTATCCGAACGTGTTCGGTCTGGGCGATGCGGGTTCGTCGCCGAACTCCAAGACCGGTGCCGCGATCAGGAAGCAGGCCCCGGTGGTGGTCGACAATATCGATGCGTACCTGAACGGGCGGCCGCTTGTGGCCTCCTATGACGGCTACTCCTCGTGTCCGATCGTCACCTCGTCGCACTCGATGCTGCTGGCCGAGTTCGACTACGACCTCAACCTGGAGCCCACGTTCCCGCTGCTCAACCCCACCACGCCGCACCGCGCCTACTGGTACCTCAAGAAGTACGGGCTGCCGTTCATGTACTGGAACCTCATGCTGCGGGGCTTGGCCTGAACATCCCGGCTCGAAAGGAGACAACGATGACCATCAACAAGGCCACCAAGAATCTGACCACTGCCGACTTCCAGTCGACAATCGCGGAGAATCCGATTGTGATCGTGGACTTCTGGGCGTCCTGGTGCGGTCCGTGCCGCGCCTTCGCCCCGATCTTCGATCGGTCCTCGCAGGCGCATCTGGACGTCCTACACGCCAAGGTCGACACCGAAGCTCAGCAGCAGCTGGCCGCCGCGCTGGAGATCCAGGCGATCCCGACGATCATGGCGTTCCGTGACGGCGTCCTGGTCTACCGGCAACCGGGTGCGATGCCCGCCGCGGCGCTTGAGGATCTCATCACCCGGGTCAAGGCGTTGGACATGGACGACGTGCGGGCCAAAGTCGCTGCGGCACGCCGCTGACGCATCATGACCATCGCCCTTGCCCTTGCCCTCGGCGCAGTCATCGGGGTACTGCTTGGCCTGCTCGGGGGAGGCGGTTCAATCCTGGCGGTACCGGCCCTGGTCTACGTGCTCGGGCTCGGTATCGAACAGGCAATTCCGATGTCGCTCATCGTGGTCGGCACGGCCTCGGCGGTCGGTGTCCTGCCGAAGATCCGGGCCGGGCAGGTGCAATGGCGACTCGCCGCGGTGTTCGCACTGGCGGGTATACCGGCCACCTTCATCGGCAGTCTCATCGGCAAACAGCTACCGCAATCGGTGCTGCTGTTGGGTTTCGCCGCCGTGATGGTATTGGCCGGTGTGCGCATGCTGCAGGAGAACGCGTCGACCGGAACCGCGTGCAAGATCGGTGACTCGGGCATCAACTGGCGCCGCTGCGCGTCGCGGTCCATTCCGGCGGGGTTTGTCGTCGGTCTGCTCACCGGTCTGTTCGGCGTCGGTGGCGGCTTTTTGATCATCCCGGCACTGGTGTTGATGCTCGGAGTCGAGATGCCCGTCGCCATCGGGACGTCGTTGGTGATCATCGTGGTGAACTCGGCGGCGGGAATCCTCTCGCACCTCAGTGGCACCAGCATCGACTGGACGATCGCCGCAGCGTTCGTCGGTACCGCGATTATCGGGTCCTTGATCGCCGGACATCTGGGCACCCGGCTCGACCACCGGCGACTCCAACACTGGTTCGCCTACCTTGTTTTCGCGGTGGCAGCCTACGTGCTGGTGGATACGCTGGTACTGCGCTGAAGCTCAGCGGTCTGACGGCCGGATGAGTGGGCGCTGTACCCGCTTCCACTCGGCGTAACGTTGGTAGGCCTGCTGGGTCGACTCCAGCGTCGACTCCTGACTGACCGGGACATCCCACCAGGAATGGCTGTCCGGCGCGTAGATCCGTGGATCGGTCTCCACGTAGATCACGGTGATGCGGTCGGCGGCCTTGGCCACCTTGACCGCGTCCGCGAACTCCGCGGCGGTGCCGGCCTTGACCACGTCGGCGCCCAGGCTGGCCGCGTTGGCGGCCAGATCGACGGGCAGAGTGGCACCGTCCAGGCGGCCGCCCTCGCCGCGGTACCGGTAGGCGGTGCCGAAGCGCTGCGAGCCGACCGACTCGGAAAGCCCGCCGATGGAGGCGAATCCGTGGTTCTGCACCAATACCGGGATGACCTTGACGCCTTCCTGGACGGCGGTGACGATCTCCGTGGCCATCATCAGGTAGGACCCGTCGCCGATCATGACGAACACGTCGCGTTCGGGCGCGGCCATCCGCACACCGATGCCACCGGCGATCTCATAGCCCATACAGGAGAACCCGTACTCGACGTGGTAGCCCTTGCGATCCCGCATCCGCCACAGCTTGTGTAGGTCACCCGGCATCGATCCGGCCGCACACACCACGATGTCGTGCGGGTCGGACAGCGTGTTCACCAGGCCGATCACCTGGTTCTGGTTCAGTGCCACACCGTCTTCGGTGGCGAACGCCGCGGAGACCGTGGCATTCCATTCGGCGACCAATTCGGCCGTGTGCGCCCGATACTCGGCGCTGACCCGGTAGCCGTCGAGGGCCTGGGCCAGAGCCTCGAGGGCCTCCCGCGCGTCCGCCACCACGCTCAGGCCGCCTTGCTTCACCGAATCCAGCGATGCCACATTGATGTTGACGAACCGGACGTCCGGGTTGTTGAACGCGGTGCGCGATGCCGAGGTGAAATCGCTGTAGCGGGTTCCGATACCGATCACCACGTCGGCTTCGGACGCCAGCGCGTTGGCGGCGGTGGTACCCGTCGAACCGATGGCGCCGACACTCTGTTCATGATCATGCAGCAACGAGCCTTTACCGGCCTGGCTCTCGCCGACCGGGATACCGGTCTGCGCGCAGAATGCGGCCAGCGCGTCGGAGGCGCCCGAGTAGATGACGCCACCCCCGGCGATGATCAAGGGCTTCTCGGCGGATCGGATGATCTCGGCCGCGCGGGCCAGCACCGCGCGCTCCGGCAGCGGACGGGCAATGTGCCAGGTACGTTCGGCGAACAGCGATTCCGGCCAGGCGTGCGCCTCGGCTTGGACGTCCTGCGGGATCGCGATGGTGGCCGCCCCGGTTTCGACGGGGTCGGTCAGCACCCGCATCGCGCCGAGCAGCGCCGCGGGCAGCTGCTCGGGCCGCCACACCCGGTCGAAATACCGCGACAGTGGTTTGAAGGCGTCGTTGACGGTCACGTCGCCCGAGGACGGCAGTTCCAATTCCTGCAGCACGGGAGCGCTGACCCGGGTGGCGAACGTGTCGGCGGGCAGTAACAGCACCGGCAGCCGATTGATGGTGGCCAGCGCGGCACCGGTGAGCATGTTCGTCGAGCCTGGGCCGACGCTGGCGGTGACCGCCCAGGCTTGCAGCCGGTCCTTCTGCCGGGCATACGCCACGGCGCTGTGCACCATGGCCTGCTCGTTACGGCCCAGCACGTACTTCAGGCCGGGTTCCCGCCCCGCTGCCGACGACTCGACCTCGTCCTGCAGCAGCGCCTGGCCCAGGCCCGCCACGTTGCCGTGCCCGAAGATGCCGAAGCACCCGGCGAAGAACTTCGATCGTTGTCCGTCCCGTTCGACGAACTGGTTGGCCAGGAATCGAACGGTCGCCTGCGCCACCGTGAGTCGGACCGTCGGCTCGGTATCGACGAACTTCGCGGCGGACTTCGGTGCGGTCGAAACCATGGCTCAGGCTCCTCGTGAGGCTGTGGTGAAGGGCAGCCGCGGATCGACCGCCTGGTGTTCCCAGCTGCCGCGCAGCCAGGTGTGATTGGGGTCGTCGCAGATCAGCCAGGCCCGGTCGGGACCGGATCCGGCCATCACGTTGAGGTAGTACATGTGGTGGCCCGGTGCGGCGATCGACGGTCCGTGGTAGCCGTGCGGAACCAGTACCACATCACCGGTGCGGACCTCTTCGAGAACCTCGATCGGGCGTTCCGGTGTCCCGTACACCCGGTGGTAGCCGAATCCCGGTGTACCGGCCGGGCTGTCGTCGATCTCGAAGTAGTAGATCTCCTCCAACTGGGTCTCCACGTCGGAGTTCTCGTCGTGTTTGTGCGCGGGGTAGCTCGACCAGTTGCCGCCGGGGGTGATCACCTCGCAGGCGATCAGCGAATCGGCCTCGAAGGCGGTGGCGGTGCCGAAGTTGTGCACCTGCCTGCTGCAGTTGCCTGCGCCGCGCAGCTCGACGGGGACGTCCGCGGCGGCCACTCTGCGGTTCGGGAACGAGCGGCCGGCGCGCGCCCCGCAGATCGCGATCCGGCCGGAGCCGCTGACGGCGTACGCCTGGTCGATTCCCAGATAAACCATGTCGGCCGGGCCGTCGAACACCGAACCTCGCGGCGACAACGCGAACGTCTCGCCCCCGGCCGCGACCGTGCCGCTGCCGGACAATGGCAGGATCATCACCTCGGTGCCCGCGGTGTTCAGGGTCACCGTGCCGTCCGTGCCGAGATCGACCACATGCAAGGAGGATTCGGTCCAGCCGGCATCCTCGGGGGTGATCGCGACGGTGAAGGGCGCCGCCGCACTGTTGGCCGGGACGTACAGCTTGGAGTTCATCGGACCAACTTCACTGCCGTCGACACCGCGGCGCTGACATCATCATCGGCGGGGTAGAGCAGGGTCCGGCCCACGATCAGCCCGCGCACCGCGGGGAGTGTCAGCGCCTTCTCCCAGGATGCGAACGCGGCATCGGCATCGGTGGGGTCACCACCGAGCAGCAGGGTCGGCATGGTCGTCGATTCCATCACGCGGTCCATCTCCGGCACCACCGGCAGTTTCATCCAGGTGTAGGCCGAGGTCGAGCCCAGGCCCTGACTGATGTGCACCGACTTGATCACCGCGTCGGGGGACAAGTCGTTGCGGACCTTGCCGTCGACGCGGGTGGACATGAACGGCTCCAGCATGGCGATCAGGCCGCGGGCGGCCAGTTCGTCGACGGCCCTGGCGCACGAGGCCATGGTGGCGACGGTGCCCGGATCGTCGAGGTCGATGCGGCACAACATCTTTCCGCCGTTCATCTTCGCGGCGGCGGTGGACGCCGCGGTCGCTCCCGTCATCCGGTCGTCCAGCTCGAACGAGGATCCGGCCAGCCCGCCGCGATTGAACGAGGAGAACACCACCTTGTCCTCCAGCGCGCCGAGCAGCAGCAGGTCATCGAGGATGTCGGCGGTGGCCAGCACACCGTCCACGCCCGGGTCGGCCAGAGCGGTGCGCAGCCGGTCCAACAGCTCGATCCGGTTGTTCATGGCCGTCGGCCGCGCGCCGACAGCCAGGGCGCCACGGGCCGGGTGGTCGGCGGCAACGATCATCAGGCGGCCGTCCCCGCGGACCGTCGGCCGGGTGGTGCGCTGCTGCCAGGCCCTGGTGACCGCGCCGGGATCGGTGGCCCGCAGCTCGGTGATGGCGGCGTAGTCGGCGCAGACCGGGGCGAGTGGACGTGCGCCGGTGGCGAGATCAGACATTGACGGCCTCCACGGCGGTCTTCTCGGCGAGGTCGGAGACCTCGGCGGCGGTGGGCATCGCGGTCGAGCATTCCAGCCGGGACGCCACGATGGCACCCGCGGCGTTGGCGTAGCGCAGCGTCTTCTCCAGTGGCCAGTCATGCAGCAGACCGTGGATGAGGCTGCCGCCGAAGGCATCTCCGGCGCCGAGACCGTTGACCACATCCACCTCGTTGGGCGGCACGGTGACCGAGCTGTGGCGGGTCTTGCCCAGCACACCGCGCGGTCCCTGCTTCACGATGGCCAACTCCACACCGAGGTCCAGCAGCGCGTCGGCGGCCTTGTGTGGGTTGGTCTCACCGACCGCGATCTCGCATTCCTCACGGTTGCCGACGGCGACCGTCACGTGCTGCAGGGCCCGCTGCACCTGCTCGGTGGCCGCGGCAGGGGAAGCCCAGAACATCGGCCGGTAGTCCAGGTCCAGCACCGTCAGCGAGGCGCCTGCGCGTGCCTCCCAGGCCGCGAAATGCGCACTGCGACTCGGCTCTTCGGACAATCCGGTGACCGTCGACCAGAACAGCCGGGCGTTGCGGATGGCGTCCAAATCCAGTTCGGCCGGCTGGATCTGCAGGTCCGGGGCCGACGGTTTGCGGTAGAAGTACAGCGGGAAGTTGTCGGGCGGGAAGATCTCGCAGAAGGTCACGGGGGTGGGGTACTCGCCGTGGGTGGTGACGAACCGGTTGTCGACGCCGAGCCGAGCCAGTTCGTCACGGACGTAGCGGCCGAACGGGTCGTTGCCGACGCCGGAGATCAGGGCCGTACGGTTGCCCAGGCGCGCCGCGGCGACCGTGACGTTGGCGGCGCTGCCCCCGAGGAACTTGCCGAACGAGGTGACGTCCTCCAGCCCCAAGCCGACTTGTAGCGGGTAGACGTCCACGCCGCTTCGGCCGATGGCGATGGCGTCGAAAGCCTGGTTGACGGTAGCGGTCACGACTGACTCCCGAATGCGATGTGCTGACTGACCCCCGGTGGCGCGACTGCGCCCGGTGTTGACATCGACTCTGCGCTCTGGCGCCACGTCATGTCAATACTTTGTCCGGACATTCTTACTTACAATCATTTTGCGGGTACTCTTGGCAATCACTTCCGGCAACCCCGGCCCGAACCCACGTCGATCGGAGTGAGAGTGACCCCGACATTGACTGTCGAGCTCGATCGGTCGAGTCCCATACCGCTGTACTTTCAGGTGGCTCAGGTTTTCGAGAAGGCCATCCTCACTGGGGAACTCAAACCCGGAGACCGTTTCGAGAACGAACTGGCACTGGCCAGCCGACTCAGTCTGTCACGACCGACCACCCGTCGAGCCATCCAGGAGTTGGTCGACAAGGGGCTGTTGGTGCGCAAGCGGGGCGTCGGCACACAGGTGGTGCAGACCCCGGTGCACCGGCCTGTCGAGCTGACGAGTCTGTTCGACGATCTGGCGCGGGCCGGCCAAGAACCAGCCACCAAGGTGCTCGACTATGTGGTCGGCCCGGCGTCTTCGGAGATCGCCGCTCATCTCAACCTCGAGCCGGGCGCCGAGGTGGTGATGATGCGTCGGCTGCGGTCGTCCGGGGGGCAGCCGCTGGCGTTGATGACCAATCATCTCCCGTCGCCGTTGGCGCCTGACCGGGAAGAACTCGAACGAGTCGGGCTGTATCAATCCCTGCGCTCACGTGGGGTGCACATCCGGCTGGCCCGCCAGCGTATCGGCGCCAAGGCCGCCGATCGGGACGAGGCTCGGCTGCTTGCCGAGAAGGCCAAAGCGCCGTTGTTGGTCATGGAGCGCACCGCATTCGACGATTCGGGTCGCATCGTCGAGTACGGCAGCCACGCCTACCGGGCGTCGCGGTACTACTTCGACACCACCCTGGTGGATCGGTAACGCTTCGGCGACAAGGGATTTGGCATGCCTCGCGGTTGGGATGGGTGTCGCTCACGATGCTTGCAGCCGCGGTTCTGGCATTTGATATGCAGTCCTAATGTCAGAACAAAGTCTTGACTTTCGGATGTGAGCGGTATTACATCATGACCGAGGCCGTGTCGCTTGCCACTGGAGTCCAGGTGGGGCGAGTGCCCGCGGTGAGGTCGATAGCAAGGAGAAACGATGAGGTTCAGTCGGCTGATGGCGGTGGCCGGGGCGAGCGTGCTCGTGTTGGGTGCCGGCGCGTGTTCCAGCACCGGCGGCAAGCCCGACAGCAACGGCGGCGGCGGGATGGGGGCCGGATCGGCCGACACTCCCCGGGCGACCATCGCGATGATCACGCACGAGGTGCCCGGCGACTCGTTCTGGGACCTGATCCGCAAGGGCGCCGAGACGGCGGCCAAGAAGGACAACATCGAACTGCGCTACTCCAATGATCCGGAAGCCCCGAACCAGGCCAATTTGGTGCAGACCGCTGTCGACAGCGGCGTGCAGGGCATCGCGGTAACCCTCGCCAAGCCGGACGCCATGAAGGCTGCCATCGAGGCCGCGACGGCCAAGGGCATCCCGGTGGTGGCCTTCAACGCCGGCGCCGACGCGTGGGAGTCGATGGGCGTCAAGGAATTCTTCGGACAGGACGAGTACATCGCCGGCCAGGGCGCGGGGAAGCGGCTTGCCGCCGAGGGCGCCAAGAAGGCGATCTGCGTCATCCAGGAGCAGGGCCACGTCGGACTCGAATCCCGCTGCGCCGGGGTGAAGAACACCTTCCCGGCCACCGAGGTTCTCAACGTCAACGGCAAGGACATGCCGTCGGTCGAATCGACCATCACGGCGAAGCTGCAGCAGGATCCCGGCATCGACTACATCGTCACCCTCGGCGCTCCGTTCGCGATGACGGCCGTCCAGTCGGTGAAGAACGCGGGCAGCAAGGCCAAGGTCGGCACCTTCGACACCAATGCCGCGCTGGTGAATGCCATCAAGGGCGGCGACGTCCAGTGGGCCGTCGACCAGCAGCCGTTCCTGCAGGGCTACCTGGCCGTCGACTCGCTGTGGCTTTACCTCAACAACGGCAATGTGCTCGGCGGTGGCCAGCCGACGCTGACCGGTCCGTCGTTCATCGACAAGACCAACATCGACGCGGTCGCCAAGTACGCCGAAGCGGGGACGCGATAACGATGACCACCCAGGCAGACCTCAATCTGGAGACCCACACCGTGGTCCGCGACGAACGGGTCAAGGAGCAGAACCGCTTGCAGCGCTTGCTGATCCGCCCCGAGATGGGGGCGTTCGTCGGCGCGGTCGGCATCTTCGTCCTCTTCCTCATCGTGGCCCCGCCGTTCCGCACCCCGGAAGCGCTGGCCACCGTGCTCTACGCCAGCTCGACCATCGGCATCATGGCCGTCGGTGTCGGCGTGCTGATGATCGGCGGCGAGTTCGACTTGTCCTCGGGCGTCGCGGTCACCACCACCTCGCTGGCCGCGTCCATGCTGTCCTACAACCTGCACCTGAATCTGTGGGTGGGAGCGGCACTCTCACTGGTCATCGCGCTCGCCGTCGGCTTCTTCAACGGCTACATGGTGATGCGGACCAAGATTCCGTCCTTCCTCATCACCCTCAGCTCGTTCTTCATGCTGACCGGTATCAACCTGGCGGTCACCAAGCTGCTGTCCGGCCAGGTCGCCACCCCCAGCGTGTCCGACATGCAGGGCTTCGACTCCGGCAAGACGGTTTTCGCGTCGTCGTTCACCATTCTCGGGGTGTCGGTGCGGGTCACCGTGCTCTGGTGGATCCTGTTCACCGCCATCGCCACCTATGTGCTGTTCCGCACTCGGGTGGGCAACTGGATCTTCGCCGTCGGCGGTAACCAGGACAGCGCACGCGCGGTCGGTGTGCCGGTGACCAAGGTCAAGATCGGCCTGTTCATGGTCGTCAGCTTCTGCGCCTGGTTTGTCGGCATGCACCTGCTGTTCGCCTTCAACACAGTGCAATCCGGGCAGGGCATCGGCAACGAGTTCTTCTACATCATCGCCGCGGTGGTCGGTGGCTGCCTGCTCACCGGTGGGTACGGCACCGCCATCGGCACGCTGATCGGCGCGTTCATCTTCGGCATGACGAACCAGGGCATCGTGTATGCGGGCTGGAACCCGGACTGGTTCAAGTTCTTCCTGGGCGCCATGCTGTTGTTCGCGGTGATCGCCAACAACGTCGTCCGCAACTACGCAGCGAAGCGTTAGGAGATCCTCGTGACTACAGCTGCCGAGACACCCATCGCCGAGACCCCGGCCGACGGCGGGGTGCCGCTGGTCGAACTCAAACACGTCGGCAAGAGCTACGGAAACATCATCGCGCTCAAGGACATCAACCTGCGGGTGGGTGCCGGTCAGGTGACCGGTGTCCTCGGGGACAACGGTGCGGGCAAGTCCACGCTGATCAAGATCATCGCGGGGCTGCACAAGCCGAGCGAAGGTGAACTGCTCATCAACGGCAAGCCCACCACGTTCGAATCGCCCAAGGATTCGTTGAACGCCGGCATCGCGACCGTGTATCAGGATCTGGCGGTGGTTGCCCTGATGCCGGTGTGGCGCAACTTCTTTCTGGGCAACGAATTGCGCAAGAAGGGCATCCTCAAGTCGCTGGACATCTCCGCGATGCGGGCGACGACCATCTCCGAGTTGCACAAGATGGGCATCGACCTGCCCGATGTGGACGCCCCGATCGGTTCACTGTCGGGTGGCCAACGGCAGTGTGTGGCCATCGCGCGCGCCATCTTCTTCGGAGCTCGGGTGCTGATCCTCGACGAGCCGACCGCGGCGTTGGGTGTCAAGCAATCGGGCATGGTGCTGCGCTACATCACCGCGGCCAAGGAGCAGGGTTTCGGGGTCATCTTCATCACCCACAACCCGCACTACGCGCACATGGTGGGCGATCATTTCGTGTTGCTCAACCGTGGTAGGCAGAAGCTGGACTGCACCTACGACGAGATCACACTGGAGCATCTCACCCAGGAGATGGCCGGCGGTAACGAGCTGGAAGCGCTCAGCCACGAACTGGGCCGCCGCTGACACCCAGCGGCTCGCCGAGGCTACGCTTTCTGGCCGGAATCACCGGGTTTGCGGTCAGAAAGCGTAGTTTCGGCGTTCCGGCATCTCGTCGCGGAGCCGGACTGCGTCCTGGCCCGGCGGCACGCCGAACAGTCGGCGGTACTCGCGGTTGAACTGCGAGGGGCTGTCGTAACCCACCCGGTGGCCCACACCGGCTATATCGCCGGGCCGGGTGACGAGCAGCGATCGGGCCTGCTGTAGCCGGATCCGTTTCTGGAACTGCAACGGGCTCATGGCCGTGACGGCGCGGAAGTGGCGGTGGAACGCCGACGCGCTCATGCCCGACAGCCGAGCAAGATCGTCGATACGCACCGGCTCGGCGTAGTTGTCCCGCATCCAGACGATCGCCTTGCTGACGTGGGTGAGCGTGCTGTCGGCGACACCGATCTGCCGGGCGATCGGGCCTTGAGGACCCGTGAGCAGCCGCCAGAGGATCTCCTGTTCGAGGAGCGGCGCCAGCACGGCGGCGTCGGCGGGGGTATCCAGCAACCCGACAAGTCGGGTGACCGCATCCAACAGGCCGGGATCGGCGTCGCCGGTGCCGAGTGCCGGGACGTCCGCCGAGCCCCGCGTGCGCGGCCGCGGCGGCGGCGCGTGTGACAACGGTGCGTGTAACAACAATGCCGACAACACCTCTGGGCGCAACACCAGTCCCATCGCCAATGCGGGATGGTCGCAGCGGGTATCCAGATAGTGGCCGGTGACCGGCAAGCTCGCCGCCACCACCAGGCATTGTCCGGCGCGGTATTCGAACATCTCGTCCCCGAGCAGCAGTCGTTTGCCGCCCTGGGCCATCACCACGAGCAGCGGATCGGTCAGCGAGTAATCGGGGCCGTCGGCTCCGCCGACCTTCGACAGCAGCAGGCCGTCGATCCGCGTGTGCAGGTCGGGCCGCGCGTGGATGTCGATCAGCCGTCTGAGTTCGGACAGGGAATCCGTTGCCGAGCGCATGCCGACAGCGAACCACATCGATGACATGATCCGCGCTATATAGGCAGGATTGTGCAATGACCAAAGCCGATCGGTCTACCCGATATCCACTCCTCGCGATGGAATGGAGAAGTCCAATTCCCTTATCAAAGGAGCATTTCGATGTCCCTCGACCACTACGTCACCCTTGGCCGGTCCGGTCTGCGCGTGAGCCCGTTCGCGCTGGGAGCGATGACCTTCGGAGAGGATCCCGGCGCTGCCGGAACCAGCGTCGAGGAGTCCGAGCAGATCCTTTCGGCGTATCTGGACCGCGGCGGCAACTTCATCGATACGGCGAATTTCTACACCAACGGGCATTCCGAGAAGATCCTCGGAGACTTCTTCGCCCGCAGCCCCGGTCGCCGGCAACGGGTGGTGCTGGCCTCCAAGTTCTTCGCCAATCTGTACCCGGGGGACCCCAACGGCGGCGGCGCGGGTCGCTCGGCGATCATCGCGCAGTTGCACGAAACCCTGCGCCGGCTCCAGACGGACTACCTCGACGTCTATTGGTTGCACAACTGGGATCGGCACACGCCCATCGAGGAGACCATGCGCACCCTCGACGACCTGGTGCGTGCCGGGACGATCCGTTACATCGGTTTCTCGAACACGCCGGCCTGGGTCACCGCACAGGCTCAGACCATGGCGGTGCTGCGGGGGTGGACCCCGTTGATCGCGCTGCAGGTGGAGTACTCCCTGCTGGCCCGCACCGTGGAGGGGGAACTGGCACCGCTGGCGGCGGATCAGGGTATGGCGCTGGTGCCGTGGAGCCCGCTGAAGAACGGCTTCCTCTCGGGTAAGTACCGGCGGGGAGGTGAGGTATCCGACTCGGCCCGCACGGCCTACGTCGGCGGCCCGAGTGACGACGAGTTCACCGTCATCGAGACGGTCGACGCCATCGCGGCAGAGCTCGAAAGCAATTCTGCAGCAGTGTCATTGGCCTGGCTGCGCGCTCGACAGGGCACCGTCGTGCCGATCATCGGGGCTCGTCGGCTGGCGCATTTGGAGGCCAACCTGGCTGGTGTGGACGTTGTGCTCACACCGGAACAATGCGACCGTCTGGATCGGGTGTCCGCACCAGCGTTGAACTATCCGGCAGATCTGAACGGGACGATGCGGGCCACCCTGCAATTCGCCGGCACCACCGTCGATGGGCAGCCGTCCGGGGTCTATCCGCCGCTGCTGGCCAGTGCGGTGCGGTACTGAGTGGCCGGTTCAGAGGTCGAAGATCAGCAGGGAGCTGGATGCCGTCGCGACGACCGCGCCGGCGGCATCGGTGACAACACCCTCGGCGAAGCTGACGCGAGCGCCCGCCTTGACCAGGGTGCCGGTCGCCGTCAACTCGCCGATACCGGTGCGAACCGCCTTGAGGTAGTTCACCTTGATCTCGATCGAGGTGTAGCCCTTGCCCTGGGGCAGCGCGCTGTGCGCGGCGCATCCGGTCACCGAATCGAGCAGGGTGCACACCAGTCCGCCGTGCACCGAGCCGATCGGGTTGTAGGCGGACTCGTCCGGTACGCAGGTGAACACCACGCGTCCCGGTTCCACGGAGCGCATGGTGAACTCCATCAATCCCGAGATCGGTGGCGGCGGCAAGGTGCCGTCGACCACTGCGTTCAGGTAGTCGACCCCGGCCATCGCCAGGCCGGTCGCGGTGGTCGGTGCGGGATCGTGCCAGCTGACGGTCTTGGTTCGTTTCTTGCCCCAGCCATCGGGACTGTGGGCGGGGGTGGGCTCGGCGGACATCGGTTCCTCCACGGACTCTCCTGGGTTTAGTGAACTATACCCATAAAGCATATGGCGGTCTGATGTGCACACCACGCATCGGTGCCGACCGCGACGCCTAACGCAGCGCCAACCCCGCCGCCCGGTACACCGCGTCGACCAGCGCCATATTGGCCACCGCGTCACCGGTGCCGAACGGCAAGGGCCTGCCGTGCTCGACATGCGCGACGAACGCCTCCAGCTGGTAGCTGTAGCTGGGGCGGGTGCCCAGATGCTGCACGGTGGCGCCGGCGGCCGTCGTCACCGTGAGCCGGTCGTCGTCGGCGGGATGGATGAAGTCGTGCACGAATGCGTCACCCTCGGTACCCGTGATGCGCAGCGTGAACGAATAATCCTCCGCCACCATCGAATTGGTCGAAAAACCACGGGCCCCACCCGGGAACGCGAACTCGGCATCGCAACGGGCGTCCACGCCGGGGGAGCGTTGCTCGGCGTGCGCCCGCACCACCGACGGTGCGCCCGCCACGCCGGGTACGTCGAGGCGGCCGAGCGTCCGCATGATGTGCACGGCGTAGCAGCCCAAATCCATGACCGCGCCACCGGCGAGCTCCAGGGACCACCGCGGGTCGTTCGGGCCGGGTGCCGGCATCGCCATCCGAACCTCCACCGAGTGGATCTCACCGAATGTGCCGTCGGCGGCCAGACCGAACGCGGTCTGTGTCACCGGATGAAAGGCGTAGTGGAAACCCTCCAGCACGGGAACGCCAGTGGCTTGTGCCGCGTCGGCGACGCGCCGTGCCTCGGCCTCATTACGTGCGAACGGCTTTTCGCTGAGTACCGGCTTGCCTGCCGCGATGGCGGCCAGGTTCCATCGCGCGTGCAGCCCGTTGGCCAGCGGGTTGTAGATCATGTCGACGTGTGCGTCGTCGATCACGTCCTGGTACGAGTCGAGAACCCGTTCCACGCCGTATTTGCCGGCGAAGGCCTCGGCGCGACCGCGGTCCCGGGCCGCCACGGCCACCAGCTGGTGACCGAGTTCGGCCGCGGGCCCGACGATCGCCAGCTCGGCGATCCGGGATGCACCCAGAACGCCGATCCTCACGCGGTGACGCTGTTCAGGAACGCGACACTGGCCCGCACGTCGGCGACCGGTCCGTCACCGGCGGGCGCGCCGTCCAGGATGGTGTCCTGCTCCATCACGAACCAGCCATCGAAACCGTTGTCCCGCAACACCGAAACGATGCCCGCAATATCGACGTCCCCGGTGCCCAAGGGTGTGTACATGCCCGCCTTGACGGCTTCGGTGTAGCTGAGCTCGCCGGACTGCACCTTGGTGGCCAGTGCCGCGTCGACATCCTTGAGATGCGTGTGTGCGATCCGGCCTGGCACGGCCTTGGCCAGTTCCAGCGGGTCGGTGCCGCCGATCAGCAGATGCCCGGTGTCCAGGCACAGGGGGATCGTCGAGCCCGCCAGCACGCGGTCGACGTCCGCGCGCGTCTCGACCATCGTGCCCACGTGCGGGTGCAACACCGCGAGCAACCCACGCGCCGAGACGATTCCGGCCAGCCGGTCGAGATTGGACAACAGCAACGACCACTGTGCGTCGTCCAGTACCGGCCGTGAGTCGTAGCCGTCGGATCCGGTGGCCGCGGCCAACACCACCACCCCGGCACCGGCGGCGACCAGTGAATCCAGCGGGCCGGCAAGGTCTTCGGCAGGATCGTGATCGGCATCGTGCAGGACGACCGGGACGAATCCGCCGACACAGGCCAGCCCGTGCCGAGTCAGCACTGACTGGAGTTCGGCGGTGTCGGTCGGCAGGAAACCCTCCGGTCCGAGTTCGGTGGCGGTCAACCCGGTGTCGCGCATCTCGGTCAGCACGCGCTCGGCGTCGAGTTGATACCCCCATCCGGGTACCTCACACACGCCCCAAGAGATCGGCGCCCCAGCGATTTTCATTGCGGTGCTCATGCGTTGTATACCTTCTTCTTAACCGACTCAAGTGTTACCGGGGTGCCCCGGCGCAGCGACTCGGTGGCCGCCTCGGCCAGCCACGCCACCTCCACGGCGTCTTCGACCGTGGCGCCCGCGACCGGCGCACCCTTCACCACAGCAAGGAAACCGGCCAGTTCGGTGCGGAAAGCCTCGGTGAACCGGTCCATGAAGAAGTGGTGTGCAGGTCCGGTCGGGAAGCCGGCTGGACCCGCGTTGTCGGGGTCCATGTTCCGCAGTGGGGCACCCTGATCCCAGCCGGCGGCCACGCTGTCGTCGAAGCCGTGCACCTCCAGGCGGCAGTCATACCCGCGGGCGTTGTAGCGGGCGTTGGAGACCACGCCGAGGGCGCCGCCGTCGAAGCGCACCACCACCGCGGCGGTGTCCACGTCGCCGTACTCGGTGAACAGCGGATCGCCCTGGACCGATCCCGTGGCGTAGACCTCGACCGGGTTCTGGCCGGTGATCCAGCGGATGACGTCGAAATCGTGTACGGCGCAGTCCCGGAAGATGCCGCCGGAGCCCTTGATGTAGTCCATCGGCGGGGGAGCGGGATCCATGGTGGTGCTGCGCACCGTGTGGATACGGCCGAGCGATCCGTTGTCGACGGCCCGTTTGGCTGCGGCAAAGGCCGCGTCGAACCGGCGCTGATAACCCACCTGTACCGGCACCCCGGAGCGGGCGATGGCTTCGGCCACCCGAGCGCTCTCGGCGGCAGTGGCGGCGATCGGCTTCTCGCAGAAGGTCGGGATGCCCCGCTCCACTGCGGCCAGGGTCAACTCGGCGTGCGCCGGGGTCGCGGCGGCCACCACCACACCGTCCACACCGGAGGCCAGCAGCTCCTCAACCGTGTCGACAGCCTTGGCACCGTGCTTGGCGGCGACGGTGGCCGCCACGTCGGCCCGCTCGTCGGTGATCACCAGACCATCCAAACCGTCGAGCGCCGAAAGGGTTTCGGTGTGGAATGCGCCGATGCGCCCCAGCCCGATAACACCGAGGGTGGTCATGGAATTCTCCGTTCTTGCTGTTGGGTGAGAATGGTGTCGAGCTCGTGTGAGCTCAGGTCGTCGGCCAGTGCGGCCAGCACGATGTCGACCTGACTGAGTGGCGCCAGGCTGCCGATGGGCTGGTCGCTGTCCAGGTTGGTGGGAAAGGCGTAACCCTCGGCGGTGGCGTTGACCACGTTGCTCAGGTCCCTCGCCGGACGCCCCGCCCGCTTCATGGCGAGAAGCGCCGGGTACACCGCGCGCACCATGGCGGTGCGGTCCAGCGATTCCATGGCGCGGCCGAACGGTGAGGAGATCTGCAGCAGGTTGGCCATCCGGTTGACATCTGCCGAAACATTCTGACCCGCACCGTGATACAGGGCGGGGTTGAAGAACACCGCGTCACCTTTGCGCAGGGGCAGCTGGACGTGGTGCGCGGCGAAGAATTCGATGAACTCGGGCCGGTGGAAGGCGATATAGCCGGCTTCGAAGCGCTGGGAATGGGGTAGCAGCATGGTCGGCCCGCTGGCCACCGGCATATCGCAGTGGGCGACCGCACCCTGCAGCGTCAGGGCGGGCGACAGCCGATGCAGGTGCGCCGGATAGTCGGCCAGGTGTTGGGCATCGACGAAGCCGAGGTGGTAGTCGCGATGCGGAACCTGTGCGCTGCCACCGGGGTTGACGACATTGACCTGCGAGGTGACCTGGTAGCGCGGCCCCAGCCAGGCCTGTGCCACCAGTGCGAGGGTGTCGGCGGCGTAGTACTGCGCGAACACGTCGGGGGCGAGCAGTGCGAGCTTTTGTGCGGCGTTCCAGATGCGGTCATTGGCGCCGGCCTTGCCGAAGTGGTCACCGGCAGCACCACCCGCCGCACGCTGGGCGGCGATCAGTTGCTCGAACGCCGCGCTCGCGCGGTCCACCACGTCGTGGCCGAAGGCGCCCTCGAACACCACGACACCGGGCCCGTCGCTCAGCGCGCGGATCAGCTCGGTCTGCAGCCCGCGGCGATCGGAGCCGGCGATGGCGTCGGCTGAATACACCGGCACGTTGTGCCGCACATCGATGGCGTGCGGGTAGTCGGCCGGGTCAGTGTCGCGCAGCACCTCGGCCTGGAAATCCGTCAGCGAGCAGTCGGATTCGGTGACCCATGTGGATCTGGTGAGTGGTGCGGCCATAGCCGCCAGTCTTGCTGTGCGCTGTGTCATAATCAACGGCGAAAAGCCATCAAAAAACCATCATCGAAGGCCGTGATGCACCGGTACAAGGTTCGTGAGATCGCGCAGCAGTGCGGGCTGAGCGAAGCGACGGTGGACCGAGTGCTCAACGACCGGCCCGGGGTGCGGCAGAACACCCGGGCCGAGGTGTTGCAGGCCATCGCCGATCTGGACAAGCAGCGGGCTCAGTTGCGGCTCAATGGCCGTCGCTTCCTGGTCGACGTGGTGATGCAGACGCCTCAGCGGTTCTCCGACGCGTTCCGGGCGGCCATCGAGGCCGAACTGCCTGCCTTCGCTCCGGCGATGCTGCGCGCCCGCTTCCATCTGTGGGAGTCCGGTTCCTCCGCCCAGATGGTCGAGGAACTCGGCCGGATCAAGGGCAGCCACGGGGTCGTGCTCAAAGCGCAGGACGAACCCGCGGTGGCCGAAGCGGTCGACCGCCTGGTAGCCGCGGGGGTCCCGGTGGTGACGTATACGACCGATATCCCCACCAGCGCCCGCTGCGCATACGTCGGGATCGACAATCACGGCGCTGGTGTCACCGCGGCCTATCTCATGAATCAATGGCTCGGGTCACCGCGCACGCAAGGAGCAGATCAAACCCCGCGCACGCGGGGAGCAGATCAAACCCCGCGCACGCAAGGAGCAGATCAAATCCCGGGCGTGCTGATCACGCTGAGCCGGACCGTCTTTCGCGGCGAAGGGGAGCGCGAGGTGGGGTTCCGGTCCGGACTGCGGGGCACCGGCAGGGAGATCGTCGAGGTCAGCGACGGCGACGGCATCGACGCCGCCAACGAGCGATTGGTGCTCGATGCGCTGGAGCGTCACCCCGGGATCGAGGCGGTGTACTCGCCCGGTGGCGGCAATACCGCGACGGTCGCAGCCTTCGACACCCTCGGGCGTCGATGCAAGGTGTTCATCGGCCACGATCTGGACGCCGACAATCGGCGGCTGCTGCGGGACGGGCGCATCTCGGTGGTCTTGCACAACGACCTGCGCGCGGATGCGCGCCTGGCGATGCGGGTGATCTTGGCCCAGCACGGCGCCCTGCCGGCCGAACCCGTCCGCCCGACGCCCATCCAGGTCGTCACGCCCTACAACGTGCCTGCATAAGTGGCCTGCTCAGATGCCTGCGTGGGTACCGGCTTGGCCGCGGAATCTGATTCCGCGCCCATCGCGACTACGATTCCGCGAGAAAGTAAAGACATAAGGAGAACCGTTCGATGACGCCAGAGTTGGTCCCCGGCGTGACCGTGCTGGGCAACCTGGCAATCGACATCATCGACGGGGCCCCGCCCAGCCCCGGTGGCTGCGCCTCGTTCGCCGGGGTGGCGCTGGAAGCCGTCGAGGTCCTCGGTCACATCGTGGCGATGGGCGCCCCGGAGGACCACGAGTTGTTCGACGAGGTGCTGGACCGCTTCGGCGATATCGTGCGGTTCCTGCCATCGGACCGCACCAGCGGTTTCCGCCTCGACTATGACGACACCGACCACCGCCGGATGTCGGTCGATGCGATCGGCCCGGTGTGGACGCCCGCCGATATCGACACCGACGACCCACGCACCACGTGGATTCACCTCGCCCCGCTGCTGCGCACCGACTTCCCGGCCGGCACGCTGGCCCATCTGGCCGCGCGTGGGCACCGCATCGCCTACGACGGCCAGGGCCTGGTCCGAGCCGACCGGCTCGGCCCGCTGACGCTGGATCGCAACTTCTCACCCGATCTGCTCCGGCACCTCGACATCCTCAAACTCGCCGAGGACGAGGCGGTCATCGTCGCCGACGGTGATTTCGATGCCTCGACCGCCGAGTGGCTGGGTGTGCCGGAAATCGTCGTCACCTATGGCTCGGAGGGGTGCGACATCTACAAGGACGGCGCGGTGGTCCGGGTGCCCGCGGCGTGGCGGGTGCTGGGCGTACAGACCACCGGTGCCGGCGACATGTTCACCGCCTGTTACGTGGCCAATCGGGCCGATGGCGCGGACCCGCACCGAGCCGCCGAACTCGCCAGCGAACTGGTGGCCAGGGAGTTGCAGAAGCGCGTCGAGGTGGGGTCGGCGGACCGGGTGTGACGCCCATGCACGCCTGCTAGAGTTGACGGGTGTCAACTTTGATTCCGGCGCGGAAGCGCTGGGCTACTGGCGGGTAGCTAGCTTCTTAGAAATGACATTCTCATTGACGTGATGAACGCCACAAATATCGCGATTCGTGCCGTTCCCCACCTCTGTGAGCTGGATGTTTTTCGCGTAGTTACCCGCGTGTCGTCCGTTCGTGCTGGCAAAGACACCTTAAGAGAAGTGCAATAATGGTTACCGGTAGTGACACCAAAAATCTTCGACGCAAGGCCTCTCCTCGAAGCAGCCTGAGTTGATGGGGCGTGAAAGGCAGGGAGTCGTGGGCCAGAACGGCAATGGGGCCGCCCCGCGGCAGAAGCTGGAAAAGGTCGTCATCCGCTTTGCGGGCGACTCCGGCGACGGCATGCAACTCACCGGTGACAGGTTCACCTCGGAAGCGGCGCTCTTCGGCAATGACCTTGCCACCCAGCCGAATTACCCTGCGGAGATCCGCGCCCCCCAGGGCACCCTGCCTGGTGTCTCGTCGTTCCAGATCCAGATCGCCGACTACGACATCCTGACCGCCGGCGACCGTCCCGACGTGCTGGTGGCGATGAATCCCGCCGCGTTGAAGGCCAATGTCGGTGACCTCCCACGGGGCGGCCTGATCATTGCCAACTCCGACGAGTTCACCAAGCGCAACCTGGCCAAGGTCGGCTACGACGCAAACCCGCTGGAGACCGACGAGCTGTCCGACTACGTGGTCACCCCCGTGGCGATGACGACCCTCACCTTGGGGGCGGTCGAGGCCATCGGCGCCTCCAAGAAGGACGGCCAACGCGCCAAGAACATGTTCGCCCTCGGCCTGCTCTCCTGGATGTACGGCCGCGAGCTGGCCCACAGCGAAACCTTCATCCGGGAGAAGTTCGCCCGCAAGCCCGATGTCGCCGAGGCCAATGTGCTGGCGCTCAAGGCGGGCTGGAACTACGGCGAGACCACGGAGGCGTTCGGGACCACCTACGAGGTGTCCCCGGCCAAACTCAAGACCGGCGAGTACCGCCAGATCTCCGGCAACACCGCGCTGGCCTACGGCATCGTGGCCGCCGGTCATCTCAGCGACCTCCAGGTGGTGCTCGGCACCTACCCGATCACCCCGGCGTCGGACATCCTGCACGAGCTGTCCAAGCACAAGAACTTCAATGTGCTGACCTTCCAGGCCGAGGACGAGATCGCCGGTATCGGCGCGGCCATCGGCGCCTCCTACGGCGGCGCGCTCGGCGTCACCAGCACGTCGGGCCCTGGTGTGTCGCTCAAATCCGAGGCCATGGGCCTGGCGGTGATGACCGAGCTGCCGCTGATCGTGATCGACGTGCAGCGCGGTGGGCCGTCCACCGGCCTGCCGACCAAGACCGAGCAGGCCGACCTGCTGCAGGCCCTCTTCGGGCGCAACGGCGAATCACCCCTGGCGGTGCTGGCACCGGCCACCCCGTCGGACTGCTTCGATATCGCCGTGGAGGCCGCCAGGATCGCGGTGCACTACCACACGCCGGTCATCATCCTGTCCGACGGCGCGATCGCCAACGGCTCGGAGCCGTGGCGCATCCCCGATATCGCGAGCTACCCGCCGATCAAACACACCTTCGCCGAGGCCGGGCAGCCGTTCCAGCCCTACGCCCGTGACCCGGAGACACTGGCCCGGCAGTTCGCCATCCCCGGCACTCCCGGTCTTGAGCACCGCATCGGCGGCCTGGAGTCGGCCAATGGCTCCGGGGCCATCTCCTACGAGCCCAAGAACCACGACCTCATGGTCCGGTTGCGGCAGGCCAAGATCGACGGCATCACGGTTCCCGACCTCGAGGTCGACGATCCGACCGGCGACGCCGAATTGCTGATGCTGGGCTGGGGTAGCAGCTACGGGCCGATCGGTGAGGCCTGCCGGCGGGCGCGACGCAACGGCGTCAAGGTGGCGCACGCTCAACTGCGCTACCTGAATCCGTTCCCGGCCAACCTCGAAGAGGTGCTGCGGCGGTATCCCAAGGTCGTCGTTCCCGAGATGAATCTGGGCCAGCTGGCCTTGCTGCTGCGCGGCCGGTTCCTGGTCGACGTGCAATCGGTGACCAAGGTCGAGGGCATGGCGTTCCTGGCCGACGAAGTCGAGGGCATCATCGGCGCGGCGCTGGACGGCACGTTGCGGCAGAAGGAAACTGACAAGGCGAAGTTCGCGCGGTTGGCCGCGGCCACCGTGGAATCTGTGGGAGCAGGAGCATGACCGACCTGATTGGCGCCGACCTGGGCCTGACCGAAGCCCTCACCAAGACGGCCCTGGTTCCGACCACGGATCAGCCGCAGAAGGGCAAGGACTTCACCAGCGACCAGGAGGTGCGCTGGTGCCCTGGGTGCGGTGATTACGTCATCCTCAACACCATCCGCAACTTCCTGCCCGAGCTCGGTCTGCGGCGCGAGAACATCGCGTTCATCAGCGGCATCGGCTGCTCCAGCCGGTTCCCGTATTACCTGGAGACCTACGGTTTCCACTCGATTCACGGTCGCGCCCCGACGATTGCCACCGGGCTCGCGCTGGCCCGTCCGGACCTGTCGGTGTGGGTGGTGACCGGCGACGGTGACTCACTGTCGATCGGCGGCAACCACCTGATCCACGCGCTGCGCCGCAATATCAACATCACGATCCTGCTGTTCAACAACCGGATCTACGGCCTGACCAAGGGGCAGTACTCGCCGACCTCCGAGGTCGGCAAGATCACCAAGTCCACCCCGATGGGCTCGCTGGACTACCCGTTCAACCCGGTGTCGCTGGCGCTGGGCGCCGAGGCCACCTTCGTCGGGCGGGCGCTGGACTCCGATCGTGCCGGCCTGACCGAGGTGCTGCGCGCCGCGGCCAGCCACCGCGGTGCCGCGTTGGTCGAGATCATGCAGGACTGCCCGATCTTCAACGACGGATCCTTCGACGTGCTGCGCAAGGAGGGCTCCGAGGACCGGCTGATCAACCTGCACCACGGTGAGCCGATCACGTTCGGTGCCGATGCCCAGTACTGCGTGGTGAAGTCGGGATACGGCCTGGAGGTCGCCAAGACCGCCGATGTGGATGCCGACCAGATCGTGGTGCACAACGCCACGCTCGACGACCCGGCCTACGCGTTCGCGCTGTCGCGGTTGTCCGAGCAGAATCTCGAGCACATGGTCACCGGCATCTTCCGTCAGGTCAGCAAGCCGACCTACGACGACGCGGCCCGGCAGCAGGTTGCCGACGCGCGCGCCGCCAAGGTGGGCGACACCGCTGCGCTGCAGGCACTGCTTCGCGGTAAAGACACCTGGTCCGTCGACTAGTCACGCTAACGTCATGTAGGTGACGTCATCTCCGCCACTGGCAGCAGTTGTGTTGGCAGGCGGGGCATCCCGCCGCATGGGTAGGGACAAGGCGACGCTGGTGCTCGACGGGCAGACCTTCGTGGAACGCGTCGTCGCGGTGGTGTCTCAGCGGTGTGCGCCCGTGTTCGTGATCGCCGCACCCGGTCAGGCCCTTCCCGAGCTGCCTGCCGAGATTCTGCGTGACGAGGCGCGCGGTGTCGGCCCATTGTTGGCTACCGCGCGAGGCCTGCGAGCCGCCGCGGAAGCCGGGGCGCAGCGGGCGTTCGTGTGTGCCGTCGACATGCCCTACCTGTCGGCCGAGTTGATCGACATCCTGGTCGCCGAGCCTGCAGTGGCCGATGTGGTCTTGCCGTGGGACGGCCGCGATCACTACCTGGCCGGTGTTTACCGGACCCGGCTGGCCGGCACGGCGGCGCAGCTGGTGGCGGCCGGTGAGCGCAGCATGCGCGCCCTGGTCGACGACACCGTTGGGGTCGACACGCACCGCGTCGTGCTGGACGAGCAACGTGCGCTGGCCAACGTCAACACCGCGGCGGACCTCTCCTGACTGCGGTGAATTGCCGTCAGCCGCCACAGCAAATTGTGAATTCTGACGGGTTCTGGCTTGAATTCGGGCGGGTATGTCGTTATTGGCTTTTATTTCCGACCGATAACCGATGAAATAATTCATTCCGCATCGGAAACTGGACAGGGTGGTCGATGGGAAGGTGGCGCTTCCCGAGGCGAAAACTGTTGCATCGCAACGGTTCTAACTGTTCGATGCTGCGGTGTGGTTCGGGTGATTCGCCGAAAGGCTCAGTGACACAAGGCGGTAAGTTGTCCTAACTTCTTACTGGTGCGGACATGGTTTTCGCACTCGTCGGGTCGGGTGGTGAGTCGACCCTCCGGTGGTTGGGTTTTGCCAACGAAATAGACTGAAGTTCCTGTGGCGCAGCATATTTAGTCGCAGGTCCTATCTCGCTTTCGGCCCTCCGTGTTTGGGCTGATGCCATTCGGAAACGTTGCGGTACAAGACAGTTCGCTGATCCGTGGCATCGAAGGACGGGTCGCTTCGACCAGCGAACCGTACGAAGGTAAAACCGCAGCTCAGCGTTATCCGAGTCGGCCCAGGTGGCGGAAGCGGGACAGAGGGTCGAGCGGGCGTGGTCCAGCTCACAAAAATGTCGTGAGATGAATCACGAAATGATTGAGCGCGCCGGTTTCGGGGTTCGGCGTCGATCTTCCGGCTGACCTGCACAGTTGATACATAGGGAGCATCGTGATCTTCTCGTGATCTTCTCGCGACACGTTCTAGATGTGATGTGACTTCGTCTGGATGGTTTTGTACGTTTTCCTCAACTCCCCGACCGGAGCAAATAATTTCACATCAAAACCTGCGTGTGTGCGGGGCTTCTGCGGCAAGGCCGCGGAAGCGGCCGGGGCCGATTTCCCCGGCGAGGCGATCTCGTGCCTCCCGCTGTCGTGCCCGACCGGGCAGGCACGGCCCAAATTCCCGTCTGGGTGATCCAGGCATTCCACGCCCGCTTGCGCGGGCGTTTCTTTTGGCGCGCGCTTGGCGAGAGGATCGAAGTTGAAGAACATCCGCACGACGTTCGGTATGGCCGCCATCGCCGGGGCGCTCGCAGTCGCGCCCGTGGCCCTGGGGGCGGGTACCGCCAATGCGGACAACGGTGTGAACTGGGATGCCGTCGCGGCCTGTGAATCGGGCGGCAACTGGGCCATCAACACCGGAAACGGCTACTACGGGGGCCTGCAGTTCACCATGGGCACCTGGCGGGCCAACGGCGGCAGCGGCTCGCCCCACCTGGCCAGCCGGGAGGAGCAGATCCGGGTCGCCAACAACGTGCTTCACTCGCAGGGCATCGGCGCCTGGCCGGTGTGCGGCCGTCGGGGCTGACGCGCACGTCCTATATCAAACACGTCACAATGGCGCCGGGTTTTCGACTCCGGCGCCATTGTTTTCTCACGAATATCGCCAATATTCATAGGTCACATAAGAAACCCCTAAAACTTCGGCATCGTCAGTAACAGACGATTTCCCCCACCCGAAACACGGGTAACCGCAGTGTCAGAAAGCACTTCAAACACATGCGGAACTCGTGTCACCGGTCGGGGAAGGACCGCAATGAAGAACATCGGCGTCGCTCTGCAGAAGACTTTCACCCGCATGCTGTGGGTCGTGGCCGCGACCGGTGCCTTCGCCGCCGCACCGCTGACCCTGGCGGCGACCGCCAGCGCCGACAGCGGCGTGAACTGGGACGCCATCGCCCAATGCGAGTCGGGCGGCAACTGGTCGATCAACACCGGCAACGGCGCTTCCGGGGGACTCCAGTTCAAGCAAGCCACCTGGACCGCCAACGGGGGCGTCGGCGCACCGCACCAGGCCAGTCGCGCCGAGCAGATCCGCGTCGCCGAGAACGTGCTGCGCACCCAGGGCCTCGGAGCCTGGCCGAGTTGCGGCGCCAAGGGCGCCACCCCCGCCGTCTGGACCACCCCGGCCCCCGCCGGCCAGAACCCGGCCGCCGCCGGCTGCCAGGCCATCCGGCCCGGTGCCATCCTCGGCATCTTCGACATCCGCAAGATGTGCACCGCGCTCGCCGCCTTCGGGCAGCCCCGCTGATGCCCCGGCCAGGTTGGGATCGGTAGCCGCTTCTCTTACCCACGCTGTCGGAGCCATCGCAGCACCGCGTTGGCCCCGACCAGAGGAGAGAGACAACGATGACCGCCCTACCCCTTCGATTCGGCCTGGCCGCAGCCGCCCTGATCATCTCCGCGCTGAGCGGCTGCTCGACGGTCGCCGACGTCCGCAAGATCACCGATGCGGCCACGTCGGCGGTCGAGCAGATCCAGGAGGGGACCGGGGCGCTGACCGAATCGACCGGCAGTGTGCTCACCGTGGACGGGTTGAACAAGGCGTTCGCGGCCATCTCGGCGGAGGTGGGGGCCGACCCCATGCAGGTGGTCGAGGTGACCCTGGTCCCGACGACGGTCACGGTGGAGGCCGTCGATCCGAACGCGCCCACCGAACTGAACCAGTGGACCTACACCGCCGGGCATGTCGGCGCCGCGCGGCCGGTGGACTATGACGACGATGCAGAGGCCCTGCGGCAGAACCTCTTTGCCATCACCGAGGTGCCGGCCACGGCCATCATCGCCGCGGTCGACGGCGCCGTGGCCGCCAGCGGAATCGCCGACGGGAAGGTGCAGTCGGTAGTCGTCGACCGCAACCTGCCGTTCGACGACAGCCTGCGCATCCTCGTCAACGTCGCAGGCGACCGAAGCAACAAGCAGGTGCGCGCCGACAGCGCCGGGCAGATCACCGACGTCGTCTGAACGGGTTAGCGTGACGGGATGACGCCTCGCCACGCCTTCGGTGACCTCGACCGCTTCTTGGAACTGCCCAGGGTTGCCGGGCTGGCCGTCGCGCCCGACGGCTCCCGGCTGGTCACCACCATCGCCGAGATCAACGACGAACACACCGAATTCGTCACGGCGATCTGGGAGCTGGATCCGGCCGGGCAGCGCCCCGCGCGGCGGCTGACTCGCGGAGCCAAGGGGGAAACGGCGCCGGCCTTCACCGCCGACGGCGACCTGCTGTTCATCGCAGCCCGCCCGACGGCCGGTGACGACAAGCCGCCGGCGGCGCTGTGGCGGCTGCCCGCGTCCGGCGGTGAGGCCGTCGAACTGCTGACGCTGCCCGGCGGGATCGGTGCCGTGCACACCGCGATGTCGGCCGACCGGGTCATCGTCACCGCGCCGCTGCTTCCGTCGGCGGCCACCGTGGCCGACGACGCCCGACTGCGCAAGCTGCGCAAGGACAACCAGGTCTCGGCCATTCTGCACAGCCGTTACCCGGTGCGGTACTGGGATCACGACCTCGGACCCGATCACCCGCACCTGCTCGATGCGGCCGACTCCCGTGACCTCACCCCGTCACCGGGTGCGGCACTGCGTGAGGCCGGGGTGGCCGTCAGCGCCGACGGCAGCTTCGTGGTGACGTCCTGGCACGCGCCCGGGCCGGGCGCCTCGATCCGCGTCTGTCTGGTCCGCGTCGACACCGTCACCGGTGCGCGGCAGGTGATCGCCGAGGACCCGGACGCCGATCTGGGCCATCCCGCCATATCCCCGGACGGCAGCCGGCTGGCGTTCCTGCGCGAGACGGTGTCCACCCCCGATCAGGCGCCGCGAATCACGTTGTGCGTCATGACGTTCGGCGAGCCGTGGGTACAGGTGGGTCAGGACTGGGATCGCTGGCCCGCCTCGGTCGGCTGGACGACCGACGGAACGGGCCTCGTCGTGACCGCCGACGACAACGGCAGATGCCCGATCTTCGCGGTGGACCCGGACGGTGGTGCCGTCACCAGACTGACCGACGACGACTACAGCTATGCCGAGGTGCACACCGCGCCCGGCGGAGTCGTCTACGCGCTGCGCCATTCGTACACCGCGCCGCCTCATCCGGTGCGCATCCACGCCGACGGGCAGATCACGATATTGCCCTGCGTCGACCTCCCGGAACTGCCGGGCGACGTGGAAGAGATCACCGCAACGGCACCCGATGGCGTGCGGGTGCGGTCCTGGCTGGTGCTGCCGGAGACGACCGAACCGGCGCCCCTGCTGCTGTGGGTGCACGGTGGGCCGTTGGGCAGCTGGAACGCCTGGCACTGGCGGTGGAATCCGTGGCTGCTGGCCGCCGCGGGCTATGCCGTGCTGCTACCCGACCCGGCGCTGTCGACGGGGTACGGACAGGACTTCGTCCAGCGAGGCTGGGGCGCCTGGGGTGCGGCGCCCTACACGGATCTGATGGCGGCTACCGACGCGGCCTGTGCACACCCGCGGGTGGATGCCCGACGGACCGCCGCCATGGGCGGATCCTTCGGCGGTTACATGGCCAATTGGATCGCCGGACACACCGACCGGTTCGACGCGATCGTCACGCATGCCAGCCTGTGGGCGCTGGACCAGTTCGGGCACACCACCGACGGGGCATACTGGTGGGTGCGCGAGATGACCGAGCAGATGACGCAACACAATTCACCGCACCGGCACGTCGCCCGGATCGGTCCCCCGATGCTGGTGATACACGGCGACAAGGACTATCGCGTCCCGGTCGGTGAGGCGTTGCGGCTCTGGTACGAACTGCTCACCGAGTCGGCGCTGCCTGCCGACGACGACGGCGACAGTCCGCACCGGTTCCTGTATTTCCCCACCGAAGGGCACTGGATCGCCGCGCCGCAGCACACCAAGATCTGGTACCAGGTGATCCTGGCTTTCCTGGCCCGGCACGTTCTGGGTGAGGACGGACCCCTGCCGGAGACGCTCGGGTAGCTTCGGGCTCATGACCACGCAGCGGGAATTCGCCCTCGTCCTCTATGGCGCCACCGGGTTCGCCGGCAAACTCACCGCGGAATACCTGGCCACGGCCGGTGCGTCGGCCCGGATCGCCCTGGCCGGCCGGTCGGCGGAGAAGGTGCGGGCGGTGCGCGACAGCCTCGGCGAGCCCGCGCATACCTGGCCCGTCATCGAGGCCGACACGAGCGCTCCGGCCTCGCTGGCGGCGATGGCCGCCCGCACCCAGGTGGTGGTGACCACGGTCGGGCCCTACACCCGCTACGGGCTGCCGCTGGTGGCGGCCTGCGTAGAAGCCGGAACCGACTACGCCGACCTGACCGGGGAGACACCCTTCATCCGCGACAGCGCCGACCAGTTCCACAAGCAGGCCGCCGACACCGGAGCCCGCATCGTGCACTCCTGCGGATTCGACTCGATCCCTTCCGATCTCACCGTCTATGCGCTCTATCACCGCTCGCGCAAGGACGGCTCGGGCGAGCTCACCGACACCGACCTGGTGTTGCGCCGGTTCGCCGGCGGGGTCTCCGGCGGCACCGTCGCGTCGATGGTGGAGTTCTTCCGCACCGCCGCAAGCGATCCCGACATCCGGCGCGCGATGCTCGATCCCTACACGCTGAGCACCGACCGCGCCGCCGAGCCCGAGCTCGGCCACCAATCGGACACGCCCTGGCGTCGCGGTGTCCAGATCGCCCCGGAACTGACGGGTATCTGGACCGGTGCGTTCGCCATGGCGGCACCCAACTCGCGAATCGTGCGCCGCAGCAACGCACTTCTCGACTGGGCGTACGGCCGGAAATTCCGGTACGCCGAGCACATGAGCACCGGCTCGTCGGTCCTGGCGCCCGTCGCGTCCGCGGTGGACACGGCGGTCAACGCCGCGGCGTTCGGCCTCGGGATGAAATACCTCGACAAGGTGCCGTCGACGGTGCTGGAGCGGATCACCCCCAAACCGGGCAGCGGGCCCAGCGAACGGACCCGGGACAAGGGGCATTACCGCATCGAGACCTACACCACCACCAGTAGCGGTGCCCGGTACCGCGCCGTCATCGCCCAGCAGGGCGACCCCGGATACAAGGCCACTGCGGTGCTGCTCGGCGAGAGCGGCCTGGCGCTGGCGCTCGACCGGGACCGGCTCTCGGACCTGCGCGGCGTGCTCACCCCGGCCGCGGCGATGGGTGACGCGCTGCTCACCCGGTTGCCCGCCGCCGGCGTGACGTTGGAGACCACCCGGCTGAATTGAAACCGGCGAGCGCCGAACACCTGTGGGCGAGGGCCGAATACGGCTAGGGTCGACCGCGGGTGGAACTTCAACCAGCGATGAAGGTGGGGACGACATGGCCGGTCTTGATGATCTTTACGCTCAGATTCCGGTACAGGACATTGCCTCGCGGCTCGGCGCCGATGAAGGCGAGGTGAACAACGCCATCCGGACCCTGGTGCCGGCCCTGGTCGGCGGCCTGCAGCACAACGTGCAGTCGGGTGACATCGACTCGAGTCAATTGGAGTCCGCCGTCTCCGCGCAGGGTGCCAGTGGCCTGCTCGACGGCGGGGTCAGCGTCGACCAGGTGGACCAGGTCGAGGGTGACAACATCGTGGCCAACATCTTCGGCGGTAACGACAGTGGCCAGGTCGCGGCCGCGCTGGCGGGCGGCGGCGCCGGGGGCAGCAACCTGATCAAGCAGTTGCTGCCGATCCTGGCTCCCATCGTGCTGGCCTATATCGGCAAGCAGTTCGCCCAGAAGAGCGGCCAGGGGCAGCCCGAAGCCGCGTCCTCCGGCGGTGGGCTGGGTGACGTGCTGGGCAGCATCCTGGGCAGCGTGCTCGGCGGCTCCGGCGGGCAGGGCGGCAATCAGGGAAATGTCATCGGCGACATCCTGGGTGGGCTGCTGGGCGGCAAGAAGTGATTTGTGGAGCCGCACCCGTAATGGGTGGCTGTTGCGGCTCCACAGATCGCCGGGAACGGGGGCTTGTTCGGCCACTCGTCCGGTTTCCTTAGAATCGAGCGGTGACTGCCAGCCCTTCCTCGCGCGCCGATGCCCTGCCCAAGTCCTGGGAGCCGGGTGCGGTAGAGAGCGAGCTGTATCAGGGTTGGGTCGACGCCGGCTACTTCACCGCCGACCCGTCGAGCACCAAGCCGCCGTACTCGCTCGTGCTGCCGCCCCCCAACGTGACGGGCAGCCTGCACATGGGCCACGCCCTGGACCACACCCTGATGGACGCGCTGACCCGCCGCAAGCGCATGCAGGGTTACGAGGTGCTGTGGCTGCCCGGCATGGACCACGCCGGCATCGCCACGCAGTCGGTGGTGGAAAAGCAGCTGGCCGTCGACGGCAAGACCAAGGAGGACTTCGGTCGCGAGCTGTTCATCGAGAAGGTGTGGGACTGGAAACGCGAATCCGGCGGCACCATCGGCGGGCAGATGCGCCGGCTGGGCGACGGGGTGGACTGGAGCCGCGACCGCTTCACCATGGACGAGGGCCTGTCCCGCGCCGTCCGCACCATCTTCAAGCGGCTCTACGACGCCGGGCTGATCTACCAGGCCGAGCGGCTGGTGAACTGGTCGCCGGTGCTACGGACCGCGATCAGCGATCTCGAGGTCAAGTACGAGGACGTCGAGGGCGAGCTGGTTTCCTTCCGGTACGGCTCCATGGACGACACGCAGCCGCATATCGTGGTGGCCACCACCCGGCTGGAGACCATGCTCGGTGACACCGCCATCGCGGTGCATCCCGACGATGAGCGCTACCGCGCCCTGGTCGGCAAGACCCTGCCGCACCCCTTCCTCGATCGTGAGATCGTCATCGTCGCCGACGAGCACGTCGACCCCGAATTCGGTACCGGTGCAGTCAAAGTCACGCCCGCGCACGACCCGAACGACTTCGAGATCGGCGTCCGGCACAACCTGCCGATGCCGTCGATCCTCGACATCACGGGTGCGATCACCGGCACCGGAACGCAATTCGACGGTATGGACCGGTTCCAGGCCCGGGTGGCGGTGCGCGAGGCGCTGGCCGCGCAGGGCCGCATCGTCGCCGAGAAGCGGCCCTACCTGCACAGCGTCGGGCATTCCGAGCGCAGCGGCGAACCCATCGAGCCGCGGCTGAGCCTGCAGTGGTGGGTCAAGGTCGAATCGCTGGCCCAGGCGGCCGGTGACGCGGTGCGCGGTGGTGACACCGTGATCCACCCGGCCAGCCTGGAACCGCGCTGGTTCGCCTGGGTGGACAACATGCACGACTGGTGCATCTCGCGCCAGCTGTGGTGGGGCCACCGCATTCCGATCTGGCACGGCCCCGACGGCCAGCAGGTGTGCCTGGGTCCCGACGAGACCCCGCCCGAGGGTTGGGTGCAGGACCCCGATGTGCTCGACACCTGGTTCTCCTCGGCGCTGTGGCCGTTCTCCACGATGGGCTGGCCCGAGCGTACCCCGGAGCTGGAGAAGTTCTATCCGACCAGCGTGCTGGTCACCGGCTACGACATCCTGTTCTTCTGGGTGGCCCGGATGATGATGTTCGGCACCTTCGTCGCCGGCGACGACGCGATCGGCGCCGGTTCCGTGCCGTTCCGGAATGTGTTCCTGCACGGCCTGATTCGCGACGAATTCGGTCGCAAGATGAGCAAGTCCAAGGGCAACGGCATCGACCCGCTGGACTGGGTGGAGAAGTTCGGTGCCGACGCGCTGCGCTTCACCCTGGCCCGTGGGGCCAGTCCCGGCGGTGACCTGTCCATCGGTGAGGACCATGCCCGCGCGTCACGTAACTTCGCCACCAAGCTGTTCAACGCCACCAAGTTCGCGCTGATGAACGGCGCGGCACCGGCCCCGCTGCCGGCGGCCGGTGAGCTGACCGACGCCGACCGCTGGATCCTGGGCCGACTCGACGAGGTGCGCGCCGAGGCGGACGCGGCTTTCGAGAGCTACGAGTTCAGCCGCGCCTGCGAGGCGCTGTACCACTTCGCCTGGGACGAGTTCTGCGACTGGTATGTCGAGCTGGCGAAAGTCCAGATCTCACAGGGTCTTTCGCACACCACGGCGGTGCTCGCCGCGGTGCTGGACACACTGCTCAAACTGCTGCACCCGGTGGTGCCGTTCGTCACCGAGACGCTGTGGAAGACGCTCACCGGTGGTGAGTCGATCGTCGTCGCCGACTGGCCCGAGCCATCGGGCTTCGCGCCGGATGCGGTCGCCACCCGGCGCATCACCGACATGCAGAAGCTGGTCACCGAGGTGCGCCGGTTCCGCAGTGACCAGGGCCTGGCCGACCGGCAGCGGGTGCCGGCCAGGCTCAGCGGCCTGGACGCCGCCGACGTGGAATCGCAGCTGCCGGCGGTCACCGCGCTGGCCTGGCTCACCGAACCGGCCGACGGTTTCACCGCCTCGGCATCGGTCGAGGTGCGCCTGACCGAGGGCACCGTGGTGGTCGAGGTGGACACCTCCGGCACCGTCGACGTCGCCGCCGAACGGCGCCGTCTGGAGAAGGACCTGGCCGCGGCGGAGAAGGAATTGGCGCAAACCACGGGCAAACTCGGCAACGCCGAGTTCCTTGCCAAGGCGCCCGAGGCCGTCGTCGACAAGATCAAGGGCCGCCGCCAGCTGGCGCAGGAAGAGGTCGAGCGGATCACGGCGCGGCTCACCGGGTTGCGATGAGCAATCCGGAGCCCACCCCGGACGAGATCGCGGCGCTGCTGCAGGTCGAGCACCTGCTCGACCAGCGGTGGCCGGAAACCAAGATCGAGCCGAGCACCGCGCGTGTCGAGGCGCTGCTGGAGCTGTTGGGTTCGCCGCAGCGCAGCTATCCGTCGATCCACATCGCCGGTACCAACGGCAAGACGTCGGTCGCGCGGATGGTCGATGCCCTGCTGACCGCGCTGCACCGGCGCACCGGGCGGACCACCAGCCCGCACCTGCAGTCGGCCGTCGAACGCATCTCGATCGACGGAAAGCCCATCAGCCCAGCGCAATACGTCGCCACCTACCGTGAGATCGAACCGTTCGTCGAGCTCGTCGACGCGCAATCCGAAGCGGCCGGCGGGCCGAAAATGAGCAAATTCGAGGTGCTCACCGTGATGGCATTCGCGGCCTTCGCCGATGCGCCCGTCGACGTCGCGGTGGTCGAAACCGGCCTCGGTGGCCGGTGGGATGCCACCAACGTGGTCAACGCGCCGGTCGTGGTCATCACCCCGATCGGCATGGACCACACCGAGTTCCTGGGCGACACCATCGCTCAGATCGCGGGGGAGAAGGCCGGCATCATCACCAAGCAGGTAGAGGACCCTGTGCCTTCAGGCACGGATGAGAGCACGGTCGCGGTGATCGGCCGCCAGCCGGCGGAGGCGATGGAAGTGCTGCTGGCCCAAGCCGTGACGGCCAACGCCGCGGTGGCCCGGGAGGATTCGGAGTTCGCGGTGCTCAGCCGCCAGATCGCCATCGGCGGCCAGGTGCTGTCCCTGCAGGGGCTGGGCGGGACGTACGACGACATCTTCCTGCCGTTGCACGGCGAGCATCAGGCGCACAACGCCGTTCTCGCGCTGGCCGCCGTCGAGGCGTTCTTCGGGGCGGGCGCGCAACGCCAACTCGACATCGACGCCGTCCGCGCGGGATTCGCCGCCGCGGCCAGTCCCGGGCGGCTGGAGCGGGTGCGCACCGCGCCCACGGTCTTCCTGGACGCCGCGCACAACCCGGCCGGTGCCACCGCGCTGACCGCCGCGCTGGCCGAGGAGTTCGACTTCCGCTATCTCGTCGGCGTGGTGTCGGTGATGGGGGACAAGGACGTCGACGGCATCCTGACCGCGCTGGAACCCGCGTTCGACCAGATCGTCGTCACGCACAACGGTTCGCCGCGCGCCATGAGCGTCGAGGAACTCGCGCTGCGCGCGGAGGAGCGGTTCGGCCCGGAGCGCGTCATCACGGCCGCGACCCTGCCCGACGCGATCGAGACGGCCATCGCGGCGGTGGAGGAGTCCAGCGGCGGCGAAGGGCTGTCCGGCAGCGGCATCGTCGTCACCGGCTCGGTGGTGACGGCGGGCGCCGCGCGGACCTTGTTCGGGCGGGATCCCGCATGAGCGCCCCCGATCCGTGGAAGAGCTTCCGCGGCGTGATGGCCGGCACGCTGATCCTGGAGGCCATCGTCGTATTGCTGGCGCTGCCGGTGGTGTCGTTCGGTACCGGCGGCCTGACCTGGGTGTCCGGCGGGTTCCTGATCGGCATGACGGTGCTGTTGGTGCTGCTGTCGGGGATCCAGGGCCGGCCGGGCGCCATCTGGATCAATTTCGGCGTGCAGCTGGTGCTCGTCGGCGGGGCGTTCATCCACTGGGGCATCGGCTTCATCGGGGTGGTGTTCGCGTTGGTCTGGGCGTTGTTGATCTTCTTGCGCGGTGAGGTCAAGCGCCGCCAGGAACGCGGCCTTTTGCCTGGTCAACGCCCCCGCGACGAGGGCGCCGCGGACTGATTTCTCGGATCGATTACCGACCGGTACGCTGTCCGCCGTGACTGAGCGCACCCTTGTTCTGATCAAGCCCGACGGCGTCCAGCGGCACCTGATCGGTGAGATTGTCAGCCGGATCGAGCGCAAGGGCCTGACGTTCGCGGCTCTGGAACTGAAGGTCGTCAGCGACGAGCTGGCCCGCCAGCATTACGCCGAGCACGACGGCAAGCCGTTCTTCGGTTCGTTGCTGGAGTTCATCACCTCAGGGCCCGTGGTCGCGGCCGTGGTCGAGGGACCGCGGGCGATCGCCGCGTTCCGCCAGATCGCCGGCGGCACCGATCCGGTGGAGAAGGCCACGCCAGGCACCATCCGTGGCGACCTGGCCTTGGTCACCCAGGACAACCTGGTCCACGGCTCGGATTCGCCGGAGTCGGCGGCCCGGGAAATCGCCCTCTGGTTCCCGGGCTTGGCAGGCGCTTAGCTCGCCGTTCGGCCGCTTCGTCAGATTCCGGCCCGCGGTATGGGATACTGGCCGTGGGAGACCGGCGCCACTACGGGGCCGGCCTCCCGGATGAAGACTTCGACGAGCGCGACCATCGCCACAAGCGGTGCGGCGCCGACCGTCCAGCCATCATTCAGCCAGGCACCGAGTGGGTTCATCCCGAACCGCTCGGGGCGAGACCATGACAAGTCCGGGGGAAGTGTCCCGGATCCATAGCGGAAGCCCTCGCGTGGCCGCGTCGAACTGACGCGCCCGGGGGCTTGAGGAGAATACGTGGCCGAAGATGCCCATACCCAAGACCTTTCCCAACCAGCGCAGCAAGAGGAACTGCCGGCGAAGCTGAGAGTCCACTCGCTGGCCCGCGTGCTGGGCACCACCAGCAAGCGCATCGTCGATGTGCTCGCCGAGCTTGACGGTCGGGCGCGCAGCCCCCACTCCACGGTCGACAAGGCCGAGGCCGAGCGCGTCCGTGACGTGCTGACCGCCGCCGAGGCGGCCGAATCCGAGCCACCGGTTCCCACCGGGTCGGTCGAGCCGGCCGAGGTGGCCGAAGCGGTCGACGTGGTGACCGCCGAGGCGGTCGAGGCCACAGCAGCCACCCAGACCCCCGCAGACTCCCAGCCCGACGAGCCGCCGGTCCCCACCGGGTCGGTCGAGCCGGCCGAGGTGGCCGAGGCCGTCGAGGTGGTTACCGCCGAGCCCGAATCCCGGCTGCTGTTGGAAACCCCGCACGCGTTCGAACTCGAGGTCGCCAGCGAGCTCAGTCCGCGCGCCGAGGTCGAGCCGGCGCCCTACCTGCCGCTGTTCGTCGCACCGCAGCCGGTCGAGTTCCAGCCGCGGGTGGCTGCCGCCGACGAGGGCGACGACACCGATGAGGGCGACGACGTCGACGATGCCGACGCCGAAGGCGAGGAAGGGCAGGCCGATCGACCGGCGGCCCGCCGGCGCCGGCGCGGACGCCGTGGCCGTGGCCGTGGCCGTGGTGAGCAGAACGCCGATGACGCCGGTGAGGACGCCGACGCCGAGGGCGGTGCGGACACCGGCGAGCAGGCCGAGGGTGACGACACCGACGACGCCGAGGACACCGACGACGACAATGGTGACGAGGCGGGCAGCGCCGAGGGTGGCAGCCGCCGCCGGCGGCGTCGGCGCCGGCGCAAGACCGGCAACGGTGACAACGGCGATTCCGACGAGGGTTCGCCGGACGATCCGCCGAACACCGTGGTGCACGAGCGGGCGCCGCGGGAACGGTCCGGCAAGTCCGGCAAGGACCCCGACGAAATCCAGGGCATCAGCGGATCGACGCGGCTGGAGGCCAAACGGCAGCGCCGCCGGGATGGCCGCGACGCCGGTCGCCGCCGTCCGCCCATCCTGAGCGAGGCTGAGTTCCTGGCTCGCCGGGAGGCGGTCGAGCGCACGATGATCGTGCGGGACAAGATCCGCAGCGAGCCGCCGCACGAGGGTGCGCGCTATACCCAGATCGCGGTGCTCGAAGACGGGGTCGTGGTCGAACATTTCGTGACCTCGGCGGCCTCGGCATCGCTCGTCGGCAACATCTACCTGGGCATCGTGCAGAACGTGCTGCCGTCGATGGAGGCCGCGTTCGTCGACATCGGGCGGGGCCGCAACGGTGTGCTCTACGCCGGTGAGGTCAACTGGGAGGCCGCCGGCCTCGGGGGGAACAACCGCAAGATCGAGCAGGCGCTCAAGCCCGGCGACTACGTCGTCGTGCAGGTCAGCAAGGACCCGGTCGGGCACAAGGGCGCCCGGCTCACCACGCAGATCTCGCTGGCCGGGCGGTACCTGGTGTACGTACCGGGCGCGTCGTCGACCGGGATCAGCCGCAAGCTGCCCGACACCGAGCGGCAGCGGCTCAAGGAGATCCTGCGGGAGGTGGTGCCCGCCGGCGCCGGTGTGATCATCCGCACGGCATCCGAAGGCGTCAAGGAAGAGGACATCCGCGCCGACGTCGAGCGTCTGCAGAAGCGCTGGACCGAGATCGAGGCCAAGGCCGCCGAGACCACCGCGAAGAAGGCCGGCGCCGCGATCGCGCTCTACGAAGAGCCCGACGTGCTGGTCAAGGTGATCCGCGACCTGTTCAACGAGGACTTCTCCGGCTTGATCGTGTCCGGCGACGAAGCCTGGAACACCATCAACGGGTACGTGAATTCGGTCGCCCCCGAACTCGTGTCGCGGATGACCAAATACGAGCCCAGCACGCCCGACGGGCCGGACGTGTTCGCGGTGCACCGCATCGACGAGCAACTGGCCAAGGCGCTGGACCGCAAGGTGTGGCTGCCGTCGGGCGGCACCTTGGTGATCGACCGCACCGAAGCGATGACGGTCGTGGACGTCAACACCGGGAAGTTCACCGGCGCCGGCGGCAACCTGGAGCAGACGGTCACCAAGAACAACCTCGAGGCGGCCGAGGAGATCGTGCGCCAGCTGCGGCTGCGCGATATCGGCGGCATCGTGGTCATCGACTTCATCGACATGGTGCTGGAGTCCAACCGGGATCTGGTGCTGCGGCGGCTCACCGAGGCGCTGGCCCGTGACCGCACCCGGCACCAGGTGTCGGAGGTGACCTCGCTGGGTCTGGTTCAGCTGACCCGCAAGCGCCTGGGCACCGGGCTCGTCGAGGCTTTCTCGACCACCTGCACGCACTGCGCGGGCCGGGGCATCGTCTTGCATGTCGATCCGGTGGACACCGCGCAGGCGGTGGCCCGCAAGGCTGAATCCGGCGGAGGCGCCGACGGTGGCGGACGGCGCGGCAGGCGCGGCAAGAAGGGCGCCAAGCCCGAAGAGGTGCAGGTGGCGAAGGTGCCCGCGCACGCGGCCGGTGAGCACCCGATGTTCAAGGCGATGGCCGCGGCCAACGGCAAGCACGAGGATGACGAGGACGTCGAGGCACTTCAGGTCGAGGCCGGCGAGGACGAGACCCAGACCGTCACCGAGGCCGACGGCCTGACGGCGGCCGATGGCACCGAGGACGCCAACGGCATCGACGACGACGTCGAAGACGAGTTCGACGAGTCCGACGAATCCGACGAGGACGAAGCCGACGTCATCGACGTCATCGATGACGACGACGACGAGGACGACGACGACGACGAGTTCGACGAGGACTCGGATGACGAGGACTCGGATGACGAGGACGAGTTCGATGACGAGGATTCTGACGACGCGGATTACGACGACGAGGACGACTCGGACGACGACACCGAGGACTCGGACGACTCCGAGGATGACGACTCGGACGACGACACCCCGGCTGACCAGGGCATCGTCGCGCACCAGTCGGCGGCCGCGGCGGCCACACCGGCCGGCCGGCGTCCCCGTCGCCGCGCCGCGGCCCGGCCGGCAGGCCCCCCGGGTGGCGCGGTTTGACCCTGTCCCCGCTGCTCACGTACCCTTGACCAGTTGTCGCGAGGCTTGCAGCCGCGAAAGCTGGCTCAGTTCGCAAACAAGACCTGCACGTGCACCTTCACCGATTGCGCGCGCCCAGAAGAACGAAGTAGAGGAAGACTAACGATGGCAGCCGATAACGCCACGTACGCAATCGTCAAGACCGGCGGCAAGCAGTACAAGGTCGCCGTCGGTGACGTGGTCAAGGTCGAGAAGATCGAGTCCGAGCCGGGTTCGTCCGTCTCGCTGCCCGTCGCCCTCGTCGTCAACGGCGCGAAGGTCACCACCTCGGCCGATGAGTTGGCCAAGGTCGCCGTCACCGGTGAGGTGCTCGAGCACACCAAGGGTCCCAAGATCCGCATCCACAAGTTCAAGAACAAGACCGGCTACCACAAGCGGCAGGGCCACCGTCAGCAGCTGACGGTCCTCAAGGTCACCGGAATCAAGTAGTAGGAGGCGAACGACATGGCACATAAGAAGGGCGCTTCCAGCTCGCGTAACGGTCGCGACTCCGCCGCCCAGCGACTCGGCGTCAAGCGGTTCGGTGGCCAGGTGGTCAAGGCCGGCGAGATCTTGGTGCGGCAGCGCGGCACCCACTTCCACCCCGGCGTGAACGTCGGCCGTGGCGGCGACGACACGCTGTTTGCCACCGCCCCCGGTGTTGTGGAGTTCGGCGCCAAGCGTGGCCGCCGCACCGTCAACATCGTGCGACCGTCGGTCCAGGAAGCCTAGTTTTTCGAGGACTTTCCGCGAAGGTGAAGCTGCTGCGAGTTCTCCAGACAGGACTCTCGGCAGCTTCACTTTTTCTAGGAAGGACCTGATATGCCCCGGTTCGTCGACCGCGTGGTCATCCACGCGCAGGCCGGTAATGGCGGCAACGGCTGCGCTTCGGTGCACCGCGAGAAGTTCAAACCCCTCGGCGGTCCCGACGGTGGGAACGGGGGCCGGGGCGGCAGCATCGTCCTGGTCGTCGACCCTCAGGTCCACACGCTGCTGGACTTCCATTTCCATCCGCACGTCAGCGCGCCCTCGGGTAAGCAGGGCGCCGGCAGCAACCGTGACGGCGCCGCCGGAGACGATCTCGAGGTGCGGGTGCCCGACGGCACCGTCGTGCTCGACGAGCAGGGCCGGCTGCTGGCCGACTTGGTCGGGGCCGGAACGCGTTTCGAAGCGGCCGCCGGTGGCCGCGGCGGACTCGGCAACGCCGCGTTGGCTTCTCGGGCCCGGAAGGCGCCCGGCTTCGCGCTGCTGGGGGAGAAGGGCCAGACCCGCGATCTGACGCTGGAACTGAAAACGGTCGCCGACGTCGGCCTCGTGGGATTCCCGTCGGCCGGCAAATCGTCACTGGTTTCCGTGATTTCGGCGGCCAAACCCAAGATCGCCGACTACCCGTTCACGACGCTGGCGCCCAATCTGGGCGTGGTGTCGGCCGGGGACCATTCCTACACCGTGGCCGATGTCCCCGGTCTGATTCCGGGTGCATCACAGGGCCGCGGCCTCGGCCTGGACTTCCTGCGCCACATCGAACGCTGCGCGGTATTGGTGCACGTGGTCGATTGCGCCACCATGGAACCCGGCCGCGATCCCATCTCCGATATCGACGCTCTGGAAGCCGAACTGGCGGCCTATCAGCCGACGTTGCAAGGCGATACCACCCTCGGTGATCTCGCCGACCGTCCGCGCGCGGTGGTGCTGAACAAGATCGACGTGCCCGATGCCAAGGAGCTGGCCGACTTCGTGCGCGAGGAAGTGGCGCAGAAGTACGGCTGGCCGGTCTACGAGATCTCGACGGTGAGCCGGGAGGGATTGCGCCAGTTGACTTTTGCGTTGTGGGAACTGGTTGCCGCGTACCGGGCGGCGCAGCCGGAGGTGGCGCCGCGGCGCCCGATCATCCGGCCCATCCCCGTCGACGAGACCGGATTCACCGTGTCGCCGGACGGTCAGGGCGGGTTCGTCGTGCGGGGCACCCGGCCGGAGCGCTGGATCGCCCAGACCAACTTCGACAACGACGAGGCCGTTGGCTACCTGGGCGACCGGCTGGCCCGCCTCGGCGTGGAAGACGAGTTGCTCAAGCAGGGCGCGACGCCGGGGTGCGCTGTCACCATCGGTGATGTCACCTTCGACTGGGAGCCGCAGACCCCGGCCGGTGTCGACACGCACCTGTCCGGGCGGGGCACCGACATCCGCCTCGAACAGACCGAGCGGGTGGGTGCCGACGAGCGTAAGGCGGCACGGAAGGCGCGCCGGGAGAGCGGGGCATGAGCGACGCTTGCGGAGCGAATCATGACTCGGGCGACGCTCGCGGAGCGAATCATGACCGGAGCGCGTACCGCGATGCGATCCGCACCGCACGCAGCGTCGTCGTCAAGATCGGCACCACCGCGCTCACCACGCCGTCCGGGGTGTTCGACGCTTCCAGGCTGGCCAATCTCGCCGATGCCATCGAGGGCCGGATGAAGGCGGGCTCGGATGTGGTGATCGTGTCGTCGGGAGCCATCGCCGCCGGTATCGAACCGCTCGGTCTGACCAAGCGGCCCAAAGACCTGGCGACCAAGCAGGCCGCCGCCAGCGTTGGTCAGGTCGCCCTGGTCAATTCCTGGAGTGCCGCTTTTGGCCGCTACCACCGCACCGTCGGGCAGGTGCTGCTCACCGCGCACGACATCTCGATGCGGGTGCAGCACACCAACGCCCAGCGCACGCTGGACCGGCTGCGTGCCCTGCATGCGGTGGCGATCGTCAACGAGAACGACACGGTGGCCACCAACGAGATCCGGTTCGGCGACAATGACCGGCTCTCGGCGCTGGTGGCGCATCTGGTCGGGGCGGACGCGCTGATCCTGCTCTCCGATATCGACGGTCTCTACGATTCCGACCCCCGCAAGGGGAATGCCCGCTTCATCCGGGAGGTCGCCGCACAAGGGGACCTCGACGGCGTGGTGGCCGGTGCCGGCAGCAGCCTGGGCACCGGGGGAATGGCGTCCAAGCTGTCCTCGGCGCTGCTGGCCGCCGATGCCGGGGTGCCGGTGCTGTTGGCCGCCGCCTCCGACGCGGCCGCCGCCCTCGACGACGCCTCGGTCGGTACAGTGTTCGCGCCGCGCCCGGAGCGGATGTCGGCCCGCAGGTTCTGGGTGCGGTATGCCGCCGAGTCGGCGGGTGCGCTGGCGCTGGACGCCGGCGCGGTGCGCGCGGTGGTCAAGCAGCGCCGGTCATTGCTGCCGGCCGGTATCACGGCGGTAACCGGCAAATTTCACGGCGGCGATGTGGTCGAGCTGCGTGGGCCGGATGCGCAAACCGTCGGCCGGGGGGTGGTGGCCTACGACGCGGCGGAATTGACCACGATGATCGGTCGATCCACCCATGATCTGCCCGCCGAACTGCGTCGGCCCGCGGTGCACGCCGATGACCTGGTGGCCACCTGACGGGTCACGATGGTGTGACTTTCGCAAATTTTTTCAGCCCCTTGTTCGGGTGTCTTCGCAGTTCGCGAGCCTGTGCTGGGTGAGGCAGACCTATCACAGCCGCGAGCTAATGTGCACGGATCGCGGAGATTAAGGTTATGCTGCCTGAAATACAGGGTTGAGCAAAGTGAAGGCCAGGGGGCATGACGCGGCGATCGGTACTTGCAGTGGGGGCCCATCCCGACGACATCGAGCTCGGGTGCGGCGGGGCGCTGGCAAGACATGTGGCAGCGGGCGATCACGTCACGATGCTGGTCGTGACCCGCGGCGAGGTTGGACCCGGCGACACCGCGCAACGGGTGGCCGAGCAGCATCGCGCCGCCGAGGTACTGGGCGTCGACGAGTTGTTGTGGGGCGAGGGGTTCGCCGACTGCCGGGTGTCGCTGCAGGAATTCGAACTCGTGCACCTCATCGAGGACGCGATCGAAAAGGTATCGGCGACGGTCGTGTACACGCACATGGCCAATGACAGTCACCAGGATCACCGGGTGGTGTCCCGGTGCACCATGGGTGCGGCGCGGTGGGTCTCGACGATCATGGCCTACGGCGGCCCGTCAGCCGTGGGGTTCAACCCGACTGTGTTCATCGACATCTCGGATTCCCTGGACAAGAAGGTGCAGGCGCTGATGTGCCACGTCTCGCAGGCCGAGGCCAGCGAGAAGGTCAGCGCGTCGTGGGTGCGCAGCACCGCAGAGCATTACGGATTCCTGTGCCGTCGGCCGTTCGCGGAGGGTTTCGAGCCGGTCCGCCAAGTCCTCGATTTCTGAGGCGTGCCCACCTTCCTCGTCATAGGCGCCGGCACCACCGGGATCGGCGCGGCGGTACGGCTCACCGAGCTGGGCATCGACCATCTGGTGGTCGACGCAAGCGACCGCATCGGCGGGATGTCCGCCTCGGTCACCGATGACCAGGGCTTCACCTGGGATCTCGGCGGTCACGTATTGCACAGTCATTTCGCCGAATTCGATCAGGCGGTGCGGGCCAGCGGCGTCGGCATCAACCAGGTGACCCGCAACGGGTGGGTGTGGCTCACCGGCGACGGCCCGCAGAGCCTGGTGCCCACCCCGATCCAGCAGCAGCTCACCGAGCTACCCACCGACCTTCGCCCGGACGCGCCGGTGCGCGATCTCGCCGACTACTACCGAAATCATTTCGGAAGCTGGCTCTACGAGCGGTTTTTCGAGCCGTACAACCGCAAGATGTGGACGGCGCCGCTCGACCAGGTCGACCACACCTGGACCTCGTTGCGCAGTGGCAGCCACACCCCGAACGTGCCGCGGCTGGCCTTGGCGGGCAGCACGGCACCGGCGCCCGCCGAGACGTTTCCCTATCCGCGGGGCGGCACCGGTGCGCTGTGGCGGGCGGTGCAGGACGCTTTGATGAAGCCGGGGTCGCTGCGGCTGAACACGGCGGTGGTCGGCGTGGACGGGGCCAGCCGGGTGGCGACCCTGGACGATGGTACGGCGGTGCACTACGACCACTGCGTGAGCACGGCGCCGATCACGACGGCGTTGAACTGGCTGGGGCAGGGCACGCGGGCGGCCGGGCTACGGGCCAGCCGGGTGCACGCGATCGGCCTGGGCTATCGCGGCGATCCGCCACCGGCACTGGCTGACAAGACGTGGCTGTACTGCCCCGACGAACGGGTGCCGTGGTACCGCGCGACGATGCTGAGCAACTACGACCCTGGCAATGCCGGGCCGGGACGCTGGAACGTGTTGTGCGAGGTGCCGTCCTTCCCCGATCAAGCGGACTCCGCGCAGGCTTCGATCGAGGCGGTGCAGACCTCGCTGGCCGCACTGGGAGCCGATCCGGAGTCGGTGGTCAGTCGGTTCGCGCACACCATCCCGTTCGGCTATCCGGTGCCCACGCTCGGCCGCGATGAGGTGTTGCGGGCCGCCGATGCGACGCTGCGTGCCGCCGGCATCCACAGCCGCGGTCGATTCGGGGGCTGGCGTTACGAGTCCTCGAATCAGGATTACGGGTACCTGCAGGGGCGCCAGGCCGTCGACAACGCGCTGACGGGCGCGGCCGAGGACGTGTACTGGCACCCCGAGCGCTTCTGCTGATTCACTCAGTCGGCCTCAGATACAGTGCACCCCAAACGATTTCGGTGAGCGCGGTGGCGAGTACGGCGTCGTAGGACGGTGGCTGTGACGGTAGGTTCTGATGGCAGCTGCGCTCCACCATCCAGGTCAACGAGCTGGCCGTGGCCGCCACCGGCAGTGTGTGGCGGATGGAGCCGTCGGCCTGGCCCTCGGTGATGACGCGGGCCACCTGGCCGGTGATGCCGGCCAGCAGTTCGCCGTAGGTGTCCCGAACGGCCGCGTCGTAACCGGCCATCTCGTTGAGCGCGACCAGGACGGGCTGGTGGCGACGGTAGCTGGCGATGATGCCCGACATCGCGGCATGCACATCCGAGGGGTCACGCCGATCCGCCACCTGCCACCACCGGCCGGCCGCCTCGGCGAGCTCGCCGAACACCTGGGTGGCCAGCCGCCGCAGCAGATGGCCCTTGTCCTCGAAATAGATGTAGAAGCTGGCGCGCGAGATGCCGGCCTCGGTGGCCAGCCGGTCGACACTCAGTTCGGTGAAGCTCGCACCGTCGGCCATCAGCCGGTCGGTGGCGTCCAACAGGTCGCGTTCGATCTGCTGGCGCCGCTCCTGGCGTTTGGCCTGCGGTTTCCGCGTCACCGACGGCATGCCCGCCAGGATATCGGCTCTGCGCACGCCTTGACTAGACACAGTGTCTAGATCTATCGTCACCGCCATGACTGTGTCACCGATCACACCGCCGGCGGCCGACCGCCCGTACGACCCGATCGACCTGTCCTCGCGCGCCTTCTGGGCCACCACCGCGGCCGACCGGGAGGCGTCCTTCGCGCAGCTGCGGGCGCACCGTCCGGTCAGCTGGCATCCCCCGGTCGAGGACGCGTTGATGGAAGACCCGAACGACAAGGGCTTCTGGGCGGTCACCCGGCATGCCGACATCGTCACCGTCAGCCGTGACAGCGACACCTTCCTGTCCGGCAAGGGCGTGCTGTTCGAGACCGTGCCCGAGGAACTGCTCGAGGCCTCACAGTCCTTCCTGGCCATGGACGCGCCGCGGCACACGTTGATCCGCAAGGTGGTGCATTCGGCGTTCACGCCGCGCCAGGTGGCGCGGATCGAGTCGTCGATCAAACACAACGCCAAGGTCATCGTCGAGGAACTCGCGGCCGCGGGCAGCGGGGTGGACTTCGTCGCACGCTGCGCCAAACAGCTGCCGGTGCGCACCCTCTCCGACATGGTCGGCATCCCCGAATCCGAACGCGACAGGGTGGCCAACGCCGCCGACGCCCTGGTGTCCTGGGCGGACCCGTTGTATCTGGCCGGCCGCAACCCGCTTGAGGTGTTGCTGGAAAACCAGATGTATCTGCACCAGGTGGCCGGAGCGCTGGCAGCCGAGCGGCGCGCCAACCCGGGCAACGACCTGATCAGCGCACTGGTGCACGCCGAGGTCGACGGCGACCGGCTCACCGACTTCGAGGTGTCCGCGTTTTTCGTCCTGCTCGCCGTGGCCGGCAACGACACGACCCGGCAGACCGCCAGCCACGCGATCAAGGCGCTCACCGACTTCCCTGCGCAACGGGCCTGGCTGCTGGACGACTTCGACGACCGAATCGGCACGGCCGTCGAGGAATTCGTGCGGTGGGCCAGTCCGGTGATGACGTTCCGGCGCACCGCCGCCGCCGACGTCGAACTGGGCGGACAGCGCATCGCCGCGGGGGAGAAGGTGGTGATGTTCTACGCGTCCGGCAACTGGGACGCCGAGGTGTTCGACCGGCCGGAGGCCCTGGAGCTGGGCCGTAAGCCCAACCAGCACTTGGGTTTCGGTGGCGGAGGTCGGCATTTCTGCCTGGGCGCGCACGTCGCTCGCACCCAACTGCGGGCCCTGTTTGCCGAACTGCTCACCCAATTGCCAGATATCGCCGCCGGTGAACCCACCTACCTGGCGGGCAATTTCGTGCACGCGATCCGGGCGATGCCGTGTTCGTTCTAGTGTCCTGAGTCGTTAATTTGTCTTCTCTTGTTAGCATGGGTGATGCCGTCGCCGCATGCCGTCGAAATCGTGTTGTCCGAGGATGAGCGCACCGAGTTGGAGGGCTGGGTCCGTCGACGGAACAGTGCCGCGGGACTGGCGCTG
>NZ_JAPFPY010000032.1 GCF_026240945.1 Mycolicibacterium sp. J2
TCGGCTGGCTCCAAGTTCCCGAACAAGGACACCGCTCGACCAGACACCGGGACCGCGGGCGACCACTCAAAATTCAGGGATCACCGGAGTGTCCCGGTCGGACGTTCGGCCCGCCCGCGGACCCACACCAAGGCTAAATGTCGGACCCCAGGGCTACCGTGGCCAGCTAGCGCCGGTAGGCGAGACACCCCGGGAGGCGACGGTCATGACGAGCAGCCTGCTGCCGTTGCGTGGGCTTCCCAAGGCCATCGCCCTCGACGAGCCCGAGCAGTTGGCGCTCCTTGGCCAACCCACGGCCATCCGCGTTCCCGAACTACGTTGGCGGACCTGGCTTGACGACCCAATGACCGTTGCTCGCTTCGAAGCCAAGCGCTACCGACGCCCGGGCAATCGATGTTGGGTATGGATGGGTGCGGTGTCCTCGACCGGTCACGGCTCCTTCCGCGCCGCCAGCCTGCCCGGACCCACCCGGCGCGGCACCGTCTCAGCACATCTATTCGCCTATCAACTCGCCTACGGTGTGATCCCGCGACTCGGATGGTCCGACACCCAAGACGACGTAATTTGTCACCAATGCGACTTCGCAGCATGCACCAACCCCGAACACATGCACCTTGGTACCAACGCCACAAACAGGTATGAATACCTCGCGCGGCGAGGCAACCTCGCTAGCCCGCTGGCTGACGTTCGCGGGGCGGCAGGCCGCGCCCGCGCCATTGCGTCAGCAGTTCGGACAGGCCTGGCTCGCAACAAATCCGCCGCATCAATCGAACGACTGATCTGCCGTGCTGAGCGCGCAGGGCACCCCTGGACCCTCTGGTGAGAGCGGCAACCTAATCGCCCGGTAGGACGGCGGGGTGGCCCGACTGACATCGACCAATGCCACCGCCAATGATGGCCTGCGCCACGGCGTCGGTAATGCACGCGAGACCCTCTAGCAGGCCTCTTGCGAGGTCGGCGTTCTGGGTCGGTACCACGTCGCGCGAGGGCGGCGGCCGTCCGCGTTGGGCTGACCAATGGCGAGAAGGTCGGAGGTAACGAGGCCCGCATCGGCGATGCGCACCTCGCAGGTCGCCCGCTCACCCTAGGGTGACGCATAGCGAACTGATGCCGCGGCTCCTAGCTGCATAATTTGCTTCGCGAGTAACAGATTGCTTAGTGGCGTAGACGACCGGGAGGGTCGTGCAGCCATAAGGGGGATTGATGACAATCGGGCAACTCAAAATCGGGGATTCCGAGTTGTGGTGGCTAAGCGAAGGCACAGGATCCCACGGGGATGCCCCGATGAGCCCGAGTGCGGTCGTCGACTCGCTAAGGCATGCGTTCGTCTTCGCTGAGGAATCCGAGGACAGCGCTGGGTTGCGCCCACCACAGCTCGGGGCGTTGCACGCCATCCTGGCCACACGATCGACCGGCACGACAGAGGCCTCAACGGTCGTAATGCCAACAGGAACGGGTAAGACCGACACGATGTTGGCCGCGTTTTGTCACTCGCCTAGGTCAACGCTTGTCATGGTGCCATCAGACACTTTGCGAACCCAGATCGCCTCGAGCTTCGTGACACTCGGCAAGCTGCCGGTGGTTGGTGCCGTTACCGGTAGCTTTCGGTGCCCGACGGTGCTGGTGCTGACGAGTGCGCTTGGCACCGAGGCGCAGGTCGACGAAGTCATGCAATCGGCCAATGTTGTTGTGGCTACGGCGCAAATCCTGTCGATGTGTACAGCCGCTGCGCGGTCTAGGTTGGCCCACCATTGCGAAAGACTGTACGTAGACGAAGCTCATCACGTAGCCGCACCGACGTGGCGTGCTGTCTCTGAATTATTCGTAAATAAGGAGGTCGTCCAATTCACGGCTACGCCTTATCGGGAAGATGGGCAACACCTCGCTGGGCGCATCATCTACACCTATCCGCTACACCTAGCCCAGAAGAATGGCTACTTTGCGCGTATCAACTATCACTCCGTTGTGAACCTTGCTGATCCCGATCTGGCAGTTGCGCAGGCAGCGGTCGCCCAGCTGAGGATGGACTTGGCTGATGGTCGGGATCATCTGCTGATGGCTCGTGTCTCATCGATCGTCCGGGCGAAGCAGGTAGTCGAAATTTATGAGAGCTTGGCGCCCGACCTTCAGCCGTTGCGACTAGATACGAGCTTCGCTGAGTCGACCCGTCGACGTCATCGCCAGCAGCTGCTCGACCGTGATAGTCGAATCATTGTGTGCGTCAACATGCTTGGCGAAGGCTACGATCTCCCGGCGCTGAAAATAGCGGCCATTCACGATCCGCAAAAGAGTCTTGCGGTGACGCTGCAGTTCATCGGCCGGTTCACCCGGACGGGCGGTGAGCAGCTAGGTGATGCTTCTGCGTTCGTGCCGCTTCAGATCGCTGGTGTGGACGATCGACTTCGACGCCTCTACGGTGAGGATGCCGACTGGAACGAGGTGATCGCCGACCTCACAGAGCAGCACGTCGGACAGGAGCGAGAGCGTACAGAGTTTGAGCAGTCCTTCGGGTCATTGCCACACGAAATTGCTTTGCGCAGCATCCATCCGAAAATGAGTACGGTGACGTACCAATCCTCCAACGGACTCACATGGGAACCGGAAAACATCTACACGTTGTTCGACAACAGACTGTTGACCACGCAATTAGGCATCAACAACAGGGACAAGGTGGTGTGGTGGGTGAGCCGGGAGGCGACTCCTGTTCGTTGGGGCGATTTCGCAAGCTTCAACGAACTCGTTCACCATTTGTATGTCGTGCATGTTGACGATGCAGCTGGATTTCTTTACGTCAATAGCACGAACAACGCGACCACACATGAAGAGGTTGCAAAGGCTGTTGGAGGCAACGATGCCGAGCTCGTGCGGGGCGAAACTCTGTACCGGATCCTCTCGAAGGTGAGTCGTCGCGTTCCAACGAACGTTGGTTTGCTCGATTCGGTCAGCCGGACGCGGCGGTTCTCCATGCATGTTGGACACGACGTCCTTTATGCCTGGCGCGGCGAAGGTGGTACGAAGATGAAGACCAACATATTCGCGCATGGCTTCGCCGAGGGACGGTCAGTGAGCTTCGGCGCCTCACGCAAGGGACGCGTGTGGAGTCACGAAGAGGCCGACGATATCCACGATTGGGTGCGATGGGTCCAGCAGATCGGCCCCACGATCACAGACGAGTCGATTTCCTTGGAGTCCGTGATGTCGGGGTTCCTTCTCCCCGAGTCGGCCACTGTGCGACCGCCGTATGTGCCACTTTCTATCGAATGGCCGTACCAGCTGGTCGCAACCTTCAGCGACCGGCGTCAGCTGAAGTACGGCGGCGAGTCGTTTTCGTTCCTGGACAGTGAGTTTCGGCTGACTGACCACACAACTGACGGACCGTTGTCGTTCGACATTGCTACCCCTGGATGGACGCTGGGCTATCAATTCGAGTTCCGACAAGACGAGCCACCGCTTATCTACGCCGTGGGAGCCGACGCCGAGGTCGTTACCACCGCGGGAGCTACGAGCCTCGCCGCGTTCTTGACCTCACATGGTCTCCTAGTTACGTTTGAAGACGAGTTGGTGCTTGTCGAGCAGGGTTTCCTTCTTCATCCCAACCGCGAAAAGCGGCTCTACCCCGTGGAGGCCATCGAGACGATCGACTGGTCGGACGTCGACATCAAGCGCGAATCACAAGGCGCCGCACGTGATCCGCGTACGGTGCAATACCGATCGATCGACGTGCTGTCGGCTGAAGCCGACTGGGAGATCGTGATCGACGATGATGGGTCGGGCGAGTTGGCCGACATCATTCTCATCCGTCGAGTCGATCAAGAGCTCGAGATTCTGCTCGCGCACTGCAAGTATTCCTCGGCTCCCACAGCTGGGGCCCGCATTGAAGATTTTTATGATGTGTGCGGCCAGGCGATGAAGATGAACCGGGCCAAGTCCATGCCTGACCAACTGACCAGACGACTGCTTCGTCGGGAGAAGGAGCGTCAAGCGGACGGCCGGACCGGATTGATCACAGGATCGCTCGAGACGCTGGCCGCTGTCACCAGAGAGTCTCGCTTTCGGACGTTGCGAACGACAGTCGTGATCGTGCAGCCCGGCCTGGCGAAGTCGAAGGCCAGTGACGATATTCGGGCGCTGCTAGGAGGCACCGATCGGTTCCTGACGGAAACGTACGGCATGAAACTGCGCGTGATCGCCAGTCCGTAGTTCACCTAGATTGCGGCCAATAGCGCACCTTTCGAATACGTGTCCTCTGCCAGCTTTCTGGATTCGCCGCGATGGGCGGCGGATCATGCTGCGGTCCAATAGGTATGCCCTCGCGCTCGCCCGCAACGGCGTTGCACTGGAGCCGTGGGAGCGCTCCCTGCACGGATGCGATGTGCCGCTGTGTGTGCGCCCGAGCGAGGACGACGAGACCGGCCGTCCGCGGCACGTGTACGCCGGTACCCAGCGTGACAACATGGAGCAGATGGGCCGCTCGGGGCGCGGCGGTGGCCGAGTGGCGGTGCGCCGCGGGAACGCGGGCCTGCTGGCGCGCAAGGAACGCTCGGTAGCGCTGCGGGAGGCGGTACGCCACGGGTGGGACGCCGAAGCGGTCGCCGATGCGTTGGCTGTGGGCCACCCGACACTGTGGTGAACGTGGGTGTGCCGGCGCACGCCGATGGTGAGGATGCGATTCGCTCCGCACGGCGCGGCCGGCACCGGGTGGGTACCGGCCGCGCGGGCGGCGTGTAGTCCGGTGTTATCCGGCGGCGTAGGCGGGATGTTCGAAGCGCTCGATGAGGGTCAGCGCGGTGTCGAGGTCGGCGTCGGTGAGGGTAGTGGTGTCGGCGTCGATGGTGAGCTGCCAGGTGTCGGCTCCGGCGGTGGCGGCCAGGACGTAGGTGTGCCGGCCGCGGGCGGTGAAGGTGTGGTTTTCCCGTCCGGCGAACATCAGTCCTGCTGCGCGGAAAGCGATGATGCGCGTGGAGGTCTGCTCGGTGTCGGCGTCGGTGGTCGCTTCGACGGCCGCCAGGACGCGATCGTGGTCGGCTGCCCAGAGGACGAGCTGGCGGGTGCTGTCGGCGGTGGCGACGAGCTGCAGTGCGCCGTAGGCGTGGTCGTCGACGGTGTGCGTTCCTAGGCGTGCGTGGCCGATCTGGTCGGCCGCATCGGACAGGAGGGCGGCGGCGAGGTCGAAGTTGTTCTCGGTCATGGTTGTTCTCCGTTCGTGAAGGTGTTGGGTGCGCCGGTTAGCGCTGGGGTGCGGGGGAATCGGTTGAGGGTGGGCCGTCAACCCCGAAGAGTCCGGTGGTGGTGCCGGCGGATGTGTGGCCCGCGAGCGGCAGCGAGCTGATAGGGCCGCACATGTCCTCCGCCGCCGGCACCGGCGCCGGGCGTGGGTTGACGGGTCGGGCCCCCGGCCGATTACGCTGCGACCCCTGCTAACGGCAAGAGGTGAGTGGCGCCAGGGAGCCCGCCGCAGGCGGGCTGTCCGTCGGTCGCACCTAGTGCGCCGACGTCTACGCGGCCGGCGCCCGGACGACGAAGAGGGCCGGACCCCGGAGGGCGCCCCGGCGTGCCTGGTGGCTGTCGGGGCGCCCTCGATCGGGTGTCAGTCGGTCATGGTGTTGCCGCGGTAGAGGTCTCCTTCGATGTAGGTCAGGAGGTCCCCGTTGGTGTCGGCCAGGCACCAGTAGTAGGGGGCGTCGTAGCGGACGATCTGCCAGGTGCGGTTGCGGCGTTCCCAATAGAGCTTGTCGAGCAGTTGGGTGTCGCCGCCGGAGCCGCCGAAGAAGGCTGCGCCGTCCTCCGGTTGGAAGTGCTCGTTGAGGATGGTGAGGACGTCCGCCACGGTGGTCGCGCTGGCGCAGCGGTCCAGGGCGGCATTGACGTTGGTCCAGAAGTGATCGATGTGGGTGCTCATGGTTGGTCTCCGTTCGGATTGGTGTGTGGTGCGCCGGTCGGCGCTGAGGGCGGGTAATCGGTTGAGGGAAAGGGGGACCCGACCGGCGGCCCGCGGGGGAGCTGCGGGTCGGGTCCCGGCGGCGGGTCAGGCGGTGCGGGAGGCGCGTCTGGCAGCGGCGGGCAGGCTTTCGGGTCCGATCGCCCAGGGGCCGTCGCTGTAGCCGGGCAGGCGGTGAATCAGGCGCCGTTCGAGGGCCTGGCAGAACGCGTAGGCCTGGCTGCTCTCCCAGTCGGGGTGCTCGGAGGCTTGGTACTGGTAGCAGTGCAGCGCGTTGAGGAGTTCGACGTTGGTCCAGCCGCGCTGCTGCGGCGGCCGGTAGGTGTAGAGCTTCGGCGCATACATCTCGGTGCTGTAGGTGTGGTTGACCGACTTGACGTTCTCGGTGAGCAGCATCTGTCCGATGCTGTCGGCGGTTTCGGGCCGCAGCTCGGTGCTGTTGGTGGGGTTGCCGTGGTCCCACCGCAGAGCACCGAGGCGGGGGTCTTTCAGGCCGGCCCATAGCAGGACGTTGAGGTGTTCGGGGTGGACGACAAATGTGCTCATGAGGTGTTCTCCGTTCGGATCTGTTTGAGTGCGCCAGTCAGCGCTGGTGTGCGAGCAATGGGGTGAGGGTGGGCTGTCCAGGGCGGAGAGTCCGGTGGTGGTGCCGGCGGATGTGTGGCCCGCGAGCGGCAGCGAGCTGATAGGGCCGCACATGTCCTCCGCCACCGGCACCAGCACCGGGCGTCCCTGGACAGGTCGGGCCCCCGGCCCATTACGCTGCACACCCCTGCTGATGGCTTAAAGGTGAGTGGCGACAGTCAGTTCCGCCGTAGGCGGGACTCTGCGCCGGTCGCACCTTGTGCGCCGGCGTCTGCGAGGCCGGGGGCCGGAGCAAAAAAAGGGGGGCCTCGCCGACCACTCGGTGCTGAGTGCTCGACGAGGCCCCACGGGTGGCGCGTTAGGTCAACGGCAAGGCGTCGAGGATGAGCTGGGCGAGTTCCTCACCGTTGGGCAGCGGGAGGCGGTCGGCGGCGTCGCGGATCGCGTCGCATTCTGCTGAGCCGCAGACGCATTCGTCGTTGGTGGCGCACTCGTCGCTGGCGGCGCTGTCGAGAGCGCATCCGTCAACGGTGGCGGCATCAACGATCCACTGGGTGCGGTCATCAGAGAGCCTGAGGTACACGCGAACGGATTGTTCGATGTAGTGGGTGCCGTCCGCCTCATACGAGTAGCGCGGAGTGTGGCCGTCGCGGCGCTCGGCGGGCTCGGGGTTGGTCATGATGTGGTCCTCTCGAGAGTGGGTGGTGGGTGAATGGGTGTGGCCGGCCACCTCGGGTGTGAGGCGGCCGGCCACGGTGGGGTCGGGCGGGCTGGTTACTCGGCGGGCGGCTTGGTTGCGAGTCGGGCGAAGACCTCGCGCAGCTTGGTGGGCGGGACTGCGGCCTGGACCGCTGTGTCGAGGAGCAGGACAAGGGTGGTGTCGGGTAGGCCGGCGGCCACGGCGGTGTCGTGTGCGGCTTCGAGGGCGACGCCGGTGCGCACGGTGTCGCTGCTGCAGTAGAAGCAGGCAGCGGCGAGTGCGAGTGCTTCGATGCGGGCGCGGCCGCGGAGCTGGCGGGCCAGGTGGGTCCAGACGGTGGCGCCGATGTGGGGGTGCTCGGTGCTGGCGATGAGTAGGGCGTCGCGGTGTGCGACGTTCGTGGTGATGAGCAGGCCGACGTTGGCGGCCAGTTGTGGGGTGAGTGCGGTGGGGTCTTCGAATGCCGCGGACATGCCGCGGACGGTGTGGGCGATGAACTCGGCGGTGTCGGTGTCGATGTCGGGGGTGGGTGCCTGTTCGGTGGGGGCGAATTCGGCGGCGATGTCGTCGCGGGTGGCGCGCACGCTGTGTCCTGCGACGGCCATCAGCAGGGCGGCCTCGGAGGTGCGGTGGTCGACGGTGGTTCCGGTTTCGCCGGTGTCGATGTCGGTCCAGGTATTTCCAGCTTCGAGAGCTGCGGTGTGCAGGCGCTTGAGGATGCTGGCACCTCGGGCGGTGAGGTGGCGCTGGGCGGCGTCGAGGTGATCGCCGGCCTGCTTGAGGTCGTCGGTGTCGGTGATGGCGATGAGGATGACGATCCGCATGTCCCCGTTGGGCTGTTGCAGGGGGAGCGTGTTGGCCAGGTGGGCGGTGACATCGAGGGATTCAGTGATGTCGTAGCGGGCGCTGACGTGGACGGTGCGTCGATCTCCGGTGTTGTCGAGAACGATCGCGACGATGCTGTTGGTGGGTGCGAAGCCGACCAGTGCCGGGGTGGCGGCGAGGATGTCGGTGTTGGAGCTCAGGTTGATGCGCATGGTTGTTCTCCCGTTCGGGTGGTGTTGAGTGCGCCGGTTAGCGCTGGGGTTGGGGGGGACCGGCGGGGTGGCGCGCGCAAGCCCGAAGAGTCCGTGGTGAACGCAGCAGGGCTTTCGGCCCCGGGGCAATCCCCGCGCGGCAGCGCCTGGGGATTGACCACGGTTGGGCCGAAAGGGTCACTCGGCCTGCGTAGTTCGGCGCGGGCGTGGCTGGCGCGTGACGGGGCCTCGTCGGTCATACTTGGGGCCCAGCTGAACGGTTAAAGGTGAGGGGCTACGGATACGGCCACCGGTAGGTGGCCATCCGCGCCGCAGGCGCGCATGTCGGCGCAACCGGGCAGGAACGAGCTAGGGCTGCTCGCGCAGTCCGGCGTTGGCCAGCCGGCGGTGCACTTCGGCCAGGGTGAGTTCGGCCCAGTAGCCGTTCTCGTCGGAGCGGATTCTGGTGAGCCACTCGTCCCAGCGCTCGATTTCGGCGTCGACGTCGGATTGGGCGACATCTGGTGCGGTGAGCGGGATTGGTTCGGCGTCGGGGTCGCTGTTTGCGACGCCCACGAGTTGCCCGATCGGTGGCGTCGTGTCGTGCTGGGATCGGAACTGGAGCCGGTAGGTCTGTCCGTCGGGGTCGACGACCAGCCGCTCGGGGTAGTCGGTGATGCTGATGGGCACTAGGCCACCTCCTGGTATCGATTATCGCCGCGGGTGTGGTGTCGCTGGGTCACCAATTTCGGTGCGCGCGATCGGGCGGCCGGACGAAAAAAGGGGCCCGCCTGGCGGGTGGCCAGACGGACCCCTTGTCGGAGGAGTTAGGTATCGCTCGGTGGTGGGTCGCTGTCGAGGCCGAGGCCGGCGGCGTTGATGCGGGCTTGGATGGCATCGAGGCTGATCCAGCGGTCGAGGCCGTTGTTTTCGCTGTGGAGCAGTGCCCAGTCTTCCCATCCCTCGATTGCGGCGTCGACGTCGTCCTCGTTGACGTTGGGCCGGCTGATGGGGATCTCGTGGAAGTTGTCGGGTCGGTCGGCATCGGCGATGGCGGCGACGAGTTGACCGGTGCCGTCGAAGGTTCGGGGGTCACCTGGTGGGGCGAAGTTCATCCGGAATCGCAGTTGGCGCGGCTTACCCGCGCTGTCAACGAACTGCCAGGCCAGCGCGTAGTCCTTATCGACCATGGGGGTGATCCTTTCTGTGTGGTGAGGGTAGAGGCCGGGCCACCTGAGTGCGGTGGCCCGGCCAGAGTTGCTGTAGTGGACGGCTATTGGACGGGTGCGGTGGCGGCGATGATGGCTTCGGCGTCGGCGAGGTAGTACTCGGCGTACTCGCGTTCGCTGCGCGGGCTAGAGGGCTCCAGGAGGACGGTGACGGCGTTGTCGCGGGCTGAGAGCGCGTACTGGCGGCGTCGGTGGGTGTCGTCGGCGTTGACGGCGCTGTGGATGTCGGCTCGGGCCATGGCCAGGCTGTGGGCGGTGCTGAGGGCGACGGCTTCGGCGGCGAGGATGGCGGTCATGGTTGTTCTCCGTTCGTGAAGGTGTTGTGTGCGCCGGTTAGCGCTGGGGTGCGGGGGAATCGGTTGAGGGTGGGCCGTCAACCCCGAAGAGTCCGGTGGTGGTGCCGGCGGATGTGTGGCCCGCGAGCGGCAGCGAGCTGATAGGGCCGCACATGTCCTCCGCCGCCGGCACCGGCGCCGGGCGTGGGTTGACGGGTCGGGCCCCCGGCCGATTACGCTGCGACCCCTGCTAACGGCTTAAAGGTGAGGGGCTACGGACGGTGGTCGCCGCCAGGCGGCCAGGCGCGCCGCAGGCGCGCGATCTCCGACTGCAGCGCGTGGGATGGGGCCGCCACTGGGTGGCCGAGTCGCAGTGAGGTGCTGAGGGCACCGCGCGGACCGAGCCGCGGCGGTCATACTGGGCTGATGGAGTCCGAACTGATGCGCTCGCTCGTCGAGGGCGGCGGGATGGCGGCCGAGCAGTGCCTGACGTGGGTGGTCGACGGCGTCACCGCTGGACCGGGGCCGTGTGTGGACATGGTGTGGCCGGCGACACTGGTGGAGTTGTGACTGCTTAGGTGAGGATGTCCAGCGCGGCGCGCAGGCTCGCGAAGCGGCCGTAGCGGCGGCTGCTGTCGGCGCTGGACTTTTCGCCCAGCCAGATTCCGACGATGTGGGCCTGGCCGTCGTCGGTCACCCAGACCGGGCCACCGGAATCGCCGGGGACGCTGGCGGGCATTCCCGTGGTCATGAATTGATCGTCGCCGTAGCTGTACGCCACAGTGCCGCAGTGCGTTCCACTGGAGACACCGAGATGACAGACCTCTTGACCGACCTCTACGACTGGTGGCCTGCTGTCGGACGCGAAACCGATGGCGTCGTTAGAGGTACGGCTGGCGACGTGCGGGCCGAAGTCAATCAGGCCGTAGTCGGGGCCGCCTGACCGGGCCGGGGCAACCACAGTGCTGATGAATCGCCCTGTGGCGCCGGTGGTTTCTTCCACGACATGACCGGGCTCGTTGGTTTGGCAGTGGCCGGCGGTGATCGCGTAAGCGTGACCGTTGGTGCCGGTGTAGACGTATCCCGTGGTGCAGAACGACTCTGACCCATCGGCGGTGACGTAATCGATACGATCACCGGGGCTGATGGCGGCGGCAACCGCCTGGGCAGGGATGGCTGTCGCGACGAGACTCACGCCGAGGGAGACGATCGCGGTAGCAGCAATTGCGGTTCTCGTCATGGGTTATCGTTGCGCGCGCGGCGGTAGTTCCCGGACCAGGAGGTCGGTAAAGAAGCCGACCACGCCGAAACCAATGGGCAAGGTAACTGCTATGGCGCAGAAGAGGCCAACGACGGTCGCGGCGAGCATCCAGTACCCGTGTGCTTGAGATCCCTCGGCCGGAGGCTCATGTCCGAAAAGGCCTGTCCAGTAGGGGATGCTGTGGAGAATTCCCCACCGAATCCCTGCGCCGATGAGTCCTACCGGAATGAGGGTGCAGACAGCACCGAGGGCGAAGGCCGTGACGACTCGCAACCAGTATTCAGCGTGGCTGTTGGCCGGCTGTGACACGTTCTCAGCAGTCATGTTGGCACCTTCCTCGGTGTGCGGCGATTCTAGAGAGGGGTTACGACAAGTCAGGCGACCCGAACGTGCCGTTCGGCTCTGCGTTGGGCTCGGCTGTTCAGTGTTTCGATCCATGCGGCGGCCAGGAGTGCCGAATGCCCGTGGTGGTGGGTGCGGCCTGCAGCGGCGGCGCCCGCGCGTTGGTCGACGGCCGCGCAGGCCGTCAGGGTGCGGCGGGCGATCATCGGGCACCGCCGGCGGAAAGCTTGGCGGCGGCTTCTCCGCGGCGCCACAGGTCAGCAAGTTCCTCGCGGATCAGGCCGAATTGGTCGGTCAGCTCGCGACGGTCGATGTCGGTTTCGGCGAGCTGCTGCATGCGTTGGCCGAGCACGCCGAACGCGCGGCGGTACGCGTCGTCGAGGACCTGGCGGGCGAGGCTGCTGGCCAGGGCTGCGCTGATGTTCTGGGTGTAAGCGTCGACCAGATACAGCGCGAGCTGCTTGAATCGCTTCTCGGTGGGCGGCTGATCAGGGCACAGTGCATCACGTGCGGAATGGCGCTTGCCGGCGGCCAGGACGCTGACCGGATCGGGCTTGTCTCCGTCGTCGACCAGGCGGCGGATCAGCTCGTAGGCCCAGCGGGCGACGGGCTTGGCGATCGCGGTGTCGGGCACGAGATCGAGCAGCGGCTGTGCTTCATCAACGGTGAGGTAGAGCAGCGCGCCGATGAATTGGTGTTCTGGCTGCCATTGCTGCACAACGCTTTCGGCGAGGAAGGTGTCGGCTTGCTCGGGGGTCTCGGCCAGCGAGTCAGAGGGGGAGACCAGGTGCAGGGTGTGGCGAAGTGCGGCGGTCATGATGCGGCAGCTCCCGTCAGGCTGTTCGTGGTTGGGGCGACGGGTGTGGTCGCGGTGATCGTGGCGGTTCCCACGCATCGGGGTTGGTGGCCGGCGGGAGGGTCGAGCCGCAGCAGGGTGATGACGGTCAGATCCGTTGCGCTGTTCGCCCGGTCGCTGGTGCGGTCATCGCCGAGCAGATAGATGTCAGTCTCGATCGCGTAGTCGAGCAGCGCCCGGTGGGCCTGTTCGGGTTCGGTGTGGCACGTGGTGTGCACACCCTCGTGGGTGGCGATCGTGAGCTGATACATGGCGGCTTCCCGGCGTTAGTGGCGGTCAGGCAGCGGACAGGCTTTTGAGGGCCTTGAGTCGGTCGGGACGGAATCCGGCGAAGTGCTCGTTGGGCCCGGCGTACACCACGGGCGCCTGCAGGTAGCCCAGCGACATGACGTAATCGCGAGCCTCGTCGTCGACCGTCAAATCGATCTTGTCGTACGAGATGCCTTCTTTGTCGAGCATTTTGAATACCGCGTTGCACTGCACGCAGGCGGGTTTGGTGTAGACGGTAATGGTGCTCATGATCGGCTCCTTTTCAGTGGTGATGATATGTCCATTCTATATTCGATTTTCGTCCATAGCAACGCCTCTGGAAAAGAATTCAGACCGATTTCGGCGCGTTTTGTACCGGTTTTTACCGATGTCGTGCTACGTGCATCGCTGCAGCTTGAAGCACCATCACAAGCCCCTTACGACGCGGCCAAATCGGTCTGCTGGTGTCATTCTGCTGACCATTTTTTTGGCGCTTCTCGACGCATTATCAGCGACCGGAAAAGGGCCGGAGTGCATAGGTTCGGGCGAAAAGTTTCCTTTCCGCATTAGCGCGCTCTAATAACATTCCGTGGAAACTTTTCGAGCCGTTTACGGCGGTCCCGCGGCCTTGCGCGGAGGTTCTTTCCGGTCAATGCTGGAATGTGCGAGAAGCTCACATCAGTACCTTCCGTCGTGGTGGTGGTGAGAGCGTTCGTGGGCGTGCTGTCAGGCGACCAGGGTGGGCACTGCACCGGTGGCTCGCGCGTAGAGCGCTTCGAATCCGGGCCGCTGCTTGTCAGCGACGGCGGCGCTGGGTGCGACGACGTAGAAGTGCTCGGCCCACGGTGCGGCCGTACCCCGCCGGTGTCTCCATGCCCGGGTGATGCCATCTGGTGTGGTCTCGACCGCAGCGGGGAGTTGCCTCAGCGCGGCGTGCAGCGCGGCAGCGGATCCGGTGTCGAGTCGGCGGACGCTGCGTGCGATGGCCGGGGTGGTGGCCCGGCGCTCGGTGGCCACGCGGCGCACCTCGTAGAGTCCGTGCTGCTGCACTGCGAGGTGCTTGGCGAAGCGCTCCAGGACCTCGGTGAGTCCCGCGTCGGTGACGAGGTCGATCAGACGCCCTTGCGCGAGCAGGCTCTGGCGGGGATTCAAGCAGGCGGCGATGCGTTCGAGGTAAAGCGCGTGGACTCCGGCGTCTGGGTCGCGGCGGTAGCGTTCGAGCGCGTCGGCACGACCAGCCTTGCTGGAGAACTGGAACGGGCAAGTTATTGCGAATTACGCCTGACCGCTCACCGCGATGGCTGTCGCAACGGTCAACGGAGGCTGTTTGAGCGCCGATGCGGGCGCACCGTGCCCCACTCTGTCTCCGGCTTTGCGCACGACTCGTGCAGGTTTATACAAACCGCCGCCCAGATCTTAGCAGTCCACCATCCTCCATGCGGCGGCAGGATGGAATTCGTGGCGCGTGCGTCGATCGCTAGGTCGCAGCCCAGGATGGCATCACCACGCTTCGCGAAGACGACTACTTCCACAATCGCCAAGCGTCCGACTGAACGACACAAGCCATCTCGTCGAGTAGCGGCGCTCTCAGCGTCGCACCAAGAGAGACAAGATGTGAGCGGTCCCAAATCTCTAGAATCGAGACAGTGGTCCACACACAGTGCACGTATTCTGGGGTCTGCGCTGTTCCGGAGCGGCCACAGCCCACTGACGTGCGAATTGCGCGATTAGCCCTGATCTCGTGTTTGCCGGATCGCCTTAATGAGGCGATAGCCGCCGAGGCCGTTATAGACCCCAAGCATGACTAAGAAGAACACCACCAGCCAAATTTCGGGCTTGTCAGCTTCTCCGAAATCGATGATGACCGCGACTGCCGCAGCGACGAAAACGAGCAGGACCGCGGTGTCGTTCCACAGTCGCAGCGGCCGGGCCGCGGGGTGTGCCATCCTCGACCGGGGGCGGCCCATTCACCGCTGCGCCCGACCCAGCCATGTGTTCACCGCACCTGAGATCTTGGCGATACACATGACCAGATTCGACACCTGTGGCGGCGAGCTGCGCGCTGGCGATGTTGCTGGCTTAGCCATGGCTCCCGGGGCCGTCACCGTCGTTGGAGTCGCCGCGCTGCTCGGTGTAGTTCTGGTGATTGGGCTCATCCTGACCCCCGCCAGCATCACTGGACTCGTCTGACTCCGCGCGGTCGCCGCGCTGTTCTCCTTGGCTGTGGCTGTAGCCCTCGCCGCGGTGGCCGTCGTGCTCATCGCCACCTTCGGAACCCAGGACGTATCCCGCTACGAAGATCGAGCCGACGATGAACACCGCGGCGGCAGCGGCAACCAGGATCGTTGCGATCTGTCCAAGTCGACCGCGCGGCCGAACCCTGTCCCACCGAGAGGTCGGTTCACTTGAGGGGGTGTCCGTCGGTGGTGGCGCGGGCGAGGTGTCGTCTGGGGCTGGTTCTTTCGGGTGTTCGGTCATCGCTGCCATTCCCCTTCTTTGTGGTGGTGCGAGCTATTTGAGCGCGGCCTGCAGGTCGTTGAGAGCCTGCGTCTCGGTTGCGGGAACGGGGTTCGCGTCGCGGATCGCGGTGAGCACGGCGTCGATGCGCCCGTCGAGGGCAGTCCAGGTGTCACCGTCGATGGCCTGAAGCTTTGGTTGGGCGTCGTCCCAAGCGGTTTCGAGACTCTTGGCCCCGGCCAGTGCCCCCGGCTGATCACCGTTGTTCACGGCGGTGAGCATGTCCTGGGTCAGGGTGCGGAAGGTCGCGATGTCGGCGGCCGGGAACTTTGCGGCTGCTTGGCCGGGGGCGATGGCCGTGATCGCGGCCGGGCCTTCGGCCCCGGGAGGAGCTCCATGCGGCTGCGCGTGCGCCCAGGTGAGCAACGCGCCGGCGGCGACGGCTATGACGGCGAAGTAGCCGAGCATGACCTTCTCGCGCCCGGGATTTTCCGCGCGCGGCGGTTCGCTCTTCTCGATGACGTCGGCGCGGGTCACGGTCAAATAGACGACCGTGGCCAGGATCGCGGCCAGGAAGATCACACTGGTGATGGCGACGCCCAGGCCCAGACCCTGCTGGTCCTTCGGGAAGCCGAGCCAGTCGCCGAGGTTGGCTCCCAGGGGCCGGGTCAAGATGTAGGCGAGCCAGAACGACAGGACGGCGTTGGCGCCCATCCTCCACCCTGCGAAGATCGCCACGATCAGACCGGCGGGCAGCAGCACCGAAATGCCGGGGCCCCAACCGGTCAGCTCCAGGGTCCAGTCACCGACGGCGGTGCCGAGGGCGAAGGTGACCAGGATGGCGAGCCAGTAGAACAACTCCCGAGGCATCGTGACGATGCTGTGGATCGACAGCGTCCGCTCGCGGAGGAACCAGACGCCGAACACCACGGCGAGGATCGCGGAGAAGACTGCGGTGCTGGTGGCGAGCGGCACGCCCAGGGTGTCGGTGAGGATGTCGGTGTACAGCGTCCCGGTCACGCTGAGCACCACGACCGTGAGCCAGTAGACGAACGGCCGGTAGCGCTGTAGGGCCAACTGGCACGTCAGCACTGCGGCCAGCACCACGGTGAAGATCGCTGCTGTCCACATCAGGCCGACGCCGAGCGTCATGTTGACCCAGTCGGCGAAACTCTCGCCCACGGTCGTGCACAGAATCTTGATGACCCAGAACCACACCGTGATCTCGGGCACCTTGCTCAGCATCGTGCGCGGGGATCTGACCGCCGCCGATCTCGTCGTCTCGCTCATGCCGGCGGAACCTACGGGGGGTTCGCTGAAGAACCGCTGAGCATCGCGGACACTCGCCTGGATTGTCAGTGCGATCCGACAGGGGGCACGGCGCTCAGACAGGGGCACAGCGCTGGTAGCCGGCGCGCGGAACTCAAGACGCCGTGACCTCGCGGATGCCTGGAGGACGTGGCCGGATGTTGTTCACGCTGAGAGCGAGATTGCAACGAGGACCACCACTCTCACGACAATGCGGCGAAATCCGTTGTGCACGTTGCTCATCGACCAACTTCGGTTCACCCACAGCGTGGGTCCAGCTCCCACAACCATGGCGTTCGCGTCCATTCTTTGGGAATCGTCGCGCTGGATCGATGGTCCGACAGTTCGGTAAAGCACCGCCCCTCGTCCCTCAGCGAACCTTCAGCACCGCGCGAGCAGGGTGAGGTCATCAGCTGAGCCGCTGATCGCCAGGAAAGGACACTCGATCCCATGATGAACCCCAGACAGAGGCTGATCGCCGCGGTCGGCACGCTGCTGGCCGCAGCGACGATCGGCGGGGCGGGCATGGCGTTGGCGCACGCGACGCCCAGCCCGGCTCCGCCGCCCCCTCCACCGGCCACCGGGCAGTGCGACACCCCCGAACCCGGAGACACACCGGACCAGCCGGATGCACCCGACACCGACAACGTTCACGACGGTGACCAGGGCGGCCCCGAGGTACCCGACGCCCCCTGCGCGTAACGACGCACCCGATCACCCCTGGAGTTTCAGCGTCGTGGCGCGGATCTCAGCCGCCCCTGGCGCGTTCCGCGCCGCGAACCCCCAAGCAGCACGAGCAAGGAGACACATATGACCCGCCGAATAAACGTGCTCGTGGCGGCAGCTGGCGCCGCCGTGGTCGTCGGTGTCCTCAGCGGGTGCAGCTCCACGACGCAGCCGTCGTCGACCCCGCCCCCGGCCGATCCGACCCAACCGGTTGCGGAATCCAGTCCGCCCGGAGACATCCCGGACAATCAAGCCTTCGTCGTCTACACCGCCGCCGACAATTCCTACTCGGTGAAGTATCCCGAAGGGTGGGCACGCACCACCGCCGGACCTGAGGTGATGTTCAGCGACAAGTTCAACAGCATCACGCTGGCACCCCACGACGGTTTCTACCAGCCCACCGAGGCCTACGCCCGCACCGTGGAAATGCCTCAGATCGCTGCGACCACACTAGGATTCACACCAGGTCAGATCAGCACCGTGTCACGGTCCGCCGGGCAGGTCGTGCTGATCACCTACCAGGGCGACTCCGCGCCGAACCCGGTCACCGGGAAGTCCATCACACAGGACGTGGCGCGCTACGAATTCTCCCGCTCCGGGCGCGGTGTGGTGGTGACGTTGGCCGCGCCGGCGGGATCGGACACCGTCGATCCGTGGCGCACCGTGACCGACTCGTTCACCTGGCTGCGATGAGCACCGCGGTCAGCGCCGTCACCGCTGTCCCACTCGGGACCGAGGTCGCGCCGGTCGTCCGAGCCGAGTCGCTGTACCGGTTCTTCCGCGCCGGCGACGAGGAAGTCCTGGCGCTGCGGGGCGTGTCGGTGACGCTCCATCCCGGCGAAGTGGTGGCGGTGGTCGGGCCGTCCGGGTCGGGTAAGTCCACCTTGTTGGCCTGTCTGGCGGGGCTCGACGAACCCGACGGCGGCACCGTCTGGGTGGGCGGCCACCGGATCAGTCACCAACCCGAACCCCTGCGGGCACGACTGCGGGCCCGATACGTCGGTGTGCTGTATCAGCACCGCAACCTGCTGGGGCACCTGACCGTCGAGCAGAACATCGGATTGGTGCAGCGGATCGCGGGCGGCGCTGCCCGATCCCACCCGGCGGTACTGCTCGCGTCGTTGGGGATCGCCGATCGCGGTGCGGCCCATCCCGATGCGCTCTCCGGTGGGGAGCTGGCCCGCGCGGGGTTGGCCGCCGCCCTGGCCAACGATCCCCTCGTCGTGCTGGCCGACGAACCCACCGGCGAACTCGACACCGCCACCGAAGCCGAAGTGCTCGCGGTGCTGCGTCGTCATGCCATGGCGGGGGCGGCGATCATGGTGGCCAGCCACAGCCCCGCGGTGGCCGCCGCCGCCGACCGCGTCATCGGACTCACCGACGGCCAGGTCACCCCGTGAGCAGGTCGAGGGCGGCGGCCGCGCCGACGCTGAGCCCGCTGGATGACCCCGTCGTCGTGCGGGCCGACCGGGTGACCCGATGCTTCGGCAACGGTGCCGCCACCGTCGTGGCGGTGCGCGGGGTGAGCGCCGCGGTCGCGCCGCGGGCGCGGATCGCGCTGACCGGACCGTCGGGATCGGGCAAGTCGACCCTGCTGCATCTGCTGGCCGGGCTGGACCGGCCCACCTCAGGCACGGTCAGCTGGCCGGGCATGGAGCAGGCCGCGGCGAGCGATCCCGACCGGGTGGGGCTGGTCTTCCAAGGCCCCAGCCTGATCCCTAGCCTCGACGTCGTCGAAAACGTCCGCCTGCCCCTGTTGTTCGGCGGCTGTACAGAATTGGAAGCGACCGCTCGCGCGCAGGACGCGCTGTCCCGACTAGGCATCACCGAACTGGCTCACGCCCTGCCCGACGCCTTGTCGGGTGGGCAAGCGCAGCGGGTCGCCATCGCGCGGGTACTCGCCACCGCGCCCCGGCTGATCCTGGCCGACGAACCCACCGGCCAACTCGATCACGCTACCGCCGCATTGGTCATCGACGTGCTCATCGCCGCGGCCGACGACCTCGGTGCGGCGTTGATCGTCTCTACCCACGACCCGCTGATCGCGCACCGCCTGCCCACCGAGTGGGCGATGCGCGACGGTCGGCTGCGCGCCACCAACCCCGCCGACCACACGGCACCCCGATGATCGGGGTGTGGCTGGCCGGTCTGTTGCACCGCCAGCGGGCACGGTTGCTGGGGGCGGCGGCCGGAATCGCCGTCGCCGTGGCGTTGATCGCCTGTCTGGGGTCGTTTCTGGCCAGCTCGCAGGCCACCATGACCGACCGGGCGGCGCGCAGTGTGGTCGTGGACTGGCAGGTTCAGCTCACTCCCGGCACTGATACCGCCTCCGTCTCCCGCACCATCGACGCCGGACCCGGCGTCCACGACACCGTCCCGGTCGGGTTCGCCCAGACCAGCGGACTGTCGGCGGCCACCGGGTCGAGCACCCAAACCACCGGCCCGGGCGTGGTCCTCGGACTGCCTCCGACCTACCGCGCGGTGTTTCGCGGTGAGATCCGCACCTTGGCCGGCGCCGACACCGGGGTGCTGCTGGCCCAGCAGACCGCCGCGAACCTGCACGCCGCCCCCGGCGACACCATCACCATCGGCCGCGCCGGCATGGCGCCGGTGTCGGTGACCGTGGCCGGCATCGTCGAATTGCCGCAGGCGAATTCACTGTTCCAAACCGTTGGCGCACCGGCCACCGCGCAACCCACCGCGCCCCCGGACAACGTGGTGCTGATGCCCGAGGCCCGATGGCATCAACTGTTCGACCCGCTGGCGGCCACACGTCCGGAACTGGTGTCCACCCAGATCCACGTACGACGCGACCACGCCTTGGCGCCCAACCCGTCAGCGGCCTACACTGCCGTGCGTTCCGCGGCGCGCAACCTCGAAGCGCGCAGCGCCGGCGCCGTCGTGGTCGGCGACAACCTCGGTGCCGCCCTGGGCGCCGCGCGCAGCGACGCCGCCTACGCCCAAGTCCTGTTCTTGTTCCTCGGGCTGCCCGGCGCCGTGCTGGCCGCGCTGCTGACCGCGACCATCACCGCCGCCGGCGCCGGGCGCCGCCGCGCCGAGCAGGCGCTGCTGCGGGTCCGCGGCGCCACCGCCCGCCAACTGCTGGGCCTAGCCGCCGTGGAAGCCGCCGTCATCGGTGCCACCGGAGCCGTACTTGGATTGGTCGCCGCCGCCGTGGTCAACACCGTCACCGTCGGCTCGCCCCGATTCGGTACCACCCTGGCCACGGCCGTGGGCTGGCCGGCGGCCGCCGCGGCGGCCGGGATCCTGATCGCGATGGCCACGGTGGTGGTGCCGGCGCGGCGTGACCTGCGCGAGCACACCGTCGCCGCCGGGCGCACCCACGTCGAGGCGCCACGGCGACCGGTCTGGGCTCGGCTCGGCCTGGACGTGGTCATCCTCCTCGGCGCGGCGCTGGTGTTCCTCGCGACCACCGGCGCCGGGTACCAGCTGGTCCTGGCACCCGAAGGCGTGCCGTCGATCTCAGTGTCCTACTGGGCGTTCGCCGGCCCGGCCCTGCTGTGGCTGGGCGCCGCGCTGATCACCTGGCGACTCGCCGACCTGCTGCTCGGGCGGGGCCGAGGGCTGATCACCCGCGTGCTGCGGCCCCTGGCCGGGCAGCTGGCGGGCACCATCGCCGCGAGCATGGCCCGCCAACGCCGCCCCCTGGTCCGCGCGATCGTGATGCTCGCCCTGGCCGTCGCGTTCGCGGCGTCCACCGCGACCTTCAACGCCACCTTCCGCCAACAGGCCGAGGCCGACGCCCAATTGACCAACGGCGCCGACGTGACCGTCACCGCCGCCCCCGGCACCGACGTAGCACCCGATACCGCCGCGCTGCTCGCCGGCGTGCCCGGCGTACGGGCCGTGGAACCCCTGCAGCACCGATTCGCCTACATCGGCGCCGACCTGCAGGACCTCTACGGCGTCCGGCCGGCGACCATCACCCGGGCAACCGCCCTGCAGGACAGCTACTTTCCGCACGCCACCGCCACCGGGGTGACGGCCACGCTGGCGGCAAAACCGGACTCGATCCTGGTATCGGCGGAAACCGTCACCGACTTCCAGCTGCAACCCGGCGACCCGGTGACCCTGCGGATCATCGACGCCGCCACCGGCCAACCCCGCCCGGTCACGTTCCACTACGCCGGGGTCGTCTCGGAGTTCCCCACCGCCCCCAAGGACAGCTTCTTCGTGGTCAACACCACCTACCTGGCCACCCAGACCGGTTCGGCCGGACCGGGGGTGTTCCTGGTCGACACCGGCGGCCGCGACACCGCCGCGGTGGCCGCCCGGATCCGCGCCCTGGTCGGCGCCGCCGCCACCGTCACCGACATCGGCACCGTCCGCGCCACGGTGGGCTCGAGCCTGACCGCGGTGGACCTGTCCGGGCTGACCCGCCTGGAACTGTCCTTCGCCCTGGTTCTAGCCGTCGGCGCCGGCGCCCTGGTGCTGGGCCTTGGCCTGGCCGAACGCCGCCGCACCTACGCCCTGCTGTCCGCGCTGGGCGCGCGCCCACCGCACCTGCGGGCGATGGTGTTCAGCGAGACCGGGGTACTGACGGTTCTCGGGATCCTCGCCGGCACCCTGACCGGGGCCGCGCTGTCGGTGATGCTGGTCAAGGTGCTCACCGGAGTGTTCGACCCACCACCAGACACCATCGCCGTCCCGTGGCTCTACCTGGTCACCCTCATCACCGTCACCGCCGGTGCACTGGCCGCGGTGAGCGCCGCGGCGGTCACGACGGTGACCCGCCCGACCCCCGTGAGCGCCCTGCGCGACGCGTGAGGGACCTTCCATCAGCCCAGCCAGTCCCCCAACGCGGGCCGGCTCAGCGGTTCTTCAGCGGCCAACGCCGACAGTGACGCAATGAATCACCGTGCTGGCACACCTCGGGCGCTCGGCGTCCTCGCCCTGCTGTCGTCGCTGTACGTCGGGCTCGGGCTGATCGCCCATCACGTCGTCACCGGCACCGGCCTCGATCACGCCGTGCTGGGCTGGATGGTGGCGCACCGCAACCCCGCGCTGACCTCGGCGGCGATCGCCGTGACCCAGGTCGGTAGCCCGGTCGGCATCGGTGCGTTGACCATCCTGGCCAGCGCATCCCTAGCCTGGCACCGCCGGTCGGTGTGGCCGGCGATCGTCATCGTGGCCACGGTGTCAGTGGCCGGGGCCATCAGCACCGCGACCAAGGCGATCGTCGGCGCGCACCGCCCCCCGCCCAGCCTGCATCTCGTGCTGGAAACCGATCCCGCGTTCCCCTCCGGGCACGTCACCGGCACGCTGGCCCTGCTCGGCGCACTGGCCGTCGTGATCGGTCACCACGTCCGAACGGCCGCGCGCGCCGCCCTGATCACCGTCGCGGTGGCCGGCACCGCCGCGGTCGCGCTCACCCGCGCCTACCTGGGCGTGCACTGGGCCACCGACATCCTGGCAGGTCTGCTGCTGGGCGCCATCGCCACAGTGGCCGCCCACATCGCCTACCGGCACCTCACCCGAACGACTGGCATCGACGATCGGCCCGGCGCATCCTCAGTGTCGGGTCCGATCCACACCGTCGGCGCCTAGCCAGCAGAGACAGGAGTCGCTCATCAACCGACTGTCGCGCTGGACGGTGCGGACGCGATCGGCCGCCGCGGCCGGCCTGGTCGTCACCGTCGGGGTAGTGGTGGCCTCGGCGGCGCTGCTTCTAGTGCTCTATCACACCCTGCAGCAATCCGCCCAGACCGCGGCGCAGTCGCGCGCCGTGCAACTCGTCGAACAACTCCGCAACGAGCCCGCCGGCGCCGACGTCGACCCCGGCCTGCTCGGCACCGACGGGCAGGTGGGGGTCATCCAGCTCCTCGACGACCGCGGCAAGGTGATCCACGCCTCAGCCGACGCGCCGCCAACACCGCTGGCGTCGATCGTGGTGCCGCCCGCTCAGACGGTGTCGGTGGGCCGTATTCAGCTGGCCGGTGACCGCGGCGACTACTGGGTGACCGCCCGCGGCGTCGCCACCCCGGCCGGCCCGGTCACCGTCCTCGTCGGGGCGGATCGCGAGCCGGTCGAGACGACGGTGGGAACCGTCGCCGTGCTGCTGGCGATCAGCGGCCCGCTGCTCGTCGTCCTCGTCGCCGGGGCCACCTACCTGCTGGTGGGCAGGGCGCTGCAGCCCGTGGAGGAGATTCGCTCCCGGGTGGCCTCCATCTCCACCGCGCAGCTCGACGACCGCGTCCCGGTCCCCCCGACCCGCGACGAGATCGCCCACCTCGCCCAGACCATGAACGACATGCTGGCGCGCCTGCAAGCCGGCCACGCCGCGCAGCGCCGGTTCGTCAGCGACGCCTCCCACGAACTGCGCAGCCCGCTGGCCGCGATCAGCGCCGCACTCGACCTCGTCCACCACCGTCCCGACATGCTTGACGCCGAGTTGATCGACGACGCGCTGATCCCCGAAACCCACCGCATGCGCGATCTCGTCGAGGACCTGCTGCTGCTGGCCCGCGCCGACGAACAGCAACTGGCCCGCCGCCCCGTCGGCGTCGACCTCGACGACATCCTCGCCACCGAAAGCGCACGGCTACACGGATATTCACACCTAGTCGTGCACTCGTCCATCGTCGCGGTCCGCGTCACCGGCGACGCGGCCCACCTCGCGCGGATGGTGCGCAACCTGGTCGACAACGCCGCCCGCCACGCCCGCAGCACCGTTGAGCTGCACTGTGCGTCACGGGGTGGGGTGGCCGTGCTGCGCATCGCCGACGACGGACCCGGCATCCCCCCCGAGCAGCGCGCACGCGTCTTCGACCGGTTCGTCCGCCTGGACTCCTCCCGCGCGCGTGATGACGGCGGCAGCGGGCTCGGTCTGGCCATCGTCGCCGAGATCGTGGCCGCCCACCACGGCTCGGTGCAGATCGGCGACCGGGCTGGCGGCGGTGCCTGCGTGACCGTGACGTTGCCCGCCGACACCGACAGCTACGTCCCCGCTGACGCCAACCGGTAACCCACCCCACGCACCGTGTGAATCGTGCGGGTGCCGAACGGCACGTCGACCTTGCGGCGCAGGTAGCCGACGTAGACCTCGACGATGTTGTCGTCTCCGTCGTAGTTGAGGTCCCACACCGACTCCAGGATTTCCTGTTTGGTGACCACGGTTCCGGCATGGCGCATCAGAAACTCCAACACCCCGTACTCGCGGGGGGTCACCTCCACCTCGACCTCACCGCGGGTGACGCGATGCCGGGCCGGATCCAACGCCAGATCATCCACCCGCAACAGCGCGGGACGTTCCGGTGCGCCGCGGCGCACCAAGGCCCGCAACCGCGCAATCAGCACCACGAACGAGAACGGTTTGATCAAGTAGTCATCGGCGCCCAGATCGAAGGCGTCGGCGAGGTCGTACTCCCCATCCTTGGCCGACAGCATCAGCACCGGAGTCCACACCCGCGCCTTGCGCAGGCCCCGCACGATGTCATAGCCGCTCATCCGGGGCAGCATGATGTCGAGGATCACCACGTCGAACCCGCCGCCGGTCGCCGCCTCGAACCCGTCGAGGCCGTCGGTGGCCACCTCGACGACGAATCCCTCGGCGACCAGGCCGCGGCGGATCAGTTCGGCCAGCCGCGGCTCATCCTCGACCACCAAGATGCGCACCGTGCCCTCCGCCCACCGTCAACCGGTCCCTCAGTACACCAAAACATGGCCAACGCGCGGACGCGCCTAACACCGTCCCGCGGCTTCGTCAGCGAGCACACGTACCCCTGCCCGTGCGCCACGGCGAAGCGCGCCACTGCCAGCAAACCTACGTCAACGCGGTGGCCACCGGCGTCGCCATGACCACGCCACGGGCGCGTCCTCGTGACACCCCACACTCGACGATCATGCGCCCGCACCACTGAAGATCAGCTGAGTCTCGACAGATCGTGCTCAGCTCAGCAATTCGGCCGGGCCGCGCACGTCGGCGTCAGGAACGTCGCGCAACGGCGACGCCGCCTGGCCTGTCACGCCCCGGCGGCCACGACGACGAAGTCGGTGACGAAGCCCAGCAGCAGACCGGCCGCGAGACCCCAGGCCATGAGGGTCCGTCGCCCGAGATTCTGTGCGACACGCAGCAATTGAACGATGACGTACAGGATGGATCCCGCGGCGGCCGCAAGGAACGCCACTGACACGGTGTCGTTGACGAAGGACTGGCCAACCAGGGTCCCGAGGAACGTCGGCCCGCCTCCGATGAGGCCCAGCAGGACCAGAAAGCCCCAACTGGGCCGGCCTGGGCCGCCGGCCAGGGGGGCGACGATGCCAAAACCTTCCGTGGCGTTGTGCAGCCCGAAGCCGATGATCAGCAGAATGGCGAGACTGATCTCACCAGCGGCGGCGGATTGGCCGATGGCCAATCCCTCCGAGAAGTTGTGCAGGCCAATGCCCACGGCGATCAGCAGCCCCAATCGCCGGCCCGTGAGCGCAGTATCAGATGCCGGCGCGGTGAACTCGGTGACACTGGCCGCACCCGGCCCACGAGGACGCTCAGCCTGGGCGGGCTTCGCGCCCGTCATCCACTGCTCGTAATAGACCAGGCTCATCAACCCAACGATGAAGGCGGCTACCGCGACCGCGGCCAGCCCGCTGAAACTCATCCAGCTGCCGGTCCCCTCCCGGGTCACGGCCGTCAGTGCCGCCTCGACCGGTTCGACGGCGTGGGCGAGTACGTCCCAGAAGAGGAACAGCAGCACCCCGGTGGCCGTCGCATTCAGGACGACCTTCATCGGCAACGACGGATTCTGCAGCCGCCCGACCGGCAATCCGAGGAAGATGGTGAACCCCGCGACCGCGCCCAGCACCATGATCTGGACAGCACTCACGGCCGACCTCCCGGTAGATAGTCCCACCTTACTTAGGTTTGGCTACCATATGAGGACGGCTGGCGGGTGTCAACGGGCGTCATGCCGACCTGCCGACGTGGACCCGAATACGTAGCGCCGTGGAACCGGCTCACAATGCACCACGAGGTCAGGGTGGCGCAGATCCGCGTGCTGCCCGTGTCTCAAGGACCGCCGTTGGGCGATGCGGCGCGGCGTGACCTGAGCAGCGGCTCAGCGTCGTTCAGCGCATTCTCAGTGGCCATCACGGACCCTCGAGGACGTGACGAACACACCGAGACCCTCCACGCGACCGGGTGACATCACCGCAGAAGCCAGGTGCTCCGCCGAATTCGAACAGACGCCGGCGTCGACCGCGCAGGTCGTTCTGCGCAAGCTACCGCACGTCACCGTGTTGTTCTGGGCGCTCAAAATCGTGGCCACCACGCTGGGTGAAACCGGTGGCGACCTGTTGGCGCAGACCCTGCACGTCGGCTACCTGGTTAGCACCGCCGTCTTCCTGGCCGCGTTCGTAGTCTCGGTAGTCGTCCAGCTCAAGGCGGGACGGTTCCACCCCGCCGTCTTCTGGACCGTCATCGCCCTGTCGAGCACCGCCGGCACCACCGTGTCGGACCTGATGAACCGCACCGGCGGCATCGGCTACACCGGCGGGGCAGCCATCCTGTCCACCGGCCTCATCGTCGTCTTCATCGTGTGGTGGCGCAGCGGGCAAACCCTCGACGTCGAAAACGTCGCCACTCTACGCGGTGAACTGCTGTTCTGGCTGGCGATCCTGTTCTCCAACAGCCTGGGCACCTCCAGCGGCGACTTCCTCGCCGACAGCCTCGGCATCGGATTCCGCGACAGCGCCATCGCCCTGACCGCGGTCATGCTGGCACTGCTCGCCGCGCACCGCTTCACCCGCATCAACGGCATGATCCTGTTCTGGATCGCCTTCATCCTCACCCGCCCCCTCGGCGCCACCCTCGGAGACTTCCTCAGCAAGCCCCACGATCACGGCGGCCTGGCCTGGGGCACCACCTGGACCTCCGCGACGCTGCTGGCCACGCTCATCGCGCTGATCGCCTACCAGACGATCCACATCCGTCGCCACCCGCTGGCCCCCTTGCCGCCGCCGGTGCACCGCCGCACCGGAGCAGCCCAAACCCCCAACGGCGACCTCCTCGCCGTCGGTTAGTTGATCATGAGTCGCAACGCTCGCCCGAGGCGCTCGAGTCGCTTGGCGGGACCGCGCCGAAGGACGGCGGCCTATCAGCACTGCGCCGAAGGTGACCGCGCCACCGCAGGAGAATTGGACACGTGGAGAGCACGCGCCCGGCACCCTTTGGGCTATTCCATCGCTTCGGCGACGGCTCGGGTGCAGCCGTCGATGAAGTCGCCTCTGACGATGCCGACGGCCTCATCACCGGTGAGCGTGCGATCAGCGACGGACTCGCACAGCGTCGAGGACGTCATACCCCGCGTGGCCATCGCGTCGCGGACCCAGCTGCCATGAGACGCCGCGACATATCCGGCGTGATACGACCTGTCGTGCCGGTCATCAGAACCGATCGACAGTTCCGCGGCCACCAACAGCACAAGCAGCGCCGCGGCGATAATGCTCACCCGGCCCGACTGGATCTGCCTACAAGACATCGGTCACCACCGGCGATGGTGTCAGGTCCAGGTTGAGGAAACGCTGAAAAATCGACCAGCTGCGCCCTCTGCGATGATGGCGCGTACGACCGCATGGCAGCTGGTGACACTCGTCGGGGCACCCCGATGACCAAACGCCCGCACGCCGTGCCGCGGCCGCCGGGGCCTGTACGCGGAGAAAGAGTGGCAGCCATGCCCCATCCCCCACGCGGGACTCTCGTCGCCGGTATCGCCACGGTCGCGGTCGTTCTCCTGATAGCCGTCATCGCCCTGGGGGGCGCGCCCCTGGACGGGTGGCTGCATTCCTGGGTGCTGGAACACCGGACGGAGCGCGGAATCCAGGTCGCCGTCGTCGTCACTACATTGGGGCTGTCCGGGGTCACCGTGCCCACGACCATCATCACCGCGGCCGCGGCGACACCCGGTGGATGGCGACCCCGCACAAGGTGCGCGTTGGTCGCGGCGGCCATCGCGGTCGGAGCCGCGGTGTGCCGCTACGGGCTCTCGGTGCTGATCGGTCGGGACCGACCGCCACGGCAGGACTGGGCCTATCACGCCTCAGGGTTCGCCTTCCCGTCCGGGCACTCCACCGACGCCGCGATCGCCGCCGGGATGATCGGCTGGCTCGTCGCCACCCGGCTACGCCCCCGCACCCCCGGCCGGGTGCTGATCTGGGCGCTCGCCGTCGGCTACGCCGCCGCGGTAGGGGCGACCCGGGTGTATCTGGGGGTGCACTGGCCCACCGACGTCCTCGGCGGGTGGCTATTCGCCACCGCGTGGCTAGCGGGCGCGGCCTGGCTGGTCACCCGCGTGGGCCGACATCAAGTCGGTCCGCACGATGGTGCGCGGCTCTCAGTCGGTGAGGATGCCCGTGCCCAGCAACGCGAACAACGCGGCGCCGAGCAGGATCCGGTAGACGATGAACACGCCAAAGGTGTGCCGGGCGACATAGCGCAGCAGCCACGCGATCGAGGCGTAGGCCACGACGAAGGACACCACCGTCCCCACGAGCACGGGTAGCACCTCGACCGGCCCACCCACGGCGTCCTTGAGTTCATAGAGGCCGGCGCCGGTCAACGCGGGGATGGACAGAAAGAACGACATCCGCGTCGCCGCCACGCGATCCAGGTTGCACAACAACGCCGTGGCAATGGTGGCCCCCGACCGAGAGAAACCAGGAAACAGCAGAGCCAAGATCTGCGAGGTCCCCACCAGCATCACGTCCCGCAGGGTCGCGTCGTCCTCGCTACGGGCTTGGGTCCCGACGCGCTCGGCCACCCACATCACCCCACTGCCGACGATCAAGGCCCCCGCCACCACCCACAACGACCCGAGCGGACCCTTGATCAACGGCTGGCAGAGCAGACCGGCGACCACGATCGGCACCGTGGCGAACACCACCCACCACGCAAACCGGTAATCCCGATCCCGACGTGCCTCCCGATGAGCAAGGCCGCGACCCCACGCCACGACGAAGCGGCGCAGATCAGCGAAGAAGTACACCAACACCGCCGCGATCGCGCCCATCTGGATCACCGCGGTGAACCCGACCACCGCAGCATCCTGCACCGGGATGCCCAGCAACCCTTCGGCGATCTTGAGGTGCCCGGTGGAGGAAATCGGCAAGAACTCCGTCACCCCCTCCACGACACCCAGGATGACTGCCTGCCCCACGCCGATGACACTCAAACTGATCAATTCCTCTGTCGCGAAGGGGTTTTATGCATGAACGTGAAAAGCCGGGAACGTGCCCTGGGTGATGGCGCGGCTCATCATCTAGGTGGATCCCCGATTCCTGCAAAGCGTCGCACCGCCTGAAGGCCTTCGCTGGTGCCGGGCCAATGGGTCTCCAGCGCCGCCGGGCCAGGCGCGGCGGGTGACCGAGCGCAACGCGATGGCCACGATGATCGCGTCGTCGGCGTAACCCAGGACCGGGATGAAGTCCGGGATCAGGTCGATCGGCAGAATCAGATAGACCAGCAGCAGCACCAACCGGATCCGGACCCCCCGCGGCAGATCGGGGTCGGCGGCTAGGCGGCGCAGCAGGACCACGGTGTCGGGAAGCAGGCGCAGCATGTCGGTGACCCGCAGGTCGGCCGGCTTCGTGATGGCGAGGGCGATCAGCAGGACCAGCCAGAGCAATAGCAGGCCCGCTGCGATCGCGATCACCGTGGTCCACACGTGGTTCATCACGACCTGGCCGGGGCGGAGCGGCGTCGGGCGATGACCGTGACCGCCAGACCGACCGCGATGAGCTGCACGACCGCGACGGTGATGATCAGTGCTGGGATCGAGGTGTCATAGAGCCAGCCCGTCAAAGCACCGCCGGCGGCGGTGGCGGCGCCGAGTCCGGCGGCGAAGATCCCGTAGGCGGTGGCCCGGCGCGGCGGGGCGACCAGATCGGCGACCACTGCCCGCAGGGTGGATTCCTGGATGCCGACCGCCGCACCCCACAGCAGGGCACCGGCCACCACCAGCCACACCCGATCGGTGAACGCTACCACCGGCACCAGCGCGGACAAGATCGGCAGCGCAGCAAGCGTTTTCGCGCCCACCCGGTCATAGAGCCAGCCCGACAGCAGCGCCGCGACGGCATCGGCGCCCATCGCGGCGGCATAGACCAGCGGGACTGCGGCGGCGGGCAGGATGCCACGAATGACCATGTGAAAGGACAGCACGCCGAAGGTGGCGAACCCGAGCATCGTGGTCGCGGTGAACGCGCAGTACGCCCAGAACGTCGGCGGTAGCGGCGGTGAGGGCTGGGCGCGACCATCGTCGGTGGCCTCCGGTGCGGGCAGCGGGGCTGGGGTGGGCACGGTCGGGGTCTCGTAGCGAGCCGGCTCGGGGACGCGCAGCCGCAGCCACACCAGCAGCGCCAGCGCGGCAACCCCGGGTAAGGCGAGGACGCCCAGCGCCGGACCGTAATCGTTTCCGGTGAGGGCCAGCACACCGGCCACGGTCAGTGGTCCGATCACCGCCCCGATCTGATCGAGTGCTTCGTGCACGGCGAAACCCCGCCCGCGGCCGGTGACTGCGGCGGCGTGCGAGAGCAGGGTGTCCTTGGCCGGGCTGCGGACCGCCTTGCCGATGCGTTCGGCGATCACCAACCCGCACGCCACCCACAAGGGCGCGGCGATGCCCAGCAGCGGAACGGTCACGATGGTCAGGGTGTAGCCGGCGATGGTCCAGGCCCAGAATCGTTGGGTGCGGTCGGTCAGCGGGCCTGACACCAGCCGCAGCCCGAGGGCGGCGGCCTCCCCGATGCCGGTGACCACTCCCACGACCAGTCCGGTCGCCCCCAGGGAAGCCAGCAATGGTCCGGTGATCGAGCGGGCACCCTCGTAGACGAAGTCGGCGAGCAGGCTGATCGTGCCGAACACCGTGACGAAGCGCCACGCCCCCAACATCGGCCGGCCAGCCGGCTTCGCATCGACGGCATCGGGGCGCTCGGGTGTCGTTGTCATTCAAGATCTTTCGTCATCGAGGCGGAGATATCGGGAACCATGACGACTGGGCGACGGGCGTGGCGCAGCAGATGCGCCGACACCGACACCCCCAGCGCCCGGTCCACCGCCGACATCACCCCGCCGCGGGCGGTGCCGAGGATGATCATCCACGCGTCATGGGTGTCGGCCAGCGCGGCCAGCACATGCGCCGGGTCGCCATGGTGCGCGGTGTAGGTCCACTTACCGGCCGATCCGGCCAGCAAATCGCAGGCCACCGTGCGTTCCTGAGCGAGCGCATCGGCGAGCCGTTGCTCCCAGTCGTCACTGTCGGGATCAATGGGGAAGTCTTCGAGGTCAACGATGTGCGCAACGTGCAGATGGGCGTTCAACGGCGCGGCCAGGGTGATCGCAAAGCGCAGCGCCTGCTGACTGGACGGGTGCCGATCGAACCCCACCACCACATGGTGGGACGGGGTCATGTCGGTGACGGGACCATCTACGCTCAGCTGCTTTTCCACCTCGTCGAGCGCCGAGTTCTGCCCCCGCGAACGTTGGTCGTCGTCGGTGGTCATCGTGTCCTCCTCACAACGCGGCCACTACCATTCCCGCCGCGGCGGCCGCGACGGTGAGCACCAGGGTGCCGATCGCATTGAACAGACCGGCCCAGTAGCGGCGGCGCTGCAGTAGCCGGATCGTCTCCATGCTGGCGGTGCTGAAGGTGGTGTAGCCGCCACAGAACCCCACCCCGGCGATCACCTGGATTTCCCGCGGCGCCCCATGGAACAGCACGACCCCGACTAGGAACCCCAGTATCAGAGACCCGGTGACGTTGATCATCACCGTCGCCCACGGGAACTCGGTGTTGCGTCGGTGCCGGATCGCCCCGTCCACCACGAACCGCGCCACCGCGCCCAGGCTGCCCGCGCACGCCACCCACACCACCATCATCGGCCGTTCTCCTCTCGACGAGAGGGAATCCTGGCTCCGATGGCGATCCCGAACACCGTGGCCACCAGCCCCGCAAGCACACTGCCCACCGCATACGAACAGGCCGCCCACCAGTCGTGCCCGCGCAGCAATCCGTCGACGTCGACCGCGAGGGTGCTGTAGGTGGTGAACGACCCCAGCACCCCGGTGCCCACCCCCAGCCGCACCCGCTGACGCCACCCGGTGTCGGGGCCCAGCCGGGTCAGGCCCTCCAACAGCACGCCCAGCAGCAACGCGCCAGCGACGTTGATCGCGAACGTCGTCACCGGCCACTGACCGGCCGCCTGCGGAAACGCCACCCCCAGGCCGTAACGTGCCGGGGCACCCACCAAGCCGCCCACGGCGACCGCGACGATCGCCACAGGACGTACGTGCAGCGGAGTCGGCGCCGGCTCGACGACATCGGGATCGACCGGGGGCGCGGCTGTCGGATCACCGTGATCGGCCACGGGCACACTCCTTCCCCATCGGAAAGGAGCCATCAGCCTCAAAACGAGGCGGTTCAGACGTTCCCACACCCAGGGGCGTCTCGGCGGAGATCCATCGCCACGCCCGAGGATAATGGACGTCACCGCAGACGGAGAGACGGCGTCAAGATGCGGTTCTCCCCGCACGTCGGCGGACACTGGTCCGGTGATGGCTACTGCGATGCTCGGACCCACGCTGATCGTGGTGTGCCTGCTGTTCGCCCTCACCGCGGCCATGGTCTACCGGGTGGCCGGACTGGGGACGGCGTGGACGGTGCCGGTGGCGGCCGCGCGGGCCGCGGCACAGTTGGCGGCGATCTCGGCGGTGCTGGTCGCGGCGATGACGCGGCTGTGGTCCTCAGCAGCGGTACTGGCGGTGATGTTCCTAATCGCCGTGTACACCGCCGCGGGGCGCAGTCAGGCCGACCGCGGACGAACCTGGCTGGCGCTGCCGTTGGCCACCGGGGTGGCAGCGGTCGTCCCGGCCCTGGTGGTGACCGGTCTGATTCCGCTGGCCGGGACGGCACTGATACCCACCGTCGCCATCATCCTGGGTGGATCGATGACCACGGTCGCCGTCGCTGCCCGACGCAGCCTGGACACCCTGGCGACCCGCCGCGGCGAAGTCGAAGCCGCCCTGAGCCTGGGCCTGTCCGAACGCGACTCCCGCCGTCTGGTCATCGAACGGTCCACCGCCGACGCCTTGTTGCCCAACGTCGACCAGGCGCGCACGGCCGGTCTGGTCACCCTGCCCGGCGCTTTCGTCGGAGTGCTGCTGGCCACCGGATCAGCCGCACAAGCCGGCGCGGTGCAGGTCCTCGTCCTCGTCGGACTCCTACTGGCCCAAGGCTGCGGCGTTGCGGTGACCGGGGAACTCGTCGCCCGCGGCCGGCTCAGCCGAACCCCAACACACGGTGACGCCGTGAGCGACCACCGCCGCAGCCCGGGTCACACCCTTGCTGCTTGGGCTCTACGAGCATGGCGGACGACGCGGGCGCGCAGCGGGGCCGCATAGGTTCAGCCCAGCTGCACACCTCATCACCGCCTCGACATGAGCGGCGCCGACGTCACGAAGCTGGCCATGCCCCTCTCACGCTCCGAAGGCGATTGCGGTGAGCGCTGTCGTCATGTTCGCCGACAGCGAACGCACCGGTTGGCCTCGGCGACGTACCCCAAAGTCGGACTCACCTGGCGGGCGGCGGCCGAGATGCTTCACGCCACCGTCGGGACTCCCAGCTCACCACACGCACCCCTGGGACCACTGCACACTCAAGTCCGGCAGCCGATCAGTGTCAGGGCTGTCGACGGCAGCGTCGCGGGGGTCGTCGGACCACGAGGGTGGGTGGTCGGTGCGCGGCACTGCAGGCGGTCATGCTGCCCGCGCCCCGGCCGGGATCATCGTGAACGTCATCGGCGATGAGGTCGGGAATCAGGTCGGTGAGCCACCAGCTGAGGTGGTCTTCGGTGAGTGCGGCCAACGCCGCAGTGGTGGTGCGGTGTCGGTCTTCGGGATGGGCGGACCAGCCGTGTTCGGTGATGTGGGCGGCAGCGGCGTCGCGGTCGAGGTAATCATCGAGCAGGGCGCTCAGTTCGGTGGCGGTGGTGTCGACGGCCTCGGTGACCAGCCTGTCGCGACGGTGGGTCGTCGGATTCTTTACTGATAGAAGCGCTTGTCAAGCGCGCTCAGCTGTCGGTGAGGGGACGCGTGTACTCGTGGGGCCGCGTGATGTCGAATGTGCAACTGACGTGGCGGCGAGTTGGTGGGGTCCGAGGCGCCCTCTGACCCACGCGTGCTCGAAGCGAATGTGTTGCTCAGCCTCGGGGATGACTGTCGCGTTCGCGCGGTGGGAGGAGCCCGGTGTCTGTACCAAAGATCGAGGTCGTGCCTCATAGAACGTCGACGTCGTTCCCGGCCACCGTGCGCTGCCCGGCGATAAGCTGCGGTGCGTTTATTGGTAGCCATCTCGGGTTAGTCGGGTGAACCGCGTAGAGAGTGTTGTAGGTCGCTCAGTGCGATGAAGGCTTCTGCGGTGGTTCCCAGGGCTTCTGGTGTCGGCCCGGCCGGGGTAGGTAGTGAGGCCAGGCGGTTCGCGAGCTGGGTGACGGTATTCCGGTCGCCTTCGAGGGCATCGCGTTCCTCGTCGGTCAAGACCAGATTTTCCAACATGTGATCAATGCCGTCTTTGACTTGGAGTAGCTGTCCTGAGCTGGATTGTTTTGGTAGGTAGAAAGGGCACCGGGCACAAGCGAGTCGGTGGGGGCATTTGGCGAAGAAGTCGTAGGTGCAGTAGCCCTCTCCGAGGTCGTAGTACTTCCACGGCTCACCGTCGGCGGCCGCTCCGGTCATGATCGTGTCGCGGTCGATCAGGACCTGAATGGTTCGGACGTTGCGGGCGAAGTAATCGGCTTTCTTGTAGGCGGCGGTGAGGCGGCGCTGAAGAATGGTGGCGTAGTGGCGGGTGCTGGAGTAGTGCTTGTGGCCCAGCCATTCCTTCAAGTCGACGAGCGAGAGCGGCTCTGATGCATTGAGCAATTGGGTCGCGATGGTGGCGCGGGCGCGGTGGCTGGTCAGAGCGCCACGCGAATCATGCTCTGGGATACCGGCCTTACGGCACAACACCGGTATCAAATGGGAGTTGAGGTAAGACAGTCCTATTAGTTCGCCGCGGACGCAGAACAGGAACTGTTGACGTTGCCGGGTCTTGCGGTCGTGGAGGTCGGGCTGAGGTGGACGAACGGCGCGCCACGCCTCAATGAGTTCGCCGACTAGCGGATCGACCGGCTTGCTGAACGCCCTGCTCGTTTTGTTCGCCGGCACATGCAGCAAGCAGATCGGGAACGGCGTTCCGGTCTTCTCATCGCGCCCTTCGTCGCGCTGCACGCAGTCCCGTTCGAGGCGCCGGATTTCATCGATGCGTAGGCCCGCGAAGAGCCAAACCCCGATGAGCGCTCGCACCATCTCGATCGGGTAGTAGGTGCGGTGCTCGGAGTTGGCGGCGCGGGCGGCGGCGCTGCCGTAACGCTTGAGGTCGACTGCCTCAAGGGTTAGTCCCGCGGCCATCAGTTTGGCCCAGGAAACGTCGTCGATGATGCGCGGGTTGGGACCCATTTGTGCGCGTACCGACAGCGGCCCCGCTAGAGCTTTGCGGGGGTCGAAGCGCGGGGTGATCCATTCCCAGTCGATGAGATCGAGGAAGAAGGCGCGCAGGCCGTCGATGCGTTGAACCTTCCCCTTTACGCCCAGGGGTTGTCCGGTCTTGCGGGTGTCGCGGTTGCAGCCGGCCCACTGGCCGTGGGTCGCGTTGAGCGTGTCGGCGACGTACTCGGCGGCGATGTCGCGAGTCCACAGGTGCGGTTCGAGGGCTTCGGGGTGTTTGTCGGCGGCCCAGCGTCCGGCGATGAGAATGATGGCGAATCTGCCACGCAGGGAGCCTGACTCGATGGTGGTGACGTTGCGCCACCGCAGCGCCCAGTGCACCCACTTCGGGGGTGCGGAGTCGAGGGTTTCTTGTCGTGGTCCGCGCTGGCGGGTGTTGCGGGCCACCGGTGCGCGCAGGATGCCATCGTGGGCCAAGACGCGGGTCACTTTTATTAGCCCGGTGCGGCGGGCTCCACCGCCGTAGAAGGCGGCGAGGGAGGACACGGTGTCCTCGGTAAGATCGACCAGGGTGGCGGTGCCGCTGCACAGCATCAAATCGCTCAACGCCGCGGCGACCTGGCTACCACTGGTGTGTTCGGAGACCTCCCACGTTCGCAACGTGTCTTGAATGTGGGAGATCGCGGACTCTACGGCGGGCGTGCCGAAAGCCAGTCCGGCGGTCCTGCGCACGGACACCCTGATGTCACGGTGCAGGGTGCGGTGGCCCGCGACGACATTGGCGATTGCCACCATCGGCGCAGCCAGCTTCGAACTTGACCTTAGCTCTGCATTCGCCAAGTCGCGCCATACGTCTTGGTCCCAGTCCCAGTACGGGCATTGTTCAAGGTGCACCCGTCTCAGCAGGCGGCTGCGGGTCCGCCCGGCGATGTCTGGCCGCCACTTGACCAGTAATGGTGTCAGGGGGTCAACAAGTCGGTGTAACGCCCGGGCCGTGGGGTTGGTGAGATGTGGGCTGCCGCGGTCGAACAGGTCGGCTAATACCGCAATCTCCTTGTCAGTCAGCATCATCAACGCATCCGGGCGAGCGCCGACAATCGCCGCTCTTGGTCGGCGTGCAATGAGGTAGAGGCGGCGTGAAACTTCGCGGCCAGTTCGCGCCCGGAGAGGTGAATGTAGGTCAGCGTGGTAGATAGGTCTCGGTGACCTGCATATTGGGCTATCTCGTCGATGTCCCATCCCGCCCGCGCAAGGTCGGTCAGCCGGAGATGGCGCAACGTGTGGGTCGACAACTCGGGCACCCGTGCACGTTGAGCGATGGCTGTGACGGTCTTGGACCACGCCGACGGACCGACACCAGCGCCGTGGTTGCGGCGGGACGTGCTGAGGAACAGATTGCCGTCGATCTTGCCGAATACCTCGGTGCGGTGGTGCAGGTAGGCGACCAGCAACCGCGCCGAGGTGGCGCCAAACGCCACCGTTCTGGCGCGCTGTGATTTAGTGGTTTCCGCCCGCAGGTGGATCAACGACCAGGCTGGCTCAAGATCACCGATACGCAGAGACACCAATTCTTCGCGGCGCAACGCACCGTCGTACGCCAAGCAGAGCATCAAACGGTTTCGTAGTGTGTCTGCTTGACCGGCTAGCAGGATGCGCTCCCAAGCGAATACGTCGGGAATCCACGGCGCTTTCTGCGCTACCCGCACCAGACCGTATCGCGGTTGCTTGCCGCGGCGGCCCGACTGGCCGCGACGAACGGGATTCCGCTCGCGGAGTTGATCTTCGACGAGGAAATCGTAGAAGCCGCGGATCGCGACCACCCGCTGCTGCACCGTCGCGTCCGACAATCCAGTTCGGCCGGCATGGGCGTGTGGCCGTTGCCGCATGTCCCCAATCCAGGCGGCTACAACATCGGCCCGCGCGGTGACCGGATCCGCATTTGAAGCAGCACAGAACGCTATGTAGTCCTGCAGCGCTCGACCGTAGGCGTCCACGGTATTCGGGGCGCGCCCGATGTTCGCTGTGAACTGCAGCCACCGCCGACCCTGCTCATGAGAACCGACGTCAGGGAAGCGCTCCCACGCAACTTCTTTCATCTCTCGACAGTAGGCGCTGAATTCCACATAAGACAGTACGAGCAGGCCGATTTCTGCCAGCGCCTGCCCGTCACCTTCTCCACGTAGTCGAGGGAGTCGGTGCGCGACCACTGCCAGTCGAGCAGGGGATAGACCCCGTATCGGGTGGCGGTGTTGTAGGCGGCGTCACGTTGAGCTCGCCGCAACTCGCCGGTCTCGAATCCGAGGTAGTGCCGATACGGCTGGCCGGAAGTGAGAGTGGCGATGATCGGGTCCAGGACGGCACCTTTCGCGCGTAACGAGCACCGGCGACTGCCCAGTTGAGGCACGGTGCCTGCGGTGAGCAGCTCATCGGAGAGGGCATAGCCGTGGTCGGCATAAAGGCGGGTGGGGTGGGTGCTGTCATCGAAGATGCTGACGCCGGCCCCCGCCGCGGTGGTGTTGAGCCGGGTGCGGCCGGCCTGCACAAGTCGCACGCCGTGGCGGGCCAGTAAGGGCAGCACCACCTCTTGGACGTCGCGCAACGTGTCGGCGTACTCGTTCCCGGTGTGCGCGGTGACAACGACCAGCTTGTCCAAGTCGAAGTCTCGGCTTGCCGGTTCGTGGAGCCAGCGCAGCAGGATGGCGGTGCTGTCGGCACCCAAGCCCCAGGACAGGATCTCCGAGGGAACCGCGGCGGGCATCTGCGGGGCGAACAACGCGTCTTGGACGGCGGTCATGGACTCATCTCCAACTGGTCAATGGTGTTGCGCGGCGGCAATATCGAAGCTGGGGGTGGTGGGGGCCATACGCCCCCACCACCGCATGCGGTTAGCTCTCCCGCTGGGCTTCGTCGTAGACGTCATCGGCGGTGCGCTGGCCGACGATGACCTTCTCGATTTCGCTGGGCTGGTATCCGCTGTCGATGAGGAACTGCAGGTAGGCATCCGAACCCACGGTGGAGGCGATGTAGGAGGCGGTGCCGGTGATGCCCGTGCGGGCGTTGCGCCAGGCGCTCTTATCGGTACGCGCTTCGAGCGCACCGAGGACCACGGCCAGGCTGATCACCTGGGCGCGGGCGTCGATGTTGGTCGAGAAGTCGTTGACCATGGCGCGCACCGCGCGCTCGTCCGTCACGCCGAGCAGCTCGGCGGTGAGGCTTGACCCGTGGTTCTGGCTGAGGATGTAGGGGTCGCGGGTCAGGCAGTGTGCGACGAACGTCGCTGCGCCCTTGGGTGCGGTCTTGCGGGCCAGCAGCTTGGTCACGTAGTCGCGTCGCACGCTCTCGGCAGCTTCGCCGAGGCGGTTGAGCACCAGCACCTTGCGTCGCTCGCGTCGATCCGCCTCCTGCTGCGCGGCCTCTCGCTCGGCGATGGCCTCGGGGCTGTCGTCGTCGCTGCTGACCGATGCCCCGGCCTGGCGTGCTGCGACGTTGTGCAGGGACGGTGCCAGCGACAGGCCCGCTGCGGCGTAGTCCAGGCAGTACCACTCGGGAACGATGACGGTCTTTTCGGTGATGGTCGAGGCATGGCGCAGTCCCTCGGCCGCCTCGGCGTCGTCGTCGTTCTCCGTGTCCCAGTCGATGTCGTCTTCTGGAACCTCTTCGCCTGTCGTCTTATCGATATAGGCGCAGTCGTCGGTGAGGTATACCGCCCAGTGCTCGGGCTTCTTCTCGAAGTCGACGGGCAGCGGTTCGTCGTCGCTGGTGCGCAGGTAGTCGACCCCCACCGCGTCCAGGTCCGACCAGAACGGTCGGTCTTCCAAGATGGTGTAGCCGGGGTCGGTGTACTGCTTTTCCGCTTCGGCGATGAGTGCCTTGATTTCGCGCTTGGAGCGCAGGCTGGAGACAGCGTGATCGAAGTGGTTGCCGCCCCAATGTGCGGCGCGCATCAGTTGCTCGATCGCCGCGTCGTCGCCGTCGAACTCTGCGAGCGCTTCGGCCTGGGTGAAGTCGAGCTGCCCGCCGTCGAGCGCGTCGAGGGCTGTGGTCGATTTCGATGCTGCGCCAGCGGCTTTCACATCTTCGCGGCGCATCGAGAGCTTCTTGGCGACCTTGGTGGCCGACATGCCGGTGTCGAGCATCTGTTGGATCGCGCGGGCGCGCTGAGAGTTGGTCAGCGCCGTGCGCCGGTCGTTGGCGACCATCTGCTGCACGATCCGCTCGACGGTGGCGGTGTCGTCATCAGTGGCCCCGGCGGGCAGGATGTATACCGGGACACTGGTCAGGCCGACCTCGCGTGCGCCCAGCGTGCGGCACTGGCCTTCGCGGACGTAGGTGCGCCCTTCGGCGTCCCGGACGGCCAGGATGGGAACGATGACGCCCAGCTCGCGCAGGCTGGCCAAGAAATCCTTGTCCAGCTCGACCTGATCGCGAACATTGTCCTCGAACTCCAGGGCCTGGGGGTCGATGTACTCGACGGACCCGGCAACCTGCTCGGTGGTGGTTGACATGGTTGGTGACCTTCCTCGTTAACGCGGGCACCCCGGGTCGGGCCGCCCGTTCTTTTGCCGTCTGGCGAAAACGAATTGGGTCCAGCGGCGTGGGAGGGAGGAAGGTCTCGGGCGCAGAAGTTTTCCCGTGAGCGCAGCGAACATGCTTGGGAAAAGTTCTGCGAGCCCGCAGGGTCCGGAGCGCAGCGGAGGCCGATGGCCTTCCGGACGACGAGCGCGGACCAAAATGAGTGGGCCAGAAGGCAAAACAACGGCGTTATCAGCCACGCCGGAGGCGTGTCCGCCTAAGCTACGCAACCCCGGAGGCGTGGTCGCCGCGCCAAGCCGCGTCGCGCCGTGATAAAGCTTGCGTGTCGCACACTTTCACTGCTCACCGTGGCAGCGGCGGCCAACCCGGATGGCGGCGCCATCGCCGCATCCACCAAAGACTCACGACGAACCCGCATGGAAGGGCAGCGGCGCCAGCTGCTGCCACGAGAGACCCGAGAGTGTGACGCTCAGAATTTGTAGACGGTCCGGCGATCCGCCATACGGCAACGACACACGCGCTTGCGACAACGAAACCCCAGAGGCTCCGCCATTTCCGACGGTTGAGCAGGTCGACGGCCGCGGCCGGCCAGTTCAACTTCTCCGCGGTGGACTCATACTCCTGCAGTCGCGCCCACCTGACGAGAAGGATCGCGCAGACAATTTCCAAAATCGCGGTGCCAATCCCGACAAAGGTGCTCATCGCATCACCACCGTGCGCACGGCTGTGACCACGTGGCCATCCTTTCCAGCGTCGACAGCGCGGGCATATTTCCTCAATCGACCACCGAGAGCGCACATACCAGCCTCACGTGGCGGCAGAGTCAGTTCACGGGAACAGACTCGGTGTGCCCGTTGCAGGGAGGCCCCCACATGCCGCGCCCGGCTTGACGGGCTTCGCTTTCTGCGGCTTCGATCTGTGGAGTGCGGGCTGCCGGTTTGTGGCCGTACACGTAGACCCGGGCCGCGCCGGCACGGGCAGCCTCCACCGAAAAGTCCCATCCGCCAGGCCGATCCAGGTAGGCGAGGGTGCGGCCGTAGCGGTCATGGGCGTCTTGGCTTGGGTCGGTGACGATGGCCACCCGTTGTCCGGTAAGAGCGGTGCGGGCGAAGTCACTGGCCTGTGGACCCCAGCACCCAATGCTGTATCCGGGCTTATGCACCTCGGGGCTGTCGATCCCAATTACTCTGATACGCAACCGGCCTCGGCTGTCGTCCACGACGTCGACGGTGTCGCCATCCACTACGCGCAGCACGGTGGCTGTCGGGGCGACGTCGGCGTCGGCGTGTGAGGGGGACGGCGAACAAGCCGTGGCAAGCAGGGTGATCGCGGACACCGCGCCGGCCAGAATGGCCGTGGTAACGGCAGTCGCCGGCGGCAGCTCGGCCGGGCTCATGAACGCCCGCTGTAGTGCGCTTCGGCGAGCTGGCCTAGGCGCCAGGTGTTCAGGGCCGGGTCACCAGTCTGGACGTTCAGTGGCAGATAGCCCTGCAGCCACCCGTCGAGAATGTACTCACGGAGCACGAAGTCGTCGGGGTCTTCGCCGCCCTGCTGCAGGACCCGCAGAATGGCGATCGCGCGGTCGAGGTCAGCGGCGGTGACGCCGTTGGCCTCAGCGGCTTTTCGCACTCCGTCGAGATCCTGGCCGTTGACGACAAGTGCGGCAAGCTCGAACGTGTAGGGCCGGTTGGTGCCCGCCATCGTCATCGTGTCCCTTCGGTTGGTGGCGCGTGAGTTTGACGGTAGTGCGGTAGTCCGCCGGTTAGCGTCGCGCCAAGACGTCATTTTCGAGCAAGGTGAGTAACTCGTGATCGCCGCGGCTGCGCAGAATGCCGTCGACCTGTTCGGGCGTGCAGTCCAGACTTGCCGCTAACTCGCGGGACACATTGTCGCCAACCGATCGGCCGAGCATCTTCGGCAACCGCGATGATGCCGACTCGTCGCCCGCGATTCTGGTGATGTCGAACGATGCGTCGTCGGGGCGCAGGATGAGAACTAAGTCGTCACCCTGGACTGCCCCGACGGCACTGGCGTGGGTACGTAAGGACCCGACACTGCCGCCTGTGGTCGAGCTGAGGCGCCAGGCGAGGGCGAGCTGGCCTCCGGGCCCTGCGAATGTCCTGCGTTGGCCAGGGCGGACACCGGCGGCATCGACGACCGGGTGGGGGATGGGCCGTCCTGATCCGCGCAGCATGTCGTGGTCGACGGCCAGGATAATCCGAATCTCGTTGGTCCCATTGCGGTAGCAGCCGCGCACTGTCCTCAGCGGCGCAACGGGAGGCCATTCGTCGTCGTCGGTGCGTCGCCGTGCAATGCCTTTCTCTACGACGAACGCGAGTGTTGACAGGTAGGTGCGAATAGATGATTCGGCGACGTCGGGATAGCGAGCCAGGATGTCGCCCACGATGGATGCGACAGGCGCCGCGCCCCCAGCGGCATCGATGCGCTGACCGATGGCGCTCACTACGCCGTCGTACTCATCGAGTCCCCATCCGCGCAATCCCCACGTGTAGCGGCTGGTCCGGATGAACCTGTCATCGGTGGAGATGAGGCGGCTCACGCTGGAGACCTCGGTGGCGTCGGCGGCCTGGAGCGCTTGGTCGAGGGTCTCGACTGTGACAGGGTCGCCGAGGACCCGCAGTATCGCTTGGGCTTTGTTGCCGACGCCGGATTCCGGCCAAGGCACCCACAGGTCGCCGAAGCACCGTAAGTCGGTGTGCTCGCGCAGGAATGCGATCGCTGTACCGGCCGGCATTCCCTGCTCGGCCAGCGCGTCGAGCAGCACCTGGGTGGAGGGCGCGTGGTCGCGGGCGGCGATGGGCGCCAGCGCTGCCTGGACGGCACCGATACCGCCGGCCTCGTGGGCGGCCTCAAGCCAACCGTGTCGGCGGGCATATGGACCCGCTACATGGAGCAGGAACGCCGCGGTCTGCCCGGCGGGATCGACGCCGAGACGGCACAGCTCGACGCCGACCGCACTCATCGGTGCGCAGGGCCCGATAACGCGCTGCAGCGTGGCTGCATGCTCGGCGACCTCCTGGTGGGCAGGCTCGGCAAGGAGTTCGCGTACGCGGTCGCGGGCACGGGGAAGGTTGCGCTGTACGGATACGGCACTGACCCCAAGCTGTTCGGCAACGGCCTGCGACGTCAGGGGTTCGAGCGACCAGACTCGGCCTCCCAAAATGGTGCGGTCGTAGTGGCTGAGCTGGCCGAGCAGGCGGGTCACGGCTGCGTCAGCGCCCACAGGTCCGGCGGCCTCGATCTCACGGGTGACCCGGACGGCTTCGCCGGCGGCATCGATGAGCGCCTCGACTGCCGTAACGCCGAGCTTGGGAAGCTCCAGCAGCGACTCAGGGGTCTGGCGGGCCAGGTCTGTCCAGCGGGGGAACCGGCCGGCGTAGAGGCTGAGCTTTCTCGGCAGACGGGTGTAAGGGATGGCGAACGGCCCGATGGTATCCATGTTTTCGATGAGATCGCACAGTGGCGTGCCGAGGATCTCATCTGTCTCCGACCAGGCAGGCGGGAGAACCGAAGGTAGGTGACGCCGTTTCAGCGCTGCACCACCGTACCCGGTCGTAGGCCGGCCATCGTTCACGTCTTCCACTTTAGGTCGCGTGTGGGAGGGCAAGACGCACCAATATTCTGACGCCGGGGTCCGGGCGTTATCGTGGCGGCGTGCCGCCAACCCGATTTGACCTCTCGCCGGAGAGCCGCAGGTGGGCCCAGTTGGCGCGCTACACGTGGGACGTCGACGAGGCGGTGTTGCGTCGACCCGGTGAGCCTGGCTACGCGTTTCGGGGCGCAGCTGGCGGTCGGGTAGAGATGTTCGAGATGGCCGATGACGGGCCGGGGGAGCGGGTGCTGTACGCGGCCGACGCCACGGTGATGGAGTGCTTTCTGTTCACCGTCGTTGGTGATGATGTGCGCGATGATCTGGACCTGCCGTACTTGGAATTTCCATCCGCGGCAGCGGATCTCGCGACCGGTTACCGACTGGGCGAGGTGGTGAATGGCGCGCGGACCCTTTTTCGGAGCAATGCGCCGGTCGCCGCCGCACCTGGTGACCGCGCGAGCTTGTCGGTGTTGGTCCTGTTGTCGCACTGCCTTGGTTACAGCCTGGCCGAGCTCAAGCAGTCGTTTCTGCACCAGAGCGGGGCGCCGTTGCTGCGGGGAGGGCGATACGCACCGCCGCCGCGATGACCGCCGCAGTTGACATGACCCCCGTGCGGTGGCCAGCTATTCAGCTGGGCCAGAGTCGATTCGGCGGCGACTGGTCGTCAAGGCGGTGATAGACGGTGTGCCCGCATTCTTCGCACGTCCGGCTCGATGTGGCGATGGTCCAGTGTCCAGTCGGCGGGGTGCCGCGGCCGCTGTAGGACTGGCCGCGAATGGGGGTTAGACCGTCGTCAGACCAGGGCAGCCCGCAGCGAGGGCAGTGCATCAGCATGGTGCATATCCAGCGCCCCTCGGCCAGGCGGACCAGCCCGGAGGTGAACCACGACCACGATGCGCCCACACAGCGAGAATCGCACAAATGTTCGACCCGGTGCAGCTGGCGCCGGTCCCCGGCCGATGTCCACAGCCGGGGACCGAGCGCCAAAGGGGGTCAGCGGGGCATCGGCCCAGATACACGCGCGGCGAGGACCTCGTCATCGGTGAAGTCCAAGTCCGACACCGAGTAGATGGTCATCCCGCCCACCTGGGTTCCCCCGCGCCGGGGGATCAGGTCGCCCAAGGCGCCAACATCGTCACGGTCCTGCGTCCACGGCGTGCCGTCCCGCATCACCAGGACCTCCATCCTGGTGACATCACAACCGGCGTTGCTGCACGCGAGGGCCAGGCGGCCGGTGTCGCTGTCGCGATCGGCAGGTCCGGGCAGGCAGGTCCGCTCGCCGCAGAAAAGGCACACAGACGCTGCTGTGCGGGCCGCGGGGACCGCGCCTGGAATCCAGTCGCCGAACTCCTCGATCAGGCTGGAGATAGGACGTCCAGATACCGGCGCGAACTTGGCCAAGATCCGCACGTCGGTGCGCTCGGCCGTCGCCTCGGTTCCGTCCTCGACGACAATCACCTCGATCTCCCGAGCATCACACTGGTCGTTGTCGCAGTAAACCTGCACCCGGCGGCGGTCGGGTCGCAGGTCCCCGCTGGACCGGATGAGGCTGTCGTCGTTTCCGCAGAAGAAGCACGGTGCCGCAATGTCGTGCCGGCCGCGCCGCGCCCAGGGGATCGGGTGCGAGCGAGGGTCTGGCGCCGGCGCACTATTGCGCGCGACGGCGCGCTTCGCTGCGGGGTACGTCGTGCCGGGGTGCTCACGCATGAACTTGCGTGCAGCTTCTTTGTGGGATGCTCCCATGGGGTGTCTCCGTAAACTGATCGTTGGCAGCGCCCTGTACCCGCAGCCACTTCAGTGACGGGATTCCCGCAGATCCTCAAGGGGTCTTGCCCTCAATGCCGCTGGCGGTACAGGCACCACAACGACTCGGGGTCAGCCATGCGAGACGGCTCTGGTTGCCAGTATACGGGCCGCGCCGGGAGTGCGCGGCGAACTCTCCACAGCCCGCTGAATGGGAATAGACTTGTTCCACTTTCGGAACAAGGACAGAGGTCGGGCCCATGGAGACCACTGGCAGTGCCACACCGACCGAGGACGCCGTTCGTCGACGGCTCGCTCAGATGCGCGAGCTGCTCGATAGGGCAGAAGCGACACTCGCCGCCACGCCCATCGACCGGCAAGGGGATGCGGCGGCTATCCGGGCTGACTACCTGGCAAAGCTGCAAAGGCTGTCGGGGTGGGCACTACGCGAAGCTGTGGCCGATGGGCTGCTGCACGGAATGACCTGGCGGTGGATGGGCACCGTCTGCCAGCTGCCGGTCGGTACGCTGCACCGGCAGTACAAGGCTGGTGGCCGGATCGTTGTTCGTGACAACGTGACTCAAACGATTGATTACGCTGACCCGCAGGATGCTTCGATCGGCTGACCGCTGGCCCGGGTCTGCTGTCAGTGACGCAGGGGACGCTCTAGTCGTCAAGAAGATCAACCAGTCCGGCAAGCTCCGAAAGTAGCTCTCGCACCATAGAATACGGGCCACCGACGACGACTCCGAGCAGCGCTGCCCGAGCGTCACCCGGTATCCAGTGCCCGTACATCTGTTCGTCGAGGAATGTGCGTGTCCCGTGCCGACGCTCGAACCTGGTGCGAACCGTCCAGCCGCTTTCCCCATACGCCTCCGGATACAGGTTGAGGTCGGCGCCGGCGGCCGAGGTCGCACCTGAACGCTCCAAGACGTAGCTCTTTTCGCATCGCGTGTGATCGAGAACGAGCATCGCTGCGATCTCCCTCATCAACGGGTACTCCCAGGCCTTGTCCCGATACCCGCTCGCAAAGAACGCCGCCCCCGCGGGCACATCGAGACCCGTCTCCAACACCGCTTGCAGCTTGCGAACGTCAAACCCTCGGTAGAGACCACGACCATCGCCAAATGGCGGCAACCACTTAGGAACGTCGCGCTTGGCGGAGCTTTCTGTGTACCAGATCCCGATATCTGCTGATTGCGCCACGAGCTTGGTGTCGCGCCGGTCCGGCAGGCCGCGGCGCTCCCATTCCTCGGCGATCAACAGCTTGGTAGCGGACGGGTAGGTGCCAGGCTTGACGGTCATGACTGCAGTAGCCGTTCGAGAGGGGTGGCGGATGCTGTAGCCGATGGGGTCGGGGTATCCATGATGGCGGCGTGGACGGCGGTCTCGATCATGTTGGCGGGGTCGTCAGACGGTCGGTGGCGGTCGTACTGCTCGCTGGTGGCCCCTTCGGGGGCGCTGGTGATGGTGACTGAGAGGGGCACGGTGAGATTGAGCTCGCGCAGCTTGGCCTCTATAGCTGCCGTGAGCCGTTGGGCGTAGTCGGCGTAATCGGTCTGACGCTGAGATTCCAATGCCGTTGATAGAGAATCGATTTCGTCGAGCGCCTGTTCGTAGGCTATCTCGCCTGGTGTGTCGGGCCGGCTGTTGCGGGCTTCCTCGGCCAGTTCCTCGTAGACGGCCCACGCGTCTTGGTCGATGTTGCTGGGCCAGTCGAGAATCGGGGCAACCTTTAGGTTGCCGTCGTTATCGACGCTGAGCCAGTCGATGCCGGCGATGCGCGGATCGTCGGGCTTGAAGGGCCCGGGCGGGATGTCGTCGGGGAGTGGGACAGCGCTCTGCCGATCGCCTAGGGCCTGCTCGGCCCGTTGGTAATCGTCTTCGCTGGTGTCACCGGTCAGCGGCAACACTTCTTCAACCCAGAGGTCGACGATCACCGGCTCGGTGCGGTGGCGCATCAAGTCCCGGTCGTCAAACGCGGTGGACTGCAGGGTCTGTCGAACGCGTTCGGCTTCCCAGGAGCCAGGACGGCCGGCAAGACTGGCTTCGATACCGCCCGCGTTGGCGGCGGCGCCGGCTAAGGCGAGGGTGACGAACTCCGCCCAGTCGATGGGTAACGCGGATCGCGGGTCGGGGTCTGGCTCCCACTGTCCTGAACTCGTCTGGCGCATAGGCTGATTGGTGAGCCGTTGCGCTTCGGTGAGGACGTCGATCGCGTCGTGAAGTATCTCGCCGTACGGCCGCACCGCCTTGTCCTCGGTGGGCGTTAGATACCCCGAATCATGCAGGGCGGCGGCTAGGACCTGGCGGTATGGGCGCCCGATTTCCGTCGCCAGTGCGCGCAGGTTGGCCGCTTTTGGTAGCGCCGCCAATTCTCCTGTGCGCCATTGGATTAGAGATTGGCGTGTGATCCCGATGCGTTGGGCCAGGCCTGAGTCGGTGGCACTGTGAGTGCGCTTGTAGTCGTCAATCAGCTGACCGAGCTGACGCTTAAGTGGCGTTGCCATACGTCTCAGCGTGCGCTATGTTCATCAGAGTGTCAAGTGGCAACATACGTAACTGTAAGGTGTTACCTGACATAATCTCTGTTATCTGACACTGGGCCCGTGCAGTTGACGGCGTGTTTTCAAGACTTCCGGTCAGGGGAGTGCGGCGACGTCTCTTTGGGTGATTCGAGGAGCCCGTAGAGGGGGTTTTGGGCTGCGGCTGCGCGAATCTCAACGCCGGCGGCGGTGACGTAGCGTTGTGAGGTGGCCATGGACTCGTGGCCGAGCAGCTTCATGAGCTGGTAGACGTTGACGCCGCTATTGGCGAGCTCGGTGGCGAAGCTGTGCCTTAGTCCATGGGTGAGAGCTCCCCGAGCTCTGTCGCTGTCGACGCCTGCGCGGCGGAATGCTCGCAGGATTCGGTATTGCAGTGTGCCGCGGGTGATCCGGTTGCCGTCGGGCCCGACGAACAACGGCGCGGATGGCGCCCACCAGCTAAGGCGCCCACCTCGGGCGGAACGCCGCTTGACCGTGGCGGGGAACCTCGTCGCACGACTATCCAGGTAATCCTCGAGAACCTCGACCAGCGCGGCTCCGATAGGCAGGTGGCGGTCTTTACCGCCTTTGCCGCGGACGTGAATGATGGCGGTGTTGTGATCGGCGGGTCGGATGTCGCCGATATTCGCGCGGAGAAGTTCGTCGGCGCGAAGCCCGGCGAGCAGAGAAGTCAGGATGATCGCCTTATCGCGCGCCACCCAGTCGCTGGCGCGGTGCTCGCGGTCTTCGCTAAGGGTGTCGAGCAGCCGTTTGAGCGTGTTCGGCGAAAGGCTTTTCGGCAGTGTCTTGGCGATCTTGGGTCGGCCCACCATCGGCATCGGATTAGCCGGAATGAGTTCGCAGGTGAACAGGAAAGCGCACAATACGTTCCAGGTCGACCAGCACCGCTGGATCGAGGCCGCCTCGTGAGTTTGGGCGTACTGCGCGAATGCACTGCGCATGCTTGCAGTTGTTATGTCGCTCAACGGCATTGCTGACAGGTCGCTGCCGCTTCCGACGATGAGCGCGGCGATGGCGTCGAAGTCCTGGCGGTAGGCCTTCATCGTGTGTGCCGACGGTTTGCGGGTGCCACGGTCGGCCAGAGACGCCGCGAGCCACTCGGGCCGCTCGCGGGTTTCCTGGACACCCTCCATACCATTAGCCTAGCTTAGTTCGTGGATAACGAATGTTATCCACGAAGGTGCTGCGTGTCGCCTGGGGCAGGGGAGGGTCCCGACGTTCGCGGCCGAGGCCGCGATTACTCGGGCCTTCGGATCACCACCAGGCCCCCCCGCCCGCGCGCGGATCCGGGGCATCTCATTGCCACTCCAATGATCAGCCTTCGACTTTGAGCTGAAGGGACACGAACAGCGACAACACTTTTCATCGCTCAGCGACGGCTGCCGTGTCGGCTGGACCCGCGGCTAGTGCCGAGGTCTACGAGTGGCGGTCGAGTCAAAACGCTAGGCGCCCCCTGCCCGATCAGAAATCGTATGCAGGGTCAGCGTCGAGGATTCTCGCGAACATCGCTGTCAGCCCTGAGAGGTCGGATTCGGCTCGCGCAGCGTGGCATGCGCTGTGCAGCTCGGTCAGGTCGGTCTTCTGCCAGTCGAGGCCGACGCCGCGTTCTGAGAGGAGCAGGTCGAAGAACTCGCGGGTGGAGCGGCCGTTGCCCTCACGGAAGGGATGGGCGAAGTTCGCATAGTCGTACAGGTAGGCGACGGTGCCGGCGAGCTCGGCCTCGGGAACATCCCTGAGCCGGTCGAGACGGTGGACCTCAGCGGCGACATGAGCCATCGGCTGACTGAGGCTGCCCGGGGGACAGAATGACTCGCCGCCCTTCTCGATGCCGACTGTCCGCAGATCACCCGCCCAGACGTACACGTCTTGAAAGAGCTGCCGGTGGATCGCGCACAGGTACGGCAAATCATATGTACGGTCACCCAGAATTTCGGGGGCCTCGCGAAGTTCGATAACCCGTGCCTCGACAAGATCGTTCTCGGCGTCCCGCAGCGCCTCCGTTGCCTGGGCACCGACACGATTCCTCAGAACGTTTGTGCCAGGAATGAAATAGCCCCGCCAATTCTGTTCGAGATCGCCGGTATCCCAGGGATGCGGCACTCCGGGCTCGATTACGTCAGGTTGTACCGTCGCCGAACGCGATCGCCCAGCTCAGCGGCGGTGATGGTTCCACGGGCGTAGGCAACCTGGTCGGCGCGCGTGGCGTTGGTGCTGCGGGAACCTTCAAGTTCAGTGCTACGGCGGATCGCCCGCACGGCCTTCACCCGGCGCTTGGCCTTCTGCAGCTCGGTCACTTGGAATACCACCTTCAACGGAGTCCATCCAGACTAGTCGACGCAGCCGACATCGGATGGAGGCGCGGGTACACGGCGTGCAGGTCGCCGTCGGTCATCAACGCTGGCACCGGATGTGCGCTGATGTCGTACGGCGTGCCTGCGGGTCCGGGTTATCCAGTGTCGCCGATATCGAATACCTGAGCCATCATGCTGCCGGCGCGATCGTGCACTCTGCTGTTCACGTCACGGTCGGCGGACGGGATCGACAGCATCGATATCCTCTGGCTTCGCGATGGTGCGCGCCTGGCCGTGGTCGTTCGTTTCAACGCTGTCGTCATTTGTGCACTGCCGACCAACTGGTCCGTCCGTACTGCAAAGGTCAGCGGTTGATAGGCATGTACAGACAGCAGAGGGCTCGGGGCTCGGCACCTCTCGCGCGTCCGAGCGACGTAGTCGGCAGTTATCGGCAGTACTGGCTTTGGTCGACAGGCAGCATCTCCTAAGGTGCCTGGTCATGGTCCAGGTTGGCGTTCACTCAGGGCGTAGCGGTCATCGGGATGACACGAGACGATCTCAGAAAGAATCGTGAGCATGGACTTCGACCGGCTCCTGAAGGAGTCAGCACAGACCGCGCCCATAGAGCCGCGCGAGTTGTACGCGTCGTTGCCGAACAAGGCGGATGGTTACGGATATCTGCGCGATGTTCAAGGCCAGGTGCTGTCGAAGTGGCATGCTCGACGCGACGAGCGCGATCTGATCATCAAGGTGAACACTGGTGCGGGAAAGACTATCGACGGCCTGGTGATCCTGCAGAGCTACCCGAACGCGGGCAAGGTTCCGGCGTTGTATGTGGCACCGAACAAGTATTTGGCGTGACGCTGACGCTGACGAGCTCATCGCCCGTCAGGCCCCGGCTGCTCAAGGCCCCGCGCATCGCCGAGCACCACCACCGGCTGGCCGAGCAGGGCCGCGGCGCCGGCTGGTCGCTGGGGGACTATCTTGGCGCAGTGTTGGCGGTGGAATCGAATGCCCGCGCGGAATCCGGAGCCCGGCAACGGATTCGGTATGCCGGGGTTTCCGGCGATCAAGACGATAACCGACTTCACCACCCAACCCGCCGTCGACCGCGCTCAGATCGCCCGCTTGGAGGCCGGCGGGTGGCTCGCCGAAGCCCGCAACATCGTCCTGCTCGGTCCGCCCGGTACTGGCAAGACGCATCTGGCCACCGCGCTGGCGATCGCGGCCGCCCACCCCGGGCACCGCGTCGCGTTCGCCCCGGCCACCGGCTGGATCACCCGACTGGCCGACGCGTATCGCACCAACCGCCTCCAGGCCGAACTGCGCAAGATCAGCCGCTACGGGCTCATCGTGATCGACGAGGTCGGCTACATCCCGTTCGACACCGAAGCGGTCAACCTGTTCTTTCAGCTGATCTCCACTCGGAACGAGGAGTCCTCGATCGTCCTAACTTCCAACCTGCCGTTCTCCCGTTGGGGTCGGGTCTTCGGCGAGGCCACCATCGCCTCGGCGATAATCGATCGGATCGTGCACCACGCCGACATCATCGCCCTCAAAGGTGCCAGCTACCGCATCAAGCACACCGCGATCGAATCCCTACCCTCCGCGGAAGCCGATCGTCAGGCAGACTCCACCGCGTAAACCTGCTCACTTTCGAGCGGGTGGTTTCTAGGGACGGTCGCAACACTTCTCTAGATTCTGGAGGTTGTGTTGGCATCGTCGCGTCGGGTGAAGAAGGGGCCGGGGCGTCGTCCGCTGTCGGCCAAACGTCAGCGGTTCATGGAGTTGCGCGCCAAGGGGGTGGAGCATACCGGCCGCGGCCCGTGAAGTCGGTGTGTCCCGGTCTGCGGCGACGAACTGGACCCGCGGCTACAAGGTATTCCGCAACGGTGTCGAAGTCAGGTTCGTCCCACCGCTGGACCGGCTCGAGGTCTGCGAGATCAGCCCGCGATACCTATCCCAAGACGAGCGTATCGAGATCGCCGATCTCCGTCGGTGCGGGCTGAGCATGCGCGCGATCGCCGCCCGACTCGGTCGAGCGCCATCGACGATCTCCCGCGAATTGCGGCGCAACGCGCCGACCGGCCGCGGGTACCGGCCCTTCGATGCCCATCGGCACGCGGCAGCGCGTCGAGCACGTCACCGTCGACGCCGTGTCGACGTCAACGCTGCGCTGGGCGGCGTCGTCGCCGAGCTACTGGATCAGCGGCGGAGCCCCCAGCAGATCAGCCGCCATCTGCGTCTGCGCTTCCCCGCGGATCGGTCGATGTGGTTGTGCCATCAAAGCATCTATGCCGCTGTCTACCAACCAAATTCGCGCTACCTGCGGCCATCACGGTTGGCGCCGCACCGCCACTCACCGCTACGCACCGGTCGAGATCACCGCCGCGCACATCAGCATCAGCAGCGCCGGCGAGGCCGCTATCCAACAGCCGATGCTCACCATCCACGACCGCCCGTTCCCGCCAGTCGATCGATCAGAGCCAGGGCACTGGGAGGGCGACCTCCTCATCGGTGACAACCACCTCTCGGCGATCGGCACACTGGTCGAACGTCGGACCCGGATGCTGCGACTCGTGCATCTTCCCCGCGCTGACTCCGACTCGTTGCATGCCGCCCTGGTGGCTCGCATGCAGGATCTGCCGCCGGTGTTGATGCGCTCGATCACCTGGGACCAGGGCACCGAGATGGCCCGACACCTCGCCACCGCCGACAAGCAGGGCGCGCCCGTCTACTTCTGCGACTCCCGCTCACCCTGGCAACGCGGCAGCAATGAAAACACCAACGACTTGCTGCGCGGCTACTTCCCCAAGGGCGTCACCCTGCGGGGCCACTCGCCCGAGCACCTACTGGCCGTCGAAGACGAACTCAACAACCGTCCCCGAAGAGTCCTGCAAGACCGTTGCCCCGCTGACCTATTCGCCACCCTGCTAGCCTCACGAAGTCCGTCGGTGTTGCGACGTTGACTAGAACCCACCCCGGAGCCGACAGACGCAAAACCGCGTGATGCCTAACTGGTGCTCCCAACCCGATTCCCGGCACGGACCCTGGCCTGGACACCCCGTTTGCGCACTGTTCCGGCAGCATCGACACACGGCCCGACCCTGAGCTTCCCACCGTGAGACCGTTCACTACGCAGGTCTGCAGGCCCACGCCTTCAACTCTTCCGGGTATAGCCTCGACGACGTCGCACCACCCAGGTGCCCATTCTTCCCAACCGAAGAACTCTCCGTGGACACCGGACGGGACCACGCGTTGTGGACGGTCATTCACTCTACGAGTCCAGGCATGACGCATGCGCCGCAGATTGGATTGGTCAGATTGAGGGCTGATCGGTCGCGCTGATCGGCGGGGCTGCAACGGCCTTCAGGAACCGCTGTTGGTAGTAGATCACCTGCGGACTGCTCGCCCATCGTGCGAGATAGCGCGGGTCGGTGGTGACGAGCACGCGGTTGTGCATGTCGAGAAAGTCCGGTTCTTCCAGCATGCTGTTGATCGCCGGAAACATAGCCGCCCCGTCCATCGAACAGATGATCAGCCTTGTGGCATCCAGCGTTGAGGTCCGCAACCAGCTTAACGCACTGCGTGCGCTGTCCAGCCCGTCATTCCCGCCAGCGACTAGAGAGGCGACGAGTTGCTTACCGATGGTGAGCGTTTCCAACAGGTCCAGATTGTCCTCGCTGCGGCCGAGATAGTGGTGCGTGACAAGGTGACGGCGCAACTCTTTGACGAACCAGGTGTCGTCGGTCGCTGCGTAGCCCGCCACCAATCCCTCGATCCTGCGCGCGAAGTTCAGTCGATGCCGCAGAAAGGCGTTGATGAAATACGGCCTGCTCTGTAGCGCCAACGCGGTCTGATAAGGCTCAAACATCAACGTGAAATTGACCCGATGTCCCAACTCGGTCAGCTTGAGAGCCAGCGCATGTCCGCGGAGCAGATCGCCCGGCGAGCCGTCGTAACAGCGATGATTGAGCAGACCGTCGCCGGTGAGCAGCTGCTCGGCCTGCGCGGGCGAAATCGCGCCCGTGTGGGGGACTTTGACCACTAGTCGGTACTTGGTAAGAATCTCCTCATACGCCTGGATCTCGTCGAGGATACGGCCGAAGTCCTGTTCGTAAGGGTTCCGCAACTCGACAGATACATCGCAGCCTGACCCTACGACATCGGCGATCTCACGGAGCACCTCTTCCAGCGAGCCGAACTGCCCACCGATATTTGCCTCCGGGTTGTTCAAGAAGAGATCGTAAACAATTCCCGGGTTACAGGTGACGTTCGCGATCACATGCCGGCACTCGCGAATGTCGAACGGGTTGGCTGAATCTGCAGAGAACAGAACCCCGGTCGGTCGCGGTACCCCGCCACGGTCGAAGCCGATATCGCGGACGAGATCCAGGATTACGCGACCGTTGCCCGACCGCTCGACACGGAATCCGGCGGGGGTGAAGACACACGCCGGTGCGAAGAGGTCCATGACCTCCCGGAACCTCCGGGTGACGTCGACTTCTGCATCGCAGTCAACCAGCGCCAGAGTCCGGCTGTCGACGGCGCCCACGTACTTCGCCGCTTCGAGGGGAATCCGCAACCGACGCTCGGCGATAACCTCTGCGCTGTCGCGCCCCGAGTACCTCGAAGTAACCTGCACGGCATTCACTGAATCTTCCTCTCCGCGTCGACGATGCGCACGCTCTGCTCGAACCTTGGGTCATCGACAATCTCGGCGAGTCGGTCCAGACACACGTTCGCGTATTGCACATGGTCGAAATCGATGAAGTTCACGACACTGATGCTCGCCGCCCAGAGCCCTTCGCGAAGCCTGGCGGTGAACCGGTACATGAAGATGACAGCCTCGGCGAATTCATGCGATTCTCCCTGCCGATAGCCTTCGACGAAGGCGCTCTCCTCCTGCGTGTTCAGGTTCCATTTCTCGACGAAATCACCGCAGTCGTAATATTTGTCGCCTAAACCAGCGTATTCCCAGTCGATGAGGTAGGCGCGGGAGCCGTCGGTCAGGACGTTGCCGACAGATACATCGGCGTGCAGCAGGCAGGAAGGGTACGGACCCCTTGCTTGCTGGCACCGTCGGTTGATCTCCACGGCCGAGCTGAATCTCGTCGCCAACTCGGGGGCGAATCTGCTTGCCTTGTCGTAGAGCCACTCGACGCCGGTGAAAGGATCGCTGATCCAGCCTGGGAGATCGGCGCCGGTGGTGCCGGTGTGCAGCAGACTCAAGGCTTCGGCGGCTAGCTGCGCCGTCTGGATTCGATCCGGACCAGACAGCGGCGGTACGCACTCGACATACTCGCTGATGATTGCCTTCGGTGAATCATGGTGCCATGCGATTAGTTTGGGTCCAATGCCGAGGTCATCCGCGATCGTAATCGCCTTTGCGTGGGTATCCCGGTTGATGCCGATGTGTTCGGCATCGGCGTCAGACAGTAGTAGCTGAACGGCGTAGGACTGTGGTGCGTGGGTACCGACGGTGACCTTCCAGTTGCGGTTGGTCATCCCGCCGTCCAGAGGTGCGGCGTCGAACGGCACCCCCGGCCACTGCCGCTCAACGACTGTCGCGAGGTCGTCCCAGCCCGGTTGCGTCTGTGGCTTCTCGACCTGATCTGTCACTCGCCGACCTCCTGTCCTACCTTGCTCGAAGTTAGAAGTCCTCGAATATGTTCCAGCACAACCGCGTCGACGATCGGCAAGTGCGATCGGTTAGTTGTCACCGCAAGGTGCGGTCCACCGGGCTCCCCGAGGGAGTCCACGACGATGCCGGCGCCGGAGAGGTCCTCCTCGCCGGTGTACGTACTCCAGGTAGCGATCACAGGCAGCGCGGCTGCCCGTGCCGCGCGCACGCCGATCTCGGAATCTTCGACCACTACCGCATCAGACGGCAGCACCTCGATACCTGCGAGCGCGCGCAAGTAAATATCGGGTGCCGGCTTCTTCTGCTTGACGTCGTCACCGGCGAACAACGTAAACGAACGTGCGAGATCTGCTCCGACGACATGTTTGAGCACGGCGCGCACCGATGCGTGGGCCGAGGTCGATGCCACCGCCAGACTCCAGCCCGCCTCGGCCGCCTCGGCGGCGAGTCTGCGCACCCCTGGCCGGGGTGGCAGTTGCCCGTCAGCCAGCATGGCGACGAACACCTCGGTTTTGCGGGTATGCCAGGACGTGACGAGCGAATCTACTTCGCCGTCGGAGATGCCGTGCTGCCGTCTAAACTCTGGTGTCAGCAGCACCTGTAGCCGTTCCTTGCCCCCAGCCGTCTTCAGTGCCTCGGAATAACCCTCGACGCTCCAGGCGAATTCGATTCCGTACTCCGCGAAAACGGTGTTGAAGGCCACGCGGTGCCCGTCTCGTTCCGTATCGGCGAGAACGCCATCGCAGTCGAAGATGAGAGCGTTCACCGGAGGTCTCCGGCGCCGGCGAACAGCTCGATGTGCTCTCGAACGCACTCAGCGACCTGCCCGCGCACGTGAGCGATCAACGCCAGCGGCTCTGCGGAATCCGTGTGGTCCCCGAGATACTCGCGATGGCTGCTTACGAACGTCCGCTTGAGGGCAGTCGAGATGTTGACCTTCGCGCAACCGGCCGAGATCAGTTCGTGGAACTGCGCCATCGTCAGTCCCGAGCCTCCGTGCAGGGCCATCGGCACTTTGGTGCGTGCGAACAGCCGCCGCACACGGTCCACGTCCAGCGTCGGTGCTGCCTTGTAGAGTCCGTGCGCGTTGCCGATCGCGGGTGCGAAGCAATCTACCTGGGTCGTCTCGATGAAGTCGACGATCTTGTCGTCGGAGTACACCGTAGGTGCACCGTCACTGCCGATGCCATCCTCAACGCCCTGGATTCCCTCAACCTCACCTTCGACGTGCACACCGTTCGCATGAGCCTCGGCGACCACCTCTGCGGTCTGCTGCGTGGCCTCGTTCAGCTTCAGGTGTGATGCGTCGAATAGCACCGAATTCCAGCCGTTGGTAATGCATTCCGTGATCACCTCTCGGTAGGGGCAGTGATCGAGGTGCAGCGAAACCGGCATCGTCGAATCACTGGCAGATCGCGCGAACATGCCAGCCAGTTTCCTGGCGCCCAACGCCCTGACGGTCTTGACAGATGTCTGGATCACGATCGGCGCTCGCTGTGTCTCTGCGGTCTCGATCGCGGTGCGCAGAGTTAGATCGTCGAAGACGTTCAATGCCAGCACTCCGTAGCCGCCTTCGATCGCGGGTCCGAGCAAATCCGGCAGCGGTCTTATGCTCATCGAGCCACCCCGGCCTTGTTCGCCGACCAGCGCCCTGCACCGAAAGCCACTGCGAGTGCGAGCCCGGCCGCCCCGACGGTGGACAGGACGAGCGGCGCGTCGGCCTTCTCGAAGGTCACCTCGGATCGCCATGCGCCTAGCGACGCGCCGATAATGAGGCGGCCGTTGCGAATCCGAATTCCGTGAGCGGAAGCACGGAATCGTCCTACAGGTGAGAGAACTTCCACTTCAGTCTCCAATGGTGTTGTTGAGTCTCAGCGGATCGCGTCTGCCACCGCACGGGCGGTGGCTGCCGCTGTCTGAATCGCTTCCTCGTCGGTCTTGGGATCCCGTTTGCCGAAGCAGTCGTAGATGGAATCGCCGGGGAACAGCGCTCCTTCGACGTTGCGCATCGGTATCCGTCCCGATGCCAGGATGACCGCATCCGTGACGATTTCCTGCGTGCTGTCGCCTGTCGCCACGACCGCTGAACCGAGCCGGGGGAATCCGTTGATTCGCACGATTCGAGCGTTGTCCATGGCGGTGACGCCCGGCCAGTCACCGATTCGCGGACCGTCGGCGACGGACAGTACATGGTGAGCGCCTTTGTTTAACAACGCATCACACAGGTGGTGCGCTAGTTCTCCGTTTCCAACGACGATGGGATTGCGTCCGAGTAACAGGCCCGAGTCCAGAAAGTGCACGGCCGCCGAACCCGGTGTCACACCGGCACCGCGATCGCCACCGATCCCAAGTTCGGCTCGTGTCTGCGGACGCGTGCCCGTGGCGAGAACCAGCGCGCGCACCCGGAGCATCTGAGCCCCGTCGATCCCGAGGGTCTGTACGACCCCGTCTTGGTAGGAGACCACCAGAGTGCCGAGCATGAATGTCACGCCCGCGCGGCGCGCAGCGCGTTCTAATGTGCGTGCATCGCGTTCCGGCTCCTGGCCGCCTACCTGCGGAAGTCGTTCCACCACAGTCACTTCAAGCCCCGCTTCGGCGAGCATCCGCGCCGCGTGGAGGCCGCAACGCCCCGACCCGGCGACGACGACGTCACTCATCGGTGGCTCCGACCCCAATTTGGGAACCTGGCTCGTGATATGGGATCTCCCAAGGATCGTGGCCGGTGTACATCGAGGTGATGAACGAGACTCCGGACAAACACGCCGAGCCCTGGCAGCGCCCCCACGTGGCGTGCGTGCGCCTGGCCACGCCGATGATGCTGGTGGCGGCAAGCGGCTCTGACAGTGCTTGGTGGATGTCGGCAGCGGTGACCTTCTCACACGCGCAGATCACCGTCCTACCAAGTGGATCCGCGGCGGAGCCGGCACAGTCCAGACCGCTCCACAGTGGCTTCCGGTAGTCAAGAACGCGCACCGGGTCGGATTTGGGCGTCGAGCTCAGCCCCTGTTCCACGAGCAGGTCACGCACGTACTGCGCGATCCCGGGAGACGCCGAAACGCCGGTTGAGCGGATCCCGGCGACGTGAACGACATTGCCCGCCGACCCCGACCACCCGATCCGGTATGTCGGATCGGAGTTCGCCCGCACGCCCGCGAATCGCTTGGTGACGAAGCGCATGTCGATCGCAGGCATCATCTGTGTGCAGCGGGCCAGCACTTCGTTGAGGTTGGCCTCGTCGGTGGTGCGGTCCAGTTTGTCGCCCTGGTCCTCCGCGGTCGGCCCGAGGAGAACGGAACCGTGTGCAGTGGGCAACACCATGGGGCCGTGGCCGAGCGGCCCCGGCACCCCTGTCAGGATTCCCGGCACTCGAGACCCGAATTCACGGTCGAGCAGCGCCCATTGCCCCCGCCGTGGCGTCACCGCGAAGTCCTCGCCGCCGAGTATCCGAGACACGTCGTCGGCGCCGAGACCCGCGGCGTTGACAATGAATCGTGGCCTGAACGTGTGGTGCGGCGTGGACACCTCGGAGACAACGCCATCGACGTGTTCAGCGGATACGGCTGGCTGGCAGAAGTAGAACCTCACCCCGTTCAGCGCCGCCTGCTCTCCGTAGGCGACCGTTAACCGTACGGAATCGACTACCGCTTCCTCGGGTATGTGGACCGCCATCTTGGTTGACGGTGAAGCATGCGGTGCGTACTCGAAGATTTCGTCGCCCTTGAGAAGGAGCGCCTCGTTGCCGTTCTGGTCCGCGCGATCAACCCACGCAGGCAGCGCGGCGACTTCTTCGTTGGTGAACGCGAGCATCGTGATGCCGACTTTGCGCCACTCAACACCAAGATCGGTTGTGAGCTGCGGCCATTGCGGGTATGACGCGGAGACGAGTTGTCCTTCGAGGCTGCCCGGCTTCAAGGACCAACCACAGTTGGTGACGCCGCTGTTCGCCTTCGATGTCTCTTCGCCGACATCGTGCCACCGTTCGATGACGGCGACACTGACGTCAAGCAGCGACAGTTCCCGTGCCACTGCGGTGCCCACCACTCCCGCTCCGATCACGAGGACATCCACCGGCACCGGTCGTCTCGATGACTGGTTCAATTGCTTCCCCTCTTGAGTGAGCGACCTCGGAATCGGATCTGGCTATGTGTCCCGCCGTCACGCGACCACCGAAGACTAGGCGCGACCGATACCCCAGCGGCACCTCGTATGGGAACATCGCATATCAGCGCGTCAACCAATCGGATTGTCCGATACATCACCTGCCTTCGAGACCACCCGACGTCAGGTCAGCGCTGGTTCCCGCCAGGCTCGCTGGACCGTTCACGGCGTGGGCGAGCAGCACCTTGAAGAAGTGGTCGGCCGGTGCGGTGACCACGCCGAGAAGCGCGATCGCACGGACATCGCGTTGGCCCCAGTCGATGCCCGGTACCCGGAACTCGACGAGCTCGCCGCGTCGCCGCTCCTCGGCAATCGAATGGATGGAGACGAACCCCACGCCGGCCTGCTCACGGACCGCGCGCTTGACGGCGTCGACCGATCCCAGCTCCCACACCGACCTCCACCCGGATGCGGTGCCGTGCATCTCGATCGCCTGAGTGCGCGTGCTCGAGCCCCGCTCCTGCACCAGCAGGGTCTGGCCAACGAGCTGATCGGTCGTTACGAAGCCCGTCGAGCTGATCTCCAGTTGGCCTGGGCTGCAGATGCCGACGACCTCGTCACCACCGATGGTTTCTACCCGCAAACCGGGCGCAGAGATCTCGCTGCACGTGATCGCCAACGTCACCCGGCCCTCGAGTAACCAGTCGATGACCGCGTCGGTCGGCCCCACGGAAAGCCGCACGTCGACATCCGGGCAGCGCTGGACGAAATCCGCGACGACCCGCGGCAGGATGAAAGTGCCCGGCACCGACGACGCCGCAATGTTCAGAGTGCCCGCCCTCAGACCGGCGCGAGCCGCCAGAGCAGCCTGGCCCGCCGACAGATTGGACAGTGCTTGTGATGCCACGCGCGCCAGAATGCGGCCGCTCGGCGTCAGCACCAGGGAGCGTCCGTTGCGCTCGGCGATGGGTTCACCTGCTGCGGCACTCAACAATCGCAGGTGCTCGCTCGCCGAGGGTTGGCTGATCCCGACAGCTTTCGCAGCCATTGACAGGCTCGTGGCGCGCTCTAATTCGACGAGCAACCGCATCCGGGTGGAATCCCACGCATCCATGAGTGACGGCACGTGCGTTCTCCCTACCTCGTGCGGGCGATGCCCCCGTCCTACCAGAGCGGAACCCCAGCGTAGGCCTCACGTATCGGAGATCCTGATCTGTCGCGGAAGATCCATTCGGGATCGGGATACCCCAGCCAGTTGGACGGCCGCTCGTATCGGGCGCGCTTAATCTTCATCCCACTCGGCCCTCGGAGCGTCGGGCAAACACCTGCCATGGTTCCGATGGGCCGCTCAACCGGCTGAAAGGAACTCTTGGCGATGGCCAACCTCGGCAATGCAGTCATCTATCTGATGATGACGTTCGTATTGGTAGGTGCGGTGTTCCTTGTCTTTCGCGGCGACCGCGGCATCGGACACGAGTTCAAGGAAGGCCTCTACTCCCTCGGGCCGCTGTTCGTTCCGGTCGGCGGCATCATGGCGGGCCTACCCTACCTCGCCTGGTTTGTGGAGAACGTCATCGGCCGGCTATATGCGTTCTTCGGTGCCGATCCTGCAATGGCCGCAACGACTTTCATCGCCAGTGATATGGGTGGCTACCAGTTGGCGCTGGCGACGGCTGACTCGTCGGGAGCGTGGATCACGGCCGCCGTCACCGGGTTCATGGCAGGCGCCACCATCTCATTCACGATCCCCGTCGGTTTGGCAATTCTGCAACGCAAGGATCATCAGTACTTCGCGCTGGGCATCATGAGCGGCATTCTCACCGTCCCGATCGGCGTTATCGTGACGATGGCGATCCTGCTGTCCACCCATTCACCGGTTCGCGGTAAGGCCGTCACCGACGGCCCGTCGGACATCTCCCTCGACGGCTTCGGCATGGGCGACGTCCTGCTCAATCTCTTGCCGGTGATCGTCGTCTCGTTGGTGATCGCGGTCGGGCTGTACTTCGTAACGCGAGCGATGGTCAAGGCCTTTATCTGGTTCGGCCGAACCCTCAACGGCGCAATTTATCTTGTCCTCGCCCTCGCCATCGTCGAGCACGTCACCGGTTTCTTCAGCTCGCACCTAAGCTGGTGGAACTTCCAGCCGATCATCGCCACCGCCGACGACCAGATGCGACCGCTGGAGATCGCAGGCAACGTGGCCATCGTACTTGCCGGAGCGTTTCCCTTGGTCTACGTGATCCGCACGTATTTGAAGAAGCCGCTCGGCGCGGCAGGCAAGTGGTTCGGGATCAGCCCGGACGGCACGGCAGGGCTGCTGGCAGCCGCGGCGAACATGATCGCCGCATTCCACCTCATCCAGTTCATGAAGGCCAAGGAAAAGGTGCTCGTGGTCGCCTTCGGCACCACGTCGGCGTTTCTGGTGGGCGACCACCTCGCCTTCACCGCCAATTTTCAACCGAACCTGATCGGCCCGCTGATGATCGGCAAAGTTGTCGCAGGAATCACCGCGATGCTGATCGCGGTGTGGATCGCGGTCCCCACCGCCGAACGTATTGAGCGGGAACGCGAACTGGCTGATCGTGCAGAGCTCGATGCGGCTCAAGGGCTCGACGCTGAGATTGACGGATCGCACCAGCGCAGGGATGTCCCCGTCGATTTCGCTGATGGCTATCGTCCCGAGACGAAGCAGTGACCCGAGATAACTGACGTCCGGCCCTCAGCCATCGTCCGACCCGCGTTCCCTTCGACGAACACCAATCGGCAGGTCGAAAACGATGACGAACTCGGCATCGTCCATGGGCAGGGGTGGATCCCTGGCGAGTCCGGAAACTATATCATGCAAGCCGTCATCTCAACGGCTGGTCACTGTCGATGAACGCGGTAGCAAGGTGTTCGTCGGAAAAGTCGCCAACGACCAAGCCACGGCAGAGGCAGGAGACCGGCGGAGCCCAGCAAACCATATCAGGTGATGTAGACAGCATTTTGTCCCGAGGAGTGATGGTCGGCGAGCGGCCAGGCCATGATTCATCTGATGCAATATGCAGTGTTCAACCTGACATAATCTCACTTATCGGCTAAAAAAGCATGCGAGTTTCATTTAGTGAAAGAACTTGCACCCCTGGACGACTGGCTCGATTGTCCTGGTTGTGACGGGTGTCGGTCGCCGCTGCAGCGCCCCTGATCGACCTTGGGTCTTGCGCAGCGGGCCAGGTCGACGTAAGTTTCAATCACTTAATGATTGATTCGGATGTTAGGTGACGACGTTGCGAGCTTCGATGAGCGACCACTGGCATCCGGTCGGTGTGAGTTGTTTTGCGGCACCGCCCCCGCCACTGCGTGGACCGGGGTTATTGCGTCACAGTGACGAATTGCGTTCGAAGGCAAGACCATTCGGATCGCAACTCAAGTCGTCGCCAAGCCGGTTGCCGAGATCGTTCGACCATCGTCATGGCTGAGGAAGTGCCCGGGTTCATTCCCCACATCCTGCGTGCCGACGATGTTTCGCTCCTGCGTGCCGATGAGACCGTGTTCAATGCGATGGTCGATGGCTGGCGGGCGCAGATGCTGGCCCGAGGCTTGGCCGTCGACACGATCATGACGCGCGGTCGACTGATTGCCCGGTTCGTTGAGTTCACCAACGAGTATCCGTGGCGGTGGCGCCCAATTGACGTGGACCAATTCCTGGCCGAATTCCGATCGCAGGAAAGACCGATTGCGCTATCTACGTTGCGGACCTACAGCAATACGATTTCGATGTTTTGCTCGTACGTCTGCGACAGTAGATACGGCTGGGTTGCATTCTGCGAGAAGCAGTTTGGCGATGTTCCGTCGCAGATATGCTTCGAGTGGAACACTCCGCAACACACAACCGATGATGCTGTTCCACCGGGCCGCCGAGCGTTCACCAAGGCCGAGTTGCAGCACCTATTTGACGTTGTGGATGATTTTGTCGACGAAGCGCACCGCACAGCGTCCAAGCGGTGGGTGACGGCCCTGCGGGATTCGATCGCATTCAAGGTCGGCTACGCCTACGGGCTGCGCCGCCGCGAACTGGTCATGCTGGACCTGACGGACTTCGGACCCAACCCACACGTACCGCGCTTTGGAAACTACGGCGCGCTGACCGTGCGCTGGGCCAAAGGCACGAAAGGGTCCGGGCCACGTCGGCGGACGGTGCTCACATCGCCTGAATTCTCCTGGGTTGTCGAGCTTTTGGAATATTGGTGCAGCGAGGGACGCCAGCTGTTCGCCACCGCGGACCGCTCCCCCGCGCTATGGCCCAGCGAACGTGGTTCCAGATTGACGCTCGGTGCGCTGGGCCGCTCCTTCACCGCATTTCGCAAACGAGCCGGGCTGCCACCAGAATTGAGTCTGCACGCACTGCGGCACTCCTTCACCACCCACCTTCTGGAGGCTGGCTACGACCCACTGTTCGTGCAGGAACAGCTCGGGCACTCATTTGCATCGACCACCTCGCTGTACACCTCGGTGTCGTCAGACTTCAAACAAAAGACGATCCAACAGATGATCGCTCGACGCATCCGAATGGAGGAAGATCAGCCCGATGGCTGAACAGCGCCGCATCGGCTTCCACTGGCATCTGCGCCGGATGATGGCCGCCCACAACCTGTGGAAGTCCACCGAGCTGCGACCGCTGCTCAAATCGCGCGGAATCAACCTCTCCGACGCCCAGGTCTATCGCCTGGTTACCGGTGAACCCCAACGTATTCCGTCAAGGACGTTCGCTGCCCTGTGCGACATCTTCGACTGCACGCCCAACGACCTGTTCGAGCCGTACGTCGAGATGCAAGCCGCGAAGACGGCCAACGCACCACGGCCCAGTGACCTCGGCATTAATCCGGGAAACCCAGTCGCCAAACGGATTCGGATCGTCCAGGACGACGATGGCCCGCCCGCGCAAACCTGACGACCCGCAGCGGTGGCCGGTGCCCTGCGACCGGTGCGGAGGGCATTACATGGTGGTCGCGAACTGGCCGGGCGAATCGGTCTGCGGGTATTGCTACCAGGCCGCCAAACGTGTCACCGGGATCTGCGCTTGCGGCCACCAGGGCGTTTTGCCAGGGATCATTGATGCTCGGCCCGCGTGCCGCCGATGCACCGGGATCACGCTCAATGTCGATTGCGTTGCCTGCGGGGACGAGGCCGAGCTTTACAGCGGCGGCAAATGTCAACGCTGCGTCCTCGGCGAGACTGCTACTCGCTTCCTGACCAACCCCGACACCGGCGTGGTCGCCTCGCAGTTGCAGGTCATCATTGATGCGCTCACCGGAATGCAACGCCCCAATAGCGGCCTGACCTGGATCCGCCAACGCCATGTCGAACGCGTCCTGCGCGAACTTGCGTGCCATCCGACGCTCACCCATGAGCTTGTTGACCTGCTTCCGGCGGGCCGGACAACCAATTATGTTCGCGGCCTCCTCGTGGCTCATCAGTCGCTGCCGGCGCGCGACGAACGGTTAGCGCGGTTCCTGGGCTGGGCGGCGACCGCGCAACAGCGCATCCTGACGGACGAGCACCGCAAGGTGATTGCCCGTTTTATCCGCTGGGGCTTGGAAAGACGGCTCCGCTCGATGGACGCCGTCACCGACTCAGCATTTCTGCGCGCCAAGCAGACCACGACCGTGACGATCGAGTTCTGCAACTGGCTCACCACCGAACACGACACCTATGTCGAGAACGTCACCCAGGCGCACATTGACCTGTGGCAGTCCACCGGACCAACTACCCGGGAGCACATTCTGCGATTCGTCCGTTGGGCCATCAAAACCAAGTTGATCCCCTCGGATCTCGAGGTGACCCCGCACCGGCGCGGTACCGCACCACGGCTACCGATCACCGAGCAGAACGCCGTTATCGAGCACGTCGTACATCAACAGACCCTGCATCCCCGTGACCGGTTCGCCGCGATCTTGATCATCGTTTTCGCTCAGCGCGTCGAGGATATCGCTGCCCTGACCTGGGAGCAGGTGACCATCACAGCGGACTCCGTGAGCGTCAACCTGGCTGGCATGCCCATCGATATGCCGCCGCCGCTCGATGAGCCCATCCGACTACTCGCGGCAGTCAACTACAACGGTCAAACTGCTGCACATCCCAACTCGCCCTGGGTATTTCGCGGGTATGGACCCGGAACTCACGTCACTCCGACGCACCTTCGTAACCATCTGCGACCTGTTCTCGCTGCCCTCGAAGCACGCCTTGGCACACTCAATGAACTCACCCAGACCACGCCAATCGCGATCCTGGCCGAAACACTCGGCTACAGCCCGCAGACACTCGAAGCCCACGCGAGAGCATCGGCATCAACATACGCCCGATACATTGCGACACGACTCGACTGACACCGGACAGACCCAGAAAACTTGACGGTCCCAGTCCCTGACCGTGGGGACTGTGGAAATAACGGTGTTTCCGGTACTGACACGCTGAGCGATGCTCGGCGAGAAAGGTGCCGTGATGACGACACTGGAAGATGTGGCGAAGAAGAAGGCTGAGCAGTCCGCAGAGCAGCAGGCTGCCGTCGAGCTGGTCCGTCTGGCACAGGAACAGGGCCTGTCGCTGACCGGGCCGGACGGGCTGCTAAGCTAAAGCAGCTAACCAAGACGGTCCTGGAGACCGCGCTCAATGAAGAGATGACTGAGCACCTCGGTTATGAGAAACACGACCCGCCCGAGGCGGGATCGGGCAACATCCGCAACGGCACCCGCACCAAGACGGTGCTGACCGACACCACCGGCCCGGTGGAACTCGACGTGCCGCGCGATCGGGCATCCACGTTCGAGCCCCAGATCGTCAAGAAACGCCAGCGTCGACTGTCCGGGGTCGATGAGGTGGTCTTGTCGTTGTACGCCAAAGGGCTTACCACTGGGGAGATTTCAGCGCATTTCGCTGAGATCTACGGGGCGTCTGTCTCCAAGGAGACGATCAGCCGCATCACCGACAAGGTCATTGAGGAGATGAACGATTGGTCGGTGCGGCCTCTGGATGAAACCTACGCCGCGATCTTCATCGACGCGATCGTGGTCAAGGTCCGCGACGGCCAGGTCGCCAACCGCCCGTTCTACGCGGCCATCGGGGTCACCCTGGCCGGGGAACGCGACATCCTCGGCTTGTGGGCCGGCTCCGGTGGAGAGGGCGCGAAGTTCTGGATGAGCGTGCTCACCGATCTGCGCAACCGCGGCGTCAAGGACACCTTCTTCGTGGTCTGCGACGGGCTGAAGGGACTGCCCGAGGTGGTGGGCAACGTATGGTGACCGCGCTCATCGAAAATCCCCGGCTGTGCTCGCCGAAATTCCTCACCTGTGAGCAGCGGTCAGTGTAGTTGTTGGTGGGTGCCGGTGGTTGTTCGGCGCAGGGTTTCCGCGGCGGCGTGGTGATCGCGTAGCCGGTAGGACTCGC
>NZ_JAPFPY010000033.1 GCF_026240945.1 Mycolicibacterium sp. J2
TTAAGCACGCCGCCAGCGTTCGTCCTGAGCCAGGATCAAACTCTCCAAACAAAAACCCCTCGAACAACATCGAGGCAGAATTCGAATCAGAAAAATCCGATCACAAACAAAAGACACCAAAAACTGGCATCAAAAAAACAAACCATCCTATGTAGCAGGAAGACGGGGAGTCCCCCACCAAGATGGCCAAAAACAACAAACAAAAACCACCAAACACACTATTGAGTTCTCAAACAACACGCCCGATCCCGACCGCGCAACAAGTCCGCGGCTAAAAGCCGCGGTCCGTAGTGCGGGCAGTGAGGAACTCCTTCGTTAAGGGAATCTCTCTCGGATTTGGTCTTCGCTTCCCGGCCGGGGCCGTGTCGCTCTGACCTGGAATAAGTTACGTGAGGGCTAACAGCGAGTCAAATCCGCAGGTCAGCGCCCTATTTCTGCTGGTCAGAGGCGGTACCGCGGCGCACACCCGCGATGTGGCGCTTGCCACGCCGCAACACCAACCAATGGTCATGCAGAAAGTCCGTCGTTTGTGGTAGCCATTCGGCGCTTTCGACACGCGTGTTGTTCACGTACACACCACCCTCGGCGACGGCCCGCTTGGCCTCGCCGCGACTTTTCGACAGTCCCGTGGTGACCAGCAGGTCGGTGATGGCGTCCGGGCCGCCCGGTGGAAGTTCGGCGACATCCCCGTTTCCTGCCTCGGTGAGCGCCGCCGCGAGCGTCGGTTCGTCGAGGTCAGCGAGCTCAGCTCGCCCGAAGAGCGCCTGACTGGCCAATTCCACCGCGGCGGTGGCGGCCGATCCGTGCACCAGCGTGGTGAGCTCCCTGGCCAGCCGCCGCTGTGCCGCGCGCTCATGAGGTCGTTCCACGGTCGCCGTCTGCAAGGCACCCAGCTCCTCGGCGTCCAGGAAGGTGAACCACCGCAGATACCCGATGACATCCGCATCACCGGTGTTGACGAAGTACTGGTACCAGGCATACGGCGAGGTCAGCTCCGGATCCAGCCACAGGTTGCCGCCGCCGGTGGACTTGCCGAACTTCTTGCCCTCGGAGTCGGTGACCAGCGGCGTCGTCAGGGCATGCACGGTGGCCCCCTCTTTCTGGCGGACCAGTCGCACCCCGGCCACGATGTTCCCCCACTGATCGGAACCCCCGATCTGCAGTGCGCAGCCGTGCCGTCGATGCAGCTCCACGAAGTCGTTGGCCTGCAACAGCATGTAGCTGAACTCCGTGTAGGAGATGCCCTCGCCTTCCAGCCGGCGCCGCACGGTGTCGCGGTCCAGCATCACGTTCACCGAGAAGTACTTCCCGAGATCGCGCAGGAACTCGATGGCCGACAGCGGCCCCGTCCAGTTCAGGTTGTTCTCGACGATGGCACCGGTCGGCGAGTCGTCGAACTCGACGAAGCGCTCCAACTGGCCGCGTATCCGGTCGGCCCAGTCGGCGACGGTGTCGGCGGTGTTAAGGGTTCGCTCGCCGGTATCGCGCGGATCGCCGATCATCCCGGTCGCTCCGCCGGCCAGCACGATCGGGCGGTGTCCGGCCCGCTGGAATCGGCGCAGCGTGAGCAGTGGGACGAGGTGACCAGCGTGCAAGCTGGGCGCGGTGGGGTCGAATCCCGAATAGACCGTCATGGGCCCGGTGGCCAGGTCGGACGCCAGGGCGTCGCGGTCGGTCGACTGCGCGATCAGGCCGCGCCATTCCAGCTCTTCGAGGATGCCCGTACTCACGGTGCCATCTTCCTGCATCAGTCGCTGCTTCCCGGCATCGGCGCCCGCGGGCTGCGCCGATAGGCCGACACCTCCGGATAGCCCGCCAGCCAGAACCGCCACGGCCTGTCCGCGGCGGTGCTCACCCCAACCCGCGGGCCCGGCACGGCATCAGTGACCGGATTCAGCCTGAGCTGCACCGGACTACCCTCGGCTGCGAGGTCAATCCCGTTGTCCTCCATGAGGATTCCCAATGCCGAGCAGAGGTTTCCCGGCCCACGAGCGAGCGCGGGGGTTGGCACGGCCACTCCCCTTCGGGTACGGGCCAGGTCCTCGCCCTCGGTCACCACAGCCGCCCGCAAGAGCACGGCGGCCGCGAAACCCTCGGGCCCACACACCACATTGGCGCACACGTGGATACCGTGGCTGCGATAGGTGTACATCCGGCCCGCGGGCCCGAACATCACGAGGTTGCGCGGCCGCGGACCGCGATAGGAGTGCGCCGCGGGATCCGGCCACGGCTCGTCCAGGGGCCCGCCGTAGGCCTCGACCTCGACGACGGTGGCGACGACGCCGCGACTGCTCAGCTCTGCGCCCAGTAACAACCGCGCTGCGGTCACCGGGTCCACCGCCAGCGCGTCGGCCAAAGTCCGGTCAGCTGGTCGCACTGTGCTCATTCCCCCGTCGCTCCGCTCGCCCCACGCCTACCCCCGTCGCTCCGCTCGCCCCGCTCATACCCCCGTCGCTCCGCTCGCCCCGGATGCCCATCTCCCGCATTGTGCCCGGCCCCTTGACACCGTCACCCAGCGGGCGCACTATTCATCACATGATGACTTCATCGCACGATGAATTTTCTGGCCGGCGCATCGAACCGGCGATCCGCATCGACCATCTGCAGGTGACCCGCGGTAACCACCAGGCCGTGCGCGATCTATCGGTGCAGATTCCGCGGGGCACCATCACCGGACTGTTGGGCCCCTCGGGCTGCGGGAAGACCACCCTGATGCGGGCCATCGTGGGCACCCAGGTCATCACCTCGGGGACGGTCACGGTGCTGGGTCATCCGGCGGGCTCCGCCGAATTGCGCCACCGCGTCGGCTATGTCACGCAGGACGCCACCATCTACCGCGATCTGCGGGTCATCGACAACGCCCGCTACTTCGCCGCCCTGTACGGCGCGGACACGCAGGCCGCCGAGAACGCGATCGCCGCGGTAGGCCTGACCGATCATCGAAACGCATTGTGCGACAACCTCTCCGGCGGCCAGCGCACTCGGGTGTCGCTGGCCTGTGCGCTGGTTTCGCACCCCGACCTGCTGGTGCTCGACGAGCCCACCGTCGGATTGGACCCGGTGCTGCGCGTGGACTTGTGGGAGCAGTTCCATCAGCTCGCCCGGGCCGGCACCACGCTGCTGGTCTCCAGCCACGTCATGGACGAGGCCGACCACTGCGGCGAGCTGCTGCTCATGCGGGAGGGCCGCCTCCTCGCCCAGACCACCCCCACCCGATTGCGAGAGGACACCGGATGTTCGTCACTGGAGGAAGCGTTCCTGTCCGTCATCAGGCACAGCACCGCAGCGTGACAAAGCCGAGCACGCTGAGCCCCCGGGCCTACCTGGCCACCACCGGCCGGATCCTGCGTCAGCTGGCCGGCGACCACCGCAGCGTCGCGATGATCGTCGTGGTGCCCACGCTGATCATCACGCTGATGTACTTCATGTTCGATGACGTGCCGCACCGGCCGGGCGCCCCGTCGCCCTTCAACAACGCCTGCCTGGTCATGCTCGGCGTCTTCCCCCTGATCGTGATGTTCCTGATCACCTCGATCACCATGCAACGGGAACGGGTGTCCGGCACGCTCGAACGGATCCTGACCACGCCGCTGCGCCGGTTCGACCTCCTCGCCGCTTACGGCACCGCGTTCTCCATCGCGGCCACCATCCAAGCCACGTTGGCCTGCGTCGTGGCGTTCTGGTTCCTCGGATTCGAGACGGCGGGCAGCCCGGCACTGGTGTTTCTCATCGCGATCGTCAACGCGGTCCTCGGCGTGGGCCTGGGCTTGTTGTGCAGTGCCTTTGCCCGCACCGAATTCCAGGCCGTGCAGTTCATGCCGGTGGTGATCGCCCCGCAGCTGCTGCTGTGCGGGATCATGGTGCCCAGGGCCATGCTCCCGGACTGGCTGCAGTGGATCAGCAATGCGCTGCCGGCCAGCTACGCGCTGGAAGCACTGCAACAGGTCGGCGCGTACAGCGAACCCACGGCAATCGCGGTCCGCGATATCGCGGTGGTCATCGGATTCGCGATCCTGGCCTTGGCGCTGGCCGCGGCGACACTTCGGCGCCGCACCCCGTGAGGAGAACGTGACCAGCCACAAAGCAGAACGAAAGCGGCCAGGGCGACCGCCAGGGGCGTCCGGCACCCGCGAGCAGATCCTGCAGAGTGCCCGGGAACTCTTCTCCCGCAACGGCTTCGACAAGACCTCCATCCGCGCGATCGCGGCAGCCGCCGGCGTGGACGGCGCCCTGGTGCACCACTACTACGGCACCAAACAGCAACTGTTCGCGGCGGCGATCCAGATTCCGATCGACCCGATGCAGGTGATCGGGCCGCTGCGGGACACGCCGGTGGACGAGATCGGCCTGATGCTCCCGTCACTGCTGCTGCCGTTGTGGGATTCGGAGATTGGGAAAGGCTTCATCGCGACGCTGCGCTCGATTCTCGGCGGAGCCGACGTCAGCCTGGTGCGCTCGTTCCTGCAGGAGGTGATCACCGTCGAGGTCGGGTCCCGGGTGGACAACCCACCGGGCTCCGGGCCGATCCGGGTGCAGTTCGTGGCGTCCCAGCTGGTCGGTGTGGTGGTGGCGCGCTACATCCTGGAGCTGGAACCGTTCGCCTCGCTGTCACCCGAGGCGATCGCCGCGACGATCGCGCCGAACCTGCAGCGCTACCTCACCGGGGAGCTGCCGAGCCTGAGCTGACCAGGCGGTCGTGCTCGGCATCGTCGGTCACCGTGACCGCTTCGTCGATCAGCAGCACCGGGATGTCGTCGACTATCGGGTAGCGACGCCGCAACCGGGGGTTGTACAGGCAATCACCGGCCAGATAGAGCAGCGGTCCGTGATCCTGCGGGCAGACCAGGATGCTCAGCAGTTTGGAATCGACCACGACAGCAGGTTATCCGCCACCCAGTGGCGGGCCGCTGATGGTGAACCCACCCAGCACGCTGTCATTGGCGGGGTTGTAGGTGTTGATCCCGATGGTGGTCGGGTTGGACGGCTTGACCGTGCGGGCCTGCGTCTTGCGCTGGAAATCGACAGTCGCCTTGAGCGCGTTGATCAGCGGCACCTGATTGGGCCGCCGGTCCAGTCCATCCTGCAGCTCGGCGTAGTTACCCTTCGACGGCAGGAAACCGAGCGCACGCAATTTCAGCGCGTCGTGGATCAGGTTGGAGATCTGGCCACCACCGGCACCGGTGTCGTATTCGGAGGCAATATCGTCGAGCACATCCGCACTGGCGATCCCGGATCCGAAAGCGGCCATCAAGCCGGTGGCCACCGCAACGCCTGCGATCGCGCGGCGCCAGCCGTTCGCCCGCTGTGACTCCGGTGCCATAGAACCTCCATTGCGTCGCGCCATCACGGGGAGCCTAACAGCGTCGAGGGCGCCGGACTCGTCAAAGATCTCCGAGCTCGGCCCGCACCGCCGCCGTCAGGCGCTTGTACTGATGCGTATCGGCGTCGAAATACCAGGCGTTACGCGAGGCCTTCGGGACGCCCGCCGCCCGCAGCGGTCCCACCATGGGACGGTAGGACGCGCTCAGCGTCATGGCCGGTGTCACGTACACGATGTCGGGGCCGGCGCCGACGGGCAGTGCCGCCAACGCGTCGTTGAGTTCGGCACTGGGCACACTGCCGCCCGGCCGCAGCGTCACGGCCGCCACCGCAAGGCACCGCTGCCCCACCTCGAGGCTGTACGTGACGGCCAAGTCGACCGATTCCACCTGGCTGACGGCGTCGTTGACCGCGGCGGTGAACACCGGCCCACGCGGGGTGCGAATCACCGCGCTGCGATTGTCGACGAACCAGTAGTCACCGTCCTCGTCGCGACGGAACAGCGACTCGGTGGACACCCAGGTGTCCGCTGCGGCGAAGACACCCCGCTTGACCGAGGCCGTCGGGTCGACGGGGCCGCGCGGTTGCGCGAGCAGCACGCCGACTTCGTTGGTCTGCGCCAGCCGCACGAAACCGTGCTCGTCTTCCAGGATCAGGTCGTCGACGGCGTCGTAAGCGGCCAACTGCACCCGGCCACCGCCCGGCAGCGGCCGGCCCTTGCTGCCGAACTTCGCGCCCGACACGTTGGCCAGGACCGCCTGCCCATCGGTGGTGGCGAAGAACTCCACGACATGCGCCGGATCGAACACGTCGACCACCCTGCGCCACAACCCGGTCGGCATACCGGACCCGATGAACAACCGCACCGGGTGGTTGCCGGACAGCCGGAACGCCGGATCGTCGATCACCTCACCGAGCATCGCCCAGGTGTAGGACACCACCGTGACGCCGTACTGCCGGATCTCGTGCAGGAAGCGGTCCGGGGACAGGCCTCTCGACAGCGCGATCCGGGTTCCGCCGACGACGGCGCCGCCGAGACTGACCAGCAGACCCGACTGATGGTGCAGCGGGGTCAGGCAGTAGACGGTGTCTCGGTTGCTCAGGTTGGCCGCCGAGGCGGTGCCGAACGCCGACAGCGCCCAGCGGAAGTTGGTGATCTGGCGGGCCACCAATCGCCCGCCCGCACCGGCGAACGCCACGTAGGCGAGGTCGCGAGCGAAACCCGGGTTCGGCTTGTACCAGCCGGGCAGGATGACCTTGTCCGGGTCGATGCGCTCCATGTCCACCACGTCATCGGCGTCACCGGGCAGATGCAGGTCACGTGATTCACCGCCGCCGAGCACCAACACCCGGATCCCCAGGCCGCGGGCCACCTCCAGGTTGCCGGGATCGGCGAGCACATCAGCGATCCCACCGATCCGGACCACCTCGGCGAGGTCGGCGTCCGGCGGGATCAGCACGGCCACCGCGCCGAGCCGGGACAGGGCGGCGATGGCCACCAACGCACTGGGGCGGGTTTCCATCAGCACCCCGACCCGGACGCCCTGACGGATGCCCACCTGGATGAGGCCACGCACCACGTTGTTGACCCGGCGGTCCACCGCCTCGTAGGTGTGCACGCGGCCGTCGAACAGCAGGAACTCGCCGTTGGGGTTGGCCTCGGCCTGTTCGGACATGATCCGGCCCAGTGAGATGCGGGTGTGGTCGTTGATCTGACCGAGGCGCGCCAGCCTGGGCAGCGTGCGCGCGGTCTCCACCGCCAGCGTCCGCGCCGACTTCTGTGCCGCCACAACCGCATCCGCTGCCGTCCGGGCCAGGCCGAACGCCACCTCGGTGGCCGCCGCGGTACCAGCGGCCACCCGGGAGGCCAGCGGGACACCGCTTTCGGTGGCCGCCGTGGCCGGTCGGTGCGCCATCGGCGCCACATCGTCGGGCAGCGGACCCTCACCGTTGCGCCACTTGACCCACGCGGCGACCGTCGGCCAGGTCTGGGTGGCGGCCTTCGATCCGACAACCAAGCCGAAATGCCCTGCCCTGATCAGGTATTCGTACACATCGGCCTTCGGCGCCGCGGCCCTGATGCCGCGCACCGCGGCCGGCTGGCCGATATCGTCGACCTCGCCGACCACCGCCAGGATCGGGCAGTCGATATCGGCGAGGGTCACCAGATCGCCACGGATGGAGAACCCACCGGACATCATCCGGTTGTGCGCGATGAACTGTTTGAGCAGCTCCGAGATCGCCGGTCCCGACCAGGCGATCCAGCCCTCGGAATCCAGGAAACGGCGCTGCTGTTCGCGCGGCAGCAATGCCTCACGATCATGCAACTGGCGCAGGAAGTCCAGCCGGGCCTGCGCGGTCTTGAGGGGGTCGAGCATCTGAAAACCGGTGCGCGCCAACCAACCCGGGATGTCGATCCGCGAGAACACGTGGTCGGCCATGAAGTTCGCCGCGACGGCGCCCATATTGGGCGGGATACCCATCGGCAGCGCGGCCAACGTGTCGACCGGGGAACCGAAGGTGATGATGCTGGCCAGGTCCTGCGCCCGCCGGTAGGCCGCCGTCTGGTAGCAGAACATGCCGCCCTGCGAATAGCCGGCCAGGTGGACGTCGCGCTCGGTCAGTTTCTTGACGGTATCGATGGCCTCGCTGAGGGCCACCACGTGATCGGCGAGGTTGCGCCGCATCCCGCCCTCGATCTGGTCGGGTGACCCGAAATCGATGACCCACGGGTCGAGACCGGCGTTGTGCAGGATGCCCGCCGCGCCGTCGGCCCGGGTCACGTCCCACATATCAGCCGACATCATCATCGGGTGCACCATGAGCACCGGCGGCCCGGGCGTCGCCGCGCCCGGCCGGCTGTCCGGCGGAAAGTAGCGGCGCAGCTTGTACATCGGGACACTCTCGATGATCTGGAACGGTGAGGGCACCGCGCCGGTCTCCAGCCCGCCGTAGCGAAGCACCTCGATCCCGTTCTGCGCGGTGGCCAGAAGACGGCCGACCGGTCCGGTGATCAGTGAGAAATCGACCAACGCCCGCTCCCCTAACGCCTCATAGTCCATTCCCCCGATGCCCCGGCCATCATGGCATAGCAGCATCGAGCGGCCACCGCGAATATGGTGGGTTAACGTCAAGCCCGGCGCCCGCCTAGCCTGGTGGGGACATGGCGCATCTTCTCGGGGCCGAGGCCCTTCACCTGGAATACCCCACCAAGGTCGTCTTCGACTCCGTCTCCCTTGGCGTGAATGAAGGTGACCGCATCGGCATCGTCGGTCGCAACGGGGACGGCAAATCCAGCCTGCTCGCCATGCTGGCCGGACGGGTGCGCCCCGACGGCGGCCGGGTCACCGTCCGGGGCGGGGTACGCATCGGCGTCCTCGATCAGGCCGACACACTCGACCCGACCGATACCGTCGGGCACGCCGTGGTGGGAGACGTTCCCGAGCACGAGTGGGCGGGCGACCCGCGCGGGCGTGACGTCATCGCCGGACTGCTGGGCGACCTGGATTGGCAGGCGGTGCTGGGCACCCTGTCGGGTGGCCAGCGCCGGCGGGTCGCGCTGGCCCGGCTGCTGGCCGGTGATCACGATGTGCTGGCGCTCGACGAACCCACCAACCATCTGGACGTGGAAGCCATCACCTGGCTGGCCGACCATCTGAAACGACGGTGGAGCCCGAACGCCGGCGGGCTGCTCGTCGTCACCCACGACCGTTGGTTCCTCGACGAGATCTGCACGACGACGTGGGAGGTGCACGACCGCATCGTCGAACCCTTCGAGGGCGGCTACGCGGCCTACATCCTGCAGCGCGTGGAGCGCGACCGGCAGGCCGCAGCGGTGGAGGCGCGCAGGCAGAACTTGGCCCGCAAGGAGCTGGCCTGGTTGCGCCGCGGCGCGCCGGCGCGGACCTCCAAGCCGAAGTTCCGCATCGACGCCGCCAACGCACTGATCGCCGACGTTCCGGAGATCCGCGACAAGGTGGCGCTGCAGTCGCTGGCGGTCACCCGCCTGGGCAAGCAGGTCGTCGACCTGCTCGACGCGTCGGTGAGCTACGACGGCCGGGAGGTGTTGCACGAGGTCGAATGGCGTATCGCGCCCGGCGAACGCACCGGCATCCTGGGCGTCAACGGTGCGGGTAAGTCGACCCTGCTCGGGCTGATCGACGGCACCGTGGAGCCGACCGCGGGCCGGGTGAAACGCGGGAAGACGGTCAAGGTGGCCGCACTGACCCAGGGTGTGGACAAGCTGGCCGAGCATCTGGACGAGCCGGTGCGGGTGGTGCTGGCCCGGCTGGCCACCACGTACACGTTCGGGGCGGGCTCCAAGGCCCAGGAGCTGACACCCAGCCAGCTGCTGGAGCGGCTCGGCTTCGCCAGCGCGCAGCTGTCCACCCCGGTCAAGGACCTCTCCGGCGGTCAGCAGCGCCGACTGCAACTGCTGCTCATCCTGCTCGAGCAGCCCAACGTGCTGATCCTCGACGAGCCGACCAACGACCTGGACACCGACATGCTGGCCGCGATGGAAGACCTGCTGGATTCCTGGCCGGGAACGATGATCGTGGTGAGCCACGACCGGTATTTCCTGGAGCGGGTCACCGATCAGCAGTACGGCATCCTCGGCGGCCGGCTGCGCCACCTGCCGGGCGGGGTGGACGAATACCTGCGGCTGCGGGCCGCGCACGCCGCACAGACCGGCGCCGCACCCGCGAAAACCGAAGCTCGGGAAGGGTTGTCCGGCGCCGACCTACGGGCCGCGCAGAAAGAGATCGCCTCGATCGAGCGCCGGTTGGAGAAGCTGACCGGCCTGATCGACACCGCCCACCACCGCCTGGCCGAGCACGATCAGGGCGATTACGAAGGGCTGCAACGACTTACCGGTGAGCTACGCGAACTGGAGGCCGAGGTCGAACAGCTCGAGGAGAAGTGGCTGGAGCTCACCGAGCAGCTGGGCTGACCTGACTACGATGAGGCGGTGCGCTATCTGCTGATGCCGGTGACGCTCTGCGTGCGTTACTTCCCGCAGCTGGTGGCGTGTTACCTGCTCGGCTACCTCGGCCGGATCGGCGCCATCGAATGGGCGGCCTGGGCGGGATACGACAACTACCTGTGGGCGTCGCTGATCATGCCGCTGGCCGGGATGGCGCGGCTCGGGTCCTACGTGGCGATGTTCATGGTGATCAGGCCGGGCATCCCGGAGCTGGCCGGTCTGCCGCCGCGCTCGGCACGCCAGATCGACATCTTCGCGACGATCATCGTCCCGTTCTTCGCGATCTACCTGGCCTGGCAGATGTTCCGGGAGGACTGGCTGACGTTCGTCTACCGCGCCGGGGACTATCAACTCGACAAGGCGCTCACCTCCACTGCGCCCGTCGAGCTGGACCCGGACATGCTCCCGGTCAGCACCGTCAGCATCGCCGTCATCGTCATCGCTCTGGTGGCGCGGCTGGTCCTGGGCCGGCTCAAAGACCGGGCACCGGGTTGGCTGCTCCCCATCCGGGTGTATGTGGACGCGTTGTGGGTGTTCCTGGTGCTGACGGTGTCCGCCAGTCACGGTCTGACGCTGCTGATCAACCCGTCGGCGTGGCTGTCGGAACGGCGGATCATCGTGTGGTTCGACCACACCCGGGAAAGCGTCTTCTCGCATTTCACTCCGTTGGAGACGCTGTGGGACGCCGCGGTGTGGGCGGTCAAGACCGCGTTCGGCGGGGCCGCGGTCCCGTTGATCTGGCTTGCGGTGGCCTGCATCGTCTACGGCGCGGCGGCGAAAACCGATTGGCAGGCCGCGGCGCGCCGTGTCGCCGGCGATCGGTGGGGCCGCTGGATCGACCGTTCCGAGGCCACCCGCACACGGCTGAACACCGGGTGGAAACGCCTTCCCGGCAAGGTCCGCACCGAGGTGTACGACCAGCTGACCGGCCAGATCGGCAAGTTCAAACCGATCACCGACTCGGCGCACGTCATCGCCGCCGCCGGTGTGCTCGCGCTGGCCCTGTATGTGCTGGCCTATCTGGGGCTGGCATGGCTGGACATGTCGGGCAGCTACTACCGCGCGCAACTGGGTTCGGGCTATCTGCTGCGCGGGATGGCCTGGCTGCTGGGGCCGCACGATGTCACGTTCTGGTACGGCACCTGGGATGCGATGGCACTGGTCTCGCATTCGATCATCGAACCGTTCCGCATCTGCGTCATCGCCACCGCGCTGGCCTGGTGCCTGCGGCGCAGTGCGGCTACAAGCCCAGTCGAAGCAGAATCGAGCCATCCGATTTCGTGACGTCCACCGCCTCCGGTTCTGCGCTCGCCGGAATCAGGAAGCTCCACGGCATCGTCACCGCGGCACCGCAGGGCGGTCCGGCCGACGCCCGCCACGATCGGTCACCCTGGATCAGATAGCCGGTGCAGCCGAATCCGTCGGCCGGGGCTCCCGATCGTTCGACGACGACATTCATCAGGACCGTCCCCTCGGGCAGTGCCGCGCCGGACCCGGCCGCCCGCGTCGAGCGGCTGACGGTGCGCACCGACCAGGTTTGGCCGTCGACGTCGATCGACTGGTGGGGCGCGGCGATGTGGGCGGGTTGGACGGTGCGCTCGTAGTTCTGCCACGCCGGCCGCAAGGTGGTCGCCACGATCACCGCCAGCGCCGCCGCGGCGACCGCGGTGCCGATGAGGTTGCGCTGCCAGAGCCGGACGCTCATGTGCCGACCTGCGTGGCGGGTCCGAACTCGACGACGCCGGTGCGCTGTACCCGGGGATCGTCGAGCGGGATCGCGATGACCAGTCGGGAGTCCTGACGCCAGTCGTCCACCCAGACCCGCAGGGTGATGGTTTGTGCGCCGGGCGCGACGAGGTCCGGTGGCACGTCGAAGATCCACGAACTGCGCACGGCGATACCGGGAGTCAGATTGCCGGTGAGTGCGGTGAAACCGAGTCGGTTGGTCGGCACATAGGTGTTCGGGCCGACCAGCAGGTCGACGGTGGGCACATCGTCGGCGCGGGTGGTCATGGCCTCCCCGTCGACGACCACCCAGGTACCGAGGGCGTCGACGAGGGCCGGCGGGTACTGGGTCTTGCGGATCCGCGGGCCGATGCGCACACCGTTGACCTGCGCGGTGATCGGCTCACCGGTAGCCCGCTGGCCCATGCCGGCATGCACGTCGAAGGAGCCGTACACCTCGTCGGGGGTGGGCAGGTTGTGCCACATCCACGCTGCGGCGGCGATCACCACGGTGCTGGCCAGCGCATACAGCGTCCGCCTCACGGTCGGCCTCGCACCGGGACGGTCAACTGGGCGTAATCGTCACCGCGCACCCACGCCTGTCCGGCGGTGACACTGGCCTTACGCACTTCCTTATAGACCCGGACCGGCAACTGCGCGCCGACCGCGAGCGCGTTCTCGGGCAGTCGCCACAGCAGCACGATCTCGTCGGTGAGCCCAGGGCCCAGCCGTCCGGCGATGGTGCCGTCGGCCACCCTCATGGCGGCCAGTGCCTCCGCGGCGGGCTGATCGATCAGCCGTATCGGCTTGTCCACGACCCCGGGCAGGGTGCCGATGTTGTGCGCGGTGATCACCAGGCCGAGATAACGGGTGCCCGGTTTGCCCGCGTAGAGCACGCGGTTGCCCGCCCGCACCTCGGTGACCAGGGTAGCCCGCTGGACCGTCATCTCGAACTCACCGGTGTTGAACACCTCGCCGGGCGCGATATCGGTGATGTGGTCGTTGACCGTGTCCAGTCCGCCGAAGGCCGCGGTGCCGGCCAGCACAGCCGTCAATGCCACCCGGCGCCATTCCTTGACTCCCCACCCCGAGACCCAGCGCCAAACCCGCTGGCGGACACCCACGGTCGGTGTTGCGGCGCTCCCCCCGGGCTCCATGGCTGCCGATAGTACCTAGCGCAGTCCGATCCGAAGGCGATCCAAGGTGTCCCGCACGATGCCGAGCTGGCGGGCCACCTGGGCCGGCGCGGTTCCGCCCCTGGCGTCCCGGGAATCGACCGAGCCCGCGATGGTGAGCACCTCGCGCACCTCGGCGGTCAGGCCAGGATGGATACCGGCGAGCTCGTCGTCGGCGAGTTCCTCCAGACCGACACCTCGCGACTCGGCGGCCTTGACCGCCGCACCGGCGGCCTCGTGCGCGACCCGGAACGGAATTCCTTGTCGCACCATCCATTCGGCGATGTCGGTGGCCAGCGTGTAGCCCAGCGGCGCCAGCTGCGCCATCCGGTCGGTGTCGAACGTGAGGGTGCCGACCAGTCCCGCCATGGCCGGTAACAACAGGGTCAACTGCGCCACCGAGTCGAAGACAGGCTCCTTGTCCTCCTGCAGATCCCGGTTGTAGGCCAATGGCTGCGCCTTCAGCGTGGCCAGCAGCCCCGCGAGATTGCCGATGAGCCGTCCGGACTTACCGCGGGCCAGCTCGGCGATGTCCGGGTTCTTCTTCTGCGGCATGATCGAGCTGCCGGTCGACCAGGCGTCGTGCAGTTTCGCGTAGCCGAATTCGGTGGTGCTCCACAGGATGATGTCTTCGGCCAGCCGGGACAGATCCACCGCGATCATCGCGAAAACAAAGGCCGCCTCGGCGGCGAAATCCCTTGCGGCGGTGGCATCGATGGAGTTGTCGGCGGCCGCATCGAAGCCCAGCTCGGTGGCGATGGCGTCGGGATCCAGCCCCAGCGAGGACCCCGCCAGCGCGCCGGATCCGTACGGGGACACCGCAGCCCGCTTGTCCAGATCGATCAGCCGGTCGGCGTCGCGCAGCAACGGGTGGGCGTGCGCCAGCAGATGATGGGCCAGCAGCACGGGCTGCGCCGACTGCAGGTGTGTCTTACCCGGCATGATGGCCGTCGGGTGGGCGGCAGCCTGGGTGGCCAGCGCGGCCGCCACGTCGAGCACACCGGCGCCGACGGTTTTGATGGCGTCGCGCAACCACATCCGGAACAGAGTGGCGACCTGGTCGTTCCGCGACCGACCGGCCCGCAACCGGCCGCCCAGTTCCGGGCCGACCCGGTCGATGAGGCCGCGTTCCAGCGCGCCGTGCACATCCTCATCGGTGGGCAGCGGACCGAAGCTACCGTCGGCGACATCGGAACCCAGGCTGTCCAGGCCGGCGAGCAAGCCGTCGCGCTGCTCGTCGGTGAGCAGCCCGGCGCGGTGCAGCACCCGGGCGTGCGCCTTGGACGCGGTGACATCGTAGGGCGCCAGCGCCCAGTCGAAATGCGTCGACTTACTCAGCGCGGCAAGGGCTTCCGACGGCCCGTCGGCAAACCGGCCGCCCCACAGGGAACCTTCGTTGGTGCTCATTTCTGTCCTATCCCGTCCGCGAGCGGCCCCATTTGTACACCCAATGCGGCGTGTCGCTGTGCAAACACGGCCGCTCGCGGAATGAAGGTCACAAGCCGAGGTCGCGCTTGGCCGAGATCTTGGACGACAGGCCGTGCACGTGCACGAACCCCTTGGCCGACGACTGGTCGAAGCTGTCGCCCTCGTCGTAGGTGGCCAGGTTGAAGTCGTAGAGCGAGGTGGGGCTGCGCCGGCCGTTGACGGCGATGTGCCCGCCGTGCAGCACCAGCCGGATCTCGCCGGTGACGTGCTCCTGGGTGTGCGCGACGAAGGCCTCCAGGGCGCGCTTGAGCGGCGAGTACCAGAGGCCGTCGTAGACCAGCTCGCCCCACTTCTGGTCGGTGCCGCGCTTGTAGCGGCCCAATTCGCGCTCCAGCGTGACGTGCTCGAGCTCGGTGTGCGCGGTGATGAGCACCATCGCCCCCGGCGCCTCGTAGATCTCGCGGCTCTTGATGCCGACCAGGCGGTCCTCGACGACGTCGAGCCGGCCCACGCCCTGAGCGCCGGCACGCCGGTTGAGCTCGACGATGGCCTCCAGCACGGTGACCGGGCGGCCGTCGATGGACACCGGCACACCCTTCTCGAAACCGACGATCACCTCGTCGGGAGTGCTCCAGTTGAGCGTCGGGTCCTCGGTGTAGTCATAGACGTCCTTGGTCGGCGCGTTCCAGAGATGTTCCAGGAAGCCGGTTTCCACCGCACGGCCCCACACGTTCTGGTCGATCGAGAACGGCGACCGCTTGGTGACGTTGATCGGGATGTCGTTCTCCTCGGCGAAGGCGATGGCCTTCTCCCGCGTCCAGGCGTAGTCGCGCACCGGGGCCAACACCTGCAGATCGGGTGCCAGCGAGGCGAATCCGACCTCGAAACGCACCTGGTCGTTACCCTTACCGGTGCAGCCGTGCGCGACGGTGCCGCCGCCGTGCTCGCGGGCAGCCTTCACCAGGTGTTTGACGATCAGCGGCCGGCTGATGGCCGACACCAGCGGGTAACGGTCCATGTACAGCGCGTTGGACTGGATGGTCGGCAGGCAGTACTCGTCGGCGAACTCGTCCCGCGCGTCGACGACGACGGCTTCGACGGCGCCGCAGTCCAGCGCTCGCTGGCGTACGACCTCCATATCCTCGCCGCCCTGGCCCAGGTCGATGGCCACGGCCACCACCTCACGCCCGGTCTCCTTGCCGATCCAGCTGATCGCGACCGAGGTGTCCAGACCGCCGGAATACGCCAGGATGACGCGTTCGGACATTCGTTGCTCTCCCTTATTTGTCTGTACTGCTATTTCAAGTTCTCGAACATGGCCGCGAGCTCGGCGCCGGTCATCGGCTCACGCGCTATCACGAAGATGGTGTCATCACCGGCCACCGTGCCGACCACCTGGGGCAACGATGCCCGGTCGATGGCGCTGGCCAGGTAGTGCGCGGCCCCCGGCGGAGTGCGCAGCACGGCCAGGTTGGCGCTGGCGTCGGTGGACACCAGCAGCTCGCCCAACAGCTTGGTCACCCGTTCGGTGCCGCCGGACACCCCGCGCACAGGGCTGCCGTCCTCGGGCACCACATACACCCCGACACCGCCGTCGGCGCCGCGCAGCTTCACCGCGCCGAGCTCCTCCAGGTCCCGCGAGAGGGTGGCCTGGGTGACCTCGATGCCCTCTTCGGCCAGCATCGCGGCCAGCTCGCTCTGGCTGCTCACCGCATGCGCTGCCAGCAGCGCGACGATGCGGGCCTGACGGCCGACTCGGGTCGGGGTACTCATCGGTTATCGCTCCAACAGCCAGACCAGCAGTGCTTTCTGGGCGTGCAACCGATTCTCGGCCTCGTCGAACACCGCGCTCTGCGGCCCGTCCATCACCTCGTCGGTGATCTCGTGCCCACGGTGGGCCGGAAGGCAATGCAGCACAACGGCTTCCGGGTCGGCCAGGGTGAGCAGCTCACTGTTGACCTGGAACGGCCGGAACGGGCGCACCCGGTCCAGTCCGTCGTTCTCCTGCCCCATCGACGTCCAGGTGTCGGTGACCAGCACGTCGACGCCCTCGGCGGCGACCTTCGGATCGCTGCTGACGGTGACGGTGGCGCCGGTTTCGGCGGCACGGCGCCGCGCGGCGTCGACGAACTGGGGATGCGGTTCGAACCCGGCCGGAGCGGCGATGGTGACGTCGATGCCCGCGGTCACGCCGCCCAACATCAGCGAGTGCGCCATGTTGTTGGCGCCGTCCCCGAAGTAGGTCATCTTCAGGCCCGTCAGCCGGCCCTTGCGTTCGGCCAGCGTCTGCAGATCGGCCAGCACCTGGCACGGGTGGAATTCGTCGGACAGTGCGTTGACGATCGGCACTGTCGAACCGCTGGCCATCGCGGTCAGGCGTTCCTGGGCGAAGGTGCGCCACACGATGGCATCCACATACCGCGACAGCACCACCCCGGTGTCCTCGAGCGTTTCCTCGCGCCCCAGCTGGGTGCTACGTCCGTCGACGACGATGGCGTGCCCGCCCAGCTGTGCGATACCCATCTCGAACGAGAACCGGGTGCGGGTGGAGTTCTTCTCGAAGATCACCGCCACCCCGCGCGGGCCCTCCAGGGGCCTGCGGCTGAACGGCTCCTTCTTCAGTGCGGCGGCCAGGGCCAGCACCTCGGCCTGCTCGGCGGGACTGAGGTCGTCGTCGCGGAGGAAGTGTCGCAGTGTCATGAGGCATCCAGGATCTCGGGAAGGGCGGTGAGGAACTGATCGATCTGCGCTTCGGTGATGATCAGCGGCGGGGCCAGCCGTACCACGTCGGGCGCGGCGGCGTTCACCAGGAATCCGGCATCGCGGGCCGTGGTCTCGAATACCTTGGCGTTGGGTTGGGTCAGCACGATGCCCTGCAGCAGCCCCTTGCCCCGGACGTGGGCGACCAGCGGGTGGCCGAGTTCCTCGATGCCGTGGCTCAGGGTCTTGCCGAGCACACCCGCTTTGGCGATCAGGTCGTGTTCGGCGAGCGCCGTGAGCACCCCGAGTGCGGCCGCGGTGCACACCGGGTTGCCGCCGAAGGTGCTGCCGTGCAAGCCCGGGGTGAGCAGATCGGCGGTGGCGCCGAGGGCCAGGCAGGCGCCGATCGGCAGGCCGCCACCCAGGCCCTTGGCCAGCGTCACGATATCGGGGGTGATGCCGTCATGCTGATGCGCGTAGAAGGCGCCGGTACGCCCGACACCGGTCTGCACCTCGTCGAGCACCAGCAGCGCACCGTGTTTCACGGTGATCTCGCGGGCCTTCACGAGGTAGCCCGGCGGCGGGACGACCACGCCGCCCTCCCCCATGATCGGTTCCAGGAACACCGCTGCGGTGGTGTCGTTGACGGCGTGTTCGAGTGCGTCGACGTCGCCGTAGGGCACGAAGGTGACCTCACCGGGCAGCGGCTCGAACGGCGCGCGCTTGGCAGGTTGGCCGGTGAGCGCGAGCGATCCCATCGTGCGGCCGTGGAATCCACCCTCTGCCGCAACGACTTTGGTCCGGCCGGTGAGCCGGGTGATCTTGAACGCGACCTCGTTGGCCTCGGTGCCGGAATTGCAGAAGAAGGCCCTCGCGGGCTGGCCCAGGTGCCCGACCAGCTTTTCGGCCAGCGCGATACCGGGTTCGGTGGCATAGAGATTCGAGGTGTGGCCGAGGGTGTTGAGCTGGGTGGTGACGGCCTCGATGACCGCGGGGTGACGGTGGCCCAGCACGTTGACCGCGATACCGCCGAGCAGGTCCAGGTAGGACTTACCGTCGGTGTCGGTCACCACCGCGCCGTCCCCACCGGCCAGGGCCAGCGGCGGGGTGCCGTAGTTGTTCATCATCACCGCGTCCCAGCGCTGCTGAAGTGTCACGAGGGGTTCACCACCTTGGTTCCGGTGCCTTCGTCGGTGAGAAGTTCGACGAGGACACAATGTTCGACGCGACCGTCGATGACGTGTGCGCTGGGCACCCCGTTGTGCACCGCCCGCAGGCAGGCCTCGATCTTGGGCACCATGCCCGATTCCAGTTTGGGTAGCAGCTGGGTCAGTGCGGCGGTGTCGATCTCGCTGACCAGCGATGCGCGGTTCGGCCAGTCGGTATAGAGCCCTTCGACATCGGTGAGCATCAGCAGCTTCTCGGCGCCGAGCGCCTCGGCCACGGCGGCCGCGGCGGTGTCGGCGTTGATGTTGTGCACCACCCCGTCCTTGTCGGGGGCGATGGTGGAGATCACCGGAATGCGGCCGGCCGCAATGAGATCCAGTACGGCCGCGGTGTTGACGTGCTCGACGTCGCCGACCAGGCCGATATCGGTGGGCACGCCGTCCACCAGGACACTGCGCCGCACCGCGGTCAGCAGGCGGGCGTCTTCCCCGGTGATCCCGACGGCGTACGGTCCATGGGCGTTGATCAAGCCGACCAGTTCGCGGCCCACCTGACCGAACAGCACCATCCGGGCCACGTCGAGCACTTCCGGGGTGGTGACCCGGAATCCGCCCTTGAACTCGCCGTCGATGCCGAGTTTCTTGAGCATGGCACTGATCTGCGGACCGCCGCCGTGCACCACCACCGGGTGTACCCCACAGTTGCGCAGGAACACCATATCGGCGGCGAAGGCGGCCTTGAGGGTGTCGTCGATCATGGCGTTGCCGCCGTATTTGACGACGACGATCTTGCCGTTGAGCTGTTTGAGCCACGGCAGCGCCGCCGCGAAAACCCCCGCGGCGGTCGCCTGCGCCTCACGCGTCACGATGAGTAAGCCGAGTTCTCTTCGACGTACCCGTGCGACAGGTCGGTGGTCCTGATCGAGGCCGCGTCGTTGCCGACTGCCAGGTCGATGACCACCTCGATATCGGCGCCGGACAGGTCCACCTCGCGCGCGCCCGGAGCGCCCGCGCCGTCGATGCAGACCGGAGAACCGTTGAAGGACACGCTGATCCGCTGGGGATCCAGTTTCACCGGGGCGATACCGACGGCGGCCAGCACCCGCCCCCAGTTCGGATCGGAGCCGAACAGCGCGGTCTTGACCAGGCTGTCGCGGGCCACGGCACGGGCGGCGACGAGGGCATCTTCTTCGTCCGCGGCACCTTGCACGGTGATGGTGACCCGCTTGGTGACACCTTCGGCGTCGGCCTGCAGCTGGGCGCACAGGTCGTCGCACACTCGGAACACGGCGTCGTCGAGTTCGGCTTGGCTGGGCGTGATCTCGCTGGCGCCGGAGGCCAGCAGCAGCACAGTGTCGTTGGTGGAGCAGCTGCCGTCGACGTCGAGACGGTCGAAGGTGCGGGCCGCGGCGCGCCGCAGCGCGGTGTCGAGCGCTTGGGCGTCGGCGACGGCGTCGGTGGTGAGCACCACCAGCATGGTGGCCAGCGACGGGGCGAGCATGCCCGCGCCCTTGGCCATGCCGCCGACGGTCCAGTCACCGGGGTGGTGCAGCGCAACCTGTTTGGGCACGGTGTCGGTGGTCATGATGGCCCGCGCCGCCTCTTCCCCGCCGGTGAGGCCGCCGGCCATCTCGTGGACGATCTCGGTGACACCGACCAGTACCTTGTCCATCGGCAGCCGATCACCGATCAGTCCGGTGGAGCAGACCGCGACCTCGATGGCGCCGGTCTCGGTGCCCCAGTCACTGAGCGCAGCAGCCACGGCCTCGGCCGTCGCATGCGTGTCCTGGAAGCCCAGTGCGCCGGTGCAGGCGTTGGCGCCACCGGAGTTGAGGATGACCGCACGCAGCCGGCCGGTGGTGAGCACCTGCTGTGACCACTGCACCGGGGCAGCCTTGATCTGGTTTCGGGTGAACACCGCGGCCGCGCCGTAATCCGGCCCCTCGTTGAACACCAGCGCCAGGTCGAGATTGCCGGATGCCTTGATACCGGCCGAAATTCCGGTGGCCCGGAAGCCGGCGGGGGCGGTGACGCCCTGGTTGCGGACGAGATTGCCGTTCGCCGCTTGTGATGTCACGGTGCCACTCCCACGATGGACAATCCTTCTGTTTCGGGCCAGCCGAGGGCCAGGTTCATCGATTGCACGGCGGCACCTCCGGTGCCCTTGGTCAGGTTGTCGATCGCACTGATGGCGACCAGTGTCTTGGCGTCGGCGTCGACCGTGACGGCCAGCTGCGCAGCATTGCTGCCGATCACCGAACCGGTCTTGGGCAGCTGCCCTTCGGGCAGCAGGTGGATGAACGGTTCGTCGCCGTACGCCTTGTCGTAGGCGGCGCGGATCTCCTGCTCCGACGCGTCGGTGCGGGCGGTGCAGGTGGCCAGGATGCCGCGGGCGGTGGGGATGAGCACCGGGGTGAACGACACGGTGACGTCCTTGGCAGTCACACTGCGCAGCCCCTGGGCGATCTCTGGCGTATGCCGGTGCTTGCCCCCGACGTTGTAAGCCCGCGCCGATCCGATGACTTCGGAGCCCAGCAGGTCGACCTTGGCCGCCTTACCGGCACCGGAGGTGCCGCTGACGGCGACAACCGTCACGTTCGGTTCGACCAGATCCGCGGCGACCGCGGGCAGCAGTGCCAGCAGCGCGGCCGTCGGATAGCAGCCGGGCACCGCGATCCGGGTCGCGCCCCGCAGTTTGTCCCGGGCGCCGGGTAGTTCGGGCAGGCCGTAGGGCCAGGTGCCGGCGTGCGCGGATCCGTAGAACCGCTCCCAGTCGGCGGCATCGGTGAGCCGGAAGTCGGCGCCGCAGTCGATGATCACGGTGTCGCCGAGCTGTTCGGCCAGGGCCGCGGAATGCCCGTGCGGCAGCCCGAGGAACACCACGTCGTGCTGGGCCAGCAGCTCGGCGTCGGTGGCCTCCAGCACCCGGCCGGCCAGCGGTAGCAGGTGCGGATGATGCTCGGCCAGGGTGGTGCCGGCGCTGGCGGCCGCGGTCAGGGCACCGATGGTGAGGCGCCCGTCGGCGTAGGCGGGGTGGCCGAGCAACAGCCGCAGGATCTCACCGCCGGCATACCCGCTGGCGCCGGCGACGGCTACCGAAGTCATACCCCGATCTTTGCATCGTTATGCATCGGAATGCAAACTCATTAACACGACTCGCGCCGAGATCGACGTTTGGCCCGGTTCCACTCGCACTTTTCCGCCCGTTTGCGCAATTGGGCGGGGAGGCGGTCAGGCGCGTTGGGTGGCGCCGAGTTGGGTCGCGGCGGCGGCCACGGCGGCGTCGCGGGCGGCGCTGGCCTCGTCCTCGGTGAGGGTGCGGTCGGCGGCGCGGAACCGCAACGCCAACGTCAGCGACTTGCGGCCCTCCCCGATCTGCGGACCGGTGTAGACGTCGAACAGCCGGACATCCTCCACCAGTTCACCGGCACCGGCCCGGACGACATCGATCACCGATTGGGCCGCGACGTCGTCATCGACGATGAGGCTGACGTCCTGGAACACCGCGGGGAACGGCGACACCGACGGCGCGGGCAGCCGCTGCTCGATCGGAATGGCGTCCAGGTCCAACTCCACCGCGCAGGTGCCCTTGGGCAGGCCCGCGCGCTCGACGACGGCCGGGTGCAACTGGCCGGCGAAACCGACGGATGTCTCCCCGGCGAACACCTCCGCGCAGCGGCCCGGGTGCCACGGCAATTCCTGGGCGGCCCGAAGAGTCAGCTCAACGCCGACGGCTCGGCCGATCACCCGCACCGCTTCGAACGCGTCGGCCGCCTCCACCTTGCGGCCCGGCCCCCACGGCCCGGCCGGTTCGCGCAGCCCGGTGAGCACCACACCCACATGTTCGGGCTGACGCGGCAGCGAGGCGTCCAGCGCCGCGATCTCCTCGTCGGTGGGCCGCCGGTCGGTCGGGATGCGCTCCACCGCACGGGTCTGCGGTGTCGGCAGCACCACCTCGGCGATCGCGAACAGCGCGGCATCCACCGCGCCGCGGGAGACGTTGCGCGCCAACGCTTCCAGCAGGCCGGGAAGAAGCGTCGTCGCCAGCTCGGGCCGGTCGGCTTCCAGCGGGTTGAGCACCTTGGTGGTGTTGCGGCGCGGATCATCGGGGTCCAGCCCCCAGGTGTCGAACACCCCGGCGGGCAGGAACGGGGTCGGCAGCACCTCGACGAAACCGGTCAGCGCGAGCGACTTGCCCACCGCGCGGCGGCGTTTCTGGATCGGCGTCAGGCCACGTCCGGCCGGGGCGTGCGGCAACACCGACGGGATGAGGTCGAGCCCTTCCAGGCGCAGCACCTCCTCCACCAGGTCGGCGGGTTCGCGCAGATCCGGACGCCAACTCGGGGGCACCGCGGTCACCACACCGTCGGCTACCGACACCTGTGCGCCGATCTGGCGCAGCCGCTTCGGCGTCACCCCTTCGGCGTAGCTCACGCCTGCGGTGCGATCGGGCAGATCCACCGGCATGCTCACCGGCGGGTGCGACCAGTCCTCGCGCGGCGGATCACCACGCCAATCGGTCAGCGTCGGTTCGACTGTGCCACCGGCAATCTCGGCGAGCAGGCTGGCGCAGCGGTCCAGGGCGGCGACCGAGATGGCCGGGTCCACGGTGCGCTCGTAACGGCGGCCGGCTTCGCTGCTCAGGTGCAGGCGGCGCTGGGTCCGCGATACCGCGGCCGGATCCCACACCGCAGCCTCCAGCAGCACGTCGGTGGTGGTGTCGCGCACCTCGGTGGTGCCGGCGCCCATCACACCGCCGATAGCCGCGGTGGCCACGTCGTCGACGATCAGCACGTCCCCGGCGTTGAGGGTGCGGGTGACGTCGTCGAGCGTCACCACCTTCTCCCCCTGCTCGGCGAAGCGCACGGTGAACCCGCCGGTGATCAGCGACCGGTCGTGCGCGTGCATCGGATGCCCGATCTCGAGCATCACGTAGTTGGTGACGTCCACTGCGGGCGAGATGGCCCGGATCCCGGACAGCAGCAGCCGGCGTTGCAACCACCACGGCGACACCGCGGCCGGGTCGATGCCGGTAACGGGCCGCAGCCCGAATCGCTGCACCCCGGTGCCGGGCTGGATGGTCAGCGGCCAGGCTTCACCCTGCGCCGGCAGTGCCGGGACGTCGGCGGGGTCGACGAAGTCGAGGTCCAGCGCGCAGGCGATATCGCGGGCCATGCCGCGAATCGACAAGCAGTAACCACGGTCCGGGGTGATCGCCAGGTTGAACACCACGTCGTCGAGACCCAGCACCTCGATGCCCGAGTCCCCCGGTTCGGCGGTGCCCGGCGGCAACACGATGATGCCGGACTGATCGGCGCCCAGGTTCAGCTCGGCGGCCGAGCAGATCATCCCGTCGGAGGTACGGCCGTAGGTCTTACGCTTGGCGATGGTGAAGTCACCCGGAAGCGTTGTACCGGGCAGGGCCACCACCACCAGATCGCCGACCGCGAAGTTCCTTGCGCCACAGACGATGTCGCGCGGCTCGGTTTCACCCACGTCGACCTTGCAGGCCCTGATGGGCTTCTTGAACTCGGTGAGCTCTTCGATCTCGACGACCCGGCCCACGGTGAGCGGACCGGTGACCGGACCGACCGGCAGGATCTCCTCGACCTCGTGGCCGATGCGGATCAGCGTCTGCTCCAGCTCGTCGACGCCCAGATCCCAGCCCGGCGCGCCGGCCCGGATCACGTCGCGGAGCCAGCTGTACGGAATACGCATCAGGCGCCCACTCCGAACGGCAGCGAGAAGCGCACATCGCCCTCCACCATGTCGCGCATATCCGGAATCCCGTTGCGGAACTGCAGGGTTCGCTCCAATCCCATTCCGAAGGCAAAGCCCGAGTACTCGGCCGGGTCGATACCGCAGGCGCGCAGCACATTCGGGTTCACCATGCCGCAGCCGCCCCATTCCACCCAGCCGGGGCCGCCCTTCTTGTTCTCGAACCACACGTCGACCTCGGCCGACGGCTCGGTGAACGGGAAGAAGTGCGGACGGAACCGGGTGCGTCCCGCGGGGCCGAACTCCGCCCGGGCCAACGCATCCAGCGTGCCGCGCAGGTGCGCCATGGTCAGACCCTTGTCCACCGCCAGCCCCTCCACCTGGTGGAACACCGGGGTGTGGGTGGCGTCCAACTCGTCGGTCCGGAAGGTCCGGCCCAACGAGATGATGTACACCGGCAGCTCACGCTCCAGCAGGGCACGGATCTGCACCGGGGACGTGTGGGTGCGCAGCACCTGCCGGGAGCCTTCCGGAGAGATCTGGAAGGTGTCCTGTTCGCTGCGGGCCGGGTGATCCGGCGGGAAGTTCAGGGCGTCGAAGTTGAACTGCTCGGTCTCGACCTCGGGCCCCTCGGCCAGTTCCCACCCCATGGCGACAAAGGTGTCGGCGATGCGCTCGGTGAGCAGCGTGATCGGGTGCCGCGCACCGACCGGCTGCCGGGTGGACGGCAGGGTCACGTCGATGCGTTCGGCCACCAGCACCGCCGCGTCGCGTTCGGCGCGCAGCTGGGCCAGCCGGTCGTCGAAGGCCTGTTGTGCCTGTGTCCTGACCACGTTGACCCGCTTACCCGCGTCGGCGCGCTCGGTCTTGGGCAGCGAGCCGAGAGCCTGGCGGGCCAACGCGATCGGCGAACGGTCGCCGAGGTGTTCGGTCTTGGCCCGGGCCAGGGCGTCCAGATCGGCGGCAGCGTCGAACGCCGCGCGGGCCGCATCGACAGCCTCGGTCAGGGTCTTTTCCGAGAGGTCGGCGGGCTCACCTTGTCGTTCAGTCTGGACAGCCACCCGGCGATCATAGCGACGGCCGGCCGCCCGCCCGCCGCCAGCGCTGCCGCGGCGGCAATGACGGTCGCCACGGCTGGCGCGTAGGCGACGACCACGAGATAGCCGAACGCCGACCCGGCAGCCAGCAGACCCAGTCGGGGCCGGGTCCAGCGAACAGGCTCACCCAGTCGTGTCGAGGCCAACATGCCGAGCAGCAACGCGACCAGATGACCGGCATCGGTGAAGTCCCGGCCGGCCGCCACCACGGCCACCCCGAGGGTGATCCACCAGCACAGCCAGGCCGGCCGCCAGCGGGGCGGGATGGCGGCCGTCAGCATGCCCAGCACGCCCATCGCCCCGTAACTCATCCCGACGTCGGTGGCCCTGGTGATCGAGCGGGGCACCCAGCCCTGGTGCACGGCGACGGCCAGTGCGGCCGCGATCACCAGCGTGGCACCGATATGGGCGACCAGGAAGGTGGTCAGCAGTTTGCGGCTGCGCCACAGCAACTCGGCCAGCGCAAGCAGGCACACCAGTCCGGGCAACCACAGCGCCATGGCGCCCACATCGACGACGAAGGCACTGCCGAGCAGGGTGCCGATCCGGCCGTGCGCCAGATTGTGCAGATTGGTACTCGCGTGCCGGATCACCCGATCGTGCACCGTGGGTCCCAGCGCGGCGAGAACCGCTGCGACGACGACCAGGGCGGCGGCGTAGCCGATGGTCACCCGCAGGCCCCACACCCACTTCAGCGGCATGGGTCAGCCGCCGGTCGTGATGTCGTCCTCGGCGTCGGCGCCGGTCTCCTCGGCACGCGCGCGCAGCCAGTACATCTGCAGGTCGTCGGGCACACCGCTGGGCCGCGCACCGAACAGCTGTTTGCGCACCCGCTTGGCTTGGAGCCGCATGGCCGCGAATTCCTCGTCGGAGATGCCGTCTAACGTGGGCTGCGACACCACGAGGCCGCCCTTGGTGGCCCGTTCCATGACCCGGGCGGCGATGTTGACATCAACACCCAGCCAGTCCGACCCGATGCGCTGGGGCCTGCCGGTGTGGATCCCGGCCCGCATCGTCGGCGTGTAACCGTCCACCTCGACACCACCCACAGCGTCCAGCGCGGTCAGCACGGCCCGCACCGCGGGCACCGGATCCCGGAAGACCACCATGGCGCCGTCGCCCATCCGCTTCACGATGCGACCGCCGGCTGCCAGCAGGGGCGGCTCGACGACGGAGGTGACCCGGCGCAGCAGCCGCAGCGTGGCGTCGTCACCGACGCGTAACGACCAGTCCGAGAAACCGACCAGATCGGTGAAGACCAGGGTGACTTCGTGGTTGGCCGGCCGGCCGGAAACCCGTTCGGTGAGCGCCTGCCACACCTGCAGCGCACCGAGGCTGGCTTCCCGCGACGCGGCGTCGCGTTCGAGCAGCCGATCCGCGGCGCGGGCGGCGGCGCGCGGACCACCCTCACCGGCGGCCGACAGCGGATCGCCGAAGTCCGGGTCGCCGGGTAGCGCCCGACGCACCCGCCGGATCAACGCGATCACGCCGGGATTGTGGTTGGTGTCCTTGAGCCATTCCAGAGGTGCGCCCAGCGGCCCGACAGGGCGCGGCAGATCAACCGCTTGTTCTAGGCCGCCGGCCGGTTCGTCCAACCGTTCAGCGTCCACGACGCCACGATAGGTGGCACCACCGGTAGCGGCAATCACGTCGCGACACGACGTTGCTCACATGTCGAAAGCGGCAGGTCACGGACGCGCGGCGACCAGATCGCCGGTCCATCACAGCGTCACACCGGCGATGGACAACGCGCGTTGTCAAGAATAGGCTGGCCGGACAACCGTGGGTTTCGTCAGCGAGGACGCCATGACAACAGCACACTCCCGCGCCGCTACCGATGCGCAGCCTGGCATTCCGCTCGGCCCGGACTCGCTCACCTGGAAGTACTTCGGCGACCTGCGTACCGGCTTGTTGGGGGTGTGGATCGGCTCGATCCAGAACATGTACCCGCACCTGGGCGCCGCCGTGGAGGAGCACTCGATCCTGCTGCGGGAACCGCTGCAGCGAGTGGCCCGGTCGGTGTACCCGATCATGGGCGTGGTGTACGACGGTGACCGCGCCGCCGAGACCGGGGAGCAGATCAAGAGTTTCCACCACGACATCAAGGGCGTCGACCATGCCGGCCGGCGCTACCACGCGCTCGATCCGGAGACCTTCTACTGGGCGCACGCGACGTTCTTCATGCTCATCATCAAGACCGCGGAGTACTTCTGCGGCGGCCTGACCGAGGCCGAGAAGCGACAACTGTTCGACGAGCACGTGCAGTGGTACCGGATGTACGGGATGAGCATGCGGCCCGTCCCGGCCAGCTGGGAGGACTTCTGCGCGTACTGGGATCACAAGTGCAGGGAGGAACTCGAGATCAACCGAGCCACCTTGGACATCTTCAGCATTCGCATACCCAAACCGTGGTTCGTCCTGATGCCGACCCCGGTCTGGGATCAGTTGTTCAAGCCGATGGTCGGCGCCCAGCGCTGGGTGGCGGCCGGGCTGTTCGATCCGGCCTTGCGCGAGAAGGCCGGGATGCGCTGGACACCCGGCGACGAGGTGGTGCTGCGACTGCTGGGCAAGATGGTCGAGCTGGCCTTCCTCGCGGTGCCCGAGGAGATCCGGATGCATCCCCGCGCGGTGGCCGCCTACCGTCGTGCCGCCGGAAAGGTGCCCGAGGACGCTCCGCTGGTGGAGGCGCCGGCTTTCATGGCACCACCCAAGGACCGGCGCGGGCTGTCCATGCACTACCAACCGCCACACAAGACCCTGCTCGACCGCGCCGGATCCCTGGTGCACACCACTTTCTCGCTGGCCGGACTGGGCCGACGCCCGTCATCCAGAAAGCCTGCGACCAAACGAAAGGCAGCTTGACACGATGCTGGACTGGTCTGACGTCGATATCGCCGTGCGCGACGCGGTGCGCGAATTCATCGACAAGGAGGTCCGGCCGAACATCGACGCCCTCGAAGACGGCGACATGGAGCCCTACCCCATCGTCCGGAAGCTGTTCGCCACCTTCGGTATCGACACGATGGCGCGTGAAGCGCTGGAGCGCCGGTTGTCCCGGCTGCGGGCCGGCGAGGCTCCGAAATCCGGCAAGTCCTCCGGCGGCATGTTTGGCGGCGGACCCGACCAGGCCGGTATGGGTTTCGTCCTGATCAGCGAATTGTGCCGGGTATCCATGGGTTTGGTGACGGGCATGGGTGTCAGCCTCGGCTTGACGGTGCCCACCATCCAGAATCGCGGCACCCTGGCGCAACAGGAACGCTGGCTGCCCGGGCTGGTGACCTACGAGAAGGTCGGGGCATGGGCCATCACCGAACCCGATTCCGGGTCGGATGCGTTCGGCGGGATGAAGTCCTATGTCGTGCGCGACGGTGACGACTACATCCTCAACGGGCAGAAGACGTTCATCACCAATGGGCCGGATGCCGATGTCGTGGTGGTGTACGCCAAGCTCGACGAGGGCGACAAGACCGACAAGCGCGATCGCAAGGTGCTGACCTTCGTGCTGGATCGCGGGATGGAGGGCTTCGTACAATCGAAACCCTTCCGCAAGATGGGCATTCACTCCTCACGGACGGGCGAGCTGTTCTTCAACAATGTGCGGTTGGGCCGCGACCGGCTGTTGGGCGAGACCGAGGACAACAGCTCCGGGACGGCCGGGACAGCGCACGGTCCAGCTTCTCCGCCGAGCGGATCGGCGTCGCGGCGATGGCCCTGGGCATCATCGAGGAGTGTCTGCGGCTGTCGGTCGACTACGCCAAGAATCGGGTGCTCTGGGGTAAGGAGATCGCCCAGTTCCAGTTGATCCAACTCAAACTGGCCGGCATGGAGGTGGCGCGAATGAACGTGCGCAACATGCTGTTCCGGGTGATCGAGTCGGCCAAGGAGGAGGTCCCGATCTCGCTGGCGGAGGCCTCGGCGATGAAGTGGTATTGCTCGCAGGCGGCCACCGACGTGGCGATGGAAGCGGTGCAGCTCTTCGGCGGTAACGGCTACATGACCGAATACCGGGTCGAACAACTGGCGCGCGACGCGAAATCGCTGATGATCTACGCCGGCAGTAACGAAGTGCAGATCACGCACGTGGCCAAGGGGTTGTTGCGGGACGGGTGAATAATCACGCGACCGACACCGATGCGCTGCACGCCTTGGGAATTCCGCGTGACCACGTCACCATCCTGGTGCGGGAAAGCGCCCTGGAGAACTGGGGTGTCCGCGGCGGTCAGGCGGCCTGCGATATCGACCTCGGGTTCGACGTCACCGTCTGAGTCACTCCGACGAGATTGAGCTGAGGGCTGTTGCCTGCCACCACGACCGTGAGTGCAATCTCGTCGGAGCAGCCGAACAGACACCCATTCCGGGACGTCGCACCGAAAGTCGGACTCTATGCCTGGTCGCGGGACACGGCCTGCGAACTCGCATACAGGCAAATCGCCGCGGCGGCGGCGACGTTGAGACTCTCGGCGCTGCCGTGCATCGGGATGGTCACCCGCGCATCAGCAGCAGCGGCGACGACGGGGGCGAGCCCATGGGCCTCGGAACCGAACAGCCACGCCGTCGGCACGGACAGATCGGCTGCGGGCAATGGAGTCTCACCGTCCAGCGTGGTGGCCAGCACCTGCAGTCGGGCACCGCGCATCGCGGCGATGAGCTCCGCGGTGTCCTGCGCCTGCACCACCGGCACTCCGAAGATGCTGCCGGCCGACGATCGGAGGCATTTGCCGTTGTACGGATCGACCGAGTCGCCGGCCAGGACCACGGCATCGGCGCCCATGGCGTCGGCCAGCCGGATGAGGGTGCCGGCGTTGCCCGGTTCGGACGTTTCCACCGCCACCGCAACCAACCGCGCGTCGGTCAAGACATCGGCCAGGGACACCTCGGGGAGCCGGCACACCGCCACCAGACCCACCGGGGTCACGGTGTCGGACAACGCCTTCGCGGCGCGCTCGGTCACCTCGTACACGGGGGCGTCCCCGAGCAGATCACCGAAACGATCGCGGGCCGCGGCGGTGGCGAACACCTCGCAAACGACACCGCGCCGCAGCGCAGCCTCGACAAGGTTGGGACCTTCGGCGAGAAAGCGTGCGGCGCGGCGACGTGCGACGGCGCGGTGCAGCTTGACGGCTGCGGCTACGCGGTCGGCCCGCTCGGTCAGCGGAGTGGTGCTCAGGCGGCCTCGTCCGAAGGAGCATTCACATCGGCGGGCAGCGCGGCCTTGGCGACCTCCACCAGCGCGGTGAACGCGGCCGGGTCGCTCACGGCGATCTCGGCGAGGTTCTTGCGGTCCACCTCGACACCGGCGGCCTTGAGGCCCTGGATGAGGCGGTTGTAGGTGATGTCGTTGGCGCGGGCCGCGGCGTTGATACGCGAGATCCACAACTTGCGGAACTCGCCCTTGCGGGCACGGCGGTCGCGGTAGGCATAGGTCAAGGAGTGCAGCTGCTGTTCCTTGGCCTTGCGGTAGAGCCGCGAGCGCTGGCCGCGGTAACCCTTCGACGCCTTGAGGACTGTGCGCCGCTTCTTCTGGGCATTGAGTGCGCGCTTCACGCGTGCCATGGGAGTGTTCCTATTCTTGCGGGGGGAGGTTCAAAGGTGAAGCGGCGCACGACGGTTCGACCGAAGCAGCCGCTCGACAGAATCAGCCGTTCAGCAGCTTGTTGATCCGGCCTGCGTCGCTGGCGGCGACCACGGTGCGACCGTCGAGGCGACGGGTGCGCTTGCTGGCCTTGTGCTCCAGCAGGTGGCGGCGGTTCGCCTTCTGGCGCACGATCTTGCCGGTGCCGGTCTTACGGAAGCGCTTCGAAGCTCCGCTGTGGGTCTTTGCCTTGGGCATGTGTCCTCAGTTCTAACTCGATGGTTCTTGGTTCTCGCCGGACTCGGCGGTGCCGCGCTGGGCTGGTGGCGCATCGGCGTCGTGGGCCGCCTTGGCGCGAGTCTTCGCGCCGCGGTGCGGCGCCAGCACCATCGTCATGTTGCGGCCGTCCTGTTTGGCTGACGTCTCGACGAAGCCGTAATCGGCGACGTCGGCGCCCAGGCGCTGCAGCAGTCGGTAACCCAGTTCGGGGCGGGACTGCTCACGACCGCGGAACATGATCGTGACCTTGACCTTCGATCCGGCCTCCAGGAAGCGGACCACATGGCCCTTCTTCGTCTGGTAGTCGTGATCGTCGATCTTCGGCCGCAGCTTCTGTTCCTTGACGACGGTCTGCTGCTGGTTCTTGCGAGACTCGCGCTCCTTGAGTGCCGTCTCGTACTTGAACTTGCCGTAGTCCATGATCTTGCAAACCGGGGGTTTGGCGTCCGGAGCTACTTCGACAAGGTCGAGATCGGCGTCGACGGCGACGCGGAGCGCATCTTCGATGCGCACGATGCCTACCTGTTCACCACCCGGTCCGATCAGGCGGACTTCAGGTACGCGAATGCGCTCGTTGATGCGGGTCTCAGTGCTGATGGGGCCTCCTACGTTGTCTTCTCGTCCACGACCGTGGGGAGACGACGGGGCCAGCGGGGAATCCGACACCATCAGCACTCTGCTCTTGCGAACAGAAAGGCCCTGCACGTAGCAGGGCCCGATGCCGACCGATCACGGCTTTCGCCGTCCGCGCGGTGCGCGGAACAGGACATCCGCAGATGCCTGCGACCGGACCGCTGTACCGGTATGGTCAGCGGTGGGAGCGGGACTCCACTTGCTGTCCCTGGCGTTCGCCGGGACGGTCGATCATGCCACTCTATCAGGCATGACCGATGATCCGAAAACTCCAGCCGCTGCAGACCCGCAGGTGAGGGAACTCGCCGAGATCCCCGCGGTCGAGGTGATCACCCGTTCGGCCGTGATGCTGATGAGCGCGGCCGCCGAGAAGCTCGGTCTGGCATCCGAAGATCCCGACGAGAGCCCGCATCGCGACCTCGACGAAGCCCGCCGACTGATCACCGCGTTGGCCGGTCTCGTCACCGCATCCGCGGAGTTCCTCGGCCTGCACGCCGGCCCGCTGCGGGACGGCCTGAAGAGTCTCCAGTTGGCCTTCCGGGAAGCCAGCGCCGCCCCCGAAGAACCCGGAAAAGGGCCTGGCGAAAAATACACCGGCCCCGTCTGGTAGCCACTCACACGAAATTCATTGGCCGAAGGCATATCCTCGCGGCCTATGACCTCGACAATCGCCCCGCAGTCGAGAACGGGCCACCAGTCCCGATTCACGTGGGTACCCGCGGTCGCCGGCTGGATCGTCGGCGTCATCGCCACACTGTCGTTGTTGGCCAGCGTCTCACCTCTGGTGCGGGTCCTTATCCGGGTTCCGCGGGAGTTCGTCAACGACTACATCTTCAACTTCCCCGACACCAGCTTCGCCTGGGCCGTGGTGCTGGGCTTGCTGGCCGCCGCACTCGCCGCCCGCAAGCGCATCGCGTGGTGGATCCTGGTGCTCTACATGGTCGCCGCGGTCGGGTGGAATCTCGGTGACCTGGCCACCGGTGACGAAACAGTCGCCGAGGAGGTCGGCGAGGTCATCGGCCTGGTGTTCCACGTCGCCTCCATCGGCGCGCTGGTGCTGGCCCGACGGCAGTTCTGGGCCAAGGTGCGCCGCGGGGCGCTGTTCAAGGCCGCCGCCACCCTGGTCGCCGGCATGGCCGTCGGCACCCTCGTCGGATGGGGCTTGCTGGAGCTGTTCCCCGGTTCGCTGGCCCAGGCCGACCGGCCTTGGTATGCGCTGAACCGGGTCAGCGCGTTCGCCGGCGCCGACGCCGACGCCTTCAGCGGGCATCCGCACGGTCTGGTCAACGTCCTGCTCGGGCTGTTCGGCGCGCTCGCGCTGATCGTCGCCGCGGTGGTGCTGTTCCAGTCCCAGCGCGCCGCGAACGCGCTGACCGGTGAGGACGAATCCGCCATCCGCGGTCTGCTGGAGCTGTTCGGCAAGAACGATTCGCTGGGCTACTTCGCCACCCGCCGGGACAAGTCGGTGGTTTTCGCACCCAACGGTCGCGCCGCCATCACCTACCGCGTCGAGGTCGGTGTCTGCCTGGCCAGCGGTGACCCGGTCGGCGATCCGCGGGCCTGGCCCGCCGCCATCGAGGCCTGGCTGCACCTGTGCGAGACCTACGGGTGGGCGCCCGGGGTCATGGGGGCCAGCGCTGCCGGCGCGCAGGCCTTCCGCGAGGCCGGGCTGAACGCCCTGGAACTCGGCGACGAGGCGATCCTGCATCCGGACAACTTCCGGTTGTCCGGGCCCGATATGAAACCGGTGCGCCAGGCGGTCACCCGAGCCCGCCGCGCCGGGCTGACGGTGCGCATCCGCAGGCACCGCGACCTGACCACCGATGAGATGGCCCGGGTCATCGAGCGCGCCGACAAGTGGCGCGACACGGAGACCGAGCGCGGATTCTCGATGGCGCTGGGCCGGCTCGGCGACCCCGCCGACAACGACTGCCTGTTGGTCGAGGCCATCAAGGCCGGTGGCGACGGCGCAGCCGACGACGTGGTGGCGCTGCTGTCCCTGGTCCCGTGGGGCAGCAACGGGGTGTCGCTGGACGTGATGCGTCGCTCACCGCAATCCCCCAACGGCACCATCGAATTGATGGTCAGTGAACTCTGTCTGCAGGCCGAGGACCTCGGGATAAGCCGGATCTCACTGAACTTCGCGATGTTCCGGTCGGCGTTCGAGCAGGGCGCGCAACTGGGTGCCGGCCCGATCGCCCGACTGTGGCGGGCCCTGCTGGTGTTCTTCTCGCGGTGGTGGCAGCTGGAGACCTTGTACCGGTCGAATATGAAGTACCAGCCGGAATGGGTGCCGCGGTTCGCCTGCTACGAAGATGCCCGGCTCATCCCGCGGGTCGGCGTCGCCTCGGTGATCGCCGAGGGTTTTCTGGTGCTGCCGTTCTCCCGGCGTAAGGACCACACCGGCGAACACATCGCCGCCCCGCAGCGGTTGGTGGACAGCGGCCTCCTACACCAGGACGGCAGCGCCCCGGACGTCAGCGGCCTGCGCGCCGACCTGCCGGCCGACGAAGCGCCCCGCCTGCCCGATCAGGTGCGGGTCCGGATGGCCAAGCTCAAGGACCTGCAGGACCGGGGTGTGGACGCCTATCCGGTCGGTCAGCCGCCCAGCCACACCGTGGCCGCCGCGTTGGACGCCACCGATCCGACGACCGTCGTCACGGTGGCCGGGCGCATCCTGCGGATCCGCGATTACGGCGGTGTGCTGTTCGCCGTGCTGCGGGATTGGTCCGGTGAGGTTCAACTGCTGCTCGACGGCCCCCCGGCCGCCCAGGGCTACCCGGATTTCGGGGCATCGGTCGATCTCGGCGACCTGGTCGAGGTGACCGGCACCATGGGACGCAGCCGCAACGGCACCCCCTCGCTGCTGGTGACCGACTGGCGGATGACCGGGAAATGCCTGCGCCCGTTGCCCGACAAGTGGAAGGGGCTCACCGACCCCGAGGCCCGGGTGCGCACCCGGTATGTCGACCTGGCGATCAACACCGATGCGCGTGACCTGATCACCGCGCGCAGCGCGATCCTGCACGCCATTCGCGAAACGTTGGTGGGCAAGGGTTTTCTTGAGGTCGAGACGCCGATCCTGCAGCAGATCCACGGCGGCGCCAACGCCCGCCCCTTCCAGACCCATATCAACGCCTACGACCTGGATCTGTACCTGCGGATCGCCCCGGAGCTGTACCTGAAGCGGTTGTGCGTGGGCGGCGTCGAGCGGGTCTTCGAATTGGGCCGCGCGTTCCGCAACGAGGGCGTGGATTTCAGTCACAATCCCGAGTTCACGCTGCTGGAGGCCTACCAGGCGCATGCCGACTACACCGTGTGGATCGACGGCTGCCGCGAGCTGATCCAGAATGCCGCCCAGGCCGCCAACGGTGCGCAGGTCGTCATGCGGCCGGGTGCCGACGGAGCGTTGGAACCGGTGGACATCTCGGGGGTGTGGCCGGTGAAGACGGTGCACGGCGCGGTCTCGGAGGCACTGGGCGAGGACATCGGTCCCGACACCGCACTGTCCCGGTTGCGTGAGTTGTGCGACGGCGCGGGCGTGCCGTACCTCAAGCACTGGGACGCCGGAGCGGTGGTGCTCGAACTCTACGAACGGCTGGTCGAAGGCCAGACCGAGCACCCGACGTTCTACAAGGACTTCCCGACGTCGGTCTCGCCGCTGACCCGCCCGCACCGCAGCATCGCCGGCGTCGCCGAACGCTGGGATCTGGTGGCGTGGGGAGTCGAGCTGGGTACCGCCTACAGCGAGCTCACCGACCCCGTCGAGCAGCGGCGACGGCTCCAGGAACAGTCCACGCTGGCCGCCGGCGGCGATCCGGAGGCGATGGAGCTCGACGAAGACTTCCTGCAGGCGATGGAGTACGCGATGCCGCCGACCGGTGGCCTGGGAGTGGGGGTGGATCGGGTGGTCATGCTGATCACCGGACGCAGCATCCGGGAGACGCTGCCGTTCCCGCTGGCAAAACCGCGCTGACGAAACGTCGGAAGCGGACTCACAGCTACCCCCAAGGATCGGCAGCCACGATGGTGGCGTGACACCTTCGACGATGACGGTCGCCGCACCCTTCATGGCCGATGCCAATAACGAATTCTTGCAGCACATTTCGCTGATGCACGGTTGGCTTCCGGTGATCGTGCAGTTGGTCGCCGCCGCCGTGGTGATCGCCGCCGTCGGGTGGCGCAGCAGACGCTGGCACCAACTGGGACTACCGATATCACTGGTGGCCGGGGTGGCTGTGGCTACCGCCGTGCACTGGTACATCAACAGCCAGGGGCTGGCCGGTGACCCGGCCCCGCATGCGTTGTGGATATGGGTCGGACTGATCGGCTTCATGGCCGCCGTGTTGGTGACCGGGTGGCGGCGCACCGGCTGGTGGCGCCGCGGGGCCACCGCACTGGCAGTACCGCTGTGCGCCCTCTGCGCCGCGCTGGCGTTGAACCTGTGGGTCGGATACTTCCCGACGGCCCAGACCGCCTGGAGTCAGTTGACCGCGGGACCGCTACCGGACCAGACCGACATGGCCACCGTCACCGCCATGCAGCAGAAGCGGATGATCCCCGCCAACGGCACCGTGGTCCCGGTGGACACCGGTGACGCCGGGTCCGGCTTCCGGCATCGCGGCGAACTCGTGTACCTGCCCCCGGCCTGGTATGCCACCAATCCCCCGCCGAAACTGCCGACCCTGATGATGATCGGCGGCGAGTTCAACACCCCCGCCGACTGGCTGCGGGCCGGGGACGCCATCCGCGTGGTCGATCGGTTCGCCGCCGCGCACAACGGCAACGCGCCGGTGCTGGTGTTCGTCGACTCGGGCGGGGCCTTCAACAACGACACCGAATGCGTGAACGGATCGCGCGGTAAGGCCGCCGACCATCTCACCAAGGACGTCGTGCCGACCATGATCGCGAAATTCGGGGTGAGTGCCGCGCCCGCCAACTGGGGCTCGGTCGGGTGGTCCATGGGCGGCACGTGCGCCGTCGACCTGACGGTCATGCACCCGGACATGTTCTCGGTGTTCGAGGACATCGCCGGTGACATCAGCCCCAACTCGGGGACGAAGGCGCAGACCATCGACCGACTGTTCGGCGGCAACGTCGCGCAGTATGCCTCGTTCGATCCCACCACGGTGATGAACCGGCACGGCCGCTACTCCAGCATCGCCGGCTGGTTCGCCGTCAACGACCCCGGCACGCCGCCGGGCACCCACCCGCGGGCGAGTGACCAGGCCGTCGCCGCCCAGTCGTTGTGCGGCCTGGGGAGCACCAACGGCATCGATTGCGCGGTGATCGTCCAGCCCGGTAAACACGACTGGCCGTTCGCATCACGTGCGTTCGAGGCAGCGCTGCCGTGGCTGGCCGGTCAGATCGGCACACCGGACGTGGCGCGGGTCGCGCTCCCCCGCTCGGGGCCGCCGACCCTGCAGGCTTCCGGACCGGGGATGGCCCGCTGAACCGTCAGTAATCGGATTCGGCGGCCAGGATTTCGGCCAGGAACGCGTCACCGGCCGGACCGGCCAGGCGGGCTCGGGCGAACGTGCGCAGGCGGTCGCGGACCTCGCGGGTGTCACCAGGATCGGCCGGGCCCCCGACGGTTGTCACCGCCGACGACCAATCCCGATCCCAGGCAGCCGATTCCGAGACCGCTAGGTCGACGGTCGCTCGGCCCTGCTCGTCCAGCACCCCGTCGGCACCGTCGAAGCGCACCGGTATCCCGTTCGCCGGTCCGATCGGTTCGGTGCGAATCTCGGCCCGCACCACCCCCGCCGCGGCGGTGACCACCCAGGAGACGGTGTCCTCGGCGGCATCGAACACGCGGGGCGGTACCGCGCTCCACGGAATGGACCCGGTTCCGGACGCGATCGTGCCGGGCCGCTGTCCCCGGGCCGCGCCTGCGGCCAGCGCGTAATCATGCTGTCGACGCTGCGCCGGAATCTCGTCCAGGTCAACCCACTCGGACACCGAGTCGACGAGCGCGGCCACCCGTGGGTCGCCGTCTGCCATCAGCGCCGCCAGCGACGCGCGGTGCGGCTCGAGCAGACCGCTCACGTCGGAATCGAAGGTGTCGCCGGCGAAGAACTCCTCGGCCGCCGCGGTGAGTGCGGCGATCTCGGCGTCCAGCACGGCCGCGTCGAGTTCGGCGATACCGTCGCGGACGCTGGCCGGCCACCAGCGGCGCAACCAATGTCCCAGTGCCAGGCGTCGCAGCGGGGCCAGTGCGGCAGCGGCCCAGTGGACATCAACGAGATCGACCGCGGCCGCGGTGTGCGCCGGCCGTCCGGACAGCGCTTCGACGATGCTGACGTGACCGGCTTCGCCCAGCGCCCGCCACAGCCAATCGGCGGCGCCCACGTCGGTGAACGTGACGGCGACCGGCGCGTGCGGATCGTCGACGGTCCAGGCCAAGACGGCGCCCGCGACCTCGAGCACCGCAACCGCGGGTGGTGCGGCGACCGGCTGGCCGGTCGTCCACAATCCTTGTTCCACAACAAGTTTCATTGGACCGCCACGAGTTCCAGCATCGCCTTGATGCGCTGCCGATGATCCAGGCTCACCGATCGGGCCACACCTTCCAGCAGAGCGCGGACGTCGTCGACATCGGCGCAGGATTCCTGCCACACGTCACGGCCGTGCAGGCGGGCCCACAACCGGCTCAGGTAGGGCCTGGCGAAGGCGCCCAACTCGTCGGTGACCTGTTGCTGGCGCGGATGCAGCGCCGCGTCGGCGGTGAGATAGCGCCGTGCATGCAGCACATAGGCTTCCTTGCGCAGACGGGCCTGGATCTGGGCCGCCAGCCGGTAACGCGGCGCGGCGTCCTCGCGCAACGGCGCCAACTCAACGGCCACCTCCACTCCAGCCACCAGCGTGGCCTGCATGTCCTCGGCCAGCAGACCCCACGGCGCGCACGCCCGGTCCACCTCCTCCGCACACAGCATGGGCACGTCGGGCAGCTCGTCGCGGTCGAGCGCGCGCCGCAGGGTGGCCCGAACCCGATCCACCACACTGCGATCGAGCGGACGGTCACCGTCGGATCCCCCGTCTACCGGCGGTGGCTGTTGTGGCACAGTCGAACTCAGGCCGATATCGACAATCGACCACGGCAGTTGCGCATCGGGACCGTGCGCACGGGCGCCCAGGTTGTAGGGCGTGGCGTCGGCCACCAGCGCCGTCCACACCCGCTGCCGGGCCGCCCGCGCCGAATGGCCGTCGGCGTCACCGAGAACGGTGGCCAGTCCGGCCAGGAACGGCGCGGTGATGGCCTCCGACGGACGCACATCGCGCCAGCTGCGCTGCACCTGCGCCGAAAGCGCCGCCATCGCGGCGGCATCGGTCACATACCGATTGAGGACTTCGATGGCGGTGCGGTCCCGGTCCCCGTGCACACCGCGCAACACCCGCTCGGCGGTCTCGGATAGATCGCAATCCCCTTGTCCGGGTACACCTTTAGTCACCGCTAGTTCGAAACACACTGGGAAGTAAAGCTCCTGGGCGTTACCGGTGGTCAGCCGGAGCCGTCGCCGGTGGGTTTTGAGCACCGCAAACCAGGCGGCCGTGGCGCGCAGCCGGTCGGCGTGAGCCAGGATCAGCTGGTGCATCTCGTCGGCCACCTCGGCGGTGACCACCGGCGCCGAATACTGCGGGTTGGACCGCAGCCGCAGCACCAATGGGTCCAGGATGCGTTTGACCGTTCTGGTGAGCGGGCCGCCGTCATCGCTGCTGAGCACCTCGACACCCGGCCCCAGCGCCCGCCACGCCCGGTCGATGACGGCGCGGCGCGGCGCAGCCGGTCCCGTCGCTTCGCTCGCCCCGGCATCATTCCCCGTCGCTTCGCTCGCCCCGGCATCATTCCCCGTCGCTTCGCTCGCCGAGGTCGTGGACATCGCCCCAGGATAGAGGCGTCCAGCCGAACTTGGGTTCGGTAGCCGACCGTTGCCCCGATGCTGGTCGGCATGTTCGAAGTCATGATGCTGGTGCTGCTGCTCATCGCAGCGGCCGCCGCGGCTGCATTGCTCGTACTGGCCTTCCTGCGTCGCGGTGCCGAGCCGACGACAGCGGACGACCCCGCGGCCGCCGAACGACTCGTCCGGCCCGACGAAATCGCGGCTGCGCGCGCCACCTTCGACCGGATGCTGCTCGACAAGGGTTTGGTGACCGATACCCAGTTGGAACTCATCCGGCATGGCACCCGCAGTCACGGCGTGGTGACCGCGTCGCAACCGACCGGCACCACTCGGGAGGACCACCGCGAGGTGGTCCTCGATCTGATGGTGCGCAAACCCGAGGGCGGCCAATTCCCAGCGCATGAGACGGCATTGATCCCGGTGACCGCGCTGGACCGCATCTGTCCGGGCAGCATCGTGGACGCCTACTACCGCAGCGGCGACGAGTCGGCGGTCGCGGTGTGCGTGCCGCCGGCCTGAGACAGGGTGAAGGTCGCCAGCGCGGCCCAGTACACCGGACTGGCCGAGGTGTCCCCGTCCCGCCAGCGGCGCATCTGTTCGCGTTGCCAGCGATTCACCGCGCGGGCGGCCTCCGCGACGGACTCCTCCTGATGGGCGGTGTCGACCGCGGCGATCACCTCGCCCATCGGATCGGCAAGATCGGCGGGGTCGGCGAACCGCTGGTAACCGGCGGTGGTGGGCAGCGACCACAACGTGGCCGTGACGATCTGGGCGCCACCGAGCACCATCGCGGCCACCAGACCGGTGGCCTCGTCGAAGCGGTAGTCGCCGCCGGAGGCACATGCCAGCAGGGCCACCCGGCACGGGATCACCAGGTCGGCGGCCATCAGGTCCGCCGCGGTGAGGGGTCGGTGGTCCCCGATCGGCTCGGCCAGCCCCGGCATGCTCGCGCGGCACGCCAAATGCAGGGCCGCCCGGTCGGCATTCCCGAGATCGCCGTCGGCGACGCTGGCATGCCCGACGAACATCAACCGTCCCGGACGCTGCGCCAGCATGCCTGCCAGCCAGCTGCGGTCGGCATCGGTGCGCCGGAATAGTTCCACGGCGGTGTCGACGCGTGGCAGCACCGGTTGCCGCTCAAGAACACCCGCGTAGTGACGGGCCAACAGGGTGTCCGGGGCCGGACGACCCAGGACAGAACCCAGGGTCGAGTCCGGGCGCTGGCCGGGGACCCGTGGATCGAGGATCAACAGCGGATCACCGCCGGCCGTTGGCGCGGTGACGCGGCGCGATGCGGCGATATTCGTGGGCACCGCCATCAGGACGTCGACCAGTTCCATCAGCCGGTAACCCTCGGTCAGTTCGGCGGTGACGGCCCCGACGCGGCCCGCCAGCACGTCGTCCGCCGTGGGGAACGACTCCGGCTTGGCCAGCAGACTCCATGGCACCCGGCCCAGTCGGGCACTCGGTGCGACGAAGAGCACGGCCCGCGGCGAGGTCACGCATTCGGTCAGCAACTGCCATGCCGGTTCGGCGATGAGCAGCACGCCGAGGCGGTAGGCCAGCGACAACTCGGTCGACGGTGCGGTGAAGGCACCATCGGAAAGCGCGCGCGCCAATCCCTCCAGCGGCGTTTCGTCGGGGCGGGGGTCCGGCAGTGCCGCGGCGAGTTCATCCAGTGCGGCAACGAGAATGCGCTCGGCCACCACCCAAGTGACGGTCCGCTCGGGCTGTCCGACGATGCGCAGGCTGGCATACGTGGCGACACCGACGTCGGCGTAGCGCAACACCAGGGTGAGCGGTTCGGTCACGGCCAGGTGGCCCATTCGGCTTCGAGCGAGGTGACGGTGATCCCGTAACGCTGATGTGCGAGTTCACGGTAGCGCGCCAGCACCGGCCCGGTGGTCGGATCCATTCGCAGTGGCGGCAACGCTCCCAGCCGCGTCAGCGAGCCGCCCGCCACGGATACGGGTCCGGACGCGACCAGCGCATAGTCATCCGCCTCGTCGACGGGCACCGCCGCGGTCGCGGTATCCGCCCAGTCCACTGCGTGTATTGCCGCCGGTACGTTCAGTGCGCCTCGCGCGCAATGGTATTCGATGAGTTCACTGACCAGCGTGGTGTTACCCCATTCCCAGGCGACGGCGAACGCGCCGGCCAGCAGCCGCGCGGAAACGTGGGTTGCCCATCGCATCCGCGCATCGGCGTCGGCGATGGCGTACCGCACCGTGTCGACCGCCAACGCGGCGGGCAGTTTGAGTTCGGCGGCCTGAGCGAACTTCCGATCGGCGTTCGCCGGGTCGGCCAGCGCCTCGGCACGCAGGATCGAGCCGAGGTGATCGTCGAGCCGTGCGTACTGCAACCAGGTGTGCCGGGGCCATCCGTCGAGCAGCGCACGCGCGGCGTCGGCTCGGTCGGTGGCCGCCGCGAAGTCACCACGGAGGATATCGACCCAGCTGCGCTGCAACAGGATTCGGTGAATGTGCAGCGGCTTCTCCACCTCGCGCCAGTGCCGCTCGGCATGGCTGAACCGTTCGTCGGCGTCGTCGAGAGCTCCCACCGAAAGGCTGATCAGCCCGAGGTAGAGCCAGCTGCGCGAAACGTCGTGGGCGCGGGCGTGCTCGGCGATCACCGGATAGGCGCCATGCACCAGATCCTGCGCGCGGGCCCGATCCCCGACTGCCCACGCCGCGGTGGCGCGTTCCAATTCCGTTCTGGCCGTGGCCAGGTGCCAGGCGCGCGCCTGCGCCCGGGCACCGGCCCGGCGCAGCCAGGGCTCGGCTTCGGTCAGCCGACCCGTCTCGACGCAGAACCGGCCGTAGCCCGTCGCGGCCAGGACGCGCAGGCTGTCGTCGGATTCGCTGCCGTCACCTGGCCCGTCCAGGTCGTCGAACACCTTCTCCCACAGCGGAAGTGACTCCACGTGCAGATCATCGTCACACAGGGCGACCGCGCACAGGATACGGGCATGGGTCACCAGATAGGCATGCTCGACGGCCAGATCGTCGAATGACGCCGGATCATCGACGAGCGACTGCAGGGCCGTGGCCGCTGCCTCGTGCTCACCGTGGGCGGCGGCCAGTCCGGTCTGCAGAAACCGAACACGACGGGTGTACCGGCAGACCATGTGGTCGATCTCGGCGTCGGTCATGGTTGTCTGCGCCGCGAGATCAGGTCGCGTACCGGCCCTGATCTCCCGATAGATCCTCAGGCAGTCATCGATGCGCTTGACCGCCTCGACCACCCCGTCGTAGGCCGTCCGCACCAGGTAGAGCTCGCCGAGCTGGGCGAGGACCTCCAGCATCAGGTCGTCCCTGTCGGCTGCCTCGATGGGCGCCATCAACGACAGCAGCAGCTCTTTGGCACCGACTTCATCGGAGGCGAAGGCCAACGACCGAGCCCGCTCCAATTCGTCGGGAATCGACATCGCGCCATCATAAAGCGGTGGCCGACGGCGGCGGGCGCACTGCGCCCGCCGCCCAAGAGTTGATCCGGTCAGTTGCAGGAGACCTTGATCTCGAACTTCTTGCTGATCATCCCGGCCATGGGGTTCTTCAGATCGGCGCCGGTGGCCTCCCCCGTGATGGTGTACGTGTTGCCGTCCACCTTGACGTCGGCCGAACCGGAGCTCGCACCGCCCATGGCGGCCACGGCCAGTGCGTTGCCGTCCACCACCAAGCCCAGCGACTCGACCTTCGGGGTGGCCTCGTCGGTCATCACGACCCCCAGCCCCTGCTGCCCGCCGATCGCACCGCTGGCGATGTTGATCTTGCCGCCCTGCTTCACGCAGGTCACGGTCTTGACGTCCAGGCCGGCCAGGTCCTGACCCTCGACCTTGACCTCGGTGTTGCCTCCGGTGCTGACCTGGGCGTTGCCGTTGCCGTTGCCGGCAGACGGCGCGTTGCCCTTGGCCGAGTTGTCATCCGAGCAGCCGACCAAGACCGCGGCCGCCGCGATCATCCCGATGCCGGCGACCAATACGCGATTCTTCGTCATTTCCCTTGAGTCCCTTCGTTTCGCCCTGCGCCCCGGTGGCGCGGCGTACGCCAAGTAGATGGGGCCGCCATTGCTACCGATCCCAAAGTTCGCGGTGGGTATCGTGACGACATGGCCGATGACCAGCAGCCTTCCCCGTCTGGCCCGGAGTACGACGCCGGCGGAGTGCCGACCTTCGACGCCGTCCGGGAGAAGATCGAGACCCGGTTCGGCACGGCGACAGGCGCCACCGAACTGGCCCAGGACACCCCAGAGGGCCGCTCGGTGGCCGAGCAATACCAGCAGCGTCAGGAGGCCGCCGCCGAGCGTCTGCGCCAGATCAGGGAGTCGATGGCCGACGGTGCGGGCTGAGCGCGTCTTCACGGTCGAGGAACGGCGCGCCCGGCTGGCCCGGCGGCATTTCCTGGCCGCGCCGGGCGGCACCGCGGAGACCGTCACGGCAGCGGTGATCGGTCTGCATGCCACCGATCCGGCCACGCCCTATCTGTCGCTGTGGGCACGGGTGCCCGGATTCACCATCACCGATTTGGACGAGGCGCTCTACCAACGCCGTTCGCTGGTCAAGCACCTCGCGATGCGCCGGACACTGTGGGTGGTACGCGCCGACGACCTGCACACCGTGCAGGCGGCGTCCAGCGACCGGGTGGCCGCCAACGAGCGGCGCAAGCTGATCGCCGATATCGAGAAGGGCGGTATCGCAACAGACGGGGCAGCCTGGCTGGACACCGCATGCGCCGCAGTACTCGAGTATCTGGACACCCATGGTGCAACCACTGCCGCCGAATTACGCGCAGCGCTGCCGGAGCTGGCGGGCAGCTACGATCCGGCACCCGGAAAGCGTTGGGGCGGAGCCACTCCGGTGTCCCCACGGGTGTTGACGGTGCTGGCCGTGCGCGGCGATATCGTGCGCGGACCGAACACCGGCGCCTGGACGGTGTCCCGGCCGCGCTGGGCATCACGCAGATCCTGGTTGGGCGCCGGCGCAACAGCGGACGCCGCTGCCGCCGGCGCCGAGCTGGTCGGCACCTGGCTGCGGGCGTTCGGTCCGGCGACCGTCGCCGATATCGCCTGGTGGTTCGGCCACACCCGCACCTGGACACGAAAGGCGTTGGCCGCCGTCGGTGCGGTCGAGGTTGACCTGCACGGGTCCCCGGGCGTGGCACTACCCGATGACCTGGACCCGGAGCCACCCGTCGAGCCGTGGTGTGCGCTGCTGCCCGGCCTGGATGTGACCGTGATGGGCTGGTTCGACCGGGAGTGGTATCTGGACGGGCACCGTGAGCAGGTGTTCGACCGCAACGGCAATGCCGGCCCCACCGCCTGGGCCGACGGCCGGGTGGTGGGCGGCTGGGTGCACGACACCGACGGTCGCGTGCAGCTGCGGCTGACCACGGATGTCCCCACAGACACCCGAAAAGCGTTACAGCACAAGGCCGACGAGCTGACCGACTGGCTGGACGGCGTGCAGGTCAAGCCGCGCTTCCCGTCCCCACTCAGCAAGGGCAGTTGACATGGCACTCACGGCGGCAGCTACTCGCACATTCCCACCGTGAGCGCCATGTCAACGCGGGCTACGCGCTGACCTTGCGCCGCTTCCGCGCCGGAGCGGGGGCCGGGGCCGGTGGGTTCAGCATCTCGGCGAGGAACTGCCCGGTGTAGCTGCCCGGCGTGGCGGCCACCTCCTCGGGGGTGCCCTGCGCGACGACGGTGCCGCCGCCCGCACCACCCTCGGGACCCATGTCGACAATCCAGTCCGAGGTCTTGATGACGTCGAGGTTGTGCTCGATGACGATGACGGTATTGCCCTTGTCGACAAGGCCGTTGATCACCCTGAGCAGCTTGCGGATGTCCTCGAAATGCAGACCGGTGGTGGGCTCGTCGAGGATGTAGACCGTGCGGCCGGTCGAGCGCTTCTGCAGTTCGGCGGCCAGCTTGACGCGTTGCGCCTCGCCGCCGGACAGCGTCGGCGCGGGCTGCCCGAGCCGAACGTAGCCCAGCCCGACGTCCACCAGTGTCTTGAGATAGCGGTGGATCGAGGAGATCGGCTCGAAGAACTCGGCGGCCTCCTCGATGGGCATGTCGAGGACCTCGGAGATCGTCTTGCCCTTGTAGTGCACCTCAAGGGTCTCCCGGTTGTACCGGGCACCGTGGCAGACTTCGCACGGCACGTACACATCAGGCAGGAAGTTCATCTCGATCTTCAACGTGCCGTCACCCGAACATGCTTCGCAGCGGCCACCTTTGACGTTGAACGAGAACCGGCCCGGCTGGTAACCGCGGACCTTGGCCTCGGTGGTGGCGGCGAACAGCGTGCGGATCTTGTCGAACACGCCGGTGTAGGTGGCGGGGTTGGACCGCGGCGTGCGACCGATCGGCGATTGGTCGACCCTGACCAGTTTGTCCAGTTGGTCGATGCCGTTGATCCGGGTGTGCCGGCCCGGCACCTGCCGGGCCCCGTTGAGCTTGTTGGCCAGCACGGTGGCCAGGATGTCGTTGACCAGGGTGGACTTACCGGACCCGGACACGCCCGTCACCGAGGTGAGCACACCGAGCGGGAAGGCCACGTCGACCTCTTTGAGGTTGTGCTCGCGGGCCCCGACCACGGTGAGCTGCCGCTTGCGGTCCACCGGCCGGCGGATGGCGGGCACCTCGATGCTCTCCTTGCCGGAAAGGTAGGCACCGGTGAGCGACTCGGTGTTCTTCAGCAGATCCTGGTAGGTGCCGCTGTGCACGATGCGGCCGCCGTGTTCACCGGCGGCGGGGCCGATGTCCACGACCCAGTCCGCGTGCGCGATGGTGTCCAGGTCGTGCTCCACCACGATCAAGGTGTTGCCCAGGTTGCGGAGCCGGACCAGGGTGTCGATGAGCTTGCGGTTGTCGCGCTGGTGCAGCCCGATGGACGGTTCGTCGAGGACGTACAGCACGCCGACCAGGCCGGAGCCGATCTGGGTGGCCAGCCGGATGCGCTGCGCCTCGCCACCGGACAGGGTGGCCGCCGCACGGGACAGCGACAGGTACTCCAGTCCGACGTCGAGCAGGAATCCCAGCCGGGACTGGATTTCCTTGAGCACCTGGCCCGCGATGGCCTGCTCACGCGTGCCCAGGGTCAACGCGTTGAGGAAGTCCGCGCAATCGGCGATGGACAGCTCGGCGACTTCGGCGATCGACTTGGACCCGTACACATCGGCGGCCAGGGTGACCGCGAGGATCTCCGGCTTGAGCCGGGTGCCCGCACATTCCGGGCACGGGATGTCGCGCATGAAGCCCTCGTAGCGTTCTTTCATCTGCTCGGACTCGGTCTGCTCCATCCGCCGCTGCAGGAAGGCGAGCACGCCCTCGAAGTCGGCGTAGTAGGAGCGGGTGCGCCCGTACCGGTTCTTGTAGCGCACGTGCACCTGGTGGTCGGAGCCCTCCAGGATCGCCCTGCGCGCCTTGGCCGGGAGCTTCTTCCACGGGGTGTTGACGTCGAACCCCAGCTCCTCACCGAGGCCGGCCATCATCCGGGTGAAGTACTCGGACGTGTGCCCCATGGACCAGGGCGCCACCGCACCCTCGGCCAGTGTCAGCTCCGGATCCGGGACGACGAGCTCCGGGTCCACCTCCTTCTTGATGCCCAGGCCGGTGCATTCCGGGCAGGCGCCGTAGGGCGAGTTGAAGGAGAAGGACCGCGGCTCCAGGTCGTCGACGGCCAGCGGATGCCCGTTGGGGCAGGCCAGCTTCTCCGAGAAGCGCTGTTCGCGGTGCGGGTGGTCGTCGTCACGGTCGACGAATTCGAGCACCACGATGCCGTCGGCCAGACCCAGTGCCGTCTCCACCGAATCGGTGAGCCGCTGCTTGCTGCCTGCCTTCACGGTGAGGCGGTCGACCACCACCTCGATATCGTGTTTCTCCTGCTTCTTCAGCTTGGGCGGCTCGGTCAGCGGATACACAACGCCGTCGACCCGGACCCGGCTGTAGCCCTGTGAGTTGAGCTTGTCGAACAGGTCCACGAACTCGCCCTTACGGGTGCGCACCACCGGGGCCAGCACCTGGAAGCGCAGCCCCTCGTCCATCGCCAGGACCTGGTCGACGATCTGCTGCGGGGTCTGCCGGGCAATGCGCTCACCGCAGACCGGGCAGTGCGGCGTCCCGGCCCGCGCGTAGAGCAGGCGCAGGTAGTCGTACACCTCGGTGATGGTGCCGACGGTCGAGCGCGGGTTGCGGTTGGTGGACTTCTGATCGATCGACACCGCCGGGGACAAACCCTCGATGAAGTCGACATCGGGTTTGTCCATCTGACCCAGGAACTGCCGGGCATAGGCCGACAGCGACTCGACGTAGCGGCGCTGGCCCTCGGCGAAGATCGTGTCGAACGCCAGCGACGACTTCCCCGATCCCGACAAACCGGTGAACACGATCATCGCGTCGCGGGGCAGGTCAAGGTCGACGCCGCGCAGGTTGTGCTCGCGGGCGCCCTTGACGACTAGACGGTCAGACACCGATTTTCCTCCTGAGGACAGAATTCACAGCCATGCTAGGTGTACCCACCGACAAGTTGGAGCCAAGCCTGAGCCGAGCTGGAGCCACCCAACCCCGAGCCGGATAGCGTGGACAGGGTGAACAGTCCACACAGCCTTGTCGGTGACGACTACACCGGCCACCTCGACCCCGGCACCGCCGCCAGGCGCACCCTGCCCGCAGCGACGATCATCAAGGCGTCGGTCGGCCCGATGGACAACAACGCCTACCTGATCACCTGTTCCGAGACCGGCAAAACCCTGCTCATCGACGCGGCCAATGACGCCGACCGGCTCATCGAGCTGATCAGGACACACGCTCCCGACATCTCTCTCATTGTGACCACTCACCAGCATCCCGACCATTGGCAGGCACTCACGGCGGTAGCGGAGGCCACCGGGGCACCGACCGCCGCGCACGCGCTGGACGCCGAACCGCTGCCCGTGCGCCCCTACCGGATCCTGTCCGACGGCGACACCGTGCCCATCGGGAAACTGATATTCGACGTCATCCATCTGCAGGGCCACACCGAGGGGTCGGTCGCCCTGGCGCTGCGCGGGGCTGACGGTGAGGTGACCCACCTGTTCACCGGGGACTGCCTCTTCCCCGGCGGGGTCGGCAAGACCTGGAAGGACGGCGACTTCGAACGCCTGCTCGGCGACGTCAGCACCAAGGTGTTCGACCGCTACCCCGACTCGACCGTGGTCTACCCCGGCCACGGTGACGACACCACGCTGGGTGCCGAACGCCCACACCTGACCGAGTGGCGCGAGCGCGGTTGGTGACCCGATGAGCAGGTGGCCGACCCCGGACAAGCCCGGCCCCGGACAGGAGTCGGTGTGGGATTACCCGCGTCCGCCCCGGCTCGAGCCGTTTCGCGGGTCCATCACCGTCGAGCTCGGCGGTGTGCGCATCGCGTCGACGGAGCAATGCTGGCGGGTGTTGGAAACGAGCCACCCGCCGACCTATTACCTTCCGAGGGCGGCGTTCGCCGAGGGCTCACTGCGGGACACCGCGGGCTCGTCGTGGTGTGAATGGAAGGGCGCGGCCAGCTATTACGACCTGGTGTCCGGGTCCGTCGTCGCGCGGCGGGCGGCCTGGACCTACCTGGCGCCGACCCGCGGCTTCGAACCCCTGGCCGGCGCCATCGCGGTGATGGCGGCCGCCGTCGACCGCTGCACCGTCGACGGGGAGGTGGTCACCCCGCAGCCGGGCGGCTTCTACGGCGGTTGGATCACCAGCCGGGTATGTGGACCGTTCAAGGGCATCCCCGGTTCGATGGGCTGGTAGGCCAGGTCCGGGATCACAGCCAGGCGACGGGCAACCGTTTGATGCCGTGGATGAACGCCGACCGCAGAATGGCCGGCTCGGCGATCGCCACGACCTCGGGCACCTGTGCTCGCAGTTCGTCGAAGAGCACCCGGATCTCGCGGCGGGCCAAGTTGGCACCCAGGCAGAAGTGCGCACCGCCCGCGCCGTAGCCGATCTGCGGGTTCGGATTCCTGGTGACGTCGAAGCGGTACGGGTCGGCGAACTTCGTCTCGTCGCGGTTGGCCGAGGCGTACCACATCGAGATCTTGTCGCCTGCCCTCATCGAGATGCCGCGCATTTCGATGTCCTGGGTCAGGTTGCGGCGCATGAAGATCAGTGGCGATGCCCACCGGACGATCTCTTCGACCGCGGTCGGGGCAACGGCGTCGAAGTCGTCCCACCAGATCTGCCGCTGTTCTGGATATCGGGTCAGGGCGACCATGCCGTGGCTGATCGCGTTGCGGGTGGTCTCGTTGCCGGCCGCCGACAGCAGGATGAAGAACGAGGCGATCTCGGCGGAGCTGAGCCGTTCCCCGTCGACTTCGGCCTGCACGAGGTTGGTGGTCAGATCCTCTGCCGGCTGTACCCGCCGCCGCTCGGCCAGTTCCATCCCGTAGGTTGCCAAATCCGTTGACACCTTGAGGATTTCGTTGTAGTCGCCGGACACTTCGTCATCCCCGGCGCCGAGCAGCACCGTGGTCCAGTGGAAGACATCGGCCTCGTCCTCCTCGGGGATGCCCATCAGGTCGCAGATGATCTGCAGGGGAAGTTGCCCGGCCACCTCGGCCACGAAGTCCGCTTCGCCATCCGGGTGCCGTTCGATCATCTGCGCGACCAGTCGCCGTGCCCGCTCACGCACGCTGTCCTCGATGCGGGCCACCACCTTGGGGGTGAACGCGCGGTTGACGATCCCCCGCAACCGCAGGTGCCGCGGATCGTCGAGGGTGATCATCGACCCGAAAAATTCGGCGATCTCGGCAGGCACATCGGACAACGACGTGCTCGTCGGGCTGGAGCTGAAGATCTCCGGATGACGGCTGGCGTACCGCACATCCTCGTAGGTGGTCAACGCCCAATGCCCCGCACCCGAGGGAAAGCCGGCGAATTCGGGAACCGAGAAGAACGTGATCGGCGACTCGCGCCGCAGGGTGGCGAAGGCACCGTCGCGGTGGTCGTCGTCCCACTCCCAGAACTCCAGAGCGCCGAGGTCGATATCGGCCAACGGCACCTCGGGCGGCGGCGCGCCGTTCCGGCGGGGTGCGATACCGGTGTGATTGAGTGTCGCGGTCATGGCTCGACCTCCCTCATGGCCGAGTGTGACACCGTGCGCTTCGGGATGTCGCCGATTCGCCAACTCACCCGGTGGCCATCACCTGTTCACCGAACCGGCCGATGGCCTCGACGGTCCGGGCCCGCTGCGGAACTCATCGAAACCGACTCCCGGCGTGGTGAATTGACGGTCTCCGGTGGGCAACGGTGCCGTAGAACGTGCCCGAGAACCACGAAAGGCCCGGCGCTCGCGCGCCGGGCCTTTCGTGGGTGGTATCAGGACGTGTGCACGATGAGGACGTCGACCTTGGAGCGGCGCGCCACGTTGGCCGGCACCGAGCCCAGCAGCCGTCCGGCGATGGTGGACAGACCGACATTGCCGACCACCAGCAGGTCGGCCCCGGAATCGTTGGCCAGGTCGACCAGGGCATCCACGGGCGCTCCGACGATGGCCTTCTCTTCGATATCGGTGGCCCCGGCAACCTTGGCCCGGTCGCTGGCCTCTTTGAGGATGGCGTAGATGGGGGCGTTACCGGTCATCTTGTAGCCCTCGTCCTTCAGGACGTCGGCGGCGTGATGGTCTTCGCTCTGGGGGAAGTATGCCGTGGCGACGATCAGCTTCGCGCCGGCATTGGCCGCGATCTCCCCTGCCCGCTCAACCGCTCGCAGTGACGAATCCGATCCGTCCGTGCCCACGACCACGGTCCGATAGGCGCTCATTCATGCCCTCCAAGTCTCAGAACCTTATCCATAGCTACGCCACCCGAGACAGTAACCCTTTGCTCGACGACCAGGGGCGCGATTCGCGACACCCGGCGCGCCGGGTACCGGCTCGGCGGCGTCATTCGAGTACCGATGGTATCGGCCCGCCGCCCGGATCAGGCCTTTTGGTGACGCAGGACATGCTGATACCGGGCCGCCGACGTGACCTAGCTCAAACCGCCGGCACCCGTTGTACGGACATCACAGCGACACTCAATATCGTTCGCCGCGCCGGTGTTTGGCGGCAGCACCGACGCGGGTTGCCGAGCCGACCGACACCGCACCCGGAAGGCGCTGTGCCCCAGCAGCAATAGCCACTCAATGACCTCTCGTGCGCGCCGACTGGACCGGTACCGGCGGGGGCATTACGGTTGCGCCCACAACCTGAACGGGGGTCGACCAGGTGGAATTGTCCCTGCTCACGCGCCGGGAACCGGCCGCGCTGCTGCGTTCGGGCCGCCTGGACGGCGTGCTGGTGGCGGTCTTCTCGATCGCCGTGAGCGCGGCGGGTGCCGCCCGGCCGTCGTTCTGGTTCGACGAGGCGGCCACCATCTCGGCGAGC
>NZ_JAPFPY010000034.1 GCF_026240945.1 Mycolicibacterium sp. J2
CGACATCTCGCCGGCCAACACCGCCAAAACCAAACGGGTCTTCTCCTCGGCGCTGACTTTCACCTTCCGCGATCTGGCCATCTGACACTCCTTCTGGGACGTGTCACCATCATTCTCCGGCGACCCTGACAGAAAGTTTGAGTCAGTGGAACCTCCATGCATCGAACACTAGTACGAACCACCGACATCTGCCGGGGTTATCCACAATCACGGATTTCTCCACAACCGCACGCTCGCAACAGGATTCGGTTGTCGCTGAAAAGTCGCTCGGAGGCGGGCATCGGGCATATGGTGCGGCACCGCGTTCAGCTGTTCAGGCGTATTCGTGACAGAGCTCGGAGACGACCTCCACCCACCGCTGCGGGTCCGTGCTCCAGAAGTTGTGCGGCATGCCCACGACGTCACGAAACCTTCCCCGCGGTACCAATGCGGCAAGCTGGCGCAGCGGCCAATCGGGTCGGATATCGTCGCCCGCCCCGACGAATGTCATCGGCACCCGGCTATCGGCCAGCCGGCGATACAACCGGGCCTCGTGAATCCAGTCCGTAAACGACGCGTTGAGCGCCGCATGCACCGCGGGTTCCCACGCGATGTCGAAATCGTCCTCGGTATGGCGGCCCGCTTCGTACACCGCCGACCATGTCCTGTCCTTGTGCAGGCCGTGGCCCGCAATCCCGACCACGGCCCGAACCCGGTCGGGATGGTCCAGCGCGTAGCGAACGGCCAAGTCCGATCCGAAGGAATGGCCTACCGCAATCCACGATTCGACACCCATTGCCGTTCGGATTGTTTCGAGATCGTCGACGGCCTGAGCGAGATCGTGCGGGCCGCCCTGAGATCGCCCTACCCCGCGCGGCTCCGGAAACCAGCACCGTGTCCCGGCCGGCGTCAACGCGTCATTCTCCAGGTAGTTCACACAGCCCGGACCACCGGACAGGATCACCGCATCCGGGCCATCTCCGGTCACACCGACGTGCAGGGCAACACCATCCGCGGCGCGCACCGTCACCGCCCGCACCTCAGCCCAGCCGCTCCACGATGTCCTTCGCCTCCCGCAGGCTCAACCCGGTCTCGTCCCGGAACACCTTGATGGCTTCGATCCTCTTGCCCTGCAACACCAGATTGCGCACCGTCACGCTGGCCCAGGTTTCGTTGGGCTCCCCCACCGGCCGCGACGGCGGCACCGCGGCACCCATCGCCCGCTCCAGTGCGGCCACCCGGCGTTCGAGTTCCTCGACCCGCCGCTGGACATCGTCCGCACCCGCGCTACCGAATAGACCCATGGGGCACAGTCTGCACCGGCGGCCGCCGATTCGCCCAGGGCCGCGCCGTCTCGAGTTGCGCGCTCAACGACAACAGGGTCGCCTCGTCGAACGGCCGGCCCATCAACTGGATCGACATCGGGATCCCATCCCCGTCCAGGCCCCAGGGCACCACCGCGGCGGGTTGTCCGGTGACATTGCACATGGCCTGGAACGGCACCCGCCCGGCCACCCGGGCCAGCGTGGAGATCGCGCCGCCGCGCTGGTAGGCACCGATGCGGGACGGCCCGGTGGCCGCTCCTGGGGTGATCACGACGTCGACATCGTCGAAAATGGACAGCACGCGCGCTGCGATGGCCGGTTCGGCCGCCAGAACGGACTCCATCCGACGCTGCGGGATCAGCGCACCGATACGGGCGAAAGCCCTTGTCCGGGAATCGAGCCGGTCCGGATGCGGCAGCGCGCGAACGTCGTCGTACACGCCACGGAAGTACCGCGGCAACGCGTGTCCGTACACCGAGCCCAGCGGATAATCCGGGTCCCGCTCGACGACGTGATGCCCCAATTCCCGCAGCACGGCGGCGGCGTCGACCACCGCCGCCCGCTGCGCGGCACCCACCCGCGCGGTCACCAGCGGCGGCACCTTGCGGCTCACCGCGATCCGCAACCGGCCCGGCGGCCGCGTCGCCGCCGCCACGAAATCATGTCCGGGCGCGGTGACATCGAGGAACAGTGCGGCATCCTCGACCGTGCGTGCGAGCGGCCCGTTCGCCACCAGTCCGCACCACGAATTCTCGTGCGGCGCCGTCGGCACCCGATCGCGTTGCGGCTTGATCCCGAACAGTCCACACCACGTGGACGGTATCCGGATCGACCCCATGCCGTCGGACCCCAGCGCGATCGACGCGAGGCCCGCGGCGACGGCCGCACCGCTGCCGCCGCTGCTCCCGCCGGGGGCGAAGTCGCGATTCCACGGGTTGCGCGTCGCGCCGTAGGTGAGTGTCTCTGTGAACGGCCAGATCATCATCTCCGGCACCGCCGTCTTGCCCAGGATCACCGCACCCGCCGCGCGCAGTCGACGCACCACCTCGGCATCGGCGGCCACCGCGGGGCCGTGCGCACTGCTGCCGTAGGTGGTCACCTGGCCGGCGATATCGGTGTCGTCCTTGATCGCGACGGGCACCCCGAGCAGCGGCAGCCGCTCGCCCGCGTCCAGCCGGGCCTGTGCCGCGGCCGCTTCGGCCCGCGCCGATTCGGTGAGAACCACGCGGTAGGAACGAATTTCGGGGTCTATTTGCGCTATCCGGCCCAGGAAGAGCTCCAGCAGGTCCGGCGCGGTGACCGTCCCGGCGGCCAGCATGCGGGCGTGTTCGGCCGCGCCGGCGAACGCGATATCACTCATTGGCGCAACGCTAGCGCCCCGGGTCCGTGCGTGGTGGCGTACTCGCCGGGCGTGCAGCCCAGCATGACCCGGAAGTCGTTGCCGAAATGCGCCTGGTCATACCAGCCGAGCCGGGTGGCCAGGTCGGCGAAGTCGACGTCGGGCGTGCTCTCGATCTCCAGGGCCGCCTGCTGCAACCGGTAGCGGCACAGCACCCATTTCACCGGGACGCCGACGTAGTGGGCAAAGATCCGCTGCGTGGTCCGCACACTCCACGGTGACAGCGCCATCACCTGCGACACCTTGTGCAGGCCGGGATCGGCCTGCATCCGCGCCACCAACTCGGCCAGCCGGCCGTACACCGGGTCCGGCGCCCCCCCGAAGGCACCGATCGCCGCGTCCAGCCGGGTCCGCACCGCGTCGACGTCATCGTCGAACTCGATTGCCGCACCGAAGAGTTCGTCGTCAACCGGCCGGACGAGACCGGTGAGCTGCGCCGCGTCCCTGCCGAACCGGGCGGTGAAGCCGCCCGGCAGGAACCGGGCTCCCACCACCGTGCCGCATTCGCGGATGGTGGTGCGGAAAACCTTCGGCACCACGCCGTGCACCAGGGTGGCCGGCAGCGAGAAGCCGTGCCGGACACCGTCTTCGCCCCATTCCCGGGTCAGGTGCAGCGCCGGAAAAGTGATCACCGTGCTGTCGAAGGGACCCTCGCGGCGCCGGTCCCACCGCACCGACCAGAAGTGCTCGACGAACCGGCCCGCCGCCTCCGAGGGCGGCCAGCGCCGCAGTTCGAAGGCCGACACACTGCCCGCCCGGCCCACCACCCCGCGCACCGGCGCTGGCGTGTTTTTCCAAGCCGCCATGGCCGCAAGGCTACGAAACTGGCGGCATGAGCAACACACCGATCCCCCAGGGATACACCAGCCTGACCCCGTTCCTCTGCGTCGACGGTGCCGCCGCGGCGATCGACTTCTATGTCGCTGTTTTCGGCGCCACGCTGGTCAGCCGGATGGACGGGCCGAACGGGACCGTCGCACACGCCGAACTGGACTTCGGCGCGGGCCGGCTGCAGCTCGGCGATCCGCAGGACGCCTACCAGCTGGCCGCCCCCGACCGCGGTGCCTTCGCCACCGAGTCGATCGGCCTGTACTGCGCCGACGCCGACACGGTCGTGGCGCGGGCCGTCGACGCCGGCGCCACCGTCCGTGAACCACTGCAGACCTTCGTCACCGGCGACCGGTTCGCCTCGATCATCGACCCGTTCGGCCGCCGCTGGACGGTGATGACCCGGGTCGAGGACATCACGCCTGAAGAGCAGGAGCGCCGGCTGGCCGAATGGGCGTCCGCCAACGCCTGACGACGGGGGGCTAACGTGGCGACATGGCCTGCGTGTTCTGTTCGATCGTCGCCGGGGAGGCCCCCGCGCTGCGGATCCACGAGGACGACGAGTTTCTCGCCTTCCTCGACACCCGGCCGTTCACCCGCGGGCACACCCTGGTGATCCCGAAGCGGCACACCGTGGACCTGACCGACACGCCACCGGACACCGTCGCCGGCCTGGCGGTGCTCGGCCAGCGAATCGCCAAGGCCGCGCGGCTGTCCGGCCTGCACGCCGACGGCAACAATATCGCGATCAACGACGGTAAGGCCGCGTTCCAGACGGTGTTCCACCTGCACCTGCACGTGGTGCCGCGGCGCACCGGTGACAAATTGTCGTTCGCGAAAGGCATGGTGCTGCGCCGCGATCCGGATCGTGCGGCGTCGGCACAGCTGTTACGTGCGGCGTTGGCGAACCTGGACGAAAACGCGCAGGATTGAGGCCATGACACATCTGTCGCCGATCGAGCAGGTCGGGCTGCGGGTCCTGCACCTGCACGACCTGCTGTATCAGAAGACCAACGGCCTGATCGGGCACCGCATCCCCGGAATGCCTAACAGCCTGCTGTTGCACACGGTCGGGGCCAAGACCGGACAACCACGCATCAACACCCTGAGCTACGCCAGGGACGGCAAGGACTACCTGGTGGTGGCGTCGATGGGCGGGGCACCGCGCTCGCCGGGCTGGTATCACAACCTCAAGGCCCACCCGGATGTCGAGATCAACGTCGGGACAACGCGTTTGGCGGTCACCGCACGGCCCATCCTGCCCGACGACCCGGATTACGCACGGCTGTGGCAGCTGGTGAACCGCAACAACGCCAACCGCTACGAGGCGTACCAGAAGAAGACCAGCAGGCCCATCCCGATCGTCGCGCTGACGCCGCGGACCTGAGCTCAGAGCAGCTCTTTGGCCAGCAGCTCCAGCGTGGTCTCGCGGGCCGGGGCGGTTGCCGGCGGCGTGCCCCGGTATGCCGATCCGACCGGACTGATCATCACCTCGTCCACATCGAATTGCTTGGCCAGGGAACGGATCTGATCGGCAGCCTCGGCCGGTTCACCCACCACGGTGCGGGCTCGGCCGGAATCCACGATCAGTTGCTCCTGGGCCGAAATGGTGGCCGCCAGGGCATCTTCCACCAGGTCCAGCGGGCCCAGCGGCCGCCCGGTGCGCAGCCGGCCCATCATCTGCAGATTCGGCAGCAGCAGATCCTGCGCCTCGGCCCGGGTCGGCGCCACCGATGCATTCACCGTGAGGAATGTCAGCGGCTCGGAAAGCTCTGCGCTGGGCCGAAATTCGGCACGGTAGGCGGCCAGCGCCTCGGCGGTGCCCTGACCGCTGAAATGGTTGGCGAAGACATAGGGCAGACCCTTGGCGGCAGCCAGGTGTGCCGAGTACATCGAGGAGCCGAGTAGCCACAACCGCGGCTCGCTCGCCGCGTTCGGGGTGGCCTTGAGCACGTAGTCCTGCTGCTGCAGCAGCCCGCCCCTGGTGAGTTCTACCCGGACGCCGCGGGCACCCATCAGGGCGGCGACATCGTCGAGGTACTGCGGGAATCGTTCGATATCCGAATCGTCGCGGCCGGCGGCACCCCGCAGCGCCACCGATGTCACCGGGTCCGAACCCGGCGCGCGGCCGATGCCCAGGTCGATCCGTCCCGGTGCCGCCGCCTCCAGTAGGGCGAACTGCTCGGCCACGGCCAACGGAGCATGGTTGGGCAGCATCACCCCGCCCGAACCCAGTCGGATGGTCGAGGTCTGCGCGGCCAGGTAGGCGATCAGCACCGGTGGGCTGGTGGCCGCCACGGCGGCCATGTTGTGGTGCTCGGCCACCCAGTACCTGGTGAAACCCAGCCGGTCGGCCGTCTTGGCCAGCGATGCGGTGGCCGCCAGGGCGTCGGCTGTGGACTGGTCGGAGCGAACGGGAACGAGGTCGAGAACTGAAAGCCGCACGTGGGCGTCAACGCGGTGCGACGCCGGATCGTTCCCGCGCGGCCAGGAAAACGTCGTCGAGCATGGCCGGCGTCAACCGGCCGGTGAACATGTTCTGCTGACTGGGGTGGTAACAGCCCAGCAGCACGCGCCCCGTTGCCAGCGGCACCGCCACGCCATGTCCGAACACCGGCTTCGGTTGCCCGGCCCACTCGTCGGCCAGCAGTGTCACCGCGGTCTGCCAGGCGAAGGTGCCCAACGCCACCACCACGCGCACGTAGGGCGCCACCAGCCGCCATTCGGCCTGCAGCCAGGGCGCACAGGTCGCCCGCTCCTGCGGCGTCGGCTTGTTGGCAGGCGGTGCGCAGCGCACTGGGGCCACGATCCGCACCCCGTTGGCCCGCATCCCGTCGGCGGCGTCGACGCTGTACCCCGAACTGACCAGCCCGCAGCGGTGCATCGCCGCGAACAACTGATCTCCGGACCGGTCACCGGTGAACACCCGGCCGGTGCGGTTGGCACCATTGGCCGCGGGTGCCAGGCCGACGACCAGCACCCGGGGCCGGGCGGCACCCCAACCGGCCACCGGCCGTCCCCAGTACGGCTCGTCGGCGAAGGACCGGCGCTTGGTGACCGCAACCTCCTCCCGCCAGGTGACCAGGCGTGGGCACGCCTTGCAGACCGTGACCGCCGCGTCGAGGTCGGCGATGGTGCCGGTTGCGGCGGCCAGCGCGGACACGGTGTCGGCGTCCACGGCGACGGGTGTGCCGGGGGTGGCCCGGTCCCCCGGCCATCCCGTCCCCGGCGGCACCGGCGACGGGAACAGCCGGCCGGTGCGGGGGTGGGGAAGCCTGGCGCTCACGCAGCCGTCCTGTCTGAAATTCGGTGGTCGGGGGTCGCGCGGCGCTGTTAGATTCTGGCGCGATACACCATGAACATACGTCACCGCGGCCCCGTGCTGCTGATCCTTTTCGCAGCGCTGACCGCCGGGTCGGGCAACGGCATATCGATGATCGCGTTCCCGTGGCTTGTGCTGCAACGCAACGGATCTGCGCTCGACGCCTCGGTGGTGGCAATGGCTGGAACGCTGCCGCTGCTGGCGTCCACACTGATCGCGGGTACCGCGGTCGACTATCTCGGACGCCGCCGGGTGTCGATGATCGCCGACAGCCTGTCCGCACTGTCGGTCATCGCCGTGCCGGTGCTCGCCCTGACCTTCGGCGCACACGTGATCAACGTCGCCGTGCTGGCCGGCCTGGCCGCGCTGGGCGCCGCTTTCGACCCGGCCGGCATGACCGCGCGCGAATCGATGCTGCCCGAAGCCGCCACGCGCGCCGGCTGGACCCTCGACCATGCCAACAGCGTGTACGAGGCGGCGTTCAACCTCGCCTACATCGTCGGGCCCGGCATCGGCGGCCTGCTCATCACCACCCTCGGTGGGATCAACACGATGTGGGTCACCGCGGCGACGTTCGGGTTGTCCATCCTGGCCATCGGGGCACTGCGGCTGGAGGGTGCGGGTAAACCGGACCGCGACGCGTTGCCCGACGGGGTGCTCTCGGGTGTCGTCGAAGGCCTGTCCTTCGTGTGGAACACCAAGGTGTTGCGCACCTTGGCGATCATCGACCTGACCGCCACCGGGCTGTACATGCCGATGGAAAGCGTGCTGTTTCCCAAGTACTTCACCGACCGCAACGAGCCGGCGCAGCTGGGTTGGGTGCTGATGGCGTTGTCAGTGGGTGGTCTGGTCGGCGCGCTGGGCTACGCGGTGATGTCCGGATTCCTGAAGCGACGCACCACGATGCTCATCGCGGTGATCACCCTCGGGGTGGCCATGACGATCGTGGCGTTCCTGCCCCCGCTGCCGGTGATCCTGGTGTTGTGCGCCGTCGTCGGTTTCGTCTACGGGCCGATCGCGCCGATCTACAACTACGTCATGCAGACCCGGGCCCCACAGCACCTGCGCGGCCGCGTGGTCGGCGTGATGGGATCGCTGGCCTACGCCGCGGGCCCGCTGGGCCTGTTGCTGGCCGGCCCGCTGGCCGACTCGGCCGGCTTGCACGCCACCTTCCTGGCGCTGTCGCTGCCGATGCTGGTGATCGGTGTCGTCGCCGTCGCGCTACCGTCCCTGCGCGAGCTCGACCGGCCCCCGCATGACGCTGTCGATCCGGCATAACCCTAGGCATTCCGCACGGCCGCTCTTAGGCTGCATATGTGCGTTTGACGTGGCCGTTGACGGGCCGCTCCGCGGAGATCGGGGCCATCCGTGCCGGATTATCGGCCCGTGACACCGCCGGCGTGGTGGTCTGCGGCCCGGCCGGCGTCGGTAAGAGCCGCCTGGTCCGTGACGCATTGCAGGGCAGCGAGTACCGCTGGATCGTCGGCACCACGTCGGCCCGCGACGTCCCGTTGGGTGCTTTCACGGCCTGGACCAAGTCGGCCGACGACGACCGGCTGAGGTTGGTGCACAGCGTGATCGAGGCAGTCACCGCGGCCCCCGCCGGGCGCGGCGTCATCGTCGCCGTCGACGACGCCCATCTGCTCGACGATCTGTCGGTCTTCGTGCTGCACCAGATCGTGCAGTGGCGGGCCGCCAAAGTGGTGCTCACGGTACGAGACGGCAGTGACGGTTCCGGCGTCCCCGAGAGTGTCCGGGAGCTCTGGAAAGACACCGACGATCGGGCCTTCGCCCGCCTCGACCTCCAGCCCCTGGCCCGGCAGGAGTCCGCGGACCTGCTCGCCGCGGCCCTGCAGGGCCCGGTCGATCCCGACGCGGCCAACCGGCTGTGGACGCTGACTCGCGGCAACGTGCTGTACCTGCGCAATATCGTCGAGCAGGAACTGGCCGACGGCCGCTTGCAGCAGTGCGCCGGATGCTGGCAATGGGTGGGCGAGCCGGTCCTGCCCACCAGCCTGGTGGAACTCATCGACTCGCGGTTCGGGGACCTGCCGCCCGCGGTCGGCACCGTCGTCGACCTGCTCGCCGTCGGCGAGCCCATGGAACTGGCCACCCTGCAACGCATCACCGATCCAGAGTCGGTCGAGGAAGCCAATATCCGCGGCCTGATCAGCGTCGGCCCTGGCGATTCGGGCGTTCAGGCGCGGGTGGCCCATCCGCTCTACGGCGAGATCCGCCGGACACGGGCGCCGTCGACGACACTGCGCAGGTTGCGCGGTCTGGTGGCCACCGAGCTGGCCGCGGGGCCCGATCGCGACGAGCTGCGCGTGGTGGTGCGCCGCGCCAGCCTGAGCCTGGACTCCGACCTGCCGCCCGACACGGACTTGCTGGTACGCGCGGCCAAGGGCGCGATCTGGCTCGCCGATCTGCACCTGGCCGGTCGGCTGGCCGAAGCGGCGATCGCCGGCGGCGCCGGTGCCGACGCGCACTTCCTGCACGCCCACGCGCTGTCGTGGTCCTTCCGCGGCGCCGAGGCCGAACACGCGCTGGCCGAGCTGACCGCACGCCAGTGGAACGACCGGGACCGCGCGCGATTCGTCTATTTGCGTGCCACCAACCTGTTGTGGGCACTGTCCCGTCCGGACGAGGCCAAGGCACTGGTCGACGCGGTGTCGATCGGATCGGAGGGGCGCAGTTGGATCGACGCCTTCCTGGTCATCTACTGGTTCGCCACGGATCGTCCGGCCGCCGCGCTGGAGGCCGCGAAGACCGTCGCCCTGTCCGACCTGCCCGGTGTGGTGGGCGCCGAAACCGCGTTCGCGCTCACAGCGGTCACCGCGGATGCCGGCCGGACATCGGATGCCCTGAAGACAGCGGAGACCGGTTACGCCGCCGCGATGCGCGGCCACGACGCCCCGCACATGCGCTTCAACATCGCCGACGCCGAGCTCGGCGCCTTGGTGTTGGCGGGACGGTTGACCGACGTCGAGCCGCTGGCCGAACGCGTCAGCGCCCAGTCCGCCGAGCTCCCCGGTGTCGCGCATGCGCTCGGTGCGGCGATCGCCGGCCGGGCCGCGCTGGCCACCGGCCGGCTGCACGACGCGTGTCGGTTGCTCGACCAGGCGGCTGTGGCATTCGCGGCCCACCACTCCACCGGGTGGGGTTACCGCTACAACGTGGCGCGGGCCACCGCCCTGGCCATGCACGGCCGGGTCACCGATGCCGCAGCCATCCTGGACGAGATCGACGCGCTGGAGCGGCCGTTCCGGTCGCTGTCCTACGAACGCAGTATCGGGCGGGCCTGGGTGGCCGCCGGGCAGGGTGTGGTCAGCGAGGCGGTCGGCATCCTCGCGTTGGCCGCCAAGACGGCGGCGGCCAACGGCCAGTTCGCCGCCGAGGTCATGTGCCTGCAGGTGGCCACCCAGTTCGGTACCCACGAGCACGCCGACCGGCTCACCGAGCTGGCCGGGCTGACCGAGGGCCCCCGATGTGGGCTGGCGGCGCGGTTCGCCGCCGCGTTACGCGACGAAGACGCCCATGAATTGGCTTCCTTGTCAGAAGATTTCGAAGCGATGGGCGACCTGGCCGCGGCAGTGGACGCGGCCGCCCACGCCGCCATCTGCCACCGGAGCCGCGGCCGCCGCGGGTCGGCGCTTAACTGCTCGGTGCGAGCCGAGGCGCTGGCCGAACACACCGGGGTGATCACACCGGCCCTGGAACAGGCGGCCGAGCCGTTGCCGCTGACCGAGCGCGAGTGCGAGGTGGTCGCGCTCGTCGCGGCCGAGCTGCTCAACAAGGAGATTGCCGAACGGCTGCACCTGTCCGCCCGCACGGTCGAGGGACATGTCTACCGGGCCATGCACAAGACCGGAACGTCCAGCCGCGACGAACTCGCCGAACTCTGGCGGCGACGTAGGCGGCGCCCGCAATAGGTCTTCGGGTGGTGACGCCGGCCATACACTGGCCCGGTGAGCTCCACGCTGGACAGCCTGATCACGGCACTGCCCGAGGGCACCGTGGTCACCGATCCCGATATCGTCGCCTCCTACCGGCAGGACCGCGCCGCCGACCCCGATGCGGGGACCGCGTTGGCGGTGGTGCGGCCCACCCGCACCGAAGAGGTGCAGACCGTGTTGCGCTGGGCCAGCGGGCACGGGATCGCGGTGGTGCCCCGCGGCGCCGGGACGGGCCTGTCCGGCGGGGCGACCGCCGTGGACGGTGGCATCGTGCTGTCCACCGAGCGGATGCGCGATATCACGGTCGACACGGCCACCCGCACCGCCGTCGTGCAGCCCGGACTGCTCAACGCGGAGGTGAAGAGGGCTGTCGCCGCGCACGGGTTGTGGTACCCGCCGGACCCGTCGTCGTTCGAGATCTGCAGCATCGGTGGCAACATCGCCACCAACGCCGGTGGCCTGTGCTGCGTGAAGTACGGCGTGACCACCGACTACGTGCTGGGTCTACAGGTGGTGCTGGCCGACGGCACCGCCGTGCGCCTCGGCGGTCCCCGACTGAAGGATGTCGCCGGGCTCAGTTTGACCAAACTTTTCGTGGGCAGCGAGGGCACGCTGGGCGTCGTCACCGAGGTGACGTTGAAACTCCTTCCCGCCCAGCATGGTCCGTGCACGGTGGTGGCGTCGTTCGACTCCGTGGCGGCGGCGGCCGAAGCGGTGGTGACCATCACCGGAAAGATCCGCCCGTCGATGCTGGAGTTCATGGACGCCGTCGCGATCAACGCGGTCGAGGACAAACTGAAGATGGGGTTGGACCGCAACGCCGCAGCGATGATGGTGGCCGCCTCCGACGAACGGGGGCCCGCCGGAGCCGAGGACGCCGAGTTCATGGCGCAGGTGTTCGCCGATAGCGGTGCCACCGAGGTCTTTTCGACGTCCGATCCGCAAGAGGGTGAGGCGTTCGTCGCAGCCCGCCGCTATGCGATCCCCGCGGTGGAGGCCAAGGGCACCCTGCTGCTGGAGGATGTCGGAGTGCCGCTGCCCGCGCTGGCCGACCTGGTGGCGGGGATCGAGAAGATCGCAGCGCACCGCCAGGTGATGATCTCGGTGATCGCGCACGCCGGTGACGGCAACACCCATCCGCTGATCGTGTTCGATCCCGCCGACGCCGACATGGCGCGCCGAGCCGACCTCGCGTTCGGCGAGATCATGGATCTGGCCGTGTCGCTGGGCGGCACCATCACCGGTGAGCATGGGGTGGGCCGACTCAAACGGCCGTGGCTGGCCGGCCAGATCGGGCCGGAGGCTTTGGAATTGAACCGACGAATCAAGGCTGCACTGGATCCGGCCGGTATCCTCAACCCCGGCGCGGGGATCTGAGCATGTCTTCCGAGCGCAGCTTCGAGGGTGTGGTGGCCGCCGATATCCGGGAGTCCACCCCGGACTGGGCGGCATTCCGCGAGCCCGCGGCACCGCCGGGTGCACCCAATGTGCTGTACCTGCTGTGGGATGACACCGGTATCGCCACCTGGGACTGTTATGGCGGCCTGGTGCAGATGCCCAATCTCGCCAGGATCGCCGACCGCGGGCTGCGGCTGACCCAATTCCACACCACCGCATTGTGTTCCCCGACCCGCGCCGCGTTGCTGACCGGCCGCAATCCGACCAGTGTCGGGGTGGCATCGGTGCTCAACATGGCCGACGGTTTTCCCGGTCACCACGGCCGGATCCCCGCCGAGACCGCATTGCTGTCCGAGGTGCTCTCCGAACGCGGATGGTCGACCTACGCCGTCGGCAAATGGCATCTGGCACCGATCGAGGACTGCCACGCCGCAGGTTCACGACGGTACTGGCCGCTGCGCCGCGGATTCGACAGGTTCTACGGGTTCCTCGACGGGATGACCGACCAGTGGTATCCGAATCTGGTCCGGGACAACGACCCGATCGATCCGCCGGCCAGCCCCGAGCAGGGCTACCACCTGTCGAAAGACTTGGCCGACAACGCCATCGGCTTCCTGCGGGATCACCGTGCCACGGCACCGGACAAACCGTGGTTCATGTACCTGTGCCCAGGCGCCGGACATTCCCCGCACCAGGTGTCCACCGAATGGGCGGACCGATACCAGGGCGTTTTCGACATGGGGTACGAACGCTATCGCGAGACGGCGCTGGCCAACCAGAAAGCGCTCGGCCTGCTGCCGCCGGACACCGAACTCTCCCCGATGAATCCGTATGCCGACGCCACCAGTCCGGACGGGATCCCCTGGCCTGCCAACGAGAATGTCCGGCCGTGGGATTCGTTGTCCGAGGACGACAAACGGGTGTCGTGCCGGATGGCCGAGGTGTTCGCCGGATTCCTGTCCTACACCGACGCCCAGATCGGCCGGATCCTGGACCATCTGGAGCAGACCGGGCAACTCGACAACACGATCGTGGTCGTGATGTCCGACAACGGGGCCAGCGGCGAGGGCGGACCCAACGGCAACCTCGACGAAACGGTGCCCATGATGGGCGGCTCCAACACCACCGAGGATGGTCTGCGCCGGTTCGGTGAACTCGGCGGGCCCGGCACGGCGATGAACTACTCGAACGGCTGGGCCATGGCGTTCAACACGCCCTACAAACTGTTCAAGCGGTACGCCTCGCACGAGGGCGGGATCGCCGACCCGTGCATCATCTCCTGGCCGGCCGGACTGCCCGGCCGCGGCGCCGTCCGTGACCATTACGCGCACGTCAGCGACGTCACCCCGACGGTGTACGAGCTGCTCGGCATCGGCGACATCACGACGGTCAACGGTATCGCCCAGCGGCCCCTGGAGGGCACGAGTTTCGCAGCCGCACTTGCCGACCCGGCCGGCCCCGCACCGAAGCACACCCAGTTCTACTCGATGCTGGGCACCCGCGGGATCTGGCATGAGGGCTGGTTCGCCAATACGGTGCATCCGCCGACGGCGGTCGGTCCGCGTGGCTGGGCCGCGTTCGACCGGGACCGCTGGGAACTGTTCCACATCGAGGCCGACCGCAGCCAGATCCACGACCTCTCCGCCGAACACCCGGACAAGCTGGCCACCCTGCAGGCGCTGTGGCACGAACTGGCCGAGAAATACCGCGCCTATCCGCTGGCCGATCTGAGCGTGCAGGAGATCGTCCAGCGGGCCGCCGCCAACATCGGCGAGCCGGTGCCGCGCGCGGTCTTCTATCCGGGCACCCCGGCCCGGCGCACCGCGTTCCGGGGGCTGGTGCGCGGCCGATCATTCCGGCTGCGGGCGACGGTGTCGCTGGAGCGCCCGGGCGCCGAGGGAGTGTTGTTCTCCGAGGGCAGCCGGGCGGGCGGCCAGGCGCTGTACCTGGCCGGTGGGCACCTGCACTACGTGTGCAGTGCCGCGGGGCAGGAACAGACCGTCACCTCGACTGGGCCGATTCCCTTGGGCCAGCATGCCTTCGAGGTGCGTTATGCCCGCACCGGCGCGGTCGAGGGCACCCTGGACATGGTCGGCGATGTCACGCTGGTGGTCGACGAGGAAGTCGTCGGTACCGCCGCCGGGTTGCGCATGACGGGACTGGACATCATGCAAACGGTGTCGGCGGGCCGGGCGGTGACCCATTCCGTGTCGGCGGCGTTCACCTCTCCATTCCCGTTCACCGGTGGCGCGTTCGACGAGGTCGTCCTCGATTTCACCGGTGAGACCCCGTCTGCCGACCGCGAAGTGGTGGATACCGCGTTTCGGCGCGACTGAGCACACGATGCCCAGAAGGTGCTACCACCGCCGACGTAGCGCGACCGTCGACCCCCTGCCTGCCGATCAGGGGCCGTGAGGTGCTAGGTCCCTCCTTGAGGAAGCCTCTCCGAGACTGCGCGGACAGCTGTAGGCGCATCAGGCGAACTGGTCGTTCTTCGACCAAATGTCGTCGCCGCGGACCACGGTATCGGTCCCGCCATCAACGTAGATCACCTGTCCGGTCAGGACCTGGCATTCTGCAGATCCGAGAAATGCGATCGTCGGGGCGATCTCTTCCGGCTGGCCGATGCCGTGATAAGGCATGGGTGTCTGTCGTTCCAGATACGCCATCGCGTCCGGGTCAACGAGGAGAGGTGAGGTCAGTGGCGTGACGAACGTGCCGGGGCAGATGGCGTTCACGGCGATCCCAGCGCCTGCCCACTCCGGCGACGGCGCGATGCGACGCACCCACCTCACGAGTGCGCGTTTAGCTGACGAGTAGGCCATCCCGAACGGCAGATCCTGAGCCAAGTCGATGGCGCCCTCCTCATCGTCGTCCAGGCACGCTTCTACAACTGCGGGTTTGTTGGGATTGATCGACGCCGCGGATGCGATGACGACCACCCGCGGATCCGTCCCGTTCAGCAGCAGCGGGTGCGCGGCCTCGACGGAACGTTTCGCTCCGAAGTAGTTGAGCCGGATCTGCAGCGCCGCCTCGGTGCCGCCGCCCGCGCACGCAATGAAGCCGTCGAGCCGTCCGCCGGTGAGCTCACCGAGCCTCTCAGCGAGGGAGGCGGTCTGCGTTTCCGACGTCAGGTCAACGCGCACGTCGGCATCGGCGGCGATGTCAATAGACACGACTCGGTGACCCTGCGAGCGGATGAGTTCGGCAGTCGCCTTACCGATCCCCGACGAGGCTCCAGTAATGGCGTAAATCCGTGACACGGGCTTGTCCCTTCTCTGATGTGAGCGTTTCTTGGTGCGGTGATGGCATCCACGGATGCGACCCTGCTGCCGCGGGGCCATGTCTCCACGATCGACACTGTACGCCATATGTGGCACATGGTGCCAATAGCGGCATCGTGTACCATCACGGCATGCCCGAAGCTGTCGACATTCGCGAGCGAACCCGGACGTTGCTACGGAAGGAACTGCGGGACGTAGCTGTCGATCTGTTCATCAGCCAGGGCGTCGAAGCCACCACGGTTGACGACATCGCGCGGGCCGCAGGGACTTCCCGTCGCACGTTCTTCCGATACTTCGCCGGCAAGGAGGATGTCCTGCGGCAGGAGTTTGATGCGGCGCGTGGAATCCTTCAAGCAGCCCTGGCTCAGCGCCCGTCGGACGAACCGCCGTGGACGTCGTTGCATCACGTGCTCGCAGCCGTGGCTTCGCAGATGAATACCGATTCGCGATGTCGAGCGCTGACGAAGATGGTGGTCAACGACAGGGCGTTGACGGGCATCTACGATGGACCGAACTCATGGCTCGACGCGTTGACAGAAGGCCTGACGGCCAGACCGAATGGCGCATCCCAACAGCTGCAATCGAGGGCACTCGCCGGCGCGGCACTGGCCTGCTTCATAGCAGCCCGAGACACGTGGGCACAACAAGAACACCCTGCCGATCTTGCGCAACTTGTGGGCACGGCCATGACGGCTGTCCATGACATAGCCGGTTCACACCCGAGCACGTTGTGATGCACCGTATGACCAGATTGGGAGGATGTGAGTTCCACCCTCGCAACGTAACTGTGCAGGTCGAATAACGCCGCCTGCTTGAGATTCAACCGGAGCCAACAGTCGCCGGCACCTCTCGTTCTCCGTCAGGCGTTGAAAGTGTTTGCACCGGAACGAGTTACCGCGCGATACGCGCATTCTGTGATCCGACATCAATGAGCGCGATTCGAAATCGTGATATCCACCCGGTTCATGCGCGCGGCCATTAGATAGAACAGCTGAAAGGATTACAGGAAGCCATCGACCGCACCTCCGCGATCGTCGGTGCCGCTACGCCATCCCGTTTTTCCGCACGACTTTAAGGCACTGCCCGGGCATATAGGCGAGGTTCTCCAGATCCTTGATCTGTAGGGCACCGGATCGGACGGACGTTCGACGTGCGGATAGTCCGAGCCCATAGGAGGTGATCATCACCTACCAGTTTCAGCATGCTGACGAAGTCGTCCTCGTAGGACGGAGAGCTAACACGTGGCGCCGGAAAGTCTCGCGCGAGCCCTCCTAGTAAGTAAACGGAATCTCTCACCTCACGACGCCAGCTTCTCGAACAGTGGAACACGCACGTCCAACCACTGTCGATACAAGCCATCAGCAGCCTTGATGTTCCGACGGTCGCGTCGAAGTCGGGTAGATGGGCCTGTTAGATCCCGACACCGAGGGTGGACAGCCTGATTCACACGTCTCTCTCGCACGGGAGTGCGGGCGTGTGAAGGGCGTGAGGATGCGGCGAAGTCGGCCGAGCCCCTACGACCGTCACGGTTTACGAGGTGAGGCGTGCAAGATCTCCGCGAGCCAGGTAGCCGACTGCGCGATGATGGCCGGGAAGTGGTTGGACAGGATCTCGTAGTGCTGGCCGGGATACTCGACGAGTTGCTTCGGTTCGGGGACGCGACTGAACATTTCACGTGCCTCCTCGACGGGGGCGACAGTGTCCGCGGAGGCGAGGATCATCAACAGTGGTTGGGTGATCCGTTCGGCGTACGCGCGGACCTCCATCTCGAACAGGTGGTCCAGTGTGGAGATGGTGATTTCGTTGCGAAAGCTGGGGAGGTCGCGAATCTTGTTCTGAACGAACTCGATTCCTTCGTGATCGCTGAACATCACGGGGTCACCCGGCCCGGGCACACCGTGTAGGCGAATCGTCGCGGCGGGTTCTCCTCGCAGTTGAGCTTGCCGGTCGGCGGGGATGAGGGCTTCGAGTTCGGCGAGAGTGTCTGCGGGTTGGAGGTCACGCGCGCTCCACCCGCTGACCGGGGGGATCATCGCGGCTACCGCTGCGACCCTGCGGTCGGTGGCCGCGGTGAACATCGCGTTGGCGCCGCCGATGCTGACGCCCCACAATCCGATCCGGTCGCCGTCAACATCGCCGCGCAGCGTCAGGTGCGTGATGATGTCGCGCAAGTCGCGGCACTGCTGCCACGGATCGAACAACTGTCGGGGCTCACCGTCGCTGTAGCCGGTGCATCGGTGGTCATACATCAGGACCGCGAGCCCGGCATCGGTGAAGGCGGGGGCGAGGTCGTAACTGGACTCCGCGGGCCCGCCCAGACCGGACTGCAGGATGACGACGGGAGCTGGGTCACCGGCGGGTCGCGCCAGACGGCCGCGCAGGGTGACGCCGTGCACGTCGAATTCGATGTCGTCGGTGTAAGCCATGGCATGTCTCCTTTGGTCGACGAGAGGTGCTGGAGGGTCGGCTGGTCAGTGCCGCCCGGCGTACAGTTCCGCCGGCCGGAAGTCGGGCTGAGAGGCACGCGGGTCTGCGGAGGCGCGCAGGATGGGGAAGACCGCCGCACGCATGTCGGCTTCATAGACCGCGATGCCGTCGAGCACGCCGGTCTCCCCCGCGGCGATGCGCGCCAGTACGGCGGTCAGCGCGGCCGCGTCCCGCAGTGCGCTGTTGGCGCCTGCACCGAAGCTGGGGGGCATGGCGTGGATCGCGTCACCGAGCAGCGTGACCCTGCTCGTGGGCCAGGGGTCGATCGGGTCCAGCCGGCGCACCCACGAACTGAACAGCGTGGAGACCTCGACGTTTTCGACGAGTTCCACCAAGCCCGGATGCCACCCGCGCACCGCGGCCCGCATAACGGAGTAGAGCTGTTCGGAGCTGGCCGTCCGCAAGTCGAAGCCGTCGGACAGCAGCGGGCTGCCTGGGTCGAAACCGAGGTTCACCATCATGTAGGGCCCGACGGGATCGATATCGGCACCGGGCGCGAGCTCTGCGACCGCCTCCGCGACGGGACGGCGCGGTTGATAGGCGCCGTAGGCGAACCGAATACCGTCCGGGCCATGGGCACCGGCGAAGCCGTCGAACAACGCCTCTGGCAGCTTGGCGATCAGGTCCTCGGTGAGGGGCGCCCGCCCGGCCATGCCGCGCATTCCCGTGTCGATGAGCTCCACATCAGGGAACAGTTGACGGCGGATCGCGGAGTTGATGCCGTCGGCGGCAACCAGCACGTCGCCGACGGCGGCGGTTCCGTCGGCAAACGTCACCCGTACCCCGTGGTCGTCGGCGTCGAACCCGGTGACGGTACGCCCGTAGTACAGGATGCCGTCCAGTCCGACCGCCAGAATCTGACGCAGCGTGCGGCGGTTGACCGCCGTGTGCGGGCGTTGCGGGTCATTGGGTGGCCCGATGTGGGGGCGGGTGCCCAATTCGCGGCCCTGATCGTCGAGTTGCACCATCAACTCGCGCCGCGGGTTGGTCCGAGAGGTCTGTACGTAGAGTTCATACAGGTTGTCTGGCAGGCACTCTCGCAACGCTGCACCTCCAGTGGCGTTCATGTGCAGCCGGTACCCGGCTTGCACGATGCCAGGGGCACTCTCGAACACCGCGCAATCCACACCTGCCTTGCGCAGTCCTTGCGCCAGGCACAGTCCACCGATTCCGCCACCGGCGATCAAGACGCGCAATGACATGTCGTACCTCCTGGGGCGGTCGTGTGCAGCCCACCTCTGCCGATGGGGGCGACGGATGGTCCATGAGTAACCGAGCAGACCGAACCGTCACCAACAACTTTGCGCCGAGCACAGCCATCGGGGAAGACGAGATTGCCGATGAGCGGTATAGATGAAGCTGATACCTAAAGGGGGCTACCGGTGGCCATCGACTTGAACCTGTCGTCGCGCTCGACGCGCTGCTGCAGGAACGCAGCGTGACCCGGGCCGCCCAGCGGCTCGGTCTGAGCCAACCGTCGCTGAGCGCCTCACTGGCCCGGCTCCGCAGGCACTTCGACGATGAACTACTCAGCCGCGTGGGCAACGCCTACGAACTCACCGCGTTGGGCGAGCGTCTTGTCGAACAGACCGGCCAGGCGTTGGCTGCGACGGACCGCGTCCTGCAGACCCGCCCGACCTTCGACCCCGCCCACTCCGACCACGAATTCACCATCGTCGTGGCTGACTGCCACATGCCGGTCTTCGGCAGAGTGCTGGCCGACCTGCTCGCCGAGGAAGCCCCCAACGTGCGCGTCACGTTCCATCACAGCAACCCCCACTACATCAATGCCGCATCTGAGCACCTCCGCACCATAGACGCCATCGTGCTGCCCCAAGGCATGCTGGCCAACATGCCGACCCTGCAGCTCTATCGCGATCGCCTGGCGTGTGTGGTGGCCCGCGAAACTGCCGACCAGCCCTTGACCAAGGACACGCTCAGTCGCCGGCCTTGGGTGGTTGCGTATGCTCACCCCACGTCCATGCAGTCGCCGATGCCGAAGCTACTCGCGGAGGGCGTAACCATCCGCGCCGCCATCACCACCGAGGACTTCCTAGCGGTGCCCCACCTCATCACGGGAACGGATCGCATCGGCCTGATGCCTCTGCGAGTCGCGCAACTCGAAGCAGCCAGACACGACATCGCTGTCATGGAAACACCATTCGAACTGGGCTACCTCGTCGAATCACTGTGGTGGCATCCCATCAACGAGCGCGATCCTGCCCACATCTGGCTGCGCCACCTCGCCGCACGGGCCGGACAGATCATCGACGCCCACCCGCCGGGACAGCACATCACGCTCGGAGATGCGTCGGTCGGGCCAAGGATGCTAGGGCCTGTTCGATGAGCGTCCGGCGGTCAACCACAAGCGCCGCGGAGCGCGCCTACATGTCAAGGCCGTTTCGCCACGCATGCAGGCCGGCGTCCTCGGCGCGGCCGATGATCGCTCACGCGCTGAACACGTTGTGTGCGTTCGACTTCCCGTTCGAAGACGGTCTGGCCGATAGCGTCAGGGCGCGATACGTCCGGGGACTAATCCCTTTCCACCGCCGGAAGGCTTGCGAGAAACTCGATACCTCCTGATAGCCGAGCCGACGTGATACCTCGGCTACCGGTAACCCGTTGGCCAGGAACGCCTCCGCGAATCCCTCGCGAATCTCCTCTAGAAGCGCACGGAACGTCGTGCCCTCCGCTGACAGCCGCTGCCGCAGCGTCCGGTCGCTGATGTTGAGGCGGACGGCCACCGCACGGGCGTCCGGCGGGTCAGCCACGGAGGCGGCCAACAAGTCCCGCACCTGACGGCTCACCCCGATCCGGGTCTGACGGTGATTGAGCAGCGCATCGCACTGCGCCATGGCCAGCTGCTGGATGCGCTGATTCGCCGGCGGTAGGGGCAGGTCGAGCAGGTCGTTGTCGGTAATGATGGCCGACTCGGGTGCGTCGAACACCGGACGCACGCCGAATGCCTCCTGATACCGGCTGATGGAGCGGGGCGCGGGGAAGCCGAACTGGACGGCCAGCGGCGGCGGGTCGGGGAAGATCTCGCGCTGCAGGCAGCGCACACCCGCGATGTCGCGCTCGACGACGAAGCGGCGCAGCGGTGCGGGAATATCGGTCGCGCCGAAGACAAAACGGGTCTCCAGCGGCCCGGACCGCGGGCTGACGGTACTGAAGGCGAAGGTCAGGCTCAGGGAGCTGAGCACCAGGTCGACCGCTGAGCGAACGGTGGTGCTGCTCATCACGGCGAATGCGAACGCCCCGTAGGAAGGTAGATCGAATCGCAACCCCGCCTCTACTCCGAGCCCCTCCGGGCTACCCAGCGCTGCAACGATATTGGTGACGACCGAGAACTCCTGGCGGGCGGTGATCTGGGTTCGGGGATCAGACAGCAGAGCCGCCGTCAGTCCGGTATCCCGAAGAGCCACGTCGGCGGACACCCCGTGATCGCGGGCCAGGTCGACCATGACCTGAGCGCCCGCTGCCGTCCGGGCCATGTCCCACACCACCATGTCATCGCCGAATCTAGTAACTTTTGGGCCGCTGCACACCTGTATCGACGCGACCGGGCCACCTACTGTCGAGGCAACCGAGCCCACCTGCACGAATCTGCCCGAACGAAAGGCCTCGACGTTGGCGCCGCGAGCATCGGAGAACCACAGCTGGATTGTCGTCGGATCCGGCTTCGGCGGCAGTGTCGCCGCCCTGCGGCTGGCCGAGAAAGGCTACCGCGTGGACGTCCTCGAGCAGGGCCGCGACTTCGCCGACTCCGACTTCGCCCGCTCGTCCTACGACATCACCAAGTTACTGTGGGCCCCCAAGTTCGGGATGAAGGGAATCCTGGCGCTCACCCTGTTCCGGCACGTCTCGGTGCTCAGCGGCGTCGGGGTCGGCGGCGGGTCACTGGTATATGGCAACACCCTTTACATACCGCATTCCGACGAGTTCTACCGGCACCCACAGTGGGGTGAGCTGGCCGATTGGCGCAGCGAGTTGGCACCGCACTTCGCGACCGCTCAGCAGATGCTCGGCGCGGTCACCTGCACCTCGGAGGGACCCAGCGAGCAGATGATGCGAGCTGTCGCCGCGGAACTCGGCGTCGCCGAGGACTACCACCCGACCGAAGTCGGCGTGTTCCTGGGAACACCGGGCACCGTCGTTCCCGATCCGTACTTCGGTGGCAAGGGTCCCGACCGGGCGGGATGCATCCGCTGCGGACAGTGCATGTTGGGCTGCCGGCACAACGCCAAGAACACCCTCACCAAGAACTACCTCCACCTCGCTCGGGGTCTCGGTGCCCGCATCCATGCCGAGCGGACCGTGACCGATGTCCGCCCCGTCGGCGCAGCTGACGGATCGCAGGGCTACGTCGTCACCAGCGTCCGTACGGGACGCTGGCTGCGCCGGGACACTTACCGGCACGTCGCCGACGGCGTGGTGTTCGCCGGCGGGGCGCTGGGGACGACGAAGCTGCTGCACGCGCTCAAGCGGTCCGGCTCGCTGCCCGCGCTGTCGCCCCGCGTCGGCGATACCGTGCGCACCAACAGCGAGGCCATCGTCGCCGCGACCGCGGGCCGGCGCACCGCTGACGTGCGCGCCGAAATTGCCATCACCTCCAGCGTCCACCCCGACGAGCACACGCACTTCACAAACAACACCTACGGCGTGGGCGGCGACCTGGTGGGGCTCATCTTCGGCCCGCTCACCGGCGGGCGGGCGCGGCCGTGGAAATTCGTGGGCGGCATCCTGCGTCATCCGGGCCGTTGGCTCAACCCATTTCGGGTGCGTGGATGGTCCCGGCGCACGGTCATCTTCACCGTCATGCAGAGCCTCGACTCGTCGTTGCGCCTGCGGCCGGCGCGCCTGAGTTCCCGGCTGGTGTCCTCGATAGCCGACGGTCCCCCGCCCAGCAGTTACCTGCCCATTGCTAACACGGTGGCAGCCACCGCCGCACGTATCCTCGACGGATACGCCCAGTCCTCGACGACGGAATCCCTTGCCGGAGCACCGACCACCGCGCACATCCTCGGCGGTGCGGTCATCGGGGCCGATCCCGAGCACGGCGTCGTCGATCGGCATCACCGTGTTTTCGGCTATCAGAACCTACTTATCACAGACGGCTCCACGATCCCCGCCAACGTCGGGGTCAACCCGAGTCTGACCATCACCGCGATGGCCGAAGAAGCGCTCACCCACGTCCCGGCGCGCGTAAGAATCCGCTCATGAGTGGTTTCGGACCAACGACCCACACGCTCGTCACGGGTGGATCATCTGGCCTTGGCCTGGAGATTGCCCGCCAAATCGTCACCCGCGGTGGCGTGGTGACGCTGCTGGCCAGGGACCAGTCGCGCCTGGACGACGCGGCGGGAGTGCTGCGCCGCGAGACTCCGGACGCCCGGGTCGGCACGCTCAGCGTCGACATCCGCGACGCCGATGCGGTCGAGCGGGCGATCACCGACCTCGGCCGGACGTACAGCCATCTCGACACCGTCATCAACTCGGCTGGGATCCTCATCGAGGGTCGATTCGAGCGTATACGGCCCGAGGACTTCCGTACCGTGATGGACATCAATCTGCACGGGACGGTCAACGTGTGTCGCGCTGCGGTTCCCCTCCTGCACACCAGTGGCGGGACCGTGGTCAACGTTGCGTCGGTGGCCGGTCTCACCGGCGTGTTTGGCTACACCGCGTACTGCTCGAGCAAGCATGCGCTGGTGGGTTTCACCCGTGCGCTGTCGTTCGAGCTGGAACCGCAGCACATCCGGACCGTGTTGGTGTGCCCCGGCGAGTTCGACTCTCCGATGGTGGATGCACTCGATGCCACCCGCACCCCTGAGAACCGGGCGCACACCCTCACCATCCCGAAGCTGTCGGTCCACCAGATCGCGGCCGAGACCCTCGCCGGGGTGCAGGCCGGGCGGCGCACCATCGTTCCGGGCCGACGGACTCGCGCCATCGTCCTCGCGAATCGTTACGCACCCCGCATCGCAGACGCCGTCGCGCGCCGGCGTATCGCCGGCGCGCGCGGCACCTGAACTCCTCGGAACGGAGCCCATCGATGAACGGAGAACCGCAGTGACCGACGACGTCCTGGCCGGCACCGCGTCGCTGGCGGACATCGCCGCGGCCTTCCGCGCCGCACGCGACCCCGACATCGCGATGCTGTCCGGAAGACACCGCGCGACGTTGCTCGGCCCCGCCTGGCTGCGCCTCACCGGAATGCCGAACTGGTATGGCAAGTCGTTCCAATCATCCTCGCACGACGGCATTCTGGACGGCGTGAACCTGCTGCGGCGCAACGGCGAGATCCAGGAATCCATCCCGATGACGGCGTTCGTCGAGGTGTCGCCGTACGACGACCGGCCCGCATTGGTGGTCCGGTATCCGGCGTCGGCCCGCTTGCCGTGGCGCAACGCCACCGACCACCTCAGGCCGCTGGGGTATGACGTGCTGCTCGGCCGCACCTTCGGGATACCGGCCACCCCCCGGGGTGGCGCACCGTTCCTGCTCCGGCGAATCGCGGGGCAGCCGTGACGCGGCATCGCATCGATCTCAACGGCGCCACGGTCGTGATCACCGGCGCGGCGGGCGGCATCGGGTCGGCAGTGGCCACGACTCTGCACCGTCGCGGCGCCCGGGTCGTCCTGGTGGATCTCAGCCAGGATGCCGTGGACTCGGTGGCCGCGGGGCTGAGTGCGCCCCGCACGCTGGCGATGAGCGCCGACGTGACTGATAAGGACACGATGGCCGCCGTGGTAGCCGCGGCGCGGGACCGCTTCGGCGGAATAGACGTGGTGATCGCCAACGCTGGGATCTCCAGCGGGAACGTCGCATTCACGGCGAGCACCGCGCCGGACGGCATCTTCGAACGGGTGTTGGCGGTGAATCTGTTCGGCGTGTGGAACACCGTGCGGGCAGCACTCCCGTCGATTCGGGAAGCCCGCGGCCACGTGCTGGTGACGTCCTCGACGTATGCCTACGTCAACGGCGCGGTCAACATTCCCTATGCGGCGTCGAAGGCGGCCGTCGAACAGATCGGCAGGTCTCTGCGGGTCGAGTTGGCGCCGCACGGCGCGAGTGCTGGAGTCCTGTACCCCGGTTGGGTCGCGACGCCGATCGCCGACGTCGCCTTCGGAGCCGACGATCTGGCGACCCAGTTGGTCGCGCGGGGTTTCCCAGGACCGCTGCACACCCCGGTTCAGGCAGAGGTCATCGCACGGGCGGTCGCACGGGGAATCGAGCGGCGTGCACCCAGCATCCAGGCACCGCGCCGTTGGGCGCCAGTGTCGGCATTGCGCGGGTTACTCAATCCGGTCATCGACGGGCGTTTGGCGCGAGATCCGGAGATGCACAGATTGATTCGTGAACTCGAACAGCGGTGAGGCCAGAGGGGGTTGAGCAATAGATCGCACCACCTGAACCATCCACCTACGGTGACTGGAGCAGCTGAATCGGTGAACTCGGTTGCAGTACTTCTTGCGCCACAACCGTTCATTGCCGGATAGCAATCTAGCGTGCCAGGGATATCGCGCATTCACGCCGACAAGGCGGTGACCCTTTGGTACGAGTCATCGAATTCCGTCGATGACGTTGCTTGATGTGCGGCGAGCCGCCTTCGAGGCGCGGCGTACGGCGGTGGGGGTGGTGTTCCACCACCGGCGGGCATTCCGGGACAATGACGCTTGCTCGGCCAATCCCACCAAACCGGCGACCTGACCCAAAGGGATGTCTGTCGTTGTCAGCAGTTGTTCGGCCCGGGCGCGGCGCACGTCGTCGAGTATGTCGCCGAAACTTATTCCTTCAACGGCTAGTTGGCGCTGCAGCGTGCGGGGATGTACGACCAGCACTCGGGCGATTGCGCGAATGTCGACAGCCGAGGTGCCCAGCGACTGGGCGATGGCCGCGCGGACCATTCCGGTGATCTGAGGTTCACTCGGAGGCGCGAGGCGACGGAGCATGGCTACGGCGAGCTGCCGTATCTCTCGGTCGGGAGCCAAAACTGGCAGTGTTCGAGCGTCCTCGCTCATCCTGAGAAGGGCTTGGGTGCCGCCAGCGTGCACCGGCACGCCGAAGAATCGCTCGTAGACTTCCAGCGGCGCGACCGGCGTGTAGGGCAATTCGATGCTGCGCAGACCGTAGGGACCGCCGACGACGGCGTGCGCGGCGCGGTGGAGAAATCCGAGGACGGTATCAGTGCCCTGGGTCGGGAAGTAACCCGGTACCGAAAGCTCGAGTCGAAGCGCGGCGACACCTGCCTCACCAAGGGGGTCGTCGCACATGCTGAGACGCATGCCTTTGCTGTGGATGAAAAGATATGCCACGGCGGCATCAATGGCCTCACCCATGGTTGCCGAATTCTGTGTGGCAAGGGCGAGTGGCCCAAGCAACCCGATGTCCTGACGCATAGCCACGCGAAGACCAAAGTCTGGGCAGGCCAAGTTGCGGGCGGCCAGCTCGTAGGCAGTACTCATCGCGGCGTCGTCAACGAAGAGCCCATCGGAGTCCAGCGCCTCCACGGGCAGCCCCGCATCGCGGGCGATACGGTCCGCGTCGCCCCCAAGCTCGGCGACCGTGGAGCGGAAACCCCGCAGTCCGCTCGACCGTATCGAAGCCACGGATAACACAGTGCCAGAACATCCGCACGATTGTCACTAAAAGACAAATCTGTGTCATTGCGGGGAGAGACTTCGAGGGCGACGGCTGAGAGTCTTAGCACCATGGAAATGATTAGCACCCCCGTGACCGCTACGTCGACGGACGATCTGGACGTCATAGTCATCGGCGCGGGACTGTCCGGCATCAATGCTGCATACCGCCTGCAACAGCAGTGCCCCGGAAAGTGCTACGCGATTCTGGAGGGGCGCGCCGCGATGGGCGGTACCTGGGACCTGTTCCGCTACCCCGGAATCCGATCCGACTCTGACATCTTCACCTTCGGCTTCGGGTTCAAACCGTGGAAGGGGGACTCACGTCTGGCCGGTGGCGACGACATTCGGGCCTACATCAACGAGGCCGCCCGCGACTTCGGGATCGACAAGCACATCCGCTATCAGCACAAGGTCACAGCGGCAGATTGGGACAGCGCGACCATGCGCTGGCGCCTCACCGTCGAGGTGATCGAAGGCGGCGCGGTCCGCGTGACGCAAATGACCGCCGGCTTTGTGTTCCTCTGCTCGGGCTACTACCGCTACGACCAGGGTTACACTCCCACTTTCGCCGGTGTCGACGACTTCACCGGCACCGTCGTGCATCCTCAGTTCTGGCCGGAATCGCTCGACTGCACCGATAAGCGAGTGGTTGTCATCGGCAGCGGCGCGACCGCGGTCACGCTCATCCCCACCTTGGCGCCCGAGGTCGAGCACATCACGATGCTGCAGCGCACGCCCACCTGGATCAGCCCCGTACCGAGCCGGGACAAGACCGCCGCACGGCTACGCGGCAAACTTCCCGATGACCTCGTACACCGCATCGCTCGTATCAAGAACGTCCTTCTTCGCGTCGCGTTGTACTCCTACTGCATGAAATGGCCCGAGAAGGCGCGCGAACTCCTGCTCGGCGGCGTTCGCACGATCCTCGACGACAAGAGCCTGGTCGAGGAACACTTCACCCCCCACTACAACCCGTGGGACCAGCGCGTCTGCGCCGCTCCCGGAGGCGACTTCTTCAAGGCCATCAACTCCGGGAAGGCCTCGGTCGTCACCGATCACATCGAACGCTTCGTCCCGGAGGGCATCTTGCTCAAGAGCGGACGCGTCGTGCCGGCCGACGTCATCGTCACCGCGACCGGATTGGTCATGGTGCCGCTCGGCGGACTCGACATCAGCGTCGACGGGCAACCGGTCGTTCTCAACGAGCATTTCGTGTGGCGCGGCACCATGCTCGACGGCGTACCCAACCTGGCGTCCGCGACCGGCTACATCAACGCTTCGTGGACGTTGCGGTCGGACCTGACCGCACAGCTGGTCTGCAAAGTGCTCAATCATTTGGATCAGAAGGGCATTTCGGCAATCGCGCCGGCGGCTCCCGCGGGTCTGCAGAAGCGTCCACTGCTCGATCTGTCGTCCGGCTACGTCCAGCGTGCGATCAGCCAGTTCCCGAACCAGGGCGACCGCGACCCGTGGCGGATGCGTCAGAACGCCATCACCGACCGCTTCCACACGATGCGCGCGAACCTGAACCGCGAGTTGCGGCCGTACATCGCGCGTGCCGCAGCTTTGACGGAGCAGACGGCATGACCGACAACGTCGTTCCTTCGCGACGCTCGACAGAACCGGCTACCGCGAGTGACACCACATTGTTGACAGTGGGTCTCGGACGGATTCGGGTCAGGTTGGCCGGAGACCCCCACGCGCCGGCGGTACTGCTCCTGCACGGCATCGGCCGCAGTCTCGAGGACTGGGTGGCGGCCCAAGATCTGTTGGCGGACAACCACTTCGTGGTCGCGATGGACCATCCGGGATTCGGCCTCAACGACGCCCTCCCGGGCCGTCCCGGCCTGGTGCACCTGGCCGACGCGGCCACCGGAGTCCTTGACGCCTTGGGCCTCGGAACCCCCGACGACCCCGTGACCATCATGGGTAATTCGCTGGGCGGGGCCGGGGCGATGACGATGGCGGCTCGCAACCCGGACCGGGTGGGCGCACTGGTGCTCGTCAACAGCGCCGGCTTCGGGAGGAAGCAGAACGTCGATCTCACGCCAATGCTGCTCCACGCACTGAGCCGGCTCCCTGTCGTAGGAACCCACTTCCGCTCCCGCATCCGACCCGCGCTGGCGGCGAAAAACCAGCTGATCTTCGCCGAACCCGGAGCGCATCGTGACACCGGCGGTCGCTGCGCACGAGGCGCTGGTGGGAAGGCGGCCGGACTACCTGCGAACGTTTCTTCAAACGGGGCTGAGTATCGCCGCCCCCGGGATCGGGGTGTACCCGGGATGGCGTCGGCGACTGACGTCGCAGCTGAGCACGAGCGGCCTACCGGTGCTGGTGGTGTGGGGCGCACGCGACGGTGTGTTGCCCGTCGCGCATTACGAGGCCGCGCTTCGCGTTCTGCCCGCGGCCGGGCACCTGTTCGCCGACGCCGGGCATATGCCCCAGGTGGAAGTCCCCTCGGAGTTCGTGGAGGTGGTCACCGATTTCATGGCGTGCACTGCAGGAGGCCGGACATGACGACAATCAAAGGTGCCGTGCTCGACGCGATCGGTACCGCTGGTCCCTACGCCGCGTCGCGCCCCCTGCACGTGGTCGAACTCGACCTCGCCGCTCCCGGGCCGACAGAGATCCTGGTCCGCGTCGAGGCGGCGGGGTTGTGCCACTCCGACCTTTCCGTCGTCGACGGGAACCGGCCGCGGCCGGTTCCGATGCTTCTCGGACACGAAGCCGCCGGCATCGTCGAGCGGGTCGGCGCAAACGTCCATGATCTCGATGTCGGGCGTCGAGTGGTGATGACCTTCCTGCCGCGGTGCGGCACCTGTGGAGCGTGCGCGTCGGACGTTCCCACGCCTTGCGAACCGGGCAGCGCCGCGAACGGCGCCGGCGAACTGCTGGCGGGCGGCACCAGGCTCAGCCGAGCCGGTCACGCGGTGCGCCACCACCTCGGGGTGTCGGCGTTTGCCACCCACGCCGTCGTCGACCGCCGATCGGTGGTCCCCGTCGACCACGACGTACCGGCCGAGGTGGCCGCCCTCTTCGGGTGCGCGGTCCTCACCGGCGGCGGCGCCGTCATCAACAGCGGTCGCCCGCGCGCGGGGGATCGGGTCGTCGTCGTCGGGTTGGGCGGTGTGGGCATGGCCGCTGTACTGACCGCATTGTCGGTCGCCGACGTCGAGGTCATCGCCGTCGACACGGTGCCGGACAAGATCGCCTCTGCGACCGCACTCGGAGCGCACCGCGCAATGTCCCCCGACCGGGCGCTTGCCGACGGACTGAAAGCGCGGGTCGTCATCGAAGCGGCCGGTCACCCGTCAGCCCTCGACACCGCTCTTGCACTGACGGCTCCCGGCGGGATCACCGTCACCGTCGGCCTGCCGCACCCCGATGCGAGGGTGATCATGTCGCCCCTCGAACTGGTCGCCCAGGGCCGCAGTCTCGTCGGCAGCTATCTCGGATCGGCGGTGCCCGACCGCGACATCCCCGTGTTCATCGAACTCTGGCGTCGGGGACGGTTACCTGTGGAACACCTCGTCTCCGGCCACATCGGCCTCGGTGATCTCAACGAGGCGATGGACGAACTTGCCGCCGGACGGTCCCTGCGCCAGATCGTCACACCTTGCTGAACGATCAATGCGGGGCCGACCGGTTCGACGACACGGCAGCTTCCGAGCAGGCCGGAATCGACGAACCGGACACCGACGTGATCGCTGTGGTCGAAGACCGCCCTGTCCTGACCTACGACTGGCGGGGGACCGCTCTGCTGCAATCGGACATCGTTCTGGGTCCGGTCCTCGAGGCGTTCGCGGGAAAGTCCCGCACGAACTGGATCGTTGTGGCGCTGTCGGTCGTCGCCGGCTGCGGCCGGGATGAGGACCGTGTCGACGTTTACGTCGTGAATTTTCGTGAGCTCGGCCTCGACGCGCAGGACAACTCGTTCCACGCGCTGAAGGCGTATGCCGAGACCCACACCACCCTGCCCGTGACGCGGGTGCACGTGTCGACGATGGACTTGCCGACGCTTCTGCAGCAGATGACCGCCGCTCGGCTCGACGTCGTCGCAGCGGGCTTGACGGAAGCAACCTTTGACGTTGTCGGAGAAACCACCTACTCGGCCACCACTTCCGAGGTTGCGCGACCTTGACTGGCACAGGCAGCTGACGGACACCCGACGACGGTGTGATTCGGATGACCGGGTTGGGCGGCGCCCACCCGCGTAAGCGATCAGATCTTGATGGACGGCAGGAGTCTGGTGAGGCTCCACTGCCGGTTGCGTCGCGCTGACAGTGCGGACAATGCGAGTGCGACACCCCAGATGCCGACGAGAACGATGACGGCCTGCAAGAGTCGACCGTCGATACCGCCCATGATGAGCTGTCGAAGTCCGTTGACGCCGAACGTCATCGGGTCATAGCTGTGGATGATCTGGAACGGCCTGGAGGTGGTCTCTACCGGGTACATGCCGCCGGCGCTGACGAGTTGCAGCATCAGCAGGGCCATGATCAACACTCGCCCGACCGCTGGGCAGACCAACGCGTTGATCGCTTGGGTGGCCGCAACGAACGCACAGGAGACCAGCACCATGAACGCCAGCATCCCCACCGGATGCTCGGCCTGCAGGCCGAGAGCGAAGCGCACCACGCAGTAGAGGATGACGGCCTGGAATACGCCGATCAGCACGGCGGGCAGGTAGCTGGCGAGTACGACGCGCAGAGCGAGCACCTCGGCCGCAATGGCCCGATTCTGCAACGGCCGCAACACATCCAGAGCACCAGCGATCCGAAGAACAACGCCAGCGTGAGGAAGAACGGCGCCATGCCCGTACCGAAGTTCGGGGCGGCGTTCTCGTGGGTCGTCTCCAAGTGAACGGGTCCGCCGATAGTGTTGGCGATCGCGTCTTTTTGCCGGGCTGACCAGTCCGGCAGCTGCTTCGCGCCGTCCGCGAGCTTGGTCGCCAATTCCGCGGAACCGGACTTGAGTCGCTGCGCACCATCATCGAGTCTGGCTGTACCGCTGGCCAAGTGAGCGCCGCCGTTGGCCACCTGCTGGGCGCCGCTGCGAAGCTGGGTGAGCTTGTTGGTCAAGTCCCGGCCTCTTGTTCCCACTTGGTCGAGGGCCGGTCCGAGCGGACCGCCCGGCCCGCGAAGCCCCGCGGTCAAGGCGATCGCCGCCTCGCGGGCGTCGGTGAGGCGTTGCCGGATGTCGGGGGTGAATTGGTGTTGTCGGAGCTGGTCCTGGACGCCGCGCAGATCATTAGCCAACGGATCCTGGCGTGCGGCGAGCTGGTCGATCACCGCGGACAACGAGGCGGCGGCGGTGTCCTGGGCCGCGGCAATTCCGCCGATCTTGTCGTCGGCCGCTATGAGCGCGGTCGCGCCCGCCTGCAACTGGTCGGTGTTGGCGCCGATGGCGGAGACCGCCTTGCTGACCGCGAGTAGCGGTTCGGTGGCGGAGTTGATGCCGTCGGACAGTTCACGCGCACCGGTGGCCAGCGTCGCCGAGCCAGAGCGGGCGGTATCGAGGCCTGCCGCGAGCTGGCTCGCGCCGTCAGCCAGCTGTGCTGCGCCGTCGGCGGCCTGCTTGATCCCGGAACCGGACGAAACAATAACGGAGAGAACCTGATTGACGGCCTGCCCGGAGATTCGCGTCGACACCGCGTTGAGCACCTGGTCGATCGCGGTGCGGCCGATAGTCGTCGAGATGTAGTTGTTGGCGTCGTTGTACACCGCGATTAGATTCGCCTGTTTCGGTTGACCCGCCACCGGTGAGGCGATCGCCTCGCTGAAGTCCGGCGGCAACTCGAGCATGAAGTAGTACCTGCCGTGATCGACCCCGTCACGGGCCTCCGCCTCGTCCACGACGTGCCAGTCCAGGCTGCCGTCGGCAGTGAGACTCCCGGCGATCTCGTCGCCCGCGTCGATGTGTTGGCCTGAGACCTCCGCGCCGCGGTCAGCGTTGACGAGCGCCACCGGCATCTTGTTGACGTGCCCGAAGGGGTCCCAGTACGCCCACAGGTAGAGCGCCCCGTAGACCAGCGGGAGCAGCATCAGCACCACGATCGCCGCCCGTGTCATCCGACTGCGGCCGAAGCGCTTGATCTCCGATCCAAATGCGAGCCCTGCCAACATCGTTAGTCACCTCCGGTGAGCACGCGCTGATCGTGCAATTCGTGGTCCGGCGCATCGGGCCCGAGCAGATTGGTGGCGCCGAGGACGACGGTGCATCCGGTGGCGAGTTCGCCAAGCCGCGCGGCAGCGATCGACCGGCGTTCGTTGTCGCGCACCTGCTCAAGGTCGCCGACTACCAGGATCGGTCGATTCGACATGACCGCGAGCGTGATGCGCAGCAGAAACAATTCCAGATCCGACAACTCGACGATGAACGTGCCAGGGGCCGGCGGATGCATGTCGCCGAAGACTTTGTCGAGTTGGTCGAACCCGTCGTCGTGCATCCGCGAGAAGAACGGCGCGAGCCAGCGTCGCTGCTCGCTCAACACCGTGCGCACGGTCACTGCCTCATCGAGTTCGTCGACGGCATCGAAGGCCGCGATCGCACAGTGCCCGCGGATCGCCCGCGGCCGGCTGTCACCCATGACGGTGAGATCACCACGGGTCGCCCTCATACGTCCGGCGACGGTCAGCAGCAATGTCTGCTGGCCCGCGCCGCCGGGCAACCGTACGACGTGAAAGCCCTGGCCGATCCGCAAGTTGACATCCGAGTAGAGCGGGCCGTGCTCCCCGCGCAGCGTAAGCCCTGTTGCCGTGATGACGGGCCCGGTCTCGTCTTTCGACACCGCCCCGTCCGTGGCGGTGTCCGCTTCATCCGGTTCCATCATGTCCCTTTGTTGCGATTCACACACATCACGTCGTGTACCCGCGCGGTGCTCGGCCGATGTGAAACGTACCGGACCTCACGCGCCCTTCTGCCGGTTCTCGAGCGACGACATTCTCCCTCGCGGCGCCGCGCCAGATTCGATTGCACCACAGAGAAACCGAATCGTGCTGCCACATCGGCTCCGAAGCATCACCCTGCGGCAATCGATCTTCCACGGTAGGGGCAATGGGCGCAACGTCACCGCCGTCGAATTCGACGAGAACAGCGCCCGGGAGTACCGAAAACCGTCTCGCGCGTCGGAAGGCAGACCGCGCGGCGAAATCACCATGGCGTATCGGCATTTCCGCGCATGAGGCGCACATTGGCCGCTCGTATTGCGAACGCGAGCACGCCCTCAGCGCGTTGACACCGACGGCCCAAGAAGCGATCAAGCTCTCAGAACGCATCGAGGAATGTCGCCAAAAGACAAGAAATCTGTCGCCGTGAAGCAAGACAGGATTGGGTGTGTAAACCATGCTTGGACCGTGGGGACGACCGCTGCACGAACTGCGTCGAACGGGTGACAGTAAGCACATCCGGCCACACCAGTGCGTGGGACAGCGAAAAGCCGTTCCTCGTATCGATTTTCGAGCAGTTTCGGGTATACGCACCGACGACAGGACAACCCGCGTCATGAGCAAACTCGACTTCACCGATCGGACAGTCGCCATCACCGGTGCGACCGGAGGCCTGGGCCAAGCGATGGCCTGCGAACTGCACAAGCGCGGCGCCAACCTGGTCCTTCTCGATCTCGACGCTGACCTCGCCGAGCAGGTCGCGATCTCTGTCGGCGCCCCTCGACGGGCCATCGGCCTCCGCGCCGACGTCACCGATCTCGAACAGCTCGAAACGGCCTTTGCTACCGCAGCCGAGACGTTCGGACGCATCGACTTGGTGATCGCCGCGGCAGGAATCTCCGTGGAGGGAACACCGCTGCACCTCGCCGACCCGGATGATTGGCAACGAGGGTTCGACATCAACGTTCTGGGGGTTCTGCGCACGTTTCGCGCCGCACTACCCTATGTGCTGGCCAGCCACGGCTACCTCGCGGCCGTGTCGTCCATGGCGGCGTTCGTGCACAATCCGCTCATGGGGCCTTATCCCCCTTCCAAGGCGGCGGTATGGGCGATATGCAACTCGTTTCGTCTGGAACTGCGCCACCAGCACGTCACCGTCTCCAGCATTCACCCCACCTACTTCAAAACTCCGATGACCGACGCCGCGTCCAGCCGGCCGTCCAAACGTCACCTGATGGGCGACTTTCGGGGCGCCTTCACATACGCCTCCATCGACACAGTGGTCGAGGACATCCTTACCGGCTTACAACGCCGGGAACCCCAGATCGTCGCCCCGCGCAAACTACGGCCCATCGCCATGGCACCCGGCCTGGTGCGGCCGTTGATTGAGCGAATCGCATTCCACGGCCACGTCATCGAGGAATCGGCGACCATGCTCGAAGAGGAAATTCGGCAAGGCTGGAAACCCGCGGATTCGTCACGCGGACCATCGCAACGGCATGCCACAGCGGACGATGGGATCGTCGCGTCACCTCCCGACCGGAAACACGTGACGTCGTGAGTAGCGCCACGATGCACCTGACCGCGGCAGTGGTGCGCCTGGCGTACAGACCCAGATTACGAACGGCGGAAGCCGCTCGGAGGCGAATGAACGCGCCGCGACAACCGGCAAGCCCGTCACGGGCGCTGACCCGACGCCACCACGTCAGCCGACGCAGCATTGCCGGTTTCACCACCTACGCCGTTACCCCGGCAGGATGCGACGACAGTTCACCCACGGTGTTGTATCTGCACGGCGGGGCGTACATCTCGCCCATCACCGGCGCGCACTGGAAGTTCATCGGCGGTCTCGCCGATGCCGGTGCGAAAGTTGTAGTTCCGCTCTACCCGCTCGCGCCGCGCTACACCGCAGCAGATACCTACACGTTTCTCTACGAGCTGTACACGACCCTGATTGCGCGGTCAACGAGCATTGCCGTCGCGGGCGACTCGGCAGGCGGGGGGCTCGCCCTGGGTCTGAGCCAGACACTTCCCCCGCACCTACCCCAACCCGATCGCCTCGTCCTGATCTCCCCATGGCTCGACGCGTCACTGACCAATCCCGAGATAGCCGAGGTCGAACACCGCGACCCTTGGCTCAGCAGGGAGGGTCTCATCGAAGCTGGCCTGGCCTGGGCGGGAGAGTGGTCGACGCAAGATCCCAGAGTCAGTCCGATACGCGCCTCCACCGCCAGCCTGCCCCCCACCGACGTCTACATCGGCGACCGCGACATCCTCCACCCCGACGTCCGCCGCTACGCGTCCACAGCCGCTTCTCACCGCAGGCACCCGATCACCCTGGTCGAGCAGCCAGGCGCAATCCACGTCTACCCCCTCACACCCACCCCCGAAGAACGTAGAGCACGCGCGGCGATCATTCGCACGCTGTCCGAACGAACGCCGCGCAGGTAGAGCCCGACGTCGTGAGGTCGAGAAACACAGTCGTTCCGGGAGGTCGCGGCGCAGCGGCAGCGAGCCCGGAAGGCTCCTGATAGTCGTTGGTGACGGCACAGACGTCCCACCCCGTGGCGACTCCGAACTAACCGATCGGCCGGTACGCACTGAGAACCGCGGTCCGGTACCAACCCTCGCGATTGCGGATCTGGATTCCGACCAGGTTCTGGGCATTCACCCGGCTGTCGATGACGTGTTGGTCGTCCATGAAGATGACGACATGCGAAGCCTCGTTCGGGTTTCCGTCAGGATGCAGGAAGAGCAGATCACCGGGCTGGAACGGACCTTCTCGGGGGATTGCCTGCCCCATCGGACCAGCTGTGCCGGCGAATTGCTGGTGCACATCGCCGCTGAACTTGATCCCCAAACCGTAGTTGTAGACCCAAGCGGTGAAATTCGAACAGTCCAGGCCACGTCCAGCGGCCCATTCGATCGTCGTATCGGAGGCATCCACGTCGGGATTCTCCTCTGGTGCACCCGCATACGTCGACATGGTGAGATTCCAGCCGGGAATGTGGTGATGGCGATACTGCAATCCGAGCGGGTTGTCGGGGGCGTTGATGTAACGCATCGCGACGGCGAGGATGCGTTCCCGCTTCCACGTGGTGGCGTCGCATCCCGCGTCGGTGGGGATCTCCGGTGCCGGCAGGGCATCTGCCGCCGGCCCCCAGCCCTGATTGATGTAGTGCCCGTCGGCACCGGTCTCGTACCAGCGTGCGGCCGGGACTTGCGTTTGGGGAAGGCCATCACGGGCGGCGAAATCCGCGGTCAGCGAATTCTGGTTGCACGAGAAGGGATACGACGGCTGGCCGTCGTCGCCGTGCGACATGCCGGCGGGCGCTGCCGCGGTCATGGCGATGCCAACCGCGCAGGCGACAGGCAGGACCCGGGCGACAAACGCCAATCGATGTGTCACCGAAGCTCCCCTCTTACGCGCAGCCGCGCGTGAATGGGCCAATCCTAAGCAGCAGGCACCACTTTGCGTGGCAAGTTCGTCAGGACGTGCCCCGTGCCGAGCGACCCGACCGAGTCTGCTAGTGAAGGATGTCAGTTTCGATGAGTCGGCGAACTGTGGTCAGTGCGCCTGGAAGGGCATCCAGGTTGGCGGAGCCCAGCGCCAAGCGGAGCGCTTGTGGCGCTTCGATCGTCGTGCTGAAGGGTTCGGCGGTGCTGATCGAGATGTGCACGCGCTCCAGTGCCGCCGCGATCCGATCTGCCCGGCCACCTGGCGGTAACGGTATCCAGGTGAAGTACGAGCAGGGGTGCGCCAGCTGGGCGAGGGGTTCGAGCGACTCCCTGGCGAGCGTCTGCCTGAGGGTCGCATCTCGCCGCTTCTGCGTCTCGAGCCGGGTGACCGTGCCGTTCTGCAGCCAGTACGAGGCGATTGCGGCGGTAATGGCCGGTGTGTTCCATGCGGTCGCGCGAATAATGCGTTCGATGGCGCGCATCCGCGACGGCGGTGCGCTGACGAAGCCGACGCGCAGTCCAGTGGCAACGTTCTTCGATAACCCGGACACGTACACAGTCACGTCGGGAGCGATCGCGGCCAGAGGTGGCGGCGGTTGGTCGACGAGGTAGGCATAGGAGGCGTCTTCGATGACGAGCAGCCCGTGTGTACGGGCAATGGCGATCAACTGGTGGCGGGCGTCATGGTCGATGACCCATCCCAGCGGGTTGTGCAGCGTGGGCATCGAGTAGACCGCGCGCACGGGTCTGCGCCGGCACAACGTCTGCAGCGCGTCGAGGTCTGGACCATTCGATGTCGTTGGAAGAGGAGCCAACTCGAGGCGTAGAGCCTCGGCCAACACCTTGAAACCGGGATAGGTCAGGGCGTCGACGGCGACCACGTCCCCTGGTCGCAGAAAGGCCAGGGCGGTGACGGCCAGACCGTGTTGCGCTCCGTTGACAATCGCGACGCAATCCGGTGAGACGTCGAGACCCCGATCCAGCAGATGGGTGGCCACCGCGGCCCGGTCTCGTTCCCGTCCACCGTGGGGCTGGTAATGCATCAACGACACCAGGTCCCCGGATCCAGCCAGTTCCTGCAGCGCCTGGCGCAACAGGTCAGCTTGATCGGGCAGGATCGGATAGTTGAAGTTCAGGTCAACGGCGTTGGGGGCGAGAACCTTCTGATCGATGCCGTGACCGGGAGGAAGCGTCAGATCGCGGACAAATGTGCCGCGACCCCTCTCACAGCTGACCAGCCCCATCGCCTCGAGCTCGGCGTACACCCGCGTGGCAGTGGCCACCGCGATACCCTTCTCGGCGGCCAGGTGTCGGTGGGTGGGCAATTGCGTTCCAGCGCGCAGGTTTCCGGTTCGGATGTCAGCGGCGAAAGCGTCGACGATGGACTTGTACCGGGCGGTGGGCACTGCGCCAGTGTATGCATGACAATTCTTTGGCCGTCATCGATCGTCGGTTTTACGGTGGCACCTCCACACAAGAAGAGGATCTCGTCATGCACATCGCCATCCTGACGTTCGAGGGCTTCAACGAACTGGACTCGCTGATCGCATTGGGCCTGCTCAACCGGGTCACCGATGAGGACTGGAGGGTCACCATCGCCACCCCTTCTCCTCGGGTCAGGTCGATGAACGGGGTGGTCATCGAGCAGATGTCGAGCCTGGAGGAGGCGGTCGCTGCCGACGCGGTCGTCGTCGGCAGCGGCATCGCGACCCGCGAGGTCGTCGAGGACCGGGCCATCATGGACGTCCTGAAAGGCCTTGACCCGCAACGTCAGCTGATCGCCGCGCAATGCTCGGGGGCGCTTGTGCTGGCCAAGCTAGGCCTCCTTCACGGCGTGCCGGCGTGCACCGATCTCACGACCAAGCCGTGGGTGGTCGCTGCGGGTGTCGACGTACTGAATCAACCGTTTTTCGCCAGCGGAAACGTTGCCACCGCTGGTGGGTGTCTTGCGTCGCACTACCTCGCCGCCTGGATCATCGCTAGGCTGCGCGGCCAGGACGAGGCGGCGGAGGCATTGCACTATGTCGCCCCGGTCGGCGAAAAGCAGGAGTACGTCGAGCGGGCCTGGCGCAACATCGCGACCTATCTCCCACATGGGGTTGCCGCCCTCAGCTAGGAGGCCCGCCACCAGCGCACACCGGCAACGCCATCGGAAGTTGTTCGCTTACCGCTGTCTCGCCATCAGAACAAAACCGCTCCCTAGCCGCCGTTGCGGTTGAAACCGTTTCCACCGAACGGGCGCGTCGGCGCCACCGTTACGGTCTGCGTCGACGTCTGTATCGATGTCGCGACGGATGTTTCAGTCTGCGTGGCTGTTTCGGTGTTGGTTACGGTCTGTGGGTCCTGGGTCTGGACCCCAGTCTGGGGCGCCTGGGTCTCGGTGACGGTCTGCTGCGGTTGCCCACCGCCACCAGAGTTGTACTGGTGGTGCGTCGCCGGAGCCGCAGTCGTCGTCGTGGTCGTCGGCGTCGGCGTCGAGGTGACAGTGACGGTCGTGGGGCTCGTGGCGTCTTTGGTGCCGCACGCCACCGCGCCGAGCACCACCACCGCTGAAACGGACGCCAACAGGCACGCCGAGCGAATGATCTTCACAGAAGATATGTCTAGCTATCGACGGGTGCAATTGCCATGAGCCACAACGCTGCTAGCACGTACAGTGCGCTGTGAGAAAGCTCGCCATCTCCTGCAAATCGAGCAAGGTACGTGATATCGAACCGCGTCGAAAGTTGTTAACTTTTCAGACAGCACAGACTCGTGTCACAGCTCGCACACATGCAGGCTCCCCAACTGCCAGCTACACACCCATTGACATTATCCGCTAGCTGTCGTACACATGAGACATGAATATCCAGGTGTCTCACGCTCCCCGCTTCCAGCTGGCCGGTGCCGACACCTGGGCCGACCCATTCCCGATGTACGCGGCGCTGCGTGACCACGACCCGGTTCATCACGTGGTCCCCGACGATCCGGCGCACGACTACTGGGTGCTGTCGCGGCATGCCGACATCTGGGCCGCCGCGCGCGACCACCAGACGTTCTCCTCGGCACAGGGACTCACCGTCAACTACGGTGAGCTGGAATTGATTGGCCTGCAGGACAATCCGCCGATGGTCATGCAGGATCCACCAGTGCACACCGAGTTCCGCAAACTGGTGTCGCGCGGCTTCACCCCGCGCCAGGTGGAAGCCGTCGAGCCCAAGGTTCGCCAATTCGTCGTCGATCGCATCGAGGGGCTGCGGTCGACCGGCGGCGGCGACATCGTCACCGAGCTGTTCAAACCGCTGCCGTCGATGGTGGTGGCGCACTACCTCGGCGTTCCGGACGAGGACCGCGACCAATTCGACGGCTGGACCGAGGCGATCGTCGCCGCCAACACCACCGAGGGCGGGATCGGCGGAGCGCTGGAAACCCTGGGCGACGCCCTCGGCTCGATGACGGCGTACTTCACCGCGCTCATCGAGCGGCGGCGCGCCGAACCGCAGGACGACACGGTGTCGCACCTGGTGGCCGCGGGCATCGGCGCCGACGGCGATATCGCCGGGGTGCTGTCCATCCTGGCCTTCACCTTCACCATGGTGACCGGCGGCAACGACACCACCACCGGCATGCTCGGTGGTTCCGTGCAACTACTGCACCGCAATCCCGACCAACGACGTCTGCTGGCAACCGATCCCGCCCTGATCCACGACGCCGTCGACGAGCTGCTCCGCCTGACCTCCCCGGTGCAGGGCCTGGCCCGCACCACCACGCGGGACGTCACCATCGACGACACCTCCATTCCCGCGGCACGAAAGGTGTTGCTGCTCTACGGCTCCGGCAACCGGGACGAACGCCAGTACGGCCCGGACGCTGCCGAGCTGAACGTCACCCGCCGGCCGCGCAACATCCTGACCTTCAGCCACGGCGCGCACCATTGCCTGGGCGCCGCGGCGGCCCGCATGCAATCCCGGGTGGCGCTGGAGGAACTACTCACCCGCATACCGGAATTCAGCGTCGACGAAGAAGCCATTGTGTGGGCCGGCGGCAGCTACGTGCGCCGACCACTGTCCATACCGTTCACAGTAGGCTGAATCCATGCCGGACTGGCTTGCCGAGCGGCGCACCGAAGCCGCCGCCGAACGCATCCTCGACGCCGCCGACGACCTGTTCACCCGGCAGGATGCCGCGACCGTCGGCATGAACGACGTCGCCAGGGCGGCCGGCTGCTCGCGGGCCACGCTCTACCGCTACTTCGAGAACCGCGACGTGCTCTACACGGCCTACGTGCACCGGCAAACCCACCAGGTGTTCACCGAGATCGCCGATCAGCTCACCGGATTGACCGACCCGGACGAACGATTGGTCACCGGCATGCTCGCCGCCTTGGCCCGGGTGCGCGAAACCCCGGCCCTGGCATCGTGGTTCGCCAACACCCAGCGCCCGATCGGTGGCGATATGGCCGAGCGCTCGGAGGTGATCCTCGCTCTGGTCACCGCTTTCCTCGGCGGCGACGGCGATGACGCCGAGCTGCGGGCGCGCTGGGTGATTCGGATTTTGGTGTCGCTATTGCTCTTTCCCGGCCGCGACGCCGCCGACGAGCGCGCCATGCTGGAGAGCTTCGTGGTCCCGACGGTCCGGGTCAGGCGGCCCAGTAGGCGCGCGCCTTGAGTGAGCGTTTCGGAATCTTGTAGTTCTCGCGCAGCACCTTGGCCACCGCGCGGGTGGTGCGGTTGTCGCAGGCGACCCAACCGAAATGCTCGGAGGCGTCGAACGCCGCCGCGGCCACCGCCTCGACGAGCGCCTCCCCCGCGTTCTTGCGGTCCACCCAGATGGGACCCGGCCGCGCCACGGGCAGCTCACGGTCGTCTTCGTGAGCGGATTCCAGGAACACCTTGGCGGGCGCGTCGCCGATCGCTGCCAGCAGCGAGTTGATGGCGGGCAGCGACGCGGTATCGCCGACGATGACATACCCCTGCGGCGCGGGGGCGGGCAACACGAAATCGCTGCCCAGCACGGTCACCTCGAGCACGTCGCCGGGCTGCGCCTCGATGGCCCACCGGGTGGCCAGCCCGTCGTGCAGCGCGAAGTCGATATCCACGGTGCCGGCCACCGCGTCCGGATTGACCAACGTGTACCCGCGCTGATGCGATTTGGCACCGTCGGGAAACCACCCGCGGATCCACATGGTCGGATGGACGGGACGGTCGGCCAGCAATTCGGCTGCGGTGAAGTGCAGGCGCAGGTAATGGGGGGTGATCTGGGTCCGCCCGGTCACCGTCAGTTCGTAGTCGCCGCCACGCCACAGCTTGACCAGCGCGCCGGACAGGCCGCGGGACGGTTTCTGCTCGGACAATGCAGCCCCCTCGATCCCGATGGATTACTTAGGGCAGCATAACCTATCCTTACCGCACGCGGGTGACCCGGTGCAGCAGCCAGGCCAGCGGAATGGTGACCACCATGGTCCAGAAGAACAGCCACCACATCGGGCCGGTGTATACCGGGCGCTGCAGGATCTCAACCATCACGATTTCCATCAGGACCAGGTGGGTGAGGAAGATCTCGTAGGAGATCTCGCCGAGGAACACCATCGGCCTGCTGCCCAGCAGCCGGGAATACCAGCCCCGATTGCCCAGGGCCAGCGGCGCCACCACCAACGTGGCGATGACGGCATAAAAGATGGTCTTGACCACGGCCTCACCGAGCTTGGTCGGCGAGGTCGTCGGCTCACCGGCAATCGGCGTGGAGGCGATGAGGTAGCTGACCAACGCCAGCGGAAGGCACACCACGGCATAAGCCCGGACCCGCATCGCCTGCAACACCGCCAACAGCATGCCGCCCAGGAACCAGGCCAGATAGGTCGGCAACCACAACCGCGCACCGTCGGGCAGTCCGTGGGTGGTGTGCACCAACGCCAGCCACGCCGGGCTGATCAACGCCAGTCCGAAGAGCCCGGCAAGCAGCGGGCCGGGCCGCCAGCGCCGTCGGCACAACACCACCAGCAGCAGCCATGCCAGCGCCGGAAGCGCCACGTAGAACGCCGCCTCCACCGCCAGGCTCCACATCTGGGTGAGCCCCTGATGCAGATAGGAGAACAGGTAGTTGTCGGTGTAGATCTGGGTCAGGGTCAGGTTGCGCAGCAGGCCGATCCAGTTGTGGCCGGGATTGGGTCCCGCCTCGCGGAAGTGGTAGACGGCGTAGGCCGCCAACACCGTGACGACGTAGGCGGGCATGATGCGGCGCACCCGGTGCCAAGCGTACCGACGTACCGACGGCGGCCGATCCCCCGCCGCGGCGCGATCCACCCAGGGCTTGAACAACAGGTAACCCGACAGCACGAAGAAGATCGGCACGCCGATCTCCGCGCGGGACAGCAGCAAGCCGACGTAGCCGTCGTTGTACCTGCCGGTGGTGTAGGCCGCATGGGTGAGCACCACCAGGATCGCGGCCAAAGCCCGCACACCGGTGAGTGACGCGATGCGGTCGACCGTGGTGACCGACTCCAGACCACCCTGATCGGCAATTCCGGATTGCAGCGTCACGAGTCCTTGCGGCGTGGCTTGTGCGGGCGGTCCGGCTGCAGGTTGATCAGCACACCCTGGATACGGGTGTTCTCCAGTTTCTTGTAGACCTCACGCGGCAGCTTGGCGGGTAGCTCGACCAGCGAATGGTCGACCTTGATGTTGATGTGGCCGAAATCGCTGCGGTTCAGCCCGCCCTCGTTGGCAATGGCCCCGACGATCGCGCCGGGCGCCACCTTGTGCCGTTTGCCCACCGCGATGCGGTAGGTCGCCAGATCGGTCCGGGTGCTGTGCTTCTTACGCCCCGGCCCATCCTCGCGCGGCGCCCGCTCGGTGCGCTCCTTGCGCTTCTCCGGCGGCGGCTCGGTCATCAGGAAGGCTTCGCCGTCACGGGACAACAGCGCGAGCGCCGCCGCGATGTCGGCCATCGGGACGTCGTGATCGCGCGCGTAGTCCTCGATGAGTCGGCGGAACAGGTCGATGCCCGCGCCGTTGAGGGCGTCGGTGATCGAGTCGCGGAACTTCTCGACACGCTGCGCGTTGACATCGTCCACCGAGGGCAGCTGGATCTCGACGAGCTTCTGCCGGGTGACCCGCTCGATCGAATTGAGCAGGTGGCGCTCGCGCGGAGTCACGAACAGCATGGCGTTACCCGAACGCCCGGCGCGCCCGGTACGGCCGATGCGGTGCACATACGACTCCGGGTCGTGCGGGATGTCGTAGTTGACCACGTGGCTGATGCGTTCGACATCCAGGCCGCGGGCGGCCACGTCGGTGGCCACCAGGATGTCGATGGACCCGCTCTTGAGCGAGGCGATGGTGCGCTCACGCTGGGTCTGCGGGATGTCGCCGTTGATGGCGGCCGCGGCGAATCCGCGCGCACGCAGCTTCTCGGCGACTTCTTCGGTGGCCTGCTTGGTGCGGACGAAGACGATCATCGCGTCGCCCTCTTCGACCTCCAGCAGCCGGGTCAGCGCGTCCATCTTGCGCGGGTAGGACACCTGCAGGTAGCGCTGGGTGATGTTCTCGGCGGTCTGCGTCTTCGCCTTGACGGTGACCTCGACCGGATCGTGCAGGTACTTGGAGGTGATCTTCTTGATCGCCGGCGGCATGGTCGCCGAGAACAGGGCGACCTGCTTGTACTCGGGGGTGTCGGCCAGGATGCGCTCGACATCCTCGGCGAAGCCCATCTGCAGCATCTCGTCAGCCTCGTCGAGCACCAGGTAGTCCAGATGCGACAGGTCCAGGCTGCCCTTCTCCAGATGGTCGATCACCCGGCCGGGCGTGCCGACCACGACCTGTGCGCCGCGGCGCAGGCCGGCCAGCTGCGGGCCGTACGACGAACCGCCGTAGATCGGAAGCACCTGGATGGCGGGCAGGTGCGCGCCGTAGCGGCCGAAGGCCTCGGCGACCTGCAGCGCGAGTTCCCTGGTCGGGGCCAGCACCAGAGCCTGGGTGTTCCTGCTTGTGGTGTCGATCTTGCTCAGGATCGGGATGGCGAAAGCCGCCGTTTTGCCGGTGCCGGTCTGGGCCAGCCCGACGACATCGGAGCCGGCCAGTATCGCCGGGATGGTGGCGGCCTGGATCGCCGACGGGGTCTCGTAGCCGACGTCGGTGACGGCCTGCAGCACCGAGGGGTGAATCTGCAGGTCAGCGAAGGTGGTTTCGGCGCCGGTCGCGCCGTCTTCAGGGGAAGTCATGTCAGGAGCAGTCTAGAGCGTGCGCGGCGTCACGCCCGGCAGAGTCGCGTCGCTGGTCCTGGGAAGTTGCGGACCGCAGGTACGGTTCGGTGTTGTGCGAAGGGCTGCGCTGGGGATGGCGATCGTGACGAGCCTCGTGCTGGCGGGCTGCGGATCGAGTGATTCCACCGTCTCCAAGACACCGGATGCCAGCACTCCCGCGGCCGCCCCACACACCACCGTCGTCGCACCGGCGCCGATCGTGACGCCGACCGCCGCGGCGCCCGCACCCGATCCGTGTGCGGTGAATCTGGCCGCCCCGGAGATCGCCAAGGCGGTGTCGACGTTGCCGCGCGACCCGCGCAGTAATCAGGCCTGGAGCCCGGAACCGTTGGCGGGCAACTACAACGAGTGCGCCCCGCTGTCGGTGGTGATCGTGAAGGCCAACACCAACGCCCCGAACGCCAACACCAGGGCGGTGATGTTCCACCTGGGCAAGTTCATTCCGACCGGGGTGCCCGACACCTACGGGTTCAACGGAATCGACGAGAGCGCCAGCACCGGCGACACCGTTGCGCTCAAGTTCTCCGGTGGCACGCCGGGGTTGGACAGCGTGGTGCGGTTCCGGTGGAACGGCAACGGCGTGGAGCTGATCGGCAACACCGGGCACTGAGGCGTGCCCGCGACGCGATAGGGGATGTCGGCGCGCTCCCCTAGCCTGGGTGCGTGTTCGTCGCAGGGGATCGAGTCATCTACAGCGCCTCGGACCTCGCGGCCGCCGCCCGCTGCGAGTACGCGCTGCTGCGCTCGTTCGACGCGCAGTTGGGCCGCGGCCCGAAAGTGTCCGCCTCCGACGAACTGTTGGCCCGGACCGCCGCGCTCGGCCACGACCACGAGCAGCGCCACCTCGAGGAACTGCGCGCCGACGGCACCGTCACGGTGATCGGCAGACCGCCGTACACCGTCGCCGGGCTCACCGCGGCCGCCGAACAGACCATGGCCGCGGTGGAGCGCCGGGCACCGGCCATCTACCAGGCCGCGATGTTCGACGGCCGGTTCGCCGGGTTCGCGGACTTCCTGCAATTCGAGACCGGGCGCTACCGGCTGCGCGACACCAAGCTGTCCCGGTCGGTGAAGGTCGAGGCGCTGCTGCAGCTGGCCGCCTATGCCGACACCCTGACCACGGCGGGGGTTCCCGTCGCGCCGGAGGTTGAGCTGGTGCTCGGTGACGGCGCGGTGTCGCGCTATCAGGTGGACGAGTTGCTGCCCGTGTACCGGCCGCGGCGGGCGGCATTGCAGCGGTTGCTGGATGGGCACCTGGCGGCCGACGGGCCGGTGTCCTGGACCGACGAGGGGGTACGCGCCTGCTTCCGCTGCCCCGAATGCGAGCAGCAGGTCCGGGCGACCGACGACCTGCTGCTGGTCGCCGGAATGCGAACCAGCCAGCGCGCCCGGCTGATCGACGCCGGCATCACGACGGTGCAGAGCCTGGCCGAGCACACCGGTCCGGTGCCCGAGCTGGCGAACCGCACCGTCACCGCACTGACGGCCCAGGCACGGCTGCAGATCGCCGAGCGGGTGGACGGCAAGCCACCGTTCGAGGTCGTCGATGCGCAGCCGCTGATGCTGCTGCCCGACCCTGACAAGGGCGATCTGTTCTTCGATTTCGAAGGCGATCCGCTGTGGACGGTGAACGGCCGCGACTGGGGGTTGGAATACCTGTGGGGCGTGCTGACCGTCACCGACGAGTTCACCCCGTACTGGGCGCACGACCGGGGTGAGGAACGGCAGGCCCTTGTCGACTTCCTGGCCATGGTGCGCAAGCGGCTCAAACGCTTCCCGAAGATGCACATCTACCACTACGCGGCCTACGAGAAGAGCACGTTGCTGCGGCTGGCCGGACGCTACGGCGTCGGCGAAAACGAGGTGGACGACCTGCTGCGCAACGGCGTGCTGGTGGACCTTTATCCCCTGGTGCGCAAGAGCATTCGGGTGGGCACCGAGAGCTACAGCATCAAGTACCTGGAGCCGCTGTACATGGGAGGCGAGCTGCGCGACGGCGAGGTGACCAATGCCGCCGACTCGATCACCCAGTACGCCCGCTACTGCGCCCTGCGCGACGACGGCCAGCCGGACGAGGCGGCCGTCGTGCTCAAGGAGATCGAGGACTACAACCGGTACGACTGCCGGTCGACGCGGCGGCTACGGGACTGGCTGATGGCCAGGGCCATCGAATCCGAGGTGCCGCCGCGCGGCCCGCAACCAGTTCATGCGTCGGGCGCCGATGCCAGCACCGCGGTGTCCGATGCCGTGGACCGGGCGCTGCTGAGATTCGCCGGGGAAGGTATCGAGGAGCGCACGGCCGAGCAGACAGCTGTCGCGATGGTGGCGGCCGCCCGCGGTTTTCACAAGCGGGAGGACAAGCCGTACTGGTGGGGCCATTTCGACCGGGTGAACAATCCCGTCGACGAATGGTCGGACAACAGCGGCGTTTTCGTGGCCGACCGCGCCGAGGTGGTGAACGACTGGCACCAACCTCCGAAGGCCCGCAAGCCGCAACGTCACGTGTTGCTGACCGGCGAGTTGGCCAACGGCGAACTCAACTCCGACATGTACGCGCTGTACGACCCGCCGGCGCCCGCGGGGCTCACCGAGGACCCGGACCGTCGCGCGTTCGGCTCGGTGACCGTGCTCGAGTGCGATGATCCCGAGGTGCCGACGCAGGTGCTGATCTGCGAGCGGGAACCCAAGAGCGCGGGGACCTTCGACCAGATGCCGTTTGCGCTGACACCGGGGCCGCCGATCAACACCAAGCCGCTGCAGGAGTCGATCGCCGACACCGCCGCACAGCTGGCCGCCGGGTTGCCCGCCCTGCCGGCCGACGCCGTCACCGACATCCTGTTGCGCCGTGCGCCGCGCATGGTCGGCGGCGGCCGGCTTCCCCGCACCGGGGACGTCGCCGCCGATATGACGACTGCCCTGCTGGCACTGGACCGCTCCTACCTGGCCGTGCACGGCCCGCCCGGCACCGGCAAGACCTTCACCTCGGCCAAGGTCATCGAGCGGTTGGTCAACGAGCACGGCTGGCGGGTCGGCGTGGTGGCGCAGTCACACGCCGTGGTGGAGAACCTGTTCCGCGATGTGATGGCCGCCGGTGTCGACGGCTCGCGGGTCGGCAAGAAGATGAATACCGTCAATGCCGGCTGGACCACGTTGACCAATCCGGAATTCGCCGGGTTCATCGCCGACAACGACGGCTGCGTGGTGGGTGGAACGGGGTGGGACTTCGCCAATGCCAACAAGATTCCACGGCTGGCACTGGACCTGCTGGTCATCGAGGAGGCCGGTCAGTACAGCCTGGCCAACACCATCGCCGTGGCACCGGCGGCGCGCAACCTGATGCTGCTGGGTGATCCGCAACAGCTGCCGCAGGTCAGTCAGGGCACCCACCCCGAGCCGGTCGACGAGTCGGCGCTCGGCTGGCTGGTCGACGGCCACCACACCCTGCCCCCGGAGCGGGGTTACTTCTTGGACTGCTCGTTCCGGATGCATCCCGCGGTGTGCGGACCGGTCTCCCGGTTGTCCTACGACGGTCGGCTCCAGGCCCGCGAAGATGTCAGTGGGGCAAGGCATCTGGATGGGGTGGCGCCGGGCGTACAGGTGTTGACCGTCGCCCATGACGGCAATTCCACCGACAGTCCCGAGGAGGCCGAGGCCATCGCCGCCCGGATAGCGTCGCTGCTCGGCGCCGCATGGACCGACGAACACGGCACCACCGCACTGGACCAGCAGCACGTGCTGGTCGTGACGCCGTACAACGCCCAGGTGGTGACCCTACGTCGCGTGCTCGACGCTGCCGGGCTGACCGATGTCGAGGTCGGTACCGTGGACAAGTTCCAAGGCCGGCAGGCGCCGGTCGTCTTCATCTCCATGGCGACGTCGTCTGCCGACGAGGCGCCACGCGGAGTGTCGTTCCTGTTCAACAGGAATCGGCTCAATGTGGCGGTCAGCCGCGCCAAGCACACCGCGTTCATCGTGCGGTCGGCCCTGTTGACGGATTACCTGCCCGCGACACCCGACCGGCTGACCGAATTGGGAGCTTTCCTCGCGCTGACCGGCGGCTGACGGTACTTGTCGTACCCCTCTGCCAGAATCTGGTTATGTCCACCGCCGCAGCGTCTTTGGAACCCAAAGAGCGGCTGGAAGGACTCTTCGACGAGGTCGCCGAACTGATGGGCCAGCGCAACGCCATCGACAGCCGGCTCGTCGAAATCATCGCCGAGATCGACCGCGACGAACTGGCCGGCATCACCGGCGCCCGCTCCCTCAACGCACTGGTCGCCTGGAAAACCGGCATGTCCGAACGCAACGCCGAAATCATGGTCGCCGTCGCACACCGCCTCGACGACTTCCCCCGCTGCGCACAAGGCATGCGAGAAGGCACGCTCTCGCTGGATCAGGTCGGCATCATCGCCGAACGCGCCGCCGACGGCTCCGACGCCCACTACGCCGAACTCGCCCTCTCAGCCACCGTCAGCCAACTACGCACCGCCATCAACTTCGTCCCCCGCCCCCAACCCAAAGGCAAAACCGAACCGACACCCCAGATCACCAAAACCGAACACGGCGAGCACACCACCTACCGCATCACCCTGCCCCGACTGGAAGCCGCCACACTCGACGCCGCACTCACGTCCCGCCACGACACCCTGGTCGCCGACCACCCCGGCGAGGACACCCCGTTTCCCACCCAAGTCGATGCGTTCATGAGTCTTGTCAAGGCCGGCTGGGACACCGACACCGCCGCCCGCCCCCACGGTCAACACAGCACCGTCATCGTGCACATCGATGTCGACCAACCCGCCGCCCTGCACCTCGGGCCGATCCTGTCCGACGCAGAGCGCCGCGAACTGTTGTGCGACACCACCTGCGAAGTGTGGTTCCAGCGCGACGGCCGACCCATCGGCGCCGGACGCAGCACCCGCACCATCAGCCGCCGACTCCGCCGCGCCCTGGAACACCGCGACCGGCACTGCGTCATCCCCGGCTGCGCCTCCACGCGAGGGTTGCATGCCCACCACCTCATCCACTGGGAAGACGGCAGCCCCACCGACCTGAACAAGCTGAAGTATCGCTAAACTACCCTCATGGGGAAAGCGAAAACTCCAGCTCAGCGTGTCGGGGTGCGGTCCGCGGCGATCTACGCCCGCATCTCAGCTGATGTGGAGGGCACCGGCCTGGGGGTCGCCCGTCAACTCGAAGACTGCCGCAAGCTCGCCGCGGAGCGAGGCTGGCCGATCGGTGACGAGTACGTCGACAATGATGTCTCAGCGTATTCGGGAAAGCCGCGCCGCGAGTACGCCCGCATGCTGGATGACCTGAAATCCGGTGCGCGGGATGCGGTGATCGTCTACAACCTCGACCGGCTACATCGCCGTCCGGTCGAGTTGGAAGACTTCGTGACGCTGTGTGAGTCGGTCGGGGTGCGTGATGTCGCCACCGTGACCGCCGATATCGATTTGGGTAACGATGACGGGTTGTTCATGGCCCGGATTTTCGCCGCGTTCGCCGCCAAAGAATCCGGCCGCAAATCCGCGCGTATCCGCCGCAAGATGTTGCAGAACGCCGAACAAGGATTGCCGCACGGCTCAGCGCGCCCCTTCGGCTACGAATCCGACAAGATCACCGTCCGCCCGGACGAAGCCAAGGTAATTCGGGAGATAGTCGACCGCTACCTTGCTGGGGCGTCGATCCGGTCGTTGACAATCTGGCTCAACGACACCGGGATCGCCCCGGCGGTGTCCAAGTCGTGGCATACCACCGCAGTACGCCAAATCCTGATCTCGGGCCGTATCGCGGGCTTACGTGAGCATCATGGGGAGGTGATCGGCCCCGCAGCGTGGCCGGCGATCATCGCCCCAGCCGAACGTGACCGCATCCTGGCCCGCATGGCGACCCGCGCGTTGACCAAGACCCGCGCCCCACGCACCTACCTGTTGTCGGGGATGCTGCGCTGCGGCCGGTGCGGGAACCGGTTGTTTTCCCAAGCCCGCCATAATAATCCAACTAACCGAGTGCGCCGCTATGTGTGTTTGAAAGGCCCCGACCACGGCGGCTGCGGACGACTGACCGTGGTCGCGCAACCAGTCGAAGAACTGTTGACTGACGCGGTGCTGACGCGGCTGGACTCCCCACAGCTCGCGGAGGCATTGGCAGGTAAGTCCTGTGTCGATGCCGATGTCGCCGCGTTGGCCGCGCAGCTGGAGGCAGATCAGGCACGCCTGGATGAACTCGCCGGACTGTATGCCGAGGGTGCGGTGTCGGCGCGGGAATGGATCGCGGCCCGCGACCCCATCACCGACCGCATCACCCAAGCCCGCCGCGACATCGCCCAGGCCACCGACACCAGCTCCGTGGTCGACCTGGCGGGCACCGGCAACGTACTGCGCGGCCAATGGGATGACCTCGACATCGACCGCCAACAAGCCATCATCAAGTCGGTGCTCGACCACGCAGTGATTGCTGCGGGCACTCCTGGGTCCCGCAGCCTTGATATCAACCGAGTTAAACCCCACTGGAAGGTATAGCTGGCAGCCACATCTTGGACGTTGCAGCGTTCTGACGCAGATCAGCAAACCTGGTCACAGCCCAGGACTGCGGTGATTGCGGAGAAATCTGATCGCCGTGCGCGTTGTATCGCCACCCCCGAGCGCGACTGGCCACCAGCTCGAAGTCATCTCGTTGTCGGCGCGGCACTATAGCGTCGAAAGTACCGACGATAGGATCACGGCACAGGTGGCGTTATAGGACTTGAGGGAGGCTGAGATGGCACGTGGAGACCTCCTGCTTGACCTCGTGGAGGCCGAGCGCCGCGGAGACCGGGATCGTTTCCGAATCCTCGTTGAGGCTGTGATCGCCGAGGAACGCGCCAATCAGCACCACCTGCTCGCTGATCGCCTTTCCGAGATCATTACCACCACTGGGCAGAGTCTGGTCCGCGACGATCGTGCCGCAGCGATTCGCGACCTTGTCCATGAAGTGGTGCCGAACCGGCGGTTAGACGACTTGGAACTCGCCCCGGTTCCCAGGCGCGTTGTGTCCGAGCTGATTGAGGAGCAGAAGCGCGCTGAGCTGTTGCGCAGCTATGGGATTGAGCCACGTAACAGACTGCTGCTGTCCGGACCGCCGGGTAACGGTAAGACCAGTGTCGCCGAAGCGATCGCCGCCGAGTTGATGCTCCCGTTCTACGTGATTCGCTACGAAGGGGTCGTTTCGAGCTTCCTCGGCGAGACCGCCGCCCGACTCGACAGTGCCTTCGAATTCGCCCGAACTCGCCGGTGTGTCTTGTTTTTCGACGAACTCGACACAATCGCCAAGGAACGCTCCGACGCACACGAGACAGGCGAAATCAAACGAGTTGTCTCCACCTTGCTGCTTCAGATCGACGGGCTCCCAGCTCATGTGCTCTTCGTTGGTGCGACCAATCACAGCGAATTGCTCGACCGTGCGGCGTGGCGGCGTTTCCAGATTCGCGCCGAGCTCGAAGCGCCCAGTCGCTCCCAAGCCACCCGGTTCCTGGAGCGGCTGGCCGTGCGGCTAGGTGGCGACTTGGGTTTTACTCCGAGGACACTCGCAGACAAACTCGCCGGGGCGAGTTACGCCGAACTGGAGGAGTTTGCGTTGGACGTACGTCGTCGGGCCGTACTGGAGTTGCCAGACAGCAACCTGCGCCGCATCGTTCAAGAACGACTTGAGCACCGACGTGGTCAGGTCGCCGAGTGACCAGACAGCCTCGTCCCTTGCTGGCTTTCGGGCCGCCGGTTGTCTCTGAACGGCCGACCCAATCCCCGCGGGACATGCCGCGCCTGTCCAAACCTGGTGCAGGCCGGCAGGGAGAGCGTCTGACACCGCAATTCCGCGAACTGGCCGCAGCATTCGACGCCGAGCGTGCGCGTCTGGGCGCGGATACCCCCGACGAGGTCGATCCCGCCTTGGTTGTCGTGTTCGACCTTGCAGGCAGCATCAAAGATTTTCGTAACGCCATCAACCAAATCGACGGTTTGGAGTTCCTCTCGGAGCTGATCGGCGACCGAACCGATCCCGACGACGACTTCTACATGACCGAACGCGATGTGGGTCGTACCGACAAGCCCGTCTCGCATTCGCTCTATCTCGTGATGTCGAACGCCAGGGCTATCGACGAATTGCTGCGGCTGTTCGCTTTGTGGCAGCACGATCCGTCGATGTCGTTCGAACGCGGGTTAGGGAAGTTCAAGAGTGCATTCCAGCAGCTAACCGCAATCCGCCGCTGGGGGCCTGAGGACCGAATCCGCGAGACCGGCCTGCGGGAACGATGGGAGGAAACCCTGCAGGTCGTGGGCGAGTCCGTGAGTGCTGTCCTGGTCGAAGCGGAGCTGTGGTATCGGCGGGACGCTGCCCAGCGCACAACAGCTGAGTCGCATGTGACGCAGATCATCACAACGAGCGGCGGGCGCATCCTCGACCGCGCCCAGATTGCCGACATCAGCTATCACGCACTGCTGGCCGAGTTGCCCATACAGCAGGTTCACTCTGTACTTAACGATGGTGCCGAGTCGATCCGGCTCCTCACCACTGACGAGGTCATGTTCGTTAGTCCGTTTATCCCCATGAGTGTCACGCCGCCCACTCTCGACCCTGTCACTGCTGTGCAATTGCCGCCCGGTGAGCGCGTCGATGGGCTTCCTCGGATCGCGCTGATGGACGGGCTGCCATTCTCCAATCACGCCGTATTGGCTGGCAGGTTGTTGGTCGATGACCCCGATGGGCTTGGCGAGAACTACCCGCTGTCCTCACGCCATCATGGCACCGCGATGGCGTCGCTGATCATTCACGGCGATCTGTCGGTGCCCGGTGAGCCGTTAGATCGACCGCTGTATGTGCGGCCCATCATGCGTCCCCATGAGCTTGCCGCAGGGTCGGAGGAGGTTCTCCCGAACCGGCTGTTCACTGATCTGCTCCACCGTGCGGTCCGGCGCATCGTTGAAGGAGAGGCTGGTCGCGAGCCCACCGCGCCCAGTGTGCGCATCATCAACCTTTCTATCGGCACCCAGGCCAGGGCGCTCGTGCGGCGAATGAGTCCGGTGGGACGCCTGCTCGACTGGCTAGCCCACACCTACAATTTGCTGTTCGTTGTCAGTGCGGGCAATCACCTCGACCCGATCACGATCCCTGCCGACTCCGCCAACGATCCCGTCACTGCACGGGTCGCCGCCACACGTGCTGTTTACGACGCGACCATTCTGCGAGGCATTCTGCCCCCAGGGGATGCGCTCAATGTGTTGACCATCGGTGCCACCCATGACGACGGCCTGGGCGAGATCGATATCCCCGACACCGTCTGGGATATCACGCAGCCGGGAGCGCCGGCCCACTACGGTGCGACCGGACCCGGTGTCGATCGCTCCGTTAAGCCGGACTTGCACCATGTCGGCGGCCGCGCGCTCTACACACGCCCGGTTACCATACCGGGCAACGAAACGGTCGGCGTCGAGATCGCTCCCACCGCTACCACAGGCCCCGGCCTTCAGGTCGCGGCCCCTGGGCGGGCAGGAGCGACGAATAGCACCGTGTTCACCACAGGCACGAGTAACGCCACCGCGTTGGTGACCCGTGAAGCCAGCCGACTGTTCGACACCCTCGAATCTGCGGTGCCCGGTCCTGAGGACACACCGTTGCCCGACGGGCAGTACCACCCATTGCTCGTGCGGGCGTTGCTCGCCCATGCGAGTAGCTGGGGTGAGTGGGATGAAAGGCTCCGCCGCGAGCTTAGCCTGGACAATCAGCAGGCGCGCCGCCACTTGACTACACTGCTCGGTTACGGTCGAGTCGACGTCGCGCAGCTTGGCACGGCCGCAACGAACAGGGCAGTACTCCTCGCCGGCGGGCTCATTGCACGCAACGAGCGTCACACCTACCAGCTGCCGATCCCGCCCTCTCTTCGGTCACGCGCCGAATGGCACCGGTTCACGATCACCCTCGCTTACATGGTGCCCACCGTTGGCCAGCTCACCCGGTACCGGGGCGCAAAAGTGTACTTCGCCACCCCTGATACGGATCTCGCCGGAGGGGACCGCACTGGCGCCGAGCACAACACCGTCAGGAGAGGCAGTCTTCAGCACGAGATCATCCAGGGCACAAGCGCAATGGTGTTCGGCGACGGAGAAGTGTTCCCAATCCATGTCGAGTGCATGGATGACGCTCAGCGACTCCGGGCGGGCAGGAAAGTTCGATACGCGCTTGTCGTTGCTGTCGAGACTGCCGAGCGGACCTCGACGACCATCCACGATGAGGTGCGAGCCAGGCTGCGAGAGCAGGCCCGTGACCGTGCCCGCGGTCGGGTGCAAGGCTGACGCCAAACGACATATGGGCGCGTGACACAACTATCGCGGCTGAGCAACGCGTGCGGGCCGGTGCACATCTTTGGCGGTGCGGTGGTGCCGGATCCGACGCACGCCGGAACTGGTGATCGGGGCGCAGCTACCGCGTGGCGATCCTCCATCCTGTGTTTCCGGAGCTGTGGCTCTCCGCGGACTCTGCACCGCGCAGAGGCATCGGCCTGTGACGAACGGTTTGTCGCTGTTGCCTGGTCGCGGTCGAGTGTGTGTTGGCCGACGCTTGGTGTCAAGGCTCAACCCGTGGGTTGACCGCGCGCGGCACCGGGCCTTGACATCAACCGTCAGCCAACGTGATTGCTCTGATACGACCCAAGCGAGGAACAACGGAGACGCTGAGGCTGCTTCGTCCGCTGGGATGTGTCGGTTGTGGAATCACCGGAGCAGAATGGCGATATCGGCAAGAATGGCAGGGTTGGTGACGGTGACCGCTAGTTGTTGTCGCTCACAGGATTGGACAAGCCACGCCGTGAATTCTGCATGAGTATAAGACTTTTCGCGCTGCCCTCCGGTGGCGTGTGCCTGGGGGCTAGCCATCGGGCACCTCGACGGGAGTGTCAAGGTTTCGTGGTTGTCGTGCCTCGCGGGCTGCATGGCGCTGCTGGATGCACCGTAGCGCGGCAGTGATAATCAGGGTGCGCTCACCGAGGCTGGTGTGGCCGGCGCGGTCGAACTCCCACGCGACCAGGTCGTTTTCATCGACAGCGCGATTGGAGTCGTGACGCCAGATTGAACCATCTTGTTGTGCGGTGCTTTTGGCGTGTTGTTCACGGGTCCAGGTGGCGCGGTGTTGGCGTAGGGCGGTCATGGTGGTGGAGTAGCGCCGCGATTTGCTGGTGATGTGGCCGCGGAACCCGAGGGTGTGCAGCCACCGGCTGATCCCGGATACGCCTTGGTCGGCGAGATCGCTGATTGTGGTCAGAATGGTCCGCACATGCTCGGACACATCCAGGCCGCCGATCGCTTCGGACGACAGGCGGCGTGCGCTGATCCCGAGGTCAGCCAGCGATTTGGTGACGTACTTAGCGAGATAGCGCGCCACCTGCCGCCCCGACAGTGACCGGCCTGGACCTGAATTCTGTCCTCTGGACGCACTCAGCGCCGGTGCTGGTGTTGGGCCGAGGGGTTGGGTATCGATCTGGCTGCCGAAGCTGATCGTCCGCACCGCCCTGTCGGCGGTGGGATCGGTCACGGTGAGCGCCACACTTCGAGCGGCGTGTTGAATTATGGTGGCGAGTTCGCCTGCACCGATGGGTGATTCCCAATCGGTCTGATCGGGATCGTCGTGGGGGTCCAGCCGGATCAGGGCGTGGATGTGTGGGATGGCGCGGGCTTGCAGTTCAACGATCTTGAGGAAGCTGACCCTCACCGCATCCGGATCAGCGTTGGCGGCTTTCAGCACTTTGCGGAGGGCGCGTCGCAGGGTGATGGTGAAGCGGCGCCACAGTTCGGGCAGGTGCCAAGTGAACAGCACGTGCCCGACATAGTCGTAGCACTCCCGGCAGAGCGGCTGACCGACCTGGTCGTCGTCATGGTCGTGGGTGATGCTGCACCACATGGGTTTTCCGTGAGGGCAGCGACGGCGGCCGCCGATCCGGTCGTGGTCGCGGCACACCTGGTTTGTGTCCCTCGATTTCGTGGTGGTGTGGACGAGCCCGAAGCTGGGCGCGGTGAGGGTGAGGAATACTTGCGGGCGATCGGCCACGGTGTTGGGCATGTCGTGGTGGCCGCCGGCGGCCCCGGCATGCACGAGTTGCCAGATGTCGCGGGCATACAGGTCTGAGCAGGAGGGGCAGATGTGAGCGCGGCGGTTGTTGCATCGTGTCCACACCGTCTGCTGTCGACCGTAGTCGTCGCTGCCCGTGAGTTGGATGGGATGGGCGCAGAAGCCTACCGATTCAGCGCGCTGCCACCATGATTCGTATCCCAGCGAGGAGGCGCGGCGCACCATCTCATCGACCACCCGAGCGGTGTCGACCGTCTCCGGGATGCCTGGCAGTGCGAGTTCTGTTGGTGGCACGGGGTTATTCACCAGCGCCCTCGTTCGACGTCTGGTCACTGTCCGTGTTGCGCGGCCGCCGGTTGCTGGCGGGTCGGGCGGGCCTGGGGAATCGGGTGGCGAGGGTGGTGATGTCGTGGTCGGTGACGTGGAAGGCGCGTACCCGCACGGATTGGGTGCTGCCGTCGATGAGCATGTAGCCCACACCGGGGGTGGCATCGGGGATGCGGTCGCATTCCGCCCCGGCATCACGTGCTCCTTGTCCCAGCACCATGGTGGTTTGGGTGGCTTCGGTCAGCCGCAGCCCGATCCGCACGGTGAACAGTTGCCGGACCGGCAGGGTGTCTTTGGCGGGGTCTTGCACTGCGGCCACCACCGAGATCCCCACCGCGCGGCCTTGGGAGAGCAGTAGCCCGAGCAGTTGTTCGATTTCGGTGCGGATCTTGCGGTCGGTCACATACGCGGTGAGCGCGGCGATCTCATCGATCAGGACCACAAACAGCGGGTCGGCCGGTGTCGGGGTGTGCAGGCGGGTGTGGCCGCGCAGACGATTTGCGCGGGCGTGCATCACGTTCACGAGCTGGCGCAGGAGTTGGAGGGTGGTGTCGGTGGCGTCGTGGCTGAACACGGTGAACATGGGTGCGCCGGCGCCCAGTTCCATGCCGCCTTTGGGGTCGATGACACACAGCCGGACCAGCCCGGTCTTGATCGCGGGGGCGATCCCGGCGATCAGGGACCACAGCACGCTGCCTTTGCCCGCGCCGGTGGCCCCGGCGACCAGGAGGTGATGCCCGAGCAGCGGCATCTGCCAGTGGTGGCGGGTTTCGGTGATCCCGACCCGCACCGATCCCAGATCCACCGGAGTCGACGATGTAGGCATGGGCAGCGCGATCGGTTCGGCCAGCACGTCCCCGCGCATCAGCGCGATGCGTAGTTCCCCGGGTGTGGCGGTGATGGTGATCCGGTCGGCGCGCCAGGCCGCGGCCAGCGCCTCGGATTGTTGGTGCCAGTTAGTTAGGGATTGGCCGGTGACGATCCGCACCGCCAACACGTCGGTGGTTCTACCGATCGTGACGGTGCGCAGGGTCGGCGTCAGGGTGCGCTCACCAAGTTTGGCGGTCAGGCCGTGCAGGGTGCACGTCGATTCCCAGGTGCGGGTGTAGCGCGACCAGGTCAACCAGCGGCGCCGTACAGGTTCGGTCACCCACGAGCGAAACGAGCCTGGGTCTAGCCAAGCCCACCCCATATATCCGGCGCCGAACGCGATGGCACCGACGATCCCGGCGCGGGGTCCGTGGGTGATGCCGAGAGTGAGGCTGGCGATGATCGGGACACTGATCGCTGGGAACAGCACGGCCCACCACAGCAGATATCCCGCGGCGGTCAACAGTGATATGACCAGATCGCCGAACCAGTCGTCATTGTCCGATTGAGTGTTGTTGGTGTTCTTATTGTTTGATGCCATGACGGTGTGTTCTCCGTGTGTGCGTGGACGAGCCAGTGGTCGACGACGGACCCGGGCCGAGGCGCGGCACGTGCTGGTGTCGCGCCTCGGCAGCGGGTGCTATTTCTGGGTGCGCGACCCCGGCTCACCCGCCGGGGCGCCGGCTGTGGCGCCGGTGATGGCATCAGCGCGGAAGGCCACACCACTGCGATCGCCTTGCGCCCACGGGATGGCCACCAGGCTGGTCACCGAGACCGGTTGGGTGACCCCGACGTTCGGGTCACCGGCCACCGTCACATTGAGCACTTCGCCGCCAGTGTCATCCAACGCCAGCAACTGCACCGAATGCTGCGGCAGCCCGGTGGCGGTGTCGATTTTGGGGCTGCCGGTCTCAAAGCTCAGCCGCGGCTCGGCCGCCCGGGTGACGATGAACCGTGTCCCGGATGTATCGATTCTCAAACGCATTGTCCTGTAGTTCCTTTCGTGAACCGTATGCGCCGTTGCGGCGCTGGACTCAGTTCACGTGGACATCACCGACGTAGCCAGGGGCATTCACCGGCATTGCCGACATCGCCGCGGATATTTCGGACACCGCCGGGACCTACCCGTGGACATCACGTAGGCATCGCCGCCGCGGGGTGGCGCCACGCGCATGGCAAACTAGAAACCACGCGATGGTGATAGACAGAGACGACACGGACAGATTGCGCTGAGACGATGGACGATCACGACGACGCCGAGGCAGCCGCGATCCCCAACCATCGGCTCATACAACGGCTGCAGGCCAAGGGACTGTCCCCACAGCGGTTCGCCACCGCGATGAGCGTCGATGTCAAGACGGTGCGCCGCTGGCTGGCCAACATCGACTACAACATCCGCGAGGACAACGCCCGGCGCGCCGCCACGCTGCTGGGCTGCACCCCACACGATCTGTGGCCGAACCAGTACTCGCCTGCCATGGCGAGCGCGCTGGCGACCATGTCACCAAGTGGCCCGTTCACCGCGACCCTGTATGCCAGCCGCACCCAGCTACCGATCAGCGCGTGGCAACAGCACTTCGCCGACGCCACCACAAGCATCGACATCCTCGTCTTAGCGGCCACGTTCCTGTTCGACACCCTCGACGGGTTCCTCGACACCCTGCTCGACGCCGCCGCCCGCGGCGTAACGGTGCGATTCCTCGTCGGTGACCCCGATACCGCCACCATGATCCTGCGCGGCGTGGAGGAAGGGATCGGTGAAGCCGTCATCGCCCGCTGCCGCACCTCAGTCGAGCTGCTCGCCCCACACGCCGGCACCCCGGGACTGGACATCCGCACCCACGACACCACGCTCTACACATCCATCTTTCGGGTCGATGACGCCATGATCGTCAACTTCCACATCTACGGCTCACCCGGACGCAACAACCCCGTACTCGTACTGTCCCGTCACCACGAACCCCGGCTCTGGGCCACCCTCGAAGAGGCCTTCACCCAGGTGTGGGACCACGCCACACCCCTAACGACGAAAGGCTGACCCGCCGATGCGCACCGACTACTACAACGACCCCAACGCCCCACGGCCTAACAGTGTCGTCCCCTCGGCTTCGGCGATCGTCGCTGACGAACGCGGTCGAATTTTGCTGATCAAACGCCGCGACAACACCCTGTGGGCGCTACCCGGCGGCGGACACGACATCGGCGAAACCATCGAACAAACCGCTGTGCGCGAAGTCAAAGAGGAAACCGGGCTCGACGTCGAAATCACCGGCCTGGTCGGTGTCTACACCAACCCGCGGCACGTCGTGGCATTCACCGATGGCGAAGTCCGCCAACAATTCTCCTTGTTGTTCACCACCAGGGTGCTCGGTGGTGAGCTGGCCATCGACCACGAAAGCACCGACATCGCCTGGACTGATCCCGACGACATCGCCGACCTGGACATGCATCCCTCGATGCGGCTGCGGATCGATCACTACCTGCAACACCGCGACAGCCCCTACCTCTGCTAACCCCATGCAGGGGTTACAGCCAGCCGCGCACCCGACCCACCGCCGCCAGCAACTCCTCGCGGCCAGCATCGACCGCCCGGTGCACCGGATCCTGCGGTCCATAACGCGCCAACACCTCACGCAGGCGGTCCTCAGCTGATACCGGCGTGCCGTCAGGTCCGGTCGTCAAATCGCAAAACGTCAACGCATCCATCACATCGCGCGGCGGTTGGACGAAAGCCCCTAAACCGGAGACGCCACGCTCGGATGCCTCCAGGTGCGCGCCGGTATGAAACGCCACCAACGACGCGACCAGCTCCCCGAAACCGGCCGACCGGACGAACACCGCGCCATCGAGCGGATGAAAACCGGTTCGGCGCACCGACGGTGCATACCCGATATCGTGCAGCCACGCCGCCGCCACCAGACAATCCGCCGCCTCGCCGGCGAAATGCTGACTCAGCCGTTCCGCCGCAGCGGCCACACCCCGCACATGCGCCAACCGCCGCGGCTGCTCAGCCAGCCGTGTCTCGGCCTCCCGCCGTGCACGCTGCGCCACCGCCCCGCTCATGCCAGCCAGCTTACGAGCCCCAGTATCACGTCGCAGTATCTCCACCGCAGCAGCACTTACTGAGCGTCCACCCATCTCCAACCACTATGTGGCGGCTACCTGCGGGCTTCGCTTCGCTCCCTCTGCTCCCGTCCGCTAGCGCTCCCGTCCGCGCCGGTCGCTACGCTTCACCCTCCGTCCGCCGCCGAACCACCGGGCCATCGCCGCAGAACAGCCCTGTGACCTGCGATGTGAGAACTTTCTTTACTGGTATCAAGCGTGTAGGCAACACCTAGGCCGCTCCAGCGCGGAACTCGCATTCCCTGACAACAGTGGCTCCGACGTCGCGGGAGCTATTCAGTTGCTGAGATGAGTTTCGGGAGGATTGCATTGTCGACCAGAGTTTCGATGGTGAGATGGGTCGGCGGGCGGTTGGAAAAGATGCATCGGAAGATCAGATAGCCCGGCAACAGGTCGCAGAGCTCTTCGTTGATTGTTGACGCGCCGATCTCGCCGCGGCTGATCGCCTGCTGTAGGACCTGCCGGACCAGGGTTCTCTGTTCATGAAGAAACCGGTCTTGCATAACGTTGTTGAGCGCGCGATCACGGGATATCTCGACAAGCACTGCCCGGATGGTGCTGGCGTGGTCTCGGCACTGTTTGTAGATGATCTGGCCGAGACACAACAAGTCGCCGCGCAGGGTGCCAGTGTTGGGTGCAACAGCGCTCTGACGGGTGCCTTCGATGACGGCCGCTAGGATCAGTTCAGATTTCGAGGGCCAGCGCCGGTAGATGGTGGCTTTACTGGCATGCGCAGCGCCCGCGACAGCCTCCACTGTTAGGCCGTGGTACCCACGATCCTGCAGAATGCCCAATGCTACTCGCAGCAGCTCTGTCTCTCTGGGTGACCACGAAGTAGGTTCTACGTCCGGGTTGGTTGTCGCGGTCATCAGTTGTCGGATGTGAGCGATTCTGGGTCAGCTGCTTTCCCGTTTCCACTATCGGTCCCCACATCCATTCTTCGTACACGGTCGCCCCCAGGTGAGACGCCACCCCACTTCGCCGATATCTGGAGGTGCGGTCCGCGTGTTGCGCTCAGCGCGCCCACACCGGTGAGATGCTTCGCTGGCATCGATGCGGGGTGACGGTTCATGTGTGGCCACCAGCTGGCTTGGCGGAGCAGGGTGGCGATGGCGGGGACGGTGAGGGTGCGTACGAGGAAAGTATCGAGGAGTAGTCCGCAGCCGATGATGAGTCCGGTTTGGATCATGATGGCTACCGATCCGATCATCAGGCCGAACATGCTGGCAGCGAAGATCAGGCCGGCGGAGGTGATGACTGAGCCGGTGGTGGCCACGGTGCGCAGGACGCCGACGCGGATGTTATGGGTGGATTCTTCGCGGAGTCGGGATACGAGCAGCATGTTGTAGTCGGCGCCGACGGCGACGAGGATGATGAACGCTAATAGTGGTACGGGCCAGGCGATTTCGTGACCGAGGATCCATTGGAAGACGATGACTCCGATACCGAGTGAGGCCAGGTAGTTCAGCACGACGGTGCCCAGCAGATATAGCGGGGCGATCAGGGCGCGCAGCAGGGCGATGAGGATGAGTCCGACGATGACCAGGGTGGCGATGGCCAGTTGGGTGAAGTCGGCTGAGAGTAGGCGTTGGATGTCGGAGTTGACGGCGGGGAATCCGGCGACCGAGACGGTGGCGTGGGCCAGGGAGGTGTTGGGGCGGGCGGTATTGGCGACGTCGGTGATCTGGCGGGCCAGGTTCATCGCCTCGCCGCTGTAGGGGTCGGTGCTGGTGTCGATGGCGAAGCGGGCGGTTTTGCCGTCGGGTGAGAGGAAATGTTTCGCGACGTCGGCGAATTGGCGGTTGTCGAAGGCTTCGGGGGGCAGGTAGAAGCCGGTGGCGGCATCGGATCCGGCGGTGGCGCGGGCGGAGTTTTGCAGTTGGGCCGCGATTTGACTCATCCCGGACAGCATTTGGATGTTGCTGTCGGCCAGGGTGTGCACGCCGGTGGCCAGGGCGCGTGCGCCGGAGGCCAGTTGGCTGATGCCGTGTTGGAGTCGGCCGATGTCAGCGGCCAGGTTCTCGGGGTTGCCGAGGGTTTTGAAGGCGTTGTTCATGGTGGCCACGGTGTGTTGCACTTCGGTGAGGGTGCCGGTGACGGTGGCGTTGGTGGCCGGATTGTACTGGTCGCCCAGGGTGGCGAGTTGGGTGAAGAATCCGTTGTCGCGCAGGGTGGTCAGGATACTGACCTGGTCGCGGATCTGGGCGCATTGCGGGGTGGTCATACACCACGGTGAGGTGTTGAGTGCGGTGACGAGCGGGTCGAGGGCGGCGATAGCGGTCTGGGCGCGTTCGGCCACGGGCCGGATGCCGGGGCCGGCTTGGATGGCGGTGTCGACCTCGGGTGCGGTGGCTGAGAGTTGTTGCAGCAGCGGGCCGAAGCGCTGCATGCTCTCACCGGCGGCGCCGGCTTGGGTGAGCACACCGCCCAGGGGGGTGAGCGCGGTGCGCACGGTGGTGTCGAGTTGGGCCAGGCCGTCGGCGAGTTGATCGGCGCCGCGGGTGAGTTTGTCCAGGTCGGTGCGCCGGTCGTTGCCCTGGGCGACCGAGTCGGCCATCTTGTCGCCGATTTGTCTGTTCTGCCAGGACAGTTGGGCTTGGTCGAGGCGTTGCCCGGCCGGTCGGGTGATCCCGGAAACACGTGTCACCGAGGGGATTTGGGCGATGCGCGAGGCCATCTCGTCGAGGTCGGCCAGGCCTTTGCCGGTGCGCATGTCGGTCGGGTTTTCCACGACGAGGAATTCGGTGATGACGACGTCTTTGGGGAAATGGCGGTCCAGCAACTGATAGCCCTGGTTGCTGGCGGTAGTGGCGGGCTGTCCTTGGCGGTCGTCGTAGCTGATGGTCATGGTCGCCGCGGCCGCCGACAGTGCCACCAGGATGGTCAGGCTGATGACCAGCAGCGGCACCGGGCGGCGCACCACGGCCACGGCCACGCTGTTCCAGTAGCGGCGGGTGCGGTCGGGTTTGGGTTCGCCGATGCCGCGGGTGGCCGCCAGCGCCAGTACCGGGGGCAGCAGGGTCACGGTGGCGGCGAATCCGACTGCCACGGCGACCGCGCAGGCAGGGCCGAGTCCGGCGAACACGCTCAAGGTGGCGAACACCATGGCCAAAAAGGCCAGGGCCACGGTGCCCGCCGAGGCCAAGATGACCCGGCCGATGCTGGCGGTGGCCGCGATGACCGCCTGCTCGGCGGGCACCTGTGCGCGGCGTTGTTCGTGGTAGCGGCTGATCAGAAACACGGTGTAGTCGGTGCCGGCGCCGAGCAGGATCGCGGTCATGAACGCCACGGTGAACTGCGAGACCGGCATACCGAGTTCCCCGAGGGCAGACAGCACCCCACGCCCGACGGCCAGGCTGAGCCCGATCACCAGCAGCGGCAGCAGCGCGGTGAACACCGACCGGTACACGATCAGCAGGATCAGCGCGATCAGCCCGGCCGTGGCGATCGAAATGAACACCAGGTCGTGCTCGGCCGAGGCGATCTGATCGGAGAACGTGGCCGGTGGCCCTGTCACATAGGCCGTGGTGGACGTGTTGGCGAATGCCGTGTCGGTGAGATCGCGCACGGCTTGCACGGATTCGGCCGCGGTGGGATCACCGAGCGTGCCGGCCACCCCGACCGGCAGATACCAGGCCTTGCCGTCACCGCTGACCGCCTGGGTTCTGGTGACCGGGTCGGCCAGCAGATCCTGGACCAGCAAGACATGCTCGTGATCGGCGCGCAACCGCCCCACCAGATCCTGATAGCGCAGCTGATTATCGGGGGTCAGACCTGCCGGGTCTTGCATCGCGACGAACAGCATCGTCTTGGACCCCTGCTCACCGAACGCCTCACTCATGCGGTCCACGGTCTGAAACGAGGGCACATCACGCGGGATCAGATCGACCGACTGTTGGCGCACCACCGTCTCCAACTGCGGGAACAGCAGCGCCAGCACCACCGCGGCCGCGATCCATCCACCGATCACCCATGCCTTGTGGCCCACCGTGAACGCCGCGAGCCGACCCAGCCGGGCGCTGTATTCCGAGGATCCGGACAGATCGACGCCGCGCCGGCCACGGGAGGGCGCAGCACCCTCGGTTCGATCGCCCATCCCCACGCCTCCCAAGAAACGAAACTATCGGTATCGCTACGATACCGATAGTCCCACACGAGGATCGGAAGGGCCGCGCCGACCTTTCGGGCCATGGTTGCGGCTGGGCGCGGTGGGGGTGAATTAACTTGCGGTGTCCTCAGATTCGTCGTCGGGCAGGTCGTGGCGCACCACCCGCACCCGCCCGCGGGGCAGGCATGCCATGTAGCCGTGGCGTTTGCCGTAGAGCTCCCAGGAGGTCGCGGCCTCCTGGGAGGCGACATCGATGCGATGCCCGCGGGAAAAACCCAGGTGCAACCCGCCGTCCTCGTCGCACCACGCCCCCGTGCACACCGCGCCGGCCAGGTCCAGCAACGGACGCTGCTGGACCGAGACGTTGCCCGGGTCGATGAGGACCTGCTCTTCGGGATAAGACGATCCGATCGGCGGCAGGGTCAGCCGGATCGGGGTGGCGATCACCAATTCGTTGTAATCGTCGAGGTCGAGCACCAATCCGTCGCGCAACGAGACACGCTGAACGGTGCACCGCTCGATCCAGGGGGTATGCATGCCCGGCTCCCTTCGACACGTCGTTGTGTCGCTTTATGGTACTGGGAGTAGCGCAGCGATACTACTAGTATCGCTAAGTGGTGGTGTCGGTGCCGTGCACCAGCTGTCGGGTTGTGCGGTCGATGCGCTCGCGGGCCAGGTCCACATCGATCCGGCCGCCGATGACGGCGATCAGGTTGGCCAGCCACACGTCGGCGATCAGGCTGGCCACGTCCCGGTCATGTCCGCTGGGTGTGGGCCCGCCCAGGGCGCGGGCCAGCATGTCCTCGATCACCGCGACAGCGTGCTCGATCGCGCCGGTGGCCTCGGTGTCGGCCACGACGAACGCACGCACCATCGCCTCGGTCAGGCGCGGGTTGGCCTGCCAGGCCAGGTGCAGGTGGGTGGTCAACCGCCCCAGCCGGGCCTGCGGCGCCAGTTCACCGGTACTCCAGACGAATTCGGTGTCGAGACGTTCGAATTCGCGGGCCAGCACCGTCACCAGCAGATGGCTTTTGGATCGGAAATGCCGATACAGGGAGCTGGCGGCAATGCCGGCCTGCGCGGCCACCGCACGCATCTGCACACCGTCAAAACCTTGTGCTGAGGCCACCGCCCACGCGGCATCCAGGATCGCCTCGCGACGCACCAACACCGAGTCCGCCGGCCGGCGCGGGCGCCGCACCCGGTCCCGGGGTGCGGCGGCGGTGGGCGCACTCACCGCGACCCCGCGTCGGGGCCGGCGCCACCGTAGCGGGTCAGCTCGGCGAACAACTCCCCGAAACCGCTGATGTCACCGTGGGCGGCGAAATGGGCCGCATCCACCGTGATGAACACCGCCGAGGCGGTGAACCGGGTGACACCGTCCACGCCGACCCCCACCCCGTCCACATGCAACGCCCGGCCCTCGCGGGAGGCGATCCGCGCGGTCAGCCGATGCGTACATCCCAACGGCACCGGCTGCAGATAGTCCACCGTCAAACGGCGCGTCACCGCCGGGGTGGCCGCGATCCACAACGAAAAACCCAGTACGTCATCACAGGCCGCGGCGATGGCGCCACCGTGCGCCAGCCCCGGCGCACCGATATGGCGCTCATCGAACACCAGATCAGCGAACACCTCATCGCCGCACCGAAACACCTCCAGCTGCAAACCGTGCGGATTGTCCAACCCGCAGCCCATGCAGGTCGGCGTGTGCGACGGCAACCGCTGCGGCTGATCAGCACCCATCACGGCTCCTCGCACCCGGGCAGCCCCGCCGGCGTCCCGACCCGGGACCGCCGGTACTAGCAGTTTCGCTGCGCTACTATCGGTACCATAACCGGGAGAGCGGGGGCAACGCACCGGCAATCGGAACACATCAGGAGGTCAGGTGGGGACGCAGCCCGCGGAGACACCCGACGACGAGGACGACGTCGACCCGCGCCGCACCCGATCACGCACCCGACTGCTCGACGCCGCGGCCAACCTGCTCAAAACCGGTGGGATCGAAGCCGTCACCATCGACGCGGTCACCAAAGCCTCCAAGGTCGCCCGCACCACCCTCTACCGCCACTTCAACAGTTCCTCGCAACTGCTCGCGGCCACCTTCGAACGCCTTCTGCCCCAAGTCATCCCGCCCGCCCCGACCAGCGGGACCCTCCGTGAGCGGCTCATCGAACTGCTCTCCCGCCAAGCCGACCTGTTCGCCGAAGCGCCCGTACAAGTCACCACCCTGGCCTGGGCCGCGCTGGGCCCCACCGAGACTCACGAACCAGACACTGTGCAACACGCCGGTGCCGGCACTCTGCGGATGCGTGTGATCGAACAATACCGACGGCCGTTCGACGAAATCCTGCACAGCCCCGAAAGCGTCGATCAACTCGGCGAACTCGACATTGAACTCGCACTCTGTCAACTTGTTGGCCCTCTGGTCTTTGCCCGAATGACCGGTCTACGCGCCATCACCCACCAAGATTGCACCCGCATCGTCGAAGGCTTCATTGCCGCGCAAACCGGCGATCAACCGGCTTGGGTCGAGGCGTCGAGTCCGAACCAATAGCGCTAATGAGACTGCTCTGAACCACGTTCCGTCGCTTGGCCAGCCGCATCCGGTTGGGTCACACCGTCACCCAACGACCGCATTGTTGCACCCAAAACGGCGGGACCGTCGGCCACCACTGGGTAAGACGGCCCCGCCGTTCTGAGGAATTCACGCGTGCCCGGCAGCGCGATGCCGGGGTCAGGAAGTGAAGCCGGGTATCGGGTAGCGTTGGTTGAGTACGTAGTTTCCGACTTCAGCGATTTTGTAGGAGACGGGATCGTGCAGCGTGTGGGTGCGGATGTTGCGCCAGAACCGGTCGAATCCGTATTTGGGGTGGGTGCCGCGGGCACCGATGACCTCGAAAATACGGCTGGTCACGTCCAGGGCCGCTTGGGTGGCTATGGCTTTGACTCCAGAAATCTGCACCATGAGTTCGCCGCGTTCCTGCGGAGTTAATGCGTCACCTTTGTCCCACGCGGCCTGTAGGAGTTGTGCGGCTTCGCGGGCTGCAGCATCGGCGGCTTGTAGTTGGATGCCGAATTCGCCATAGCTGCGAATGGTGTACGGATCTTCGACGGCTTGAGTGACCCCGGCCGGCGTCCAAGGACGTGCCTGCGTTCGGGTGTACTCGCGGGCTGTCTCGAGCGCACCGCGCGCGATCCCTAGGTAAACCGAGGAGAACACCAACTGCACGATCGGGCCGAATAGGCTTCCGCGCCCGGACGCCAGGAACGCCTCGAGGATGGCATTGGGTTTGCCGAGCACCTCGTCGGGACGGACTGCAACATTGTGGAATTCGGTGGTGCCGCTGTCGGTGCGCCGCATCCCCAGCGCCTGCCAGTCATCGTTTGGCTGAACGCCTTCCCTGGTGGTGGGAATGGCCGCCGCTACGATGGCACCTTGCTGTGGGAAACCTTCCGGTATCACACCAAACACCAAGAGCAGATCTGAGCCCTTGGCGCCACTGCTGAAGTGCTTAATGCCGTTGAAAAAGTACCCGCCGTCATCGGCCGGGGTGGCCGTTACTTTCCAATCCAGGATGTGGCTGTTGTTCTCGCTGGAGGCGTTTCCGGTCCACCAATTGTTTTCGGCCAGTTGACGAAGCAGGCGTTCCTTTTGCTCGGGTGAACCCCACAGATCGATAACGGCTGGGGTGCTGAGGTGGTATCCGAACAAGTGCCCCAGGGATCCGTCGACCTTGGCGATCTCGCGCACCACTTCCAGGGCGGTAGGCCAGTCGGCTCCCCAACCGCCCAGGTGCCGGGGAACGGTCACCGAGAGCAGCCCACTGGCGCGTAGATCCACACGCTCTTCTGTTGCCGAACCACCTGCCTTGTCGCGCTCGACGACGGTAGTTTGCCACTTTCGCGTCAGCTCGCGCGCAACCTCGATTGGGTCGCCATGCCTACTGTTCTGTGCCGTGGTGGTGTCATCGGTCAACGTCATTGCTGTTCTCCAGTCGTGGATTGGGTGAGGAATTGCGGTGCTGCCCACTGTGTGAGGTCCACCGGACGGTCGAGCAGATTGTGGTCGAGGAGGAACTGTTGAGTTTGGTCGACAACGGCCAGCGCCGAGTCGTCAAGCGTTGGGATCAGATGTTGGGCGAAATCAGCGCCGAAACCGCGTCCGATCGCCGAAGGTGCTACCCCGAGGTTGGCGGCATGGATGCCAACGGTGTCCTCGGGGTGGGCCTGTGCCCAACGGCCGGCTTGGACAGCCGCATCGACCAGTCGTTGCACCAGGTCGGGTCGCTCGTCAACCAACTGGGCGCTGACCGTCCAAACACTGGCATACCGGTTTCGTTTGTCGTCGCCGAGATCGGCGAGTACCCGCGCGCCGCTGAGGTCTTCTAGCTCCGCCGCCCAGGGCAACCACGTGAATAGCGCATCAACGTTGCCACTACTCAGGATGTCGCTCTGGTGGGCGGCCACGTCGGGAAACAGGTCAGCGCCTTTGACACTGGCCGCTGCTTCCAGCCGCTCTTCGGGCACGTCGACGCCAGGGCTTTCGATACGCACCAATTCGACGTCACTGATCCCGATGCCTCCGATATGCAGGGTGCGCAAAAGTCCCCGCGCCTCCCAGGTGCCCAGCGCGATCAGTGTTTGCCGCCACGGATCTAATTGCCGGTAGTCACCCAACTCGCCGGTGAGAATGCGGATCGCTGCGCCGGACACACCCACCCGCCGACCCCGCAGCTGCTCGGGTGATGTCACCGGGCTGTCAGCACGGACATAGATCCCTTGCCGGCCGGCCAGAGGGGTGATGCCCAGCAGACGGGTGCGTCCTGGTGCTCGCAGGCCCTCACTGATAAGAGGTGGAATTTCGCCACCAAAACGGGTGTAGGCGGGATGATCGTAGGTGAAATGCAACCCAGCTTGCGCGCCGCTCAGCACATTCAGCGAAATACCGTTGCCAGCCAACAGGTTTGACTCCAGCGCTGTCAGCAACGCGTTAGGAACCGGGCAATTGCTGTAGGCAAGAATATCTCGATCTATGCCCGTGGTGGTCATCAGATGCTCCCAACTTCAGGCCGAGCCAACCCAAGGTGCTCACGCAGCGTTGCCCCTTCGTACTCAGTACGGAACACACCACGTTGCTGAAGCAGCGGAACCACCTGGTCGACGAATTCCTCGTAAATCCCAGGCAGATACGCCGCCGAAATGATGAAGCCGTCAGCGGCCCCGGCCTCAAAGTGACTAACCAATTGATCAGCGATCTGTTCGGCAGTTCCGGCCCACTGCGGTACAAACCCGACGTTGGTGCCGTATCGTCGACCCAGCTCGGCCAACGTCAGGTCCGCACCGCCACCGGCCACCGCAGAAAACATCTGCAACATGGTCGGCACGTGACGATCACCGAGATCGGCGACGATGTCGGAAAACTTCGTATCCAGCGGATACTTGGAGAGATCCAAACCGCTATGGCTCGACAACGTCGACAAACCCACCTCGGGATGCACCAGCGAATTGAGATATTCCAGACGCTCCCGGGCCACCTGCTCAGTCTCACCGAGTACTGGCATTACCGCGGTGAACACCTTTGTTTGCTCCGGGTCACGTCCCGCGGCCGCAACGTGAGCTTTGATGTCCTGATAGACCGCGCGCATGATGTCGAGGTTGGGCGAGACGCTGAATACTGCTTCGGCCCAGCGCCCCGCGAAGCGACGCCCGCGCGGTGACAAGCCGGCCTGCAGGATCACCGGTTCGCCCTGGCGTGACCGTGGAACCTGCAAGGGGCCACGGACGGACAACCAGTGGCCACGATGATTGACGTATTGAACCTTCTTGGGGTCGGCGAACCGACCGCCAATCTTGTCCAACAACAAGGCATCCTCGGACCAAGAACTCCATAGCTTCTTGACTGCCTCCAAGAATTCGTCAGCGCGGTCATATCGGATGTCGTGCTCAAGGTGCTCGTCCACGCCGAAGTTGCGTGCTTCCGAGTCGTTGAGCGACGTGACCACATTCCACGAGATCCGGCCATCAGACAGGTTGTCGAGCGTGGCAAACACCCGAGCCACGTGATACGGCGGGTAGTACGTTGTGGAAACCGTAGCGCCCAGACCCAAACGTTCCGTCACCGCAGCCATAGTCGCTATCACGCTGGTCGGCTCCAGCGCCACCGCGCCCTGGCCACCCAGGCCGACCCCGGTCTCCAAGTTCTCACCATAGCTGTCTTCGATGGCCAGGCCATCGGGAAGAAATAACAGGTCAAACTTTCCCCGCTCCAGGGTCCGTGCAATCTGCTTGTAGAACTCGCCAGTCAGAAATCCGTTCGTGGCACCAACATGGCGCCACGCGCCATGCGCGTGAGTGACGTTGCCGGCCGAGAAAAACCCGGCCAAATGTAGTTGGCGTTGTTCAGCCATTATCAGTAGTGCCTCCGTGGGATCAGTTACCGAACAGCAATACTCGGCTACGACAACCAACATCAACAGAGTTTGAAGACCGATGATTTAAACGGCCGCCAACCATCCGCTTCCAGGCGACCTCCAGCCAAGGCCCTCAGAGCACCTGCGAGCCAGACCACTAACCGACTGCGGCGGTGACCAGCAGATCGGCGGTCAAACTCTCTCAGACGTCCAGACCTCAGTTGCCTTGCTACTTACCGTGTTTCAAGACCGAAGTCGACGATCCGAAATATCACTAGGACCGCAGAGACCCGAAATCACTGTGATCCAAAGCAGTGCACATTCCGCCCGAACCCGCGTAGACAGGTTCGGGCACCACACATCTGAGCGGGTGTAACTGGCACAGTGGCGGCGCGGGGCGCTCTCACCTGTGCTCCAGCGGTGTCCACATCCGAGACTTTAACTAGGAGAATCCCTTTGGCCGCGTGGACGATTGACCATGTCAGCCACTCCAGTGATCAGAGCGACCAGGTGGTACGGTGGTGGAAAGGTTATATCGAGCGACATCCGCTGGTATCGCTGCACACAGTTGGGGGTCAGTGCGTACTCGCGGTACGCACGCTCCAGTACTTGTTCGCAGATCTCGAGGTTGTCCCGGGTCTCGTAGAAATTGAGGTGGCGGTCCCCCGCTCGTGACCTGCCGTGTGGTAGGTGTCGGGCGTTCCGCCAAGAACACCAGGAGAAGGGGACCGTCATGAAGAAGAGTAGCCAGAACCGGGCCGGGGACGCGAGC
>NZ_JAPFPY010000035.1 GCF_026240945.1 Mycolicibacterium sp. J2
CGGTGAACCTGTGGGACACTTGCACCGGAAGTGCCTTTCCGAAGTTGTGCCGATAAGTGCGTAGAGAACACTCATCATCACAGCTCAGAGGGCACTTTCCTCATTCCGACACCCACTGAACAGCCAATTCATCAGTGGATCGAGGCTAAACTCTGCGCGACGGTGGCGCCAGGAACTAGAGCACAAAGGCCCTAGACCCCCGGCGACCCCAGATCCAGTCGGCACGGCCGCACAGTCGGGCGAACGACATTGCCCGCCAACACTTTGGTGAGGCTACATTCGCTGGCGGAGCGAGTGGCCATTTGCCTAATCTGATGGCCATGTCGCATCCTGCCGAGCCGCATACCGGCTCCGTCTCCTCGAAGCTGAACTGGCTGCGGGCCGGGGTGCTCGGCGCCAACGACGGAATCGTTTCCACCGCAGGCATCGTCGTGGGTGTCGCCGCGGCGACGGTGGAGCGCGGGCCCATCCTGATGGCTGGTGTCGCGGGACTGGCCGCCGGTGCGGTGTCCATGGCACTGGGAGAATACGTATCGGTGAGTACGCAACGCGACACCGAACGAGCGCTGTTGTCGAAGGAGCGCGCCGAGCTGCGTGACGATCCGTCGGCCGAGCTGGACGAACTCAAGCAGATCTATGCGGCGAAGGGTCTGTCGGAGGCGACAGCTCAGGCGGTCGCCACCGAACTCACTGCGCACGACGCGTTCGCCGCCCACGCCGAAGCCGAACTCGGGATCAAGCCGGACGAGCTCACCAACCCCTGGCAGGCCGCGTTCTCCTCAGCGGCGGCCTTCATCACCGGGGCTCTGCTGCCGCTGCTGGCGATCCTGTTGCCGCCACCGAGCGTGCGGATCCCCGTCACAGTGGTCGCTGTCCTGGTGGCCTTGGCAATCACCGGCTCGGTATCGGCCCGCCTCGGCGGTGCGCCCCGAGGTCGGGCCGTTGCTCGCAATATCGTCGGCGGCGGTTTGGCACTGGCCATCACCTACGCGATCGGACTCCTCGTCGGAACGGTCGTCGGCTGAACTCGACGGTGGACTGACGTTTCTTCTCGTCAGTCCCCGAGTTGGCCGATGTGATATCCCAGCCGCGTCTCGACATCACCCGGCCCATGGAACCCGCGGTCGAACAGTTTCTTGATGCGCGTTTGAGCAGCCGGCCTCCCGAGCGCCGCGATGAAGGCGTCCCACTCGGGCGCAATCTCCGCGTCTTCCGGCAGGGTGTTTGCGTCGACGAGCCGCTTGGTCGCGACGAGGGCCTGCTTGTCGAATGATGCGATGCGGTGGGCCAGCCCATCGACGAAGGCATCCAACTCGGCATCGGGCAGCGACCTGTTCACGTAGCCGTAGCGTTCGGCCAGGTCGCCGTCGATGTCGTTCGCGCTGAGTAGCACCTCCAAAGCCCGGCCACGTCCGATCAGGCGGGGCAGTCGAGCCATCGGGCCTCCGCCGGGTACCAGGCCGGCTCCGACCTCCCATTGCGACAACACCGCCTTCTCCCTGCTGGCGAAGCGCATATCGCTGGCCAGAGCCAGTTCGCTGCCCACACCGGTGGCGCGGCCACGGATCGACGCAATCGATACGACCGGCGCCCGGCTGATCCGGGCGAACAGGTCGGGAAGCTGCTGTAACCCGGTTTTTCCCGGCGGTAGGCCGGTCGAATCCTCGAGCTTGGCAGTGAAGTCGTAATGCGTGATGAAAAATCCCTCGACAGCGCTGTCGAAGACGACAACCTGGACGTCTCGGTCCGACTCAAGCGCGGAGACGATCTCGGCCAGCTGCGGAAGGTGTTGGGGCCCAAATATATTGATCGGGGGCATGTCGAAGGTCACTCGCCAGAACCGCGGTGTGTGCCGGGTCAGGATGATCTGGTTGTCCACCACGCACTCACTTTCTGTTCGGTGGGTCACCGCGTGGCGTCCGAAAGAGTCGTGCGGTCAGATGCCAGCAAATCCCACGGGCAAACTGTAGGACGATCCGGTCGAGCGTGCCGCGAAGTTGGCTCATATCCAGCTCAAGCCGTATGCAAATATTCAGTCGAAGAGCAGACTGGTCGCCATGGCAAAAATTCTGTTCGTAGTGACGGGCGCCAGCTACTGGACGCTCGCCGACGGGTCCCGACATCCCACCGGTTACTGGGCGGAGGAATTCGCCGCACCATATCGCGAGCTGACCGGCGCCGGCCACGAGATCGTGGTGGCCACACCAGGCGGTGTCGTGCCCTATGTCGACGTGGTCAGTCTGCGGCCCGATATGGCGGGTAGTGCCGAGATCGCAGCGCAACTGGCGGAAACCCTGCGTATCGCCGAGGAGTTGCGTCGACCCCTGCGCTTGGCGAACGTCCGGGTCGAAGACTATGACGCCGTGTACTACCCCGGCGGCCACGGCCCCATGGAGGATCTGTGGCAAGACGCCGACTCCGGGCGGTTACTGGTCGCAGCCCTGGCGTCCGGCAAACCGTTGGCCATCGTGTGCCATGCACCGGTAGCGATGATGGCGACCCGCCGCGACGGTGTCAGCCCTTTCCGCGGGTACCGCGCCACCTGTTTCACCAACGACGAGGAGGACGCGGTGGGGCTACGCCCCAGGGCGCGATGGACCGCGGAGGACGAGCTGATCAAACTGGGCGTCGAGTTCAGCCGCGGCCCGCTCTGGGAGCCGTACATCTTGGTCGACCGCAACCTCTACACCGGGCAGAATCCGGCGTCGGCGGGGCCGCTCGCCGAAGAGTTCCTCAAGAAGCTCACCTAGCCGGCGCCCTTGCCGTTGTCGACGCGGTAGACCGCGCCGTGGATGGCGGCCGCCGCGTCGCTCGCCAGGAAAGCGATCACGTTGGCCACGTCGAGCGGTTGCATGAAACCGCGCGGCGCCGCGGAGCGCAGGATGAGGTCGAAGTCCGGGTTCTCGGGTGGGCTGAACTGCTCGATCTGCGGTGTCAGCATCCCGCCCGGGCACACGGCGTTGACCCGCAAGCGGTCTTTGGTGAATTCCACCGCGAGCGCCCGGGTGAGCCCGATCAGCCCGTGCTTGGCCGCACAGTAGCCGGCCGAGTAAGCCTGCCCCTCCACCCCGGCGATCGACGCGACGTTGACGATGTTCCCGCCGCGGTCGAGCAGATGCGGAAGGGCGGCCCGGCACAGCGCCGCCGGGCCGGTGAGATTGACGGCGAGATCTTCGGCCCAGTCCACATCGGTCAGCGCTTCCGTGCGGCGCATCTGATGCCTACCCGCCACATTGACCAGAATGTCCAGGGCGCCCCACCGGGAGACGCATTCATGCATCGCGTCTCGGCAGGCCTGCGCGGAGGTCACGTCGACGACGGCGTACGACCCGTGCCGGACGTCGTCGAACACCGCCGCCAGGCGGGTGGCATCCCGGCCGATACCGAAAACCGTTGCACCCTGGCGCGACAGCAGCCGGGCCGTCTCGGCTCCGAGGCCCGAGGACGCCCCGGTGACGAACGCGATCTTGCCTTGCAGGTCGGCCATCACGCCCCGGCCTGCTGGAGATTGGCGGCCACCTCGCGCTGCCAGAACTCGTTGGCGTGTGTGGTGTCCACCTCCAATTCGAAGCGATCGGTCATCTCGCTGGTGACATCGACGAGGTCGACATAGAACTGCTCATACCAGCGCCGGTGTTGGTACACCGCGCCGTCCTCCTCGGTCAACAGCGGATTGTCGATGCGGCTCTTGTGCTTCCAGATCTCGACATCCTCCAGGAAGCCCTGGCCGAATGACCGGTTCATCGCCTTGGCAAGCTTGGCGGCATTCTCCGGCGGCATGCCCGGGATCAGCTGTACCGCCACACCCCACTGCAGAACAAACGAATCATGTGTCACCGGGTAGTGGCAGTTGATCAGGGCCACCTCGATGGTGAACTCGGGTGCGACGTCGTTGTGCAACCAGTTGATCATGTAGGCCGGCCCGAAGTAGGTGGCCTCGGAGCGCAGCTTTGTTCCCTCCCAGAGCTTTTCGTAGTTCTTGGTGGTGTCCGGACGCGCCTTGGATTCCATGAACTGCGAGGCGGTGTGGCCTTCGATGACATTCTTGAAGTAGGTCGGGTAGGCGTGATGGATGTAGAAGAAGTGCGCCATGTCGACGTTGTTGTCGACGATCTCGCGGCAGTGCGACCCCTCGATGAGAATCGAGTTCCACGACCAGGGCGACCACTGCCCTTCGCCGTAGCCTTCGAGGGTCGGCGGGAACAGCTCAGCCGGGGGCTGACTGCCTTCGGGGTCGTGCCACACCAGTAGCTGGCCGTTCACCTCGCCGGTCGGCCAACGCCGGGTGCGGGCCAGCCGCGGGGTGCGTTTGGCGTAGGGCACCAGCGAGCACTTGCCGGTCGAGCCGTCCCAGCGCCAGTCGTGAAACGGACATGCCACCGAATCACCCTTGACCGAACCTTGGGACAGGTCACCGCCCATGTGCCGGCAGTAGGCGTCGAGCACCTGCAGGCGGCCTTGACTGTCCGCGAACACCACGAGCCGGGTGCCGAACGCGTTGACCGCATGCGGCGTTCCGTCGCGAAAATCATCGGCCAACCCGATGCAATGCCAGCCGCGGGCGAAGCGCTGCATGGGCCGACCGGTGTCGATCTCCCGGATTTCGTCGATGTTCGCCGCCATGGCGCCTCCTCAGCTTGTCAGGAGAATGCTAAGCATCTTCGCTTATTTTGTCAGCCATGATTATTATTTGACGTCATGACGCGAGGTGAACAGGCGCGCATCGCGATCCTCGACGCGGCCGAACAATTGATCGCGGCGCGTGGCGCCCAGGTGCCGCTGCGCGATATCGCCCTCGCCGCGGGTCAGCGCAACAACTCCGCGGTCAACTACTACTTCAGCAACCGCCAGGAGTTGATCGACGCCGTCGTGCGACGGCGGCTCGCGCCGATGGAACGCCAGCGACGGCTGATGCTCGACGCGCTCGGCCCCGACACCGACGTCCACGCCCTTCTGCGAGTGCTGGTGCTCCCGCTGACGGCGGTCGAAAGCGATTGTTACGCAAGCTTCCTCCGGGCTTGCGCAGTGTATTTGCCGACCGATACCGACGGGGCGCAGGACTCGGCGTGGGGTGCGGTGCTCAACCGTCTGGCCCGCGCCGTCCCTACCACCGATCCGTCGGCGCGCCGCCGCCGCATTGCGGCACTGGGCACCACGATGTTCGCCCTGCTCGCCGAGCGGGAGCGGTCGGCGGAATCGGTTGGCGGCGTCGACGAGATCATCACGATGCTCGCGGGGATGCTGACCGCGCCGGTATCCGAGCCCGCACTGACCCGCTGAGCGCATCGGTCCCGCCCGCAGCTATCGTCGGCTCAAGAAGCGCAGCGCAACCGAGAGGCGGCCATGTCCCCAGATCCAGCCACCTGCACGGTCACCGAACGCCGGATCGGTTCCGTCATCGTGCTCACCGTGAGCGGGACCGTCGACATGATCACCTCGCCTCAGCTGGATACCGCGTTGGCAGCGGCCATGGCGACAGCTCCGCACGCGGTGGTAGTGGACCTGAGCGCGGTTGATTTCCTCGCCTCGACCGGAATGGGCGTACTGGTCGCAGCGCACGACGCGTTGCCTGCCGAGACCCGGTTCGCGGTCGTCGCCGACGGTCCCGGCACCAGCCGCCCGCTCGACCTGATCGGATTCGCGGGCGTCCTCGGAGTGGTTCCGACGTTGGACGAGGCGCTGAGCGCCGTCAGCGCCTGACAGCGGTTTCGAGTTCAGAACTCAGACGGGCGGATAGGCCGGCGGCGGATACGTGCCGCGAAGCCCCCAGGCCAGCCAGCTGAAGAAGTACTCGAGTTCGTCGCCGGCGTCATAGTCGGGACTCGGGTCCACTGGACGCCTCCAATCGGTGGTTTGATGTGGTCACTCGGCTTCGAGCCGTCGCAACGCCCGGAACGCGTACGGCGTCAGAATGGCGATGAGGACGAAGAACATCACGAACACGGCCCAGAAATTGAGCACACCGTGCCAGGCGAACGGCCCCGTGCGCGCGAATGGGATGAAGACCAGGGGGACATACACCGCGGCCGTCAGGAAGCACATATAACCCGTCCAGCGCGGAAACAGGGGCTGCGCCCGCCGGTCCTTGAGGATGGCGATACCCAGCGCCACACTCTGTAAGAACGAGAACATCCACGTCAGGTCGAAGAACAACCAGCCAAGGTCATACAGCAACTGCACGCTCTCGGCCGAACGCGTTTCGGCACGAAATGCAGCCGTCTGCCAGACGATCGCCGGTACGACGGTGACGACGCCCGTCATCAACCCGCCGATCAACTCGGTCATGGACAGCGGGCCCATCGGCCCCTCCATCCGGCTGATGATCTTCGACAGCGCAATACTCCACGTGTAGTAACACGGCGCGCCGACCGCCATGAGGACCATGCCGATCCGGATCGAGGTCTCGTTGTCGCGGAAGTACGCGGCGATGGCGGCCGCGTCGAGGTCCTCCCCGGGTGGCGGCCAGAACCCCGCGAAGACGGCGAATCCCAACAGTCCGAGCCCGACATACACCACCACCGACCACAATCCGACGCGGAGAAGTCGGTAGTCGGCGTGATCGGCGGCAGCTCCGTCGCGCACCGTCGGATTCAGCGTTGCGGTCATTCTCATCCCTCCACGTCCCCATCCGGGTGCATCGGCACGGCGCCGGTGAACCCAGCCGAGGCAGAGATTAATCGAATTTCGGATAGAAAAACTGAAAACGCGGTTTTCGGCCGGTGCGCCACCATTGCCCGTGCGGGTATCCGCCGCGGCCAGATCACGGCCGCTGGGCCGACCACACTCGTTGATACATTATTCTAATACTGGATAAAAACCATTGAGGCGGTGCGCCTCGTCGCACGGGCGGCCGGCTCATCGGGCGGGCCGCATCGCGACGGTGCCGCAACGCCCGAGGAAAAGGGCAGATGTCATGGACGCACCCGAACCCACGGCGGCTTCGGACATGGTCGCCGACACCACCGTAGGCGGCATGTGGACGCGCCCCGACGTGATCGGTCGGTGGCTGCAACAGCAGTCCATCGACGTCTGCCCGCCGGTCACCGTCGAGCGTGTCGGTATCGGTCAGTCAAACATCACCACCATCGTCAGAGACACAGCCCGGCACGAGTGGGTGCTGCGCGAGCCCCCGGCCGCCGTCACAACAGCCAACGCCCACGACGTGATCCGCGAAGCGCACATCCTGCGCGCACTGGAGCCCACTGATGTCCCCGTCCCCGGCGTGGTCGGAACCGGCACGAGCACCACCGGTTCGCCATTTCTGATCATGACGCGAGCCCCGGGTTCCCCCTTGGAGAGCGAGAACGACGCCCGGACGTTGCCGCACACCCAGCGTTACGCACTGGGGATCTCGGTCGCCGAGACGCTGGGCCGACTGCACCGCCTCGACCCGGCGCACCTGGGCGTCCCCACCTCCACCACGCCGTATCTGGTCCGCCAACTCCGGCGCATCGCCGCGTCCTGGCAGCGGGTGCGGGAGGGCAGTCGTCACGATCGCGCCTGGCAGGAAGTTTTCACCGGACTGCAGCGGCGCCGTCCGCAACCGCCGACGCCGGTGGTGATGCACGGCGACTATCGGCTGTCCAATCTGCTGGTTTCCGAAGGTCAGATCACGGCGGTCCTGGACTGGGAATTGTGCACCGTCGGCGACCCGTACGCCGATCTGGCGTGGTTGCTCGACGACTGGAGGCCGCCCGAGGAGCCGGCCATCGTGATGCCCTCCCCCACCCGTGCCGGAGGCTTCCCGACCCGGGACGAGATGGTGGCCGTGTACCGCGACATCACCGGCTTCGCGGTCGACGATCTCGACTACTACCGGGCGTTTTCCCAATGGCGGGCGGCCAGTCTGCTCGAAGGGGTCCGGGTACGCCGGATGGCCGGTGCCATGGGGTCGCACGCGGCGATCCCCCCGGAGCAACTCGATGAATCCATCGGCGTGTTACTGGCCTCGGCCACCGCCCACCTGGCGCGGACCCGGTGATGGGACCCGACTACTCGGAGAGTCCGTACCGGATCACCGATTGGGCGTTGGCCACCACCTCTTCGATCGAACCGCGCCGGGGATTCCACCACTCCACGGCCCAGTTCAACGCTCCCAGCACGAGCATCTGGGCGATATAGAGATCCAGCTCGGGGCGGAGGAGGCCTTCCCGCGCCACATCGCTGATCAACCGGCGCCAGATCTCGCCGTAGCGCTCTTCTTCCAGCACCTGCCGTTTACGGATGGCCGGCGGAACCTGACCGGCATTGCGGATGGCCGCGGTCGTGTAGTCCGATATCTCCAGGGCATGCCGCAGATGCGCCTCGACGGCCACGAGCAACCTGTCCAGGGGCGGGGTTCCGTCGGGAACGGCCTCCAGGGCCGCAGCGACGTGCGACCGCATATCGGCGATACCCGACCACATGACCTCTTCGATGAGCTCGTCGCGGGAGGGGAAGTAGTAGTAGATGGCGGGGGCCTGCAGTTCGGCCTTCGCCGCGACGTCGGTGAGCCGCAGACCGGCATAGCCGTTCTCGGACAGCACACGCGCGGCTGCGTCCAGGATTCGCGACCGTGTCAACGCCGACTTAGATTCCGCGCCGGAGTCACCGGTATCGGACTCATCGACGTCGACGGCTAACCGCGCGCTGTGCCTGGGCATTCGCCCATGATAAGGCCGCAGATGGCAACTCTTCACCGTTGGCAGGGCGGTAGCCCTCCATCACGTAGGACCGCGACTACCCTTCCCGCCACCGCAGCGAAGCTGCCCGGCAGCCTCCGCACGCTTAATCAAAAATAGAAAATGCTTGACCTCGGGGCGCCTATTGCGCAGAGTGGAACTCGTGATACGCCAGCAGCGCAGTCTCGTGTCGCGCGCGCAGCACGACGAGCCTCCGGCCTCGCCTCGTCGCCGACTTCGCGGCGCGGTAACGGTATTGGGCGTTCTGGCGGTCTCGACCACGGCACCTGTGACGAGCGGGGTGGCGCACGCGGACAACCGCCGCTTCAACAACAGCGTGATCGCCAATGTCTACACCGTGCAGCATCAGGCGGGATGCCAGAACAACGTGGTCGCCAACCCGCAACTGACCTTGGCGGCCCAGTGGCATGCCACCGACGTGCTCGATCACCGCGAATTGGATGGCGATCTCGGATCCGACGGCTCCACGCCGCAAACGCGCGCGGTGGCGGCCGGATACCGGGGCAGCGTGCAACAGACCGTCGCCGTCAACCCCGCCCTGGCCATGAGCGGAATCGAATTGATGAACCAGTGGTACGACGATCCGGTGACGTTGGCGATCATGGCGAATTGCGCCAACACCGAAATGGGTGTGTGGTCGGAGAACAGCTTGGACCGCACCGTCGTCGTCGCGGTGTACGGCCACCCCGGCTGAACCATCACCACCCGCGGTCACAACCGCGCCGTCACCACCGATGCCGTGCAGAGTTCACCGCGACCGCCGTGTCCGAGCACCTCGACCACGGCCGAGGATCGCCCGACGTGCAACAGTCGCGCCGTCGTCGCGAACGCCGCATCGGCCGCCACCGGGCGCAGAAAGGTGGTGTGCATATGGGCCGTCGACAGGGCTGGGTTGTGCGCTCTAACCGCCTCGGCCGCAGCGAATTCGGCCACCGCGGCCGAGACCCCACCGTGCATGATGCCGAAGGCGTTCACCCACCGACCGGGGTTCGTGACGCTGATCTGCCACCCCTGTTCGGTCCGCGATCTGGTCAGACCCAGCATCGCGTCGAGGCTCGTACCACCGTCCGCAACGTCCAGCGCCACCACAGAGTCAGGCCGTGTCTCCGGCGCAGTAGCCGGAACATAGACCATCCGCGCGCCGGCGGTCACCACCACCGTGCCGTCCTCGGCAGTGATCCGGCACTGAATGAACGGGTCAGGGGCTGAGGTCACTGCGGTCGCCTCGGCGACCAAAACCTGGGCACCTTCCGGAAGGTCACCCACGATGTCGAGGGCCAGTTCGGCGGTCAGTGACCACATATTCGGCTGTCGCCGCCGATAAGGCAGTTCACCGAGAACATGATCGGCCAATACCGCGAGGGCGCCGCGCAGGGGTCGGCCGTTTCCATCCCGAAGCCAGGCCGGAGCGCCGAACTGGCAACGGTAACCGCCGGCATCCGTGGGACCACAGTGCCGCAACCCGAACCTCGACTCGACAGATTGCGGGTCCTCCACGAAACACCACGCCCGCTCATTCCCCACAGCGTCAGCAGACGGCCACGGCCTCGATGCCACGACGAACTCCTCACCAACGATCTCCGCGCAGCTTGCTCGAAACCCATGCCGGCCTGCGACGCCAGCCACCGCAACTGCGTCCGGTACACGAGCACCATGTCACTCGCGAGAAATTTATCCTATATTCGAATATGTGGCCACATTGCATCGGCCCGCGGCCGTGCCAGCCCGAGAGATCTGTCCGAGGAGACCCGGTGCCCACCCAACGTCGCCGTCGCGCGATCGCCATGAGCCCCAGCGAGATCGACGAGTTCCTCGCAACACAACGGACCTGCCGGGTCGGCACTGTGGGTGCCACCGGCGGGCCTCATGTGACTCCGTTGTGGTTCGCATGGGACGGATCGGCACTTTGGCTCTACTCGATCGTCGACAGCCAACGCTGGACCGATGTCAGCCGTGACCCGCGGATCGCCGTCGTGGTCGACGCCGGCAACGACTACCACGACCTACGGGGAGTCGAGATGGTGGGCCGCGCCATCGTGGTCGGCGAGGCTCCCCGCACCGGCGACAGCCACCCAGAACTCGCCGAACCCGAGCGGCTGTTCGCCGAAAAATACTTCGCGGGTTCAGCTTTCGTGGACGATGGCCGTCACGGATGGCTGCGTATGACGCCGGTGACCGTGACCAGTTGGGACTTTCGCAAACTCCCCACCCCGGATCGGTGACGGGGAGCCAGTCTTCACCCAATGCCTCGGTGACATACCGCAGGCGGGCACCATACCCGAACGCGCCGAGGTCTTGACGATCGCGCCGAGCAACGGACGCCGGTTCCCTCGACCGGTCAGCCGAAGATGTACAACCCGATGAGCAGCGCGGCCACCGCGACGTTCCAAGCACCGAAAACCGCTTTCAACGCCGTTGGCGCGTCGCGCAGCTCCATGAAGTATCGGCCGACAAAGTGCACCTTGACGAACGCGATGACGATGATGCCGACGGCGGCATAGCGAGCCGGCAATTCGTGCCCGACGCCGAGTGTCCACGAGGCGAGGGTGGCGGCGACCAAGACGAACCAGACGATGGTTGTCCGATCGCGCAGCAGTGTTTTGAGCATCATTTCACCAGGTACAGGAGCGGGAAGATGACGATCCACAGCAGATCGACCATGTGCCAGAAGCATGCGGCGCCTTCGAGGTAACCGACATCCCGGCCACCCAAAGCCGATTTGCGTGTCAGCTTGACCATGAGACCGAGCAGTGCCAGGCCGAGCACGACATGGAACAGGTGCAACCCGGTCATCACGTAGAAGTACATGAAGAACTGGTTGGTGGCCGGCGTGATGTCGTGTGCGATCTTGTCCCCGTATTCGATGGCCTTGTTGGCCACGAAGATCACGCCGCACGTCATCGCCGCATAGATGAGCCGCCGGGCAAGCGGTCGCGCGCCCGCGCGCACCGCGCGAACCGCGGTGACCACCAGGAGCGAACTGGTGAGCAGAACAAGGGTGTTGACGACACCGAAGGTCTGATTCAGCGCGCGCTGAGAAGCATCGAAGACAGCAGGGTCCAATCCGCGGTAGTAGAGGTAGACGCCGAAAAGGATCGCGAAGACCGTCATATCACCGAACAGGAAGACCCAAACGCCTTCCTCGGCCGGCAGTCGGCGCTGCGACCGAGATTGCCCGGCGATCACCTCACTGGTAGATGTCTTCACGACGTGGGCACCCCTTCGTTGCGAATCCGGGCCGAGTCGACGTAATTTAACATGAAATAAAAACCACGGTAAGGTGCTTTCATGCTCAACCAGCTCAGCGACGAGGAAACCTTTTTGATCCAGACGGTGCGGGCATTCGTCGATCGCGAGGTCAAGCCCACCGTGCGCGAGGTGGAGCATGCCAACGAATATCCCGAGCGGTGGATCGAGCAGATGAAGCAGATCGGGATCTACGGGTTGGCGGTGCCCGAGGAATATGGCGGAAGCCCGGTATCGATGCCGTGTTATGCGCAGGTCACCCAGGAACTGGCGCGCGGCTGGATGAGCTTGGCCGGGGCGATGGGTGGGCACACGGTGGTGGCCAAGTTGTTGGTGTTGTTCGGTACCGAGGACCAGAAGCGAGCCTATCTGCCGAAGATGGCCACCGGGCAGATTCGGGCCACGATGGCGCTCACCGAGCCTGGTGGCGGGTCGGATCTGCAGGCCATGACCACAGTGGCCAAGGTCGACGGTACGGATCTGGTGATCACCGGGGCCAAGACGTGGATCTCCAATGCGCGGCGCTCGGATCTGATCGCGTTGTTGTGCAAAACGGATCCGAGCGCAGTTCCCAAACACAAAGGCATCTCGATCGTGCTGGCCGAACACGGGCCCGGCTTGTCGGTGTCGCGCGATCTTCCCAAGCTCGGCTACAAGGGGGTGGAGTCCTGCGAGCTGGCGTTCGACGACTACCGCATCCCCGCAGCGGCCATCCTCGGCACCGAACCAGGTAAAGGGTTCGCCCAGATGATGAAGGGCTTGGAAACCGGCCGCATCCAGGTCGCCGCCCGCGCGCTCGGGGTCGCCACTGCCGCGCTGGAGGATGCGCTGGCCTATGCCCAAGAGCGCCACAGTTTCGGTAAGCCGATCTGGCAACATCAGTCGATCGGCAACTATCTGGCGGAGATGGCCACCAAGTTGACCGCTGCGCGTCAGCTGACCTGGTATGCCGCCGAGAAGTATGACAGCGGGGACCGCGCCGACATGGAGGCCGGGATGGCCAAGCTGTTCGCCTCCGAGGTCGCCATGGAGATCGCGCTCAACGCGGTGCGTATCCACGGCGGGTATGGCTATTCCACCGAGTACGACGTCGAACGCTACTTCCGCGACGCCCCACTGATGATCGTCGGTGAGGGCACCAACGAAATCCAACGCAACGTCATCGCCGCCCAACTGATCGCTCGCGGCGGCATCTGAGGCTTCCGCGCACAACCGGTCGATTGGCCGGCGATACCGGCGATATGACACACCGTCGACCCCACCGCCACCTCTGACGCGAGGGACACTCCTATCATCGACCAATGCCCACCAAGCTCCCGATACCCGATTCGGGTGATACCAAATCGCAGCGCACCCGGATCCGGATTCTCGACGCTGCCGCGGAAGTTCTCAGCGTCCACGGGTACGCCGGGACCCGACTGACCGATATCGCCGAGAAGGCAGACCTACGGGCACCGGCGATCTACTACTACTTCAAGTCGAGAGAAGACCTCATCGAAGAGGTCATGTTCGCCGGGATCAGCGACCTGCGCGGCTATCTCCAGGCGGCGCTGGACGCGCTGCCGCCGGGGACGGCGCCCATGGATCGCATCATGACCGCGGTGGAATCACATCTGCGCCACGAACTCGAACTGTCCGACTATGCCCGTGCGTCGATCCGTAATTCCGGCCAGATCCCCGAGCACTTGAAGGCGCGACAGAAGAAAGAGGAAGCGGCGTACAACAAGATTTGGCGTGGCCTGATGAAGGACGCCGCCGCCGACGGTCAGCTGCGTGCGGATCTCAATCCGTCGTTGGCCCAGGCGCTGGTGCTCGGCGCACTGAATTGGACGGCGGAGTGGTGGGATCCACGACGCGGCTCGGTCGAGACGATGGTGTCCAACGCGCAGGCGTTCGTCAAGCACAGTCTGGGCCCCCTGCCGAAACCGCAGCGGGCGCGCCGGCGCCGCTGAGTCGCACGGATCCTGTAGGGACTTAAGGCCATCCGGTTATGTCTGTTTTTGATTCTATGTTAAATTCAGTTCATGACTGAGGCTTACATCGTTGACGCCACCCGCACCGCGGTTGGCAGGCGCAAAGGCGGCTTCGCGGCCGCACATCCGGCCGATATGGCCGCGCACGTGATCAAGACACTGGTGCAACGTCACGACGTCGATCCCGCCGCGATCGACGACGTCATCCTCGGCTGCCTCGACAACATCGGATCACAGGCCGGCGATATCGCCCGAACGGCGGCCCTGGCGGCCGGACTGCCCGAGTCCGTCCCCGGCGTCACCATCGACCGCCAGTGCGGATCTGCCCAGCAGGCCGTGCATTTCGCGGCCCAGGCCGTCATGAGTGGCACGTCCGAACTGATCGTCGCCGGCGGCGTGCAGAAGATGAGCCAGTTCCCCATCCTCAGCGCCTTCGCCGCCGGGGAACCTTTCGGCTCCACCGACCCGTGGACCGGATGTGAGGGCTGGCGAGCGCGCTACGGCGACCAGGAGATCTCCCAGTTCCGCGGCGCCGAGATGATCGCCGAGCAGTGGAAACTCAGCCGCGAGGACAACGAACGGTTCGCACTGGAAAGCCACCGACGGGCCCTCGCAGCCATCAGCGAAGGACACTTCGCTCGCGAGATCACCGAATACGCCGGGATCAGCGTGGACGAAGGCCCCCGCGCCGACACCTCCTTGGAGAAGATGGCCGCGCTGCCGACGCTGGTGGACGGTGGCGTGCTGACCGCTGCGGTCGCCAGCCAGATCTCCGATGGGGCGGCAGCATTGTTGGTCGCATCCAAATCCGCCGTCGATCGGTTCGGGCTGACCCCCCGGGCCCGCATCCACCACATCTCGGTCCGCGGCGCGGACCCGGTGATGATGCTGACGGCGCCCATCCCGGCCACCCAGCATGCGCTCAAGCGCACCGGCCTGTCCATCGACGATATCGACACCGTCGAGATCAACGAGGCTTTCGCGCCGGTTGTGCTCGCGTGGCAGGCCGAATTGGGTGCCGACCCGGCGCGGGTCAACCCCAACGGTGGGGCCATCGCACTGGGCCATCCGATCGGTTGTACCGGTGCCCGCCTGATGACCTCGATGCTGCACGAACTGGAGCGCACCGGCGGCCGGTTCGGGCTGCAGACCATGTGTGAAGGCGGCGGGCAGGCCAACGTCACCATCATCGAGCGGCTGTAACCCATGCGACGGTCACTCTACGAGCCCGACCACGAGGCCTACCGGGAGACGGTGCGCGAATTCCTCGCCCGAGAAGTCGTTCCCCATCAGCATGATTGGGATCGTGATCGGTGGATCGACCGTTCGGTGTTCGCCCGCGCGGCAAAATCGGGTATCTATGCCCTGCAGATCCCCGAACAGTACGGCGGATCGAGCGAGCCCGACTACCGGTACCGGATGGTGGTCTGTGAGGAGATCGCCCGGATCAACGCCCTGTCGTTCGGGTTGACCGTCAGTCTGCAGGACGATCTGGTGCTGCACTATCTGCTCGACCTGACCAACGATGAGCAGAAGGCCCGCTGGCTGCCGGGTTTCGCCGCAGGCGAGGTGATCGGCGCCCTGGCGATGACCGAACCCGGCGCGGGAAGCGATCTGCGGGGTATGCGGACCACCGCTCGACGCGACGGTGACCAATGGATCCTCAACGGCCAGAAGACCTTCATCTCCAGCGGGATCATGTCCGACCTGGTGGTGGTGGCGGCGCGCACCGACCCCGACGGCGGCTCGCGAGCCTTCAGCCTCTTCGTCGTCGAGCGCGATACGCCGGGCTTCGAGCGTGGCCGCAAGCTCGACAAACTCGGCCTCCCGGCACAGGACACCTCGGAGCTGTACTTCCGGGATGCGGTAGTGCCTGCGCGAAACCTGTTGGGCGAAGCCGGACTCGGTTTGCGCTACCTGATGAGTCATCTCCCCAGGGAGCGTCTCGGCGTCACCGCGAAGGCGATGGCAACCACCCGCGCGATCTTCGACATGACCGTGGAGTACTGCCAGAATCGCCAGGCTTTCGGCGGTCCGTTGACCGACAAGCAACATGTCCGGTTCGAGCTGGCCGACATGGCCACCGAGATCGACATCGCCGAGGCCTACACGGATCGCAGCGTACTGGCCTACAACGCTGGTGAACTGACGCCTGTCGATGCCGCCAAAGGCAAGTGGTATCTGAGTGAGTTGCAGAAGCGGGTCATCGATCGGTGCCTGCAATTGCACGGCGGCTACGGCTACATGCTCGAGTACCCGGTGGCCCGAGCGTATCTGGACACCCGCATCCAAACGATCTACGGCGGTACCACCGAGATCATGAAGGAGATCATCGGCCGCGATATCGCCGGCACCTGATCCAGTCCGGCACGCGTCGGGCTGTCCCCGGGCGCTCCCTCTCATTGATGAGAGGGAGCGCCGTGTCCGTCAGCGCCCAACGTGCGATTCTGGCCCTGACGACACACGAGTTGATCCGTGTTCTGCTCCGGCCAGGCAATCCAACTGGGAGACGTGCCCGAGGATTTTTTGGAGCCCGCCGCGTCGTTTGGGTGACACCGGCCGTAACCACTGTCGACGGTCCTCAGGCCGCGCGCCGGAACAAATCCTCGATCAGACGGCGCCGCTGCACCCACCCCGCCGAACGGAGGTCGACGTGACCCGCCTCGGTCACGATCACCTCGATGTCGTGGGCAGGGGTCGACGCAGGTCTGCTCAGCGTGTCGACAAGTGTTGAACGACCGTTGAATCGGGTGGGGACCGCGATGATGGACAACCCGTTTCGATTCAGCCGGGCAGCTGTGCAATAGTCCGGGTGCCCACCGATACCACCGACCACCTTCTCCCCCACGCCCTCGACATTGACCTGACCGAACGGGTCGATCTCGATGGCGGTGTTCACCGCGACGAACGGCGCTCCTCGGGAGAGTCGGGTCAGGTCATGGCTGTGCTCGATACCGCGCAGGATCGGCCGCCCATCGGCCCATCGATACAGTTCGGTGCTGCCGAACAGGTAGGTTGCCGACGGTTCTCCGATCAACAGACCCCGCCGTTGCAGGTCCATCACGGCGTCGGTGAGCAACCCGGTGTCGACGGCCAGCGCCTTCGTGGATCGCTGCAAGAGTGCAGTACCCAGCTGGCCTGGCCCGTACTGCAAGCGCGCCCCCTCGGGGACGAGGCGCAACACCCGGTCCGCCAACTCCTCGTGCAGCCCCTCGGCGGGGCGCTCCGGGGCGTTGGCCGGGGCGTCGCCGGCGCACCCGATGATCGTCACCCGGTCCGCCGGGATCGGCGGTCCAGCAGCTGCCGACGGTGCCTCATCGTCGAGTATCGCCCACACCGGGACCCCGACGTCGACCAACGCCTGCTGCCAGGACACCTCGGTGCAGAACTGCATCCCGCCAGCACGTCGCGTCATCCGGGTGATCAAGGCGTGCGGGCGCAGATGCGACGTCAGTAATGCCGGGATGGCGGCCATGCTGGTCGGTATCGCTGTGGTGACGGTATGCGGCAGCAACGAGCGCACGCCCCAACCCGGCATGAGTGTGACGATTCCGTCGAACGCGTTCGGGTCGATTCCCTGCGGGGCAGTCGGACTCCACCCCAGCACGAGAGTCAGGCGGCTCTCGGCGGGCGTGCTGGCCCGCAGCAGCTCGCCGATCGACCGCCCGTCGTCGAGCAGATTCACCGCCCCCACCCCGTCCCCGAGCGCGATGACCACGTCGTGGTCGACGCACCGGCTCAGCTCGACCGCGAGTTCGGATGTCGAGGACACCGGCGGCTAACCGCCCGCGCCGGCGGCCGTGAGCAGAGCTCGACGGTCGACGACCTTCACCCGTGGGCGGCTGACGGCGGAACCGTTTTCGCGTTCGACGGCGTCGATGAGATGCCAGCCTGCCAGAGTCACCACCTCCACACCGCGCGCGGCGAGTGTCGCGGCGGTCAAACGCTGATCCGACGCCGGAGACGGCAGCAGCCCGGCTCGCGCGTCGGCGAGCAGGTTGGTGACCGTCTCGCGGGCACACAACCGGTTCGTGCCGATCACACCCCGGGGACCGCGCTTGATCCAGCCGGTGACGTAGACGCCCGGTTCCACCGCACCGTCGCGGAGGACGCGGCCGCCGTCATGGGGAACGATTCCCGCGGCGGCGTCGAACGGCAGACCGGGAACCGGTGTCCCGCGGTAGCCGATGGACGTCAGGACCAGCGAGGTGTCGACCCCGTGGAGTCCGGAATCATCCTGCAAAACAACGGTACTGACACGACCGTCACCGTCCAGGCGTACCGGGCAGGCGCCGAAGCGGAGCACGATGCGCTTGCTGCCCGGGGTCGCCGTCCGTTGGGCGTACTCGCGCACGATATCGAATTTGAGTGCACACTCGTGGTCGTCGGGCCGCTCCCCCAGCTCGCCTTCTACCGTCACGTCCACACCGGGCAGCGTGCCGAGTGCCAACAGTTCACCTACCGAGAACGCTCCGTCACCGGCACCACGGCGTCCGACCACCACCACCTCGCGCACGCCTGCGGCCGCCAGCTGGTCCAACGCATGTCCGGCAATATCGGTGGCCGCCAATCGATCACGGTCGGTCACCAGCACGCGCGCGACGTCGAGGGCGACGTTACCGTTGCCGATGATCACCACTCGTGGCCCGGTCAGATCAAATCGCCTGTCGGCGTGGTCGGGATGGCCGTTGTACCAGTTGACGAACGCGGCGGCGGACACCGTGCCGGCCAGTTCTTCGCCGGGGATGCCCAGTTCGCGGGATTCTGAGGCGCCCACCGCGTAGATCACGGCGTCATGAGTCGCCATCAGCTCGTCGTGGCTGATGTCCTGGCCGACAGCCACATTGAAGAAACAGCTGACGTTGGGGGCGGCCAACGCGGTCTCGAACACCTGGGTCACGTCTTTGGTTCGTTGGTGGTCGGGTGCCACCCCGAACCGGACCAGTCCGAAGGGCGTCGGGAGACGATCGAACACATTCACCTGGACGCCGCTGGTGCGGGCGAGATCGGCCACCGCGTAGCACGCCGCAGGGCCCGCTCCGACCACGGCGACCCGCAACATGTCCCGGCCGACCACCCCGGGTGACCACTTCGGCGGGGCGGCACGCATCGACAGCGGCCGCGCGGCGAAGTAGGCGGCGTTGATCTCCGTGAAGCGCTGTTGCGAGGCCGGTACATCGTCTTCGTGGTAGATGGCACCGACCGGGCAGACTGCCACACAGGCACCACAGTCCACACAGGTGGCCGGATCGATATAGAGCATCGGTGCAGCCGCGCCGCTGGGACCGGGCACCGGCCGGATGCAATCGACGGGACAGACCGGCACACAACTGGCGTCCGTACAGCAGTTCTGGGTGATGACAAAAGCCATGGTGGTCTCGGGTTACCTCTCCTGAGGTCAGCTAGGAACGGGATCGCATTGACGCCAGAGTCATTCGGCGATGGAGATGGCGCCGGTGGGACAGTTGGACACCGCCTCCTGCGCCGCAACGCGGTCGACGTCGGCACCGGCGATCACGTGGGACAGGCCGTCATCACCGATCTCGAACACGGTCGGGGCAGTCATCTCACACATCCCGATCCCGGAACACCGGGTGGCGTCGATACGAATATCCATCAGAACAGCCTTCTCATGATCTTCAGGGCCCGGTCGGTATAGGGCGGGTAGGTGAGTTTCGGGTCCGGCCAGGTGGTCTTCGCGAGCACGGCGCGGCGGTGACTGAGTGCCTCGAAACCCCAGCGACCGTGGTACTGGCCCATGCCGCTGGCACCCACGCCGCCGAAGGGAAGCGCCGGAACCAGGCAGTGTATGGCGACGTGGTTGATCACCGCACCCCCCGACGGCATCCGGTCGACCAGATCGCGACCACGTTGGGGCGAGCCGGTGAAGACGTACAGCGCCAACGGTTTCGGCCTGGCATTGACGAATCCGACGGCGACCTCCGTCGATTCCACCGTCAGGACGGGCAGGATCGGCCCGAAGATCTCGTCTGCCATCACCGGGTCCGTCGGAGCGGGGTCACGGATGACGGTCGGCTCGATGGTCAGCGTGTCGGCGGCACGTCGCCCCCCGGCGACGATGATGCCGGTGGTGGACTCCAACAGCGAAGTGAGCCGATCGAATTGGCGCCGATTGACGATGCGCTGCCCGGCACCGGTGCGATCGGAGTGCAAGGCCGCCATGGCGGCGACGAGCTTCTCGGTGAAGGCGTCGGCCACAGTGCGTTCGACCAGCACATAGTCGGGGGCGATGCAGGTCTGACCGGAGTTCATGAGCTTGACCCAGGCGATCCTGCGGGCCGCCACCTCAAGATCGGCGTCCGCCGTGACCAGCACCGGGCTCTTGCCACCGAGCTCGAGGGTGACAGGTGTCAGGGTCGGCGCAGCGGCGGCCATGATCTTGCGACCGATCTCGGTGCCACCCGTGAACAACACGTGGTCGAATCCCGCGGCGATCAGCTCCCCGGTGGTGAGGGCGTCTCCTTCGACGACTCGGACGGCTTGGCCGTCGAGGTATCTGGGCACCAGCTCGGCCAGCAGCTCAGAGGTGGCCGGAGCGAGCTCGGACGGTTTGAGCACCGCGCAGTTACCGGCCGCGATCGCTGCCACCAACGGCGCCATGCTCAGATAGAACGGATAGTTCCAGGGGCCGATGACGAGGACCACCCCGAGGGGGTCATATTGCACCCAGGCACGGCCCGGCAACTGCGCCAACGGCAACGATTGCCTGCGACGGCGCACCCATTTCTTGAGGTGCTTGCGGGCGTAGGCCGCCTCCCCCTTGGTCGAGGCGATATCGCCCAGCCAGGCTTCCACCGTCGGGCGGCCCAAGTCGGCGGCCAGGGCGGCGGCGATCGCCTCTTCCTGTTCATCGCACATCGCCTCGATCGCTGCGAGTTGTTGCAGTCGCCATTGCAACCCCTTGGTGCGGCCAGAGGCGAACGTCTGCCTCAGTTCGGCGAGTGTGCTGATTGCCTCTTGGCGGGTTGTCGCGTCGGCTGCTGTGTGCACCGTCATCCGGGAAACCTCAGAACTCGGGCTTGGGGACCACGCCGGTGCTCACCGCGCCGGTGATTCCACCGTCGACGGCCAGCGCCTGGCCGTTGACCCATCGTGCGCCGTCCGACGCCAAGAACAGCACCACCGAGGCGATATCACCGGGTTGAGCGTGACGGCCCAACAACTCCTTGACCCCGTCGAGGGTGTCCTTGCCCATCGACTCCTCGAAATCGGCGAGGATAGGCGTCTCGACCGGTCCGGGGAGCACCGCGTTGATGCGTAATCCCATCTGCGCCAGGGCTAGTCCCATCGACTGGGTGTAGACCGTGGTCACTTCCTTGGAGAAGTTGTAGGCGTTGCCCTGCTGGGGGTGGGCCTTGAACCAGGCCGCACCCTCTTCGAAGGTGTCGGTGGCCAATACATCGCGGATCGACTCCAGGCGCTCCGGCCAGCCGAACCCGGCGGTCGAGGACACGATCGTGATCGAGCCACCGGGGGTGAGGCGTTCGAAGAATGCTTCGCTCAGATGGCGAACGGCCAGACTGTTGACCGCGAACACGAGATCGGCGGGCGCCGTCCCGGGAATTCCGGCAACGTTCATCAACCCGTCGTAGGGCCCGTCAAGACCCTCCAGCGCGGCGTCGATGCTACGCGGATTGGACAGGTCGACCTCCAGATGGCGGGTCACCTCAGCCCGCGGCTGGTTACGGTCGAGGCTGGTGACCGCCGCACCGGCGGCCAGCAACTGTTCGGCGACCGCATGACCGATGCCTGAGGCGGCTCCGGTCACGACATAGTGTTTGCCCGAGAACTCGGTCAAGGTGTACCTCCGGTCAGTCGAGGGTGTAGGGCAGGGATTTGACGGCGTGCACGAAATTGCCGGTCAGGTACTGAGGTTCACCGACACGCAACGTCGGCGCGCGGTGGATGAGCTCACGGAAGATGGCCTCGAGTTGCATCTTGGCCAGAAATGCACCCATACAGAAATGCGGGCCACCGCCACCGAAGCCCAGGTGCGGGTTGGGTTCCCTGGTGATGTCGAACTGGTCGGGGTTGACGAACACCCGGTCATCGCGGTTGCCCGAGGAGTACATCAAGAGCACCCATTCGCCTTCACGCACCACTTGGCCGCACAACTCCGTGTCTTGGGTGGCGGTTCGACGAAACGTCATCACCGGGCTGGCCCAGCGGACGAACTCCTCGATCGCCCGCTTGATGTGCGTGTCGAAATCTCGCTGCAACAGCGCCCGCTGGTCTGGGAATTGTTGCAGGGCCATCGTGGTCAAGGTGACGGTGTTGCGGGTGGTGTCGTTACCGGCAACGGAGAGCAGGACGAAAAACGCGCCGAGCTCTTCGTCGGTCAGCCGTCGACCATCGATCTCGGCCTGCACCAACAGCGACATCAGGTCCGAAGTCGGATGAGCGCGGCGCCGTTCGGCGAGTTCGAGTCCGGTACTGAGCAACCCGACCAGTGAGTCATTGAGGACTTCACCGGATTCGCGGCCGGCGGCCACGTCGGCGTCGGCCCACGACACCATGCCGTCAGCGTTGTGGGCGGCTTCCTCTCGGTATTCCTCGGGCAGCCCGATCATTTCGTAGATCGTCCACATCGGCAGCCGTTTGGAAACCTGTTCGACGAAGTCTCCACTGCGCGTGGCGAGGAGGTCGGTCACGATCGTCGAGGCCTGGACGTTGATCTGCTCCTGGATCTTGGCGACCTGGCGCGGAGTGAACACCGAACTGATGAGCCGGCGCAGCGTGGAGTGCTGGGCACCGTCCATGGCCAGGAACGACTGTGCGGCATCCAGGATGTCCTCTGGCACCGCCTCGATCATCACGCCCTGCCCGGAGTGGAACAGGTTCGGATTCTTACTGACGTAAGCGATGTCTTCGTGTCGCGTGACCGCCCAGAGGCCGTCGATCTCGGCCTCCATCAGTGCGCCTTCGATCGGCGGATGCCAGCTCAGCGGCCGTTCGTCGCGCAGAATCTTGAACGATTGTTCCCGTTCCTCTGCGGTCTTGGCCCAGAAGCTCAGCGGGGAGATGCTGACCTGGTCGTATGGCCTTGCCGCCGTGAGTGTCTGACTGCCCATCAGTGTGCCTCCGCATATCGTTGTACGAGCTCGCGCTTGGCCAGCTTTCCGGTCGCCAGTCGCGGCAGCGCCTCGACGAAGTCGACGCTGCGTGGTGCTTTGTAGTGCGCGATACGTTTGCGCACATAGTCGATGAGCTCGTCGCCGAGTTCGTCGGTTCCCAGGTGTCCCGCGCGCAGTTCGACGACGGCCTTGACCTGCTCCCCCATCTCGGGGTGGGGTACCCCGATGACGGCGACATCGGCGATCTGGGGATGCATCGCCAGCACATTCTCGATCTCTTGTGGATAGATGTTCACTCCGCCGGAGATGATCATGAACGCCTTGCGGTCCGTCAGGAACAGGTAGCCGTCGTCGTCGACATACCCGAGATCGCCGACGGTCGACCAGTTCTCATGAGCGGGATGACGGGCGCCGGCGGTCTTCTCGGCGTCATTGTGGTACTCGAACGGTGGTTGGTCGCGTTCGAAGTAGACGGTGCCGATATCGCCGGCCGCCAGTTCCACACCCTCGTCATCACAGATGTGTAGTGTCCCCAGTGCTGCGCGCCCGACCGATCCGCGCTTGGCGAGCCATTCTGGAGTGGTCACGACGGTGACGCCGTGCCCCTCGGTGGCACCGTAATACTCCACCAGGATCGGCCCCCACCAGTCGATCATCGCCTGTTTGACATCCGGAGGGCAGGGTGCGGCCGCGTGGACCGCCAATCGCAATGACGAGGTGTCGAATCCATGGCGCACGCCGTCGGACAACTGCAGCATCCTGATGAACATCGTGGGCACCATCTGGGTCGCCGTGATGCGGTATTTCTCGATGGCTTCCAGAGCCGTTACGGCGTCGAACCTCTCCATCAGCACCACGGTCCCGCCGAGCGCGTGCACGCCGCCGCACCACTTCAACGGAGCGGCGTGATAGATCGGTGCCGGCGAGAGATAGCGATCCTGGGCCGTGATCCCGAACGCGTGGGCCAACATCCCGACCAGTGCGTCGCCGGGTTCGTCGACCTGAATGTCCGGAAGGGTGGGCTTGATGCCTTTCGGCCGACCGGTGGTGCCCGAGGAGTAGAGCATCTCGGTACCGCGCGGCCGATCCCGAAGGGGCTCGAAGTGGTCATCGATGAGGAGGTCATAGGGCTGGTAGCCCGCGATCTGGCCGCCGAAGGCATACCGCCGCAGCACACCCGAGGTCAGCGGCACCATCGCTTCTGCGAGGTCACGTACGCCTGCCGAGGCGAACAGGACCGTAGCTCCGGAGTCGGTGGCGATGTAGGCCGCTTCCTCGGGGGCGAGATGCCAGTTGATCGCGGTGACGTACAGACCCGACCGGATGGCGGCCCAGTACACCTCGAACGCCTCGACGGTGTTATTCGACAGCAGGGCGATGACGTCGCCGCGGCGCAGACCGAGCCCGTGCAATGCGCTGGCGATCGACGCCGAACGCCGCTCCAATTGGCCGTAGCTGAGAATCCGGCCAGACTCGGCCATGATCACGGCCGGCCGTTCTGGCTCCGATGCTGCGTGGATACCGGGAAACATCGCTCAGGCCAGCAGGTCGTCGCGGCCGTCGGCCTTGAGCCGCTCGATATAGGCCGGGTAGAGCTTCTTGCCCATCGGAGCCAGTTTGAGCAGGCTGGCCACGTTGCCCTCGACCTTGATCTTCTTCTTCGCCATGGCCAACGGAAGGTTCACCTTGCCCTGCCAGTAGGCGTTGCCGGTGTCGGCGGTCATCGCCATCGTCGCCAGCGGCGCCGGCCCACCGTCGAGTCCGGCACGGACGGCCTTGTTCACCATGTCGATCACGACGACAGCCTCGGGATCGGTGAAATCGAACGCGACCACGAGTCCGGTGGCTTCGAGTTTGGGGCCGATCTCGGGATCCTCGAAGGCGGCCTCGAAGATGCCGCCGATGTACTTCGTCACCTCGGCCGAACTGGCGAACCCCATCGTTCTCCTTAATTTACATTCGATTCAAATATTGAGCCGCGCCACAGAGGTGCATGGCTGAGACCATGGTCACACCACGCCGGCCATAAGTCAACTTATGATCTCGGCGCGTCCGACGCCGCGTGCTCGCCCATTCGAGGGGCATGGCGATATCGAAAACTGCTGCACTCCAGCGCCTTTCGCATTCCAGGCCGAGCGGTGCGGAGTTCTCGGAAGCAGCTGCCGGTCAGTAAGCGGTCACCGGACCGGCCGCGGGCACCACATCGTCGCCCCTGAGCGCCGCGGCACGCAGCACCAGGCCCATCCCGACGAGGAAGACGCTGTAAGTGGTCAGGGCCAGCCAGAAGACGAACACGCCCCGCCAGGAGAACGGCCCGCCGTGGAAGAAGAAGGCCAGCTGGTCCGGCAGGAACGATGCCGCGATCCAGAAGTTCATGTACCCGACCCATCGAGGCAACGTCTGGTTCGGATCACGCAGGATCGCGATGCCGATGGCGATGTTCTGGATGATGAACGGCGCGATCGGCGTGATGAACACCAGCCAGCTGATGTCGTTGAGGGTGACCGTCAGCTCCGGATTACGGTCGGGCCGGAACGCCGCGACGGCCATCAACAGCATGGGCAGCAACAGCAGAACGCCGGTGGCGGCCCCGGTCACCAGCTGCAGAAAGGTCAGCAGCGGGCGCCGTCCCTCGATCCTCAACATCTGGTAGCCGATCAACGCGATCAGCGGGAACACCAGGCAGATGCCGAGTTGGGCGATCACCAGGCCGGCCAACACGCGGGTGTCGTGGCCGTAAAAGCTCACGACCTCCTCCGTGGTACTGGACGCGCCCAGTGGGATCGGCAGGATTCCCGCGATGAGCCAACCACACAAGGTGACGACCACGGTGGCAGGCCCGCACCATGCGCAGACGAGCTGAAGACGACGTGACATGACACCCACCCAATCGAGCAGAATTTAATGGTTTTTAGAATATGACTGTGGTGTGCGCCACCGCAAGGCCCGGTTTTCTAGCTGCCCTGTCCCCTGTTGGCGCGCAGGAGAATCCGCGCGGCGCGGTCGATGACCGGCTTGTCGACCATTTTGCCGTCGACGACGCAGGCCTTGCCCGGGGCCGCCTCGGCAGTGACCTTGCGTGCCCACTCCAACTCGCGCGGCGACGGTGAGAATCCCTCGTGTACCGCAGCGATCTGCCGTGGATGGATGCACAACTTGCCGCCGAATCCCAATGCCACCGCATGGTTCACATCCCGCCGGAGCGGACTCGCCTCGCCGAGATCGGTGGTGACTCCATCGAGTGGCGCCGGCCGCCCCGCGGCGGCCGAGCCGAGCACCACCGCGCTACGTGCATACTGCAGCGCCGAGGTGTCGTCGGGATCGACGCCCAGTTCGGCGCTGAGGTCGATGCTGCCGAAGGCGGCCCGGACCACCGTGGGTACACCGCAGATCTGCGCGGCCGCACAGACTCCCGCGGCGGTCTCGATGAGCACGACGGCGGGAGTTTGCGACGCCAGCCGCTCGGTGACGCCGGCGACATGAGCAGCGCTGTGCGCCTTCGGGATCATCACCGCAGCCCGGTGCCGGGCGATCATCTCCAGGTCCGCGTCGCACCACGGGGTGTCGGTGCCGTTGATGCGAACCAGTACCGGCATCCGGGTACGTGCGAGGTAGTCGTCGACCGCTGCGCGCGCCGCCTCCTTGTCCGCCATCGCCACGGCGTCCTCGAGGTCCAGGACGACCACGTCCGCGCCGCTGTCGATGGCCTTGGCGAAACGATCGGGGCGGTCACCCGGGACGAACAGGACACTGCGGGCGGTGGCGATCCGTTCGTCGAAACCGCTCAGTGCAGGACCATCGGCTTGTGCGCAGCGACGATCTTGTCCACCACGATCTTCGCCGTTTCCGCACACGCCGTGGTACCGCCGTTGGCGTACTCCTTGACACCGTCACCGACGTTCCACAGCCCGGCTAACGGCGTCTCATGGCTGAGGTCATAACCGGCAACCGCGCGCTGCGGCGGCCAGTCGTCTCGCGTGATCGCGATGTTCAGAATTCGTGCACGGCGGTCGAAATCGTCGATGTTGTCGCGCAGATCCTGCAGCAGCAGTTCGGTTTCGGCGGCCTCGTCGAAGTCACCGGTCGGATTCTTGGGCACCGACGTTCCGACGTACAGGTTCCATCCTGGCGGCGCCATCTCCGGACACACATCGGTGAAGTTGGCGACGTAGGCCAGTCGGCGCGACTTGGCGAAACTCAGCATGCCGGGCACCTCGACGAGTCGCTCCTGGCTGGCGAAGTTGACCGAGATCATCGACGTCGGCCGGTCAGCCTTTTTCACCAGATCTTGGTAGTCGGGCGGCACGTTATCCGCCCCGATGAGCGCCACGGTGGCGGCCGGTCCGACATCGCTGACCACCACCGGTGCGTCGATCCGCACACTCTCACCATCGCGGGTCACGTCGACACCGGTCACGGTCGAGCCGTCGGTGTGGATCTTGGTCACCGGCGTGGACAGCCAGATCTGCCCGCCATTGGCAACGATCGCATCGGCGAGCGCACGCCAGATACCGATGGTGCCCTCCGGGTGGAAACCGAACCGTTTGAAGGCACTCTTGCGCGTGAAATAAGTCAAGAACACCCGGGCCGGCAGGTCTTCGGACCCGACTGCGAACACCGAGGCGCACATGTTTCGGAAGATTCCGTGCACACCTTCGTTCTTGGTGTACTTGGAAACCCATTCGGCCGTGGATATCTCGTCCTCGGGCAGGCCGGAGTCGTTGCGCGCGGCACCGATTCCCTTCACCAGCTTGGCACCTTGGCGGGTCAGCTTGCCCAACAGGAAGCCCCAACCGCCGCCGGTGACGTCGACATCCTTGCCTGCGATGCGGTAGAGGATCGGCGGTTTGGGCTCGCGGATGTCGAAACGGGCTCCCACCTCACGGCAGGTTTCCTCGGTGATGCCCCCCACCTCGATGACAATCGCCCCGGTGTTGACCTTGAAACCGTCGATATCGTCGGTGGATGCGCGGCCGCCGACTTTGTCCAGCCGCTCGACAACCAGGGTGCGATAACCGGCTTTGGTCAGCCGGGCGGCGGTGAACAGGCCACCGGCGCCGGCGCCGATCACCACTGCATCGAATCGGTTGTCTGGTGACGTCATCGTCATTGTCTCCTTCAGGTCAGTGATCAGTACGAGCGCGGCAGGCCCAGTGACGTCTGTGCCACGTAGTTGAGGACCATCTCCCGGCTCACGGGTGCGGTGCGCATGAGGCGGGTGATGAACCACAGCTCGGAGAGTCCGTACTCGTGCGCCAAGCCGTTGCCGCCGTGGGTCTGGATCGCCTGGTCGAGCGCGGCCAGCGCCGCCTCAGAGGCCGAGAACTTCGCGATGTTGGCCGCTTCACCGGCCGACTGGCCGGCGTCGAACTGCTGGGCACTCAAGGCCGTTGCCAGCCGGCTCAGTTCGACATTGACATGGCATTCGGCGAGCGGATGGGCGACGCCCTGGTGCGCACCGATCGGCGTCGACCACACCTTGCGTTCCTTGGCGTAAGCGACGGCCTTATCGATGGCGTAGCGCCCCACCCCGCCGCAGATCGCGCCGACGAGGATCCGCTCCGGATTGAGTCCGTCGAACACCTGTCGCAGGCCGTTTCCGGCCGTGCCGATCAGGGCGTCCTCGCCCACCTCGACGTCGTCGAGGAACAGCGTGAACTGCTTGTCCGGGGACACGATCGCCGTGTCGATCTCCTGGTAGGAGAACCCCTTCGCGTCGGTCGGGACGACGAAGAGCGACAGTCGCGACTTCTCTGGCGTCGACAAATCGCCGTCGCGGGCCACCAGCAGCACCGCGTCACACTGGTCCACAGCCGAGATGTAGTACTTCGACCCACTGATCACCCAGCCGTTGGCGGTCTTTCGCGCCGTGGTCTTGACGTTGTGGCTGTTCGAGCCGGCGTCTGGTTCGGTGAGCCCGAAGGCCATCTTCTGACTGCCGTCGGCGATTCCGGGCAGCCATGCCCGTTTCATCTCCTCCGAAGCATGGTGGGCCAGGATGCAACCGCAGATCGCGGGTGAGATCACCCAGATCAGCATCGGCATGCCGTGGGCTGCGAGTTCTTCGACGACCACGACGGCCTCGGCCATGCCGCCGCCGCCGCCCCCGTACTCCTCGGGCAGGTGTACACCGAGCAGGCCGGCAGCGCCGAGGTCCTTCCACAGCTCGGTGATGTCCTCGCCGTTGCGCCCGCGCTGCAAGAAGTACTGCGCGCCATGCCGTTCGGCGATGCCGGCGACGGCCGCCCTGATCGCGGCGTGCTCTTCGGTGTCGTTGATCAATCCGGACATGGTCACCGTCCTTCGAATGTCGGTCGTTGTTTGTCGGCGAACGCCGCGATGGCACCGGCGGCATCGCGGCTGTCACCGGTGAGTTTGATTCCGCGGCTCTCGGCGGCGAACTGCCCCTGCAGGTCGTGGCGCCAGGTGTCACGCAACAACGCACGCATCGTCGCGAACGCGACGGTGGGCCCGCTGGCCAGTTCGCGGGCGACGGCCGTCGCGCGGTCCCGCACCTGCGATGCGGGCACGAGCTCGTTGACCAGTCCCCACTCCAATGCCTCGGCAGCCGAGATCGGGGTGTTCCGCAGATACGCCGCGGCCGCCCGGCGCGGCCCGATCAGGCGGGGCAGGTGGTACGTACCGCCGCCGTCTCCCGACAGGCCGATGCCGGCGAAGGCCGTGACGAAGCGCGCGTCGTCAGCAGCCACCACGATATCGGCCGCATAGACATAACCCAGCCCACCGCCGGCGACCGCACCGTGGGCAGCGGTGACGATCGGGGCATCGACACGGCTGAGGATCTCGAAGCCCTCGTGGAACGGTGCCGTCATCGCCCGGAACAGATCGCCGAACTGCTCGGTCCGTCCGTCGAGGAAGTACGAGATGTCTCCGCCGACGGTGAGCGCGGGACCGTTTCCGCAGATGAGGACGGCACGCACCGTCCGGTCCGACGCGACACGTCGGGCCACTTCGAGCGTGTCGCGACCCATCTGCAGATCGATGGCGTTGCGCTGCTCGGGTCGGTTCAGGCAGATGGTCGCCAGACCATTGTCGACGCGGTAGTCGATGGTCTTCGGTGGTCCGCTGCCCTCCAGCGCCGCGTGCCAGGCCGCGGTGTCGGTGAGCTGATGCAGGGCCGTGATCCGCCCCTGACCGTCGAACTCGAGGATATGCACGAACGAGGCGTCCAGCTCGGCACCGGACTTGCGCGCCACCCCTTGATAAGAGCCGATGACGGCGAGGCGGCCGTCGGTGAACTCCTGGAACTCCGACGGGACGGCGCGGGCCTTGAAATGCTCACCGATCCGCCACCAGAGGTTGGTACGCATCGCCTCGGGCCCGACATGGGTTCCACCCATGTTCAGGGGCATCCCCGCTGCGGCGTGCCCGACGAACTCGGGTGCCAGGAGCGCATCGAGTGTCTCGCGATCGCCGCCGGCGAGCGCCTCGTAGAGCCGCTGCGCGGTGTGCGCTCGCTGATCCGGTGTGGTGTCAGTTCGCATAGCGCACAATCGATTCGATCACTGCTGCCGGCTTCTGCGCACCCTCCACCTCGATGGTGGTTACCAGCGTGGCCTGAGCCGCGTTGTCCAGGGCACTGATCTGGCTGATCACCGACCGCGCACGCACCTTCGCGCCGACCGGGACCGGGGTGATGAAACGAACCTTGTTGAAGCCGTAGTTGATCGCCATGGTGACGTTGTCGACGCGATAGAGCTCGTGCATGAATCGGGGCAACAGCGACAACGTCAACAAACCGTGGGCGATGGTGCCGCCGAACGGTCCGGTCGCGGCTCGCGCGGGATCGACATGGATCCACTGGTGGTCGTCGGTGGCGTCGGCGAACGCGTCGACGCGCTGCTGATCCACTGCCAGCCAGTCGGTCGGACCCAGTTCGGTCCCGGCGGCAGCCTCGAATTCGCCGAGGTTGTCGAACACCTTCATGCTCTGAGAACTCCTTTTTCGCTATACGTGAGTGCCGACGGGTTGACCGTCGCGCATCTGGTCCAGGTATTCGGCCATTCCGCCGAAAGCACTGCCGTCGTCGAGGTACCAGCGAATCGCGGCCTCGACGATGCGGGTGCCGGCCACACCGTCGGCGCCGCGGTGCCGCAACGGAACCGAGCACATGGCCTCTCCACGGAGCCGCCACTGCCGCGACCCTGCGGTCAGCGAGACCTCGATCACGTGCTGGAATCCGTCGCCGTCGCGCTCGGTGCTGATGGTGATGTCGTCACAGGGATGCATCCGTACACCGTCGAAGACGAAGCCGCCTTTCCGAGCCGATCCATCCGGATCACCGAAATACGCAGCCATGAAACCGAAGTCACCCGAACAACCATGCAGCCACCGATAGAAGTATGGAGCCTGCCAGGAACGCGGACCCCACGAGTGGTCCCGCAGCCCGTGGCCACGTACGGTGAACACCCGATCGGCGAGCTCGACGCTGCCGGTCACCACACCCAGCTGTTCGTAGTGATTCGGCGCGAAGGACTGCGCCCCCGACTCGAACGTCTGCTCGTGGCACGGCGCCATGGCGATGTAGCGCAACTGGATGCGCGCAGCAACCACCGGGCTGGCCGCCAGCGCCGATTTCGGGTCGCTGAGCGCGCGTGGATCGGACAGTACACAGATGTCGCCGTGGAACCGGACCGCGACGTCCTGCATGGGACTGACCACCTCCACGGACAGACCTCCGGCGCTCATCGCGGTGTTGCTGGTGACCGCGGGCCGCAGGAACCCGAACCCGACCGTTCCGTCCGGAAGATAGAGGCAGACCGTCCGCTCTCCCCGACCCTCGTTGGGTCGGTTTGCCAGCCGGACGAAGCCGGCGAGACCGGTGTCGCCGTCGTGGAACTCGAAGTACATCGACTCGTTGAAATCCGATTCCGGGCCGACCGGATGGGTGTAGTCGTCCAGCGCGGTGACCATCGAGCCGACCTCCTTGGACGTAAGGGAACGTTTTGAATGTGCCTTCGAGGCGCGTCGGCCTGTCCGATGACGCCGCCATACGACGCTAACACAATTTTTCTAGTTTCTGTTAAATTTTGTGGAGGCACAAGCGGGAGGTCACCTTGACACAGGCATCAGCTGCGGGAATGCGTGGCGACACGCAGTCGATCACCGATGCGGTGACGTGCGTACCGCTTCCACTGCCCTTGCCCGATCTCCAGGTGGTCAACGCCTATGTCATCGGTTCACCGTCCGGAGTGACCCTGGTCGATCCGGGCTGGGCCTACCCGCCCTCGGAAGAGGCGCTGACACGTGCTCTGCACGCGCTGGGCTACGGCGTCTCGGACGTCGTCCGGATCGTCGCCACCCATCAGCACTGGGATCACTACTCACTCGGTGTCGGGTGGCGAGACCGTTACGGCATGGAACTGATGCTGGGTCGCGAAGAACGCCACAGCATCGACGCCTTTCACCGGCAGCCCGACGTGGTGCACCCCGTCCAGGTGGGACTGCTCCGCGAGGCCGGCGCGCCGGCATTGGCCACTGCCATCGACGCCCTTCAGTGGGAGCCCTATGAGCGGGATGTGCCGTTCGGAACCCCCGATCGATGGCTCGACGACGGTGATGTGATCGATTGTGGCACAGCACAGCTGGTGGTGCGGGCGACGCCCGGACACACGCGGGGCCATATCCTCTTCGAGGACTGCGCGGGCGCACAGATGTTCACCGGCGATCACCTGCTGCCCCGGATCACACCGTCGATTGCGTTCGAACGGGCGCCGGGACGGCTCCCCCTGCGCTCCTATATCGATTCCCTGCGTCTGGTGCTTCGCCTGCCCGACGCACGGATGTTGCCCGCACACGGCAGCACAGCGCGGACCACCCACGCCCGCGCGCAAGAATTGGTGGAACATCATCAGACTCGGCTCCTCGCGGTCGGCGATCTCGCGGCAGCCGGGAGCGAGACCGCATTCGAGGTCGCCTCGAAGATGCGGTGGACCCGCCGTGAGCGACGCCTTGACGAACTGGACGTGGTGAACCGCATGACGGCCGTTCTGGAAGTGCAGTCCCATCTGGACCTGCTCGCCGCACAGGGACGCTTGGCCGTCGTCGTCGAGGACGGGGTGCGCCACTTCTCGACGGTCTGATCGCGGCTACGCGCCACGAACAGGCCGGCTCGCGGCGGTGATCTGGTGCACGAGGCGATACTTCTGCACCTTGCCCGTCGGAGTGGTCGGCAGGTCCTCGGCGCGGTAGAACACCACGCGCTTGGGGACTTTGAACCGTGCCAGCTTGTCTCGGCATACCTGGAGAATCTCGCGTTCGGTGATGACATGCCCTGGCACCGGTACCACCACCACACAACCGATCTCGCCCCAACGCTCGTCGGTGAGCCCGACGGCGAACACCTGACTGATGCCGGGTTGCCGGGCCAACAGATCCTCGATCTCCTTGGGCATGACCAGTTCGCCGCCGCTCTTGTAGAGCTCCTTGCTCCGGCCGGTGACCTGGAGGTAACCGTCGGACCGGATTCGTCCCAAATCCCCGGATCGCAGCCAGCCGGCACGCAACGTGCGTTCGGTGTCCAGCGGTCGATTCCAGTAGCCCATCATCACGGTCGGTCCCGACGACACCAGTTCGCCTTCACCCTCGGTGTCGGTGAAGGTCTCGGGATCGACTGTCCGGTAACGGACCAGCGCATCGGTACCCGCAACACCGGCCGCCCCGGCCATCTTGGGCCGCCCCACGGTCGCGGTGAGATTGTCCAGCGAATCTTCGGGCAGGGTCAGTGTCATGGCTCCGCCGCATTCGGTCATCCCGTAGCCGGTGACGATCTCGGTGACCGCGAAATCGGCAACCACCTGCTGCCACAGCCAGCCCGGAGCAGGGGCAGAACCGCAGAGGATGGCCCGAAGAGAGCTGAGATCGTAGGCGCTACGCGCCGGGCTCTGGACCAGCGCCACGGCCATGGTCGGCACACACAGGATGTCGGAGGCCCGGTGTTTCTCGATGCCGTCGAAGTAGCCTTGCGGGCTGAAGGACGGCTGCATGATGAGCGCGCCGCCGACGTACATGACCGCCAGTAATCCTTCGACGTAGCCGAACATGTGATAGCACGGCAACGACGACAGAATTCGTCGCCCGTCCTCGAAGGCGCGGGTGAGCGCCGATGCGTAGGCCGTACGCAGCACCGCGTCGTGTGATACCACGACACCCTTGGGTGACCCGGTGGTACCCGAGGTGTAGAGCATGTCGCCCGGGCCCAACGGGTCGACCACCGGCGCCTCGAACTGCGCGAGGCGATCACGCCCGAACGCCACCAGGTCGCCGATGGACAGCGCAGCGGTCCGTAGGGCACCACCGGTGTGCACGACCACCACCCCACGTAGCTCCGGAACCTCGTCCGCCTCACGGGGACGCTGCTCGAAGCCGGGGGCGTCCCAGCCCGGGACGATGCCGTCGAGCATGTGCTGATAGTCGAGCGATCCGAACTCGGACATGGTGATCAAGACCCGGCAGCCGGAGTCGGCCAGGACGAAGCCCAGTTCGTCCTGTCGGTAGAGATAGTTGAACGGCACGGCGACCGCGCCGGCGCGCGCGATGGCGAACTTCATCGCCACGAACTCGGGGTGGTTGGCCATCACCATGCCGACCCGGTCGCCGGGGCGGACACCGAGCGCGGCCAGCCCGGCAGCCAGGTCCCGCGATTGCTCGGCGACCTCGCGATACGTCTGTCCTGCCACGTCCGCGAGCACGAACGGGCGGTGCGGATACTCGGCTGCACAGCGATCGAGCCAGTCCGCCAACGACATCGGCTGCCACACCGGAAACCGGTGCCGCAAGGCGAGCCGGCGATCGCCGATACCCGGCAGCCCGGTCATAGCTCGGGCAGGTTGCCGGCGAGAGCGGCCTCGCGCAGCGCGAATCGCTGGACCTTGCCGGTCGGCGTCACCGGGAACTCGTCGGCGGTGAACCACCGGGCGGGTACCTTGTACGCGGGCATCAAGTCCCGCGCGTGAGCGATCAGGTTGGACAGCACGTCGTCGCGACGTTCCGAGAGACGGCACACCACTGCGACCACCTCACCCAGGGCGGTGTCCGGAAGGCCAAGGGCGACCACATCGAGAACGGCCTCGTGACGCGCGATGACCGACTCGACCTCGACCGGCGAGATGTTCTCGCCGCCACGGATGATCAGTTCTTTGAGTCTGCCGGTGACGCTGATGTAGCCACGGTCGTCCATGAAGCCCAGGTCGCCGGTCCGCACGAAACGATCGGTGTCCAAGGCCTTGGCTGTGGCCTGTGGGTCGTGCACGTACTCCACGAACTGCTGGTACCCGCGAGCACAGATCTCGCCGATCTCACCGACAGCCACCGTGGCGCCCGACTCGGGGTCGATGATCTTGCAATCGACGCGCGGAAGTGGGCACCCCACGGTGGTGAGCCTGTCCGTCGCGGCATCCGTCGGCCGGGTGATCGTCAGCACCGGCGCCAGTTCGGTCTGTCCGTAGGCGTTGTACACCTGAGCACCGAATACCGCTGCGGCACCGGCGATCAGCTCTGCCGGGACGTCCGATGCGCCGCCCATGATGATCTGCAGGGCCGGCGGCGGCTCGGAACTGGCCGCCTGCGCGTCCAGGAGTGCCCGCAGCACCGCTGGCACGTAGAACATCACGGTGACCTTTTCGCGGCGCAGCGTGTCCAACGCCGCGTCCGGGGTGAAACGTTCACCGACGACGGTCGTGCCGCCGACCCACAACGGACCGAGGGTGCCTATGACGCAGCCCGCGGTGTGGAACAGCGGTAGCGGGTTGTACGAGACCACTGCATCGGGAACCGCGATGGCTTCCATGGTCAGCTTCGCAACGTTGACCAGAGCCCGGTGGGTCAGGAGTACCCCCTTGGGGCGTCCGGTCGTCCCGGAGGTGTACTGCAGCATCACCGGGTCGTCGGCACGGACGGCGGCGGCCCGCGTCGCACAATCGGCCGCCCGATCCAGCGACATCAGATCGGTCAGGCAGACCCGCCGCAGGTGGGGAATGCCTACGCACACCCGCTCAGCGACCTCGGCCATGGCGTATTGCCGACTGGCGCGGGCGTGCAGTAACACCCGCGCCCGGCTGTGCCGCAACGCGTAGTCCAGATCGTCCTCGCGCAGAACGGGATTGAGAGCGACAAGCACCACCCCGGCCAGCGCGGCGGCGTACTGGACGACGGTCCACTCGATGACGTTGGGCGCCCAGAGCGCCACATAGTCGCCAGGAGTGGTCACCGCCGCCAAGCGCGTCGCCACCTCCTCGGCCTCGGTGAGGAGCGTGGCGTAGGTGAGTCTGTCCACTTCCCCACTGTTGTGCCGCACGCCGACGAGTGCCTCCCGGCTCGGGTGCTCGTCCGCCCGGGTGGCCAGGAGGCGACCGACGGTGTAGTCCACCAACGGCACCGAGGTATCGGCCGGTAGGTACGCGCTGGTGCGGGCCGGCCCCGTTCCCGCAGGACGGCTGGCGGTGCTCACGGTGTGCTCAGACCGGGTTGCTGCCGAGCTTGGCGCCGGTCATGTCGCTGATCTGCGGCCACTTGGCGGTGATATCGGCCAGGCTCGGCGGCGTCGAGAAGGTGACACCGTCGTTCTGGAACTGTGCCACGCGCTGCACCAGACCGCCGCCGACGACGAAAACCGATCCGGTGTCGGCATTCTCGTCGGATACCAGGTGTCCTACGGCTGGGGCGACCAATTCCGGATCGAGTTTGTCCAGCAGTTCCTGCGGGGCGATGTCGGCGGTCATCCGGGTGGCCGCCAACGGGGCGATCGCATTGGCCGTGATGCCGTACTTGGCGCCCTCGATGGCCAGGGTGTTGATCAGACCGACCAAGCCCGCCTTGGCCGCCGAGTAGTTGGCCTGCCCGAAGTTTCCGTACAGACCGCTGGTGGATGTCGCCACGACGATCCGCCCGAACTTCTGGTCCCGGAAATGCGGCCAGGCAGCCCTGATCACGTTGTATCCACCGTACAGATGCACCTTCTGCACCGCGTCCCAGTTCTCGGCCGACATCTTGTGGAACGCACCGTCGCGCAGGATGCCGGCATTGCTCACCACCGCGTGCACGGCACCGAACTCGGTCAGCGCGGTCTCGATGATCGCTGCGGCACCGGCCTCCTCGGCGACGGAGTCGTAGTTGGCGACGGCTCTGCCGCCGACGCTGCGAATCTCGTCGACGACAGCGTCTGCGGCCTGGGTGCCGGCACCGGAACCATCGCGGGCACCGCCGAGATCGTTGACGACGACGAGCGCCCCGTTCGCCGCGAGGAATCGGGCGTACGAGCGGCCCAGGCCACCCCCGGCTCCCGTGACGACGACTACTTTGTCCTGCACACCCGACATCCGAACTCCTTCGTTCACGAACCGTTAGTTGAATCTATATTCGAAAAAATTAGGCCGCCAAGACGACGGTCGATCTGCTGAGGCACCACGCGTCAGGGCCGGCCCGGCTCCCGCGAGACGATCGACACGAAGGACACGCATCCGCCGGGTCGGCCGCCGAGGTTGTGGGTGAGGGCGGTGTGCGGGTCGGCCAGCTGACGTTCGCCCGCCGCGCCGCGAAACTGCAGCCAGGCCTCGTACAGCATCCGCAAACCGCTGGCCCCGACCGGATGACCGAACGACTTCAGGCCGCCGTCCGGGTTGACGGGTAGTCGCCCGTCGGCATCGAAGGCACCCCCGAGGACATCCTTCCAGGCATGGCCGGTGTCGGAGAATCCCAAATCCTCCATCAGCACGATCTCGGTCGGGGTGAAGCAGTCGTGCACCTCTGCCATGGAGAGCTGTTCTGCCGGCCGGTCGATACCGGCCTGGGCGTAGGCATCCTTGGCCGCCCGGACCACCTCAGGAAAGGTGGTGTAGTCGAAGTCCGAGTCCATCGAACCTCGCGCCGACCCGGAGACCAACGACAACCCCTGGACGTACATCGGGGTGTCGGTGAACTCGTGGGCGCGTTCGGCGGACACGATCAGGGCGCACGCCGCGCCATCGGAGACTCCGGAACAATCGAAGACACCTAGCCGTCCGGCCACCTTCGGCGCCTTTTCGATCGTGTCGCGGGCGACCGGAGAACGGAACTGTGCCTTGGGATTACGCGTGCCGTTGGCATGATTCTTCCATGCTACGTGTGTCATCGCGGCCCGCATCTCGTCGGGATGCACACCGTAGCGGGCGCAGTATGCAGGATCCAAAAGGGAGAACGCCGCCGGCGCCGTCATCGAGATCTCCGGGGCGGTCCCATCCCCCGGCGGGTCCTGGCGCAACAGTCCGGAATAGCCGGAGTCTTTGAGCTTCTCGACACCGACGGCCATGACGATGTCGTAAGCACCCGCTGCCACCGCATAGCAGGCGTTACGGAAGGCCTCCGAACCGGTGGCACAGAAATTCTCCACCCGGGTGACCGGCTTGTCGTCGGTGGCGATCGCCCGGCTGAGGGTCAATCCCCCGAGCCCCGAGCTCAGCGTCCCGAGCCAGTAGGCGTCCACGTCATCGCGATCCACCGCCGGTACCGATTCCAGGCACTCCTGATAGGCCTCCAGGATGAGGTCGTCGGTGCCGGCGTCCCACCGCTCACCGAAGGCACTGCACCCCATGCCGACGACGGCGACCTTGCCGGCAATTCCGTTACTCGGCATTGTCCTGCACCGCCTTCCAGAAATAGTCGTGCACGCCACCGGCGGTGAACAGCCGCCGGAAGGTGAATCTCACCCGAGCGCCGACGGCGAGTTGCTCGGGCCGGGCGTCGGCCACCTCGAGGGTGCATCGACCGCCGCCGTCGATGTCGATGACGGCCTGCACCATGGGCGGCGACGGCGAGAACGCCAGATGGTCCACCGTGTAGGTGACCACCGTTCCGGCAAGGCGTCCCATGGGCACCTCGATCATGTCGTCGGTCGTCCCACAGGACCGACACACCCGCACCGGTGGCAGGTGGGTGAAACCACATCGTACACAACGCGTTCCGGCGAAGCCGAATTTCCAGCGTTGCGCGCGCGCCGCCGGCGGGGCCGCGGCACGCTCGGGTTCGGGCCGGCGTGGGGACTCCCGCTCCACGAGCCCCCGCCATGCCAGGTAGGTCAGGTACGGCACCGGCTGTCCCTGCCGGCGTTGGGTGCTCAGCGGGACCTTCTGCCGGTGTGTGGTGATGGCATCGGTGACGCGGAACACCAGGGCGTCGCACCCGTCGACTGCGGACACCAGCAGGATCGTGTCACCCGGGTCGGCGATGTCGAGTGCACCGGTCAGGGCGATCAGCGGGTCGGCCGCCCCACTGTGCCCGATCGGCGAGGTGCTGACCGATTTCTGCCCCTTGAGCAAGGTTGCCGCCCGCTTGATCACCGCCGTATTGGGGCAGGCCAGCACCGCGTGGTCGGCGTCGGCCACCCCGGCCGCATCCAGGGCAGCCCGGGAGCAGGAACGGATCAGGTCGGTGTACTGCTCGGCGCCGAAGCGCTCCTCCCACTGCCAACCGGTGCCGGCCGTGGGATCTCGCCAGCGGTCGAGGAACTCGGCGGTCAGGGACCGCACCGCCAGCAGCTCGGCAATCGGCTCGCCGGCGCCGAACCACAACGCGGCCGCCCCGTCACCGCCCGCCTTCTCGTCGGACGATCCCGGCCTGCCCACCCGTACGTCGGCGGCTGCCACCAATCCCCCGCCGGACGCCGCGGCGACCACACCCGCGATGGCACTACGAGCGGTGCCGGCAAGGTCGGCGGCCAGCACCCCGGCAGGCAGGCCGAGCGCGGCGTGCACGGCACTGGCGTTGGTCTTGTCCGCGTACGCGGGTGTGGTGGTGGCAAGGTACAGCGCTTCGGGCCGGCTCCCCGGCCCGACCACCATGCCGGCAGCCTTGACGGCCATGGTGGTCGAGTCCTCGTCGTAGGAGGCGACCACCCGGTCGCCTCCGCGCAGCCCGATATCAGCGGCACCCAGCCGATACCGGGGTAAATAGCCGGCGTAACCGATCAGCCCGTAACTCACGATGCGCTCCTGAAGACGGCGGCGATACCCTGACCACCGCCGATGCACATGGTTTCCAGCGCCAATCCGCCGCCGCGGCGCCGCAATTCGTGCAGCATCGTGGCCATGATGCGCACCCCGGTCGCTCCGATCGGGTGACCGAGCGAGATGCCGGAGCCGTTGACGTTGAGCCGGTCCTCGACATCGGCGAGCGTCACACCCCATCCGGCCAGCACCGCGAGGACCTGCACCGCGAACGCCTCGTTGATCTCGATGAGGGCAAGGTCATCGAACGTCAGACCGGTCCGGCTGAATAGCTTTTCGACCGCCCCCACCGGGCCGATACCCATCCGGGAGGGATCGCAGCCGACGGCTGCCCATCCTTCGAGGAAACCGATGGGCTCCAAACCGAGGGCGTCGAGTCGGTCCTCTGCAACGACCAGACAGGCGGCTGCGGCGTCGTTCTGCTGCGCAGCGTTGCCCGCGGTCACGGTCCCGCCGGGCATGACCGTACGCAGACCGGTCAGGGTTTCGATGGAGGTATCGGCCCGGACCCCCTCGTCTCGGGTCACCAGCACGGGGTCTTTCTTGCGTTGCGGGACTTCCACGGCGACGATCTCGTCGTCGAACAGGTCGCCGGCCTGTGCTGCCGCCGCCCTGCGGTGGCTGCGGACGGCGAAGGCGTCAGCGGCCGCTCGATCGATACCGTAATCGGAGGCGAGGTTTTCCGCGGTTTCGATCATTCCGCTGATCGTGCCGAACCGCCATTCCGGTTGGGACCGTTCCCGTCCGCGGTCGAGCCGGTCGTAGAGCATCTGATTGCCCGACCGTGAACCCCATCGCGCTGTGGTTGTGTAGTGCTCGATATTGCTCATCGATTCGACGCCCCCGGCCAGGACCACGTCGGCGGCACCGGTCTGCACCGTCATCGCCGCGGTGATCACCGCCTGAAGTCCGCCGCCGCAGCGGCGGTCGATCTGTAAACCCGACACATTGATCGGTAACCCGGCGTGCAGGGCGGCCCAGCGGCCGATGCACGGTGCCTCGGAGTTCGCGTACGACTGCGCCATCACCACGTCTTCGATGGCTTCGGGATCGATCTGGCTGCGCGCCACCACCGCCTTGAGAACGTGGGCGGCCAGGTCTTCGGCACGCAACGGTCGCATACTGCCGCCGAAGGTGCCGACCGGGGTCCGCAGCGGCGCGACGATGGCCGCCCGCCTCATTCGTCGCCTCGCCAGCGATCGGCCGACGGGTCGAGCAGGCTGTTGAGCCGCTCGTCGGGAAGCCAGATGACGGTCTCCAATTCCAGTGCGTCCAAGAACCGCACCCGCCCGGTGCGCAGATCCTCCAGTTTGAGCCGCGGTGAGTTCGCCTGCTCGTCGATGCTGACCGCGACCTCAGCGAACTCACTGCCGACGACCGCGCCGACGCCGGGAATGGTCGCCCGGGCCGATCCGTCGAAATGGATACCCATGCTTGACCTTTCAGATGAGGAAACTGAGCGTGGGAATCGGCTTGTCGGCGTCGACCAACTGCACCTTCTTGTACGCCAGACGCAGGTCATCCTCGACTCGTCGCAACCGGTAGGTGACACGGCCGCCCCACAGATGGTTGCCCCGCGGCCGGGCCTCGATGACCAGGAAGTTGGCTTCGACCTCCAGATCCACCGTGCCCCCGGGGTTGAGGCGGCCGCCGACGTATTCGATGTTGGAGATCAGCCGGCGCAGATGCGAGGGCGGCGCCTGGGCATAGCGCCGGCCGGTGCGCACCTGCTTCAGCCTGGTCGAGATGCGGCTGCGGTTGTCGTAGATGATCGACATCTGCCGGGTGGGGTCGCAGTCACCGGATGCGGCAGGAACCCAGTACAGTGCGTCGTCGGTCCACAACGCTTCCCATGCGTCGTAATCGTTTTCGTCGGCGTAGCGCGCCTCGCGATAGAGGAACTGCTCGACGACGGACCGGTCGAATCCCGCCGGCACCGGTACCTGAGCGCCCGTGGTCTGCAATGACGTCGTCACGATGGTCAGTCCTCTTCCATCAACAGCTTGTAATGCGACCAGAAGCCACGCATGCCGGTTTCGTCGGTGTTGGTGCCAATCGTGAATCCGTTGTCGTCCACCCGTTCCCGGTTCATCCCGCGCCGGATGTCGAGCCACTCCGGCGTCAGGGCAGAGATCCCCTGCTGATTGCGCTCGTACATCTCGGTGTCGTCGGCCAGCAGCATGCCCGCCGGCCCCACCGAGCCGATGCACTGGGACACCATCCGGCGGTTCAGTTCCGGGGCGCCGGCCAGTTGGACGGCCGTCGCGTACTGCACGCATTCGTCGACGGACACCGGCTGGATGTTGAACACCTGGATCTCGGCGATGAACAGGTTCGGGAAGATCATCACGTGGGGGGCGCCCTCGATCAGGATGCGTTCCGCGTCCGCGCCGTGCTTGGCACGGATGGCAGCCACATAATCCGGTACCCGGGCTTCGGTGGTGCCGAACCAGCGCATGGGCTCGGCGAACTTGCGGAACTCCGGGCGCAAATCGTTCTCACTGTGCCCGCCGCCGAGGTCCCGGGTGACCGCGATGGAGGAGTCACTGTAGAGCGGACCGATCGTGCTGCCGGTCACGCCGAAGATGGATCCGTGCACGAACTGCGGGTGGTATCCGTCGGTCTCGTTCTCGGCCAGCAACTTCCAGTTGGCGCGGGCCTTATGCTGCAGCCAGCCAGCCGTCAACTCCACGCGCCCTTCCGGTGACAGCCGGACCAGGCGATCGATCTCACCTGCGGCAGCGCCGAGATGCTCCACCAGCGGTGGGCCGTCGGGGGCGAAGCTTCCGAAGACGAAGCCGCCGTAAGAGTCGACGCGGGGAACCCGCCCCATCGCCAGGTCGAGTTTGCGGCCACCGTAACCCTTGAAGAACGGGAAACCGATGAGCTCGCCATCGTTTCGGAAGGTCCACCCGTGGTACGGACAGCGGAACGTGCTGGAGTTGCCTTTCGCGTCGTCGCAGACCTGGTTGCCGCGGTGGGCGCAGCGATTGAGCAGCAGGTGGATCTCGCCGTCACGATCGCGCGTCATGATGACGTCCTGCGGACCGAGCTTCTTGCGGACATAGTCGTTGGGGTGGGCCACCTCACTCTCGTGACCGACGAAAACCCAGGTTCGGTACCAGATCTTGGCCAGTTCTTCGGCATAGATCGCGGGATCGGTATAGAGGGTGCCGTGCACCTTGTCCGGGCGGATCAGACGTTCGTACCTGCCGTCGGTGCCGGTCGACGGATCGATCACGTGTGTCATGGTGAAACTCCTTGTCGTGGACCGAAGGTCGGACGCCGCTTCTCCCGGAAGGCAGCGATGCCCTCGGCGAAGTCGGCGCTGCCGAACAACCGCGCCTGGTGCGCCGCCTCATGGTCGAGCACGTCGACCGGCGCCAGCGTCGGACTGATGGCCAGCAGGCTCTTGATCACCCCGTAGGCGGCGGCAGGCCCGGCCGCGAGCCGCCGCGCGTCTGCCCGGGCGGCGGTGAACGCATCGCCGGGTTCGGTGACAGCGTCGACCAGCCCCCAGCCCTGGGCTGCATCGGCGGTGAAAGGTTCTGGGAGAAGCAGCATCTGGCGTGCCCGAGCCGGACCGACGCGGCGCGGCAGCGAGGCGAACACCCCCATGTCGCCGGCGAGACCAACATTGGTGAAGGTGGTGGCGAATCGGGAATCGCGGGCGGCGACCACCCGGTCACACGCGGCGGCCAGTGCCGCACCGGCCCCGAACGCGGCGCCCTCGACGGCTGCGATCACCGGTTTGGGGGTCGCCCAGATGGCGCGGATGACGCGTTGGGCCAACTGCGCGCGGTCCATCGCCTCGGACTCGGACATGACACGCATGGTGGAGATGTCGCCGCCAGAACAGAAGGTTCCGCCGGCACCGGTGAGGACGATCGCCCGCACGCGGGCATCGGCATCGGCCGCTTCCAGGGCGGCGGCCAATTCGAGGCGGAGCGGGATGTCGATCGCGTTGCGCACCTCCGGCCGGTTGAGCGTGACGGTCCGGACCGGCCCGTCGTCCTCGACGCGGACGTTCATCGACCGGTGAACTTCGGTGCGCGACGCTCGATGACGGCCCGTAGACCCTCCAGCGCGTCCGCGGTGCCCGACAGCTCCGACACCGTGCGAGACTCCTCGGGGAGCCGCTCCTCGATCGACGCACCGACACCCGACCAGACCAGCCGCTTGGTGGCCGACAATGCCTTGGTCGGCATGGCAGCCAAGCTCACGGCGAGTGTCTCGGCCCGCGTCTGCAGGTCGGCGTCGTCGACGACCTCGGTGATCAGCCCGATCGCCGCCGCCTCGTCGGCACTCAGCGTGGGATTGGTGAGCAGGATCCGCAGCGCTTGCCGGAGCCCGACCAATTGGGTGAGGGTGACCGACGATCCGCCGTCGGGCGCCATCCCCACCCGGACCGCCCCGGAGAAGAACCTGGCCGAGCGAGCCGCGACCACGATGTCCGAGGCGCACACCAAACCGATACCCCCGCCACCGGCGGCGAAGCCCTGCACGGCCGTGACAACCGGGACCCGTAGTTGGATGAGCGCAGAGGTGGCGAGCTGCAACCATGCGGTGGCCTCGCGTAGATAGTCGGGCAGCGCCTCGCCTTTGGATTCGAACGTCCGGACGTCTCCCCCGGCGCAGAAATTGCGGCCGGCGCCGGTCAGCAGCACAACCTTGACCGACGGGTCGGCATGGCAGGACAGCACGGCCTCGTGCAGTGCCTTGAGGGTCTCGACGTTGAGCCCGTTGGAGGTGGCCGGTCGATTGAGGCGGATGCTCGCCACACCATTGGGTGCCACGTCGCGCAGTACCGGCGCGTCGATCGCTGTGGTCATGTCCGGACCTCTCTGTTCTTGAATGCGGAGACACCGCTTCGACCGGCCTGCCCCGCGATGTGGGCGACGACGGCATCGGTCTCGTCGCTGTCGGCGGTGTGGAAGTCGTTGTCCAGCCCGTGATTCACCAGCTGTTTGATCGCGGTGGTCGCGGCGCGGTCACGGCCGGCGAGCCGGGTCGCAAAGGCCTGCACCGACTCGTCGAAGGTGTCCGCAGGGTAGGCCCGGTACGCCAGTCCCAGCTGCACGGCCTGCTCGCCGCCGATCTTGTCACCGGAGAGCAGCAGGCCCAGGGCACGCTGGCGACCGAGGATGCGCGGCAGCCGCGCGGTGCTCCCGCCGCCGGGGATCATGCCGAAATTGATGTGGTTGTCCGCGATCCGTGCCTCCCGGGTCACCAGGACGATGTCCGCGGCTTGCATCAGTTCGAAACCACCGGCCATCGCGACGCCTTCGACCGCCGCGATCACGGGGACGGCCACCCTGGCGATCTGGTCGCAGGCCGTCTTGAAGGCGGTGAACAGCCCCCGCAACGCCGTCGTACCCTCGGCCCGGAGCCGCTGCACCTCGTCGAAGTCTCCGCCGGCGCAGAAGTTGCCGCCGGCACCGCGGATCACGATCACGTTGACATCCGGGCGTTCCCCGAGACCGCCGATGGCGGCCCCGAGGGCCGTCGCGAGTTCGACGTTGACGGCGTTCATGCGGTCGGGTCGGTCGAGCGTGATCCACCCGACCCCGCCGGTGACGTCGCAGCGCACCGTCGTCACATGTATCTCCCGCCGCCGACCTCGATCACCGTGCCGGTGACGTAGCTGGACAAGTCCGATCCCAGGAACACCACCGCACCCGCCACCTCGTACGGCTCCCCGGCCCGCTTCATGGGTACGTCGGCCTCCCGCTGGGCGAACACCTCCGGCGGCATCGCAGCCGTCATCGGGGTGCGGATCAAGCCGGGTTGCACGGCATTGATCCGGACGTTGTGGTGGGCAACTTCTTTCGCGGCGGCTTTGGTCAAGCCGACGATTCCGGCTTTGGCCGCGCTGTAATTCGTCTGACCCGGGTTGCCCGATTTACCTGACAGTGACGAGATGTTGACGATGCTGCCCGACTTCTGCTCGCGCATCACGGCCGTGGCTTCCCGCACACCCAACCAGGTGCCGCGCAGATGCACGGTGACGACGGCGTCGAAGTCGGCCACCTGCATCTTCTTCAGCGAGGCATCGCGCGTGATACCGGCGTTGTTGACGAACAGGTCCACCCGGCCGAAGTCGCGGACCGTGGTGGCCACCAGCTGCTTCACCTGGTCTTCGGCCGTCACGTCGCACGCGGTGCCGACGCAATCCGCTGCGGCGCCCGCGACATCACCGGCAGCACGGCGGGCGGCATCGCCGTCGAGGTCGGCGAGCACCACCTGAGAGCCGTGCCGGTGCAGCGTGCGGGCTATCTCCAGGCCGATTCCCTGCGCCGCCCCGGTCACCACCGCGACCTTGCCCTGCAGCAGCTTCTCCACACCGTCTCCTGTCGACGTACTCGGCATAGACAAATCTAACCGATATTTCTAATCTAGGTTAAATCAATGAGTCGGGGTGTTTCAACACCGCCCCGACAAGGAGGGACATCATGGATCTCGGACTGGCCGCAGCGCGCGTGGTCGTCACCGGTGGCGCGTCCAACATCGGGCGGGGCATCGTGCATGCCTTCGCCGCCGAAGGTGCGCGGATTGTGTTGAACGACATCGACGAACCTCAGGCGAAGAAGGTTCGCGACGAAGCAATCGACATGGGTGCCGAGGCCGTCGAACTGGCAATCCACGACCTGACCACGGCCACGGGGGCACGAGACACCGTCGGGACGGCTGTCAGCCAGTGGGGCGGGGTCGACATCGTGGTGAACAACGCCGGCTGGAGCGTGCCCGGCTTCGTGGCCACCGACACCGACCGCGACAAATGGCAGCGCACCATCGAGGTCAACTTCTACAGCGCGGTGGCCGCCACGCAGGCCGCACTGGGGCCGATGAAAGAGGCCGGCTCCGGCGCGCTCGTGTTCATCGCCAGCGACGCCGCTTTCGGCCAGATCCGCCAGGGCATCTACGGCGCGTCCAAAGCGGCCATGGTCGCCTTCGCCCGCAGCACCGCGCGCGAACACGGCCGCCACGGAATCCGTTCCAACATCGTGTGCCCGGGCCTGGTGATGCCGGAGGGGCCCGATGCCGTGGGTGCAGCCAGCCTCTGGGCCGTCGGTGAGGACGAAGTGTTCAATCCCAAGCAGATCGACTTCATGCTCAAGGACACCCCGACCCGCCGATTGACGACGGCCGAGGACGTCGCCCGGGCCGTGCTGTGGTTCTCCTCGCCGTCGGCGGCGCGCCAGATCACCGGTCAGATGATCTCGGTCAGCGGCGGGTACACGATGCCCTGACCACGGTCCCCGCGAAAGGCACGGCCCGCCCGAAAGGCGATGTAGCCGAACTCACACCGGGTCGAAAGACGATATCAGCCAACGGCCTTCGACCTTGTCCAGCCCGACCCGCACCGCCGAGGCGGTATTCGTCGGCGCATCCGCACCGACGATGGAGGTCTGGTTGACGAAGACCAACACCTGGGCGTGCATGGCCGTGGCCGAAATAGATGCTGCGGCAGGAATATTGGCGACCGACGATATCTTCTTCTCCCGTGAACCGGGGATCACCACGTCGTGGATCAGCTTGCCGTAGGACTCGCGGAACGACCCGGTCAGGCGCGATTGCGCCGCCTCAAGACTCTGCGCGACCGTATCGGGTTGATACGACAGCAGAGCGACGGTCGCGTCCCTGGCCGCCTGGACCGACTCGGTCGCCGCGGATTGCGCTGCCCGCCCGGACCCATCGATCCACTTCAACCAGCCGCACACCCCACCGAGGGCTATCACGATGGCGGGCAGCAGGACGAATGCGAGCATGCGTGCCAGCGACCTCTTCTCGGGCACCTGGGCGGGCGCTGTGGGCGATTCGTCGAGCTCATCGTTGAGCTCGTCGACCATCTCGACTGCGGGCATGGTGGATCCTCATCCTTGGGTGAGAGCTTTGTTCAACAGGGTGTTACGGGACGAAAGACACGTTGGACACCTTCATCTGGTCGCCCTGTCGCTGCACGGAGATACGCATCCGCCAGGATCGCGGTCGTTGTGACCGCGCTCATCGAAAATCCCCGGCTGTGCTCGCCGAAATTCCTCACCTGTGAGCAGCGGTCAGTGTAGTTGTTGGTGGGTGCCGGTGGTTGTTCGGCGCAGGGTTTCCGCGGCGGCGTGGTGATCGCGTAGCCGGTAGGACTCG
>NZ_JAPFPY010000036.1 GCF_026240945.1 Mycolicibacterium sp. J2
CGAGGCGGCCACCATCTCGGCGAGCACGCGCACCATCCCTGAGTTGGTGCGCCTGCTCGGCAACATCGATGCCGTTCACGGCGCGTACTACCTGCTGATGCACGGTTGGTTCGCGGTGTTCCCGGCCACCGAGTTCTGGTCCCGATTCTCCAGTTGCCTTGCCGTCGGACTCGCCGCCGCCGGCGTCGTGACGCTGGCCAAGCGATTCGTCGGCCGGTCGACGGCGGTGACTGCGGGGGTGGTCTTCGCGATCCTGCCCAGGGTGACGTGGGCAGGCATCGAGGCGCGGTCGTATGCCCTGACGGCCGCCGCCGCGGTGTGGCTGACGGTGCTCCTGGTCGCGGCGCGCCGTCGGCCGCGCCTGTGGGTGGCTTATGGTGCCGGTTTGGCGCTGGCCGCCGTGCTCAACGTCTTCATGGTGCTGCTCGTGCTGCCGCACGCGGTGTTCATCGCGACGCTGCGCGAGCGCCGATCCACCGTGGCGTGGGCCGGCGCCGCGGCCGTCGCGGCGCTCATCGTCGCGCCGTTGTTGTTCTTCTGCCGAACCCAGATAGCGCAGGTGCGATGGATCTCCCCGCTGTCGGCGCGCACGGTCGGCGAGGTCCTCAAGGAGCAGTACTTCGACGACAGTCTGGCGTTCGCGGTGTGCACCGGGGCGATCCTGTTGCTGCCGTTGCTCATCCGGCGGTTACGGCCGACCGACTCCGGCGCACGCACACTGCTCTGGCTGAGCGCGGCCTGGGTGGTACTGCCCACCGCGGTGTTACTGCTGTATTCGGTTGTGGCCGAACCGATCTATTATCCGCGCTATCTCACCTACACCTCCCCCGCGATGGCCTTGCTGCTCGGAGTGGCCATCATGGGTCTCGTCCGGACGCGGGAGCGCGCCACCGCGGTGCTGGCCGTCCTCGCGGTCGCCGCGACGCCGAATTTCCTGATCGTCCAGCGCGGGCCATACGCCAAGGAGGGCATGGATTTCAGTCAGGTCGCCGATGTCATCGCCGCGCACGCCGCGCCAGGCGACTGTCTGATCATGGACAACACCACCAACTGGATGCCAGGCCCGATCAGGCCGCTCACCGCGGCACGACCCGCGGCCTACGCGAAGCTGATCGATCCCGGTCGCGGGATGCGCGCCGCGGACCGAAACCGGTTGTGGGACGCGCATTTGGGTATCTGGGGTGTGGCCGATCGGGTGCGCGCGTGCACCGTGTTGTGGACGGTGTCCCAACGCGATCGGACCGTCCCGGACCGGCAGAGCGGCGCCGGCCTGGACCCGGGACCGCGGTTGCGCCGCGCCCCGGCCTACCAGGTGCCCGAGCGGATGGGCTTCCACATTGTGGAGCGCTGGCAGTTCAACTTCGCCCAAGTGGTGAAATCCACGCGCTGACAGCTCAATACAACTCGGGACGCCGATCACCGAACAGATCGACATACTCGGTCAGCGCTTTGTCGTGGGTGAGGCTGAGGTCGACATCGGCGATCGCCATACCCGCGCCGGGACCGACGGCAGACAGCACCCACCCGTCCGGGGACACCACCGCACTGCCCTCCGTCCACGCCTGCCCACGTTCCACCCCGGTGCGGTCACAACAGGCGATGGCCACCTTGCTGGCCCGGGCAGTAGCCATCGCGTTGATCACCTCGCCGGCGCGTTCCCCATCGGGACGGGGAAACAGCGGCCAATTCACCGGCGCGGCAATGAGTTCGGCCCCCGCCAGCGCCACCGGTCGGGTCAGTTCCGGGAATTCCAGGTCGTAGCACACCATCACCGCGATAGCGCCGTGCCGGGTGGCGACCACCTGCGGCACCGCCGCGCCGGGAGTGAAGATCAACTTCTCCCGGTCCCACAGGTGCGATTTGCGGTAGAAGCCCAGCACGCCGGATCCGTCGAGCATCACCGCACTGTTGTAGAGCAGCCCATCCGGGCCGATCTCCGGGAATCCGCCGATCACGACGGCGTCACCGGCCGCGGCAATCCACTCGACGAACGAATCGGCGGTCGCCGGCAGCGCCACTGACCGGGCTTCGTCGGCGTCGGCGAACATGTAGCCGGAGGTGGCCAGTTCGGGGAGCACGATCACCTCGGCGCCGGCGGCGACCGCGGCCTCGATCTGCTCGACGATCAGGGCGGTGTTGGCCGTCAGGTCACCGAGCACCGGCGCCACCTGACAACATGCGATCCGGGTCATCAACGCAGTGTAGTCACGGCAGCGCGGTGCGGGCCTTGAGCGCCAACCACAGCTCCATCCGGTCGTCGCCGTCGTCCAGGCGGCGCCCGGTCAACTGGGCGATCCGTTCGATGCGGTTGCGAACGGTGTTGCGGTGCACCGACAACCGCGCGGCGGCCGGATCCCACGCCCCGTTGACCCGCAGCCACTGGTCCAGCGTGCGCAACAACTCCACCCGTTCGCCGGGTTCGAGTTGGTCCAGCGGTGCGAGCACTGCGTCGCCGAATCCGCGCACCGTCTCGGGCTCCCCCATCGACAACAGCAGCGATACCGTCTCACCCTCACCCGCGGTGACGATGCGGCCCAGCCGGCGGCTGACCGGCACCAGGGACCGGGCCTGTGCGGCGGACACCCCGAGTGTCTCCGGGCTGGTTGCCGCGCCGACCCCGATGGGCAGGCCGCCGGCGTGGGTGGCCAGGGTCTCGGTCAGCGCGGCCAGGTCCCAGTGGGCGACCTCGACCGTCGTGCCGGTCACCCGGACCAGCGCGCCGTCGAGGGTGGACCGCAGCAGGAAGGCGAGCTCCTCGCCCGCGTCGTCGACCACGGCAACATGGCAGTGTGCGCCGGTCAAGCCCACGCTGGCCGCCAGTTGTTGGGCGCGTTCACGTTTCATGCCGGCCCGCAGCAGCTGTGCGAACACCTGCTCGCGCCGTCGACGCTCGGGCTCGTCGGAGAGTTCACGCCGCTCCCGGTCCACCGCGATGAGCGAGACCAGTACCGTCGACGACGCCCGGGTGGCGGCATCCATATCAGCGCCCAGCACGACGTAGGCCAGCGGTACCCGGGCGCCGATGGCGTGCACCTCGAACCCGTCCACCACCGCCCAGCTGCGGCCGTCCATCTGTCCGCAGCTCGCCCGCGCCCGCTCGACGGTGTCCTGCGCAGTACCAGGGCTCGCCGCAACCAGGCCGCCCGCACCGTCACACACCACGCACGGTGTGGTGCTCGTCGCCGCCCAGGCCGACAGCAGCGCAGGCAGCGGCGCGGAACTGGTCGCCACCGCGGTGAGCCGGCGGTTGGTCTCCATCGCCTGCTGCAGGCCGCGCCGCTCCTGCCGCGCGATCGTCTCGAACACCCACTTGGTCACGGCGATGAACGGGGTCTGGTCGGGCACCACCAGCATGGTGATGCCGGCCTCCTCGGCCGCCGCGCGCAGTGGCTCCGGGCAGTTCCTATAGGGCAGGCCGTGCCCGACGCCCAGCGCCAGGGCCGCCACTCCGGCCGTTGCACATGCCGACACGTAAGCCCGGCAGTCCTCGTCGGTCATCGGCAGCAGCAAGCCGACCGTCATCAGCAGCTCGCCGCCGTGCAGCCAGTCACCCGGGGAGACCAGCTCCGAGACGTGCGCGGAGGTGACCTCGCGGTCCAGCCCGGCCTCGCCGGCCACCACCGTGAGCTGCAGTGCCGCCGCCGTGGCGACATCACGGACGGTGATCACCGCGGGACCGGCGAGTTGTACATATCGTCCAATCTTAATGGGCGAACTGAACAAAATCGCTATGGCGTTGGGCTGCGGATCCGGCGACAGTATGACCAAAGCCACACAGGGAGACACACATGACCATGCCCAAGACCGACCGGTCCGGCACGCTGATCGAAACCCGCTCGATCGACTACGTGCCCGACGACGAACGGCACGGCAAAGTCGGCCATCAGGGGCCGTTCTGGTTCGTCGGCAATTTCCAGCCGTTCACCTTGGCGTTGGGGTTTGTGGGCCCCAGCCTCGGCCTGTCCCTCTGGTGGACCGTGGTCGCCGGAATCGCGGGTATCGCCTTCGGCACATTGTTCATGGCGTTCCATGCCACCCAGGGTCCGGTGCTCGGGCTGCCGCAGATGATTCAGTCACGAGCCCAATTCGGTTACCGCGGTGTGCTCCTGCCGTTGATCGGCACGCTGTTCACCTTCGTCGGATTCAATGTCGTCGACGTGGTGATCATCAAGTCCGGCCTGCAGGAGATCTTCGGCTGGAACGCGGTGGCGGTGGCCGTGGTGATCACCGTCGCCGCCGCCGGGCTGGCCATCTTCGGGCATGATTTGCTGCACAAGGCCTTCCGCGTGCTGTTCTGGATCTCGCTGCCGCTGTGGCTGGTGCTCACCTACGGCGTGCTCTCAGGTGACGTACACGCCACCACCCCGGCGGCCGGTGATTTCACCTGGGTGGCCTTCCTGGCGCAGTTCGGGGTGGCAGCGTCGTACAACATCACCTACGCCCCGTACGTCTCCGACTACAGCAGGTATCTGCCGCGCAACACCAAGCCCTCGGCCATCATCAGCTCGGTGTTCGTCGGTGCCACCGCATCCCCGATGTGGCTGATCCCGCTGGGCGGATGGATGGCCACTTACCTCGGCGCCTCCGACGCGCTGGCCGGCATCAACACCACTGGCAACGCCACCGTCCCCGCGCTGGGCAGTGTCCTGGCGGTGGTCTCGACCCTGGTGCTGGTAGCGACCATGGGCCTGAACGCCTACAGCGGAATGCTCACCGTCGTCACCGGTTTGGACTCGATACGTTCCGTGCAGCCCACCCGCCGGCTGCGCGTGGTCACCATCCTGGTGCTGGCGGTGGCTTGGCTGGTGATGAGCCTGCTGCTGTCCAACGCGACCGCGGCGCTGAACACCACTCTGCTGATCATGCTCTACCTGTTGGTGCCGTGGACTGCGGTGAACCTCACCGACTTCTTCTTCGTGCGCCGCGGGCACTATGTGATCGCCGACCTGTTCACCCCGGCGGGCGTGTACGGCGCGTGGTCGTGGCGCGGGCTGGTGGCGTTCGCCGCCGGTATCGCCGCCGAGATCCCGTTCGTGGTGCTGCCGTTCTACACCGGGCCGATTGCCGCCGCGATGGGCGATGTCGACATCGCGTTCGTGGTGGGCCTGCTGGTGTCGGGCGTGGTCTACATCGCCGTCACCCGGTCCCTCGATGTGTCCGACGAACTGGCCCGCATCGCAGCCGACCCGTCCCTGAGCGATCCCGCCGACGCTGCCGCGATCGCCAACACCGTTGAAGCGGAGGAGAAATGAGTAACCCCGGCGGCCCCATCGGTCCGGTCGACGCCACCCGCCAGCCGCGCTACACCGAACCGGGCACGTTTGCCCGGTTGCCGCGCCTCGACCAGGTCGGCCGCGCCGATGTGAGCATCGTCGGCATCCCCTTCGACAGCGGCGTGTCCTATCGTCCTGGCGCCCGCTTCGGCCCGGGCCACGTCCGCGCCTCGTCGAAGTTGTTACGCCCGTACAACCCCGCCGTCGACGTCGAACCGTTCGCCGCTCAGCAGGTTGCCGACTGCGGGGATATCGCGGTGAATCCGTTCGATATCGCCGATGCGATCGAGACCATCGATGCCGCGGTCACCGACCTGCGCAAGGACGGGTCGAAAGTCCTGACCATCGGCGGGGACCACACGATCGCGCTGCCCATCCTGCGGGCGTTGGCGCGGGACCACGGCCCCATCGGGGTGCTGCACTTCGACGCCCACCTCGACACCTGGGATACCTATTTCGGGGCACCGTTCACCCATGGCACCCCGTTCCGGCGGGCCAGTGAGGAAGGCCTGATCGACATGGAACGGTCCCAGCACATCGGCATCCGCGGTCCGCTGTACAGCAAGCACGATCTCGAGGACGACGCGGTGCTCGGATTCCAGGTGATCCGCTCGGACGACTACGAGGTCGACGGGGTGGCCTCGATCGTGGACCGGATGCGCAAGCGGCTGTCCGGCGGCCCGGTGTACGTGTCGGTCGACATCGACGTGCTCGACCCGGCCCACGCGCCGGGCACGGGGACCCCCGAGGCCGGCGGTATGACCTCGCGCGAACTGCTCAACACCTTGCGCGGGCTGATCGGGCTGGACGTGGTGGGCGCCGACATCGTCGAGGTGGCACCCGCCTACGACCATGCCGAGATCACCGGCATCGCCGCCGCGCACGTCGGCTACGAACTGCTCTCCGTGCTGGCCGCCAATCGAGCCTGAACGTGGGCGTGCCGACCGAAAGACCGTGTCGGCGGGGCGGTTTCCGGATACCGACGATGCAACCCGTCGATCAGGCGGTGCGCCTCGTACAGCTCTCGGCGCAGATCGCCGGCTCGTGGATCCACCCGAGCGGTACCGCGGGCCCGGGCGCGCCGGTTCCGCGCGTCGACGACCTCGAGCTTGCGCGAGATGTCGGCCACCTGGTCGTAGAGCGCGGCCAGGAACTGCCGTGCCTGGTTCACCGCCACCGGGTCCTCCGGGTTGTCACGCATATGCGGATCTTCTCATCGTTTCGGACGATGCGCGCGCCCGGGGGTGACCGGGCACCGCTACCGTGGTGCCGATTCCGCACCCCGTATCCACCGCGACTTTGCCCGCGGCGGTGCCGACCTGGCGAAGTCCACGTCGGCCGGATTTGCCGACCTCACGACGGCCGCGCGGCAATATCGTGCACCATGAGCGCCGCCGAGAACTGGGTGGTGACGCCGGGGTCGGAGAGGTCGGCAGCGCACAGGTGCTCGATACGCCGGAGCCGCTGCGCCACGGTGTTGGGATGGACCACCAGTGCCGCGGCTGTCGCGTTGCGATCCAGCTTGCACGCGAAATACGTTCGCAACGTGGACATCAGCTCGGTCCGGTGGTCGGCGTCGTAACCCAGTAATGGGCCAAGCGTGCGCTCGGCGAAGGCGGTGAGCTTGACCGGATCGTCCAGCTGGAGCAACAGGCCGACAATGCCGAGATCATCCAGCGTCACCACCGTACCGGTGCGGTCGGCCTGCAACGCGATATCCAACGCCCCCTTGGCGATTCGGTAAGCCTCGGCACCACCCGCGGATTGCGAGTCGGAAACGGCGACGGTCGCGGTGATCTCCGGCCCCACCCGCGCCATCGCCCGGTGTACTAGCACACCGGGCGGCGCATCGGCCTCGGCGGTGTCGGGCCACAGCACCACCAGGGCACCGCCGTGCATGGCCACCAGCGGTCGGGGCGCCAACGCCGATACCAGCTCGGTGACCGCCGACAGCGCACGCTGCCACGCCCGCCGCAGCGCCGCTTCACCGGGCCCGCTGACGGTGGCCACGATCGCCACGTGGGCGACGGTGAGGTCATGCCCCAACCGCTGCGCTCGCTCCAGCAGTTGCGGTGACAGCGACGCACCACCGGTCAGCACGTCGGCCAGTAGTTCACCGCGCAGCCGCCGCTCCACCTCGGCGGCGGTCTGTTCACGCAGCAACTCGACCGACACCACGATGCACGCGTGCTCCACCGCCCGAACCTGGAGCGCGTCAAGGGAACTGATGTCGCCGGGGAACCAGATGCGGGCCGCCACCTCGTGACCCAATCGCACCGTGGACACCTGCCAGCCGGTCGCGGCACCCGCGGCGTCGCGCACCGGCACCACGGTCGCCGTGGAGTCGTCGTCCGGGACGGCGGCCCGGGTGGCGGCCGAGGGAAAGTCGACGTCGTCGCCGGCGCGGGCCAATTCGACCTGGCGCGCATCGTCGATCAGGACCGCCCGGCCGATCAGATCGCTGAGCGCCGCGGCGATACCGCCGATCCCGCCCGAGCGCAGGGCGACCGCCAGCAAGCGCTCGTGGATCTGTTCGGAGCGCGCCAGCGCGTCGCGCTGTTCGCGTAGTGATCCGGTCATGGTGCGCAGCTCGTCCAGGCGGCGCGCCGAGGTGACGGCGATGGCCGCGTGGTTGGCCAACAGGATCAACCGTTCGATCTCGTAGCGGGTGAACGTGTGCACCGAGGCGTAGTAGCCGTTGAGGGTGCCCAACACCTCGGTACCGGCCACCAGCGGCACGGCCACGATGGCCCGGTAGCCCTGGTCGCGGGCCACGCCGGCCCACAGGGCGAACTCGGGTTCCACCCGAACATCCCGGATGGCCACCGGTTCGCCGCGGTGGAAGGCCTGGCTGGAAGGGGAACCGCTGTCGAGCCGGATCGCCCGGTCCGAATTGACCCGCCGGACATACTCCTCCGACAGCCCACTCCAGCCCTGTACCAGCAGGCGGTCCCGGTCCGCGTTCGGAATGAGCACACCGCAGAAGTCGAAGCCCAACAACGTCCTGGCGGTATCGGCGACCAGGCACAGCACCTCGGGCAGGTCCGCCTCGGCGCCGGCCTTGGCACTGAGCGTGCGCAGCGCGGCCAGCCACGTCACCAGCTCGGCTCCCGGTCGGTCCTGGCCCGTCGACGTGGTCACCAGAACAGTCTGCCCCACGGACGAATGTTCTGAACTACATATATCCGCTTGAACTATGTCTCTACGTACATTGAAGGTTGGTCACGCTGTGACGACACTCATAGCCATGACCTCCGCTACTGTCTCCGACAGCCAACGCACCGAACCGCTGCCCGGCGGGTCCCGCGACATCGTCAACCCGGCGACCGGCGAGGTGATCGCCACCGTCCCCGAACACGGCGCCGGCGATGTCGACGCGGCGGTGGCCCGGGCGCACGCCGCGTTCACCGACGGACCATGGCCGGCCATGGCGCGCAGCGACCGTGCCCGGCTGCTGCTGCGCATCGCCGACGCGATCGAGGACGCCAGCGAACGGCTCTACACGTTGGAGGCGCGCAACAACGGACGGCCGATCACCGAAACCCGGGCGCAGCTGTCCCGGGTCCCGGAATGGTTCCGGTACAACGCCGGGCTGTTGGCCGCGCAGCGCCAAGCCGTGCTCCCCGGGGACGGCCCCTACCTCACCTACCAGCAACGGCTGCCGCTCGGCGTGTGCGGCATCATCACGCCGTTCAACCACCCGATGCTGATCCTGGCCCGCAGCCTGTCCGCCGCACTCGCCAACGGAAACACCGTGGTGGTCAAACCATCCGAACTGACACCGCTGACCACCCTCGCACTCGCCGAGATCCTCACCGCAGCCGGGCTGCCCGACGGCGTGCTGACCGTGGTCACCGGGGCACGCGAGGCCGGCCAACGGCTCACCGGCCACCCCGACGTCGCCAAGATCACCCTCACCGGGGGTACCGAAGCCGGCCGGTCCGCCGCCGTGGCGACGGCGTCCCGGTTCGCCAGGATCACCGCCGAACTGGGCGGCAAGACACCGGTGCTGCTGTTCGACGACGTCGACCCACGCATCGCAGCCGAGGGCGCCGCATTCGCGGCCTTCGTGGCCGCGGGACAGTCCTGCGTGGCGGGCTCACGATTCCTGGTGCAGCGCGGTATCTACGACCGGTTCGTCGAGGCGCTCAGTGCACGCGCACACGCCATCCGCCTCGGCGACCCGGCTTTGCCCGACACCCAGATGGGACCGCTGATCAGCGCCCGCCAGCGCGACAAGGTAGCCGCGCTGATCCAGACCGGCCTCGACGAGGGCGCCAGCCTACGCGCCGGCGGCCGAACACCCACGCTGCCAAGCCCATTCGACAACGGCTTCTACCTGTCCCCCACCGTGCTCGCCGACGCGACCATGAACATGACGGTGGCCCGCGAAGAGATTTTCGGCCCGGTGGCGGTGGTCATCCCGTTCGAGGACGAACACGAGGCCATCCAGATGGCCAACGACAATCCTTACGGTCTGGGCGCCGGGGTCTGGACCACCGACGTGAGCCGCGCCCACCGCGTGGCCGCACAGATCAACGCCGGCATGGTGTGGGTCAACGACCACCACCGGCTGGAACCGTCCCTGCCGTGGGGCGGTATCAAAGAGTCCGGCTCCGGAAAGGACGCCGGCACAGAGTCATTCGACGACTTCTCCTGGGTCAAGACGATCGTCGTGCGCACCGCGGCCGAACCCGTGGATTGGTACGGCGACCAGCCGCAGCGTCGCCTGAACTGATCCCCACACCTGTCACCGAAAGGCTCTCGTATGTTCCCCGGACGTTGGTATCACGACATCACCCGAACACAATGGCTCGTCCTGGCGGGCACCACCCTGGGCTGGGGACTGGACGGCTTCGCAGGCAGCCTCTATGTCCTGGTGCTGGGCCCCGCCATGACCGAGCTGTTGCCGCACAGCGGGATCGCCACCGACGGTGCCGCCATCGGCTTCTACGGTGGCATGACCGTGGCCCTGTTCCTCATCGGCTGGGCCACCGGCGGCATCCTGTTCGGCATGCTGGCCGACTATTTCGGTCGGACCCGGGTGCTGTCCATCGGCATCCTCACCTACGCCGTCTTCAGCGCGCTGGCCGTCTTCGCCGACACCTGGTGGCAACTGGGAGCGCTGCGCTTCATCGCCGGCCTCGGCTCCGGCGTCGAGGCACCCGTCGGTGCGGCACTGATCGCCGAGACGTGGCGTAACCGGTTCCGGGCCCGCGCCGGCGGGGTGATGATGGCCGGCTACGCCGCCGGGTTCTTCATGGCCGCCGCGGCCTACGCCCTGCTGGGCGATCACGGGTGGCGCGCCATGATGCTGCTCGCCGGGATCCCGGCGTTGGTGGTCTGGTTCATTCGCCGCTACGTGCCCGAACCACCCGAGATCGGCGCCCACCTGGAGGCCCGCAAGGAACGTAAAGCGCTGGGACGCAAGCCCGATCACGACCAGTTCGTGCTGCGCCGGCTGGTCAGCCCGCCGCTGCTACACCCCATGCTGGTGTGCACCGCACTGGCCACCGGAGCCCTCATCGCGTTCTGGAGCGTGTCGACGTGGTATCCCCAGATCATCCGGCAGATGACCATGGCCGAGCAGTTACCCAAAGACGTCGCCGACCACCGGGTGGCCGTCGCCGCAATGCTCTTCAACGCCGGCGGCATCATCGGATACGCCACCTGGGGATTCATCGCCGACGGTATCGGCCGCAAGAAGGCATTCCTGATCAGCTTCGCGGTATCGGCTGCCACCGTGGTCTGGACGTTCCCGTTCGACCGCAGTTTCGACGATGTGCTCGTCGCGATGCCGCTGCTGGGCTTCGGTCTGTTCGGCGCACTGTCGGGCACCTTCATCTACGGGCCGGAATTGTTCCCGCCCAGCGTCCGGGCCACCGCCCTGGCGGTATGCAACAGCGTCGGCCGCTACGTCACCGCGCTGGGTCCGCTCACCGCCGGCGTCATCGCCTCCTCGTGGTTCGACGGTGATCTGGGCATCGCCACGGCCTCGGTGTCGGCGGTCGGCTTGATCGCCGTCATCGGGCTGGCGTTCGCCAGGGAGACCAAGGGAGCTCCCATGCCCGTGGACGAGACCCCAGATCACACTTCGGACCGCACGATCCCGCTGAGCGAGAAGAGCCCGTCATGACCGGACAGTCCACATACTCCACCGCATCGGCCATCGTCGTCGGCGGATCCATCGGCGGCCTCACCACCGCACTGCTGTTGCGCGACCTCGGTTTTCAGGTCGACGTGTTCGAACGCACCGCCACCCCGCTGGACGGCCGCGGTAGTGGCATCGTGTTGCAACCCGACACCGTGCGGTGGTTCACCGAGCGCAGTTCCCAGCATCTCGCCGATCTGCACACCGCCACCGCCTACGTGCAGTATCTGGATCCCAGCGGGGCCGTCGTCCACCGTGAACCGGCGCTGTGGACCTACACCTCGTGGGGCACGTTCTACCGCGCCCTGCTTGCCGATTTCGGCACCGAGCACTACCACTATGGCGAGTTCGCCAGCGGATTCGACCAGGACGCCGATTCCGTCACGGTGCGGTTCGTCAGCGGCCGGACTGCCTCCGCCGACCTGGTGGTGTTCGCCGACGGCATCACCTCCCCCGCGCGCGAGTATTTCGACCCCGAAGCGACACTCGCCTATTCCGGCTACGTGGGCTGGCGCGGCACCGTCGCGCTGAGCAGCCTGGACGCGGCCACCCAGGAGGCGCTGCGGGACTCCATCACCTATACGGTCATCCCGCACTCGCACATCACGATGTACCCCATCCCCGGTGAGCAGAGCCTGGACGAGGCCGATCGGCTGATGAACTACGTGTGGTACCGCAATGTGCCCGCCGGGCCGCAGCTCAGCGAATTGCTCACCGACAAGCGAGGTTTCAGCGGATCGGTCTCGGTTCATCCGGGACAGGTGCAGGACCGCTTCGTCGACGAGTTGCGCGCGGCGGCTCGGGCACAACTGGCCCCCGCGGTGGCCGATGTCGTGGTCGCCACCGAGCAGCCGTACCTGCAGGTGCTGTCCGACGTGCGGTCCTCGCGGATGGCGCTCGGGCGGGCTGCCCTGATCGGTGACGCCGCGTGCGCGTCCCGGCCACACGCCGCTGCCGGGACGGCCAAGGCCGCTGCCGATGCCTGGGCCTTGGCCGAGGCGCTGTCCACCGCGTCCGGGGACATCGTGTCGGCCTTGGCCAAATGGGAGCCGGCGCAACTCCAATTGAGTGACTCGCTCCTGCGCCGGGTCGTCGACATGGGTGAACGCTCCCAGTTCCGCAACACCTGGATCCCCGGTGACCCCGACCTACGGTTCGGCCTCTACGGCCCCGGACTCTGAAAAACTCTGTCTACGAGAGGATTCGACATGACCGACAACAACTACCTGACCGACCTGCCGCTGGCCGGTGAACTGGTGGCCACCGATTTCGAGAGCTGGCCCGAGTGGCTCAAGACCGAGTTCGCCGAGCATGCATTCGACGGCAACGTCGGCTCCCGGTTGCTGAGCCAAGACGCCCGGGTGCGGGTATGGGAGATCCGGCTGGCACCCGGCGAGCGTTGGCACGCGCACCGGCACGTTCTGGACTACTTCTGGACCGCCGTCAACGCCGGCCACAGCCGCCAGCACACCCACGACGGCACCGTCCGCGAGGTCTCCTACCAGGCCGGTGAGACCCGGCACTTCCACTTCGGGCCAGGGGAATTCCTGCTGCACGATATCGAGAACATCGGTGACACCGACTTGGTGTTTACCACCGTCGAACACCTCGACAGCGCCAACACCGCCCTGGACATCTCCCGATGAGCGCCCCGATTCCTGCCGACGGCGTCATCGACGTCCACGCGCACTGGCTGCCCCGGGCGTTGTTCGGGTTGCCGCCCGGCGCGCCCTACGGACCGATGAACGACCGGGACGGTCAGCTGTACCTCGGTGATCTGCCGTTGTCGATCGCCACCGACGCGATGAGCGACGAGGCCGCGATCATCGAGGACATGGCCCGCGCCGGGGTGGGCGTGCGGGTTCTCTCGGCGCCACCGTTCGCCTTCCCGCTCGGCGCCGACGCGGCCGGCGTCGACTACGCGCACGCGTTCAACACCGCGCTCGCCGAGGTGGTGACCCGCGCCGGCGGAAAGCTGTTGGGGCTGGGCATCGTCAGCCTGAGCACCCCGGGATCGGTCACCGGACAGCTCACGGCGATCGCCGGCACCGACGGCCTGGTCGGAGTCGCGATTCCCCCGGTGGTCGACGGCGGCTCGCTGCACCGGGGCGTCTTGCGGCACATCGTCACTGAAGCCGCGCGCCTCGGACTGGCGGTGCTGGTGCATCCCATGCAGATCGGTCGCCCCGAGTGGGCCGACTACTACCTGGCCAACCTCATCGGGAACCCGGTGGAGACCGCCACTGCGGTGGCCAATCTGGTGCTCAGCGGTCTCAAGGACGAGCTTCCCGCACTGCGCATCTGCTTCCTGCACGGCGGCGGCTGCGCGCCCGGGTTGTTGGGCCGCTGGGATCACGGGTGGCGTGCCCGCGCCGACGCGCACGGCGGCTGCACCCGGCTGCCCTCGGAAGTGGTTGCCGACCTGTACTTCGACACCGTCACCCATGACGCGCCACAGCTGGAACTGCTGGGCAAGATCGCCGGCACGGACAAGATCGTGTGCGGTAGCGACTACCCGTTCGACATGGCCGAGGCGGACCCGGTGCGGTTCGCGGTGAAGCACGGGCCCGACGAGCAGGCCTTGACCCGGGCCGCGCGAGCGTTCCTGGGGTTGGACCGATGACGGCGCTGTTCACCCCGCTGACCTTGCGGGATGTCACGTTTGCCCACCGGGCATGGATGTCGCCGATGATGCAGTTCTCCGCGGTCGTCGACGGCCCCGAGGCGGGCACCCCCAGCGACTGGCATCTGCAGCATTTCGGTGCCCGCGTGGTGGGCGGTGTGGCCCTGGCCATGGTGGAGGCCACCGCCGTGCATCCGGTGGGCCGCAGCAGCGTCTACGACCTGGGGTTGTGGAACGACGCGCAGATCCCCGGTTTCGCCCGGTTGGCGAGTTTCATCGCCGATCACGGCGCCGTACCGGGTATCCAGATCGTGCACGCCGGCCGCAAGGCATCCACCGGCCGGCCCTGGCCGGACCCCGACCGGGCCCCCGAGTCCTGGACGACGGTGGCGCCCAGCCCGATTCCGTTCGGCCGCAACACGGTTCCCGCCGAACTGGACCGCTCCGACATCGAGCAGATCGTGGCCGGGTTCGCCGATGCGGCCCGGCGTGCGGCCGCCGCCGGGTTCCGGGTGCTGGAAATCCACGGCGCCCACGGCTATCTCATCCACCAGTTCCTGTCCCCGGTGTCCAATACGCGCACCGACGACTACGGTGGATCGCCGGCCAACCGGATGCGGTTCGCGCTTCAGGTGGCCACCGCGGTTCGGGAGGCGTGGCCCGCCCACCTGCCGCTGTTCTTCCGGGTGTCGGCCACCGACTGGCTGGCCGGCGACACCGACGACCCGCGTCCCGGCTGGACCGTCGCGGACACCGTGGCGCTGGCCGCCGAGCTGAAGACCGCAGGGGTGGATCTGATCGACGTGTCCACCGGTGGTGCGGTGCCCGATGCCAGGATCCCGGTCGCGCCGGGCTACCAGGTTCCCTTCGCCAAGCGGGTCCGGGCCGAGGCGGACGTGCCCACCACCTCCGTCGGCCTGATCACCGATGCCGAGCAGGCCGAAGCGATCATCTCCGGCGGTGATGCCGACGCGGTGTTCTTGGGACGCACCCTGCTGCGTAACCCCAACTGGGTGCGCGATGCCGCACGGTGCGCCGGCGTCGCCCTGCCGTTTCCGCCGCAGTACACCCGAGCGTTCACGTGACCGCACCGACGAGCGGCCCAGCGACGCTGCAAGCCAACCTCGCCCAGGTGCTGTGCTGGGGTGTGCCGGCCGCGGCGCTGGACGACACGTCGGCCCCGGCGCCGCGCTCGCCACGCCGGGGCGGCCGGGTCAGTTTGCTCCGTTCGCCGATTTCCGCTCGGCGAGCTTGTACTTGACGAGCGCCACCACGGCCTTCGGGTTGCGGGCCAATGCCACCGCGGCCTGGGCGCCGAGCTTGGCTTTCTGTCCGAACGTCAGCTGCTGCTCTGGTTCTGGCACTGGACACTCCCCTGTCGTCGGTTGCGCTGGAACAATAGCGTGCGTTTCGACAGCGGCGACCGCCAGCGCGGTTGCTGGGCTAGACTCGCTACGGATCATTCGCTACGCCACATTGAGGACGACGACCCGTGCAGATGTCGAGAAGCCGCTTCGCCGCGGCCGCGCTGGCCGCCTTCACCCCGTTGGCCGCCGTCTCCGTGATCACCGCTGCGCCCAGCGCCGCGGCCTGCGGCGAGGGCCAAACCGAGTTCAACGGCAATTGCGCGCCCGTGACCTGCAAGAAGGGCCAGGTGCGCGACGCCGACACCGGCGCCTGCCGCAGCGGACTCGTCGAGGCGCTGCGTAAGGCCGAAGCGCCCGCCATCGCCCACGTCACGCCCGAGCAGTGGAGCAACGCCGGGCAGACCCTGGACCAGGTACGCCGACTGCCGGGCACGCTCAACAACGTCAACAGCATCGTCAACTCGGCGATCGACATTCCCACCAGCATCTCCAGCGGAGTGGCCGACACCGCCAACGCGCTGTACTTCGCGGGCCTGTTGTTGAACGGCGGCACCGGTGCCACTCCGCCAGGGATCGGCGGGCTGTCGGCGGTGGCGAACGCCGCCCAGGCCCTGCCGTCACCCGGCATGCCGAAGGTCGGACTGCCCAAGATCGGGATGCCCAAGCTGTTCCAGAACTGCCTGCCGGTCAAGTTCGCGTTCTTCCGTCCCTGCATCTGACGGGCTCACCGCGTAGCGTCGAGGGCAGGTCCACCGTGGCCGTTGGAGGTGGGCCATGATCGATCTGGACTTCGCGAGCAGCGATGTCGGCGAGACCGAGGATTTTCTGGTCCGCGCCTACACCAAGATGACGATCGCGAGCAGTAGCCCGGACGCCCACACCACGATCTCGCGCCGCTGGCTGGGATCACTCAGCTATGACGAACTGTCGTTCACCTACGACATGAGCTACGACGCCGATCCGCTCGGCCGGATCATCCTGTGCCGCGTCCGCGACGGCCACATCAACGAGAACTTCATCGGCGAGCCCGCCGACGTGTTCGCTCCTGGCGACCTCACGCTCTATTCACCGCCCGAGTTGCCGTACTCGGGCCAGGTGTGCCGAGCCACCTACGACCTGACCGGGTTCGATCCCGATCTGTTCAACCGCGTCGCGGCCGCCGACGGGTCGGCACGCCCGGAACCGGTCCGACTCACCGGGCACCGACCCGTCTCGGTGCAGGCTGCGCACCGGCTCAGTTCGTTCATCGACTACCTGCGTGATTTCGTGTTGTCCGACGAACACGCCCGCACGTCGCCGCTGGTGGTCAGTACCGCCTCGACGCACCTGGCCGCCGCGACGTTGGCCGCGTTCCCCAACAACGCGGTCACCGACCCCACGGCGGTCGACCGCCGCGACGCCGGCAGTCCGGTCCTGTTACGCCGGGCGATCTCCTTTATCGACGATCACGCGCACGTCGACCTTTCGGTGCACGATATCGCCCACCAGGTCTACGTCTCGCCACGCACGCTGCAGCTGATGTTCCGCCGCCACCTGAACTGCACCCCGATGAGTTATCTGCGCACGGTGCGCCTGCACCGGGCCCACGAGGACCTGGTCCGCGCGGACCCGATGTCGGACAGCGTGGCGAGTATCGCCGCACGCTGGGGATTCCCGCACGCCAGCCGCTTCGCCGGGTACTACCGGGCCGCCTACGGTCGATCGCCGCAGCAGACGCTGCGCGGCTAGCTCGATCCGCCCCCCGACCGGGCTCGCGCGGGGATGCGCGAAAACGCATGATTTGGCCCGTTCAGCGAATCCCGGCGCGTGCCGGGCCGCCCATGACCTTATGGTCAGACACACTAAACACAAGCGGGTATCGAGCACCTGGAGGTATGGATGAGCGATCGGCCGACGGAGTCGACACCGGACTCGGTGTCGAGTTCTGCGTCGAGCGCCGGCTGCACCGTCACCCACCGCCGAGTGGGCACGACACACGTCGTGGCGGTCGTCGGCACGGTGGACACCTTGACCGTCTCCCAGTTGCAGGAGGCGATCACCGTTGCGACCGGGGAATCGCCCGCCGCTCTCATCATCGACCTCAGCCAGGTGGACTTCCTCGCATCGGTCGGTATGGGGCTGCTGATCCAGACCAACGAAACCCTTCCTCCCGAGCAACGATTCGCGGTGGTGGCCGACGGCCCGGCCACCAGCCGGCCCCTGAAGTTGATCGGCATCGCCGACATCGTGAAGGTGTTCGCCACCCTGGACCGTGCGCTGGCCGCCGTGGCGGCCTAGTTTCCTTTTGCTTCTGCGGGTGCTTACGCAGAAGGTAGTGGGGTGAGTCACCTCGACGTCGTGGTCACCGGACTGCTGGCAGCGGTCGCCATCCTCGGGGCATTGGCCTGCCGGCTGTCGGTGCCCTATCCGATCATGCTGGTGCTCGGCGGCGCCGCCTTCGGGTTCATTCCGGGCCTGCCCGAGATCCGGCTCGATCCCGAACTGGTGCTGGCCCTGTTCCTGCCGCCGCTGCTCTACAAGTCGTCGATTTACGCCAACTTCGGTGACTTCCGCAGCAATGTCCGTGGCCTGACCCTGAACTCGGTGGTGCTGGTCCTGGTCACCATGACCGCGGTGGCCTGCGCGGCGCATCTGGTCGTCCCCGGGATGAGTTGGCAGGTCGCGTTCGTGCTGGGCGCGATCGTGTCGCCGACCGACCCGGTGGCCGCCACGGCGATCATGCACCGGCTCGACGTGCCCCGCCGACTGGTCAGCGATATCGAAGGGGAAGGCCTGTTCAACGACGCCACCGCGCTGGTCGCCTACCGCGTCGCCGTGGCCGCCACGGTCGCGGGCAGCTTCGCCTTCGCCGATGCGGGGCTGAACTTCGCGCTGGGCGTCATCGGCGGCGTTGCGGTCGGGCTGGCGGTGGGCTGGATGTCGGCGTGGATCCGGGAACGGATCACCGATAACCAGATCAGTGTGACCATCTCGCTGCTCACCGGGTACGCGGCGTTCCTGCCGGCGCAGGCGTTGGGCGCGTCCGGGGTGCTGGCCACCGTCACCGCAGGTATCTTCATGGCCATCCGGAGCCCGGAAGTGCTCGACGCAGGTCCGCGGCTGCAGGGCTACTTTGTCTGGGATATCGTCGACTTCCTGGTCAACGCAACCCTTTTCGCACTCACCGGGTTGCAACTGCATGCCATCATCCGCGGGTTGGACGACTATCCGCTGCCAGCGCTGGCACTGTATGCGCTTGCCGCGGCCGGGACCGTCGTCGCGGTTCGGCTGCTGTGGTTCTGCGCCGCCCCTGGTGTCACCGGCCTATTGGCGCGCAGACCGCGGGCGCGAACCGGACCGCGTTCTGCGCCATGGCAATTGATCACCGCCTGGAGCGGTATGCGGGGCGCGGTCTCGCTCGCCGTCGCGCTGGCGATCCCGCTGTCCACCGACTCCGGGCCCTTCCCGCTGCGCGACCTGATCCTGTTCCTCACCTTCGCCGTCATCTTCTTCACGCTCGTGGTGCAAGGTCTCACCCTGCCGACCCTCATCCGCCGGCTACATCCGGTCGACGACGAAGCCGACACCGACGAGGAAGTGCGGGCCAGGCTGGTGGCGTCCAAGGCGGCGATCGCGCAGATCGACCTGCTGGCCGACGAGGACTGGGCCCGCGAGGACACCGTGCAACGGATGCGCGGACTGTACGAATACCGGATGCGGCGTTTCGCCGCGCGGTTGGGCAAGATCGAGGACGACGGCTACGAGGACCGGTCGGGCTCCTACCAGCAGATGGTGCGGTTGGTGCTGCAGGCGCAGCGGCAGGCTCTGCTCACCATGCGCCGGGAGGGCCGGCTGTCCAACGAGGTGCTCAACCGGGTGCTGCGCGATCTGGATCTGGAGGAGTCCCGGCTGGAGGGGTGAGCCCGTGCGGGGCGCCGATGGTGTGACTAACCACTGACGCGACGGCGAGCCTGCGTGACCGCCAGCCAGATCGCCGAAATCAGGAAGTAGAACGCACCGAAGGCGGCATATGGTGCGATGGCGTCCACCTGCGGCGCGAGGGGTGCGCCCGCTTTGACGACGAAGCTGACCCCGGCTGCCGTCGACTGGATGCCGCTGATGATCATCGGCCACTGCGCCCCGTGGGTCTTCCACCGCCGCACGGCGGTGGCCAACTGCAGCAGACCGGACAGCGAAGCCCACACGCCGAATACCCGCAGCACGTCGTTCATGCTCGACGTCAATGCGGCGGCGACGGCAAGGGTGGTCACCGAACTCACCACCATGTTGAACGTCTGTGTCGGGTTTCTCCGCAGGCCCCCATTGCGCCGGGCGTCCACCGCGTTGGCGACGGCGTCCCACGCCGGGTAGATCAGCAGGAGCGCCGCAACCACGGCCATCGCACTGTCGGCCAGGCTGACGGCAGCGCCCACCCAGACGATCGAAAATGCGGCTCGGACAAAGTAATAACGCTTCAGCGAGCTGTCGTCACCAGTGGCCAGCCGCGCTTCACCAACGGTTTCCGTCATCATCTCTCCTCCATTTCAGGAAGCACGAACGACGTGAGCGAGGAAAAGCCTCGCTCCGCTCGTGCCGCACCCGCCCACGGCGGGTCACCCGAAGCCGCTGATGCGCTCCGGTAGGTTTGTCTACCTATCGGTAGATCGGGTTAGTTGGACCGGTCCGGTGTCGATGGTGGTGCGCACAGGCGCTCGAGGACCGGCTGGGTGACCGCGGCGAACGCGTGGGGGTCGCCGTAGGCACGCGCCGAGAGCATGGCGCCGTGGACGGCGGCCATCAACGCTTCGGCTTCGGTGTGGGCGTCATGCATCAAGACGAATGTGCCCTGCCGGGCGCCGCGTTCCAGCACGGACGTCAGCCAGGCAGCCAGATGACGGAAGTAGGAGCGCAGCTCGAGCACGATCTCGTCGGGAAGAACGGGGATCTGCGTTGCGAGCAGGGCACAAAGGCAGTAACTACTTTCGGGCTCTCCGATACACGACTCCCAGAAACCCAGATAGCCGCGGAGTTGATCGCGTGGGTCTGGATGGTTGCGCTCGATATGGGCGATTCCCGCCTCGGCCTCCGCACGGTACTGCTTCACGAGGGTTCGGACGAGGTCGACCTTTGTCGGGAAGTGATGATGGATGCTCGCCTTGCGAATGCCGACGACCGCGGCGATATCGGCGTAACTGAAGCCGTTGTAGCCACCGGTGATGATCGAGGAACGCGCGCACCGCAGAATCGCCTCGGCTGTGGGCACGGTGCTCGACATGGACTCAACCTACCTTCTGGTAGGTAGTTGAGGCAAGTGGTGCGGCAACGTTGCCCCCGACGTCGACGGGGCATGCTCCCGCAACCGAAAAAAAGGGGGTACCGGGACTGGCCCGGTACCCCCTCGCCTTCCTCGATTACGAGTTGCCCGTGAGCTTGTCCTTGACGGCCTCGACACCGTCCTTGACCTTGTCCGCCACGTCGGCGATATGGTCCTTGACCGCGGCGACGGCCTGGTCGAGTTGGCCCTCGTTTTCCAGGTCGGAGTTACCGGTGGCCGAGCCGACCGCTTCCTTGGCCTGGCCCTTGAGATCCTGGGCCTTGTTCTTGGCGTCGTCTGCGATTCCCATCGCAATCTTCCTTTCGTCGAGGGCAGGCATCCGATGATGTGCTGCCCGTTGTTATTTCGACCGACGCAAACCCCTCGTTCGCGCCGGACACCTGAGGCTTCAGGTCAGGGACCGACGCGCCTTGTCGGCGGATACGGGTTTGATCAGAAGCTGGAACTGGACGTCGGCGCCGGCGGCGCGCCGGATGTCGGCGCCACACCGGCGGGCCAGCCGGCGAATGAGCTCGGCGGGAGTCCCGGTCGTCACCCCGACCGTGATGCGCACGACCGGCTGCCGTCGCACGGTGGCGGTGACTGCCTTCGCCGACTGCACATCGGGATGCCGGCCCAGGTCCTCGGCAGCCGCGTCGGCGAGTCGGGTCAGGTCGACCGCACCGAGGCCGGTTGGAATGGTCCGCACCGAGGACGACCGTAGGTGCGCCAGCACCCACCATGCGCCGGCCAGGATGAGTGCCACCCCTACGGCCGCTTCGGCGATCGGCCACCACGAGGCGTTCGGCAACGCTGCGACGGCAGCGGTGTCGATCCGACCTGCCGCCTGCCGCGCCGGGCGGTAATGCACGGCGTAGCCGATGATCCACGCCGCCCCGCCGACCAGGAGCAGGCCGACCAGGCCGGTCAGAAACCGGTCGATGAACCGTAGCGTCGGCGTCATGGCTCTGCTCCTTCTGCGCCTCGGAGGGACTGGGCCATCGATCGGGGCGCCCACACCCCGTCACCCACCGGGACATGGGTCCGCCGGCGCGGCGTGACCGCCACGACGCACAACACCAGTCCGGCCAGCGCGGCGAGCACGGCTGCCGGCCACCACCACCATTGCCAGTGTTGGTCGGCGACCCATACGCACACCGCCGAGATCCAGTCCGGACCACCGGCGACCACGTCGCGGACGGCGATCACCCCCAGGGCGATCAGTGCCAGGGCGATCGCCACCGCGCTCACCGTGGAGGGCGCCGTCGCCCTTGGCGCCAGCCGACGAGCGTTGGGCGGCAACGCTTCTTGCTCCTCGCCCAGCTCGCCGGCGTACACGTCGGCCACCTGCGCGGGACTGCGGACCGCGTCGACGCGGGCAATCCGGACCTCGACGCGTTCCGGCGGTGCACCCAATGACGTGGTGAGTTCCCGCTCGACGGCGGAACGCACGGAACCGATCAGCGCCGCGCCTTCGATCGGCCAGGCGGCGGCGATGTCGACCTCGATCCGTCGCGCGTCCTGCGACCCGCTGACGGTGACGGCGGGCAGTGTGCGCCCCGGGACCAGCGTCCGGTGCGTTGTCACACCCGGCGCTGCCAGCACGGTGTGTTCCACGAGTCGACGACAGACGGTGTCCGCGACGATGGTCCGACCCCGCTGGGTCGGCAGCCCGGGGCGTGCCACCACATCGGTGGTCATCTCAGTGCCCCTGGCGGCGGCCGAGCGCGGTCAGGTCGATGCTGCCGTCCAGGTGCGCTCCGACGGCCGCACCGACTGCACCCAGCACCAATGCCAACAGGAACCCGCCAAAACTGCCGGTGATCGCAGCGAGCGCCAGCAGCAGTCCCGCGAAAAGTCCTGTCAGTACGTAGTTTCCGCTCATGATGACCTCTCCTGATTCTGCGGTTCGGGAACCGCGACATCACCGATGACGACATCGACCGGGATACCGGCCGCTTCGGTGGCCGCCGCTCGGACGTGTTCGGCCGTGGCGAGCAATGAATCGCCCAGCCGCACAACGACATGCACCGCGCCGCTCTGCGGGCCGAGCCGGAGCCCGGTCACCGTGCGGCCGGGCAGGTGGGTGCTGGGCACGCCGAGCCCCGAGTGCAGGCCGACGACGCCCTGGACCGCAGTCACCGCCGCGACGACACGGTCGAGCCGTGCGGCGTTGCGGTCGCTCACTGGACCCGCGGACGGGTATCGGCGGTGCCGTCGCCGCGGTCGTCGTCGTCATCGAAGTGCACGTCGTGCACGGTGATGTTGACTTCGGTGACCTCCAGCCCGGTCATGGTCTCGACGGCGGAGATGACATTGCTGCGGATCCCCTCGGCAAGGTCATGGATGGCGACGCCATAGTCGGCGACGATCCCGATGTCGATCGCGGCCTGCCGCTCCCCCACCTCGACGTTGACCCCCTGGGTCAGGTCGCGCGAGCCGGGCAGGGTCTCGCGCAGCTTGCCGACCACCCGCGCCGCCTGGCCACCGAGGTCGTAGACACCGTCGACCTCGCGGGTCGCGATACCGGCGATCTTGGAGACGACGATGTCGGCGATGGTGGTGGTCCCGTGTTCGGTCACCAGCTTCTCCAGCTCGGTGCCGGGGGCCACTGCGGTTCCAGCTTCGTGGGTCTGCGTTGCTGCGGTCATCGGTAACTCCTTCGTTCCTTGGCGGACCCGGACGGTGCGTCCGGCACAATCGTTTTGTCGAGCCGGGGTGGGCAGTGCGCACGCCAATGAGACGCACAACACATTTCTCGGTTCCACCCCAGACTTGGAGGACGCCGCGTGCAGACCCACGACGTGCTCGATTCACTGCCCGACGACACGTTGGCCCGCCGCGCTCAGCGTGGCGACACGGCCGCCTTCGACGTGCTGGTGGCCAGGCACGCCCACGCGCTCTTGCGGTTTGTCACGCACACGTATCCAGAATCCGGCGATTGCGAAGACATCGTCCAAGAGACCTTCATCGCCGCGTGGAAAGCGTTGCCCACCTTCGCCTTCCGTTCCCAGTTCCGTACCTGGCTGTATGCGTTGGCCTCCCGCAAGACCGTCGACGCACTGCGGCGTCGCCGCCCGCAAAACGACCTGGAGTCGGCACCGGAGCGTCCGGATTTGGCGCCGGGGCCAGGGCAGCAGGCCGAACACAGCGCATTCATGGCGGCGCTGAGCCGCGAGCTGGCCCTGCTGCCGTACCCGGCGCGTGCGGCGTGGTGGCTACGCGAGGTTTACGACCTGCCGCTCGCCGAGATCGCGACGGTGCTGCACACCACCGAGGGATCGATCCGCGGGCTGTTGCAGCGGACGCGAAAACGCCTGGCCGCAGCGCTAGAGGAGTACAAACCGTGAGGCCGGCCGACGCTTCGGGAGCGCGCGCCGGCTGTACAGCCTTGCGCGCATACGCAACACTGAACTGCGACGTCAATTTGGAGAATCGATGAGCACGGCAGCCGAGGACGACTACGAAGCCACCGCGCACGCGACCGCCTGGATAGCCGACGCCACCCGCAGCTTCGCGGGGTTGGATGAGTCGGTACCGCACGAGGGTGACCGGTGGTCGCCGACCGGTGCCGCCCTCAGCCAACTGCGCGCCTCGATCACCCAACGCATTTCGGCGTTTCCGCGCCAGGGCAAGCCGATCCGCACCACCGACCCCGGGATCACGGTCAGCCACATCGCCCTGGCCAAGCTGCTGACGTGGTCGCTGGCCGGGCCGGCCGCCGATGTCGGGGCCGCGGTCGCCGATGTCGAGGTGACGGTCGAGGCCGAGCACTTGGCCGCCGTCCACGTGCACCTCATCGGCGTCGGGACCCAACCGCGCGACCGGACCTATCTGCAGGACGGCGATGCGCTACGCGCACACGCCGCCCGAATTCTGGCGGCCACCCTCGGCGACGACTCGGCCGAGGTCATCGCCAGCTGGGACGACATCGTCGTCACGCACTGAGGTTCACGTCACGTTTGAACTCTGCCGGTGAACGGGTACGACCACTCGCCGCAGAAGGCGGCCGCACCGTGATCGAAAGGGATTCCGACCATGGGTCAGCCCGCGCGCGCAACACCAGGTGCCGGTGGCGCCTCGCCTGCCAAGAAAGCGGCAGCCAAGAAGGTCCCGGCTAAGAAGGCGGCCAAGAAGGCCGCGAAGAAAGCACCGGCGAAAAAGGTTGTGGCCAAGAAGACCCCGGCGAAAAAGGCCGCAGCGAAAAAGGGTGCAGCCAAGAAAGCACCGCCGAAGAAGGCAGCCAGGAAGGCACATCCGGATAAGGGCACCCCGAGATCGCGGCCACCCCGCGGCGCAGCGGCCGACGGGTCGGCGGATCCGACCATGGGCCTCCCGCCGCTGCCCGCGCCCCCGACCGACCCGGTCCAGATCCTCGGACTCGCGCGCGACTTCACCGCCGCCCAGTTACGGCAAGCGTGGCGCCGTTATGCCGCGCGGCATCATCCCGACCAAGGTGGTGACGCGGCCACCTTCGACCGCGGCCGGGCCGCATACGAGACGCTGCGCGGACGCCCGCGATGACGACGGCGGACGCGCCGGAGTTGCGGCGCTCCCTGCGGGCGCTGAACGCGGTGAACTTCTTCATCGCCGACGTGCAGGCCGGACTCGGCCCCTTCCTCGGGGTGTACCTGATCAACATGCACGGCTGGAACCCCGCCAGCATTGGGGTGATGCTGACCCTCGGCGGCGCGATCGGGTTGTTCCTGAACGCGCCCGCCGGAGCACTGATCGACCGGTCCACCCACAAACGCACCTTGCTCGCCGTCGCCGCCGCGCTGACCTCCGTCGGCACCTTCATCGTCACGCTCGAGCCGACGCTGGCCGTGGTGACCGCGGCACAACTGCTGACCGGGATCGGTGGCGTGGTCGTCGGTCCGGTGCTCGCGGCGATGGCACTCGGCTTGGTGGGCCCGAAACGCTATGCGGCACAGACGGGTCAAATGACCGCCTTCAATCACGCCGGCAACGTGGTCGGCTCGACCGTGGCCGGGCTGGCCGGTTACCTGGTGAGCCTGAAGCTGGGCTTCTGGATCGCCAGCCTCTTCGGCATCTTCGTCGTCGCCACGACGCTGATGATCAAGAGCTCACTGATCGACAATCGGCTGGCCCGCGGCTTGGAGGAGACCCGGGACACCGAGGAACAACCGTCGGGGCTGCGCGTGCTGCTGCACAACCGGCCGCTGCTGGTGCTCGCCGCGGTGGTCGGCCTGTGGCAGCTGGCCAATGGGGCCATGCTGCCCATCGCCGGTCAGCAACTCGCGCTGGGGCACAGCCATGTCGGTGCGCTGTATCAGGCGGCGCTGATCATCGTCGCGCAGCTGGTGATGATCCCGATGGCATTGCTCACCGGCTCGACGGAGCGGTGGGGCCGCAAGCCGCTGTTCCTCGTCGCCTTCGCGGTGCTCCCCCTGCGGGGGCTCCTGTTCGCGTGCACCAGCAGTCCCGCCGTGGTGATCGCGATCCAGGGGCTCGACGGTGTGGGCGCCGGGCTGCAGGGGCCGCTGTTCGCGGTGATGGTGGCCGACCTGACCCGCGGCACCGGCCGGTACAACATCGCGATGGGCGCGGCCACCATGGTGCAAGGTATCGGTGGCGCACTCAGCCCGACCCTGGCCGGTGCGGTGTACGCCCAATTCGGTTATGCGGCAGCCATGTTCACCTTGACGGCAATTTCGGTGCTGGCGTTGACGCTGCTGGTGATCGGCGTCCCGGAAACCCTGAAGCGCGACGCCGACTCCCCGGCCCGCGACGACCAGCCCGAGGGCGAGGCCACCGTGGCCGGTTGACGCCGGTCGGTGCTGGAGCGAGTGACGGGATTCGAACCCGTGTAAACGGCTTTGCAGGCCGGTGCCTAGCCACTCAGCCACACCCGCAGCAAGAGCAACATTGCCACCACCGCTGACCGGCGCCAATGGTTGCGCTCGCCGTGATCGCTATTCGTGCGGCATGCCCGCGGCGACCCCGTGCTGGGGCCAGCCGGGTGGGGAATCCTCCCAGGGTTCCTGCCTGCCGAACGGCGTCAGGTCCAGGAACGGGTAGCCGACCGCGGCGTGGTCAAGCCCGCGGGCGTACGCCGAATAGGTGTGGAACACCTCGTCACCGCGGCGCAGGAACACGCTGGCACCCGGCCAATCCCCGCGCAGGTCCCGGTCCGACCACCCGTCGGCACGCAGCTCGTCGAGCGATTTGTAGTTGTACTGCACCACAGCACGTTCCGGATCGAGCGTGACACCGAGGTCATAGGTGAAGTCCCCGTCCCGCGACGAATACCAGGGAAACGTCCACCCGTGTGCGTCGCGGTACCGGGCGATGCTGGCGTACGGCGCGCGCGACACACAGGCGAAGGTGACCCCTTTGCCGGTCAACAACGCCCGGTCCGATTCGGTGAAGGTGAGATCGGCGGCGGCGGTGCAGCTCGGGCAGCCCTGGTCGATATCGTCGAGCCACATGAAGTGGTGGATGTAGAGCTGTTGGCGGCCCTCGAACAAGTCGACCAGTCCGACCTCGCCGTCGGGCCCGTCGAATCGGTAGTCCTTGTCCACCTTCACCATCGGCAGCCGCCGGCGTTCGGCATTGACGGCGTCGCGCAGGTGGGTGACGTCACGTTCCCGCGCCAACAATCGCTTTCGGGCCACCAGCCACTGTTCACGGGATACCACGTCGGGATAGGCGGTGCTGAACGACATCGGTCGACCTCCTTCGAGTCCAGTCGTGATGCAGACTTGCCACGCCGCGGAAATTCATCGCCGCAGGCCCGGCGCGGTCTAGGTTGATCGCATGATGGAGTGGCTGGCCGATCCCCCACTGTTCGGCGGCCCCGGCCAGGGCAGCCGTCAGGTCATCGAGTTGTTCGCCGCCTTCGGCCTGACCGCGCTGATCGGCCTGGAACGCGAAATCCAGGGCAAGGCCGCCGGTCTGCGGACCCAGACCATCGTCGGCACCGCCGCGGCGCTGATCATGCTGATCAGTAAGTACGGCTTCTCCGACGTACTGGTCGCCGGAACGGTCATGGTCGACCCGTCCCGCGTGGCGGCCCAGATCGTCTCGGGTATCGGCTTTCTCGGCGCTGGCATCATCATCACCCGCCGCGGCGCGGTGCACGGCCTGACCACCGCCGCAGCGGTGTGGGAGTCGGCCGCCATCGGGATGGCTGCCGGTGCAGGCCTGCTGCTGCTGGCCGTCACGGTGACGGCCATCCATTTCCTGATCATCGTCGGGTTCATGCCGGTGGCGCGGCGGTTGGCGGCCCGGCTGTCCGGCTCGGTCCGCATGCACGTCACCTACGAGGAGGGCCGCGGCGTGATGACACAGCTTCTGGCGGCGTGCGATCGGCGTAGCTGGCAGCTCACCGAACTGGCCGCCGATCCCGGTGGGAAGCCGCTGGATGCACCGGCCAATCTGTCCGGGGCGATCCTCACCCTGTCCGGCAACGGTGTCACCCAAGCCCCGTTGGTGCTCGCCGGGATCGACGGGGTGACCTCGGTCCGTCAGCTCGACGAGGACCCGGACTGAGGTGCGGGCCGGGTGGCCCGATAAGCCGCCACGGCGGTGACCGCGGCGAGCGCACTGAACACCGCGAACACCCACCGCGCCGCCGACACATCGTCGTGCTGCGCGTTGACGATCACCCCTGCCACCCCCGCGCCGAACGCCCCGCAGATCAACTGCACGGTGTTGATCGCCGCGGCCGCGGTGGCACCTTCGGCCGACGGGTCCTGCACGGCGCCCATCGCCCACGCCGACAGGTGCGGCCACGCCATCCCGATCCCGGTGCCGGTCACCACCAGCGCCAAAGCCCAGCCGAGGGTCACCCCGACCGAGGCGTCTTGGCGCACGCTGAGAGCGGCCGATCCCAACCCGACCGCCATCACCAGCGGCGCGACGGCCACGATCCGGACCACCAACCCGCGCCGGTCCACGGACGCGCTGGCCAATTCGCCGGTGGTCCACCCGACTGCGAGGGCGACGCCGAGGAAGCCGGCTACTACGGGTTCCAGGTGAGCCAGCCGCTGCCCGAACAGCGGCACGTACATGTCGACCATCGTCGCGGCCATCAACAGCCCCAGGGTCAGATACATCCATTTCAGCGGTCCCGGCCGGAACGCTGTGGGCGGCAACACCGATAACGCCCGCGCCGCCCGCGCCCGGTCGACCATCAGGAAGGCCGCGACGAGGCCGAGCCCGCCGGCCAGCAGGGCGACCGTGAGTGCCGGGTTGCGTGGAATGCCGGCCACGCTGATGACCAGCGCCGCCGCCCCCAACAACAGCAGCGACCGGACCGGGATGCGCAGCGCCGACCGCTCGGCACCGGTGGCCGCCCGGCCAGGCAGCGCCACGGGCACCAGCACGGCCATGGCCGCGGTGAGGATTGCCAGCACACCGAAAGCCCAACGCCACGAACCGAATTGCGCGAACAGTCCGCCACCGGCGGGACCGAGCAGGGTGCCCACCCCCCACATCGCCGACACCAGGGCTGAGGCGCGCACCCATAACGACTGCGGCAGTGCGGCATTGATGACGGCGTAGCCCAGCCCGGCCAGCAGGCCACCGGCGGCGCCCTGCACTGTCCGGCCGACGAGCAGGAATTCCATCGTGGGCGCGACCGCGCACAGCAGGCTGCCCGCCCCGAACACCGTCAGCCCGGCCAGATAGGACCGGCGCGGCCCCAGTCGGCTCAGCACCGCACCGACGGTGGTCGCTGCCATCACCGACGCGACGAGGTACACCGTGGTGACCCAGGCGTAGAACCGGTGGCCGCCGATCTCGGCGACCGCGCTGGGCAGCAGGCTGATGGTGAGGAACTCGTTGGTGGCATACAGCGCGACGCCACCGGCCAGAACCGTCGACGCGCCAAGATGTTTCGGGCCGAGCAGGTCGCGCCAGCTGCCCATTCGGGCATCGTCGGTCGGCGATGTTCGAGTCACCCTGCGACGTTATGACCTCAACTTGCGTTGAGGTCAAACCGACCCTCGTATCAGGTGCACCGATTTGCCATGGCGTTGCTCACGTCGGGTAACGTCGCCCCCGCCGTCGGGTTCCAAGCGGGTGCGAAACTCACTCCCCGCCGGGTTGGGCATGCTGATAGTCCCCCTCCCGGTATTGGCAAGCCTCCCGACGCTGCAACGGACGAAGGAGGATGCACGGTCGTGCCGACCACCGACTCCGCCGGTGACCGCAAGCCAGGCGCACTGAATCGGCTGAGGCAGAGCATCAGCGCGCCGGTCTTCGTCCCGGCCTCGGCAATCGTCATCGGGCTCATCGTCTTCGCGGCCGCATACTCCCATGTCGCAGAGGACGCCTTCACGCGACTGAACACGACGATCACCAGCGGAATTGGCTGGTGGTACATCCTGGCCACCACGGGATTCGTGATCTTCGCCATCTACTGCGGCGCGTCGCGGATCGGCACCATCCGACTGGGCCAGGACAACGAAAAACCGGAGTTCGGATTCTGGTCGTGGCTGGCCATGCTCTTCAGCGCCGGGATGGGCATCGGGCTGGTCTTCTATGGTGTCGCCGAACCGCTCACCCATTACGTGAGTCCGCCGCCGTCTCGCGGCGTGCCCGGTTTGACAGACGCGGCAGCCAACCAAGCGATGGCGCTGACCTTGTTCCACTGGGGTCTTCATGCCTGGGGCGTCTATGTCGTCATCGGGTTGGGCATGGCGTACATGACCTATCGCCGCGGACGGCCGCTGACGGTGCGTTGGCTGCTCGAACCACTACTGGGCGGCCGGCTCGTCGAGGGCGCCATCGGTCATGCCGTCGACATTGTCGCCATCGTCGGCACGTTGTTCGGTGTCGCCACCTCCCTCGGGTTCGGGATCACCCAGATCGCGGCGGGCCTGGAGTATCTCGGCTGGATCGAGGTCAACAATTGGTGGACGGTCGCAATGATCGCCATCATCACCGCCATTTCGACGCTGTCGGTGGTCAGTGGCGTCGGCAAAGGGTTGAAGTGGCTGTCGAACGTCAACATGGTGCTCGCGGCCGCACTTGCGCTGTTCGTCCTGCTGCTCGGCCCCACCCTTTTCCTCCTACAAGCATGGGTGCAGAACCTCGGTGGCTACGTGCAGTCGCTACCGTCTCTGATGCTGCGCACGGCACCGTTCACCGATGGCACCTGGATGGGCAAGTGGACCATCTTCTATTGGGGATGGTGGATCAGCTGGGCACCGTTCGTCGGGATGTTCATCGCCCGGATCTCCCGCGGCCGGACGATTCGGGAGTTCGTCACCGGCGTGCTCCTCGTGCCAACACTCATCGGGTCGTTATGGTTCACGGTGTTCGGCGACTCAGCGGTCATCAGGGAGCGCGACCACGGCAACATGCTCGTCGACGGCGCGGTCGACACCAATACGTCGCTCTTCCGATTGCTCGACGGACTGCCGATCAGCGTCGTCACCAGTGTTCTTGCGGTGGCCGTGATCGTCTTTTTCTTCGTGACCTCGTCGGACTCGGGATCGCTGGTGATCGACATCCTGTCCTCGGGCGGCGAGCTCGATCCCCCCAAAGTCACCCGCATCTACTGGGCGGCTCTGGAAGGGATCGCGGCCGCAGTTCTGCTCGTCGTCGGTGGCGCTGGTTCGCTGACCGCGCTGCAGACGGCGTCGATCGCCACCGCTGCACCATTCTCCGTGGTGATGGTCCTCGCATGTTGGGCCATGTTCAGGGCCTTTAGATATGACCTGGCTACCAGCCCGCGATACCTTCACATCTCCACACCGGATGTGGCCAACCATGACGGCAGCCAGCAGTATCGACGCCACGACGTGTCAGCGACGCTGTCGGGACTTGTTGCGGTTCGGTCGATCGGCCCAGACACCATGGAAGTGAACCCGGAGACCGGCGCAGTCACCATCGCGATGCCCGACGACCCCCTGGGTGAGACCTGAGTACTACTTCAGTCCCGCCGCGTCCATTCCGCGCAACTCCTTCTTCAAGTCCTGGATCTCGTCACGGATGCGGGCCGCCAGCTCGAACTGCAGATCGCGTGCCGCGGTCATCATCTGCTCGGTGAGGTCCTTGATCAGATCCGCCAGCTCAGCCCGCGGCATGTTGGCGGTGTCGCGGCCCTCGATAATGCCGGCACTCACGGCGCGGCCCGGCTCACCCTGGGCCCGGCGCCCCCGGGAGGCGTTGCGCCCGGATCCTCCGACCTGGACGTTCTCGGTATCGTCGGCCTCCCGATACACCTGGTCGAGGATGTCGGCGATCTTCTTGCGCAGCGGCTGTGGGTCGATGCCGTGGGCCTCGTTGTAGGCGATCTGCTTGGCGCGGCGGCGCTCCGTCTCGTCGATCGCCTCCTTCATCGAGTCGGTGATCTTGTCGGCGTACATGTGCACCTCGCCGGACACGTTGCGCGCGGCCCGGCCGATGGTCTGGATCAGGCTGCGCGGTGACCGCAGGAAGCCCTCCTTGTCGGCGTCGAGGATGGCGACCAACGACACCTCGGGCAGGTCCAGGCCCTCGCGGAGCAGGTTGATGCCGACGAGCACGTCGTATTCGCCGAGGCGCAACTGGCGCAGCAACTCCACCCGGCGCAGGGTGTCCACCTCGGAGTGCAGGTAGCGCACCCGGATGCCCATCTCGAGCAGGTAGTCGGTGAGGTCCTCGGCCATCTTCTTGGTCAGCGTCGTCACCAGCACCCGCTCGTCGCGTTCGGTGCGCAGCCGGATCTCGCCGATGAGATCGTCGATCTGCCCCTTGGTCGGCTTGACCCGCACCAGCGGGTCGACCAACCCGGTCGGGCGGATCACCTGCTCGACGAACTCGCCGCCGGCCTGGGCCATCTCGTAGTTACCCGGCGTCGCCGACAGGTAGACCGTCTGCCCGATCCGCTCGGCGAACTCCTCCCACGTCAGCGGCCGGTTGTCCACCGCGGACGGCAGGCGGAACCCGAAATCGACCAAGTTGCGCTTGCGGGACATGTCGCCCTCGTACATGCCGCCGATCTGCGGCACCGTCACGTGCGACTCGTCGATGACGAGCAGGAAGTCCTCGGGGAAGTAGTCCAGCAGGGTGGCCGGTGCCGACCCGGCGGGGCGACCGTCGATATGCCGCGAGTAGTTCTCGATCCCCGAGCAGAAGCCGACCTGCTTCATCATCTCGACGTCGTAATTGGTGCGCATCCGCAGCCGCTGCGCCTCCAGCAGCTTGCCCTGCCCCTCCAACTCGGCCAGCCGTTCTTCGAGTTCGGCCTCAATGGTGGAGATGGCATGCGCCATCCGGTCCGGGCCGGCGACGTAGTGGGTGGCCGGGAAGATCCGCACCGATTCGACCTGGCGCACCACGTCACCGGTGAGCGGATGCAGGTAGTACAGCGCCTCCACCTCGTCGCCGAAGAACTCGATGCGGATCGCGAGTTCCTCATAGGACGGGATGATCTCGACGGTGTCACCACGCACCCGGAACGATCCCCTGGTGAACGCCACGTCGTTGCGGTCGTACTGCACATCGACCAGCAACCGCAGCAGCCCGTCCCGGGGTACTTCGTCACCGACCTTGAGCTCTACCGACCGGTCCAGGTAGGACTGCGGGGTACCGAGGCCGTAGATGCAGGACACCGAGGCGACTACCACGACATCGCGCCGGGACAGCAGGCTGGACGTCGCCGAGTGCCGCAGCCGCTCGACATCGTCGTTGATGGAGCTGTCCTTCTCGATGTAGGTGTCGGTCTGGGCGATATACGCTTCCGGCTGGTAGTAGTCGTAGTACGACACGAAGTATTCGACGGCGTTGTGCGGCAACATCTCCCGCAGCTCGTTGGCGAGCTGCGCGGCCAATGTCTTGTTGGGCGCCATCACCAGCGTGGGCCGCTGCAGCCGCTCGATGAGCCACGCCGTGGTCGCGGACTTACCGGTGCCGGTGGCACCGAGCAGCACCACGTCCCGCTCGCCCGCCCTGATGCGGCGTTCCAACTCCTCGATGGCGGCGGGCTGGTCACCGGCGGGCTGATACTCGCTGACCACCTTGAACTCGCCGCCGGCCCGCACGATGCCATCGACGGCGTCGGCGGCAGGCCGGTACTCCGAATGCGCCAGCACGGGATGTTCGGTAGCGAAAGCCATGCTCACCAGGTTAAGCGCGACCACCGACATGTTCATTCCCGCTGGGTTACGGTGACGCCGTGCCCGAACCCGCCCGCATCGTGCTGCGCCTGCTCGGCCTGCTGTTGCTGCTCGGCGGACTGGCCTGCGCGGTGCTACTGATCTGGCCTGGACCAGCGCAGATCGCCGCATTCCTCGGGTCCGGCTGCGCCTCTGACGACAGCGGCGTCAGCCACCAGTGCAGTTGGTTGGAAGCCGCCGATCTGGTGTGGACCGGATGCTGGGTGTCGATCGTCATCGGCTTCGTGGTGCGGCTGCTCACCCGCCCCGCCGACAAAGGCCCCCTGGTGCTGAACCTGCGCAGGTGGCGGTGAGTATTCATCCGCCCAAACGCGAGGTCTTCGATGTGCGCGCGGGAACCAACACCGACCCCAAAGGCATCGTGCGCGCCGTCGATGTCTACACGGTGCAGCCGTGGGGTTTGTACATGGCGCGGCCGACGCCGGGCCGGCCCCAGTTCCACTATCTGGAGTCCTGGCTGCTGCCCGAGCTGGACCTGCGGGCCTCGGTGTTCCACTTCAATCCCGGTTACGAGCGCGATCAGGACTTCTACCTGGATGTGGGGCGGTACACCGCCGGCGCCGATAGCTGGGAGGCCGAAGACCATTATCTGGACCTGGTGGTGCGCACCGGCCGAGACGTCGGCCTGACCGACGTCGACGAGCTGTTCGCCGCGGTCGGAGCGGGTCTGCTGAGCGCGGACACGGCCGAACGGGCCATCCACACCGCCGTTGCCACGGTGGACGCGCTGGCTCGCCATGACTACGACCTCGGGCAGTGGCTGCGAGGTCGGGATATGCCGCTGACCTGGCGGGCGTAATGTCTGGCGGTATGAGTGTTACCAGGCGCGCAGGAGTGGCTGGGTTCGCTTCGGCCCTGTCGGTTGTGGTGCTGAGTGCGGGGCAGCTGCTGCCCGCGGTGGCAACGGCCGACCCGGAGCCCGCACCGCCGCCCCCGCCGACCACGGATCCGGCTCCCCCGGTGTTGCACAACGTGACCTACAAGGCCAGGGCCGACGGCACCTCACGCGGCGCGGTGGTGGCCTACAAGGCCGACGATCACAACGTCAACAGCGAGCAGCCGACGCTGCTGCCCGGCCAGACGTTCGAGGTCAACACGGTGCTGGCCGATCCGAAGCTGGCCGGGATGGAGCTGTCCATCCAGTGGCCCTACGGCTCGAACCTGCACTGCGAGATCCTGGTGGACGACCAGACCGTGGCAGAGGCCGATCAGTTCATCGCCCCGCGGGTCTTCCGCGTGAAAGATGACCCGCTGTACGGCACGCTGCAATGCGGTGCGCCGCTGAACATCACGACACCCGGCCAGGAACCCGTCCCGCCGCCGCAGTAGCTGCTCAGGGCCGCCAGCCGGTGCCCTCGGCCCAGAGTTGCGCGCGCCGATAGTTGTCCAAGAACCACGGCTCCTTGGCGACGGCGTAGTCCGGGGCGGCCAATGCCGCGTGCTTGGCCGCCAAATAGTCGGCGCGCACACCGGGATTGGCGCGCAGCCAGGCGACGAACAACAGCGCGAACCGCTGGTTGGGCCAGCCTTCCACCCGGACGTGCACATGGGTGGGCCGGCCCGGATCCGCCGACGCGTGGAACCGCTTGTGCCACAACGACGGATCGTCGCCGTGCACCGTGTCACCGGTGATCGCCGGAACCCGCGGATAGCCGGCCGCCAGTAATGCGCCGGCAAGCTCGTCGGCCACGTCCAGGCCTGGCACGGTGATCTGGATGTCGATGACATCCTTGCCGTCCATGCCCGGTACCGCGGTGGAGCCGATGTGGTCGATGCGCACCGCGCGGTGCCCGCAGGCGGTGTTGAGCCGGGCGATGATGCGCTGCGCCTGCTCGGCCCAGCCCGGGTCGTAGGTGACCACCGACGGATCCCGGCGCGCCGGAATGCCGGCCTTGAGGTTGTGCGCGAACGGCATGATGCGTTCGTGCCACAACCAGCGTGCCTTCTCCACCAGGTCTGCCGGAGAGCCCGAATTGTCCAGCCACACATCGGCGACCGCCCGACGCTGTTCCTCGGTGGCCTGCGCGGCGATGCGGGCCCGGGCATCGGCCTCAGTGAAACCGCGGTGTTCGATGAGCCGCTTGACCCTCAGCTCGGGGTCCGCGTGCACCACGACCACCAACGGGAACATCGGCGCCATGTGTGATTCCACCAGCAGCGGGATGTCCTCGACGACGACGGCGTCGGTGCCAGCCGCCTCGATCAACTCGGAACGGCGATGCGCAACCAGCGGATGCACGATGCCGTTGAGGGTTTGGCGCTTGTCCTCGTCGCTGAACGCGACCGCCGCCAAGGCCGGCCGGTTCAGCGCGCCGTCGGCCTGCAAGATGCTGTCCCCGAACGCCTCGACCAGCCGGGCCAGCCCTTCGGTTCCCGGCTCGACGACCTCGCGGGAGATGACGTCACCGTCGACGATGATCCCGCCCAGTTCACTGAACGTCGAGGACACCGTCGACTTGCCCGCACCGATCCCGCCGGTCAACCCAATCCGCAACACCGCACCAGTCTGTCAGGCCCGCTCCCGGCTCAGCCGGCCACGCCCGTCAGTTCGACGGTGGGGTGCGCCAACTGGGTCTGGGCGACGATCGCGCCGTCGGCGAGATCCACCGCCACCAGCCGTCGGGCATCCGGATCGCTGACATAGGCGATGCCGTCCTGGATGTGCAGGTTGGGCATGGGCGATTGCCACGCGTCGGGCTCGGTCCATGCGCCGATGGCGGGAAGATGCGCGGTGCGCTGGCCCGTCACCGGATCGAAGACGTGCAGATGTCCGTCGGTGCCCAGGATGACGGCCTCCCCCGCGGATCCGCGATCCAGGGACCGGAAGCTGTAGCTGGCGTCGATGGGCACCACCCGCAGCGCTCCGGTCGTGGTGTCGGTGAGGGTGAACCGGCGGGGACGCTCCAATTCGGCGTCTGGGTCGGTCTTGTAGTCGCCGAGCACCACCGGCGACGCGTCGCTGCCGGCCTGATTGCCGATCCGGCCGTAGGGGTCGGGGCTGGCCGCCTTGCGGATGTCGTTGCCGCGCACGATGAGGATGCCGTCCTGGCAGCCGAAGGTCAGGGCTCCGCCCGCTGCGGCGGCCTCACCGTGCAGGCCCGGGCACTTCTCATTGGTCGCCACGGGCACACCAGTACCGTCGAGAATGACCGCACCGGAACGGGTTTCGTCATCGCCGACGCTGAGGACGGTAGTGCCGTCGGCGCGGGCCACGGCGACGCCGTGATGCGGTGTGGTGACGGTGGCGCTGCGGGCGGCGGTGTCGCCCTTGAGCAGCTTCGCCGGGTCCACCACGTCGACGGCGCCGGTGCCGTCGCTGAACAGGGTGAGCATGGCGTCGTGCGCCACGACATGGCCGGGTTCGGCGCCGCCGAAGCGGATATCGGTCAGCTTCGGCGGCGCGGTGTAGTGGTGGCCGTGGTCTCCGTGCCGGTCGGTCCAGGTGCCCAGGTCGAGGACGGCGAAACCGTCGGACTGCGAAACCAGGACGTGGCGGCCGTTGGCGGCGGAGTTGAGCCGCACAAACCCCTCCACCGGGATATCGGCGACCTGGCGCAGGGTTTCGGCGTCGAGGACCAGCACGCCACCGTCGTAACTCAACGCCAAACGTGGTGTGGGTGAGGCCTGTTCGGTGGGCTTGACCGACGTGGCGGGCGCGGCCGGCTGCGGCGACATGGTGGCGCTGGGACCGTCGGGCTTACCGCAGCCGGCGGCAATCAGCGAAACGGACAGCGCGGCAAGAACTCGCATCGGCGTCGGCATGACGGCGAGTCAAACAGTTGTTGAAAATGATTGTCAAAAAGCGATATGTGCATGTGCCGCAACGAAAAACTCCCCGGCTGAAACCAGCCGGGGAGTTTTTCGTGCAGAACTGTTACGCGTTGCCCGCGAGCTTCTCGCGCAGCGCGGCGAGCTGGGCGTCGCTGGCCAGCGAGCCACCAGCGGACTCCTCCGAGCGACCGTTCGACGAGGACGACGAAGACGTCGGACGGGCGGCCTCTTCGGCCTCCGCAGCGGCGAACTTCTCCATCTGCGCGGTGTGCATCTTGTGGCGACGCTCGGCCTCGGCGTACCGGGCTTCCCACTCGGTGCGCTGCTTGTCGAAGCCTTCGAGCCACTCGTTGGTGTCGGCGTCGAAGCCCTCGGGGAAGATGTAGTTCCCCTGCTCGTCGTAGCTGTCGGCCATGCCGTACTTCGACGGGTCGAACTCCTCGGTGTAGTCCTCGTTGGCCTGCTTGAGGCTCAGCGAGATCCGACGACGCTCCAGGTCGATGTCGATGACCTTGACCATCGCGTCGTCGCCGACCTGAACCACCTGGTCCGGGACCTCGACGTGGCGCTCGGACAGCTCCGAGATGTGCACCAGGCCCTCGATGCCCTCCTCGACGCGGACGAACGCACCGAAGGGCACCAGCTTGGTGACCTTGCCCGGCACGATCTGGCCGATGGCGTGGGTGCGGGCGAAGTGGCGCCACGGGTCTTCCTGGGTCGCCTTGAGCGACAGCGAAACCCGCTCGCGGTCCATGTCGACGTCGAGCACCTCGACGGTGACCTCGTCGCCCACCTGAACCACCTCGGACGGGTGATCGATGTGCTTCCACGACAGCTCGGAGACGTGCACCAGGCCGTCCACACCGCCGAGATCGACGAACGCGCCGAAGTTGACGATCGAGGAGACGACACCCTTGCGGATGGCGCCCTTGGTGAGCTGGTTGAGGAACTCGCTGCGGACCTCGGACTGCGTCTGCTCCAGCCAGGCACGGCGGGACAGGACCACGTTGTTGCGGTTCTTGTCCAGCTCGATGATCTTGGCCTCGATCTCCTTGCCGATGTACGGCTGCAGATCGCGGACGCGGCGCATCTCGACCAGCGACGCGGGCAGGAAGCCGCGCAGGCCGATGTCGAGGATCAGGCCGCCCTTGACGACCTCGATGACGGTGCCCTTGACGGCCTCGTCCTTCTCCTTGAGCTCCTCGATGGTGCCCCAGGCGCGCTCGTACTGCGCACGCTTCTTGGAGAGGATCAGACGGCCTTCCTTGTCCTCCTTGGTGAGGACCAGGGCTTCGACCTCATCGCCCACGGAAACGACCTCATTGGGGTCGACGTCGTGCTTGATGGAAAGTTCGCGGGAAGGAATGACACCTTCGGTCTTGTAACCGATGTCGAGCAAGACCTCGTCGCGGTCCACCTTGACGATGGTCCCTTCGACGATGTCGCCATCGTTGAAGTATTTGATGGTCTTGTCGATGGCGGCGAGGAAGTCTTCCGCGGAGCCGATGTCGTTGACGGCTACCTGCGGGGACGTGACGGAGGGACTTGGCATGTGGTGGGTTGCTCCGGACAGGTTTAATCGTAGGGACAGATGATGATTTTTGTGTTCCTGCGACGTCCACCGAACCGACGAACACACAGGTACTTCCAAAGCGTACTCGACCGGGTGCACGCTGGCCAAACCCGGTTAGCCTGCTGAGCGTGCACCCATCCCATCTGCCGCACCCGCCGATACCGCCGTGGCCCCGCCGAGCCCGTGCCGTCGGCGCACCACTGGCGGTACTGATCGGCCTCGGCACCATCACCGGCCTGCTGATCATCCTGTTGACGCTGACCAACCCTGTCGGCACCGCAATCGGTTTCGTGCTGTCCACCGCGGCGATCACCGTCGTGGTGCTGAGCTATCTGTGGCTGGACCGCTGGGAGCCCGAGCCGACCCGGCTGCTGCAGTTGGCGTTCATCTGGGGTGCCTCCCTGGCGATCGTGGTCTCGCTGATCTTCGAGCTGTGGGCCGACGCGGCGCTCACCCCCATCGCCGGCCTGCCGGAGGGCTTCGAGTCCACCGCGATCCGCGCCCCGCTCATCGAGGAAGCCGCCAAGGGCCTGTTCCTGCTGGTGATGATGACCGGGCGGCGCCGCAACGAGCTGAACTCCCTGACCGACTGCCTGGTGTACGCCGGTCTGGTCGGCGCCGGTTTCGCCTGGCTGGAGGACATCCTCTACATCGCCAACGGTGAATCCGTGGCCCATTCGCTGGTGACGGCCGCGCTGCGCCTGGTGATGGCCCCGTTTGCACATTCGCTGTTCACCACGTTCACCGGCATCGGGGTGTACTTCGCGCTGCGACAGCGCGGAACGATCGGCAAGGTGGCCTGCATCGCCGTGGGCTACGGCGCCGCCGTGGTCATGCACATGCTGTGGAATGGGTCGTCACTGCTGGGCGTCGAAACCTACTTCGCGGTGTACGTGCTGTGGATGGTGCCGATTTTCGGGCTGGGGATCGCGCTCGGGGTGTACAGCCGCCGCCGCGAACAGCGGGTGGTGGCCGAGAAGCTGCCGGGGATGGTGGCCGCCGGCCTGATCACCGCCAACGAGGCCACCTGGCTCGGGTCCTTGCGCAGCCGCAAGCAGGCGATCGCCGAGGTCACCCGCCACCACGGCAAGCCGGCCGGCCGGAACGTGCGGGATTTCGCTGCCCAGGTGGTGGAACTGGCCTTCGTCCGGGACCGGATCGACCGCGGCTTCGGGGATGCCCGGGTGCAGGCACTGCTCAACGAAGAGGCCTACTGGGTGCACGGCGCCCGAGCCTCGGCACCCGCTCTGGGCTGGCTGACCCACTACCGCGCGCCGCTGCCCTGACGCGGTGATGCGCCACCACATCGATACGCGGCGCTAGTGCGCCACCACATCGACGCGCGGCGCTAGTGCGCCACCACATCGACGCGCGGCGCTAGTGCGCCACCACATCGACGCGCGGCGCTAGTGCGCCGCGGTGTCCCAGCTGCGGCCGTAGCCCACCGACACCTCCAGCGGCACATCCAGCGGATAGGCGCCGCCCATGTGCTCCCGCACCAGCGCCTCCAACGTGTCGCGCTCGCCGTCGGCCACCTCGAACAGCAATTCGTCGTGCACCTGCAACAACATCCGGGATTTGAGGCCGGCCGACTTGATCGCCGCGTCGACGTTGATCATCGCCACCTTGATGATGTCGGCGGCGCTGCCCTGGATCGGCGCGTTCAAGGCCGCACGTTCGGCGGCCTCACGCACGTTGCGGTTGCTGCTGTCCAGCTCGGGCAGATAGCGCCGGCGGCCCAGCACCGTGGAGGTGTAGCCATCCTTGCGGGCCTGGTCGACGACGTCACGCAGATAGTCGCGGATGCCGCCGAAGCGCGCAAAGTACTGGTCCATCTGGAGTTTGGCCTCTTCGGTGCTGATCTTCAGCTGGGCCGACAGTCCGTAGGCGCTCAAGCCGTAGGCCAAGCCGTAGGACATCGCCTTCACCCGCCGCCGCAGCTCCGGGGTGACCTCGTCGATGGGCACGTCGAACGCCCGCGATGCGACGAAGGAGTGCAAGTCCTCGCCGGTGTTGAACGCTTCGATCAGCCCCGCATCCCCGGACAGGTGCGCCATGATCCGCATCTCGATCTGGCTGTAGTCGGCGGTCATCAAGTCCGAATAGCCCTGACCCACCACGAACCCGTCCCGGATGCGTCGGCCGGCCTCGGTGCGGATGGGAATGTTCTGCAGGTTCGGCTCGGTGGACGACAGCCGGCCGGTGGCCGCGATGGTCTGGTTGAAGGTGGTGTGAATGCGACCGTCGGAGGCGACCGACGCCAGCAGACCGTCGACGGTGACCTTCAGCCGCGTGGCGTCCCGGTGCGCCAGCAGGTGCTGCAGGAACGGGTGGCCGGTCTTGTCGAACAGCGATTGCAGCGCATCGGCATCGGTGGTGTAGCCGGTCTTGGTCTTCTTGGTCTTCGGCATCTCCAGCTCGTCGAACAGCACCACCTGCAGCTGTTTGGGCGAGCCGAGATTGATCTGCTTGCCGATCACCGCGTAGGCGGCCTCCGCGGCATCGCGGATCTGGTCACCGAACTGGCTCTGCAGCTGTTGCAGGTGCGCAATATCGACGGCGATGCCGGTGGCTTCGAGCTCGGCCAGCACACGCTGGACCGGCAGTTCCATCCGATCCAGCAGGGACGACGAATCGATGCGGGCCAACTCCTCGTCGAGCGCGTCGGCCAGATCACCCACCGCCGAAGCGCGCAGCAGCAGCGTTTGCACCGCCTGCTCATCGACGCCGTCTGCGTCGTCGAGTAACGAAAGCTGTTGCTGCCCAGTGTCTTCGGCACGCAGCTCGCGCTTCAGGTAGCGCAGCGACAGATCGTCGAGGGCGAAGCTGCGCTGACCGGGCCGCACCAGGTAGGCAGCCAGCGCAGTGTCGGAGGTGACACCGCGCAGCGTCCAGCCGCGGCCGGCCAGGTCGTGCATGGCAAGTTTGGCCTCGTGCACCGCCTTCGGCGGCCCGGGGTCGGCCAGCCAGGACGCCAATGCGGCCTCGTCCTCCGGCGTCAGCGTCGTGGTGTCCACGTAGCAGCCCTCACCGTCGGCCGCGGCGATGGCCAGCGCCGTGGCATCGGAATCGAAGGCCTTGTGCGTACCCACCACCGCCAGGCCGAACCGACGGCCGTTGCTGTGCTCGGCGAGCCACGCTGCCAGCTCACCGGCGGGCAGCACCCCGCCGCGAACCTCGAATCCGGCGTCGACCTCGGGATCGGCGGAGCTGAGCGTGTCGAAAAGCCGATCGCGCAGCACCCGGAATTCCAGGTCGTCGAACAATCGGTGGATGTGGTCGCGGTCCCACGGCAGCATGCGCAGCGTGTCCGGCGTCTGGGCCAGCGGCACGTTCTTGACCAGCTCGGTCAACTCGCGGTTGAGCACCACGTGGGAAAGGTTGGCGCGCAACGCATCCCCGACTTTGCCCTTGACCTGGTCGACATTGTCGACCAGGGCCTGCAGCGAGCCGTGTTCGACGATCCACTTGGTGGCGGTCTTCTCCCCCACGCCGGGAATGCCGGGCAGGTTGTCACTCGGGTCGCCGCGCAACGCGGCGAAGTCGGGGTACTGGGTGGGCGTGAGTCCGTATTTGGCCTGCACGGCTTCCGGGGTGAACCGGGTCAGCTCGCTGACGCCCTTGACCGGGTACAGCACGGTGACGTCGTCGCTGACCAGCTGCAGCGAGTCACGGTCACCGGTGACCACGAGTACCCGGTAGCCGGTGTCCTGCGCCTGGGTGGCCAGCGTCGCGATGATGTCGTCGGCCTCGAAGCCCTCCTCGGCCAGCACCGTGATGCCGAGCGCGTTGAGTACTTCCTTGGTGATGTCGATCTGACCACGGAACTCGTCGGGAGTGGCCGAGCGCCCCTCCTTGTACTCCGGGTACTTGTCCTTGCGGAACGTCTTGCGCGACACGTCGAACGCGGCGGCGACATGGCTGGGCTGCTCATCCCGGAGCAGGTTGATCAGCATGGCCGTGAATCCGTACACCGCGTTGGTGGTCAAGCCGCCCTGCGTCTTGAAGTTCTCGGCAGGCAACGCGTAGAACGCCCGGAATGCCAGTGAGTTGCCGTCCAACAGCATCAGGGTCGGCTTCGAGGATGACTGCGTGTCCGTCGCGGGTGAACTCACGGCCCTCACTCTATTCATCACCACCGACGCCCAGCAGTTCCCGGGCCATCTCCACGAGCGCCCGGGCCGCCGGGCTGACCGGCCCCTCGGCCCGCCACGCCAGCACCAGCCGGCCGCGCAGCTCCGGCCTGATCGCGATCGCGTGCACGTCGTCGCGTGCCAGTGCCACCGAGCGCGGCACGATCGCCGCCCCCAAACCCTGCGCGGCGAGGTCGGCCAGCGCCTCCGGGGTGGCGGCCTCGAACGCCACCCGCGGGGTCAGCCCGGCGCCGGCGCACGCGGCATCGAACTGACGACGGATACCGCCGCCACGGGGCAGCGAGATGAGTGGTCGGTCCGCCAATGCGGTCAGGGTCACCGTGCGGCGCCGGGCCCACGGGTCGTCCAGCCCGACCACGACGTCGATCACCTGCTCGGTGGTGGACAGCACCGCAAGGCCGTCGGGAACCTCGGCGGCGCCCACCGAGGCGATCGCCACGTCGAGGCGACCGGAGCGCAACCCGTCGATCAGGGCATCGGAGGTGTCGGTGGACAACATCATCTCGACTCCGGGATGGACGTGGTGAAAGCGGGCCAGCAACCGCGGCATGTCGACGTTGTGTGAGGTGACGGTGCCGATGGTGACGGTGCCGTGGACCAACTGAGTGAGTTCGTCGACGGCGGTGCGGGCCTGACGGACCGCATGCAGCGCCGCCCGAGCAAACGGCAGCACGGCCTGCCCGGCGGCGGTGAGGCGCACCTCCCGGCGGGAGCGGTCCAAAAGCGGTTGACCCAATTCGCGCTCCAGGCGCGCGACCTGCGTGCTGACGGCGGGCTGGGCGACCAGCATCCGCTGCGCAGCCCTGGTGAAGTTGGCCTCTTCGACGACGGCCACGAAATACTCCAGCTGCCGCAGTTCCATAACGATTGATTATAGTTTCTGTTTGCACATGGTATTGGACGAATAGCTGCAGTTCCACGCATCCTGGAGAGATGAAGGTCCTCATCGCAGGAGCCGGGATCGGAGGCCTCACTGCCGCTCTCACGCTGTATGCCGCCGGCATCGAGGCGACCGTTCTGGAGTCCACACGCGCGCTGCGCGCTGTGGGCGTCGGGATCAACCTGTTGCCGCATGCGGTGCGTGAACTTCACGAACTCGGCTTAGGCGACCGGTTGCGCGCCATGTCGGCCACCCCGGCCGTCATCGATTTCTACCGCCACGACGGCACCCTGCTGTTCCGTGAACCGCGCGGCATCGACGGCGGGTACGGCTACCCGCAATGTTCGGTACACCGCGGGCGCCTGCAGATGCTGTTGTTGGACGCCGTCCTCGACCGGTTGGGCCGCGACGCCGTTCGCTCCGGCGCCACGGTCACCGACGTCACCGAACGGGACGACGGGCTCACGGTGCACACCCGCGCGGGAAAGGTCGATGCCGACATGCTGATCGGTGCGGACGGTATCCACTCCCGGGTCCGCTCCCTGGTGCACCCGGGTCCTGATCCCCTGCTGTGGTCCGGCGTGCGGATGTTCCGCGGCGCCGCACGCATGCCGGCGTTCCTGGACGGTCGCACCATGGCGATCGTGAAGGGTCCCGACGGTGTCGAACTTGTCACCTATCCGCTCGGCGACGGACTGGTGAACTGGGTGTTGCAGGTCGTCGAGTCGGCCCCGGGACCGCTGCCCGGTGATGCCGGCTGGAACACCCCCGGCGACCGGGTCGACGTGAGTGCCCGGATGGCGGACTGGCGACTGGACTGGTTGGACACCGAACGGCTGGTCACCGCCTCCGAGGCAGTGTTCCAGTACCCGATGATGGACCGGAATCCGTTGCCACACTGGAGTACCCGAAGGATGACCCTGCTCGGCGACGCCGCCCATCCGATGTATCCGGTAGGGGCCAATGGCGGTTCGCAGGCCATTCTCGACGCTCGGGCCTTGGCCGACGAGCTGGCATCCGGACGCGGTCTTGCCGGCTACGAGGCACGGCGCATGCCGGAGACCTCTGCCGTCGTGCACGCCAACCGCGAGATGCACCGGAGCCCACCCGAAGACCTGGCCCGGATGACCGCCGAATACCGACGAAACACCCTCGCAGACAGGAGTTCTCGATGACGACCTTCGTCCTGGTCCCTGGCGCCTGCCATGGCGGTTGGTGTTTCGACGACCTGGCGGCCGCACTGCGCGAACGCGGACACCGAATTCTGGCGCCGACCCTCACGGGTGTCGCTGAGCGGGCCCATCTTTTGCACGCCGGGGTGAACCTGGAGACCCATATCACCGATGTGCTGGCCGAACTGCAGGCGCACCAGGTGTCCGGCGCGGTGCTGGTAGGGCACAGCTATGGCGGCATGGTGTGCACGGCGGTGGCCGATCGCGCCGGTGCGCGGATCGATGCACTGGTGTACCTGGACGCCTTCGTCCCGCGCGACGGCGAGTCGTGCTGGACCCTGACCAATGACGAACAGCGCCAGTGGTATACGGATGTCGACGCGACCGGCTATGGGGTACCTCCGCTGCCGTTCTTCGATACTCGCGCGACGGCACACCCGTTGGCCGCCTTGTTGCAACCGGTGCGCCTACAGGGCGACCTGTCCGCATTCCGGCGGCGGGACTACGTCTACGCCAAGGGCTGGCCGAGCCAATCCCCGTTCACCCCAACCTTCGAGCGGCTACGCAACGACCCGACATGGGTGACCCACGCCCTGGACGGCGCCCACAATCTGATGCGGGACAACCACGATGAGCTGGTGCGCATCCTGTGCGAGGCGGCCGCTCAGTAACCCAACAGCTTGCGGAACTTCTGGCCGACGGCCATCGACTGGCCCATGCGCTGCACCCAGCCGTCCAGAGCGGCCTTGGTATCCGCCGGATCCCAGCCCCGCTCCCGAGCGAACGCAATCATGCCCGCCTCGTCGGTGATGCCGCGCGCCTGGGCGGCACGCGCCAGCGCGGCGTAATCCTGCAGTGATACCCCGTTGATGGGGGCCCAGATCGGATCGTCCTCGGCTACTGGCCGGTTCGAGGGTCCACCGAAGATCGCGGTGTCGATCGGCTGCTGCAAGCCCTGCTGCGCGGCGGCCGCGGCTTCCTTGGCCTTCTCTTTGGCCTTGTCGAAAAATCCCATGACAATGCTCCGTTCCCCGGCGCCCCGTCGGCCCGGTCACACCGATGAGTTCACCGGCACCCGGCGGCTACCGATCCCAACAAGCACGGCCTGAGCAATATCCGAACTCTTTGCCCTCGCAATGATCATCGCGCCCGCGTCGAGCGAAAAGTCTTCCGTATCACTGACATTTGCCCACAACAGGGCTGGCCGTCTGGTTTCCGACATTAACGGAAACATCGGATGAAATGAGGTTGTCCCGGGTCTCGTAGAAATTGAGGTGGCGGTCCCCCGCTCGTGACCTGCCGTGTGGTAGGTGTCGGGCGTTCCGCCAAGAACACCAGGAGAAGGGGACCGTCATGAAGAAGAGTAGCCAGAACCGGGCCGGGGACGCGA
>NZ_JAPFPY010000037.1 GCF_026240945.1 Mycolicibacterium sp. J2
ACGGCATCACCGTCCTTGACGTCCCCGCAAAGCTCGCGGCCAGAGTAAGACTCCTCTCGACAGGACACGGTCGGAAAAGCGATGAAGCCGATGCCGTTTCGGTGGGCGTCGCCGCTCATACGTCCAGTTCTCTGAACACTGCCGAAATCGATTCTGCTACAACGGCTTTACGCGCGCTCGTCGAACACCGCGACGACTTGGTCAAGACCCGAACACAAACCATCAACAGACTTCACACCGTTCTCACCCACCTCATTCCCGGCGGCGCCAGCCGCGACCTGAACGCCGAACGTGCCGCTGAGCTACTGCGCACCGTGCGCCCACGAGACACCGCTGGCAAGACGCTACGCGCACTGGCCGCGGATCTGATCTCGGAACTGCGTGGACTCGACCGCAGAATCGACAAGGCCGTCCATGACATCGAGATTGCGGTAAAAGACTGCGGTACTACCCTGACCGAGCTCCACGGCATCGGGGCGCTCACCGCCGCCAAGATTGTCTCCAGAGTCGGCTCGATCCAGCGCTTCGACTCACCTGCAGCGTTCGCCAGTTACACCGGCACAGCCCCAATCGAAGTGTCCTCCGGAGACGTCGTCCGGCACCGGCTTTCGCGCGCCGGCGATCGCCAACTCAATTACTGCTTACACGTCATGGCCATCACCCAGATCCGACGAGACACCCCGGGACGTACCTACTACCTGCGCAAACGCGCCAACGGCAAGAGTCACAGCGAAGCGATGCGCTGCCTCAAGAGACGACTTTCCGACACCGTCTACCGACAACTACTCCGCGACGCCAACACCACTACTTGACACAGAGAGGCGCCAATCTGTTGGCCCGGTAGTTGGCCATCGACACCTTGTCCGACACTTCCATATGGTGATCGCGGTCCAGATGCCACGCGGCGTAGTACACCAGCAGCCGTACCATCTGCGCCTCGGTCTGCAACTCGGCCAGCGGCCACTGCACCGCCTGGTTCACCGCCAGCGGCTTGCCGAAAACGACGCGCTCACTGGCATATTGGGCTGCCCTGTCGATACAGTACTGCGCCGCGCCCAGACTGCTCGCTGCCTGCCGGATCCGGTTCTCGTGCAGGAACGTCTGCCCGACCTCCAGGCCGTGGTCCACCTCGCCGAGCACCGCGTCGTCGGGTACCCGGACGTTGGTGAGCTCGACCTCGCCATGGTCGCTGGGCATGTTGAACGTCCACCAGTAGTAGGGGACGTGAAAGCCCGGCGCGTCGGTGGGCACCAGGAAAGCGGTGATGCCGGTGGCTGATCCATCGCGGCCCGAGGTGCGCGCGAAGATCAGGTCGTGCGTGGCGCGGTGCACCCCGGTGTTCCAGCGTTTGGCGCCGTTGATGATCCAGCCGTCGCCGTCCTTGACCGCGGTGGTTTCCAGCCAGGTCGCGTCGCTGCCGTGGTTGGGCTCGGTCAGTCCGAACGCCATGGAGCGCTTGCCGGTCAGCATCGCCTCGACCCACTCGGCCTTCTGCGCCTCGGTGCCGAACCGACTCATCATGATGACCTGCGGGAAGTTCCCGACGATCGACGACTCGTCCTGCAGGTCGTTGTGTAGTCCCAAGCCCTTGTGCGCCAAATGCTCCCGGATGACGGCCATGTCCAGGTTGCTCCCGCCGCGGCCGCCAAATTCCTCCGGTAGTCCGTAGCGCAGCCAGCCGGCGGCGTCGGCGCGACGGCGCATCTCGTCGAGCAGGTCCTCCCATTCCCTGGCCGGTACACCGCCGGCCTCCAGGTCGGTGCGGGCGAACTCGCGGCGCCGGTCGAAGTACTGCATGTGTTGACGTTCCAGTGGCTTGATCTCGGCCTCGATGAAGGCGTCCATCTCGGCCAGCAGTCCGGGAAGGTGTTCGGGTAAAGCGAAATCCACGCTGATCTCTCTTTCGTCCTCTAGGCGCCGTACAGGGTCTTCTTCCAGATCGTCGACAGTGTCTTGATGGCGTCCTCATCGCTGATCTGGAGCTCCGACCCGGGGTTGCCCACCACGACGACGGTGAAGTTCTCGAACAGCAGCGCGATGGCCGCGGCGATGTGCTCGGGATCGAGGTCCTGGGCGTAGCCCTGCTCGATGGCCCGGCGCACCGAATCGGCAACCATGTCCATGCCGAAACGTCGGAAGGCATGTTGCACCTTGGCGAATCGCGGCTGCGTGGTGCCCAGCTGGGCGACGGCGATCATGATGCCGATGTTCTGTTTGAACAGATTCCAGTACCCCGTCACCACGGTGGTGAAGTACTCGCTGTCCGCGGGGGAGTCGGGCAGTGGTACGCGGGTACCGGAGGGCTCCAAAATATCGCGCAGGAAAGACTCGGCCAGCGACGCCAGCAGGTCTTCCTTGTCGTCGAAATAACGGTAGAACACCGCCGAGGACTTGCCCGCCGCCGAGGTGATATCGGCCAGTGTGGTGCCGTGGAAACCGCGTTCGGCGAACAGTTTCCGGGCCGCCAGCTCGATGGCACCGCGGGTTTGCCGGCCTTTGGCGGTCAGTGCTTCGGGGGGCGTCATATCAGGCCAGGATGCGATCCCCGGCACGCAGGAGCGCGCTGGGTAATTGGTGGCCGACTGCGTCCTGCGCGACTTTGGCGGCCGCGATCGCGCGGTCGAGGTCGACGTCGACGTCGATACCACTGTCGCGCAACAGGTACACCAGATCTTCGGTGGCGATGTTGCCGGAGGCGCCCGGGGCGAACGGGCAGCCACCCAGGCCACCGACGGAGGCATCCAGTCGGGTCACCCCGGCCTGCACCGCGGCGTACGCGCTGGCCAGTCCGGCCCCTCGGGTGTTGTGAAAATGCGCGCCGAGGGGGATATCCCCGATGAGCGGTCTCAGTTCACCGATCAGCACACTGACTCGTCGCGGGGTGGTGGTGCCGATGGTGTCGGCGACGGCGATCCGATCGACACCGAGTTCCACTGCAGCGGTGGCGATGTCGAGCACGCGGCGCACGGGTGTCGGGCCGTCGAACGGGCAGTCCCAGGCCGTGGCGATGATGACCTCGACGGTGGCGTCACCGTCATGGGCGATGCGGGCCACGTCGGCGATCGCGGTGGTGGCCTCGGCGGTATCGCGACCCACATTGGCGCGGCTGTGGGCGTCGGAAGCCGAGACCACGTACTCGATGGAGCGCAGCCCGGATGCGATGGCGCGCTTGGCGCCGTTGGCACTTGCGACCAGGGCAGAGAACTCGACGTCGGGGAAGCGGTACAGCTCGGCGGCCAGTTCGGCGGCGTCGGCCAGGGCCGGCACCTTGGACGGTGAGACGAATGCCGTCGCCTCGACCTCACGCACCCCGCTGGCCACGATGGCCTCCAGGAGTGCGACCTTGGCCGCCAGCGGAATCGGCTTCTCGATCTGCAGGCCGTCGCGCAGGCACACCTCGCGGATGTCGACCTTGTTCGGCAATGTCATATGACGCCATCCTCGCGCAATGCGGCGATATCGTCGTCGGACAGCCCCAGCAGCCCCGAGTACACCTCGCCATTGTGCTGCCCTGGCCGGGCCGAACCCGCGTGGCGCACCGAGCCGGGTGATTCGGAGAGCACCGGAACGATACCGGGCCCCTTGACGTTTCGCCCGATGCGCTCGTCGAAATGGTCGGCGATCATGCCGCGGGCCCGTAGTTGCGGATCGGTGACCACTTCGGCGACGGTGTTGATCGGTCCGGAGATCACGCCGGCCTGCGACAGCGTCTCGATGATCTCAGCGGGCTGCCGTTCCGCGGCCCAGTCGCCGATGATCTTGTCCAGTTCGTCCTGATTACGGCCACGGGCAACGTGATCGACGAACCGCTCGTCGGTGGCCAGCTCGGGGCGGCCCATCGCCGCGCAGAGCCGGCCGAACACGGTGTCCTGGTTGGCGGCGATCACCACCCAGCTGCCGTTGGCGCTCTGGTAGATGTTGGACGGCGCGATGCCCTCCAAACGGGTGCCCGAGGGGCCGCGCACCACGCCGCCCACGTCGTAGTCGGGGATGGTGGACTCCTGGATGGCCAGGCACGATTCGGTCAGCGCGGTGTCGACCACCTGGCCGATGCCGGTGACGCTGCGCCGGTACAGCGCGGCCAGTGCGCCCTGGGCGGCGAACATCCCGGCCAGGCTGTCGCCCAGGGAAAGCGCCAGCCGAGGGGGAGGGCCGCCGGGAAAACCGTTCATGTGGCGCAGGCCGCTGGCGGCCTCGGCGACCGAGGCGTAGCCCGCCTTACCGGCGTCCGGCCCGGTCTGCCCGTAGCCGGACACCCGCACCAGGATGATGCCCTCGTTGCGTTCGCGCAGCACGTCGTACCCGAGGCCCCACTTTTCCAGGGTGCCGGGGCGGAAGTTCTCCACGATCACATCGGAATGACCGACCAGTTCGAGGAAGAGCTCACGGCCGCGTGCCGTACGCAGATCCAGGGTGATGGCTTTCTTGTTGCGGGCGTGCACCGTCCAGAAGAAGTGGTGCCCGTCCAGCTCGGCTTGCCCCCAGGTGCGCAGCGGGTCGGGGGAGGTGGGCAGCTCGATCTTGAGCACCTCGGCGCCCATATCGCCGAGTAACCGACCCGCGAACGGTCCGGAGATCAGGGTGCCCAGTTCGAGCACCCTGATGCCATCGAGGGCGCCCGCGGTCACGGCGTTTCCAGCGAGAATCCGTGCCGGTGCAGCCAGTCCGTGCAGATTCCCACGGCCTGGCGCAGCGTGCCGCGCTGATCGGGTCCGGCGTAGTAGTGGTTGGCCCCGGCGATCTCGTGCATCTCCTTGTCCGGATGCCCGATCGCCTCGTACAGCCGACGGGTGTGGCTGGGCGTGCAGGCATCGTCGGCGAGGTTGCCGATCACCAGTGCGGGCACGGCGATGTCAGGGCCGGCCTTCACAGCGTCACCGTTGGCGTCGTCATAGCTCCACTGTGACAGCCAGCTGCGCAGGGTGCAGAACCGGGCGAGGCCGACGGGGCTCATGTTGACCACCTGGGGGTCGCCCAGGTAGCACTGGCCGGGGGTGCGGTCGTTGGGATCGACGCTGGGGTCCAGCCAGCGCGGGTCGGCCATGGTGCCGTGCACGACGAACGCGTACTCGTCGTCGGGACGACCGGCAGCCTTGAGTTCGGCGAGCTTGTCCTTGACCCACTTGGTGATTCGCCGGTTCCTGGCGATCTGGGCCTGCCGGTAGCGCTCCAGGAACTCCGGCGTATAGGGCGGCTGGTTGGGGTTGTCCGGGTTGTACAGGTCCAGTTCGGGGTCACGTTTGGACGGATCGTGCTCGTCGAGGATGGAGGCGTCCAGCCATTCGGTCATGGTCCCGTGCCTGCTGATGTGGGCGGCCAGCAGCATGATGCCGTCGGCCGGGATGAGGCCGAGCTTGGTCAGGTCCGGGCCGTCGCCGGACGGGCTGGCTGTGACGGTCGGGTGCTGCGCCTGCTGTTGATAGAACACCGACAGTGAACCGCCGCCGCTCCAGCCGGCCAGTACCACCTTGGTGTAGCCGAGCCGGTTCTTGGCGTCTTTGATGCACTCGCCGAGATCTTCGACCACCTTCTCCATCAGCAATGCCGAGTCGGTGCCGCGGAACCGACTGTTGCAGTAGATGACGTGATGCCCGGCGCGGGCCAGCGCGTTGATCATCGGCAGGTACGCGCCGCCGCCGATCGGGTGCATGAACACCAGCACGGTGTCACTGGGTTTGGTCTTGGGTTTGAGTAGATAGCTCTCCAGCACCACCAGCTCGGCAACGCCACCGTAGACGTCGCGGACCGACGAATTATTCTGGTAGGCAACAAGATACGGGATGCGGTCGTATTCGTACTTCACGGGCTGTTCCACAGTGGTCATCAGTGCTGCCCCAGATCGTTGGCGAGGATATCGGCGGAGGGAGTGAGCCGGCGGCGGGTGTCGATGGCGATCACCGACCAGTCCACCCGGTCGTAATCGTCGAACTTGCGCCGGGCCCGCTCGCGCGCCTTCTCGGGAGCGCCGTGGTGAACCCCTTGTGGCGCATGGGAAAGCAGGCCGGGTGGCATCGGGATGCCGTACAGCGAGCCGGCATGGAAGAACGCGATCTCGTCGTAGTCGACGTTGCGGTGATACCAGGGCGTGCGCTCGGTGCCGGGCACGCTCTCGGCCGGCTTGGGTAGAAAGTTCATCACGTACACCCCGGTGGCCTGCATGAACAGATGCACCGTCGGCGGCAGGTGCACACTTTCCGACGTGATGACCGTGTAATCGTCGATATTGAAGGTGAACGGGAAGTTGTCCCCGCGCCATCCCTCGACGTCAAGCGGATGATGTTGGTAGAAAAGCGAAGTCGGGCCACCGTCATGTATCAGGCGGACTTCGTATTCGGCCCTGCCGTCGTCGTCGATGGGTGCCGGATCGGGGATGGTCACCTGCGCCGGGTCGAACGGGAAGTGCCGGCCCAGGGTGCCGGCCGGCGGCACCCGGAAGTCGTCGGTGGCCTGGATCATCAGCCAGGTCGATTCCTCGTCGGGTACCTGTCGGAACGTGCAGGCTTTCGGGATGTACACCCAGTCGCCTTCGCGGTAGCTCAGCGGTCCGAACTCCGTCTCCAGCACGCCGGCGCCCTTGTGCACGAACAGGAGCAGGTCACCGTCGACATAGCGGACGAAAAACGGCATCTCCTCGCTGCGGCGGCTCAGCAAGATCTGGCAGTCGGCGTTGGAGAACAGTAGGAGCGGCCCGCCGTGGGCGTCGGTGGCGTCGGTGGGCTTGAGCTCAGAGGACAGCACATCGGTCGGGCGTAGCGGACCGACGGTGCGGTAGGCGGTGGGGTCGTTGCGCCGGTACATGTTAGCCGTGCGCCCGACGAAGCCGCCGCGGCCCAGTTCGTCGTCCTTGAGGCCCTCGAGATCGGCGTGAACTCGCCTCGGGGTTTTGCCTTTGCGCAGGTGGACGAAGGATTCCATCTCGCTCCTCGGTGATCGGACGGTAAAACTAAAAGTGACATTACTTTTTGTTCGGCGAGTAGACAAGGGTCTTCTTCGGCGCCAGTGATGGTGTCTCTAACGTCCTGCCGCGCGGGCCAGCTCGATCGCCTCGGCCCGCAGCTGCGCGCGCTCAGCCGGTGTCCACCGGGTGGTCGGTTCGATCACCAGAGTCTGCACCGAATAGCCGAGCATCCCGAACACGTACTCCAGATACGGTTTCTGGAAGTCCTGCAGCTCTGGATGGCGACCGTCATAAGCACTACTGCGAGTCAGCAACAACTGCAGCGGTTTTCCTTCGCCGAGGGTGCCCACGTGTTCGCCGCGCTCGTTGAGGGTGAAGCTGGCGACGGGCTGCACGATGATATCGATCCAGGCCTTCAAGGCATGGGGCACATGCCAATTCCACATCGGCGAGGACACCACCAGTCGGTCGAAGCCGCGGACCCGCGCGATCTCGTCGAGTACGCGCTGCCACGCGGACTGCTGGTCGTCGGTGATGGGATCGCCGAACAACTGCGCGAACTTCGCCAGCGCGGCGTCTCGACCGAAGCGCAGCACGTCGTCGTCCCACACCGAGAAGCGTTCGTAGTCCTGGCCTTCCACATACGCCAGCGCCAACTGCGATGACAACGCGTCGTCGCCCTTCGGGCTGGCCTCCACCCACAGTGTCGCCATCAGATCATCGACGTCCGTGGAATCTTCATGCCGAGGGCCAGCGCGCCGGCGAGTTCCCGGCTGGTGTCGTAGTCGAACACCACATGCCCGGCCAGCACGTCGACATCGCGTTTGAAGCGCTGCAGGGGGCTGGACAGGAAATGGATGCTCGCGCCCCCCGCGCCCAGCAGTTCGGCAACCACCGCCCGGGATTCCGCCACGATATGGGCGGCGGCCAGCCGGGCCTGCGCGCGGACGGGCTTCTCGACGGTGTCTCCGCGTTGCACGATGTCCTCGATTTCGCCGACGGTGTCGGCGAGCAAGCCCTGCAGGGCCCGTAACCGGACCTGGGCCCCGGCCAGGTGCGCCTGGGCGATCGGCTTGTCCTTCTGCACGACACCCTCATACGGCAGCACCCGTTCGGCCAGCCGGTCGGCGTACAGCCGGGTGACCCGTTCGGCGCTGCCCAGTGCCGGCATCGCGGCCAGCAGCGCCAGCGCAGGCACCATCGGCCAGCGGTAGGTGGCGGAATCGTGCAAGCCGGCTCCTGGTGCGGTGCCCGCGTAGATGTCGGTCACCTTGACCAGTCGATGCTCGGGCACGAAGACGTCGCTGACGATGGCGTCGTTGGAGCCGGTGGCGCGCATCCCGTCGGTGTGCCAGACGTCGTCGACGGTGACCGCACTCATCGGCAGCAGCGCCAGCGCCGGGTAGAGCGAATCGTCGGGTCCGCAGAGGGCGGCCACGATGATCCAGTTGCCGTGCATCACCCCGGTGGCCCAGGACCACCGACCGGTCAGCCGGATGCCGCCGTCGACGGGCAGGCCCCGGCCGGTCGGGGCCAGTGGCGCCGGCGCCAGGAACGGCCTGTTGCCGAAGGCCTCCTCCTGGGCCTGCTCGCCGAACAGCGCCAGCATCCAGTTGTGCAAGGCGAAAAAGCCGATCGTCCAGGCGCTCGACGTGCAACCGTGCGCGAGTCGCCGGACGGGGTCGAGGAGGGCCGGAAACGGGGCCTGCTGTCCTCCGTACCGGGCCGGAACCAGCAGATCGGTGAAACCGGAGGCCAGTAGGTCCGCCACGGTGGCGTCGGGCAACCGGCGCAGCGTTTCGGCTTCGTCGGCACGGGCCGCGAGGGCAGCGACGAATTCATCGGTGATCTGAGGCTGGGTGGTCGGCATGACCGAAAGTTACCATACTTTTTAGTATGTTCTTCAGCTTGCGAGCATGAGGTCCAGGAATCGTTCGCTGCGGGTGGCCTGGTCGGGGTGCGGTGTGGAGCCGGAGAGATGGAGTAATCCGACGCCCACGGCAAAGGTCGCATCGGCCCGCAGTTCTGCTTCCTCGGCGTCGAACCCGTAGTCCAGAAAAGCGCGCCGCACCGCGCCCAGCACCCTGCGATCGGCGGCGCGCACGCTGGCGGCCACCGCGTCGTCGGTGCGCGCCCACTCGCGCATTGCCCGTTCCAGCGTCCAGTGCCGCGGGCTGATCAGCGCGGCCATCATGTGGCGCAATCGGTCGCGGGGAGGCAACGATCCGATTTCTTCCCAGGACCGGCGATCCGCATCGCGCAGCTCGCCCCAACCCTGGACAAGTGCTGTGCGATAGCTGGACATGCCTGTGAAATGCCAGTAAAAACTGCCTTTAGTCACCTCGAGACGCTGGCATAAACGGTCGATTTTCAGGGCTTTTATGCCCTCCTCCGCCAGAATTGCGTAGCCGGCCTGCAACCAGTCGTCGACCGACAATCGGTTGCTGGCAGAGGTGCGATCGGCGGTCATGAGACGAAGCCTACGGCGGCACGCCGCAACCCCGGACTTTCTGAACTCGCTGGCTACATGTTTTACTGCAAGCCGCGACAACTGAAATTTGCGGTCCGCTCTGCTGCCACAACCCGAGGGTCGAGCGGACGCGTGATACCGCCGTGCAACGTCGCTCTGCGGTATTGCTGGGTGGTGCCGGCCTCGTGTCTTCGCTGCCCAGGGGCGAGCGTGACCGTGAACAATCTGAGTTGGGATGGATTTATGCAGAACGTTGTAGGCCGATGGATGCGCCGGATCGGGGCTGCTGCCGCCGCGGCGCTCGTCATTCCCGGTGCGGTCGCCATGACCGGCGAAACCGCGACCGCTGGGGCTTTCTCCCGCCCCGGTTTGCCGGTTGAGTACCTCCAGGTGCCCTCGCCGTCGATGGGCCGCGACATCAAGATCCAGTTCCAGAGCGGAGGCGAGGGCTCGCCCGCCGTCTACCTGCTCGACGGCCTCCGCGCCCAGGACGACTTCAACGGCTGGGACATCAACACCCCGGCATTCGAGTGGTTCCTCAACAGCGGCCTGTCGGCCGTCATGCCGGTCGGCGGACAGTCCAGCTTCTACGCCGACTGGTACGCGCCGGCCCGCAACAAGGGCCCGACGCTGACGTACAAGTGGGAGACCTTCCTGACCCAGGAGCTGCCGCAGTGGCTGCAGGCCAACCGGGGTATCAAGCCCACCGGCAGCGCGGCCGTCGGTCTGTCCATGGCCGGCTCGGCATCGCTGACCCTGGCGATCTGGCACCCCCAGCAGTTCATCTACGCTGGCTCGCTGTCGGGCTTCCTGAACCCCTCCGAGGGCTGGTGGCCGTTCCTGATCAACATCTCCATGGGTGACGCCGGTGGCTTCAAGGCCGACGACATGTGGGGCAAGACCGAGGACCCGAACAGCGGCTGGAAGCGCAACGACCCGATGGTCAACATCGACCGGTTGGTCGCCAACAACACCCGCATCTGGGTCTACTGCGGTAACGGCCAGCCCGACGAGCTCGGCGGCGGCGACCTGCCCGCCACCTTCCTGGAGGGCCTGACCATCCGCACCAACATCACCTTCCGCGACAACTACCTCGCCGCGGGCGGTAAGAACGGCGTCTTCAACTTCCCGGACAACGGCACGCACAACTGGGCGTACTGGGGCCGGGAGCTGCAGGCGATGATCCCCGACATGCAGCGCACGCTCGGCTGAGCTGACGCCTAACGAAATCCCCCGGGACCGTATGGTCCCGGGGGATTTCGTATGTCCGGGGTTCGCCGGCGTGTGCGGTTTCATCCGCGCCGCGCGGGAGTCGACGTATCAGACGGCACATTCGCGCTTGGTCCGCATATGACGGGTCCGCATACGACAACGGCGCCCGCACCGTCGAGGTGCGGGCGCCGCTGTTCGGGTCGGGCGTTACTTCAGCTGCGCCGAGGTCAGCCCCAGCAGCCGTCGTGCGACCACCAGCTGCTGAATCTGTTGCGTGCCCTCGAAGATGTCCAGGATCTTGGAGTCGCGCGCCCACTTCTCCAGCAGCGCTTCCTCCGAATAGCCTGCGGTACCGGCCATCTCGACGGACTTGAGGGTGATATCGGTACCCACCCGGGCGGCCTTGGCCTTACCCATCGAGGCTTCCTTGGAGTTGGGGATCTTGTTGTCGGCCTGCCACGCCGAGCGCACCGTCAGCAGGTAACCGGCCTCCCAGTCGGCCTCCATCCGCAGGAACTCCGCGGCGGCGGCGCTCTGCGCGTGGGCCGGCTTGTCGTAGGAGATCTCGACGCCCGCCTCGGTGAGGATGGTCCGCAGCTCCTCCAGCGCCGCGCGGGCCACACCGACGGCCATGGCCGCGACGATGGGCCGGGTGTTGTCGAAGGTCTCCATGACCCCGGCAAAACCCTTGTCCACCTTGATCTCCGGATCGCCCAGCAGGTTGTCCTTGGGAATCCGGGCGTTCTCGAAGCGGATCACTGCGGTGTCGGAGGCCTTGATGCCGAGCTTGTGCTCCAAGCGCTCCACCGTCACCCCGGGATGCTCGCGCGGCACGACGAACGACTTGATGGCCGCCCGGCCCTGGGATTTGTCCAGCGTCGCCCACACCACGATGTGGGTGGCGCGGGATCCTGCTGTCACGTAGATCTTCTCGCCGTTGATGACGTACTCGTCGCCGTCGAGCTTCGCCGTGGTGGTGACCGCCGCGGAGTCGGAGCCGAAGCCCGGCTCGGTGATGGCCATCGCGGCCCACACCTTGCCGAAGCGTTCCAGCTGCTCCTTGGTGGCCACGCTGGAAATCGCGGCGTTGCCCAGGCCCTGGTAGGGCACCGACAGCAGCAGCGCGACGTCACCCCAGCTGATCTCCAGTGCGTTCAACAACGCAGACATGTTGGCGCCGTTGATGTTCTGGCCGGTGCTGTCGCCGGAGGCGAACGCCTCGGCCCCGGCAAACGAGATGGTCTTGGCCTCCGAGATGCCCTCGAAGAGGGTGGCCAGGGTGTCCAGCTCGACGGGGTAGGCGTGCTCGGCCTTGTCGTACTTGCGGGAGATGGGACGCAGCATCTCGGCCGCGCCCTGATGCCCCTTCTCGATGACTGCCTGCAGTTTGCGCGGCATTTCCAGATTGATCGCCATGGTTGAGCCTTTCTAGAGAGCCGTGCGGTTACAGGACGACGACACCCTCGGCGACACCGATGGCCCGCAGATCGCGGTACCAGCGTTCGACCGGGTGTTCCTTGGTGTAGCCGTGGCCGCCGAGCAGCTGGACACCGTCCAGACCGATCTGCATGCCCTTGTCGGCGCCGAACTTGTGGGCCAGTGCGGCCTCACGGATGAACGGCAGACCCTGCTCGGCGCGCGAGGCCCCGCGCCAGGTGATCAGGCGCAGCCCGTCGAGCTCGATGGCGATATTGGCAGCCATGAACGCCACCGACTGGCGGTGCGCGATCGGCTCACCGAACGCTTCGCGTTCCTTGATGTAGGGGATGACGTAGTCGAGCACGGCGTGCGAGGTGCCGACAGCCAGCGCGGCCCAACCCAGTCGGGCCAGAGCGACGGCTTCTGAGTAGTCTCCGTCGGACGCCTCGTCCTCACCGAGGCGGTTGTGCAGCGGCACGGCGACGTTGTCCAGTTCCACCTTGCCCAGCGCGGCAGCGCGGATGCCCATGCTCGGGTCGGCCTTGACCGTCAGGCCTTCCGACGCCGACTCGACGATGAACAGGGCCGGCTTGCCGTTGAGCTGTGCACCGATGATGAACAGCTCGGCGTCGGCGGCTGCCGGCACCAGCGACTTCACGCCGGAGAGCCGGTAGCCGCTCGGGGTGCGAACCGCGGTGGTCTTCAAGGCCGTCGGATCGAACAACGCATGCGGTTCGGCGATCGCGACGCAGGCCTGCGGCACGTTCTCGCCGGCGAACTCGGGCAGGTAGGTGGCCTGCTGGTCGGCGCTGCCCCAGTGGGTCAGGGCCGAGGCGACGCCGCCCGGCGCGAGGATCGGCAGGGCCAACCCCATATCGCCGTAGGCCAGGGCCTCGGCAACCAGCGCGGTGGTGACCGTCGAGCGATGCGCGGCGATCCCGTCGAAGTCCTCGGGAATGTTGATCGCGGTGATGCCGAGTTCGGCGGCCTTGGCGATCAGATCCTTCGGGTAGCTCGCTGCGTCGTCGGCGTCGTGGGCGGCCGGGCGCAGGATCTCCTCGGCGAACTCCTGGACCGTTTCGATGATCAGCTTCTGATCCTCGTCGGGGGTCAGGTCGAAGTAGTCCGAACCGCTGGGCTTGAGCCGGGTCGCCGGTTTGCCAAGGCCCTGCACCCGCTTGATCTGGCGGGTGGTGGCGCCGGCGGCCGAGAACGCCGTCTTGACGCCGTAGCGCAGGGTCTTGTTCAGCGGGTCGCGCAGTCCGTAGCGGTCCAGGAACTCCTGGCCGACCAGCGGTGTGATCAGCGCCAATCCGATATCGGTCGCTGTCCTCTTGTGCTTGTGCAGCCCGACGGCACTCTCCGGTCCGGTGCGCTTCGGGCGGGATTCGATCTGGGTCATGTCACAGCCTCATTCAGTAGGTGCGGTGCGCCATGACCGTATCTTACTCCGGAGTAAGATCGGCGAAAGCTGTTACGAAATTCACACCAGCCGACGCAGTACCTGCTCGTGCAGCAAACCGTTGGTGGCCAGGGCGCTACCGCCGTGCGGACCCGGCTGCCCGTCGATGCTGCCGAAGGTGCCGCCGGCCTCTCGGATCAAGATGTCCAGCGGCGCGATGTCCCAGACCTTCACCTCGGGCTCGCATGCGATGTCGACCGCACCCTCGGCGACCATGCAGTACGACCAGAAATCGCCGTAGGCGCGCACCCGCCACACCTCGTCGGTAAGGGCGACGAACTTGTCCCGGCGGTCCTCCCAGCCGGTGGTCAGATCCGAGTAGGACAGGCTCGCGGCGCCCAACTCGTTGACGCCGGACACCTGGATCCGTCGGGTCGTCCCGTTGAACGACGCGTACGCCCCCTCGCCGGCGGCGGCCCACCAGCGTCGTCCCAGTGCCGGCGCGCTCACCACGCCGACGATTGGCACGCCGTCGTCGACCAGGGCGATCAGGGTGCACCAGACCGGCACCCCGCGTACGAAGTTCTTGGTGCCGTCGATCGGATCCAGGATCCACTGGCGACCGGTGAAAGTCGTTGCGCCGCCGAACTCTTCACCGAACACTGAATCGGAGGGCCGGGCTTTTGCCAACGTGGTGCGCAGCGCCTGCTCGGCGCCCTGGTCGGCATCGGTCACCGGGGTCAGATCCGGCTTGGTCTCCACCCGCAGATCCAGCGCGCCGAAACGCTCCATGGTCAACGCGTCGGCCTGATCGGCCAGCTCCAAGGCGAGAATCAGATCGGTGCTCATGCGTGCAGTCCTACCATGGGGGGCATGTGGGAATTCGCCGTGGTGTTGCTGTTGGTCGGGGCGCTGGTGCTGTTGGCCGCACCGTGGATCCGTAAGCGTCAAGGCCGCGGCGGCGGTGTCGCCAACGGTTGGCAGTCCGGCAACCTTCTCGTCACGGGCGTCAGCCCGCGTCCGGACGCCACCGGCGAGCAGTTCGTCACCATCACCGGCGTGATCAACGGGCCCACCGTCGCCGAGCATGTGGTGTATCAGCAACTGGCCGTCGACGTGAACGACTGGCCGACCATGGGGCAGTTGATCCCGGTGGTGTATTCGCCGAAGAATCCGGACAATTGGCGCTTCGCGCCGCCGCAGGTGCCGGACAATCCCGCCGGGTTGTACTAGACACCCGGTCTACGCTCAGCACCATGCCACAGCCGTTGCCCGAAGGCCTGATCGATCTACTGCGTAAACCCAGTCCGTGTTTCGTCGCGACCGTAATGCCAGACGGCTCACCGCAACTCACTCAAACCTGGGTGCACACCGACGGCGAACACGTCGTCATCAACATCGTCGACGGTCACCAGAAGGCCCGCAACATCGCCCGCGATCCGCGGGTGGCTGTCAACGTCGCCGACCCGGACGACGTTCGCCGGTTCTATGCCGTTCGCGGTCGCGTCATCAAGGTGACCTCCGAAGGAGGGCGAGAGAGCATCGACGAGATCTCGCACAAGTACTTGGGTATCCCGTACCCGAACTTCACCGGAAACCCCGACGAGACAAGGTTGATCGTCACCATCGAGGCCGACTCTGTCCACAGCCCCATGGGCTGAGCGATCAGCCGTGCGCGATGCCGAGCATGTCGGCGACGCTGACCATCTTGACCCGCGGCCGGTTCTGGGCCGCACCGGCGGAGCGCTCGTGGGCGTCGATACGCCGCCAGTGATCGTCGGTGACCAGTTTGGGCTGGCGTTCCACCAGCCATTGCGCCAACTCGGAGGCGTGGTCCTCGCCGAACCCGGGCTCACCGAGATCGGCCAGCAGTGTGGCGACGGTGTCTGCCGAATCCTTCTTGTTCGAGCCGATCACGCCGGAGGGCCCGCGTTTGATCCAGCCGACGACGTACTCGTTGCGGCTGCCGTCGACCCGCCCGTCGGTGTGCGGGATGGTGCCGGAGCGGTCGTCGAACGGCAGCCCCGCCAACGGCACCCCGCGGTAACCGACCGCGCGGACCACCAGCTGAACCGGGATCTCCTCCCGCTCACCGGTGTCCTTGGCCACCACCCGGCCACCCTCGTCCACGAGTTCGTTGCGGCCCAGCACGATTGACTCGACCCGGCCGTCGCCGCGGATCTCGATCGGTGAGGTCGAGAATTTGAACACGACGCGACGCTTCACCTCGGTCGGCGTCAGCTCGGCATACTCGCGCAGCACCTTGATGTTCTGCTTGACGGTCTTGCCGGCCGCCTCCAGCTCCTCGTCGGTGATCGCGTCGAAATCCGCGCGGTCCACCACGATGTCCACATCGGCCAGCTGTTCCAGGTGTCCGAGTTCGCGCAGTTCCAGCGTCGTGAACGGGGCCTGAACCGGACCGCGCCGGCCGACCACGATCACCTCCTTGACCCCGCGCACGCCGAGGGAGTCCAGTGCATGGTCGGCGATATCGGTCTGCGCCAGGATTTCCGGATCGCTGATCAGGATGCGCGCGACATCCAGGGCGACATTGCCGTTGCCGATCACGACGGCACGCTCGGCATTCAGATCGGGCGCGGTGCCCTCGAAATGCGGGTGCGCGTTGTACCAGCCCACGAAGTCCACCGCGGCCACGCTGCCCGGTAGGTCCTCGCCGGGAATTCCGAGTGCCCGGTCCGATTGCGCGCCGACGGCGTACACCACCGCGTCGTAGCGCTGCGCCAACTCGGCCGCCTGGACGTGCTCACCGACGGTGATATTGCCGAAAAACCGGAACCGGGGGTCTTCGGATGTCGTGGCGAACTGCGCGCTGATCGACTTGATCTTCGGATGGTCGGGGGCCACCCCGGACCGCACCAGTCCCCACGGCGTGGGCAGCATCTCCAGCATGTCGACGCGAACGTCTCGGTCAGACTTCAACAGCGACGCGGCGGCGAAGAACCCCGAGGGGCCCGAGCCGACGATCGCCACGTGGTACGGGCGCATACGCAAGCCTTTTCGTGAGGCTGTCCGGCGGCGCGCAAGGGGCTGTCGCGACGTCACCGGACCGGTTACCAGCCCGATGCTAGCCGCGGCACGGCGATCGAGGGCGGACTCTGGAGAAGCGGCCGGTACCCTGAACTTTCGTGGATCCTGACCTTCTTGCCGACATCGCCGCCCTCGACGCAACGCTCACCACCGTGGAGCGGGTGCTCGATGTCGACGGTCTGCGCGCCCGCATCGCCACGCTGGAGGCCGAGGCCACCGACCCCAACCTGTGGAACGACCAGGCCAACGCGCAGAAGGTGACGAGCAGCCTGTCGCATGCGCAGAGCGAGCTGCGCCGCGTCGAGGAGCTGCGCCGCCGTATCGACGATCTGCCGGTGCTGTACGAATTGGCGGCCGAGGAGGGCGGCGAGGACGCCAAAGCCGAAGCCGACGCCGAGCGGACCCAGCTCAAAGAAGACCTGGAGGCCCTCGAGGTTCGCACCCTGCTGTCGGGGGAGTACGACGAGCGCGAGGCCGTCGTGACCATCCGCTCCGGCGCGGGCGGGGTGGACGCCGCCGACTGGGCCGAAATGCTGATGCGGATGTACATCCGCTGGGCCGAGGCGCACAAGTACCCCGTGGAGATCTTCGACACCTCCTACGCCGAGGAAGCCGGCATCAAGAGCGCCACCTTCGCGGTGCACGCTCCCTACGCCTACGGAACACTGTCGGTGGAGCAGGGCACGCACCGGCTGGTCCGGATCAGCCCCTTCGACAACCAGGGCCGCAGGCAGACCTCCTTCGCCGATGTCGAGGTACTCCCGGTGGTGGAGACCACCGACCACATCGACATCCCGGAAGGTGACCTGCGCGTGGACGTCTACCGCTCCAGCGGCCCCGGCGGGCAGTCGGTCAACACCACCGACTCGGCGGTGCGCCTCACCCACATCCCCACCGGCATCGTCGTCACCTGCCAGAACGAGAAATCCCAGCTGCAGAACAAGGTGTCGGCCATGCGGGTGCTGCAGGCCAAACTCCTGGAGCGCAAACGTCAGGAAGAGCGCGCCGAGATGGACGCGCTCAAGGGTGACGGCGGCAGTTCATGGGGCAACCAGATGCGCTCGTATGTGCTGCACCCCTATCAGATGGTCAAGGACCTGCGCACCGAGTACGAGGTGGGCAGCCCGTCGGCGGTGCTCGACGGTGATATCGACGGATTCCTGGAGGCCGGGATCCGCTGGCGCAACCGCAAAGAGGACGAGTAGCCGTTGAACTGGTCGCAGCATTGGCACAGCTTCTGGCAGGGCCAGATCGGCGAATGGATCCTCACCCGCGGGCTGCGGATCGTCATGCTCGTGCTGGCCGCGATGCTGGCTGCCCGGTTCGTCAACTGGATCGCGCAGAAGGTCACCCAGCGCATCGACGCCGACTTCCGCGAGAGCGATGCCCTGGTCCGCTCGGAAACCACCAAGCACCGGCAAGCCGTCGCCTCGGTGATCTCCTGGGTGACCATCGCGATGCTCGTCGTCATCGTGTTCGTGGAGTTCACCGACATCGTGGCCATCCCGATCGCCTCCCTGGTGGCGCCTGCGGCGGTGATCGGTGCCGCGCTCGGTTTCGGTGCGCAACGGCTGGTCCAGGACCTGCTATCGGGCTTCTTCATCATCACCGAGAAGCAGTACGGCTTCGGTGACCTGGTCGCGTTGACCGTCTCCGGTATCGCGCTGCCGGCCGAAGGCACCGTGATCGACGTGACACTGCGGGTGACCAAGCTGCGCTCGTCGGAGGGCGAGATGCTGACCATCCCGAACGGCCAGATCGTCAAGACGGTGAACCTGTCCAAGGACTGGGCGCGGGCCGTGGTGGATATCCCGGTGCCGGTGACCGCAGACCTGCACACGGTGAACGATCTGCTCAACGGGGTATGTGAGTCGGCGATGAACGATCCACAGATGCGCGAACTGCTGCTGGACAAGCCACAGGTGATGGGTGTGGAGAGCATCCAGGTCGACACCGTGAACCTGCGGATGGTGGCCCGAACACTGCCCGGCAAACAATTCGAGGTGGGTCGGCGGTTGCGACTGCTGGTGATCGCGGCGCTGGCCGGTGCCGGTATCGCCTCGCCCGCCGAGACGTCGACGCTGGCCCCGGCGGTCGCGCAGGAGCCCAAATCATGAAATTCCAGCTGCGCCGCGAGGGCGAAAACCGGCACTGGCCGCACTATCTGTTCTGGGGCCGGATGCGGACATCCACCTTCGCGCTGATGGTCGCGTTCTTCTTCACCTGGTGGCTGTACACCACCTACGCACCTGCCCCGGCCCCGCAACCGGTGCCGGCCCAGCAGGTGGTGCCGCCGGGTTTCGTGCCCGACCCGGAATACACCTGGGTGCCGCGCACCAAGGTGGAAACGCCGCGCACCACGTACCGCACCACGACCACGACCACCACGACCACCACCGAGCCCACCCCGACGACTGAGACCACGCCGCCGACCGACACCACCACGTCGAGCACGCCACCCACCACGACGACGCCGGCCCCGCCCACCACCACGGTGATCGATCCCGACGGGCCCGGGCCGATTCCGCCGCTGACCTTGCCGGTCCTGCCGGGAGCGGTGCCGCCACCGACGACACAGACGACGATCGATCCCGGCGCGGCGCCCGCGACACCCCCGGCGCCGGCGCGCAGCGCGAGCTGACCCGCGGTCGCGTCCGGCTACACTGGCGTGCCGTGATGATCACGCTCGACAAAGTGAGCAAGCAGTACAAATCCTCGGCGCGGCCCGCGCTCGACGATGTGTCGCTCAAAATCGACAAGGGCGAGTTCGTCTTCCTCATCGGTCCATCCGGGTCGGGCAAGTCGACGTTCATGCGGTTGCTGTTGGCCGCCGAACACCCCACCAAGGGTGATATCCGCGTCTCCAAATTCCACGTCAACAAGCTCTCCGGCCGCCACGTCCCGCAGCTGCGCCAGGTGATCGGCTGCGTGTTCCAGGATTTCCGGCTGCTGCAGCAGAAGACGGTCTTCGACAACGTGGCCTTCGCGCTCGAGGTGATCGGCAAGCGCGGCGACGTCATCAACCGGGTGGTGCCCGACGTGCTGGAGATGGTCGGGTTGTCCGGCAAGGCCAATCGGCTGCCCAACGAGCTCTCCGGTGGCGAGCAGCAGCGGGTGGCGATCGCCCGGGCGTTCGTGAACCGCCCGCTGGTGTTGCTGGCCGACGAGCCCACCGGCAACCTGGACCCCGAGACCAGCAAAGACATCATGGATCTGCTCGAACGGATCAACCGCACCGGCACCACCGTGCTGATGGCCACGCACGACCACCACATCGTGGACTCCATGCGTCAGCGTGTCATCGAGCTCGAACTGGGCCGGCTCATCCGCGACGAACAGCGCGGCGTCTACGGAATGGATCGCTAAGTGCGTTTTGGCTTCCTCATCAATGAGGTTCTGACCGGTTTCCGTCGCAACGTCACCATGACGGTGGCGATGGTCCTGACCACCGCCATCTCCATCGGCTTGTTCGGCGGTGGTCTGCTGGTGGTCCGGCTGGCCGACCAGTCCCGCGCCATCTACCTCGACCGGGTGGAGAGCCAGGTCTTCCTCACCAATGACGTCTCGGCCAACGACCCGACCTGTGATTCGGATCCGTGCAAGGCGCTGCGCGCCCGGATCGAGGCACGCGACGACGTGAAGTCGGTCCGCTTCCTGAACCGTGACCAGGCTTACGAGGACGCGGTCAAGAAGTTCCCGCAGTACAAGGACGTGGCCGGCAAGGATGCGTTCCCGGCGTCGTTCGTCGTCAAGCTGGACAACCCGGAGCAGCACAAGGATTTCGACCAGGCCATGCAGGGCCAGCCCGGGGTGCTCAACGTGCTCAACCAGAAGGATCTGATCGACCGGCTGTTCGCCGTGCTGGACGGGATGAGCAATGTCGCGTTCGCGGTGGCGCTGGTGCAGGCGATCGGTGCGGTCTTGTTGATCGCGAACATGGTGCAGGTGGCGGCCTACACCCGGCGCACCGAGATCGGCATCATGCGGCTGGTCGGCGCGACCCGTTGGTACACCCAGCTGCCCTTCCTGGTGGAGGCCATGCTCGCCGCATTAATCGGTGTCATCTTGGCTGTCATTGGGCTTATTGTGGTGCGAGCCGTGTTCCTGGAAAAGGCGCTCGACCAGTTCTACCAAGCCAATCTGATCGCCAACGTCGACTACGCGGACGTGCTGTATTACAGCGCTCCGCGGATGCTGCTCCTCGGCATGGCGATGGCGGGCATCACGGCCTATGTCACCCTCCGCAGTTACGTCCGAAGATAGAAATGGCTACCACCAGTAAGAAGCCAGGCAAAGGTGCCGACAAGACCAACAACCACGTGGTCGCGACCAATCGCAAAGCCCGGCACAACTATTCGATACTCGATGTGTACGAGGCCGGTGTGGTGTTGGTGGGTACCGAGGTGAAGAGCCTGCGCGAGGGGCAAGCCTCCCTGGTCGACGCCTTCGCGACGGTCGACGACGGCGAAATCTGGCTGCGCAACCTGCACATCGCCGAGTATCACCACGGCACCTGGACCAACCATGCCCCGCGGCGTAACCGCAAGCTGCTGTTGCACCGCCGGGAGATCGACAACCTGGTCGGCAAGATCCGCGACGGCAACCTGACCCTGGTGCCGTTGTCGCTGTACTTCAGCGACGGCAAGGTGAAGGTGGAGCTGGCGCTGGCCCGCGGTAAAGAGGCCCACGACAAACGCCAGGACATCGCCAAGCGTGACGCGCAGCGCGAGATCAGCCGCGAGATGGGCCGACGGGCCAAAGGCATGCGCTGATCGGGATAGCGCTCGCGCTGGCGTCAGCCATCGGCTACGGGGTGAGCGACTTCGTCGGCGGAATCGCTTCGCGCCGGGTCGCGGCGCTGCGGGTGGTCATCGTCTCCTATCCGCTGGCCTTGGTGCTGCTGACCGGGCTGGCTTTCGTCGTCGGCGGACATATTTCGCAGCCCGCGGTGTTCTGGGGTGTGCTGTGCGGTCTGGCCCAGGCCTTCGGGGTGTGGTGGTTCTACGCAGCACTGGGGGCCGGACCGATCTCGGTGGTGTCGCCGCTGACGGCGATCCTGGTGGCCGGTGTCCCGGTCGGATTCGGTGTGGTGATGGGGGAGCGACCCAGTGCGGTCGCGCTCGCCGGGATCGCGGTGGCGTTGGTCGCGGTGGTGCTGGTGTCCCGGGGTGTGACCGATGAGGATGTCACCGAGCACCGGTTCACCACCAAGGTCGCCTGGTTGACCGTCGGTTCCGGGCTGGCGTTCGGGCTGAACTTCGTGGTGATCGACCAGGCCCCGCATCAGGCGGGGCTGTGGCCACTGGTGTTCGCCCGGCTGTCGGCGTCGCTGTTGGTGCTCTTGATCGCGCTGGCCGCCCGCCAGCTGCGGGTCCCGACGGGGGTGCCGCTGTGGCTGGCGCTGAGCGCCGGCGTGCTGGACACGATCGCCAACGTGGCCATGCTGCTGGCCCTGCAGCATTCGCTGCTGTCGCTGACCGGTGTGCTGATCGCCCTGTATCCAGCCGGGACGGTGGCTCTGGCGCTGCTGGTGCTCAAGGAGACGGTCACCCGCTGGCAGGTCGTCGGGATGGTCGCCGCCCTCGCCGCGGTCGCCATGATCGCCGGGGGCTAGGGTTTCCTTTCCTTCCGCGAGTGGCCGTGTTTGTACGCGACACGCCGCCAAATAGTGGCATTTCGGGGCCGCTCGCGAGTCACACGCGACGCAACTGCCACCGTGCGACGCCGGCGAAGCCGACCGCCAGCACGCCGAGCATCGCCATGTCGAACCACCACGCCCCGGCCGTATGGCGCCAATGCCCGTCGTGGGCGATGCCGACCACCAGGTTGCTCAGGTCCGCCGTCGAAGCCGAGGCGGAGAAGCCCCACCGGGCCGGGGTGATCGACGCGAGCGCCGACAGGGCCGGCCGGCCGGTCACCGGGATGAAGCCCCCGGCCAGCACCAGCTGGGCGGTCAGCGCCACCGCGAGTAGCGGCATCACCTGATCGACGGTCCGGGCCGCCGCCGAGAGGGCCAGCCCGAGGACCGCGGCCGCCACTGCCGTGGCCGCGACACCGACCCCGAGTTCCAGCACCGGGCCACCCAGAGTCGTGGCATCGGTCGGGGCTGGTTTGCCGATGCAGACGATCAGCACCAGCAGCGTCGCCTGACCGGCAGCCACCGCGCCGAACACCGCGATCTTGGCCAGCAGATAGGCGCCGGCCGACAGTCCGGCCGCGCGTTCCCTGGCGTAGATCGCCCGCTCGCCGGTCAGGTCACGCACCGTCAAGGTGGTGCCCATCAGGATCGCGGCGAAGTTGGTCAGCGCGATCACCTGCTTGGCCTCGAACGGAGCGGTCAGTGCCGAGCTGAGGAATCCGGAGTGCCCGGACACCGTCAGCGGCAGAATGCCCACCAGCACGGGCAGCACAGCCAGGAACGCCAGGTAACCGCGGTCGGTGGTCAGCAGCCGGACCTGACGACGGGCGACCGTGCGGAACTGCCCGACGGTGCCCTGGCGGCGGGGCGGGCGCGGGGACCGGGCCAGGACCGGGGTGTGCGGGTAATGCCGTTGCGCCCCTTGCGGGTCCGCGCACAGCCGGGCGAAGATCTCGGCCCAATCCGTGCTGCCCAGCACCAGCCCGATGTCGTCGGGTGGCCCGTAGTAGGCGGTCTTACCGCCGGGCGCCAGCAACAGCACCTGATCACACATGTCGAGGAAAGCCAGCGAATGCGTGACGACGATGACGATCCGGCCGGCGTCGGCAAGCCGACGCAACAGCGTCATCACCTGACGGTCCAGCGCCGGATCCAGACCGGTGGTGGGTTCGTCCAGGATGAGCAGTGCTGGACCGGTCAGCAGTTCCAGTGCCACTGAGACCCTTTTGCGTTGCCCGCCGGACAGTGTGTCGATCCGGGTGCCGGCGTGTGCGGTGAGTTCCAGTTCGGCCAGCACATCGGCGATGGCCGCGGGTTCGGCATCGCGCAACTCCGCGGCGTACCCCAAAGCCTCTGCCACGGTGAGCTTTCCGTGCAAGATGTCGTCCTGGGGCACCATGCCGACGGTGCCGTCGAAATGCACGGCGCCGGAATCGGGCCGGGTCGCCCCGGCCAGTACCCGGGCCAGGGTGGACTTGCCGGCACCCGAGGGGCCGATGAGTGCGGTGAGCGTGCCCGGCCGGGCCGAGAACGACACCCGGTCCAGTCGGGTATCGAGGGTGACGCCGTGGACGTCCACACCGCGCGAGATGGTCTGCGTTTTCATGTCAGTACATACACCAGGGGTAGAGCCAACAGGAGGGAGTCGATGCGGTCGAGCAGGCCACCGAAGCCGGGCAGCCAGTCGCCGGCGTCCTTGACCTGAGCCTGTCGCTTGAGCATCGATTCGAGCAGATCGCCGAACAGCCCGCCGACGGCGACGGCCAGGACCAGTCCGACCGAGACGGTGCCGAGCACGAACAGCACCGCCGTGGCACCGAGCACCGCGCCCACGACACCGCCGAGGGTCTTGTTCGGGCTCAACGGGGAGATCGGGCGCCGGGCCCACGCCAGGCGCCGCAGCCCTTTACCGCCGCACCACGCGGCGACGTCGGTGGCGGCGACGGCGAAGCACACCAGGAAGGCATCCGGCCACACCAGCACCAGGTGCGCCAGTGACCAGCAGATCCACACCGACCCGAACGCGGTGAAAGCGGCTCGGCGCGAACCGGTTTCGACGTCACCGGACAGCACCGCGGGCACCGCGCACAGCAGCACCAGCAGCGGCGTGAACCCCAGCACTGACGGTCGCAGCCACGCTGCGACCGGATAACCCACCGCCAGCACCAGCAGCGCCGCGGTGTCGGTGCGGCGCAAACCGATCAGTCGGCCGTACTCGAGGACGGCAACCGCGGCGAGGGCAGCGGCGAACGCGGCCGTCGTGCCGGCACCGAGAACCGTCGGGATGCCGACGGCGGGGGCAATGAACACCCAGGTGCGCCACTTGCGGATCAGGTCGGGCTGGCGTGAGGTCAGCACCGCGATTCCGGCGGCGGCCAGGATCCCGACCGTGAGTGCGGGCAGGAACCAGGCCGGTCGGCCGAAATCCACCGTGTCAAGCAGCGAGGGCATGGTGGCCTCCGGTGCGCAGCGCCAGCACCGCGTCGCGCAACCGCGCGGCCGTCGTCTGGTGCGGGTCGACGGGGTCGCCGATGCACACCCGCATCGGAGAACCCGGGCTGAACGTGCCGCCTTTGGGTAGCACGTCGGCGGTGCCGAGCACCGCGACCGGAACGATCGGCACACCGCAATCACGGGCCAGTCGCAGGGCGCCGGAACGGAATTCGGCGATGCCGCCGTCGGTGGACCGGGTACCTTCCGGGTAGATGACGATGGTGTGGCCGGCCTTCAGCAGCGGGCCTGTCACCCGCAGCAGCTCGGCGTAGCTGCCGCCACCGGTACGGCGCAGTGGCACCACACCGATCAGGGCGGTGGCGACGAGCCGGCGCACCGGGACGTCGAACCAGTAGTCGGCGGCCGCGCCGAACACCACCTTGGCCGAGGGCGGAAGGGCGGCCAGCAGCACCGCGGTGTCGGCATGTGAGGCGTGGTTGGCGACGATCACTGCACCACCGCGGACCTGCCAGCGCCCGGTGACCGTCAACCCGCCCGAGACGGCACACACCGTGCGCCACAACCAGTGTCGGAGCGTGCTCGCGCTCATGCGGTTGCCTCGCCGGCTCGGCTCCCGCATGTCAGATTGCCGATTCGCTCGGCAAGCCTCGCTCATGCCGCTGCCCGTATCGGCCGAGTCGGCAGGTTCGACACGACAATCCACGGACGCGTCATCGGCACCGTCACCGCCTCGTCCTCGACCGCCTGCGCTTTCAGCTCGCGGTGTGCGTTGCGCAGCCGCAGGGCGGTGGTGATCAGGGAGCCGTTGACAAACTGGGCCAGCAGGATTGGCATCAGACCGGGAAACGCGGTGGCCAGCAATGTGAACACACAGCGTTCGGTTTTGCCGAGCGGTCCACCATTGATCCGGGAGGCGCCGGCCCCGGCCGCGGCCAACGACGCGAAGGTGGGTAGCGTCGCGGCCAGGGCGGCGATCACCACCTGCAGCACCGTCCACGACAGCCACTGCAGTCCAGGCCCGTGCTGACGCGCGGCCCACACGGCAAGCCCGCTGAAGGTCAGCAGATCGGCTGTGCGGTCACCGATTTCGTTGACTACGAAACCCCACGGCCGACTGACGCCGCGGGCCCGGGCGACGGCGCCGTCCAGGTTGGCGCCGGCCAGCCGCAGCACGAGGAACACCGCGGCCAGGTGCCACCACCCCCAGGCGATGGACACGCCGGCCATCCCGGCGGCGAGGACGCCGGCAGCGGTGAAGACATCCGGTGAGACGCGGTGTGCGACAGCGGTGTCGAGGATGGGGGTCAGGCGCGCGGTGAACCAGGGCTTCAGCGCGTAAAGGCCGGCCATGCGGCGTCGTTGCGGGGAAGACACATACCGGTTCATGGCTGGCTCCTTTCGTGACGGGTGTTTCGGTCACGAAAAGGTTGCGGCCAGGCGCTTGGCGGATTCTTGTGGTGTCAGTCCCCGGTGCGGGTGAAGGTTTCGTCGAACTCGGTCTTCATCGCACACGGCGCGGATTCCTCCCACGTGCCGTGCCCCAGGAGCAGGTTGACGGGGTTCTGCGTGGGCTGTGGCAGCGGGTATTGGCCGGTGGCGGTGAGTTTGATGACGTTGCCGTCGCAGACGGCCTCGGACTGGCTGTTGAGCGACCAGACGCCGTTGGCGAACAGCAACGGGCGGTAATCCTCGGGCTTGTGGAAGTAGCTCATGCACCGCTCACCGGTTCGCAGGCAGTCGGTGTGCACGGTGTAGTCACCCTGGATCGGCGGGAGGCCATTGCGAAAGGTTCGGGTGCTGCGGTAGCTGCCGTGCAGGGCCGCGGCCGGGGAGACGACGCGGGCCGGCAGGGCGGCGGGGTCGGGCAGCGTGGCCGGGTCGACGTCGGTGGTGCGGTTGAACGTGATGGTGGCCCGGCCGGAGCAGGAATTGCCTGCCGTGCCGGTGAACTGGCCGGTGAGGGTGCCCTCCGGGCGCTCTCGCAGCGTGAAGACGTACCAGATCTCGTCGGCGATATCGTGGCACTGCTCGGCGGCCAGCGCGACGGCTACCCACTGCCCGTCGATCTGATCGAATTCCAGTTTCGCAACCGGCGGGCCACCGTCGCCGCTTTGGCGCTCGGCGACCGCCACGCAGCCGTCCGGCCGGCACGTCGTGCGCACCGCCCACATGGCCGTGGTGGGTTTCGCGCCGTCCAGCGGTCCGCCGTCGATCAGGGTGGGTGCGCTGAACACGGCCTGGTAGACGCCGCCGAACACCGGTGCCGGGGGTGGTGCGGCCGATGTGGTGGACGGTGCCGTGGGCGGGGTGTCCTCTTTGGAGAGCGCCAGGCTGGCGACGATGCCGCCGGCCACCAGCACGACGACGGCCGCCACGGCGGTGAGGATCAGTCCGGTGCGGTTCGTCTTGTGCGGTTTCGGTGGCGGTGTCCAGGCCTGGGTCGGCGCGGCGTCGCTCGGGTAGGTCAGTGCCCGCTGCGCCGCGGCCGCCAGGTCGACGGTGGTGGGGAAGCGCTCGGTCGGTTGCTTGGCCAGGCCGGTGGCGATCACCTGGTCCATGGCAGCTGGGATGGTGGGCAGGTCCTGTGACGGTCGGGGCGGGGGCATCATCATGTGGCTCACCGCAACCTGCTCCAAGGTCTCGCCGGGGAAGGGCAGGTTGCCGGTGAGGCATTGGTAGAGCACGCACGCCAGCGCATAGATGTCGGAGCTGGGGCCGCCTTCGCCGGTGCTGAAGCGTTCCGGTGCCATGTAGGCCCAGGTGCCGACGGTGGTGCTGGCCGACGTGAGCGCGGTGTCGGTGTTGGCGCGGGCGATGCCGAAGTCGATCAGGTAGGCAAAGTCGTTGTCGCCCAAGAGAATATTGGATGGCTTCACGTCGCGGTGCACCAGCCCGGCCTGGTGGGCGCTGTGCAGCGCCGAGGCGATCTGGCCGATGATGTACACCGCGCGTGCGGGTTCCAGCGGGCCGTGGTTGATCAGGGTCTGCAGGTCGGCGCCGTTGATCAGCCGCATGGTGACGTAGAGCCGGCCGTCGATCTCGCCGACGTCGTGGATGGGCACGATGTGGGGGTCGTCCAGCCGGGCCGCGGCGCGGGCCTCGCGGCGGAACCGCTTCTCGTAGTCGGGGTCCTGGGCGTAGTGCGGCAGCAGCATCTTCAACGCGACGACGCGGTCGATCTCGGTGTCGTAGGCCCGCCAGACCTCGCCCATCCCGCCCCGGCCCAGCAGCTCGATCAGCTGGTAGCGGCCGAACGGCGTCCCCTGCACCGATTCACGATAAACCAGCAGGCCCACGGGTTCAGGGCTGATCGACCGGGGAGAAGGCGGGACCCGGAACAAATAACCGCTGGCCGTCGTTGAGTGGCACGGTATGATGGTTTTTCCTGCCGAAAGTCGGCGGGGATGCGAGGGGCCGAACGGTTTCGACATCGCGCATCGAATCAAGGGAAGCGTGCCGGTGCAGGCAAGAGACCACCGTAAGCGTCGTTGCAACCAATTAAGCGCCGATTCTCATCAGCGCGACTACGCACTCGCTGCCTAAGCGACTGCGTGTCTGTCAGACCGGGAGCGCCCTCGGCCCGGACCCTGGCATCAGCTAGAGGGACCCACCCACGGGTTCGGTCGCGGGACCCGTGGGGACATTTAACAGCGACTGGGATCGTCATCTCGGCTTGTCTGCGTGACCGGGAGATCCAAGTAGAGGCATAGCGGACTGCGCACGGAGAAGTCTTGAGGGAATGCCGTTGGACCCGGGTTCAATTCCCGGCGGCTCCACAAGAGAAGGCCAGGGCAACCGCCCTGGCCTTCTTTCGTTTCCGCGTAGTACCGAACGGACCCGGCAGGTCGCGGGATGTGTCATCGTCTCCAGCATGGGGTAAACCCAAAGGGGTTTAGTCGGCTCGAAGCGATGCGAATGGTCGCTCGGCTTTGCGAGGGCGATCATGCGAAACGGTTCCGACACGCCGCCAGGCGTGCTCGCTGTGCTGTGCACCATGGTCATTGCCGCGCCCAGACGGGTCCTGCTCGTGGTCGGCATCCTGACGGTGGTGGCGGGGGTGTTCGGTGCCGACGTGACCACGCACCTCGGCGCCGCCGGCTTCCAGGACCCGAATTCCGAGTCTGCGCGAGGCGCGAAGGTCCTGACCGAGACGTTCGGCCAGGGTGACATGGACGTGACGTTCGTGGTGCGCGGCACGAATGGCGCGCTGGATCCGGCGGCCGGCCGCCGACTGGTCGAGAAGCTGCGGCGCGCCCCGCACGTCAGCGGAGTCACTTCGCCCTGGGACGGCACGCCCGCCGGGCAGGGGTTGCTCAGCGCCGACAAGAAAACCGCGGTCGTCATCGCGCAGATCACCGGCGGAGAGAGCGATGCGCCTCAGCACGGCAAGGAGGTCGCCGACACCGTCACCGGATCGCGCGACGGCCTCACCGTCGCCGCCGGAGGCACTGCGATGGTGGCCGCCGAGATCAACGAGCAGTCCGAAAAGGACCTGCTGATCGCCGAGTCCATTGCGCTGCCGCTGTCCCTGGCGGTGCTCATCTGGGTGTTCGGCGGACTCTTCGCCGCGCTGTTGCCCCTGGTGGTAGGCGGCTTGGCGATCGTCGGCACCCTTGGATTGCTGCGCGGGATCACCCTCTTCACCGATGTCTCGATGTTCGCGCTCGACCTCACCACGGCCATGGGTCTGGCGCTGGCCATCGACTACACGCTGCTGCTCGTCAGCCGCTACCGCGAGGAGTACCACCTGGTCGGTGACCGCGACGAGGCGCTGCGCCGGGCCGTGCGCAGAGCCGGGCGCACCATCCTGTTCTCGGCCTGCACGGTGTTCCTTGCGGTGGGCGCGCTGGCGGTGTTCCCGATGTACTTCCTTCGGTCCATGGCCTACGCCGGCTGCGGGGTGGTGGCACTGGCCGGCATCTACGCCGTCGTGGTCGCCCCGGCGGTGATCGCACTGCTCGGTGACCGTATCGAATCGCTGAACATCCGCACGCTGTTTCGCCGCACACCACCCGCCACCGACATCCGCGAGACCCGGTTGTATTCCGTCGCGACATTCGCGATGCGCCACGCCATCCCGTGCGTGCTGGCCGTGATCGCGGTGCTCATGATCGTCGGCGCCCCATTTCTCAGCGCGAAGTTCGGGTTGCCCGATGACCGCGTACTGCCGACCAGCGCACCGTCGCGCCAGGTCGGCGACACCATCCGCACGGAGTTCCGCGACAATGCCGCGACGGCCACCTCGATCGTCCTCCCGGACGCGCACAGTCTCACCGACCGCGATATCGCCGGTTATGCGACGGCGTTATCGAAAGTCGATGGTGCCGCGCTGGTTTCGACTCCGCAGGGGTCGTACGCGGATGGCCGCCGGACCGGTCCACCGGTGTTACCCGCCGCGGCCAAGGACGGCAGTCTGTGGCTCTCGGTCGCCATCGACCATCCGTCCTCGGATACCCAGTCGCGTGCCGAACTCGACCGGCTGCGCGCGGTTCCCGTCCCGCACGGCGCCGAGGCGCTGTTCACCGGCGCCAACCAACTGAACCAAGATTCGGTCGACGAGATCGTGCGACTGCTGCCGGTGGTGCTGCTGCTCATCGCGACCACGACGTTCGTGCTGATCTTCCTGCTCACCGGAAGTCTCGTGCTGCCGGTGAAAGCGTTGGTGCTCAACACCTTGTCGTTATCGGCCACTCTCGGTGCCCTGGTCTGGGTGTTCCAGGAAGGCCATCTCGGCGGGCTGGGTACCAGCGCCACCGGCACACTGGTCGCCGACGTGCTGGTATTCCTGTTCGCGACGGCGTTCGGATTGTCGATGGACTACGAGGTATTCCTGTTGTCGCGGATCAGGGAGCACTGGCTTGCGTCGGGGAACAACGACGAGGCGGTGGCGCTCGGCATCGCCGGTGCGGGCCGGGTGATCACGGCCGCGGCGCTGCTGATGGTGATCGTGTTCGCGGCGTTGTCCAGCGGGCAGGTTGCCTTCATGCGGATGATCGGCGTCGGTTTGGCGTTGGCGGTGGTGGTGGACGCGACACTGGTCCGCATGGTGCTGGTGCCGGCGGTGATGAAGCTTGCCGGTCGATGGAACTGGTGGGCGCCGGCGCCGCTGGCGAAGTTGCACGCCAAGGTGGGGATCAGCGAGTGAGGTTGATGGCCCCGGACAGTTCGTGGTCGATCAGGAAGCTACCGGATTCACGCAGGTTCGGCGGATGGAACGAATACGCCGAGATGCAGGAGGCCAGATAGGCGATTTCGGGGTCGGTCGCGAAGGCCACGCCGCCCACTTTGGCGACCAACCGGGCCACTGCGGTCTGCAGGTGGTCCCGGAAGCCGAGGCGGATCCACAGCAGGTCGGCGAACAAGTCGTCGCTGCGATCACCGTCGTCGTACCGGGCGGCGATCATGCGCAGGGCACGCCACACCCCTTCGACGGGGGAGAACAGCTCCACGAAGTCCGCTTCGGTCACGTCATCGCGTCCGGCGATCTTGAAGGCCAGCCGCGTCGCCGCACCGATGTAGCCGGCGGTGATGATCAGGCCGAAGAGCACGTAACCCGATTTCTCGTTGCGTCCGTCGGGGTCTTCGACATCGCTGACCATCATCAGGTCGCTGGGCACGAAGACGTTGTCGAAGTGCACCGCGTGGGTCTGTGCGCCCGAGAGCGGAGCACTGACCCACAGTGGGCTGACGCTGACGCCGGGGCTGCCGTTGAAGATCACGGTGATGGCCCGCTGCCCGGTGTCTTCCAGCAGCACGCTGGCCATCACGCAGTCCATGCTGTCGGCCAGGCTGCACGGCTTCTTGCAGCCGGTCACGGTGTAGCCGCCCTCGGCCGGGGCGGCCTGCATGGTGGGTCGGAAGACGCTGCCGGCGATGGTGCCTTCGGAGAACCCGGACGCGAAAACCGTGCGGTTCTCGATCAGGGAGGTGATGAGTCCGACGGTCTCGGCGTCGGCGGATTCGGCGAAGTCGGCCAGGCCTGCCACCGACAGGTAATGCATGGTCGTGGCGGCGGCCAGTGACGGGCTGAGATAGCCGACGCCGCGTTGCAGCTCAAGGGTTTCCACGCAGCTTGCCCCCAGCCCGCCGAGTTCCTTCGGTGCGATCAGCCGCGGTCCGTCGTGCTCCTTCCACAGGCCGACGACGTTGGTGGCCGGGTCCTCGGTGCGCATCAGTCCGAGATCGTTCAGCTTGTCGGCGAGGTCGGGCAGGTACCGGCGGAGGGCATCACTGTGCGACAGTCGCGATTCGAGTCCGGTGCGGTTCATCGGGGGTCCTTCCGCGCGGTCAGGGTCGAATGAGATAGCGCTGCAAGGCTTCCGCTGAGGTGGCGGTCGGCTTCCACGATGTCGTGGTGCGCAGCAGCGTCGAGTCGAGCATCGGGTCGCCGAGCGTCACCCAATGCCCGGAGAACGGGGTCATCCGCAGCCGGAACGCCAGATCGGCGCCCGCTTTCAGCAACGGCAGAGGTCCTGGGATCAGGCGTGATCCGTTGAGTTCTGCGATCTCGCGCACGCTGGTCTGATCTTCGGGCGCCACGTTGTAGAGACCGGTGAGTTCCTCGGTGAGGATGGTGATGTAGGCGTCCACCAGATCGGTGTCCCAGAGGAATTGGTAGAACGAGCGGCCGGGTTCGGGATAGAGCAGGGTTTTCGCCCGGAACGCCTGCAGGCCGGAATTGTCGAAATGCTCGCCGACGATGTAGCAGGGACGCACGACCGCCAGCTGGGTGCCGTCCGGGTCGCTGTCGCGCCAGTACCAGCGGGCCAGGTGCTCTACCAGAGCTTTGTGATAGAAGTAGTAGTGATCGGGATTGCCATCCCCGGCGGGATACGTGTTCTCCGGCAACTGTTTTCCGGTTCCACAGGCCTGGACCCCGAGGGCGTTCGCGCTCGAGGTGAGAATCAGCCGGCCGATGCCCACCCGGTTCGCTTCGTCGAGCAGTGTCTTGGTGGCCGCCACGTTTACCCGGTAGGCCAGCCTTTTGTCCCGGGGCTCTTCCACGCAGTAGGCGAGGTGGATCAGCGCGTCGTACGTCGCGACCGGACCCAGGTCGATGTGTCCGCCCAGATCCAGGAAGGCCTCCCGGATCTTAGGGTGGGCGGTGCCGAGCGGCCTGCGACCGAGGACGGTGATCTCGGCGATGTCATCGCTATGGAGGGCCCAGTTCAGTACGGCTCGGCCGAAATCACCGGTTCCGCCGGTGATGGCGAGGCGGAGTCCGCTACTCATGCGGCCGCCATGGCCCAGGACAGCTCCTTGGTGAGCAGGTCGGCGCAATGGCGGACGTCGTCCTCGGTCAGCTCGGAGGTCATGCAGACGCGCAAGATCGGCTTACCCAAGGGCACCGCCGGATAGATCGCCGGCGTGACGAAAACGCCCGCGTCGCGAAGTTGATTCCAGCTCAGAGCTGTTCGCATTTCATCGAACAGGCGGATCGGAATGATGGGCGACCAGTCCGGGCTGTGGGCGTCGGGTTGGTGCAGCGCCACGTTCAAGGGGGCCAGCGATGCCCGCATCAGCCGCGCGTTGCGCTCCAGGCGTTTCCGGCGTTCGAGGCCTTCGTCACCGCGGATGATGTCGATCGCGGCTGCAGCGGCGGCCATCGATGCCGGCGTGGCGGACGTGCTGAACCAGAAAGAGCGGGCGGCCAGCCGGATCTCGTCGATGAAGTCACGCGATGCGGCGATGAATCCGCCGAGACCGCCGATGGCCTTCGACAGCGACCCCATCAGGATGTCTACGTCCCCGGCGACGTCGTCGCGTTGGGACAGGCCTCCTCCGGAGGGGCCGAAGACACCGATGCCGTGCGCCTCGTCGACCATGAGCAGAGCACCGGCCTCCTTGCAGATCGCGATGATCTGTTGCAGGGGCGCGGTGGAGCCCTCCATCGAGTAGAGCGAGTCGACGATGACCAGCGTGCGACGGTACCGCTTTCCGGCGTGGCTGCGCAGCGTGTCGGCCAGGGAACGAGTGTCGTTGTGGTCGAATTTGGCCTCGACGGCCTGGCTCAGATGCACGCCGTCGCGGATGGACGCGTGGGCCAGGGAATCGACCACGGCCAGGCAGTCGTCGCCGAGCAGGGCCTGAATGGTGCCGACGTTGGTTTGATAACCCGTGGTGAAGACGAGCGCCTGCTCCTTACCCAGCCAGCGTGCGATCTGCTCCTCCAGGTCAACGTGCAGGCGGTAGGTGCCGTTGAGGAGGCGACTGCCGGTGGTGCCCGTCCCGAATTCCCGGGTGGCCTCGGCGGCCTTGGCGATGACATCCGGGTGGGTGGACAGGCCGATGTAGGAGTTGGACCCGAGTAGTACGCACTCGCGGCCCCGAACACCCACCCGGGGCGGGTTCACCGAATCAATTTGCTGAAAGAACGGCAGCTGCCCCTTCGCGCCGAAGTGGCGCACCAACTTGATGCGTTGCTCGACGTCTTGGGCGATATCGCCGGTTTCCGCGTAGTCGTCCAGGTTTTGATCCACGGTTTCCCCTCACCTGCCACCTGCGGATTTCATGAGCCCCTCTGAAACTCACGTCACTGAGGTGATTCGGGTTCAACCGCGTCACGGATTGCTCGGAAGTCAGAGAAATTGAGATTGTCCGCATGATCACTGGTGGGGTCCGTGCTTGCCGTGAGTGCGGTTTCGTCCGCGACGCGCCGCAGCGAGCGGATGAGTTCGCACATTCGCGGAGGCGTGCCCAGGCCTCAGAGCGGCGTGTAGACGACGATCTGGAATTCCGGCTGGTCCGATGGCCGCAGCTGATGGTGTTCGTAGCGCACCGCGCCGAGCTCCGGGTGGTGGAAGATCCGCTCGCGCGATTCGAACCCGCGGATGTCGTGGCGCTGCCACCCGGCCCGGAAATCGGCACTGGCCTCCGACAGCCGGGCCACGAGATCGAGCAACGCCGGGTCACCGAGTCGCGACCCGATCTCGGCGCGGAACTCCGCGAGGAAGCGCTGACTGGTCAGCTGCCAGTCATCGAGCAGGTCCCGCACGGCCGGGTCGGTGAACACCACCCACAGCAGGTTGCGCTCGGCCGGCGGGGTGGTGGCGACATTCGGGTAGAGCCGTTGATAGGCGGCGTTCCAGCCGGCGATGCCCCATTCCGGCGTCAGCGCGTAGGCGGGGTTGTCACCGATGGCGTCGAGGAAACGCTGCACGTGCGGCGGCACCGTCGTCACGTCGCTGGCGGCAGCGGCGGGTAGCGGAGCGAAGCCCGCCAGGCCGAGGACGTAGCGGTGCTCGGGCACACCCAAGCGCAGCGTGCGGCTGACCGCGTCGAGCACCTGCCGGGACGGATTGATATCCCGGCCCTGCTCCAGCCAGGTGTACCAGGTGACGCTCACCCCGGACAGGTAGGAGACTTCTTCGCGCCGCAGGCCCACCGTCCGACCCCGTCCGGCCACCGGTAGTCCGAAGTCGGCACGGGTCAGACGTTCGCGGGTGGAGCGCAGGAAAGCACCCAGCTCAGTGCGGCGTTCCTCGTCGGTGGGCATGCCCAAGCCTATTACTCTCACTACTAGTACTGAAGGCGTCTTCCCAGCGTGCCGGCCACGCCCGACAGTGAAGGCATGATCCAGCTGCGTTCCCGCACCGTCACCCATGGTCGCAATATGGCCGGAGCCCGCGCCCTGCTGCGCGCCGCCGGCGTCGCCCGCGAGGACTTCGGCAAGCCCATCGTGGCGGTGGCCAACAGCTTCACCGAGTTCGTGCCCGGTCACACTCACCTGCAACCGGTCGGGCGCATCGTGTCCGACGCGATCCACCGGGCCGGTGGTATCCCGCGCGAATTCAACACCATCGCCGTCGATGACGGGATCGCGATGGGGCATTCCGGGATGTTGTACTCGCTGCCGTCCCGCGACCTGATCGCCGACTCGGTGGAGTACATGGTCGAGGCCCACAAGGCCGATGCGCTGGTGTGTATCTCCAACTGCGACAAGATCACTCCGGGCATGCTGATGGCTGCGCTGCGGCTCGACATCCCGACCGTGTTCGTCTCCGGTGGGCCGATGGAGGGCGGCCGTGCCACCTTGGTCGACGGTCGGGTGCGCACCGGGCTGCATCTGATCGACTCGATGGCCGGCGCCGCCGACCCGTCGATCTCGGACGAGGATCTGGCCCGGATCGAGGAGTCAGCCTGCCCGACGTGCGGGTCGTGCTCAGGCATGTTCACCGCCAATTCGATGAATTGTCTGGTCGAGGCGCTGGGTCTGGCACTGCCGGGCAATGGCTCGGTGCTGGCCACCCATACCGCGCGCCGCGCCTTGTACGAAAAGGCCGGCGCCACCGTCGTCGATATCGCGTCCCGTTACTACGACCAGGGTGACGTCTCGGTACTGCCGCGCGCCGTCGCGTCGCGGTCGGCGTTCGAGAACGCCATGGCGATGGATGTGGCGATGGGCGGATCGACCAACACCGTCCTGCACCTGATGGCCGCCGCACACGAGGCCGAGTTGGACTTCGCGATAGGCGAGATCGACGAGATCTCCCGCCGGGTCCCGTGTCTGTGCAAGGTGGCCCCCAACGGCTCCTATCTGATGGAAGACGTGCACCGCGCGGGCGGTATCCCGGCGATCCTCGGTGAATTGCACCGGGCGGGTTTGTTGGCCAAGGATGTGCATGCCGTGCACGCCGCAACGCTCGACGAGTGGTTGGCCGACTGGGACATTCGCGGTATCGCCCCGTCCGGCGAAGCGTTGGAGCTGTTCCATGCCGCGCCCGGGGGACGCCGCAGCGCCGCTGCGTTCTCCCAATCCGAACGCTGGGAGAGCCTCGACACCGACGCGGCGAACGGTTGCATTCGCGATGTGGCCCATGCCTATTCGGCCGACGGCGGGTTGGCGATCCTGACCGGCAACCTCGCGCCCAACGGCGCCGTGGTCAAGACCGCCGGCGTCGACCCCGGCGCGCTGACGTTCGAAGGGCCCGCGGTTGTCGTCGAATCACAGGAGGAAGCGGTCGACGCCATCCTCGGCGGTCGCGTCACCGCCGGTGACGTGGTGGTGGTGCGCTACGAGGGACCGCGCGGCGGCCCCGGTATGCAGGAAATGCTCTATCCCACATCCTTTTTGAAGGGACGAGGGCTCGGTAAGTCGTGTGCCTTGATCACCGACGGCCGGTTCTCCGGTGGCACTTCCGGGTTGTCGATCGGCCACGTGTCGCCCGAGGCCGCCGCCGGCGGTCCGATCGCTTTGGTGCGTGACGGTGACCGCATCCGCATCGACATCCCGTCGCGTGCCATCACGTTGGACGTGTCGGAGGACGACCTTGCGCGCCGCCGTGCGGATATCGGAGCATTCACGCCACGGGAACGCGACCGTCCGGTGTCCAAGGCGCTGCGGGCGTATGCGTTGTTGGCCACGTCGGCGGATCGGGGCGCGGTGCGGGAGATCCCCGGCTGACCCGGCAGTGTGGCTCCCGTTTGTGCGATGTCATCCGCTTGCGTCGGCGCGTCGCGGATGACACCGCACAAACACGAGCGATCAGACCTGGGTCAGGCCGCCGTCGACGGCCAGCTCGGCACCGGTCATGAAGCTGCTCTGGTCCGAGGCCAGGAACAGCACCGCCGCGGCGATCTCCTCGGGGCGGCCGACGCGCTTGAGCGGCAGGCTTGCCGCCATTCCGTCGAGCAGGGCCTGTTGCTGGTCGGCGGGTGCCAGACCGACGAGCCCGGGCGTCTCGATGGGGCCGGGGACGATGGTGTTGACCCGGATCTTGCGGTCGGCCAGTTCGGCGGCCCAGGTGCGGCCCAGCGATCGGATGGCCGCTTTGGATGCGGCGTAGAGCCCGAAGGACGGTGTGCCCTCGGCGGCCGCGGTGGATCCCGCCAGGATGATCGACGCTCCCTCATTGAGCAGTGGCAGTGTCTTCTGGACGGTGAAGACCGTGCCGGCCACGTTGCGGTCGAAGTTGTCCCGGTAGTGCTGCGGCGTCACGTCGGCCAGGGTGGCGAAGTCGCCACCGCCGGCGTTGGCGAAGACGATGTCGAGTCCCTTGCCGTGTTGGGCGATCTCGGCCGCCAGCGCGTCGAGTTCCTCCGGCTTGCTGATGTCGCTGCGCACGCCATGGGCGCCGATCTTGTCGGCCGCCTCGGTCAGGCGGGTCTGATCACGGCCGGTGATGAAGACGTAGGCGCCTTCGTCGGCGAGCCGCTGCGCCGTCGCCAGGCCGATGCCTGACGTGCCGCCGGTGACCAATGCTGTCTTACCGTCGAGTTGTCCCATGATCGGGCTCCGTTCTGGTGTTGTGCTGATAGCTTCCCCGGCTACAACATAGGTGAAACATCACCTATTCCGGCGGGTTGGCACTGTCGCAGCCTGACTTCGTCGAGCTGGACATAGTTGACGCCCCGGGGCGCCGCGACGCCGCCCATGACGCTCCTTATCCGTGAATAATCATGCAAATCTAGCCAGGAGCGGGCGGCAGCGAGCTGTTGTGATTGAGGTTGACGTGGATGTGCTCCAGCGCCGCGGTGAACGGGCCGAGCAGGTTCTCGGGTAGTGCATCGAAGAACAGGCTGCGGACCAGGTCGACGTGGCCGGGCGCGGCCTCGGTGATCGCCTGGCGGCCGTTCGGGGTGAGCACGACGTTGGTGGTCCGTCCGTCATCGGTGTTGGGCCGGCGCTCGGTGAGGCCGCGTTCATCCATGCGGCGCAGCTGGTGTGAGAGCCGGCTGCGTTCCCAGCCGATCTGCGCGGCCAGGTCGCTGACGCGCATGCCGTCGTCCTTGGCGCCGCTGAGGGCCACCAACACGTCGTACTCCGCCAGCGACAGTCCGGAATCGGCCTGCAGTTGGCGGTTCATCTCGTAGTTCATTCGTAATTGGACGCGCATGTACGCAACCCACGCGCGCTGCTGCTTCGATGTCAGCCACCCGCGTTTGGGTGATGTGTCCCGCACTTCTTTCGGCGCCACGCTGTGAGTATGCCGGTTTGGGGCCTCGATGCGCGCAAACCGGCCGGTCGCCGCTGCTCCCAACCAGTTGACAGCCACAGTTTGACGGGCTACGTATATTACGCGCGATAGCGCAGTTGTAACGCCAACGAGCTCACGATGGGCGATGCGGGCCTGATCGGGAGGGTGCTGTCGATGACCGCTACCGTGGCGGGGCGATCCAGGATCGCGCACCTCATCCGGATGCTCTCGGTGCCGTTGGTCATCGGCTGGGTGCTGCTCAACGTCGCCACCAACGTGCTGGTCCCACCCCTGGAGGAAGTGGGTGAAGCGCATACCGTCGGTCTGAGCTCACGGGACGCGCCGGCGATGATCTCGATGAAGCGCATCGGCGCGGACTTCAAGGAGTTCGACTCCGACAGCAACGCCATGATCGTGCTGGAAAGTGACCAGCCACTGGGAGCCGAAGCCCACCACTACTACGACGGGTTGATCGCACAGTTCCGCGCCGACCCGGCGCACGTCGAACACGTCGCGGACTTCTGGGGTGACCCGCTGACTGCCGCGGGCGCCCAGAGCGAGGACGGCAAGGCCGCCTACGTTCAGCTGTACCTGAAAGGCAACCAAGGCGAGACGCTGGCCAACGACTCGGTGGCCGCGGTGCGGGACATCATCGCGAAGAACCCACCGCCGCCGGGCTTGCAGGTATTCGTCACGGGCGGCGCGCCACTGATCTCGGATCAGCACCACGCCGGTGACAAGAGCATCGCCCTGGTCACCGCCATCACGATCGGCGTGATCGCGCTGATGCTGCTGATCGTGTACCGGTCAATCGTCACGGTGCTGCTGACGTTGGTCATGGTGTTCATGGAATTGGGTGCCGCCCGCGGCGTGGTCGCTTTCCTGGCCTACAACAACATCATCGGGCTGTCGACGTTCGCCGTGAACCTGCTGACGCTGATGGTCATCGCCGCCGGAACCGACTATGCGATCTTCGCGATCGGCCGTTACCAGGAGGCGCGCGGCTCCGGTGAGGACCGGGAGACCGCGTACTACACCATGTTCGGCGGCACCGCGCACGTCGTGCTCGGCTCGGGGCTGACCATAGCCGGCGCCATGCTGTGCCTGTCCTTCACCAAACTGCCGTATTTCCAGACCATGGGTGTGCCGTGCGCCATCGGCACTTTCGTCGCTGTCGTCGCGGCGCTCACGCTGGGGCCGGCAGTCATCACCATCGGCAGCCGGTTCGGTCGCTTCGATCCCAAACGCGCCATCCGGTCGCGCGGTTGGCGCCGCGTCGGGGTCACCGTGGTGCGCTGGCCCGGCCCGGTGCTGGTTGCCACGCTGGCGCTCGCGCTCGTCGGCCTGGTGACGCTGCCGGGCTACAAGACCAATTACGACGCGCGCAAGTACTTGCCGCCCGAGATCAACGCCAATATCGGATATCAGGCCGCCGAACGCCATTTCAGCGCCGCCCGGATGAATCCGGACCTGCTGATGGTGGAAAGCGACCACGATCTGCGCAATCCCGCCGACTTCCTGGTGATCAACAAGATCGCCAAGGCCGTGCTCGCGGTGCCTGGCATCGGTCGCGTGCAGACCATCACCCGGCCCAACGGAAAACCGATCGAGCACACCACCATTCCGTTCATGCTGAGCCAGCAGGGCGCCACGCAGAAGATGAACGAGAAATACAACCAGGACATGTACGCGCGGATGCTCACGCAGATCGACGACATCCAAACGAATATCGACACCATGAAGAAGATGCAGTCGGTCACTCAACAGATGGCCGATACCACCCACTCCATGGTGCTCAAGACCACCACCATGACGCTCGATGTCGCTGAACTACGCGACCACATCGCCGATTTCGACGATTTCCTGCGCCCCATCCGCAACTACTTCTACTGGGAACCGCACTGCTACGACATCCCGGCGTGCTGGTCTATCCGGTCGGTGTTCGACACGCTCGACGGGATCGACACCATGACCGACGACATCCAGCAGTTGCTGCCGGATCTCAAACACCTCGACACGCTGATGCCGCAGATGGTGGCTCTGTGGCCGAACAACATTGAGGTCATGGAAAGCATGAAGACCAGCATGCAGACCATGTATCAGACCCAGAAGGGTATGCAGGATCAAGGCTCGGCGATGCAAGACAACTCCACCGCGATGGGGGAGGCTTTCGACAAATCGTTGAACGACGACACCTTCTATCTTCCGCCGGAAGCGTTCAACAACAAGGACTTCAAGCGGGGGATGGGCAACTTCATCTCACCGGACGGCAAATCGGTACGCTTCATCATCAGCCACGATGGTGATCCGGCGACGCCGGAGGGCATTTCCCATGTGGGCCCGATCAAGCAGGCCGCCCGGGAAGCGATCAAGGGCACGCCGCTGGAAGGCTCCAAGATCTTCCTCGCTGGGACCGCTGCCACCTACAAGGACATGCACGACGGCGCCCAGTACGACCTCATGATTGCCGGGATCGCCGCAGCAGCGCTGATTTTCATCATCATGTTGCTGATCACCCGAAGTTTGGTGGCCGCTGCGGTGATCGTCGGCACCGTGCTGTTGTCGCTGGGAGCGTCGTTCGGCATGTCAGTTCTGTTGTGGCAGCACATCCTCGGCCTGGAGCTGCATTGGATGGTGCTGCCTATGGCGGTGATCCTGCTCTTGGCCGTGGGATCGGACTACAACCTGCTGCTGGTGTCGCGGTTCAAGGAGGAACTGCACGGTGGGCTGAAGACCGGGATCATCCGCGCGATGGCGGGCACCGGGTCGGTGGTCACCTCGGCCGGCCTGGTGTTCGCCGCGACCATGGCCTCGTTCGCGTTCAGCGATCTGAAGGTGATGGCCCAAGTGGGGACGACGATCGCGCTGGGCTTGCTGTTCGACACGCTGGTGGTGCGCTCGTTCATGACGCCTGCGGTGGCGGCACTGCTGGGTAAGTGGTTCTGGTGGCCGCGGGTGGTGCGACCGGCGCACTCGGACCGACGGCTCGCGGCGGCCGGGATCGAGCCCGCCACCGTTCGGTAGGCCGGGGCCTGGTGGCCCCGGCCGTTAACACTACGGGCTGGAGCTGATGGTGACGTGCGGGGTGACCTGCGGGATCTGGTCCTCGGACAGGCCGATGCAGGCACCGCTGTCGGCGCCGGTGCACGGGATGCCGTCGATCTCCGGGATGTCCGGGTTGGCGGCGGTGCTGGTGAAGCCTTCGGAGTCGGGGGAGTTCGGCACCAGGAACGGCGTGCACTGTGTGGTGAACTGGTCTTCTTCCTCGCCGTTGCTGCAGGCCGCTTGAGCGATCGCGGGGTTGATGGTGACCAGGGCCGCCGGAGTGCCGAGAGCGGCCAGGGCGAAGGCGGCGGCAAGCGCGCGCTTGGTCAGGTCATGCATGGGGCGGCTCCTCGTTCTCGAATCAAGTCGTCAGGATTGTACGGCTGAGTCACAGAAGTCACACGGGGAACCGACGGGGTTGGCGTGGCGGCATGATGGGTGTGGTGAAGATTCGCGTGCTGGCCGGTGTGGTCCTGACGTTGCTGATGTTGTTCCCCGGCGTTGCGTCGGCTTCCGTCGCCGCGCCTTCCGGGGATGTCGTGTCGATCGGAGATCCCGACGCCCTCGGTCAGATCGATCTGTATGTGGACCCGATGTGCCCGTACAGCGGGAAGATGATCCGCGCGCAAGGTGTGGAGATCGGCAAGCGTATCGAAGACGGCTCGCTGCGGGTGAACCTGCGGTTTGTGAACTTCCTTGAAAAGTATTCGGCCAGCGGCAGTTACGATGCGCGGGCCATCTACGCAACGTTCGTGGTGGCCGGCCAATCCGGGTCGAGCGATATCACATGGCGGTTCGTGCAACAGATCTTCTCCGCTGAGCACCAACCGCACGAGGGTAGCCCGACCGATCTGTCGAATGACCAGCTGGCCGATCTGGCCGCCTCGGTAGAAGCACCTAGCTCAGCGGTCGACGCGATTCGGCTGGGCGTGTTTCTGGGGTACGACCCGCACGCCATCGCCGCGTCCAACCTTGCTGTGTTGCACACCTTTCCCGAGCCAGGGGTGCCGACGGTGGTTCTCGGTGGCGAACCGCTGGACGGTGAGTCGGACTGGTTGGCGCGGCTGCCGGGGTGACAGGTGTTGGGGTGCCGGGGATGGTGTCTGGTGCCCGGCTCCGAGCGACAAACGAGCGACAGCGATGGGGCTGGTCGGGCGGTAGGATTTCTCCGGGGGGAGTCGGCGAGCCGGTGGGGGTGAGGAGGATGGCCGACGGTTTGGATGTCGATCCGGCAGGCCTGCGGGTTGGTGCTGCATCGCTCAGGCGGACCGAACCGCAGCGGGAGTTCGCGGTGGAAACACTGCGTAATCTGCTGCATCGCATTGACTTCGAGAACGGATCGGTGGGCCGCCACACCTTCGTTGTTTCGCATGCATGGACCGACGGGCCGCACATCTTCTTGGTCTATACGGCACCGCCATCAAATGTCACGTGGGGTCTTGTTCGCGACACCCGTGAGTCGATCGTGGATGGTGACGCGTGGAGTGACGTCAACGAGGCCGCCCTGTACTACTACCTGTTGGACCTCGAAGAGAACTGGCCTGGCAACTTCTCGCGGCAGCCGGGTGACTCCGACGACATCCGCTGGATGGGCGACTCTCATCAGAATCTGCCACCAAATCCGGGTGCGCTCTCCGATGCGTGGTGCGTTGGTTCGCCCCAATTTTCGCCCCCAGAGCGGTCATCTGGCGGCGCGGCCGCTGAACCGTCCGAGCCGAGGCGGTATGCGGATCCGTACTAGCCACTCGTAGTAGCGGTCGGTTCCTCGTGCGATGCTGCGCGGCTAGTTCGAACCAGGAGGGTGTCATGCGAACCGCTGTATTGGTGGGGGCACTGGTCGGCACGGCGATCCCGATAAGCCCATCCACGTCGGCGGAACCGTCGTGGACTATGCCGAACCTGATCGGCAAGGATTTGCAGGGGGCGGCGTGGTTCACGAGTTCCACCGATCTGACCGGTAACGTGCGAGCGCAGATCAATGACCGTAACTGGTAGGTGCGCACCTCAATACCGCCGCCCGGCGCCACGTTTACCGCGAGCACGAAGGTGGACTTCGGGGTTGTGCGGACTGATTCGGATACGTGCCCTTGAGAGGCGCTTCCTGAGTTTCGGCCGCAGTAGGTGTAGCCGCGGGAGCGACAGTCACGGAAAAATGCTCGGGTCAGGCGTTGCGCAGCCGGGATATCGGTGTGCTGGCGACCGTAGCCTTGGGCTACTGGCAGACCTCTCGCTTCCGGTGAATCCGTTGGCACGGATCGGATATCGCGTAGCGATCGTCATGGTCCTGGCGGTCGCAGGGTGTGCGCCGGCGGACGGTCCCGTAACGGCCACGCCGGTGGTGCCGTTCCTGGACAGGTTGCCGCGGCTGACGGATGTACCCGAGCTCACGAGTTTGACTTACCGCGTGCCTGCCGGACGAGGCTTGTTCCAAGATGATGACCGGTGGGCGGATTGCGGGGATTATCCCGAAGTGGGCGACCTGTCCGCCATTGGCGTTCAGGGTGAGTACGAGGCAGCTGTGCCCGGGCATGCGGATTGGCCGACGTTCTTCGTCCGACTCCGTCCAGCCCGAGCCGACGAGAACGTCGCTGCGGAACTGTCCGAGTGGACGCAGCGTTGTCCCGGCGGCGAACTGGAAACCCTGAATCCCCGAATGCCCTTCGGGGCATCGTTGCTCACACTCACCGGCCCCGGAGTGCGTCGTTCCGGTCCGCCCGCCGTGAAGATCGTGGCCGCGTCGTCGAACGGAGTCACCTTCGAGGCGTGGGCACAAAGTGACTGGCGCGACGGGTTCCGGTTCGAGGTCCAACTCGGATTGTTGGCACGCAGCTTCCTCCGCAGTGCGATACCGAGCGCGGTCGCGCCTGTCGCGCAATGGACACCGGCCGAACTGTCGAAGCTGTTCGTGTTTCCGGGCCAGGCCTGGGGCAAGGTGGACATCGCTTACGACACGAAACCTGGCGAGCCGCGGCTGATTGCTCCGCCCAACGAGGTGTGCCAGGAAGATCCGTTACGGCCCAGCAGCTACGCCGGCGTGTCGAGCAGTGACCAACCCGTCGATGTCGATGCGGTGGTCGAGTACAGCGGAAAGTATCCCGATAACGGCAGTGGTGCGCCCGTGACGGTTGTCTATCGAGAGCATCCGGGTGTCGATTCTCTGGCTCGCGTGCGCGACTGGATTTCGCTGTGCGAGTTGAGGCCCTCTGACGTTCCTCCGATCTGTGCACCTGGCGGGGTGAAACCTCAGTTCGTGCGTGAAGCGGACAAGATTGAGAGTGAGCAGGTGATCGGGTATCGACGGTTGGATCTCGTAGAGTTCGGTGGTGGGCATGCCGGTCATCCGTCATGTGGTGCGACTGCTCGTTTGGCGCGCACGGTGCGGGTGGCCGGACTGCTGATTCACACCGAGCTGACGGTGGACGCGACCGGCGGACCACCGGATTGGACGGCGGCCGTCAAGCCCTTGGATGAGCAAGTTGCCCAGGTCGTCGCAGCCATCCAACACGCGAACTGAGTTGTCGGAGGCCGGGCGTAGCGTCCGCGCTATGAACGACGGAAGAAGGCGGCGCCGAACCAAGCAGGCTCGCCGCGATGCGCGACGGCGAGCCCGGCGTGAGCGAGAAGTGGGGGAGCCGACTTTGGCTGATGTGGTCCGCAAGATCCTTGCGGACGGTCCACTCGCATTACTACAAGCGATGGGAATAGCGGTGGAAAGGGGAACACCTGAGGTTTTTTCCCGCTTCAGACTGGGTGAGTCCGAACCGCTGGACCTCTCGACTTTAATCGACAACGTCTCCGTTGCACCGGATGTCGAGTACACCATCGTTCTGGCGGTGCTTGCCGAACTGCTGGTTGACAAACCCGCATTGCAACGGCGATGCAGGCTGGAGGTTGAGTTGCGGAGCGGCCAATTGCCGGTTTGGGTCAGAGATCTCCCGCGCACACGGGTGTATCGCGCTGTCCGGATTGGGCACGCGCTCGGCGATCGTGACCAACTGCTGCTTGATGTTCGGATTGCCGATCATCATGAGACGATCGCCGTCATGATCGACCACGTGGCATTCTCTGACGTCAGCGACCTCGGAGTTATACAGAAGTCGATCGACTGCGCGGTAGCCGATGCCAGAGACAAGGGCGCTCCGGTTGTCGAGATGGACCTCGCCGACGCACGTGCCTGGATCGAACAAGCGTCGGAGAATGTGATCATCCCGCGCTATGAGGATTCGAGACTCGGATTCCCTGCAGTACTCCGGTGGTTGCTCACGAAGCTGCCCAATGGTGGCCAGCAGCGGAAGTCCCCGCGCGACGACCACCGAGCCGCAGCGGTGGTGTTTGCTGCGTTCTTCACGTCTCCGCAGGGTGCACGATTCACGCCGCGTGATGAGTACGAGCATCTCCTGGGTGAGATCGTCGACGGTGGGACCGGGGATCCCTTGCGCTGGAGCGAGTACCGCGTACGGCGTGCGCTGGACTTCCTTTCGTTCGACGATTACTGGGCCACCGATGTTCTGGTCGACGCACCCGCCTTGCTCCGCGTCTTCATCCCGATTGCACACGCCCTCAGCGGGATTCCCTCGGAGCTGACCGACCGTGCGCTCGCTGCAATCGGAGAAGCTGAGCCGGCATTTCGCGAGCGAATCATCGCCGAGGCGAGGAGGTGGGGTGACGACGAGGACTGGGCAAGCTAGGCACTCTCCATCCGCAGATTGTCGAGCATGATCTGCGGTGGTTCTCGTGGTCGCAGATGGTGGTCTCACGACGAGTTGTAACCGGTGACGAGTAGTTCTACCGATGCGCCGAGGGCCCGCTATACAGCAGAGTCCGGACATGGCCACCGACCTCCCCGCCTACACCGCTGGTGAATCGACCTCCCGCCCAGCAGGACTTGGCCTCACGTTTTGTTGCGTTTCAGCAGGGCAATGTCAAGTGGTTGGGGAAACATTCAGGCTGTTTGGCTAATGAGGGCGGCAAGACGTTGGGCTGGGGTATCGAGGTCCAGGGTGGGCCTGGGCCGTGTATTGAGTTTGTCTTGAACACGTTTGAGGTCAGCTCTGGTGTAACCGG
>NZ_JAPFPY010000038.1 GCF_026240945.1 Mycolicibacterium sp. J2
CGATTTCGGCAGTGTTCAGAGAACTGGACGTATGAGCGGCGACGCCCACCGAAACGGCATCGGCTTCATCGCTTTTCCGACCGTGTCCTGTCGAGAGGAGTCTTACTCTGGCCGCGAGCTTTGCGGGGACGTCAAGGACGGTGATGCCGTCTCGACGCAGTCGAACGGTCAGTGGAGCTCCGAGACCGCTGGCGCCTTCTATCGCCCACGCGGTGTCGGGCCAGCGCCGGGCGAAGCGCAGTAGCGTTCGGTAGCCGTCTCGGCTGACCGGGACGCGGATTGTTGCCAGCGGTTGCAGCCGGACATCCACGGCTGCGGCGGTCCACGACCGCTTGTGTGGGTCGATCGCAATCATTACCGGCGGCGTGGACATGTTCGGGGTTGATGCCATGTGTTTCCTCTGCTCGAATGGATTCGGTTGCGAGGAGGGCACACCAACTTTGGGTCGAACAAGCCTCTCTTCAGCCACTCCACGCCGTGGTGGTGGCGAACGGCCGGCAGGCCACTCTCGGAGTCAGCCCGAAGGCGACAGGTGTACGACGAGCCAGACCGATCACCACCACAGGGAGCATCGCTGCAGGCGGCGCATCCCCGCTCGAATTCAACAAGTTGGTGTGCGAGGCGGCCGACCGGGCCATGCAGATCCACGGCGGCATCGGCTACAGCCGTCACGAACCGTTCGAACACATCTACCGGCACCACCGGCGGTATCGGATCACCGAGGGGGCCGAGGAGATCCAGATCCGCCGCGTCGCCCAACGGATGGTCAAGTTCGGTCACAAGTGATCGACACTCAGGCCTTGCCGACGGTACTGGCATCGGTGCTCGGTGCGAGCCGCGTGACGGACCTGCGGGTGCTCACCGGCGGCGCCAGCCGGGCCACCTGGGCCTTCACCGCCGACGGCCGGCCGCTGATCCTGCGCACCGGCCCTCCCGACGAAATCCACGCCGGGATGGAGCTGGAGGCCGCGGCGCTGCGTCGCGCCGCCGCGGCCGGGGCCCCGGTACCGGCCGTCCTGGCCGCGTCCAACGCCACCGATCCCCTCGGCAGTCCGTATCTGGTCTGTGAATTCATCGAGGGCGAGACCATCGTCCGCAAGATCACGCGCACCCTGGACGACGCGGCCCGCGCCGCACTGTTGACCCAGTGCGGCGCGGCGCTGGCGGATATCCATCGGGCCGATCCCGTCGGCATCGGGCTGCCGGTGCTCGATCCGCTGCAGGACGCGCGCCGCCAGCTCGACGAGATGGGCGACACCACGGCCACTTTCGAGTACGCGTTCCGCTGGTTGGAACGCAACCGTCCCGCGCCGGCCCCACCCGTACTGGTGCACGGTGACTTCCGGATGGGCAATCTGATCGTCGAGGCCGGGCAGCTGGCCGCGGTCCTGGACTGGGAGCTCACGCATATCGGGGCGGCGGCCGAGGATCTGGCGTGGTTCTGCATCCGGGCCTGGCGGTTCGGCGCACCCAAAGACCTGGGCGCGGGCGGACTGGGCAGCATCGACGATTTCGTCAGTGCCTACCGGCAGGCCGGCGGCGCCCCGATCGACCGCAGGGCGCTGCACTGGTGGCTGGTGTTGTCCACCCTGCGTTGGGGCGTCATCTGCCGTTACCAGTACGAGCGGCACCGTTGCGGGCAAACTCGGTCGGTGGAGCTGGCGGCCATCGGGCGGCGGGTATGCGAGACGGAATACGACGTGCTTCGTTTGTTGGAGGACCAGTGAATGTGCACAACAAGCCCACCGCGGCCGAACTGGTCGCGGCGGTGGCGGAGTTCCTGGAAACCGAGCTGCGCGAGAGCGGTCAGCTCACCGACGCCCTGAACTTCCACACCCGGGTGGCGGCCAATGCGCTGCGCATCGTCGAACGCGAATTGCTCGCCGAGACCACCGACACCGCGGGTGCCGCCGCCCCACTCCAGGCCCTGCAGGCACTGGGTTTCGACGACGAACCCGCGTTGGCCGCGGCCATCAGGTCCGGCGCCACCGGTGACGAGGTGCTGCCGGCGCTGCACGCGCTGGTGGCGCATCGGCTGGCCGTCGCGCATCCCGGTTACGAGCGGGAGTGAGTCAGCGGTGACACCCGGTGGCCACCGAGGCCGGCTCGTCGACGACGGTCCCCACCGGGACGCCGAGCGGACAATGCTTGAGGTCAACCACAGGAGGGCTCGATGATCACCGACGTGGCCAACCGATTGTTCGGTGCCATCGAGGCCGGCGACTACGCGGGCGTCCAGGCGCTGTGGGCCCACGATGTCATGGTCTGGCACACCGGCGACACCCATGACAACGACCGCAGGCGCGCCCTGAAGGTCATCCGGTGGTTCCTCGACCACACCACCGAACGCCGGTACGAGATTCTGGACCGACAGTTGTTCGACCACGGTTTCGTACAGCAGCACCTCCTGCATGCCGGCATCGTCGGCGGCGGTTCGATCACGCTGCGGGTGTGCATCGTCGTCAAACTGGGTGACGACGGCCTGATCACAAGGATCGACGAATACTTCGACCCCGCGGATATGGCACCGTTGACGGCATGACGGATACCAACTGGATCGGCGACTGGCGGCTGGACCCGCAACGCACCAGGATCGAGTTCCACAGCCCGACCTTTTGGGGTTTGGCCCATGTCAAGGGCACCTTCGGCGACGTCACGGGATCGGGGCGGGTCGCCGCGGCCGAGGACGGGATCGACGTGACCGGGCGCCTGGACATCGACGCGGCGTCGCTCAAGACCGGAATCGGAAAGCGGGACACGCATCTGCGTTCCCCGGACTTCTTCGACGTACAGAAATTTCCCAGCATCAGCGTGGTGGTGCACTCCGGCGAGGTCACGGGCACGGGATGGGTACTGCTGCAGGCCACGCTCTCGGTCAAAGACACCCAGCGCGACCTGGAGCTCGCCACCCATGTGCGATCGGCCGGTGACGGCGCACTTCGTCTACAGACCACCACCACCCTGAACCGGCTGCACTACGGCGTGGACGGCAACCTGCTGGGCATGATGGGCGAAGCGGTGAACATCGAAGCCACCGCGGTGCTGATCCGGCAGTCGTAGCATCGCAGGCGTGGCCGACACCGATGCGCAGGTCCGGATTCTCGTGTACAGCTCCAATCCCCGTACCCGCGACGCGGTGCGGTCCGCACTCGGCCGCCGGGTGCACCCGGACCTGCCCGAGCTGAGCTATCTCGATGTCGCGACCGCACCGATGGTGGTCGCTGAGATCGCCGACGGAGATTTCGATCTCGCCATCCTCGATGGCGAGGCGGCACCGACCGGCGGACTGGGGCTGGCCAAACAGCTGAAGGACGAGGTCGCCGACTGCCCGCCGATCCTGGTGCTCACCGGCCGAGCCGATGATGCCTGGCTGGCGTCATGGTCGAGGGCCGAAGCCGCGGTGTCGCATCCGATCGATCCGATCGCCCTCGGGGAGACGGTGGCCACCCTGTTGCGCCCAGAAGCTGTCTAAGCAGCACGAAAACCGCTGTGGCCGTTAATTCTTCACGTCATCGTCGGTGACGACGTGGCGACCCAGCTGTTCGTTTCATCCTAGCCAAAATGCGCCGGCGCGACCGGTAGCGTGACTAAGCTGTGTTCTAGCTCACATCGAAAGCCCAACGAGGGAGCTATGAACATCTACCTACCCATTCTCGTTCTCGGGGGGATCGCGGCGGTATTCGCGGTCGGCTCGGTCGGTATCGCCGTCCTCATCGGCCCGCGCCGCTACAACCGAGCCAAACTCGAAGCCTACGAATGCGGCATCGAACCGCTGCTCCCCGCCGAGGACGCCAAGCTGGCGACGGGCCAAAGATTTCCGATCAAGTACTACCTGACGGCGATGTTGTTCATCGTGTTCGACATCGAGATCGTCTTCCTCTATCCGTGGGCGGTCTCCTTCGACTCCCTCGGCTTGTTCGCGCTGGTCGAGATGGTGCTGTTCATGCTGACGGTGTTCGTCGCCTACGCCTACGTGTGGCGACGCGGGGGGCTCTCATGGGACTAGAGGAACAACTGCCGGGCGGCATCCTGCTGTCCACCGTGGAGAAGGTCGCCGGCTACGTCCGCAAAGGATCGTTGTGGCCGGCAACCTTCGGGCTCGCCTGCTGCGCCATCGAGATGATGGCGACCGCGGGCCCGCGATTCGACATCGCCCGGTTCGGCATGGAACGGTTCTCGGCCACGCCCCGGCAAGCCGACCTGATGATCGTCGCCGGCCGGGTCAGCCAGAAGATGGCACCGGTCCTGCGCCAGGTCTACGACCAGATGGCCGAACCGAAATGGGTGCTCGCCATGGGCGTGTGCGCGTCCTCGGGCGGCATGTTCAACAACTACGCGGTGGTCCAGGGCGTCGACCACGTGGTGCCGGTGGACATCTACCTGCCGGGTTGTCCCCCGCGTCCCGAGATGCTGCTCAACGCAATCCTCAAGCTGCACGCCAAGATTGCCGAGATGCCGCTCGGGGTCAACCGCGCCGAGGCCATCGCCGCGGCCGAGCAGGCAGCATTGGCGTCCCGGCCGACCATTGAACTGACGGGGCTTTTGCGATGAGCGACGCTCGCGGAGCGAATCAACAACCGCTGAGCGACGCTCGCGGAGCGAATCAACAACCGCTGAGCGACGCTCGCGGAGCGAATCAACAACCGATGAGCGACGCTCGCGGAGCGAATCGACAACAGACGAGCGACGAACCCGATGTCGAAGTCATCGGCACCCGCCGCGGCATGTTCGGCGTGCGCGGGTCCGGTGACACGTCCGGATACGGGCGCCTGGTCCGCGAGGTGGCGCTCCCAGGTAGCTCACCGCGACCCTACGGCGGCTATTTCGACGAGGTCGTCGACCGGCTGACCGCCGCACTGGGCCAGGACACCTATGCCGCGGCCGTCGAGCGCGTCGTGGTGTTCCGCGACGAGCTGACCCTGGAGGTGCGTCGCGAACATCTGATGGCGGTCGCCCAGACCCTGCGCGACGATCCCGGGCTGCGTTTCGAGCTGTGCCTCGGGGTGTCCGGTGTGCACTACCCCGACGAGCACGGACGCGAACTGCACGCGGTGTACCCGCTGATGTCGATCACCCACAACCGCCGGATCCGGCTGGAAGTCGCCGCACCGGACGCCGATCCACATGTGCCATCGCTGTTTTCGGTCTATCCGACCACCGACTGGCACGAGCGCGAAACCTACGACTTCTTCGGCATCCTCTTCGATGGCCATCCGGCGCTGACCCGCATCGAGATGCCCGACGACTGGGTGGGGCACCCACAACGTAAGGACTATCCGTTGGGTGGCATCCCGGTGGAGTACCACGGTGCGCAGATCCCGCCGCCCGATCAGCGGAGGTCCTACAACTGATGACCATCGATCACGAACCGCCCGTCGTCATGGTCGGGGGTCAGGACTGGGATGCCGTCGTCGCCGCCGCCGCTGAACACGCCGGGGAACGGATCGTCGTCAACATGGGCCCACAGCATCCCTCCACGCACGGCGTGCTGAGGCTGATCCTGGAGATCGAGGGCGAGACGATCACCGAGGCCCGATGCGGAATCGGCTACTTGCACACCGGGATCGAGAAGAATCTGGAGTACCGAACCTGGACGCAGGGCGTGACGTTCGTGACCCGGATGGACTATCTGTCGCCGTTCTTCAACGAGACCGCCTACTGCCTGGGTGTCGAGAAACTGCTCGGTGTCACCGATGACATCCCCGAGCGCGCCAGCGTCATCCGGGTGCTGCTCATGGAACTGAACCGCATTTCCAGCCATCTGGTGGCATTGGCCACCGGCGGCATGGAACTGGGAGCCATGTCGGCGATGTTCTTCGGGTTCCGGGAACGCGAACTGATCCTCACCATGTTCGAGACCATCACCGGCCTGCGGATGAACCACGCCTATATCCGGCCGGGCGGGCTGGCGGCCGATCTGCCCGACGAAGCCATGCCGCAGCTGCGCGAACTGGTGCGAATCCTGCCCGGTCGGCTCCGCGACATGGAGAACCTGCTGCGGGAGAACTACATCTGGAAGGCGCGCACGAAGGGTATCGGTTATCTCGACCTGACCGGTTGTATGGCGCTCGGGGTGACCGGTCCGGTGCTGCGCTCCACCGGCCTGCCGCACGATCTGCGCAAGGCACAGCCATACTGCGGATACGAGACCTATGAGTTCGACGTCTGCACCGACGACGGCTGTGATGCGTACGGCCGCTATTTGATTCGGGTCGACGAGATGAAGCAGTCGCTGCGGATCGTCGAGCAGTGCGTGGAGCGGCTGGACCGGACGCCCGGTCCGGTGATGCTGACCGACAAGAAGCTGGCCTGGCCCGCGGACCTGAAGCTCGGACCCGATGGTCTGGGTAACTCGCCCGCGCACATCGCCAAGATCATGGGCTCGTCGATGGAGGCGCTGATCCACCATTTCAAGCTGGTCACCGAGGGCATCCGAGTGCCGGCCGGGCAGGTGTACGCGGCCGTCGAATCCCCGCGTGGGGAATTGGGTGTGCACATGGTCAGCGACGGTGGCACTCGGCCCTACCGCGTGCATTACCGCGACCCGTCGTTCACCAATCTGCAAGCGGTGGCGGCGATGTGCGAGGGCGGCATGGTGGCCGACGCGATCTCGGCGGTGGCGTCGATCGATCCGGTGATGGGAGGCGTTGACAGGTGACAGCGATCGACCTGCAACTGGGGCAGCGGCCCGACGAAACAGGGCCGCCGATATCGGCGGGGCCGCAATCGTATTCGGCCGAGGTGACGGCGCGGCTGGCCGGTGAGGCCGAGCAGATCATCGCCCGCTACCCGCAGCCGCGCTCGGCGCTGCTGCCGTTGCTGCATCTGGTGCAGGCCGAGGACGGTTTCCTGACACCGGCCGGCGTCGCGTTCTGCGCGGCGCAACTGGGCCTCACTCCCGCCGAGGTGACCGCCGTCGCCACGTTCTACTCGATGTACCGGCGCACCCCCACCGGGGACTATCTGGTCGGCGTGTGCACCAACACCCTGTGCGCCATCATGGGCGGTGATGCGCTACTGGAGGTGCTCGCCGACCACCTCGGCGTGCATGCCGGCGAGACCACCGCCGACGGCGCGATCACCCTGGAGCACATCGAGTGCAACGCCGCATGCGATTTCGCGCCCGTGGTCATGGTGAACTGGGAGTTCTTCGACAACCAAACCCCGTCGTCGGTGCGCGAACTCGTCGACCACCTGCGCGCGGGCGTCGCCGTCACCCCGACCCGCGGCGCCCCCCTGTGCACCTTCCGGCAGACCGCACGCATCCTGGCCGGGGTGGATCCCGGTGCGCCGGATGCCTCACCGCCGGGCCCAGCCACCCTGGCCGGGTTACGCATCGCCAGGGAGCCGCGATGACCGCGCTCACACCGGTGCTGAGCAGCTACTGGGACGAGCCACAGTCCTGGACGCTGGCCACCTACCTGCGCCACGACGGGTACCAGGCACTCGACGCCGCCCTCGACATGGATCCCGACGCCGTCATCGCGCTCGTGAAGGACTCCGGGCTGCGCGGGCGCGGCGGTGCGGGTTTCCCGACCGGCCAGAAGTGGTCGTTCATCAATCAGTCAGACCCGAAGCCGCACTATCTGGTGATCAACGCCGACGAGTCAGAACCCGGCACCTGCAAGGACATTCCGCTGATGATGGCCACCCCGCACGTGCTGGTGGAGGGGGCCATCATCGCCTCGTACGCGATCCGGGCCAGGCAGGCCTTCATCTACGTGCGCGGTGAGGTGGTACCGGTACTGCGCCGGCTGCGGGCGGCTGTCGCCGAGGCATACGAGGCCGGATACCTGGGCCGTGACATCCTCGGCTCGGGTTTCGACCTGGATCTGGTGGTGCACGCCGGGGCCGGTGCCTACATCTGCGGTGAGGAGACCGCACTGCTCGATTCGCTGGAGGGCCGGCGCGGGCAGCCGCGGCTACGCCCCCCGTTCCCCGCGGTGGCCGGGCTGTACGCCTGCCCGACGGTGGTCAACAACGTGGAATCCATTGCCAGCGTGCCGCCGATCGTGCGCAACGGGGTGGACTGGTTCAAGTCGATGGGGTCGGACAAGTCGCCGGGGTTCACGCTGTACTCGCTGTCGGGTCATGTCACCCGGCCCGGTCAGTACGAGGCCCCACTGGGCATCACGCTGCGTGAACTGCTGGACCACGCCGGCGGAATGCGCGCCGGGCACCAGCTGAAGTTCTGGACGCCCGGCGGATCGTCAACACCCATGCTGACTCCCGAACACCTCGACGTCGCACTGGATTACGAGGGTGTTGGCGGGGCCGGGTCGATGCTGGGCACCAAGGCGCTGCAAATCTTCGACGAGACCACCTGCGTGGTGCGGGCGGTGCGACGGTGGACGCAGTTCTACGCGCACGAGTCCTGCGGCAAGTGCACACCGTGCCGAGAGGGCACCTACTGGCTGACTCAGATCTACGAACGGCTGGAGACCGGACGCGCGACGATCGGGGACCTGGACACGCTGCTCGACATCTCCGACGCCATCCTGGGTAAGTCGTTCTGCGCCCTCGGCGACGGGGCGGCCAGCCCGATCATCTCCTCGCTCAAATACTTCCGCGCCGAGTATGAGGCGCACGTGGGCGCGGGCTGCCCGTTCGACCCGCACGCCTCCACGGTTTTCGCGACGGAAGGAGCGCGCGCGTGACGCTGGCCGAAGGAGCCCGGGACACGGCGGCGGTCGAGATGGTGACACTGTCCATCGACGGCCACGAGATCAGCGTGCCCAAGGGGACGTTGGTGATCCGGGCCGCCGAGCTGATGGGCATCCAGATTCCGCGGTTCTGTGATCATCCGCTGCTGGACCCCGTGGGTGCCTGCCGACAGTGCCTGGTCGAGGTGGAGGGGCAGCGTAAACCGCTGGCGTCGTGCACCACGACGGTGACCCCCGACATGGTGGTGCGCACCCAGCTCACCTCGCCGGCCGCCGACAAGGCCCAGCGCGGGGTGATGGAGCTGCTGCTGATCAACCACCCGCTGGACTGCCCGGTGTGCGACAAGGGCGGGGAATGCCCGCTGCAGAATCAGGCAATGTCCAACGGGCGCAGCGACTCCCGCTTCACCGATGTCAAGCGCACCTACCCCAAGCCGATCAATTTGTCATCGCAGGTGTTGTTGGATCGGGAACGCTGCGTGCTGTGCGCTCGCTGCACCCGGTTCTCCAATCAGATCGCCGGGGACCCGTTCATCGAGTTGCTCGAGCGGGGGGCGTTGCAACAGGTCGGCATCGCCGACGGTGAAGCCTTCGACTCCTACTTCTCCGGCAACACCGTGCAGATCTGTCCCGTCGGTGCGCTCACCGGCACCGCCTACCGGTTCCGGGCCCGCCCGTTCGATTTGGTTTCCACCCCCAGCGTCTGCGAGCACTGCGCCTCGGGGTGTGCGCAGCGCACCGATCATCGGCGTGGAAAGGTGTTGCGCCGGTTGGCCGGTGATGACCCGGAAGTGAACGAGGAGTGGAACTGCGACAAGGGTCGCTGGGCGTTCGCGTACACCACGCAGGGTGATCGGATCACCACACCGCTGCTGCGGGGGGCCGACGGCAGCCAGCGGCCGGCTTCCTGGTCCGAGGCGGTGGCGGTGGCGCTGCGCGGGCTGACCGCCGGGCCCGCCGGGGTGCTGACCGGCGGACGGCTCACCCTCGAAGATGCCTATGGTTACGCCAAGTTCACCCGGATCATGCTGGGCAGCAACGATATCGACTTCCGCGCCAGGGCCGGCTCAGTGGAGGAGGCCCAGTTCCTCGCGCACGCGGTGGCGGGCCGCTCGTTCGCGGTGACCTACACCGACTTGGAAACCGCTCCCGCGGTGGTGCTGGCCGGCCTGGAACCCGAGGAGGAATCCCCCATCATCTTCCTGCGGTTGCGCAAAGCGGTCCGCAGGACCGGGCTGCCGGTGATCGCCGTCGCCCCGTTCGCCAGCCGGGGACTGACCAAGTTGAACGGCCGGCTGGTGGGCGCGGTACCCGGTTGCGAGGCGGCCGCGTTGGACGGGCTGCGCACCGAGTTGCCCGGCGGCAGCATCATCCTGGTCGGCGAACGACTGGCGGCCGCACCCGGCGCCTACACCGCGGCCCTGCGGCTGGCCGAGGCCACCGACGCCCGGATCGGCTGGGTGCCGCGACGCGCAGGCGAGCGCGGCGCACTGGAGTCCGGTGCCGCGCCGAACCTGCTGCCCGGCGGCCGGCCGATCGCCGATCCCGCCGCGCGCGCCGAGGTCGCCGCCGCCTGGAATGTCGAAGAGCTACCCGAGCACCCGGGCCGGGACACGGCAGGCATCTTGGCTGCCGCCGCGGCCGGTGACCTGCGGGCCCTGCTGGTCGGTGGTGTGGAGGTCGGCGACCTGCCCGATCCGGCCGCCGCGCTGGCCGCCATCGACGCCGCGGGCTTCGTGGTCAGCCTGGAGGTGCGCCGCAGCGCCATCACCGACCGTGCCGACGTGGTCTTCCCCGTCGCACCGGTGACCGAGAAGGGCGGCACCTTCGTCGACTGGGAGGGCCGGCCCCGCCCGTTCGACGGTGCCCTCCCCCCGTCGGCGACCTCCGATATGCGGGTGCTCGCCGCACTGGCCGACGAGGTGGGTGTCGACCTGGGCCTCACCGATGCGGCCCGGGTGCGTGCCGATATCGCCCGGCTGGGTGTGTGGCACGGGGTGCCCGCGCCCGCCCCCGATATCGAGGCCGTCCCGCCGCAACCGGGGCCGGGTGAGGCGGTGCTCGCATCGTGGCGGATGCTGTTGGACGCCGGTCGGTTACAGGACGGCGAACCGCATCTGGCCGGTACGGCCCGGCCGGCAGTGGCCCGGCTCTCCCCCGCCACGGCCGCCGAAACGGGGTGCGGCGACATGGTTCGGGTGAGCACCGACCGCGGCGCCATCACCCTTCCCTTGGAGATCACCGATATGCCGGACCGGGTGGTGTGGTTGCCGCTGAACTCCGCTGGTTCGCAGGTGTACGGCACACTCGGGGCGGGCATCGGATCCGTCGTACGAATCGAGCCGGCATGAACCCCTCCTACCCGGAGTTGAGCGCGTTCGGCCACGATCCATGGTGGCTGATGATCGCCAAGGCTCTCGGCATCTTCGTCTTCCTGTTGCTCACGGTGCTGGTCGCCATCCTGGTGGAACGGAAGCTGCTGGGCCGCATGCAGATGCGGTTCGGCCCCAATCGCGTCGGCCCGTTCGGATTGCTGCAGAGCCTGGCCGACGGCATCAAGCTCGCCCTCAAGGAGGGCCTCATCCCGGCCGGGGTGGACAAACCGATCTACCTGCTGGCCCCGATTCTGGCGGTGATTCCGGCGATCATGGCCTTCGCCGTGATCCCGATGGGCGGCACCGTGTCGGTGTTCGGGCACACCACGCCATTGCAGCTGACCGACCTGCCGGTGGCGGTGTTGTACGTGCTCGCGGTCACCTCCATCGGGGTGTACGGAATCGTGTTGGCCGGCTGGGCATCCGGGTCCACCTATCCGTTACTGGGCGGGTTGCGGTCCAGCGCCCAGGTCATCTCCTACGAGATCGCGATGGCCCTGTCGTTCGCCGCGGTGTTCCTGTACGCGGGCACCATGTCGACATCGGGCATCGTGGCCGCCCAGCACGACACCTGGTTCGTCTTCCTGCTGTTGCCGTCATTTCTGGTGTATGTCACGTCGATGGTGGGCGAGACCAACCGGGCGCCGTTCGACCTGCCGGAGGCCGAAGGCGAATTGGTGGGCGGTTTCCACACCGAGTACTCGTCACTGAAGTTCGCCATGTTCATGCTCGCCGAGTACGTCAACATGACCACCGTGTCGGCGTTGGCCACCACGATGTTCCTCGGCGGTTGGCATGCGCCGTTCCCGTTCAACCTGATCGACGGTGCGAATTCCGGTTGGTGGCCACTGGTGTGGTTCGTCGCCAAGGTGTGGACGTTCCTGTTCTTCTACATCTGGCTGCGGGCCACCCTGCCCCGGCTGCGCTACGACCAGTTCATGGCGCTGGGCTGGAAAGTGCTGATCCCGCTGTCGCTGGGCTGGATCGTCGTCGTCGCGGTGACGCATCAACTGCGGGCCCAGGGCAGTCCGTCCTGGACGACCGCGGTGGTCAGCATCGGCGCTGTCACCGGTGCCGCGTTGCTGCTGATGGTCTGGCATGCGGTGCGCCACGACACCACCGCCGCGCCACCGCCACCTGACACCGGGGCCTTCCCGGTGCCACCGCTCCCGAACAAGGAGGTCGCAGATGTCCAAGGTCGGTGAAGCACTCGCCGGGTTCGGCGTCACCTTCAAGACGATGTTCAAAAAGCCGATCACGGAGCAGTATCCGGAAGAGCCGGGACCGGTGGCGCCCCGCTATCACGGCCGACATCAACTCAACCGGTACGCCGACGGGCTGGAGAAATGTATCGGCTGCGAACTGTGCGCATGGGCGTGTCCGGCCGATGCCATCTTCGTCGAAGGCGCCGACAACACCGAAGGACAACGCTTTTCACCGGGTGAACGCTACGGCCGGGTGTATCAGATCAACTATCTGCGCTGTATCGGGTGCGGGCTGTGCATCGAGGCCTGCCCCACCCGCGCGCTGACCATGACCAACGACTACGAGATGGCCGACGACAACCGCGCCGACCTGATCTACGGCAAGGACAAGCTGTTGGCGCCGTTGCAGCCGGAGATGACAGCACCACCGCATGCGATGGCGCCCGGCAGCACCGACGAGGACTACTACCGCGGCAACGTCACCGCCACCGGCCTTGCCCGCCAGCGGGAGTCGGCGCAATGACCTCCACCGCGGAAGCCGTCGTCTTCTGGATCGTCGGGACACTCACCGTGGTGGGTGCGCTCGGCGTGGTGGCCGCCACCAAGGCCGTGTATTCGGCGCTGTTCCTGGCGATCACGATGATCAACCTCGCGGTGCTCTACATCGCCCAGGACGCCCTGTTCCTGGGCATCGTGCAGATCGTGGTCTACACCGGCGCGGTGATGATGCTCTTCCTGTTCGTGCTGATGCTCATCGGCGTCGACTCGTCCGAGTCGTTGATCGAAACGATTCGCGGCCAACGGGTTGCGGCCATCATCGCCGGCGTCGGTTTCGGGGTGCTGTTGATCGGTGGTATCGGCAACGTCTCGGTGAACGGGTTCACCGGCCTCGCTGCGGCGAATGCCGGCGGGAACGTCCAGGGCCTGGCCGTGCTGATCTTCACCCGTTACGTATGGGCGTTCGAACTCACCAGCGCCCTGCTGATCACCGCCACCCTCGGCGCGATGGTACTGGCCCATCGGGAGCGGTTCGACCGCAGAAAGACCCAGCGTGAACTGGCCATCGAACGGTTCGGCCCGGGTGGATATCCGACGACGCTGCCCAATCCGGGGGTGTACGCCCGGCACAACGCCGTGGACATCCCGGCCCGCCTGCCCGACGGCACGGCGGCGCGGACCTCGGTGAGCACCGTGCTCATCCCGCGCCGAGGTGGGCAGTGATGAACCCCGCCAACTACCTGTATCTGTCGGCCTTGCTGTTCACCATCGGCGCCGCGGGAGTATTGTTGCGGCGCAACGCGATCGTCATGTTCATGTGCATCGAGCTGATGCTCAACGCGGCCAACCTGGCGTTCGTCACCTTCTCCCGCATGCACGGCCACCTGGGCGGTCAGGTGGTGGCGTTCTTCACCATGGTGGTGGCGGCATGCGAGGTGGTGGTCGGGCTGGCCATCATCATGACCATCTTCCGGGCCCGGCGTTCGGCATCGGTGGACGCGGCCAGTCTGCTGAGGAACTGATGACCTGGCTGCTGATCGCCCTCCCCCTGGCCGGTGCGGCCGTGCTGCTGCTGGGCGGCCGGGCCACTGACGCCTGGGGGCACCTGCTCGGCTGCGCCACGGCGGTGGCCTCTTTCGTCGCCGGTGCGGTGTTGTTCGCGGATCTGGTCGGGCGTGCCGCCGAGGACCGGGTGATCCACCAGACGTTGTTCACCTGGGTGCCGGTCGGCGAGCTGACGGTGAATTTCGGGTTGCAGGTCGATGCCCTGTCGATCTGCTTCGTGCTGCTGATCACCGGGGTCGGATCGTTGATCCACCTGTATTCCATCGGTTATATGGCACACGACCCGGACCGCAGGAGGTTTTTCGCCTACCTGAACCTCTTCGTCGCCGCGATGCTGTTGCTGGTTCTGGCCGACAACTACCTGGGCCTCTACCTGGGCTGGGAGGGTGTGGGTCTGGCCTCCTATCTGCTCATCGGCTTCTGGTCGCACAAGCCGTCGGCGGCCACCGCAGCCAAAAAGGCGTTCATCGTCAACCGCGTCGGTGACATGGGCTTGGCACTGGCGCTGATGGTGATGGTCAGCGTCGCCGGAACCGTCTCCTACGACGGCCTTTTCGCGGCCGCCCCAGCGCTGTCGGAGGGTTCACTGAACGCGATCGGCCTGCTGCTGCTGTTGGCCGCCTGCGGCAAATCCGCGCAGGTACCACTGCAATCCTGGCTGGGCGACGCGATGGAAGGCCCCACCCCCGTGTCGGCGCTCATCCACGCGGCCACCATGGTGACCGCCGGTGTCTACCTCATCGTCCGGTCCGGTCCGGTGTTCAACCTGGCACCGCAGGCGCAGCTGGCCGTCACCGTGGTCGGCGCGGTGACGCTGCTGTTCGGCGCCGTCATCGGCTGCGCCAAGGATGACATCAAGAAAGCCCTTGCCGCGTCGACCATGTCGCAGATCGGCTATATGGTGCTCGCGGCCGGGCTCGGGCCGGCCGGATACGCGGTGGCGATCATGCATCTACTCACGCACGGTTTTTTCAAGGCGGGGCTGTTCTTGGGTGCCGGTTCGGTGATGCACGGCATGAACGATGAGACCGATATGCGCCGCTACGGCGGACTGCGCACCTACATGCCGGTCACCTTCGTGACGTTCGGGCTGGGTTACCTGGCGATCATCGGGGTGCCACCCTTCGCCGGCTTCTTCTCCAAGGACGCCATCATCGAGACCGCGTTCGCGGCGGGCGGAGCGCGCGGCTGGTTGCTCGGCGGGGCGGCGCTGCTGGGCGCCGGGATCACCGCGTTCTACATGACCCGGGTGATGCTGATGACGTTCTTCGGCCGCAAGCGCACCGACACCGAGCCGCACGAGTCCCCCGGCATCATGACCGCACCGATGATCGTGCTGGCCGTCGGCTCCGTCGGCGCCGGCGCGTTGCTGGCCGTCGGCGGCACCCTGGCCACGTGGCTGGAGCCTGTGGTTGGCAGCCACGAAGCGCACGGCGCCGTCCCGGTATGGGTGATGACGGTGATCACACTGTCGGTGGTGGCCGTCGGGGTCGGCGTCGCGTACCGGATGTACGCCACCCGCCCCATCCCCGAAACCCGGCCGGCTGCTTCGGCTTTGACCGACGCTGCCCGGGCCGACCTGTACGGCGACCGGATCAACGAAACCATCTTCATGCGGCCGGGTCGGCAACTCACCGCGGGCCTGGTCGAGATCGACGATGACGCCGTCGAAGGGGTGGCCCGCGGGCTGGCCGCCGGTATCGGTGACATCTCGCGGCGGATGCGGTCGTGGCAGACCGGCTTCGCCCGCTCGTATGCGCTGTCCATGCTCGGCGGCGCGGCCCTGGTGATCGGAGCGTTCCTGGTGGTGAGGGTCTGGTGAACGGCATCGGCTGGCTGAGCGCACTGTGGGCGGTCCCGATCGTCGGCGCGGCGATCGTGATCGTGTTGCCCCGCAGACAGTTCGCACGCTACCTGGCCCTGGCCATCTCGCTGGCGGTACTGGCCATCGCGGTGGGCCTGGCAGTGCGGTTCGATCCTGGCGGGGCGCAGTTCCAGTTCGTCGAAGACCGTCAATGGATTCCGTCGTTCGGCACCGGTTATGTGCTGGGGGTGGACGGCATCGCGCTGGCCTTGGTGGTGCTCACCGCGGTGCTGGTGCCGTTGTTGGTGATCGCGGGTTGGAATGACGGCGGCGACACCAGCTTCGGTACCCGGTCCACCCAGAGTTACCTGGCGCTGACGCTGGCCGTCGAGGGCATGGTGCTGATCTCCCTGGTGGCCCTTGATGTGCTGCTGTTCTACGTGTTCTTCGAGGCGATGCTCATCCCGATGTACTTCCTGATCGGCGGATTCGGCGGGGCCAACCGGTCGGCCGCAGCGGTGAAGTTCCTGTTGTACAACCTGTTCGGCGGGCTCATCATGCTGGCCGCGGTGATCGGGCTGTACGTGGTGACGGCCGATCCGCTCGGGGGCACATTCGACTTCCGGGCCATCGCCGATGCCGCGTCGCGCGGTGAGCTGGGTGCCAGCCCCGCCGTGCTCAACGCCTTGTTCCTGGGGTTCATGTTCGCTTTCGCGGTGAAGGCTCCGTTGTGGCCGTTCCACCGCTGGTTGCCGGACTCGGCGGTCGAGGCCACCCCGGCCACGGCCGTGCTGATGATGGCCGTCGTCGACAAGGTGGGCACGTTCGGGATGTTGCGGTATTGCCTGCAGCTCTTTCCCGATGCGTCGATGACATTCCGGCCGCTGGTCATCACGCTGGCGGTGATCGGCATCGTCTACGGTGCGATCGTGGCGATCGGTCAGACCGACGTGATGCGGTTGATCGCTTACACGTCGATCTCGCACTTCGGTTTCATCATCCTCGGCATCTTCGTGATGACCAGTCAGGGCCAGGCCGGCTCCACGCTGTACATGGTCAACCACGGGATTTCCACGGCGGCACTGTTCCTGATCGCCGGATTCCTGGTGTCGCGGCGCGGTTCCCGACTGATCGCCGACTTCGGTGGCGTGCAGAAGGTCGCGCCGGTGCTGGCCGGCACGTTCCTGATCGCCGGGTTGGCCACGCTGTCACTACCGGGCCTGGCGCCGTTCGTCTCCGAATTCCTGGTGCTGATCGGCACGTTCACGCGCTACCCGGCAATGGCGGTGTTCGCCGTGACCGCGCTGGTGCTCTCGGCGATCTACATCCTGTGGGCGTACCAGCGGATGATGACGGGTCCGGTCAAGGACGGAAACGAGCGGCTGCGGGATCTGCTCCCCCGTGAGCTGATCGTGGTGGCGCCGCTGATCGCGCTGCTGCTGGTGCTGGGCATCTATCCCAAACCTGCGCTCGACGTCATCAACCCGGCCGTCGACCACACGCTGCGCACGATCCACCAGCAGGATCCGGTGCCGACCGCGGAGGGTGCATCCCGATGAAACTTGAGGCACCATCCATCGAATATTTCCAACTCTCACCGGTTCTCATCATCCTCGGAGTGGCGGTGGCCGGCGTGCTGGTGGAAGCGTTCCTGCCGCGCGGTATCCGGTATGCCGCCCAGCTGGTGCTCGCGATCGGCGGCCAGTTGGCCGCGCTGGTGGCGGTGGTGCTCGTGACGTCAACCGTCGAAGGAACGGGCGCACCCGCGGCGGTGGGCGCCGTCGCCGTGGACCGGCCCGCGCTGTTCCTGCAGGGCACCCTGCTACTGGTCGGTGTCCTGGGCACGTTGCTGATGGCCGAACGGCGGATACCCGTCGGCGAAGAACGCGGCCTGGACGCCTTCACCCCACAAGCCGCGGCAGTGCCGGGCAGTGTGGCCGAGAAGATCGCCGCGAAAGCGGTCGTGGCCCAGACCGAGGTGTTCCCGCTGACGATGTTCGCCGTCGCCGGCATGATGTTGTTCCCGGCCGCCGACGACATGCTGACGATGTTCGTTGCCCTGGAGGTCTTTTCGCTGCCGCTGTACCTGATGTGCGGGTTGGCGCGTCGCCGTCGGCTGTTGTCCCAGGAGGCCGCGCTGAAATACTTTCTGCTGGGCGCGTTCTCGTCGGCGTTCTTCTTGTACGGGATCGCGTTGCTGTACGGGTTCTCCGGTGCCTTCAGCCTCAGCGGCATCGCGACGGCGGTGCGGGCCGGCGGTGACACCTCGATGGCGCTGGTCGGTGTGGCGCTGGTGTCGGTCGGGGTGCTGTTCAAGGTCGGCGCGGTGCCGTTCCATTCGTGGATACCCGACGTCTATCAGGGCGCCCCCACACCCGTGACGGCATTCATGGCGGCCGCCACCAAGATTGCGGCGTTCGGCGCGATGTTGCGGCTCTTCTACGTGGCGCTGCCCGGCCTGGCCGACGACTGGCGTCCGGTGCTGTGGGTGATCGCGATCGTCACGATGGCCGTGGGCACCGTCACCGCGATCTCCCAGAACGACGTGAAGAGGATGCTGGCCTATTCGTCGGTGGCCCATGCCGGCTTCATCCTGACCGGTGTGATCGCACTCAACGGTGCCGGCTTGGCGGCGACGCTGTTCTATCTGTTCGCCTACGGTCTCAGCACGCTCGGCGCGTTCGCGCTGGCCGGTCTGGTGCGCGACGCCGACGGCGAGGAAGCCACCACACTCACCCAGTGGGCCGGTCTGGGCCGGCGTTATCCGCTGGTGGGCGTGGTGTTTTCGTTGTTCCTGCTGGCGTTCGCCGGGATCCCGCTGACCAGTGGTTTCGTCAGCAAGTTCGCGGTGTTCAAGGCGGCCGCCGAGGGCGGGGCGGCACCGTTGGTGATCATCGGTGTGGTCGCCAGCGCCGTGGCCGCCTACTTCTACGTCCGGGTGATCGTGCTGATGTTCTTCACCGATCCGCCCGAGGACGCGCCCACCGTGGTGGTACCCAGCATATTGAGTTCGACGACGGTGACGATCACCGCCGCCGTCACCTTCGCGCTCGGCGCGTTGCCTCAACCGTTACTGGATCTGGTCAACGGCCAGCAGTTCACCGGCTGACGGCGCGGCGCACCTGTCCGGCGATCAGTTCGTACATCCCGCGCGTCACTTCGGTGGCGTCGCTCATGATGTTGTAGCCGTGGTCGACGGCGGGCACCTCCACGTAATCGGCGAGCGCACCGACCGCGTCGAGCCTCTTGGCGTAGGCGGCCGCTTCGTCACGCAGCCGGTCATACTCGCAGGCGATCACCAATGCCGGTGCGATACCGGCGATGTCGTCGGCGTTGTCGCCCCATGCCGGTGAGGCCAAGGGGTCTCGGCGCCGCGCGATCTCGGGAATATAGGCGGTATCGAACACCTCGCCCATCCATGGCTTCATGATCGCCTTGCCCCCGAGTGGGGAGCGCTTGCGGCCCGTCGGAGTCACCAGGTCCAGCGGGGCGTAATGCAGGACCTGTAGGGCAATCGGCGGCCCGTCGTGCATCAGTGCCATCCGGGCGACGGCGGCGGACAGGTTACCGCCCGCGCTCTGCCCGCCGACGCAGAGCTTGTCGGCGCCCTCGTGGTCTGCCGCCCAGGCCACCACATCGTAGAGCTGTTCCACGGGGGCCGGGAAACGGTGGTGTGGCGCAAGCAGATAATCGGTGTTGATCACCGTCACACCGGCCCGCGCGGCCAGGAAGCGGCACCAAGGGTCGTCCTGTTCGCGGTGGCCGACGACGAAACCACCGCCGTGGATGTTGACGTACACCCCGGCCGGCGGACCGTCGGGACGATAGACGGTCGCTGGGGTGTCGCCGTGCCGGGTCGGGATGCTGACCTCGGCGGTATCGGCGGCGAACTCCGCGAACCGCACCCCCGGTTTCGGGCTGGGGTTGACCACGCGGGCGAACAGGCCGGCGAGCGCATCGGCGATCACGGGCGTCGATAACACGGACACGCCCACGACCATACGCATAGGTTGCAGAACCGCGCCGACGCCGAGTTCGATGTTTTGCCGATCCGCACTCGCACTTTGCGGCCCAAAGGTGAGTTTGGACGGGAAGGGGGCTAGCGGATGACGCCGTGCACGACGATGGCGGTGGTCTGGTCTATCCACTCCTCGTCGATCTCCCAGCCGGGCACCAAGAGCATGCGCAGCAGGTTGGCCCCGCCGATCACCTCGATGAGCCGGTCGGGATCGATATCGGCATGCACCTCACCGCGCTCGACGGCATGAACCAGCCGGTCCCGCACGATGCCGAAAAGCCCGGTGAACCGGCTCATCACCCGTTGGCTCAGCTCCGGATCGGCGGCCATATCGGCGATCACCCCGGGTAGCGCGGCACGCACCACCGGGCTGGTGAACACCGCTCCGGCGGCCGCGATCATGGCGCGGATGTCGGTGGCGATATCGCCCTCCGGCATGCGCAGCGCGGTGGGCGCCGTCGGGAACGCCGCCTCGTGCACCAGCTCGGCCTTGCTCGACCAGCGGCGGTACAGCGCCGTCTTGGTGGTGCCGGCGCGTTCGGCCACGGCGGCCATCGTCAGATTCGAATAACCGATCTGCACAAGCAGATCCGCGGTGGCCCCGAGTATGGCAGCGTCGATGCGGGGATCGCGGGGTCGGCCCGCCCCCTTGTCAACCGTAGGTGAGTCTGCTTTCATATCGCTACCGATCGTAGCGTAATTGGTTCGGGAAGGAACACCGTGGCGAACGAACCGGCCGTCGAAGACGTCAGCCGTCTGCAGCATTCCAGCCGAGATGTCAGCACCGTACCCGCCGCGATCGCGCGGTGGCTGGCAACGCAGCTCCCGGGCAAGGGCACCCCCACCGTCACCGTCGACAGCGGCGTCGACGCCAACGGCATGTCGTCAGAGACCCTGCTGTTGACCGTCGACTGGCACGGTGCGCAACAGAACCTGGTCGCCAGGGTCGCCCCCACCGCCGCCGACGTCCCGGTGTTCTCGTCCTATCGGCTGGACCATCAATTCGAGTTGATGCGCCAGGTCGGCGATCTCACCGATGTGCCGGTCCCCCGGGTCCGCTGGATCGACACCACCGGCGACGTGCTGGGTACCCCGTTCTTCCTGATGGACCGGGTCGATGGCATCGTGCCTCCGGATGTGATGCCCTACACCTTCGGCGGCAATTGGTTTGCCGACGCGCCCGCCGAGCGCCGGCGCGAGCTGCAGGACGCCACCGTCGAAGTGCTCGCCAGACTGCATTCCATTCCCGATGCGACCCAGCGGTTCTCGTTCCTCATCGAGGACGACCCGGCCGGCGACACCCCACTGCGGCGGCATTTCGGCTGGCTCACACAGTGGTACGAATTCGCCGTCCCGGATATCGGCCGTTCCGAACTCGTGGAACGGGCGCTGGGCTGGCTGGAGGACCACTTCCCCACCGACGTCGCCGCCACCACCCCGGTGCTGGCGTGGGGCGACTCCCGCATCGGCAACGTGCTGTACCAGGATTTCCGCCCGGCCGCGGTATTGGACTGGGAGATGGCCACCCTGGGACCCCGCGAACTCGACGTCTCGTGGATCATCTTCGCCCACATGGTATTCCAGGAACTGGCCGGGCTGGCCGGACTACCGGGCCTGCCGGACGTCCTGCGCGAGGACGATGTGCGGGCCACCTACGAAGGACTGACCGGCGTGCGCCTCGGCGACCTGCGCTGGTTCTATATCTACTCCGGAGTGATCTGGTGTTGTGTGTTCATGCGCACCACCGCACGCCGGGTGCATTTCGGCGAGATGGACAAACCCGAGGACGTGGAGTCGACGTTCTACCACGCCTCGCTGCTGCGACGACTCCTCGAGGAGGCCTGATGCTCGGCCCGATGGACGAATTCCCCATTCACCAGATCCCCAAACCCATTGCATGGCCCGGCTCTTCGGACCGCAACTTCTACGACCGGTCCTACTTCAACGCCCATGACCGCACCGGCGACATCTTCGTCATCACCGGGATCGGGTACTACCCGAACCTCGGGGTGAAGGACGCCTTCCTGTTGGTGAGGCGCGGGGACACCCAGACGGCGGTGCACCTGTCCGATGCCATCGACCAAGACCGGCTGCACCAGCATGTGCTGGGTTACCGCGTCGACGTCACCGACCCGCTGCACTCGCTGCACATCACCCTGGAGGAAACCGACGGGATCGCCGCCGACCTGACCTGGACGGGGTTGTTCGACGTCGTGCAGGAACAGCCACACGTCATGCGCCAGGGCAACCGGGTGACCCTGGACGCCCAGCGGTTTGCCCAATTGGGTTCGTGGAGCGGAACTCTGGACATCGACGGCGAACGCATCGCGATCGATCCCGCGGTGTGGATCGGATCGAGGGACCGGTCCTGGGGTATCCGGCCGATCGGTGAACCCGAGCCCGCCGGGCGGCCCGCCGATCCCCCGTTCGAGGGTATGTGGTGGCTGTACGTGCCGATGGCGTTCGACGACTTCTCGATCGTGCTGATCATCCAGGAAGAACCCAACGGATTCCGGTCCTTGAACGACTGCACCCGTATCTGGAAGGACGGCCGCGTCGAACAACTGGGCTGGCCTCGGGCGCAAATCCACTACCGCTCCGGCACCCGCATCCCCACCGGCGCAACGATCGACGCGACCACACCGGACGGCTCACCCGTCCGGTTCGACGTGGAATCCAAACTGCCGGTCCCGATTCACGTCGGTGGTGGCTACGGCGGTGATTCGGATTGGACGCACGGCGTGTGGCGCGGCGAGAAGTTCACCGAGCGACTCAGCTACGACATGACCGATCCGGCCGTCGTCGGACGCTGCGCCTTCGGGGTCATCGACCACGTCGGGCGGGCGGTGTGCACCGAGGAGGGCCGCGGGCCGGCCGAAGGCTGGGGGCTGTTCGAGCACGGCGCGCTGGGCCGGCACGACCCGTCCGGCTTCGCCGACTGGCTGACCGTGGCTCCCTAGACGGCCCAGAAGAGCACCGCCGCACCCGCCGCTTCGACCAGGCAGTAGAACCAGTTGGGGTAGAACGGCGTCCGCTGACCGAACACCGACGCCAACCGCCCTGCTGCCATCCCGGCCAGTGCGGCCCCGACGGTGATCAGGACACCGGTTCGCGCCTCGGGCGCGCGGGTGGCGTAGATCAGCACCGCGGCGATGGCCAGCCCGAATCCGCCGTAGACGGCACGCACCTCCGAGCGCGCGGTCGCGGTGCCGAGCGTGACACCGAACGGACCCAGCATGGCCGCCGGCGCGGCCAGTGCATAGACGCCCATGCCGGCAAAGAACACCGCAAGGACCAGCTCGATCACGGTAACCTCCTGTTCGTCAGCGATCAGGAGTCCAGCATGCCCAGCGCGAAGCCGGCGGCGCTTCCACAAACCTGCTATCCCGCGGTCTGGTTGTGGCCGGGACAGGCGCTGTATGCCGGCCCGGGTCTGGGGCTGGAACCGCATTCCGGTTCGGTGTGGTGCCTGGCCGTGGGTGTCGACGGCCCGCTGACCGTCACCGTCGGCGCACGACGCATCGTCGCGCGCTCGGTGCTGATCCCCCCGCGACTCACCCACCACCTGACGGTCGATGGTCGCCTGGTGTCGTGTTACCTCGACCCCGCCTCCGAACGCACCCGGTCCTGCCGGCGCCAGGTCACCGAGTTCCACGACGGGGTCGGTGTGCACCACCATGCACAGCAGGCGCTGGTCACCGTGCCACGAGATGATGTCGCCGCGCAACGGTGGCTGGCGGCGGCGGCACCCGTCACGATCGGCACCATCGACCCCCGGATCGAATTGGTGGCCAAGCAGATTCGTGACGATCCCGGCACACAGAGCTCGGCGGGTGAGCTGGCGGCGGCGGCCGGGCTGTCCGAATCACGTTTCCTGCACCTGTTCCGGCAGGAGACCGGATCGAGCTTGCGCCGCTACCGGTTGTGGAGCCGGCTGATCCGTGCCGGCGCCGAACTGGCGGCCGGACACAATCTCACCACCGCCGCGGTCGAAGCCGGGTTCGCCAGCCCTTCGCACCTGGCCGACCGGTTCAAGACGACATTCGGGTTGTCGGCCACCCAGTTACTGGCGACGGGGCTGAGCATCCGGATTCTCTGAACGTGGTCGAATAAAGCGATGGGGCCGAAATGGGTGTGGGTACCGGCCGTGCTGGCCGTGTTCGGCGCGGCGGAGTGGGCGACCTGGAAAGCCTCACGCGAGCTGACCGCGAGCGCCGACGGTGCTCCGGTGCCCGGGGAGACGGTGCTGGTACTGGGTTGTCCGATCACCGCACTGTGGAAGTGGCGGGTGCGCATTGCCGTGCGCTCCACCGATCCGTCGACCGCCCGGTTCGTCTTCTCCGGCGCCGCGGTGCGCACCCCGGTGCCGGAGGCCGAGCTGATGGCCGATTATGCGATCCGTCGGCTCGGGGTGCCGCCGGCGAACGTCATCGTGGAGGATCGGTCGCGCAACACCGTGCAGAACATCGTGAATGCGATACCTCTGATGACCGACAGCCCGGCGATCAAGATCGTGTCCAACACCTTCCATGCCCGCCGGGCACGACAGATCCTGCACGAGCAGGCACCGATGCTGGCCGAGCGACTGCATCCGGCGCGCGACTACATCCCTGGCGAGTGGGGGCCGCTACACGTGGCCCTGCTGGCCTACCACCTGTACCGGTGCGGGTTCGGCTAGAGCGCGGATCGGCACCCGCCCGAACACCATCGACTCCTCGATCCGGTCGAACCGATGGTCGATCACATCCAGACCGTAGTTGTGCCGCACGTTCCAGGGTCGACGGGTACCGGACTTGGGCAGCGCGTGGGGCGCCCGCGCCACGTAGCCGGCGTTGATGTCCCACGCCGCCTTCTCCTGCATCGGCACCCCGCCGCGATGCGGGTAGGCGTGCGTATAGCCATGCGCGTCCATGTACGCCAACAGTTTCGCCACCGACTTGGCGGTCATATCGGCACGCAGCGTCCACGAGGCGTTGGTGTATCCGACACACCAGGCCATGTTGGGCACCTCTTCGAGCAGGTACTCCTTGTAGACAAATCGGTCGGTGGGCTCGATCCGCTGTCCGTCGATGCGCACCTCGATGCCGCCCAGCGCCTGTAGCTGTAATCCCGTTGCGGTGACGATGATGTCGGCATCCAGCCGGCCACCGCCGGCCAGCACGATACCGGTGGCATCGACGTGATCGATGTGATCGGTCACGATGTCGGCGCGGCCGGCACCGAGGTCCTCGTACAGGTCCCCGTCGAGCACCAGGCACATTCGCTGGTCCCAGGGTCGATAGCGGGGCTTGAAGTGCACGTCGACGGGATAGCCCGCGGGCAGTTGGGCAATGGTCCTGGCGCGAATCAGTCGCCGGCCCAGGCCTGGGGCCTTGCGGAAGAACAGGAACAGCGCATAGTGCATCCAGGCGTTGCGGAACCGGATGAAGCGGTGAGCCAGCTTGTCCGGCAACAGCTTCCGGATGGCTTGCATGACGACCGGGACGGCAGGCATGGCCATCATGTAGGTGGGCGAACGTTGCAGCATGGTGACGTGGGCGGCCGTGCGGGCCAGGGCGGGTACCAGGCTGATCGCGGTGGCCCCACTGCCGATCACCACGACGTTCTTGCCGGCATGGTCCAGCGACTCGGGCCAGAACTGCGGGTGCACCACCGGACCGGCGAAATCGTCCATCCCGGCGATCGGCGGGGTGTGCGGGTGGTCGTAGTCGTAGTACCCGGTGCCGAAGAACAGGAAGCGGGCCCGGCGGGTCGCAGGCACTCCGCCGGACTCGGTCGCCACCGTCCAGGTGTCGGTGGCCGAATCCCAATCCGCGGAAAGCACTTTGGTGTTGAACCGGATATGCCGGTCGATGCCGTATTTGTGCGCGGTGTGCGTGAGGTAGGCACGGATGTCGGCCCCGTCGGCGACATGTTCTGGACGGGTCCACGGCTCATACGGGAAGCTGAGGGTGAAGATATCGCTGTCGGAACGAATTCCGGGATAGCGGAACAGATCCCAGGTACCGCCGATGCGCTCACGGCGCTCCAGGATGGCGTAGGTCAGCCGCGGGTTCTGCTCGTGGATGCGGTAGGCGGCGTTGATGCCGGAGATGCCCGCGCCGATGATCAGCACATCCGTGAATTCGGGGGTCAACCCGGACTCGACCTGCTCCTCGCCCATGGACGACCTCCTCGTGGTCCTGCGCCGTACCACCACCATAGGTGCTCAGGTGCGCAGTGCGTCAACGATCTGAGCCAGCGAATCCACCGCGATCGGCCCGGGTTGGTAGATGCACACCCGGTCGGACACCCCGCGCACCCGATCCGCGATATGCGCGGCGACCTCGGCGGGCGTGCCGCAGGCGGCGATGGTGTGCAGCACGTCGTCGTCGATCAGCGCCCCCATCTCGGCCCAGCGGCCCTGCTTGGACAGCGCGTTCAGTTCCGGCTGCAGGTCACCCCAGCCGTGTGTCTCCAGCACCGGCCGGTACGCCGGGGTGGAACCGTAGAAGGCCAGCAACTGGCGGGTGGCGGCATGGTCGGGGTTGGTGTCGGAGCTGACCGACACGATGATCTCCGGGACGATGGCGAGATCCGCGCGACCGCGACCCGCGGCACTCAGCCCGGCGTCCACCGCGGTCATGGTCACCTCGTTGAGGAAGCGTTTGGATCCGAACGGCATCACCAGCAGACCGTCTGCATGCTCGGCGACCGCGCGGGTCAGCTTCGGGCCGAGCGCCCCGACGTAGATGGGCGGCGGCCCGTAGGGGTTGTCGCGCGGGGTGAAGGTCGGGGTCATCAGGGTGTGCCGGTAGAACTCGCCCTGGAAATTCAGCCGTTCACCGGTCGACCAGGTGGTGAAGATCGCCCGCAGGGCGGCCACCAGTTCGGTCATGCGCTGCACCGGCCGGTCGAAATCGGCGCCGAACCGCTTCTCGATCTGCGTGCGGATCTGGGTGCCCAACCCCAGCGTGAATCGGCCGCCGGTGAGGATCTGGTGGTCGATTGCCTGATGTGCCAGGTGAATCGGATTGCGCGGGAACCCGATCGCCACATTCGTCATCAGGTCCAGCCCGCCGACCGTCGACGCCAGGGTCAGCGGGGTGAACACGTCGTGCGGCCCTTCGAAGGTGAACACCCCACTGGCTCCGGCATCGCGTAGCTCCCGCGCGCGTTCGATGGCATCGGTGGGCCCGTACAACGCTGTCATGACCTTCACAGCGGCTCACCCTAGTGCGCGGCGGCGCTGCTTCGGTGCAGACTGGGGCTCGTGGGCGATGTGATCGTGGTGGGAGCCGGGTTCGCGGGGCTGATGGCGGCACGCGAACTGACCAGACGAGGGCTCGACGTGGTCGTGTTGGAGGGCCGCGACCGGGTCGGCGGGCGCTCGCACACGACGACGATCGCCGGAGTACCGGTCGACCTCGGTGCGACCTTCGTGGGCCCTACCCAGACCGCCGTGCTGAAACTCGCGGCCGAACTGGGCTGCGACACGGTACCCACGTACTCCCGTGGCAAGAACCTGATCGACTGGCATGGGCGGGTGCGGTCCTACCGCAGCACCATTCCGAAGTTGTCGATGATCGAGCTGTTCGACGTGTCCCGAATCCAGTGGCGCTTCGATCGGCTGGCCAAACTGATCCCGGTGGTCGACCCGTGGGCGGCGCCCGCGGCCGAGCGGTTGGACCGGCGCAGCCTGGACAGCTGGTTGCGCTCGGTGCACGCGAACGCGTCGACCCGAAATCTGATGGCGATCATGTCGCGGGTGACGTGGGGGTGCGAACCGGACGCGGTGTCGATGCTGCACGCGGTGCGTTACGTGAAGGCGGCCGGCGGTCTCGGCCCCATGCTCGACGTCGAGGGCGGTGCCCAACAGGACCGCTTCCCGGCCGGGACGCAGCAGATCGCCGTCCGGATGGCCGAGAACCTGACCGTGCGACTGAACACCGTGGTGCGCCGGGTCATCCGGGACGGCTCCGGGTATCGCGTCGAATCCGATACCGAATCGTGGGACACGCGGGCCGTGATCGTGGCCATCCCGCCGGCGCACCGCGGCGCGATCACCTTCGAACCGGCACTGCCCGACGACCATCGGGACCTGGTGGCGCATTGGCCGCAAGGCAATCTGAGCAAGGCCTACGCCGCCTACGACAAGCCGTTCTGGCGTGCCGACGGCTGCTCGGGCGAGGCGCTGTCGGACGAGGGCCCGGTGTTCATCACCTTCGACGTCAGCCCCGGTGACGACGGGCCCGGTGTGCTGTTGGGATTCGCCGACTCACGCAGCTTCGACCCACTGCCCCCGCAGCAGCGCCGCGACCGCGCATTGCGCAACTTCGTCGCGCTGTTCGGCGATGCCGCGGCATCACCCATCGAGTATCTCGATCATTGTTGGGGCACCGAGGAATTCGCGCCGGGCGGCCCGACGGCAGCGGTACCGCCCGGCGCCTGGACCAGTTACGGGCAAGCGCTGCGCACCCCCGTCGACGGTGTGTTCTGGGCAGGCACCGAGACGGCCGACGAGTGGACCGGCTTCCTGGACGGCGCGGTGCGCTCGGGTCAGCGCGCCGCCGCCGAGGTGGCGGGGTACCTCACGAACTGAGCCGTTGCGGCGCAACCGATTCGGCCAGCGCACGCAGCTGGTGGGTCACGTCGGCCGGGCGTTCCAGGATGGCGCAGTGCCCGCCGGACAACTGGACGAACGCCGCCAGGTTGGGCACATGCTCGGCAATGTGGCGGGACGCGTTGATCGGCAACAGCCGGTCATCGCGGCTGCCGATCACCAACGTCGGCACCGTCAGGTTGTGTAGCGAAATATGGTTGGCGCCAAGGCTGTCGACCAGGACTCGCGCCCAGCCACCCCGGCCCGCCGCCGGGGTGGTGGCGAACAGCCGGTACACCAGGTCGCCGACCTCGGGGGCCGCGTCGCGCCCGACCGCCAGGTATTCGACGAACCGCTTGTTGGGACCGTCGGCCAGTTTCGGGATCGGCGTGGAACCGAATGTCTTCAGGAACGTACCGGCGGTGCGAATGCGGGCCCGCGACAGCGGCGCGGGCACCGGAGCCAGTTGCACGTCGCGCAGCAGGTCCCCGGTGGTGGTGTTGATCAGCGCCACCGCATCCGCGCACTGGAGCACCCGCTGCGGGTAGCGCTGCGACCACGACGTGATCGCGATACCGCCCATCGAGTGCCCGGCGATGACGGCGCGCTCACCCGGCGCCACCGTGGCGTCCAGGACTGCGTCCAGATCGCTGGCCAGGTGGTTGAGGCTGTACTGGCGGCGTTGGCGCGGGGTCTCGCTGCGACCGTGCCCGCGGTGGTCATAGGCGATCACGCGGTATTCGCCGGCAAGGTCGGCGATCTGATGCGCCCATACCCCGATGGCGCATGTGATGCCGTGGGCCAGCACGATGGGATAACCGTCGTCCGGGCCGAACACCTGGGCGTGCAGCCGGGTGCCGTCGGACGAGCGGACCGCCACGGTGCGACCGGCGGGCAGCGGTGGAAGCGTCATTCGGGTGCTCCAATCGTCCCCGGCGACGTTGCCGGGGCCGTCAGTCTACGCCGTGACCAAGACGGGCTTGATCACGTCGGCGGCCTTCGCGGCGGCCCAGGCCTGCCCGAAATCGTCGAACGCAAATCGCGTCACCAGCTTGTCCAGCGGGAGCTCGCCGCTCAGGTGACGCTCGGCCAGCCACGGCAGGAACGTGTGCGGGTCGCTGTCACCTTCGACGACGCCGCGCACCGTGATGCCCTTCGCCATGATGAGCGCCACCGGCAGTTCGGCCGTCGGCGCGCCCAGCCCGAGCAGCGCCAGGGTGCCACGGGAGCGCAACAATCCGACCGCCCCCGCGACGACGTCGGGGCGGGCCGTGGTGTCGATGACGGCGGCGGCCCCGCCGGTGAGTTCGCCCACCGCGGCCGCGACGTCGGCGCCGGGCTCGAAGGTGTGGGTGGCACCCAATTCGGTGGCCAGGGCGCGGCGGTCGGCGATCGGGTCGACGGCGATGATGGTGCGGCAGCCGGCGATACGCGCCCCCATCACCGCCGACAGGCCGACCGCACCGGCGCCGAACACGACGACCGCGTCGTCGGCCGTCGGCGCGACCACATTGAGCACCGCGCCGGCCCCGGTTTGCACGCTGCAGCCCAGCGGTGCGGCCAGCGCGGGCGCGATCGCGTCGGGCACCGTCACCGCGTTGCGCGACCGGGTGATGGCGTGCGTCGCGAAGCTGGACTGGCCGAAGAAGCCACCGGTGATGGGTGCACCGTCCAGCCGCAGCGCGCTGGTCTCGTCGCGGCGGCTGCCCCGCATGTTGAGATTGGCCGACTGATCGCAGTAGGCGGGCCGGTCGCCGGCGCAGTTCGGACACGCACCGCAGCTGGCGAAGGTGAGCACAACCCGGTTCCCGATGCGGTCGCGGGCCTGCGGTCCGGCGGCCACGACGGTGCCGGTGCCCTCGTGCCCGAACACGACGGGCACCTTGGTGAACCAGGAGGCGACGCTGATATCGGTGTGGCAGATGCCCACCGCCTCGATCTGGACCAGCACCTCGTCAGCCACGGGGTCACGCAATTCGATATCGGCGAGGTGGGGGTCCTGACCGGGTTCGCGGAGCACCGCGGCACGTGCCTTGATCACGCCGGGATGTTAAATGGTGCGTCATGCGCGCCATACACATCCCCCGGTTGGACGGTCCGTCGGCGGCGGAGGTGGTGGACATCCCCGAGCCGGACTCAGACGGGGTGGTCATCGAGGTGCACGCGGCCGGTGTCGCCTTTCCCGACGCTCTGCAGACCCGTGGCCTGTACCAGTACAAGGCGCCGCTGCCGTACATCCCGGGCGCCGAGATCGCCGGGGTGGTGCGCAGCGCACCGCAGGATGCGCCGGTGGCGGCAGGTGACCGGGTCGCCGGGCTGACGCTGCTGACCGGCGGGATGGCCGAGGTGGTCACGTTGCCACCGGACCGGGTGTTCGCGCTCCCCGACTCGGTGTCCTTCGAGGCGGGTGCCGGGGTGCTGTTCAACGACCTGACCGTGCACTTCGCGCTGCGCACCCGCGGCAGGCTGTCCGCCGGCGAGACGGTGCTGGTGCACGGGGCGGCCGGCGGAATCGGCACCTCGACGCTGCGGCTGGCGCCCGCGTTGGGCGCCGCCCGGGTGATCGCCGTGGTGAGCACGGAGGCCAAGGGTGACATCGCCCGGGCTGCGGGCGCATCCGACGTGGTGCTCGCCGACGGATTCAAGGACGCGGTGGCCGACCTGACGGGTGGGCGCGGAGTGGACATCGTGTTGGACCCGGTGGGCGGTGACCGGTTCACCGATTCGCTGCGTTCCCTGGCCCCCGGCGGACGGCTGCTGGTCGTCGGCTTCACCGGCGGGGAGATCCCCACCGTGAAGGTGAATCGGTTGCTGCTCAACAACGTCGACGCGATCGGCGTCGGATGGGGCGCCTGGACCATGACCCACCCGGGCTACCTGGCGCAGCAGTGGGCGGAGCTGGCCCCGCTGCTGGCTTCCGGCGCGGTGCCCGCACCGGAACCCGTGGTGTATCCGTTCGACAAGGCCGCCGAGGCCATCGCCGCGCTGGAAAACCGTAGCGCCACCGGAAAAATCGTGTTGAAGGTGCGTTAGCGCGGCACCGGCAACGACAGCCGCGACCCTGCGCCGACCTCGTGGGTGGTGCGCACCATCCGCGTCGCGGTCCACACCGGTTCGCCGGTGCCGTGGTTGCGGGCATAGCGCGGATGCGATCCGCCCGCGATCATCAGCCGGATCCGGGAGCCGCGCGCGAACCGGTGCGCGATGGGGTCGAGGTCCAGCTGCAGCAGCGGGGGCGCCCCGGCCGTGCGGCGCACATAGCCGTCGCTGACGTTCCGTGAGGTCCCGTCGGGGCCGACCTCGCTGATCCGCACCCAGACGTCGGCGTATCCGGTGTCGGTGCGGTGCACCAGCTCGAGCCGCGGCGTGCCGAGCACCTCCAACGCGTCGGTCAGCGGCGCGGTGCTGAAGGTGACCACATCGGCGCGCGCGGCCAATGCGCTGTCCTCGCGGTAACCACTCGGGGTGAACAGCAGCCGTCCGCCGATGGTCGGGGTCGGATCGGCGGGGTCGAACACGAACCGCGCCAGTACACCGTCGTCGTCGGGGCGCCGGTCCCCCAGCGCGGCCCTGGGATGCAGGTAGAGAACGGAATCCTCGGTGGCGGGCGGCCATTCGGGCATATCTCGCCAGTCCCGGCTGCCGGTCACGTGGATGCGCGCCCCGGACCATCGTGCCCCGGCCAGCCAGGTCAGCGATTCCCTGAACAGGTCACCGCCACCCTCGCCGTGGGTCCAGGGGCCGACGATCAGGGCGGGCTCGGCGCCGCGCTCGACGAGGCGGCGGTACTGCTCCAGGGTCTGGGTCAGGAAGACATCCTGCCAGCCGGTGACCAGCAGCACCGGTGCACCGGCCCGCTGCAGCGCGCCGCCGAGCCGGCTGGGCTGCCAATATGGGTGGGCGGTGTCGGGGGTGCGCAGCCATGATTCATGCCAGCCGGCTCGTCCTTTGAGGATGCGCCGGCCGGCGTCGCGCAGCGGTACGGTGCGCAGCGGGGCGCGCAGCCGGCGCGACGTGGTGAGTGCCCGCGCCAGCGTGCGCAATGTCCCGCCGTTTTCCTGATGGGCCACCTGGTAGCTCCAGGTCAGAAAATCGGCGAGAGCGAATGACCCTGTGCTCCAACCTGATTCGGCGAAGTCATGCGGCGCCATGGCGATGACGGAGGTGGTCAGCTCCGGTGGCGGGTCCGACAACAGTGCCCATTGGGTGAAGCCGAGATAGGACGCCCCGACGGTGGCGAACCGACCGCCGAACCACGGTTGGGTGCGCATCCAGGCCACGGTGTCCGCGGCGTCGGCCGCCTCGCTCAGTCCCGGCTCGAAGGTACCGGTCGAGCCGAACGTCCCACGGACGCTTTGCAGAACCACGCGGAAGCCACGCTCGGCGTAGAGCCCCGCGGTGACGGTGGCCGGCAGATTCGTCCGGCCGTACGGGGTGCGCATGAGTATCGTGCCCAGCGGCTCCGACGGCGTGTACAGATCGGTGCGCAGCCGTTCGCCGTCACGGGTCACGACGTCCATATCGCGGCGCACGGTGTAGCGCGTCGTCGGCGGCCCCAGACCGGCCTTGGCAGCCGAGACCCGCAGCGCCAACGCGGTCAGCGGGCCGCGGTGGTGAGCACGGGTGGCCATGATGTCTCGACTGTAGCCAACGGTGCAGCGTCAGTTCGTCTCTTCTGCTTCCACGCGCTCCTGCTGCAGGCGGTCCTTGCTGCGCAGCAGGCGCAGCAGGGTCACCAATCCCAGGCCCCCGACCATGTTGGCGACGACGGTGTAGCCGAACCAGGTGAGCCAGTCGAGGTACCCGAAGGGCGCGTGGCCGGTGAACATCGCCCCGAAGATCAACAGCGAGTCCAGGATCGAGTGAAACATCTGCAGGCCTGCGAGCAGGAACGCACCGGCGACGGCCGCGGCGATCTTGCCGATCATCGCGTCGGTGCCGTGCTGCATACGCGTCATCAGCGTGATCGCCATGCCGCCGAGCACCGCAAGCGTCACCGATTCCGCGGACAGGGGTGCGGTGGCGTAGTGCGTGGCCGCCTCGACCGTCGTGTCATGCAACCTGGGGAAGGCGATCATGATCAACCACATGATGAGCCAGCCGCCGACCAGGTTGGCGGCCAGCGTCCCGCCCCACAGCTTGCACAGCTGGGCGATGCTGGCCCGTTTGGCCGCCACGGTGGTCACCGGAATCAGGAAGCCCTCGGTGAACAGCTCGCTGCGGCCCAGCAGCAGAGCCAGGAAGCCGATCGAGAACGCCAGCCCGGCCAACAGTGGGCTGTCCGTGGCGTCCAGCACCGACAGGTAGGCCAGCACACCCATCGCGACCTCGGTGCCGCCGAAGAATCCGGTGACCAGCACTTCCCGCCAGCTCCGGTGCAGCCGTTGGGTGCCTTCGTCGACCATCCGGGTGAAGGCGTACTCCAACTCGTCCTCGATGGGGCTGTCGGACTCGCCCAACCGGCGGCGATCGGCGTCGCTCATCGCGCACCGTGAGATCCCGCGGCAGCCATCCGTCCTCTTTCCAGCGATCACGAAGGACGGTCGGCGTGGCCGTCGGGCTCAGGAATGCCCGGCGGCGCGGCCGTTCAAACGGGCTCTCACACCAGCTGGTCGCGGAAGGATCTGGCGGCCAGCATCAACTCCTCGACCCGCTTCTGGTCGGCTTGGTTCTCGAACACGCCGTCCTGCTTGAAATACGTTCCGACGACGGCCCCGTCGGCGATGTCGAGTTGCTTCGCCACGTTCTCGGCCCGCACCCCGGTGTTGACGAACACCGGCACGTCGCCGGCGGCCGACTTCACCACGCGCAGCGCCTCGGTGTCGGTCGGCGCGCCGGCGGTGGCGCCGGAGACACAGATCGCGTCGGGCAGGGTGGCGAACACGGTGGTGCGGGTGATCGACGCCAGATCCCGCGCGGCGAGATAGGTGGCCGACTCCGGCACGATGTTGAACAGCAGTTTCACTCCCGCCCCGCCGACCCGGGTGCGGTGCCGGGCCACCTCGCCGACGTTGGTGTCCCACAGGCCGAAATCGCTGGCATAGACACCGGTGAAGATCTCCCTGACGAATTTCGCGCCGGTGGCCACGGCCAGATCGATGGAGGCCCGCCCGTCCCACAGCACGTTGACGCCGTAGGGCACGAACAGATCCGGCAGCAGCTCGCCAATGATGCGGGCCATGGTTATCGCCGTGATGGGTTCGGTCTTGGTCAGATACGGCAGGCTGAACTCGTTGCTGATCATGACGCCGTCGACGCCGCCGGACTGCAGGGCGTCGAGTTCGGTCCGGGCCCGGTCGACGACGGCGGCGATACCGCCCGCGGTGTCGTAACCGGGGTCGCCGGGCAGCGCGCTGAGGTGCAGCATGGCGATGACGGGCTTGCGAACTCCGAAGACCTCGTCGAGCCAAGTGGTGGTCACTGAAGTGCCTTTCTTTTTGCGTTGAATGCCAAGTCTTTTGCGGACCGGTCAGTCCATGTAGGCGCCGCCGTTGACGGCCAGCGCCTCGCCGGTGACAAACCGTGCATCCTCGGACAGCAGGAACGCCACCACCCGGGCGACATCGTCGGGCTGTTCGAGGCGTCCCAATGGCGTGTCGTCGATCATCATGGCGCGCACACCGTCTGGAGTGCTGCCGCGCAATTGCGCTTCCCACTCCAGTTCCCTTGTCTGCATGGGCGTTTCGACGTATCCCGGGCACACACAGTTGACGGTGATGCCATGCTCACCGAGCTCGTAGGCCATCGCCTGGGTGAGGCCGACGACGCCGAACTTCGACGCCACGTAATCCGACAGGTAGGGCACCCGGCCCTGTTTGCCGGCCATCGACGCGGTGTTGACGATGCTGCCTGCCGTTCCGCTGCGCACCATGGCCCGGGCGGCGGCCTGCCCACACACGAACACGCCCTTGAGGTTGACGTCCATGGTCTGGTCGTAACGGGCCACCGGCGCGTCGAGGAACTTGTGCATGAAGGAGATCCCGGCGTTGCTCACCCATGCGTCCAGGCCGAGCCGGTCGGCGATGCCGTAGGCCACGGCGGCCGCGTTTTCGGGCGCGCTGACATTGAGCACCGCCGATTCGTGCCCGGCATCCTGGTTGGGCAGTCCGGCGGCGACCTCCCGCGCGGCGTCACCGTTGATATCGGTGACGACGACGCGCCAATCCCGGGCTGCGAGTGTGGTGGCGATGGCCCGACCGATGCCCGATCCGGCGCCGGTCACCACGACTGTCTTCGTCATAACGTGCTTGTTCCTCTTCCTTTACTTCTTCACCGACTACTTCGTCACCGACTTGCGCCGGTGAGGCGCAGCTGGGTTTGGGCGTCGAAAGCGTGTGCGCCACCGGGCCGGATCGTCAGCGCCACCGCCGCGCCCTCGGTGATACCGGTGAGCCGAGAGGTCTCGACCACGCTGGTCAGCTCGGTATCGCGGGCGGCGATGGTGACGATGGCCCGGGGGCCGAGCAGTTCGATCAGGGTCACCGTGGCCGCACCGTCCGGCGCCGCGGTGGGGACCAGATCGTCGGGGCGCACCCCGAGGATCATCGGGCCGCGCGCGTCGATCCCGTCGACGTCGAGGGCGATGCCGTTGGTCAGGGTGAAGGTGCGGCCGGTCAGCTCGCCGTCGAGCAGGTTCATCTTGGGGCTGCCGACGAACGACGCCACGAAGGTGTCGGCGGGGGTGTTGTACACCTCGAGCGGGGTGCCCTGCTGGGCGATGCGGCCGTCGCGCAGCACCACCATGCGGTCGGACAGCGTCATCGCCTCCTCCTGGTCGTGCGTCACGTACACCGAGGTGATGCCGAGCCTGCGTTGGATCTGCAGCAGTTCGGTACGGGTTTCGACGCGCAGTTTGGCGTCCAGGTTGGACAGCGGTTCGTCGAACAGGAACACCGCCGGTTCGCGGATGATCGCCCGCCCGATCGCCACCCGCTGTTGCTGGCCACCGCTGAGGTCTTTGGGCTTGCGACCCAACAGCTTTCCCAGCCCGAGCGATTCGGCCACCTCGTCGGCACGGCGCACTGCCTCGGCCCGCGGTGTCTTGGCCGCGCGCAGCGGGAAGGCGATGTTCTCCCGCACGGTCAGGTGCGGGTACAGCGCGTAGTTCTGGAAGACCATGGCCACGTCCCGGTCCCGGGGCTGCAGGTCGGTGACATCCCGCTCACCGATGGTGATGGTGCCCGACGTGACGGATTCCAGGCCGGCGAGCATGCGCAGCGAGGTGGACTTGCCGCACCCGGACGGTCCGACCAGCACGGTGAAAGAGCCGTCGGGCAGTTCGAGATTCAGGTCCTCGACGATCGTGGTTGATCCGTAGGACTTGTTGACTCCGGAGAAGCGGACTGTAGCCATGACGCTGTGCTCACCAATCTTTAGAACTTGACCGCGCCGCCGCTGATGCCCTGCACGAGCCGGCGCTGGATGAAGAAGCTGGCGATGACGACGGGGACCACCGCGATGAGGATCGCCGCGCTCATCGAGCCGATCTGTACCCCACGGAAGGTGTTGAAACCGGCGATGGCCACCGGCAGGATGGCGGCCTTTCCTGGCGCCAGGATGAGGCCGTAGAACAGGTCGTTCCACGACAGGGTGAAACCGAAGATGGCGGCGGCACCGATGCCTGGATACACCTGGGGCAGTACCACCATCCGAAAGGCCTGGAAGCGGGTGAAGCCGTCGACTTGGGCCTGCTCCTCCAGGGAGCGCGGCACCGCCTCGAAGAAGCCGATGAGAAACCAGGTCACCACGGGCAGTACGAAACTCAGGTGCGCGAAGATGACCGGCACCACGGTGTCGTTGAGGCGCAGCGCGTAGGCCATGGTGAGGAACGGGAACACCAGGACCGCGGGCGGCAGCACCTGGGCTGCCAGCATGCCGAACCGGGTGGCGGTGCCGCCGGCCCGGAACCGCGCGATGGCGTAGGCACCCATGCTGCCGACCACCACGCTGATGCCGACGGTGACGAGTGCGACCAGGGCGCTGCGTCCGGCCGCACCCAGGATGTCCGAGGACAGCACGGCACGCCAGCTGTCCAGCACCGGGGTGAAGCTCAGCAGGAACGGATCATTGAGCTGCTGCGGTGTTTTCACGCTCGCCAGCGCGACCCACAGTATCGGGAACAGGACGGTGATCGCCGCGGCCCACAGCAGGGCCACCCGGCAGATCGTCAGCGCGAGAGGGTTCTTCATGACCGGCCTGCCTGGTCCGTTCGCGCCTTCTCCATTCGGCGGAAGGCAAACACGATCACCGCGAGCACCAGCAGCAGCACCACGAAGGCCATCGATGATGCCGAGCCCAGCCGGAAGAACTGGATTCCGGTTTGGTAGATGAAGTACTGCAGCGTCTCGGTTTCGGTGCCCGGACCGCCGCGGGTGGTGGCGAAGACGTATTCGAACACCTTCATGGCGTCCAGGGACCGCAGCATGATGGCCACCACCAGAACCGGCGCCAGGAGCGGCAGCGTGACCCTGCGCAGCACATACCAGCCGTTCGCGCCGTCCACCCGAGCGGCCTCCAACGGTTGGCGCGGAATGGATTCCAGCCCGGCCAGCAGGAGCAGCACCATGAACGGCGTCCACTGCCAGACATCGATGAACGCCATGGTGAACAGGGCACGGCCGGGACCGAAGAAGTCGTAGTCGACACCGATGACGCGCAACAGGTGCGGGATGGCGCCGAGTTGGTCGTTGAGCAGGAAGCGGAAGATCAGCCCGACCGCGATGGGGGTGATGAACATCGGGGCCAGCAGCATGGAGCGAGTGAGATCGCGGGCCCAGCGCTGCTTTTGGAGGGCCAGTGCGATGGCCAACCCGATGATCAGTTCCAGCCCGACGGCCACCAACACGTACAGCGCGGTGGTGCCGAACGCGTGCCAGAACTCGCCGTCACCGAAGGTGTCGACGTAGTTCCTGGCGCCCACCAGTTTCGGCGTGCCGTGATCGGTGAGCTTGTAAGCGGTGACGCTCAGGTAGAAGGCGTAGGCCAAAGGGAAACCGACCACCCCGACGAAAAGGGCGATCAGGGGGGCGACCATGCCGTGTTTGAACTGCACCATGGTCATCGCTCCTTTCGTGGGGTGGTCGGTTTCTTCGAAGGGGCCAGCTCGTTGGGGGGAGGTGAGCTAGCCCTGGATCTTCTCGGCGGCGGCCTGTGCGGCAGCCAGCGCGTCATCGACGCTCTTGGTGCCGGCGACCGCCTCGTTGAGTTCGGTGCCGACGGCCTGGATCATCTCCTCACCGCTCGGGCCCTGGCTCAGCGGAGCGGAATTCGCCAGCAGCTTTTCCACCGTCTGGTAGTAGTCCGCGCCGAACTTGCCGTTCAGCACGGCCGGGTCCTTCAGGGTGCTCTGCCGGATCGCGGCGCCGCCCTTCTCGGTGCGGGCGACATCGTGCGGCTTGGACGTGATCCAGGAGGCGAACGCCCAGGCGGCGTCCGAGGCACCGGAGTTGGCCGGGATGGCCCAGCTCCACGAGCCCAGCACCTGCTTGCCGCCGGGAATGGTGGCCAGCTTGAACTTGCCCGCCGACGGGCCGGATCCGGGCTCGTTGACGGCCGGCAGCTGCCAGTTGTAGTTGATCATCGACGCGGACTGGCCGGCGGCCAGTGAGCGCTGCGCCTCGTCCATGCTCCAGTTCAGGCTGTTGGGCGGGGCGGCGTTCTTGTAGGTGTCGATGTAGGCGGCCAGGGCGCGCTTGGCCTCCGGGGTGTTGAGCGTGGGCTTGCCGTCGGGGCCGTAGATGGAGCCGCCCGCGGCGAACAACCAGTTACCCCACTCCTCGAAGATCTTGTAGCCGCGCTGCGGCTGCATCGCGATGCCGGCGCGGTCCCCGGACTTGAGCGCCTTCGACGTGCTGACCAACTGGTCCAACGTGGTCGGCACCGTCTGCTTGGCCTGCGCCAGATCGTCGGTGTTGTAGAGGTATCCGAGCGCGTAGTTGTAGAACGGCACCGCGTAGCGGACGCCGTCGACAGTGGTGATGTCGGTGAGCGGCTTGAAGAAGTCGGCCGCGTCGTAGTCAGGGGTGCTGTCGATGCGGGCGTCCAGTGGCTGGAGGAACTTCGCCTTGGCGAAGTCCACCATCCACGGGTTGTCCACCACGACCAGGTCATAGTTCGGGGTGCTGGACTGGAAGGAGGACACCAGCTTGTCGCGCATCTGGTCATAGGTCAGCAGCTCGATGTCGATCTTGATGTCCGGGTAGTCCTTGTTGAAGTCGGACACCATCGATTTCACGATGTCACTGTCCGGGACGTTCTCCATCAGGATGCGTACGGTGCCCGACGTGTTCTTGGGGACCTCGCCCGTGCCGGTGGCCTGGGCTTGCTCGGGGCCGCCGCTGCCGGCGCAGGCGCTCAGCAACAGTGCGACCACGGACACCAGGGCGGCGAGGACGGCCAGGACGAACGGCCGCCTCCGCCCTGGTGTCGGGGTGGTGGTGATTTTCATTGCGGCACGGTTCCTTTCGTGATCATCGGGAGGTTCTGGCCATGCGGTGCGATATCGGCGCCATCGCGGCACCGAGGTCGCGCCAGGTCGCGTAGGCGGTGTCGTACACCGCCGCGCGAGCCGGATCGGGTACATACGGCGGGTCCAGGGTGATGAACCGGGCGGCGTCGGACCAGTCGGCCAGTGCGCCGATCCCGATGGCCGCGATCACCGCCGCGCCCAGCGAAGCCCCCGGATGCCCGCGCACCGGCAGCATCTCCAGACCCAGCACGTCGGCGTGGATCTGCTTCCACAGGGTGGATTTCGAGCCGCCGTTGGTGATCATCACCCGACGCAACGGGACCCCGATATCGGTGAAGACGTCGACGTGGTGGCGGAAGCCGAACGCGATCGCCTCGAGCACCGACCGATACATGTCGGCCCTGGTATGTCCGAGGTGCAGGCCGGCGAACGTGCCGCGCAGATCGGGATCATGCAGCGGACTCTTCTCGCCGAGGAAGTACGGCAGGCACAGGATCTCGGCCGGGGCGCACTGCGCGGCCTCGTCGTCGAGCGCGGTGAGTTCGGCCCCACCGACCAGCGTCTGGAACCAGCGGATCAGGCTGCCGCTGGTGGCCATGCATCCGTTGGGCAGCCAATGCCCGGGCACCGGGTGGGCGTCCAGGTATAAGCGCTCGTCGACCACCTGGGTGTCGCTGGCGACCAGGATGTCCCCGGCGCCACCGAGTTTGACCAACGCGTCACCGGGCCGGTTCACACCGGCCGCATACGCGGAGAGCACGTGATCGGCCCCACCGACCACCAAGGGGGTACCCGCCCGCAGGCCGGTGAGTTCGGCGGCCTGCGAGCTCAGCTCACCGACCCGGGTCCCGGGGCGGTACACGGGCGCGAGGGTGCCCGGATCGAGCCCGGCGGCGGTGACCACGGCGTCGGCCATCGATCCGTCGATGGTGAACAGCCCGGATTCCAACGCCCAGTTCTGCTCGACGTGACACGGCGCCCCGAGGGCGGTGAGTACCCAGTCATAGGAGCCGACCCAGTGCGCGGTGCGGGCGTACATCTCGGGTTCGTGCTCGCGCAGCCATACCGTGGTGGGGGCCACCGACTGCTGGGTGAGCGCCGATCCGGTCAGGGTCACCAGGTCGACACCGGACAGCTGGGCCGCCAGCGCGGTCACCTCGCGGTGTGCTCGCGCGTCGTTCTGGAGGATGGCCCGCCGCAACGGTTTTCCGGCTCGGTCCACCGGGACGACGGCGGGCACCATGCCCGATGTGGCGACGGCTCCGACGGCGTCGGCGGGAACCTCGGCCGATGCGAGCACCTCGCGGATGGATTCGACGACGTTGCGGTGCCACTGCGCGGTGTCGGCCTCGGCGATGCCCGGTCCGGTGGAATACAGGGCGGTTTCCCGCGCGGCGGTGGCGACGATGCCGTCGCCGGTGTGCAGCAACACCGTCTTGGTGCCGGTGGTACCGATGTCGACGCCGATGGTGTAGTCACTCATGCCGCGCCGCCTGCCACGCAGATGACCTCGACGCCCGCTCCCCTGGCGGCGACCAGGGCGGGATGGTCGGGCTCGCCGTCGGTGACGATGACGCCGATATCGGCCAGTGCGGCGATGCTGACGAAGGTGACCCGGCCGAGCTTGCTCTTGTCGGCGGCGACGATGACCCGGTCGGCACGGCGGCTGGCCGAGCGCTTCACCCGGCTCTCCCCGTGGTGGTAGTCCGAGATTCCGCGGTCGACGTCGATCCCGGCGACGCCCATGACGAAGGTGTCACAGTTGTAATTGGCCAACGTGTCCTCGGCGGTCGGCCCGATCAGACTCAGTTCGCCGGGGCGCACTTCGCCTCCGGTCAGCACGACGGTGGTGTCGGGCTCGTCGACGAGTTCCAGGGCGACCAGGATGCTCGGCGTGACGATCGTCAGGCCGAGCCGGCGACCACGCAGCGACCGGGCCACCGCCAGCGCAGTGCTGCCGGAGTCCAGGATCAGCGTCTCGCCGTGGCTCACCAGGTCGGCGACCGCGTCGGCGATGTGACGTTTCTCTTCGGCGGCGTCGGCCACCCGTGTCGCGAACGACGGCTCGGCGTCCTTACCTTTGACGGCGATCGCGCCGCCCACCACGCGGCGCAGCACGCCGAGCGCTTCGAGGGCCTCGACGTCGCGTCGGATGGTCATCTCGGACACGTCGAATTCGGCGGCGAGTTCGGCGTAACCGACCTCGAAGTCACTGCGGAGCCGCTGCTCGATGCGGTCACGGCGGGTTTTCGCGTCCACCGTCACGCCTCACACCGATGTGTAAAATTCACATTAACGGCGGTCGGCGGTGGCCGATGTGCGGCTGCTTCGATCATTGCGTGTGAATCTATGACACGTAATGTGACTTGTCCACACATCCGTGAGAATTTTTCTCACGCCGATGTGACCGCGGCGCGTAGCACCCACCCGCCGGTCGGCGGAATGGCCGGGGCTACTACTTACAGAGCTCCTCGACCGCCGCGTTCTGGGCGTCGGCGTCCTTGAGCCGGGCATCCTGGCCCGGGTCGCTCTTAGGAACCTGCGCCATGGCTGCGGCGCCGATGTCCATCAGGGTGTTACCGAACTTGCGGGCCGCGTCCGCGACGTCCGGCGGTGCCGCCGGCTCGATGCGGGCCAAGAGATACTGGCCCCCGCCGTAGAGGGCCAGTCGGGCGTTGGCCGCCACCGCGAGCGCACCGGAGACATCCGCATCACCGCCGGGCGCCTGCAGGGCGCTGCTGTTGGCCACACCGGCCCGGACGAGTTCGAACGCAGCGCACAGCTTGGTCTTGGCGTCGTTCTTCTCGGCGTCGGACAAGGTCGGTGTCGCAGCCTCGGCGGGAGCCGGGGTGTCGGGCTGGGTGGGATTGCGCCACATCCACGCGGACGCGCCGAGCGTCGCGATGGCCACGAGCATCGCGACCGTGGCCAGCACCCCGGGCCCGAAATTCGAACCGGACTTCGCCTGCTCGACGTCGGCCGCGGCATCCTCGGCTACATTCCCGCCTTCGGGGTTCTCGCCTTCAGGCTCGTTCTCATCGGACACGTGCGCAAGGGTAACAATGGCCGCCGTCGCGGCCGGGTTGTCGGCCCGGGCCGTCCACCACATCGCGTCGATGATCAGATCTGCTTCAAGCAAAGCCCGCACACCGCCGCCCCGGTTCGCCATTTCGGCCCCGATCGCACTGTTCCCCTATGCGGCGGCAGTCTCGACGGCCACGGGGCCGGCGAGAACCGTCAATCGCTACATGCACGCACGCTGCGGCGGCAGTAAAACTCACCACCCCGGCCGGCTGGCCGGATGTTTGCACTGCCACCGCGGGCCCGGCGAACTCCGCCCGGCGGTCGGACCCGTGGGAGCCGAATACGAATTCCCCCCGAGAAAGGTCGTCCTGGCTTGGGACGCGGGTGTCGGCTTCGGTACCCGACAAACGGTCTCGGAACAACTGCACCCCATGCGGCCGCTCGTGCCGGGCAGGTCCCGCAACTGCCGCCCGCCTCTGGCGCAGGGTGCTGAGCTGGCTGTTCGGCCGAATGATCACTGTCGCGCTCCGAGGCAACCGGGTCAACGGCTGGCGCTGCGCGCGATCCGGCCGGACCGCTCCCCGAGCACGGCACGCGCCGACGCCAACCTCGGGGCACACCACCATTTCGACCGGCCCGGTGCCGCCGCGGATCATTGTGGCAAAAGTAAGAATTCTAAGAATAGTCTAAAGCAACTCTGAGAGTATTGCCCTCGCACGGCCTCACTACCTGCAAATTGCCCAGGAGCCAGCCCCGGCGGTTGCGAATCGCAATCCCGCGGCAGGGCCGGGAAATATTGTCCAGAATGTAAATATCGCGCTTGTCCGCCAATCGGCGGACGCGGCACCAAAATTTGCCGATATGCAAGGTACGGAAGCGTTCCAACTGCGACCGGCCCAGCCCCGGCCCGCGGTTGTGCCTAAAACTGTTGCGCTACAACATATTTCGCCAGATCGATCAGAAATTTAGTCTGGCAACGCGAACCTCTCGGCGTGTCGCGGCGTTGCTTGCCATAACACGGCTTATGAGTAACGTTTTGATAAATGGCATACTCATTAGACCATTTGCTGGATCCGCCTACTTCCGGGTAACAAATCCCAGCTCAAAGCCTGTTTTTCTAAATTTTGCCGATTTGCTAGCAGGCCCGTAAATTTTGGAGCAGTCTTCAGCCAGGTGCTCGGACCCCTCAACCGTCAGAACAGGAGTTGCCGCGATGAACCATGCCCGGAGACCGATACGGCGCATCGCCATCCGGTCCACGATTGCGGTCGTTGCGATATCGCTATTCGCAGCAACCTCAAGCCAATTCCTGTTGCCCACCATGCGGCACGCCTCGTACGAGGTGATCAACACCGCGACCATCGACGACTCCTCGACCACGATCGGCGTCGCGGAGTCCAACCTCTACAGCATGAGTAATGCCGACATCGACAAGACGTTGGACAAGATGCTGTCCATCGGGGTCACCAATGTCCGCATCGGCGTGTTCTGGCGCAGCGTCCAGCCGCTCAACTCCACCAGTTATGACTGGGCCAAGACCGATTACATCGTCAAGGCCGCCGCCGACCGCGGAATGGGCATCCTCGGCGTTCTCAACCAGACGCCGGCCTGGGCCGGCAACATCGCCAACGGTCACCCCGATCCCGACGCGTACGCCAAGTTCGCCGCTGCCGTCGCACAGCGCTACGCAGGCAAGATCTCGGGCCTTGACCCCGAGTGTTGGACACGCTGAATCCCGCAAGATTGGCGGGGGAAGCGAGATGATCGGTCCACGATGGCAAGGAAAAATTATCCCGACGAGTTCAAACGGGACGCAGTCGCGCTCTACCGAGACACCGACGGTGCGACGAT
>NZ_JAPFPY010000039.1 GCF_026240945.1 Mycolicibacterium sp. J2
CAGCGCCAGTCCCGCGGCACTGTTCCGTCGACGGACCCAGCCCTCCAACTCGGTGCGCTCATCCTCGGACAACACGATTTCGACGGCATGCGGCGACGGCATCACCCATGCTAACAAGAGAAGACAAATTAACGACTCAGGACACTAGGCGCGATCCCGCAAGACCAGTATTGAGCACTCGGTGCCACGCAGAATCGCCGCGGTCGACGGGTCGACGAGTTGGGCGATCAGCTGCGGGTCGTCGGCCTGGGCGATGACGAGCTGGTCGATGTCGGCACTCTGCGCAAGCAGATCTGTGACATCGCTCGGCCTGGGCAGCACACACACCAGGGCGCCTGCGTCCGGGCCGCGCTCACCGAGATAAGACTCGATCTTGGCTCTGATGTACTCGGAACGCTCTGATTCCGCGGGCCACGGGGTGAGCGCCAAAATCGAGGCGTCGCGCAGGGTGGCCTCGTCGATCGCCTTCTGCAGGATGGCCCGCGGGTGGGGCCGGTCATCGAGGATGGCCACGACCCACCGGTGCGGTCCCACCGCCTCACGCGCATGCCGGCGATGCACGACCGCCACGGAGCACTCGGCCGCCTGCGTCACCAGCGCAGCTGTCGACCCCCGGCGTCCCGGTCCGGAATCGTGAGTCCCCCTCCAGCCCAGGCATATCAGCCCCGCCGAACGCGACGCTTCGGCGAGCACGTCGACCGGATCGCCTTGCAGGATGTCGGTCTCTACCTTGACTTGCAGTCCGCTGGCGTTCAGGGCCTCGGCGACCGACCGCAGCGCACCGGCTGCCTCCGCGGTCGCCACATCCGGGTCGGCCTCGTCAGCCTCCACGACACAGATCAATCGCAACGGGACCTGGCGGCTCACCGCTTCCTCAGCGGCCCAGAACGCGGCCCGCCGAGCGAACTTGGATCCGTCGATCCCCACGACGATGGGCAGCGATGGCGATGAGGACTTCGACGAGGGGGTCATGATGCACTTCCGGCTGGCTGGACGACTGCGGTCACCTTCACGCTAGGCGCGCATCCGACGCCCCGGTACGGTCTTTGGTCCCCAACCTGGGAAGCATCAGTCCTTCGCCTACAGCCTGCCGTGATGGCTGAACCGAGCGGCGCGACGATGTATCCGGTTCTCGGCGCCGCGGGTTCGCCCGGCCGGGGCTCCGACAGGTTCCCGGTAGAACACCGACTTGGTGATCTCGACCAGGATCAGGTAGGCCAGCGTCAGGCCGGCCAACGCCGCGAAATACTGCCAGGGCAGCGGGGTGAAGCCGAGCTGCCGGGCAGGCGGCCAGTAGGTGATGGCGATACCGGCGGCGATGACGGACGCCGTCGACAACGTCAACAGCCCGCCCGGCCTGCTACGGACGAACGGAATCCGTCTGGTACGGATGGCGAAGATGATCAGGGTCTGGGTGGCCAGCGATTCCACAAACCATCCGGTGCGAAACTCCGGCGGTGCGGCGTGCAGCACGCCCAGCATCAGACCGAAGGTGAGGAAGTCGAAGAGCGAACTGACCGGGCCGAACGTCAGCATGAACCGTCTGATGAAGGCGATATTCCAATGCGACGGCGCACGCAGCTGCTCGGCGTCCACGCGGTCGGTGGGAATGGCCAGTTGCGAACTGTCATAGAGCAGATTGTTCAGCAGGATCTGGCTGGGCAGCATGGGCAGGAACGGCAGAATCGACGAGGCGGCCGCCGCGCTGAACATATTGCCGAAATTGCTTGACGTGCCCATCAATACGTACTTGATGGTATTGGCGAAGATGCGTCGTCCCTCAGCCACACCGGCGGCCAGCACGCTCAGGTCCTTCTCGATCAACACCACGTCCGCAGCATCCTTGGCGACATCGCTGGCCGTGTCGACCGAAATGCCCACGTCGGCGGCATGAAGTGCGAGCGCATCGTTCACCCCGTCGCCGAGAAATCCCACCGATCGGCCGGTGCGTCTGGCCGCAACGATCAGAGCCGCCTTCTGCTCGGGTGAGATTCTGGCGAAGATCGTGTTGTTCTGCACGACTGCGGCATACTCATCCGGAGCGAGGCTCTGCAGCTCGGTTCCGGTGATCGTGCCGCGAGTGGGCAATCCGAGGTCGGCGCACACCTTCTCGGCGACCCGAGGATTGTCGCCGGTGGCAACCTTCACCTCGATACCCAGCGTGGCCAAAGCCTGGAGCGATTCGGCGGCAGCGGGTTTGGGCTCATCGGCGAAGCACAGGAAACCCTCGAGGGTCAAACCGCACTCGTCGGCGGCGGTGAGCAGGTTGAGCTCGGGTGCCGGCCGGCTCGCGACGGCCACCACACGGCGGCCGTCGCCGAACAGGCTGTCCAGGGTGGCTTGCGCACCGTCGGGCAGCACCGCACACCGTTCGAGAACCTGTTCCGGAGCGCCCTTGATGATGAGCCGCCGCTCATCGTCGTCCACGAGCACCGAGGTGGCCCGCCGAACGTGGTCGAAGGGCAGGGTGGCAACTCGACGTACATCGCCGAGCGTCACGGAACCAACCGCGCCCTCGGCCAGAGCGGCGTCCAGCGGATTACCGCTGGCGCCGCCGGCCTCGTCGACATCACTGGCCAGCAGACCGTGGCGCAACACGGTGAGGTCCTGTGCCCCATGGCAATCAAGTGCACCGATATAGCTGATTCGCCCGTTCGTCAGCGTGCCGGTCTTGTCGGTGATCAGCACGTCGATATCGCCGAGGTCCTCGATGCACACCAACCGCTTCACCAGCACGTGCTGCGCGGCGAGCCGACGTGAGCCGGTGGCCAGGCTGGTGCTGACCACGGCGGGCAGCAGTTGCGGTGTGATGCCCACCGCGATAGCGAGTGCGAACAGGGCCGAATCGATGAGCGGGCGCCCCAGCATGATGTTGACGCCCAGGATGAAGGCGGTGAGCGTCAACGCCACCCAGAGCAGCAAGTACGAAAACTTGCGCAGGCCACGTTGAAAGTCCGTCTCGGGGTGCCGCTCCCCCAGTCCCGCCGCGAGTTGCCCGAACTGCGCGTGCTCCCCAGTCGCGTACACCACGCCCACCGCTTCACCGGCGGTGACGACGGTCCCCATCAGGGCCAGGTTCGCGTAATCCGCCAGACCGCGTGCATCGTGAACGGGGTCGGCGGACTTCTGCGCGGGGGTGGATTCACCCGAGAGAATGCTCTCGTTGCATTCCAATCCGTCGACATCCGACAGCCGGATATCGGCGGAGACCACCTCACCCAGCGTCAACCGGACCACGTCCCCCGGCACCAGATGCGTCACGCTGTCCTTGACGAACTGGCCGTCGCGGCGGACCAAGGCGAAGTGGTGCACCTGCGAATGCAGCTGCGCGGTAGCGCGTTCGGCGCGGTACTCGTTGACGAAACTCAAGCCGATGCTCGCCAGCAAGATGACCCCGATGATGACTGCCTGGGTGGGGTCGCCGAGAAAGAATGACATGACCGCGGTCGCGGCCAACAGGAGCAGCAGGGCGCTGCGCAGCTGGCGGATCAGCACAGCCACCGCACTGACCCGGTGGGTCCGGACCGCGTTGGGGCCAAAGCGCTGTTGCCGCAGCAGCACCTCGTCCGACGTCAACCCCGCTGCGGTGGCGTCCACGGCGGCGAACACCGTCTCCAGCGGCTGCGCGGCGGCCTGGTCGGCGCCCAGTTGGCCCGCGGGCGGCGTGGCGACGTCATCGCCTCGTCGCCGGGTAGGGAGCTCGGTCACCGGTCGTTGCTTTTCGGCCCGCAGACCAGCACCGGCACCGGCGAGTGGTGCAGCATGTTGAGACTGGTCGACCCGAGCACTGTGGCGGCGACCGTGTTGCGGCCACGGGCCCCGACAACCACGAGTTGCGCATCGTCCAGGCGTTGCAGCAGCGCCCGGCGCGGCTTGGACGGATCGACGACCAGGCTGACCTCCACGTCGGGATGGGACCGGCGGTGAGGTTCGACGGCACGGGCGAGTTCCTCGTGCTGCAGAGTTTCCAGCGCTTCCCAGTCGATCAGGAAGGGAATGGACACCTCACCGGGCGGCATCCGGGTGGACCAGGCGTGCACCACCCGCAACGGGGCACCCAGCACGTCCGCCAATTCGAATGCATGCTCAAGAGCGGCGCAGCTGGATCCGTCCACTCCCACCACAATAGGTTGTGTTGTCGGGTGCAGTGATTCGCCGCGCCATGCGACGACGGGGCACTCGGCGCGGGTTGTCATCTCCAGCGTGAGCGAACCCACCAGCAGGGCCGACGCCGGTGCGATGTCGTCGCCGCCCAACACGAGCAGGCGTGCACGCCGGCTCAGGGCCAGCAGCGTCTCCTCCACCGGATCGGTCGAAGAGGTGGTGGTGATCTCCAGATCGGGATACGCGTTGCGCACCCGGCCTGCGGCTGCCTCCAGGATCCTCGGCGCCGCCTCTTGTTGCACCTCGATGTACGCGGCGCGAACGGCGGCCATGGCATCGGTCAGGTTGTGCGCGGCGTACGGTTTGGCGTGCACAATCTGCAGGGGCGCGCCGAGCCGGGCGGCGAGCGCGCCGGCCCAGCGTGCGGCATGCAAGGAGGTGATCGAGCCGTCGACTCCGACCACGACAGGCTTTGGCTTATCGGTCATTTCGGCTGATCTCCGTCCGGGTTGTCGGCCTGATACCGGACCGCGTCGAGCAGCAGGCGCTGCTCGGCCGCAGCCACCGCACGACGCGTCCTGGCTACGGCGTCCGGGTTCACCGAGATCGACGTGATTCCCATCCGCACGAGATGCTCGGCGAACGCAGGGTTGGTGGACGGCGCCTGACCGCACAGCGAGGACGGGATATGGAATCTGCGAGCGGTGGAGACGATGCGGCCGATGGCGTCCAGCACCGCGGCGTCGGTTTCGTCGAACACCTCGGCACAGGTCTCCGAGTCGCGGTCCACTCCCAACATCAGCTGGGTGAGGTCATTGCTGCCGATGGAAACCCCGTCGATGCCCATGCCGATGTAGGTGGGAAGCCAGTGCACCACCGACGGGACCTCGGCCATGATCCACCGGTGCAATCCGTGTTGCCTGCCAAGCCGCGAATCATCCACTAGGTGCAGGCATTCGTCGAGTTCCCAGCGGGTGCGCACGAACGGAACCATCAAGTGCACGTTGGGGTAGCGATCCCGAACCTCGGTAAGTGCGGTCAGTTCCAACGCAAACAAGTCCGGTTCTTTGACATAGCGGTAACAACCGCGGTAGCCGATCATCGGATTGTGCTCGACCGGTTCGAAGTCTTCTCCACCGGAGAGGTTGCGGAACTCGTTGCTCCGAAAATCGGTGGCCCGGTAGATGACAGGGCGGGGCGCGAAGGCGGCAGCGATCCGGCCTATGGCGTCGGTCATCGCGGTGATCAACGTGGACTGCTCGCCGCGAGCCATCAGTGCCCGCGGATGCCGGCCCCCGAGCGCGTCGGTCAGCATCATCTCCGCTCGGAGCAGTCCGACGCCGTCCACATCGGCGGCGGCCGCCGTCTCAGCGGTGTCGGGCATCGCCAGGTTCACATAGATCCGGGTGGCGGTGACCGGCGTGGCCGAGGACACCGATCCGCCGGCCGCAGCGGTGACAACCGCGACCGGTGCGGCCGGACCGGTGTCGCGGATCTGGCCGTGTGTGCCGTCGACGGTCACCATGGCGCCGGTCTGCAGCAGCGTGGTCGCCGACCGGGCGCCCACCACGCACGGCACCGACAGCTCGCGAGCCACGATCGCCGCGTGACAGGTCATTCCGCCACTTTCGGTGACGACTGCGGCAGCGCGACGGATGGTGGGCAGCCAGTCGGGGTTGGTCATCGGCGCCACCAGGACCTCCCCGTCCCGCAGCAAGGAACCATCCGCAGGGGTTTGCAGCACCCGCACCCGGCCGCTGGCGGTGCCCGGCGCGGCGGGTAAACCGTTGAGGAGTACACCGTCACGCGCCGGATGCTCATCGGGCGTTGCCGTCGGCGCCGGCCCCAGGGTGGTGATCGGCCTGGCCTGCACCAGCCATACGGCCTCACCCTCGATCGCCCACTCGATGTCCTGCGGGTCCCGATAATGCCGTTCGGCGGCGATCGCCAGTTCGGTGATGCGGCGCAGATCCGTCTCCGAGAGGACCTGAGCGTTGACATGGTCGGCATCCAGTTCCACCACCGCGTCACGCCCGTCGTCACCGCGCACGATCTTGAACGGTTTGACGCCGATTCGGGTATCGACGACCCGCCCGGTGGCCTTGTCGACGACGTAGGTGTCGGGTTGCACCTTCCCGGATACCACGACTTCGCCTTGTCCGAACGCTGCTTCGATGACGAGATGATCGCGGTTTCCGGTGCTGGGATCGGCGGTGAACGCAACACCCGCCCGATCCGCGGAGATCATGCGCTGAACGACGACCGCCATCTCGGGGGCTTCGGTGAAACCGCGCGCGGCCCGATAGGTGAGCACTCTCGGGGTGAACAGTGACGCCCAGCAGCCGGCCACCGCGTCGATGAGGTCCTGCTCGCCGGTGATGTTGGTAATCGAGCGGTTCATGCCGGCGAACGACGCATCCCTGCCGTCTTCGCCTGCTGCCGACGAACGAACCGCCACCACGACATGCGGTCCGAGAGCGCGGTATGCCGCCACGACGGCGTCACGGAGGTCCGCGGTCAGGTTGCCACTACGCACCTCATCGCGCATGCGCCGGCACAGTTCGTCCAGACGTGCCGGGTCGTCGACACTTCCCAACGCCTCATGGTGCAGGGCAGCCAGTTCGGCGTCGACACCACCGGCACGCATCGAGGAACGGTAGGCGTCACAGGTCACGACGAAGCCGGGCGGCACCGGTAATCCCGCGGCGATGAGCTCCCCCAGATTGGCGCCCTTCCCGCCGGCCTGGTCGGCGTCGACGAGTCGGATATCGGCAAGGCTCCGGACGAGAGCGCCGGTGTCTGCCGCTGTCCGCGCCGGTGTCACTGAGGTGCTCATTTCGATGCCGCCAGCAGCACTTTCAGCGCGCCCGTCTGGGCCGGCCGGCTGAACACGTCGTAGGCTTCTTCGAACTCGTCGAAGGTGAATCGATGGGTGATCATCGGCGCGGTGTCGATACGGTGCGCAGCGACCAGGTCGATGAGCGTCGGGGTGGAGTACGTGTCCACCAGCCCCGTCGTGATGGTCAGGTTCTTGATCCAGATGTCTTCCAGGTGCAGCGTCGCGGGCGCGCCATGCACCCCGATGTTCGCGATGTGGCCGCCCGCTCGGGCCAACCGGACCGACTCCTCGAACGTGCCGGGCGCGCCGACGGCTTCCATCACGCAATCCGCACCCAGCCCGTCGGTCAGTGAATCGATCACCGCGCGTGGCGATTCAGTGCCGGGGTTGACGATGACGTCTGCGCCGAACTTGCGCGCCGCCTCCAATCGTGAGTCAGCCACGTCGATCGAGACGATGGTGCGGGGACTGTACAACCGCGCGGTGAGGATGGCGGCCAAGCCGATCGGGCCGGCTCCGACGATGGCGACGACATCCCCTGGCCGGACCGTTCCGTTGAGCACCCCCACTTCGTAGGAGGTGGGCAGGATGTCGGCAAGCATGAGCATTTGATCGTCGGTCACCCCGGCCGGGACCGGGTGGGTGGACGTGTCCGCGAACGGAACCCGGACATACTCGGCTTGGGTGCCGTCGATCAAGTGCCCCAGGATCCAGCCCCCGCCGTCGAGACACTGCCCATAGCGTCCGTCCCGGCAGTAACGGCACCGCCCGCACGCGCTGATGCATGACACCAGGACACGATCACCGACCTTGCGGTTCTGGACCGCGGAGCCGACGGCGGTGACGGTGCCCACCGCCTCGTGACCGAGGATTCGACCGGCCTCGACTTCGGGGACGTCACCCTTCAAGATGTGCAGATCGGTACCGCAGATCGTGACCGCATCGACCCGGACGATCGCGTCGGTCGGACTCTGGATTCGCGGATCGGGCGCTTCCTGCCACGACCGTCGCCCGGGACCTTGGTAGACAAGAGCTTTCATGCGTGGGGATCCTTCCGACTGGCGTGTTCTGCGGGCTGGGTGTCAGATGGTGACACAGCACAGCTTTCGCGCCTCGGCGATGCTGTCCTGTATCGGCTTGGTGGTGTCGATGCGGTGCGCGCCGGTCCAGGAGTCGGCATCGACCGCCAAGGGGGCCGCCATCTCCGCCGTCGCATCTGACGACGTCACTCCGCGTCCCGAGATGCGCGCCTTGGCATCGGCGAGCGTTGTGGTGCAGACGAACTCCAACATCGCTGCCGCACAGCGGGCGGCGAGTCGGCGAGCCTGCGCGCGGTGCTCGGGATTGCGCCATGTGCCATCGAGGATCACGCTGTAACCGTCGTCCAGCAACAGCCGGGCCCGCCGCAGTACCTCGTCATAGACGATGTCGACGTTCTCGGCGGTGTACAGCCCGCCGTGCAAGGCTCCGGTCGCCCCGCCGATGCGTCCGGCGCGCTGAAGTTCCCGGCGGACGCCATCGGTCGACACGACGTGCGCCCCGATCTCACCCGCCAGCGACTGCGCCAGCGTTGACTTCCCGGTGCCCGGACCCCCGCCGACGATGATCAGCCGAACCGCGCCGTCCATGAGATGGGCGAGCGCGATGTCAAGATGCCGGCGGGCGTCGGCGCGTGCCTCCGGCTTGCCCTGCTGTACCCGGATACAGTCCACCTTGGCCCGCACGACGGCGCGGTAAGCGATATAAAAGTCCGTCAGCGCCTGCGGCGCCTGGTCGCCGGCCAGCATGCCGTACTGCGCGATGAAGTGCTCAGCGAGGTCTCGGCGGCCCAGGAATTCCAGATCCATGGCCAAGAATGCGGCATCGTCGATGCCGTCGACATAGCGCAGGTGATCATCGAACTCCAGGCAGTCCAGCAGCGCCGGACCGTCGGGCAGGCAAAAGACATCGGCGGCCAGCAGGTCGCCGTGACCGTCGACGATCCGCCGATCCGCGATGCGCTGCGCGAAAAGGCGCTGGCGCCCCGCGATGAACCGCTCGACGAGCCTCTCGACCTCCATGACGGCGTCAGGGGCCAGGATGTCGCCGGTGAACCGGGTCAACTCGGTGAGATTTTGGCGCCAGCGCTCGGCAACGGCAGCCACGGTCGCGCAGGCGTCGATCGCGCCACCGCGCTCGGCGTCGCGGTGGAAAGCCGCCAGCACCGCGGCAATCCGGTCCAACTCCGCAGTCACCGAGCGTCCGCCGCTGACCATGGTGGCCAGGCACATCGAATCAGGGTGCCGGCGCATCACGATCACCGGCTCCGCAGAGCCGGCCTGTGGACCGTTGAAGTGCGCGACTCCCAGATAGCTCGACGGTGCCAACCGCCGGTTCAGCTGAATCTCGCGTTGGCAGACGTCCTCACGAGCCTCGACGGTCCGGAAGTCCAGGAAGTCGGTAACCACCGGTTTCTTGGCTTTGAACGCCCGGTCCCCCACCATCACCACGACACCGGTGTGGGTTTCGTGAACGGCCGCGGCGTCAGGTGCTGGTTGCATATCCACCATGCTGGCCGCCGGCGCCGGCCACCGACAGCGGTCGAGGGACCCGGGTGGTGCGCCGATGGTCCTCGTTGTTCAGGGCCCAAAGACTCTGTTCGTCACGGCTGCCGCGAGCTCCACGATTTGTGGGACCTATGGCCCTTACGCGTGCCTCGCATCGACGCCAGGGTGAAAGACGTGCCGACAACGACGATGAAGGGAGCCTTCATGCCGCAGACCACGGTGAGCACCGACGTGCTCAAGGAGGCGGTGCGCCTGGCATGCCGGGCTCCGTCGATTCACAACAGCCAGCCGTGGCGTTGGATCGCCGATGCGGGCACGCTGGAACTCCATCTCGATGTCAGCCGGCTGGTCAGGTCCGATTCCGCGGGCCGCCAGGCCCTGATCAGCTGCGGTGCCGTGCTCGACCACCTGCAAGTGGCCATGGCAGCCGCGGGATGGACGTCGTTCGTCGACCGCTTCCCCAACCCCAACGACCACCGTCATCTCGCCTCGATCGACTTCGCCCCGATGGAATACGTCACCGAGGGCCACCACCTGCGGGCGCAGGCCATCAGCCGGCGCCACACGGATCGACTCCCATTCGCCGCCCCGGAGAACCCCGATGCTGTCGAGACGGCGCTGCGGCACGCCGTGGCCGATGCCGCCATTGTCGATGTCCTCGGCGACGACGCCCGACCGGCTCTCGTCGAAGCCGCGGCCGGCACCGAGGCCGCGCGGCTATACGACTCCGCCTACCATGCTGAATTAGATTGGTGGACTACATCTTTCGACCCAACCACCGGTATACCCCACAGCGCGTTGGTCTCAGCTCCCGAACAGGACCGGGTCGCGGTCGGCCGCCGCTTCCCGGTCGCCCACCACCAAGAGCAACGGCGCGAGGTACCAGAAGACCGCTCCTTGGTCGTGGTGCTGTCCGCCTTCGACGACACCCGACACGACGTACTGCGCTGCGGCGAAGCACTGTCCGCGTTGCTGCTGACGGCCACCATGGACGGGCGCGCGACGTGCACACTGACCCATCTGACCGAGACCCCGGCCGGCAGAGATGTCGTCAGCTCGCTCACGGGCCGTGCGCTGCCCGAGATACTGATCAGGGTGGGCAGCGTACCCGCCGACGAGGAAGCTCCGCCCCCGACCCCGCGCCGGCCGCTGGCCGAAGTCCTTACTGTCAATCACTGAGCCTACGAGCCAGTTACTCGAAAGGAAATGGCATGGGCCACAAGCATTCCAAGAAACACATCGACAATCTGACCGTCAAGATCGACGTGGATCGGGTTGGCGAAGGAACCACGGCAGTTGCCCGGATGGACTGGGAGGACGGCGAACTCATCGGCCGCGGCCGGACTACCCTCGACCCGGAAGATCACTTCCCCGCAGAGGTCGGCGAGAATCTCGCCATTGCACGGGCGTTGTCGGATATCGCCGGCAAGCTTTACGCCGCGACCGCGTCGGAGATCCAGCTGGTGACCGGCGAACGAGTTTCGGTGCGCTGAGTGGGCAGCGCGTCATGATCACCGCCTGCCATATTCCGCCGCCACGCCCGCGAGAGCCCGCTGACATCAGCACCATGAGTGCGGATAATGCCGCAGAGTCTGGGGTCTTGCGGGTGTTCCTCGTCGACGATCACGAGGTGGTCCGGCGCGGGTTGATCGACCTGCTCAGCACCGACCCCGAACTGCGCGTCGTCGGCGAGGCCGGTTCGGTGGCACAAGCCATGACGTTGGTTCCCGCCGCCCGGCCCGACGTGGCGGTCCTCGACGTGCGGCTACCGGACGGCAACGGCATCGAGCTGTGCCGGAACCTGCTCGCACAGCTGCCGGCACTCCGCTGCCTGATGCTGACCTTCTACACCTCAGAACAAGGCATGCTGGATGCCAGCCTGGCGGGTGCCAGAGGATATCTCCTGAAGGACATCAGGAACATGCAACTGGCCCAGGTGATCAAAGCTGTCGGGGCTGACCGTTCGCTGCTGGACAATCGAGCTGCGACCGGACTGATGGCGAAGTCGCGCGGCACGACGCCGCGCTCGGCCGGAACGGTCCGCACCGAAAGACGCTCAGGAACAGCGCACGACAAGCACGAACCACGTGCCGCGGCCGCCGACGACACTGGCCCCTTCAGGGTGTGCCGGTGACCGAATCCATGTCATGTGCGCCTGCGGCGGTCAACCGGCTCGCCAGATCGGCCAGGGCGCGTGCGGCAGCCAGTTCGTCGTCGATGGGGACGAGCCTGGGATTACGGTTCCCGACCCGGCTGAACCCCACGCCGGTCGATGTCCTGCCCGGCCGGTGCAGTTCAGCACGAGCGCGGGTCTGTCCCTGGTATTCGTCGAAGCGCACGTCGATGGTCCAGTGCTTGCCACGATCGTCGCCATCAGCGTGCGGGCACCACGCACCGGGAGTATTCATAGCTCCATCCGACTACACACGCTGCGACCGCACTAGGGAAAGAAGTCCTTTCCCGGCGAGGCTTTCCAGTGTGGGACCAGTGGCCCTAGTGGCCGGCCGGTCCGTCGCGCCATGGTGTACCCATGAGGATCAACCTGACGCGACTGGGAGCGTTGGCGGTGCTGCTCTACGGGGCGCGGCGCTACTGGCGCAATTGGGGTACGACGAAGGATGAGTGCGGTTCGGCACTCACCGGTGACGAACGGCTGCGCGCCCCGCGGGTGACGACGACCGAGGGCGTGTGGGTCGACCGGCCCGTCGAACAGGTGTGGCCGTCGGTGCTCCGGCGGCTGCACGCCGACGGCGACGGGAAACTCGCGGTCGACGATGTGATTTGGCTGGTCCCGCCCGGCCGTTACGGTTCGCGCGACGGTATCGCGTTATCCGTGGTCGACGTGACCCCCGATGCGGTGATCGTGCTGCGCGGAGCCCCGCCATCGGCCCCATGGGAGGTGGTGTGGTCCATCCACCTGGCGCCGCGCTGGGATGACCGGTGCCGCTTGCTCGTGCGTACCCGGGTCGGATTGCGGCATCCAGCCGAGTTTCTCGTGACGGCACTGGGCGGCCCGATGATCTCTGCCCTCAATCGCCGCCTGTTGCTCGCCGTCAAACATGCTGCCGAGCGACAATCGACGCAGCCCGCAGTGGCGGGCGCGGCCGCGCCGTGACGATGCGCTGGAAGGCGGTGGCCGAGCAGGCTGCCCGACGCGTTCCCGCCGCGCTGTTGGTGATCACGCTCGTCGCCCTGGCGAGCGGCGGGATCTCTTGGTGGTTGGACGAACCCGCACTGGCCCAGAATCTTTGGAGTGCCGGGACGTTGGTGGCCCTGGCACCGGCGGCGTGGTGGGTGATCACCGCGATACGGCATCACCGATTCGGGGCCGACATCATCGCCGTGCTGAGCCTGGTCGGCACGCTCGCGATCGGTGAGCACCTCGCCGGTGCCTTGATCGCCGTCATGCTTGCCACCGGGCGTGCATTGGACGCCGCGGCAGAACGGCGTGCCCGCCGCGACCTCACCGCGCTGACCGACCGGGTGCCACCGCACGCGCGATGCATCGACCCCGATGGTGTGACGACTGTGCCGCTGCAAGATGTCCTCGCCGGCGACCGGCTGATCGTCGGCCCCGGCGAGGTGGTCCCCATCGACGGATTGATCTGCTCCGACGCGGCGACACTGGACGAGTCGGTGCTCACCGGCGAATCCGTCTATGCCGAACGCCAATCCGGTGATGCGGTCCGCAGCGGGGCCGTCAACGCCGGCGCGCCGATCGAGGTTCGGGCCACGGCCACCGCCGAACACAGCACCTACGCCGGCATCGTACGGTTGGCCCAGGAAGCTGCCGCCCAAAGCGCACCCGTGGTCCGCCTCGCTGACCGGATCGCGGCCTGGTTCTTACCGTTGACACTCGCAGTGGCCGGTGCCGCGTGGCTGCTCAGCGGATCGGCCGAACGTGCCGTCGCCGTCCTGGTGGTCGCCACACCCTGCCCGCTGTTGCTCGCGGCTCCGGTGGCGATCGTGTCGGGATTGTCGCGGGCAGCCCGGATCGGCGTGATCGTCCGCAGCGGTGGCGCATTGGAAACCCTCGGGCGGACAACCACATTGGTGTTGGACAAGACCGGGACACTCACCACCGGCCGACCGATCGGATCCGAGGTCCTCACCGCGCCGGGGTGGACCGAGACCGACGTGCTGCGGCTGGCCGCCACCGCGGACCGGTTCTCGCCACATGTGCTGGCCCAGGCCATCGTCGAGGCAGCCAACAGCCGCGGCATCGTCCTCGGTATGCCGCATGACGTCGTGGAGAATGCCGGGACCGGCACGACGGCCACCGTAGAGGCGACACGGGTGACGGTCGGCAACCGGTCGCTGCCGCCGAATCCATCGGTGTGGGCGGGTAATGCACTGACCCGCGCGGCATTCGACGGGTCGGTCATCGCATGGGTATCAGCCGATGATGCATTGATCGGCGCCATCCTGCTGCAGGATCCGCTGCGGGTGGACGCACCCCGAACCCTGCGCCGATTGCGCGCGGCAGGCATCAACCGCATGGTCATGTTGACCGGTGACCGCCTCGCTCCTGCCGAACACATCGCCGCGGTGCTGGGACTCGACCAACTGCGGGCTGAGCAAACCCCGGCCGACAAGGTGGCCGGCGTGCGGGCCGAGCGGGCCAAAGCCGTCACGGCCATGGTGGGTGACGGCGTCAACGATGCGCCGGCCCTCGCGGCGGCTTCGGTCGGCATCGCGCTCAGCGGATTCGGTTCGACGGCAAGCTCGCAGACGGCCGACGTCGTCTTGGCGACCGGGCGCATCGACCGGCTGGCCGATGCGATGCTGATCGCGCGTCGGGCACGGCGCATCGCCATCCAGAGCGCCGGCATCGGTATGGGGTTGTCCCTGCTGGCCATGTGTGTGGCCGCGATGGGGCTGCTGCCGCCCACCATCGGCGCTTTGTTGCAGGAGATGATCGATCTGGCCGTCATCCTCAACGCATTACGGGCGCTGCGCACACCTGATGTCGGCGGACCGGTCTTGGCGCCTGATACCGAAGCGCTGCTTCGTCGTTTCTCCGAGGAACATGACCGCATGCGCGGGGAGTTGGGCGTCTTCCGTGCGGCCGCACACCGCCTGTCCGACGGCGACCCCACCGGGGCGCTGCCGCTGGTGCGACGCGCCGACGCGTTCGCCCAACAGGTCATCCTGCCGCATGAACACGCCGAAGACCGCGGCCTCTATCCGGCACTGGCAGCCCCGCTGGGAGGACCGGAAGCCACCGCGACGATGAGCCGGATGCACGCCGAGATCGACCGGTTGGTGCGCCGACTACACACCCACGTGACGGTGGCCGACGAGCAGGGTGCGATCGGCGAAGCCCAGCACGAGGACCTGCTCGCCTGCCTGTACGGCCTGGACGAGTTGCTCGCCGTGCACTTCGTTGCCGAAGAGGAAAACTACTTCACCCTCCTGCAGCACACGACGACCGCTTCGCGGTGATGACTTTTTGCCCTATCGGTCGGCATCGGATCCACGAAACGATGAACGTCAACAACATTCAGCGAAGGAGCACCCCGATGTCCACGCCCACAAAGAAATACGGCATCCTGGTCGCCGTCGACGGATCGCCGGCATCGGATGCGGCCGTGGCATGGGCCGCAAGGGAATCCGCGCTGCGCCACATGCCGGTCACCCTCCTCCACGTCATAGCACCGCTCATCGTGACGTGGCCGATCACCACGGCACAGCTGGAGATCGCCGAGTGGCAGGACGACAACTCCCGGCAGGTCCTCGAGCAGGCGGCAAAGATCTTCCACGCCGCCGCCGGTGATGCCGATGTTCCCCCGGTGCGCACGGAGTCCGTGCCCTCACCTGTCATCCCCACCCTGTACGAGGTGTCGAAGGACGCGACGATGATCGTGGTGGGAAATCGCGGAACCGGCGCGCACCGGCACCTGCCGATCGGGTCGGTGGGTGCCGGGCTGCTTCATCATGCCCACTGTCCCGTTGTGGTCGTTCGCGCCGGTGGCGACGTGGACGCCAACGCCCCCGTCCTGGTGGGGGTCGACGGATCGCCCGCATCAGAAGCCGCGACCCGGCTCGCTTTCGAAGAGGCGTCGCTGCGCGGCGTCGACCTGGTGGCCATGCACGCGTGGAGCGATACCGCGGTCTTCCCGGCAGTCGAGATGGATTGGCACCTCTACGAGGAGCAAGCGCACGAGACGCTGGCCGAACGCCTCGCCGGCTGGCAGGAGCGGCATCCGGATGTCCACGTGGAGCGCAGACTGCCGTGCGACCGTCCCGCGCACTGGCTGGTCACCGAATCCCGCACGGCGCAACTGGTGATCGTCGGCAACCGGGGCCGGGGCGGCTTCTCCGGTTTGCTCTTGGGCTCGGTGAGTTCCACCGTGGCACAGCTGTCCGCCGCACCGGTGATCGTCGTGCGGGAGTGAGCACAGCCGTCATGACCGAGAGTTACCCGCCGCGGGAGTCGCCGGCGTGATCGCAGACGCCGCCGGCACCGGCACCGATCGGCCCGGTCACCGTATCCGCGCGCTGCCCGACGCCCTGGGTAGCCTGGACCAGATCGATTCGGTCGTCGCCTGCCGAACGCCAGTCGTGTTCATCGATCTCGATGGGGCGCTGTCCTGCGCAGGCACAGATCCCACCGCCGCGACGTTGGCGCCGGGAGTCGCCGGGACAGTGCGTGCGCTGAGCGCCGTCTGCCCCGTCGCGGTCATCAGCGGCCGCACGCTGTCCGAGATCAGAGCCACGGTGGGGATACCCGGGTTGTGGTACGCCGGTTCGCACGGTTTGGCAGTGCTCGACCCTGACAGTCTCCTCCACCGCAACGGAATTAACCGCGGTGTCAAGGTGGTAGACCTCAGCCCGGATGTCAACTGGGGCAGAGGCGACGCGGTGCGGTGCATCGTCGGCCAACTCACCACAGATCGCAGGCTTCTGCCGATATACATTGGCGCCGACCTGGCCGACGAGGATGCCTTCGACGCCATCCGACACGACGGCATCGGCATCGTGGTCCGGTCTCGGGACGGCGATCGCGCTACCGGTGCCGACTTCACCCTGAACGGGACCGATGGCACGACCAGGCTGCTGACCCGCCTGGTAAAGGCGTTGTCCCCCGCACGATCGGTCACCGAAGGCTGGTCCCTCTCGTTCGAGGGGTACCACCCGCAGGCCGAGCGATTGCGTGAGGCGTTGTGTGCCGTCGGTAACGGCGCTCTTGCGAGTCGCGCCGCCGCACCGGATGGTGGTGACTCGGCCGCCCACTACCCCGGCACCTATGTCGCAGGGGTCTACAACCGACTGACCGATGTCGTCGACGGCGTACCGGTCAGCAACGAGAGCATAGTCAATCTTCCTGATTGGCTGCCCTTGACCTTCCGCATCGACGGCGGGCGGTGGTTCGACGTCGACACCGCCGAACTGCTCTCCTACCGTCAAACCATCGATATCCGGACTGCGGAATGCGTGCGCGAGTTACGGTTTCAGGATCCGTCGGGCCGTCGCACCTCGGTAACCCAACGACGGTTCGTTTCCATGCACGAGCCTCATGTCTGCGCGCTGCAGATGACACTGGTCGCCGAGAACTGGTCGGGCAGCATCGATATCCGCTCAACCATCGACTCGACCATCACCAATTCCGGCGTTGCGCGCTATCGCGCACTGTCCGGCCGGCATCTCGAAGCCACCTCGATCAGTGAACTTCCCGGAGACGCGGTACTTGTCGAGGCCCGAACGACGCAGTCGCACATCCCGATCGCGGTCGCGGCCCGCACCACGGTATACAAACTCGACGGAGCCGCCGAGGTCACCGCTCGTTTCCACAACGACCCGTCCGGCGCGGGGCACGACTTCACCACCGACGTCGCCGTCGGCCGACCGCTGACCGTCGAGAAGTGCGCCGTCATCGTCACCGGCCACGCTCGCGCGATATCGGTTCCCGGGGATGCTGCCAGTCAGCGGCTGGCGAATCTCGGCCGATACGCCCAGCTGTTCGATGACCAGCGCACCATCTGGACGCAGCTCTGGCAGAAGTTCGATTTCGGCATGCCGGCCGCACCGGAATCCGAGACGATAGTGCGCCTGCACATCATGCACCTTCTGCAATCGGTTCCCGGCCCTACCGCGGACCTGGATGCCGGGGTACCCGCGCGCGGAGTGCACGGTGAGGCGTATCGGGGCCATATCTTCTGGGACGAGCTGTTCATCATCCCCCTGCTCAGCATGCGCCTACCCGAGGCAGCGCGCAGCGCCCTCGCCTACCGCGGCCGGCGGCTGCCGCAGGCGCGCCTGGCCGCGCGCGACGCCGGATATGTGGGTGCGATGTTCCCGTGGCAATCCGGCAGCGACGGTAGCGAGCAGAGCCAGCGCCTACACCTCAATCCGCTGTCTGGACGCTGGATTCCGGACAGCAGTCACCTGGCCCACCACATCGGGTCCGCTGTCGCCTACACCGCGTGACACCACTACCAGATCACCGGTGACCGTCAGTACCTGATCGACCGTGGCGCCGAGATCCTCGTGGAGATCGCCCGATTCTGGGCCAGCCGGGCCCGATACGACAGCGAGCGGCACCGGTTCGTCATCGACGGTGTGATCGGACCCGACGAATTCCATTCCGGCTACCCGGATGCACCGGCTCAAGGCGTGAACAACAACGCCTACACGAATGTGATGGCGGTGTGGGTGATCCTGCGCGCGTTCGATGCGCTCGACGCTCTGCCGCTGCCGGATCGATTGGATCTGCTGGACCGGATACACGTCACCGCGGCGGAATTGGCGCAGTGGGATGCGGTGAGCAGGCGCATGTTCGTTCCTTTTCACGACGGTGTCATCAGCCAATTCGAGGGGTATCAAAACCTCGCCGAGCTCGACTGGTCCGCCTACCGCCGACGCTACGGCGATATCGCCCGGCTGGACCGGATTCTGGAATCGGAGATCGACGATGTGAACCGGTATCAGGTTGCCAAGCAGGCCGACGTGTTGATGCTCTTCTACCTGTTGTCGGCAGATGAGCTCCGTGGCATCTTCGCCCGGCTGGGCTACCGGTTCCGACCGCGGCAGATACCCAGGACCGTTGCGTACTACGCGGCCCGCACCTCACACGGGTCCACATTGAGCGCTGTCGTGCATTCCTGGGTCACGGCGCGCGGCAACCGCGATCAAGCCATGCGGTACTTCGCCGAAGTGCTCAAGTCCGATGTCTCCGACGTTCAACACGGTTCGACAGCCGAAGGCGTTCACCTGGCGGCCATGGCGGGCAGTGTCGATTTGTCGCAGCGCTGCTTCACGGGCTTGGAGACCCGGGGTGACCGCTTGGTGCTGGGCCCGATGTGGCCGGCGGCCCAGGGTCAGCTGACGTGCTCACTGTGGTACCGCGGCCATCGGTTGCACCTGTTGATCAGCGGACGGGAAGCCGACGTCACCGCCGATCCCACCGGGGCACCCACGATCGAGGTCGAGTGCCGGGGCCACGTTCAGCGTTTGGCGTCGGGGCAGTCCATCCATATCCGATGAGCCCACCGGCGACCGCTGCTGCCGGGTCAGCGCGCGTCGGCTGACATTGAGGGTGAGCGGAATGAGATGGGCCGTGATGCGCGCGTCGGCTGCCAGCCGCCGATGCGTCGCCGCCACCAGCTGGGCGATCTCCGTCCGGGAGTGCCCGGGAAACCTCGCTGCCAGCATCGATACCAAGCCGTCCAGTTCATCCCGGAGCAGTGACGGTTCCAGCCGGTGGTCCGTGGCAGTGAGACTCATCAGCTATCGAACCGATGTGGTGCGCGACCGCCGGGTCCGTCCAGCGCTGCGGCGAGTTCCCGGTCCCAGGTGGCGTGTCGGACTCGGTCGAGGCGGCGACGCACCGCCCAGACGGCGCCGACCGTTGCGGCGGCGATAGCGCCCCACAGCAGCACGGCGACCGCCACCGCATCGGCCACGGCTTGGCGCGCATCGGTCGGTGCCGTGGTGTTCAGCCCCTCTGCATCCACCCAGATATCGCCTTTGGCTCCGGCTTTGGCCGGTCCCGGCCAGGGCACCACACCCAGATGGTCGGTGCCCGCGGCGGTCCAGCGAGCCCGGACGGCGTATGTGCTCTGGGTGTGCTGCATGACGACGGTGGTGTCGTCTTGGGCTGTGGCCTGCACCAGGTGGCGGGTCGCCGCCTGGTCGGCGTAGCGGTGCGCCTGGGTGTCGTGCACCGCGGTGCCGACAGCCGCTGCCACCGGTGCGGCCAGGACGACGAACACCATCGCGAGAACCGTTACCAGGTCCTCGATTCGGTCGCTGATCCGCACCAGCGGATTACGGCTGAGCAAGCGGGCTCCGGCGGCGCCGCCGAGACCGATGATGAAGCTGTCCACGTCCGCTCCTCCAATCGCCGACCGGTGGTGATGTTCCCAGCATGTCCCATCTGGACCGAAACCCTTAGGGTCCAAGGTCACCGGCTGAGTCGACCTTCGACCAAGCGGCTAGTCCAGCGGCTCACCGTCCAGCCGTCGTGCGACGTCAGCGAGCGCACGCCGGGGTGTCGCAGGCAACGCGTCGGCATTCGGTGGCAGCCAACCGATGCGCAGCAGCACCTGCGGGCAATGGCTGCCGCCGAACACTTTGGCCCGCAACTGTTCACGTGTCTCGGCCAGCTCAAGCGGTTCGGTGAGGATGCAGCTCGCCAGCCCCATGGATGTCGCGGTCAACAGGATCTGACTGGTCGCTTCACCGGCTCGCAGACGTGCCACCACATCATCCGCCGCGGTCCCGAGTGCCAGCATGACACCATGGTCACCCGCTGCGGTCGAATCTTCGGGTTGAGACAGTGCCGTGCCCGCGAAGACGCGCGCAGGAACCTGAGCGTCAGGGTCCGGCGCCGGAGTATTGCGCGCCGGGACGCCGGCCACCGCGCCATAACGCCCACTCCACGCGGCCAGTTCGCTCAGGTAGCCGGCGTCTTCACCGTGCCGGCGCCGTGCCCACTCCAGGGTCGCGCGGAATTCGTCGTCGGGATCGATGCGCCGCATCGTCACACCCATTCTCGCCGCGCGGGCACCCATCATGGCGACGTGCCCGGGTGGTACCGGCCATGCGCTGAAGTGTCGCCGGTCGGTTCTGCGGCGCGGGATCGCCGAAGCCAGTGAGATGTCCATCTCACCGGCCGGGCTCCGGTGCAGCTCCAGCGACGCGAGGTGATCTGGCTGCTCCGGGTTGGGTAGCCGATGAATTTTGGTCTGCCAACCCAGTGCCGCCAGGGCAACGGCGCAGTGGTTCAACGCGATACCGCAACTGACGAGGAGCTCGCGACCGTCGGGATCAGTGTGCTCGAGCTGTAATGACCGCTCCGCGAACAAGTGCACACTGTGCGGCCCCACCCGCCAGCGCCAGGGCTGTGAATTGTGTATCGACGGCGCCCGCGTTGCCAAGGACAACGCGGCGTTCGCCGTTTCGGCGTCGAGACGATAACCGGACATGGGGCGATACCTCTGCTTCGAGTCGTGATGCCCTTCGACTATGCGCGTTCGATGTGCGACATCGTCAGGGCCGGAAGTTGTCGGGATGAAGGACTTATGTCCGGAAGGTGATCGCCAGGACGGCGAGATCGGTGACCAACAACCCGAGTGCCACCACCGGAACCCAGACCCCGTGCTTACGCGATGCGGTGAAGAAGGATGCGACGATTGCCGCCACGGCGACGAAGGGCGGCCCGTATCCGAGGATCCCGAACCAGAACTCCCCGGGACCCATATGCGGGCACGTACCCTCGGTGCATCGGGCAAGTCCCATCACGGCGCCGAAACCGAACAACATCACCGCCATCGCGACCGGCACGGTCAACAGCGCCAACAGCCAGTTGAGCCACAACGGGCTCCCGCCGCGCCGCTCTGACACAGGTTTGTCTGCCGAGACGCCAGTCGAAGTATCCATCAGCTCACTTCCTTATCCACTCGCTGTCCACTCGCCCCCGGCGCGTCGCGGGACGTCGGGGAATCACATCACCCAGTGCGACCCGGCCACTAGGGCCTGAAGTCCTTTCGCGGGCGTGGCCGCAGGTAGGGACGTATGGCACTGGAGACCGGTCGAGCGCGACCACTAGAGTCCTGGGCAGCCACTCGTTCCCGGAACCGACACAGGACGGCAGGACAACACGTGAAGTTCGAGAGAATCGTTGTCGGCGTGGATGGCTCGGAATCCGGACACGTCGCGTTGGAGTGGGCCGCACGCGAGTCGGCTCTGCACGGTGCAACACTGGTCCTGTTACACGCCGCTGCGCCGCCGATCGCAGCGTGGCCGGTGGCCCCGGCTCCCAACGGGTATATGGAATGGCTGCGCGATCGTGGCACGGACATCCTGCACGCGGCCGCCCACACCGTGCACGAGATGACGAACGGATCGGTCGAGGTGGTCACCGAGTACGCGCACGCGGCGCCGGCCGCCGCGTTGACCGACGCGTCGCGCACGGCGGGAATGGTCGTGGTGGGTTCGCGCGGTCGCGGCGCGCTCGCCCGCACCGTTCTCGGCAGTGTCAGCACCGCCATGCTGCATCGCGCCCATTGCACGGTGGCGGTGATCCACGACAGTCACCGACCGCCGGATTCCGACGCTCCTGTCCTACTGGGTTATGACGGGTCCGCGGCGTCCGAGGAGGCGACCACCCTGGCATTCGAGGAGGCTGGTCGCCGCGGTGTCGACCTGGTCGCCCTGCATGCGTGGTGGTCCGCGGGTGCCTTCGAACTACCCGGATTCGATTGGGAGCAACTGCGGCCCGACGTCGACGACGAGGTGGCCGGCCAACTGAGCTCCTGGCAGCGCCGCTACCCTCGGGTGAACGTGCACCGCGTAGTGGTTTGCGACCAGCCCGGCCGTCGGTTGGTCGAATTGTCCGATACCGCCCAGCTTGTCGTCGTCGGCAGCCACGGGTACGGGGCGGTGGCGGGAGCCCTTCTGGGCTCCGTCAGCGGCACCGTGGCCCAGGCGGCGACGGCACCGACCCTGGTGGTGCGCTCACGCTGACTTCGCACCTGAACTTGCCACCGCGAGCTCATTGCCGATCACCATCGTGCGCGTCGACGGCCCATTCTCTGCCCTGATGGTTCGAATCGTCCATTCCAGCACCCTCCTATTCGGTTGTCATGCACGGTAATCGCGCTGTGTTCGGTCGAACAGGGCCGAATGTCACCTCCGGCCGGGACACCTCGTCCTGTGGCAGCACCAGTACCTCCAGCGGAGCCTGCATCGCATCCAATTCCCGGTTTCCGAGCAGCGACGCCAGCAGGGCGGTGTCATCGGCTGTGGTGACGATCAGGTGATCCAGGTCGGGATGCTGCAAGACCATCGCGACCAGGTCGGGTGGTCCCGGCAGCACCCACACATCGAGATCGGGCTCCGGACAGACAGAGTCGGTGATGCGCACATAGTCATCGGGCTCTGCTCCATGCGGAGCCAGCACCATCACGGCGCTCCCGCGCAGGCGCGCCTCGGTTATCGCCGCGGGTAGCACCCGCCCCGCGGCCACATCCGTTGCGGTGACGGCGACCACCCAACCATCGTCGGAAGCCCGGCGCTGCCGCTGCGGATTCCACACCAACAGCATCGGTGATCGCGCCCGACCCAATACCGCTGATGCTCGGGCATCACGCGCTGCAAGGCAGAGCAACTCAGCGCAGTGCGATCGGGCTACGAGAACGTCTACCTCACAGCCTGAATCGATGCGGGTATCGATCTGCAGGTCGGTGCCCGCCACATCGAGAGCCTCGGTCGTTGCCGAGCGGAGCGCCTCGGCGGCCCGCCGTTCGCGGGCGGTACGAGATCCGTCCACAACCGGCACCGCGGCTAGCAGCAGCAGGGCAGTGCCGCGGCCGATCGCCTCGCGTGCTGCGCGGCGGACAACGGCATTCGAGGACGATGATCCATCGACATAAGCAACGACCGGCAGGGTGGAGACGTCCATGGGCAAGACCTTCGGTCATCCGAATATGTCAGTGATCACCTGAGGCTATGGCCGCGTGAGGCTTCGTCACGACTGGCTTTGGTCTGCACGCAGGGACCTTGGTCACAGCGCGTCATTCCACGGCGAGGGGCACACTCCAGACCACTTCGGTGCCACCGCCCGGGCGATCTGCGACGGTGAACCGGCCCTGCACTGATTCGGCGCGCCTGGCGAGATTGCGCAGCCCGCTGCTCCGCCGGTTGTCCGGCGGTATGCCCTTGCCGTTGTCGGAGACCACGATGGACAATTCGTCGGCGACGGTGATGCTCGCGCTGATCTCGGCGGCGCCGGAGTGGCGAATGGCGTTGCTCAGCGCCTCGGTGAGAACGGCTTCGGCATGGTCGGCGAGTTCGGCCGTAACCACACTCAGCGGACCGCTCACGTTCAGCGATGCAGTGACGTCGGTGTTTTCGGTCAGGGTTTCGAACAGGTCGTGGATTCGCGAAGGAAAGCCGGCGTGAGCGGCCGACGACCTCTGCAGATGGAAGATAGTAGTCCGGATATCGGTGATCACGGCTTGCAGTTCGTCGACCGAACGGGAGAGCCGATGCGCCAACTGGGGGTTTCGCATCCGCGCAATAACCCCTTGCAGGTCCATCCCCACCGCAAAGACACGTTGAATCACCTGGTCGTGCAGATCATGGGCGATGCGTTCCCGGTCGGAAAGCAGGTCAAGTTCCGCAGCATCGCGCCGGGCCCTCGCAATCGTGAGCGCGATCGCCGCGTGGCCGGCGAAGTCACGCACCAGATCCAAATACGATGTGTCGAAAGGTGGCGCACAGCCGTTGCGCGCCAACGCGATTACGCCCAAGGTCTGTCGCTCGGCACACAACGGTGCGACGATCGCCGGCCGTTCACCGGCATCGGTGAAGGCCTCGATCGGCCGGCGGAACGTCTCGGTGATCACCGGCTCGCCAGAACGGAACACCTCGCCGGTGGTGGACCCGGCGACTGGGATGCGCTGGCCCAGCACGTCATCGGCGTGGCTACCCACGGCTGCCGATACCACCAAGGTCTGCACCTCGTCTTCGGCGGCATCCGGGTCATCGGGCACCAGCACAATGGCCTGCTCCGCGCCGGTGAGCTCAAGCGCACGCTCAGCGATGAGACGCAGCGGCAGCTTGGGATGGTCGTCGGAGAGTACCGCGGCGGTGATCTCACGACTGGCATCCGTCCATGACGCGGCGACCCGCATCTGGTTGAACAGTCGGGCATTGTCGATCGCGACCGCTGCCACCGACGCCAGCGCGCGGGCAGTCAACTCGTCGGCGGCGGTGAAGCGGTGCCCAGTCCGGTCATCGGCCACGTACAGGCTGCCGTACGGTTCGCCCCGGATACGGATCGGCATGCCGAGGAAAGACCGCATCGGCGGATGTCCCTCCGGAAAGCCTGCCGATGCTGGATGTTCGGTGAGGTCCGGCAGATTCAGCAGGTCCGTCCGCTCCCGCAGAGCCCCCAGTATTCCCTTACCGACCGGCAGATGACCGATGTACTGGACGGTGCGCGGGTCCATGCCCTCATACACAAACGAGGTCAGCAAATCATCGGCGCCCCAGACGCCGATCGCGCCATAGCGCGCACCGGTGAGGGTGAGCGCGGCCCGGATAATCCGATACAGCATCGGATCCAACTCCAGGTCGGAGCTGATCTCGATGGCCAGTTGGAGCAGCAGTCCCATTTGATCGCGGTCGGCCGCCAACTCGTCGAGCTGATCGTGGATGCGCCGCAACTCGTCCGGCCGCCGCGCGAAAGCCGAACTCGGTCTGTTGTCCTCCGTCATCCGATCCCCCGGGCTGGATTGCTCCTCATGCGAGTCTGCCATCAATTCAGCCAGAGGAAAACAGTCACGGCCGTCAATATTTCGGAAGATACGCAGGTCAGGGTGGGGTGACGGGCCAATCGTGGGTGTCCTTGGTAATGGCGTTCACGATGACGGTCCGGTGTCGTGAGCCGGCAGTACGCCGATCTGGACGGCGAAGGGCACGTTGGCCATCACGCGGTCGAGCAGGTCGCTGCACGCAGTGCCGTCGTCACGCAGTTGCCGGTAGCCGCGATGCAGCAAGAACGCCTCGAGCCGGCGGTCGATGGGCCAATGTGCGTAGACGTCGCCGGTGAACTCCGACCGAAGAAACTGCCAGGCCACGTTGTCGAGCTGGCTCCGGGTCAGGCAGGGGCGGGTGGTCATGGAACCCATCGTCACTCCTTTCGGAATGTGCTGACCCCATGGTGTTCCGGCCCGGCGATCAGCGCCTAGAGGCCAAGGTCACCAATGCATCAAAAGGGTCTTTAGTCCTTCGCGTCGGATGCCCTTTACCCCTGCTCTTGGGCAACACGTTCGACAACCATCGAGACATGCCGAACAACAGGACTCAGCCGGCCCATGTCACGCTGCGCAGGTTCAACAAACATCTGCTCAATCCGCTGATGCTGACACTGGCGGGCCGCAAACATTGGTACGCCTCGGTGATCGAGCACGTCGGACGCAACACCGGCACGGTTCATCGGACCCCGGTCGTGGCGATCCCCACCCCGACCGGTCTGCTCATCCCGCTGCCCTACGGCGCCGACACGGACTGGCTGCGCAACGCCCGTACCGCAGGGACCGCCACCGTCACCGTCGGCGGCGAACGCTACGAGGTGGTCAACCCACGCGTCATCGACAGTGCCGAAGCCACACCAGCGCTGCCTGCCCGACGCCGGCAGATGTTCGCACGATTCGGGATCGAGCAGTTCGCCGAGTTCGACCGCACCATCCAACCGAAGGAGGCCGGACATGACCGGTAACGCCCTGCACACCCTCACCGCCGCACGTGGCCCGTTCGTCTCGCTACTCATCGACGACAGCCACGAAACACCCGACGCACAACAACGGACACATGCCCGCTGGACGGTCATCTCGAGGGAACTGGAGGACAACGGGGTGTCCGCAGAGGTGATCGCCGCTGTGCAAGGCGCCTTGGTGCGCAGCACCCCCGCGGTGGGCCGAAAGGGCCGCATGGTCATCGCCGGGCCCGACGGTGTGCTGCTCGACGAGCAGCTCCCCACGGTGCCGACCGCCACGTCGCTGCGGGTGGGCGAGTACCCCTATCTGCTACCCGTGTTGGCGCATTCGGCAGCCCATCGGCCCTACGTGTTCGTGTCCGTGGATCATCTCGGCGCCGACCTCGCGGTGCACGAGCACCACCGAGTCCACACCGAAACCGTTGCGGGTCCGGGCTTTCCAGTACACAAACCGGCGGCCGCGGGCTGGCACGGATACGGCGATGTGGAACACTCCGCCGAGGAGGCGGTGCGGATGAACATCCGTTTGGTCGCTGAACACGTCACCGCCGCCGTGGATGACTGCTGCGCCGCCGTCGTCTTCGTCTGCGGTGAAGTCCGGGCCCGAACCGAGCTGATCTCGGCGCTGCCGGCCCGGATCGGCATGCTGGCCGTCCCCCTTCCGGGCGGTGCACAGGGACACCGCACCACCGAACGGGAGGTCGCCGAACAGGTGGCCGCGGAACTCGGACGGCTAGACCACGATCGAGCCGCCGACGCAGTGGCTCGATACGAGGCCGCACACCGGTCAGGCTTGGCGGTCCAGGGTTTGCCGCAGGTGTGCGCAGCGTTGTCGGACGGTGCCGTGGAGACACTGATCGTCGGAACTCTCGGCACCGCGACGGTAGTCACCGGACGAAACCGCACGATGGTCGCGACCGATGCCGATTCGCTCTCCGAGTTCGGCGAAGCACCCGAAGGGGTAGCGCCGGCCGATGAGGCCCTGCCCTTCCTGGCTGTGTCCTCGGGCGCATCGGTGGTGCAGGTTCAGGACGGACCGTCGCTCACCGACGGGGTGGCGGCGCTGTTGCGCTATCCAAGGGTCAACCCTTCGAGGGTCCAAGGACCCTAGAGGGGCGCCTCGCCGACGACCCAGAATCAGGGAACAACCAGACACTCTCACACGAGGAACGGCAGATGAGTAACTCGCGACTGGCAGGCGCTCCTGTCACCGGCCCAGATACCTCTGACATGGAGGATCAGCTGCAACCCCAGGACACGCTGGTGGATCGCGGCGTCACCGACGCGCTCGACGAGGGCTTCTCGCCGGCGGAACAGCCGCTGAGAACGGACGCTCTCATTCCGTCAGGCGATGTGGATCGTCTTCTTGCGCAGGAGGAGCCCGATCCGGCAGCACGTATCAACGTTGCGTTGGACGAGGCCGAACTGCGCCGATCCGATGCCGCCGAGCGGGAGGCCGAATTTCCTCGGCACGAAGAGGTCGGACGCGACCGTGCCGGACGTCTCGTCGCCCCCGACTGCGGGTTCGGTGAGGACACCGAAGCGGAGCTGATCGCGACTGACGTGGGTATCTGTGGTGGAGCGGCGTCTGCGGAGGAAGCCGCTGTGCACGTCATCGCGGACGACGACGAAGGTCCTGTGACCGACGAATGACCCCGGTTGGGCCGGGCTTTACCAAGGAGCACTCACATGCTGCAGTCCCACGCTGTCACAACCGAACCGGAGCGGGTGCCAACCACCACCGCCGACCTCAACGGTCTGCTGACCATTCCAGAACATCCCTGCGGCGCAATCGTGTTCGCGCATGGCAGTGGTAGCAGTCGGCACAGTGTGCGCAACCAGTACGTGGCAGGAGTGCTGAACGACGCAGGGTTCGCAACGCTGCTGTTCGACCTGCTCACCCCAACCGAGGAAGCCGACCGTGCCAATATCTTCGATATTGCTCTGTTGGCGCACCGGCTCGTCGACGCCACCGGCTGGCTCACGGGCCAACCCGGTACCGCCGGATTACCCATCGGGTTCTTCGGCGCCAGTACGGGAGCCGGTGCGGCGCTCGCCGCGGCCTCCGACGAGCGGATCGATATCGCGGCAGTGGTGTCCCGCGGAGGTCGTCCCGATCTGGCAGGCCCGCGATTGGCCGATGTCACTGCACCGACCTTGCTGATCGTCGGAGGACGCGACGAGATTGTGCTGGAGCTCAACCGCCGCGCTCAGGCAGCGATGACCGCCGAATGCCGCATCGCTGTCATCGACGGCGCCACACACCTTTTCGAGGAGCCAGGCACCCTGGAGCGGGCAGCGCTGTTGGCACGAGACTGGTTCATCCGGCACCTGGTCGACCGGACTCGGGACCAAAGACACTCGAAGACAGGGATATATGACCGTATCCATCGGTGGCCCGAATTGATGTGATTGAGGAGACGCACGGACCGAGGAGCTACCGATGAGAACTCTCAACCCTTTGAACCGGCGCAAGAGCACTGCCTCGGCCGCAAAGTACATTCTCACCGATCGCCTGCACCGGGAACGTTGTGTCTGTGTGTCGGCCGATGAGCTCGACACGACGGTAGCGCACTGGCTGGCACAACTCGGTGTGCACAGCGGGATAGCCGCGGACTTCGCTCGCACCGTGTGTGACGGCAACTGGGCCGTAGCGCACGCCCTGGCCGATGCCCTGTCCATCGATGTCGCCGTGGCGGCTTGATGATCCGCAGCACCGGCGCGGTGGTGGTCTGACTGGACGTCGTGATGGCAACAGCGCTCAGCGCCCCACTGTCACGTCGAAACCGTCGAAGAGGCAGTCGACCTCGGCCCGGCTGAACGCCGAGGTACCCGGCGTCCCCAGTTTCGCCGTCGCTGCCGCGATTCCGTAGCGCACCGCCGTAGGAAGCGGCCATCCCCGGGCCAGCCCGACGACCACACCCGCGACCAAGGCATCCCCGGCACCCACCCCGCTGACCGCGGTCACCGGCATGGCGGACAGCCGCGAACTTTCTCGCGCCGTCACCACAAGCACGCCCTCCGCGCCGAGCGACACCACAACCACTTCGGCCCTACCCGCATCGATGAGTCCGCGCGCCGCGGCCACCTGCTCGGTTTCGCAGTCAAGCGGACGACCGACACATTCGCGCAGTTCCCGCACGCTCGGTTTCAGCAAGAACACGCCCGAGGTGAGCTGTGTCAAACCGCCACCGGACGTATCGACGACCAGGCGGGCATTGCGCCCGCGACAGATGTCGGCCACCCGCTGATAGAAGTCGGGCGCAACGCCGGGCGGCAGGCTGCCGCTGGCGACGACGAAGTCGGCCGGCGCCGCGGCGTCCGCCAGCAGGTCGAGGCACCGCCGTTGTTCCCCGGCTGTCAGAACGGGCCCGGGTAGTACGAAACGGTACTGCTGCCCGGTTGCACCCTCGTTCACGGTGAGGCTCTGCCTGGTGATCCCCTGCACGGCGACGGGCACATTGGGCACGGATGCCGCGTCGATCAGTTCCACGACGTGTTTCCCCGTCGGACCACCCACGGTCAGCACCGCAAGGACGTCGGCGCCCATCGCGTGAGCGAACCGGGCCACATTGACGCCACCGCCACCGGCATCGTATCGCTCTGCGCGGCAACGGATCTTGTCGGTGGGCTGGACACGATCGGCTTCGACGGTGACATCGAGTGCAGGATTCATCGTCAGGGTGAGGATCACCGGTATCCCTCAGAGGCCGGTGGGATAGGTTTCCGGTGTCTCCCCGGCAACCCACGTGCTCGTGGGCTCAAGGGGCTCCAACGCGGTGGTCCGATCGACGTGGATCATCGCGTCGAATTGGTCACCGGGCCGCACGTGATAGTAGTGACTCTGCCGCTCGGCCGCGGGCAGGTAGATGACGCCGATCGCCCGTCCCAGACGGACGGTGTCCAGCGGCCCGGCGGCGTCGCGACTGATCAGTGGCGACACCAGGAACTCGGGCCGGTCGACCTCATGCATGAGTTCTTCCACACTGCCGTTGAGGGCCGGCCGGACCGTCTTGCGTTCGGCGACCCCGCCCCACTCGCTGGCGGCGGTCACCGTGCCGCTGTACGTGGTGAAGCCGATCAGTCGCGATTTCTCGCCATAACCTTCCCGCACCAGTTGACCTAGCGTCAGCTGACCGTCCGCACCGACTTCGGTCGCCCTGGCGTCCCCCACGTGCGAGTTGTGCGCCCACACCACGATCCCGACGGGTTCGTCGTGATCGTGTCGATGCAGATGCGCACGCAACGTCTTGAGGGTCTGGAACATGTGTTGGTCGCGCAAGTTCCACGACGTGACGCGGCTGCCGAACATGGCCCGGTAGTACACCTCGGCATTGCGGACGGTCTGCGCGTTCTGCTGCGCGTAGAACAGCGCGTCCTCGGCCAACAGCCCGTCTCGATGCGCGTACTGAAGTGCAGTGCGTTGCAGCTCGACCAACTGCTCGACCACCTGCCGCTCACAGGACATACCGGCGCCGAACGCAGCGGCGAAACCGTAGGCCTGTCCGTCGTCGCCGGAGGTGCGATCGAAACAGGCGTATCGGTCCCTGGCCCGTTGCGCCGCATCGGGATCCACATTCTCCAGATAGTTGATCACCTCCTCCATCGAGCGGTGCAGACTGTAAAGGTCGAGTCCGTAGAAACCGGTCTCGCGGCGGCCCTGCGCCCGACTCTCGGTGTTGTGCAGACGAAGCCATCCGACGAAGTCGCGCACCACCGTGTTGCGCCACATCCAGGCGGGGAAGCGTTCGAACCCGCTCAAGGCCTCGTCTGCAGAGGCATCACCCCCGTAGCCTCGGACGTACCGATTCACCCGATACGCGTCGGGCCAGTCGGCTTCGACGGCCACTCCACAAAAGCCCTTTTCCTGGATCAGCCATTTGGTGATCTCCGCCCTCGCCTCGTAGAACTCGCGGGTGCCGTGTGAACCTTCACCGATCAGGACAACCCTTGCGTCGCCGATGGTTTCCTCGAGTGCCTCGATCGGAGGCATACCCGAAGGTGCATCGACAGCGCAGCGGGCGATGACCTCTGCCGGTGTTTCGGCGATCCGAATCGTGGCGGTGGCAAGCCCCACGGTCGGAGTGGCAAGAAGCTCGCGCACCTCGTCATCGGTGACCTGTTCGAAGTCCCAGAACGACTCTCCCACTGCAAGGAACGGCGTGGGCATCGACGCGCAGACCAGATCGTCCACCAACGCCGCGAACTCGCGGCATGTCGACTCGGGAGCCGCGGGAACCGCGACGACGAGCTCGGCTGGATCCATCTCGCGCAACGCCTCGACGGCGGCCAGCATACTGGCCCCGGTCGCCAGACCGTCGTCGACCAGGATCACCGTCTTACCTGCCAATTCCACCGGTGGACGGTCGGCCCGGTAAGCGCTGACACGCCGCGCGAGTTCGCGGCCCTCCCGTTCCGCGGCATCACGCAATTGCTGGGGGGTGACCCGAAGTGCCCGGACGACGTCGTCGTTGACCACCACCCGACCACCGGTGGCCAGCGCACCCATCGCGAACTCGTTGTGCCCGGGCGCACCCAACTTCCGCACGATGAACGTGTCCAGCGGAGCACCCAGTGCGGCGGCGACTTCCCATGCCACCGGCACACCGCCACGGGCCAAACCGAGCACGACGACGCCCTCCTTGCCGCGGTAGCCGGCCAGCAGACCTGCCAGAACTCGACCGGCCTCGCGGCGATCCCGAAACATTCGCCTGGGCTGATGTCCGCCCAGAGCTCGCGCGATGGTCATGAGTCACTCCGTTTCGTCATCGGTGTTGTCGTGTTGTAGACCACCGGCCGCTCCGGCGCCGGCGGTGTGATGAGTCCGTAGTCGCCGTCGTGGCGGCGATACAGCACGCAGGCGCGCCCCTGACTTGCCTCGATGAAGAACAGGAAGGGGACATCGAGCTGCGCCATGCGATCGCGCGCCTCGCACTCGGTCAGACATGGCAGCGAATGGGGACTGATCGTCACCAGCCCGCGGTACTCGGCCAGCTGCGCAGCCAGCTCCGGTGCCACCAATGCCAACCGGTAGCCGGTCGGACCACCGCGGTACACGAGGGCCGCTGTGCCGGAGCCAATCTCGTGGAAGAGGTGGAAGTCGTAGGAAAGCAACTCCATTTCACCGACGGCGACATCCACGGTACACGGGACCATCGCGAAGGACTTGCGCCGAACGCTACCCGGGGGCGTCTCCGAAGCCGCCCCGCTGCGCCCCGCCTCCCGCCGCCACGGCGGGGTGTCCTCGCCGTGATGCCGCCAGCCCCTGGCGTCCAGTACGCGCATCAACCGGACCCGCAACCGCGACTCCAACTCATCGATCGCCGCGCCCGCTGTCGATGCTTCGGTCTCCGCGTAGATCACCTGTCCCCCGACGTCGAGGCGGCCCTGCGCAACCACAGGACGGTCGACAGCCGGATCGCGGTGTCTGCTCAGCCTGAGCCGAGCGTGCGACACCGGCACACGGGTGAGGCGCGCGAGTTTTCCCAGCTTGGTGCGCGCGTCGTCAGCGACATCTGAGAAGTCGCCATCGGTGGAGATCTCGACGTCGATGGCAGGTGCGGTCTGCGGCCCGTCGGTCATGCTTTCGTTGGTACGCCGTACACGCCGGCATCGTTAGGGCCGAAGGTCACCGGCGAGTACGGCGCTGCCGCGCGGAAACGCATCCCCCACTGGTCGCGGTCCTGGCTGGCCCGACAAATGGCCTCCAGACCGGGGACTTCAGTCCCTAGTCACGCGCCGGACAGGGTGGTCGAATCTGGATGTGACAGAACGCCAATGGGTGCAAGACGGATGGGGGGTCACGATGGGCAAACAACGCCCAGTTCTCGCAGGCCTGATGGCCGTCGTCGGCATCGCAGTCCTCTACTGCGCACATCACCGGCCGCCGACGGGCCATGGTGAGCACCCGGATGGAGACGACCGGATCGGGCCGCCGACGCCCCTTGCCGTCCTCGACGGCGGTTGCGTTGCCAACTGCAACACGGACACAGGAGTTCCTGACGATGCACCGACACTCCGATAACCCGCCGGTGGTCGTGGGCATCGACGGATCTGATGCCGCGGTGACTGCGGCGTTGTGGGGTGCCGACGAAGCGATCAGGCGGGATGCCCCGCTACGACTGACCTATGTTGTCGACGACGAACGCTTGCCGGGAACCGTGCACAGCGATACCGAGGTCGACAACGAATTCGCCGAGCGGGCCCTGCACGGCGCCGTCGAAGCCATTGCCGCAACGGGTAAACCGGTCTTCGCCGATCCCGTGGTGCGGCGCGGACATCCGGCGGCCGCGTTGATCGCGGAATCCCGCGACGCGGCCCTGGTATGTGTCGGGTCGACCGGGATCGATTGGGTGGCAGGAAAGGTGCTCGGGTCGACCGCCCAGGCGGTGGCCGAACACGCGCATTGCCCGGTGGCCGTCATTCGCCACGACGATGCCGTCACGGCCCACCGCAATGGTGGAGTCGTCGTGGTCGGTTTCGGCCGCGCGCAGCGCGACGATGCCGTCTTCCGTGCAGCCTTGGACGAAGCCAGGAACCGGCACGCAGCGCTGATCGCGGTCGGAGTCTGGCAGGACGACTTCGGGAAGACCCCGTACGCGGAGCTTGAGCAGTGCATCGCGCAGTGGACGCGACGCTACCCCGATGTCCATGTCTACCCGGTGCCGACACTGGCCGACTTGCCCCGGTTCCTCGCCGACAACGCCGATGGACAGATTCAGCTGGCCGTGCTCGGCGCGGATGACGCCGACAAGGTGACCACAGTTATTGGACCACAGAGCTATTCACCTCTTCGGCACGGCCGTTGCTCGGTTTTGGTCGTGCGGTGACATCCGCGCCGACTGCCATCGAAAACACCATCGATCCCACCAATGAAAGGAACAGTTCATGAGTCTCAACATCACACTCCAGCAGGGCATCCTCGCCGCGGTCGACGGGTCGGAAGCTTCCGATGACGCGGTCCGGTGGGCGGCCGCCGAGGCCGCCCGCCGCGGCCAGGATCTGACCATCGTCAACGTCATCAGCACTCTCAGTGCCGGTTGGTCCGGTCCCGGGATGTTCGGTTCGCCGATCAGCGAGGAATTCGGCCTCTGGCAGCAACAACAAGCCGACCAAGTCATCGCCGACTCGGTGCGCATCGCCCGCGAAAGCGTGCCCGGCGTCGAGCTGCACATCACTACCGAGACACCGGTCGCCGCAGTGGTGCCGACATTGATCGACCTGACCAAGCAAGCCGGCATGGTGGTGGTCGGCAGCCGGCGGATGGGCGCGGTGGGCCGCGCACTCCTGGGATCGGTCAGCACCGCGCTGCTGCACCACGCACATTGCCCGGTCGCGATCATCCGCGGCAGCGTCGCCGCCGAGCACGAGAACGGGCCGGTGCTGCTCGGTGTCGACGGATCACCCGCATCCGAGCGCGCGACGGCGCTGGCGTTCGAGGAGGCCTCATGGCGCCATGCCGAACTGATCGCGCTGCACGCCTTCAGCGATGTGGAGTGGCCGGAGGTGGTGCCCATTCCGTGGTCAGCGGTCGAAGCCGAGGCCGGCGAGATCCTGTCCGAACGGCTGGCCGGATGGCAGGAGCGCTACCCCGACGTCACCGTGCACAGGATCATCGTGCGTGATCACCCGGTCGAACATCTTCTGGGACAAGCGAAGACGGCTCAACTCGTGGTTCTCGGCAGTCACGGTCGCGGCGGTTTCGCCGGCATGCTGCTCGGTTCGGTGAGTTCGGTGATCGCCCACGAGATCGACACCCCCCTGATCGTTGCGCGCAACGACTAGCGACATCACCACCATGCAGAACGGAGCGGATGACATGAACCACGTCTCAGTGATCCCGCGCGCCGACGATGCCGACCTCGCCGAGCAATCGGACGGGGCCATCGCCCACACGTTGTTCACGGACGAGCCGACCGCCGACCTCGAAGCCGACCCGGCCGATGTGCTCGAACAGCGGACGGTCGTCGACGAGGATGACGAGGAGCGGTGGAGCGACGATTTCACGCAGGACGGGGACGATAGCTGAAGGCGGACGGCACGCGCGTGTAGGTCACGATCCCCGCGCGACGATCACCGGCATCCGCGCGCCGTGCACGACCGCAGAGCTCACCGAACCGAGCAGCATGCCCTCAAAGCCGCCCCGGCCGTGGCTTCCGACTACCAGCAACTGCGCCTTGTCGGCATGATCGAGCAGTCGTCGGGCGGGGTGATCGCGTTCCACCGCGACGCGCACCGTCACCTTCGGGTACCGATGCCTCCACCGTTCGAGATACTCGGTGAGGGCACGTCGCGCCGACTGCTCGGCATCGGTCCACAGGTAGTCGGCAAGGTCGTCGATGTGGTCACTCCAGACGTGCACGGCAACGAGTGGCGCGCCACGCCATGCGGCCTCGTCGAACGCGATCTCGGTCGCGAGATCCGAAGCCGACGAGCAGTCGGTGCCCACCACCACCGGCGCATGCGCCGGATCCGGCATCAACGGATCCTCATCACGCACGACGGCCACCGGGCAATGTGCCCTGTGCACCAAGCCGGTGGAGACCGAACCGAGCAGCAGTCGGCCGACGCCGCCCTGCCCACGGCATCCGACCACGACCATCTCAGCCGTCGCGGACATCTCGACCAATGCGGGAACGGTGGGAGCTTCCATGATGCGGTGCGCGACCGTGATGGCCGGCCGATCCGAGATCGCATCGGTCACGAGTGCCAAGGCGTCGGTGATCACCTTCTGGGCCCGTCGGTCTCGGTCGGCCCAGTACCGTTCGGTGATCGGCACGTCCATCCAGGACACCACCGTGCCCGTCGGGACCACATGCACCACGGTCAGTGGGCTGCGGCGTAACTCGGCCTCGCGCGCCGCCCAGTCCACCGCCACCCGAGACGCAGGCGATCCGTCGGCTCCGACGATGACGCCGAACCGGTTCCCGTTCACTTGGTCAGCGAAATTCATGACGAGCACCTTCGGTCGGCGCGAGCAGGTTTGAGGAGCATTCTTGTCCCCGGCACGCGAGACGGCGAGGGACCAAAGTCCTCAATCAACCGCCGACGCCGCCGCGCGGTGCTCAACGGCGCCCTCGAAAGGACTTTCGGCCCTCGTCCCGTCGCGGTGCAGAATTTAGGTTCAAGGGCAAGCACCAACAAGCCCGCTACGGAGTTCCAGATGCGCGATATCGCACCCCCGTCCCCGGCCGTCGTCGTCGCCATCGACGGATCCCGCCGGGCTCTCAATGTCGCTCTTTGGGCCGTCGACGAGGCGTTGGTCAGGGACGTTCCGCTGCGACTCCTGTACGCGATCGAGCCGCATGAGACGGTGCGGCTGGACAGCCTCTGCACCGCCCATGATTTCGCCGTCGCAGAAAGCGCCGTCCGGCACGCGGCAATGGCCATCGAATCGACCAGCCGCCCGGTGAAGATCGAGGTCGAAATCGTCTACGAACGCATGCTCACCGCACTGGCGAAGGCATCACAGTCCGCCGCGATGATCTGCGTCCATTCCGGCGGCGTCGGCGAAACTCCGGGCACGCACCGCGGTGCGGTGCTTGCCCAGCTGCTCGACCAATCCCATTGCCTGGTCGCCATCATCAACGAAGACCAGACCGGACAACGGGGTGGTTCCGTCGTCACGGGATTCACCGACTCCCCGGAATGTGCCGCCGTACTCGGGCACGCGATCGACGAAGCCCGACTGCGCCATGCTGCGCTACGAGTCGTGACCGGCCGGCGACCCCAGTTCACCGATATCCACGACCGTCACGCCACTGCCGAGGGCAACAGACACGCCAAACTGAACCTGGAGCACGCGCTGGCCCGGTATCGCCTGCTGTATCCGGAAGTCGACATCGAAGCCGTCACGGTCGCCGGCAACCCCATCGATTACCTGGCCGACAACGTCGACACCGTCGGATTGATCGTGCTGGGGCACGACACCGCCCACCAGCTGACCGAACCCGGTGACCCAGGCCTTGATACCGCGCTGACCGACCTTCAGCGCTCGGTACTCATCGCACCCCGGTACGGCCCGTGGTGAGCCACTGCGTTCTGCATCCGCCGTCGCCACGGCAGACGCTCACCTGAACGGTGCAGTCACCTCGTCGAAGCCGGCGATGAGGTGCCCGCGGAACAGCTCGACATCCGGTATCGCCGCGGTATCCACGTTGACTCCGATGCCGCACACCTCGTCGTAGGACAGCAGCGTCACGTTGAACGCCGCCCCGAGCGTGGGCGAGAAGGCATATTGACGCTGCACAGCGGCACCGACCAGGCTCACCGGTGCGGCGGGGCCAGGCACGTTGCTGGCGATGAAGTCGACATTCTCGAACTGGGACCGGATATAACAGCGCGGGGCCAGGCTCACCGCGCCGGCCAGTACCGAGGTATAGGCCAAGGACTTCTCCGTGCGCTGGGCACCAGCCAACCGGTGAATGTCACGCATCCGCACCGCGGGGCCGGCCGGTCCGGCGGGAATGCGGAACCGCATCAACGTTGTTCGGTTTCCGCCTGGCTGATCCGTCGCGTTCCGCTGATTGATCGGCATGGTCACCGTGAATTCTGCGACCGTGCCACGGTCGGCGTGATAGTCCCGTAGTCCCGCGGTGACGGCGGCGAGGAAGGCGTCGTTGAGCGAGCCACCGGCGACCGCCGCGGCCCGGTGCAGCGCTTGGGTCGGCACCTCGTGCACAAAGACCGCACGAACGCTGCCGCGCGCGCACATCGACGGCGACCCGCGCCGCTGCGGACCGGCGGCGCGCCACAGTGATACGGCGGTCGCGCCGGCCGACCGTACCGAGCCGGCCGGATGCCGGGTGGCGTGAAAGAGCAGTCCCGGCATGATGCGCACCGAATCGTGCAGCGCCCGCACCGCCGCGCCGATCGACGCGGAAACAACCTCGCCGAGTTGGCCCATCACAGGAGGCGAGCCCGATTCAGCCGGGACGGTGACGGTTGCCTCAGACCGGCAGCCGATCTGCCGCGGGTCATCGAATAGGTACCGGCTTATCTCGACGGCACCCACGCCGTCGGTGAGCGCATGGTTCATCCTGCACAGCAACGCTGCTCCCCCGCCGGCCATCTCGTCGATGAGCGTTGCTTCCCACAGCGGACGGGTCGGGTCGAAATCTGCCATCGCGGCCAGCCGCGCCAATTCCAGGACCGCATCGAGGTCGCCGGCACCGGGCGCGCCCACCCGGCGGACATGGAAGGCGAGGTCGAACTCCGGGTCGGGCTGCCAGCGCGGTGGCAACGGCCACCGCGAGGGCACCACCCGGTCACGGAACATCGGCACGTGGTGGCTGAGACCTCGGAAACGTCTGACAACGGTGGTGAAGTCGGGTGATCGGTCCAGAAGCATCAACGAGACGATCGTCGACCGCATGCGGGGATCGGCGCCGATGGACCAGACGAACGCATCACTGCTGCGCAGAAAGGTGTTCACGGCACATCCTGTTCCCCGGCGGTCCCGAGCAGCCAAGGGGCGAGCCGCCGAGGGGTCACGGCTCGCCCCCGGCCCGGTTTACTTCTCGTCACCGTCCGTGCGCGTCAACGCACGGTCGGCGGTGCTGATGAGCTTGCGATTGAACTGATACTGGGCGGCGGCCAGAGTATCGGCCAGGTCGACGGCAGCGTCGATGATCTTGGTCCGCAGGGGATGGACAGCCTCGGGAATTGCTTCGTCAAGGGTCCGACTGAACTTGCGCAGCGCCTCTGCGGCCGCGTGCTGGCCCATACGGGCGGATTCTCGAACCTCATCGAAGAGATCGGCCGACTGCGGCGTCGGGGACGTGGATTTCGTGGTTTCGGTCATCGTGTGTCCTTGGGATGGTGGTTTTGCCTGCGCGGCCAACGGTATTCGCTCTCCCGGCCAGCCAATAGCGACGAAAGTCCCCAACCGAGGTGGCCGATGGTCCCGCGCGCCGCGGCACGGCGGCGGCTACCCCTGCGTTGCGAGCGCGGTGAGCCGCCGCACCGCCAGCTCGATGCCCCGCGCCAGCTCATCGATGTCGGACGCGGCGTCATAGTCGGCGGTGATGCCGAAATACAGACTGTCGGCGTAACTCATGATCGCAATTCCCGTGCGCAGCTGCAGCGCAATCGGTGGAATCGGCAGGACACGCAGCACCCGGCAACCCATGATCTTGAGCCGGCGCCGCGGCCCCGGCACATTGGTCGCCAGGGTGACGACACCACGCTGCGGCAACCGCATGAGGGCCCGTACCGCCCAGGCCGTCAGCGGAAACGGCAAGGCGCTCAACGCCCCTACGAAAACGCTGCCCGCTTCGCGCTGGCCGGTCTTCTTCGATCTCGCCAGTCGGCGGTGCACCGACTGCAGCTGCTGCAGCGGATCCTGCTTCTCGACCGGGAGGAGGGGCAGCATCAACGACACCCGGTTGTCCGTGCGCTCCAACGCATTATTGTCACGGACGGACACCGGTACCAATGTCCGAAGCGACGTTCGCTGCGGCTCGGCGCCGCGACGCTGTAGGCCGTCCCGATAACTGGAGGTGATGGCCGCCAACGCCACATCGTTGAGCGTGACGTCGAAGACACTGGTGATCTTGGCGACGTCGCGCAGCCGAACCCGGGCGGCGCTGTAGCGCCGCATCGTGGTGACCGGGCCCCTCAGGGACGACCCGGCGGCCGGATCCAGCAACGCCGTCGCCAGCTGCGTGGCCCCGGCGATTGTCGTGGCCGCCGCATCGGGCAGCGCGGCCGCGCCGCGCCACAGCGCATTCGCCCACCGCAACGGATTCAGGCTTATGCCTGCCGGATTCGGGCCGTCACCGTGGGTCTCTGTCGCGGCACGGATCTGGGTGGCGAAGGTGCCAGCACTGCCCTGGTCGCTGAGACTGGACAGCAGGTGCACGGTGGCGATCCCGTCGGCGATGCAATGGTGCATCTTCATCAGCAGTGCCCAACGTCCGTCCTGGACGCCCTCGATGATCCAGCATTCCCAGAGCGGCCGATCGCGGTCCAAGCGACGTTCCATGACGTCGGCAACGAACCGGAACAGCGCCCCGTCGTCACCACCGTGCGGAAGTGCCGCGCGGTGAATGTGGTGATACGGATCGAAATGTGGATCTGGTTTCCACTGTGGTGCAGCCAAATCCAGCCGGTGTGTGAGCAAGACCTCCTGTAGCCGGGCCACCTTTGCGACGCGGCTCGCGATCGAATCCGCGACGCTTTCATAGGCCGGCATCGGACCCTCGAGCACCGCCACGGCTCCGAGGGCAAGGCTCACATGCCGGTCGGCGTCCTCGGCTTCCAAAAATGCTGCGTCCAAGGGTGACAACTGGTCCATGCGGTGACTCTTCGCCGGCAACTGCACGCCCGCGTAGAGGCGAAGGTCCCGAATTCGCGCACAGATTATCGGCACCTCGACTGAGGACTTTGGACCCTCCTTTGTGAGCCGGCCTGCGATGCACGATGTTCTGCGGGAAGAGAACCGACATCGAAGGGACGGCCGCCGTGAAGAACATCGCCGAGCGAGTCGACCCATGAACGTCCAGACCGACGGCAGTGCTCTCACCCGCCGTCATCCGTTCACACCGATGTCGCGCCCGGTCCGACACCCGGCAGCGACTCGGGGAACACCGCGGGCGACGTGGGAGTCCGTCGTCATGCGCAGCTGGCTGTTCGACGGGCAGGGCGCAGAGCTCGCGACACAGCTCGGCGACATGTGCGGCACCGCCTTTCACCTCGCGGACTTCCCCTCCGGTCATCGACTGTTCGGTCAGGGCGAGCCCGGCGACCGGGTGTACGTCATCATCTCGGGCCTGGTCAAGATGTCCTGCACGGCGGCGCACGGCAGCGAGGTGGTCCGCGACGTGAAGGGCCCCGGTGATGTCGTCGGCGAACTGTCGATGTTCGACCCCGGCCCTCGAAGCGAGACCGCGACGTGCCAGACGCTGGTACGGACGGGATGGCTCACCAGCTCGTCGCTGCGGCGGTTGGCGCACCGGCATCCCGATCTCGCCCAGCGGTGGTTACAGGCGCTCTCGCGTCAAGTGCAAGAACGCGAGTCCGAGATCGCCGGCGTGGTCGCCGCCGACGTTGCGACCCGGGTGGCGCGGCAGATCGTCGGTCTCGCCGACCGATTCGGCGAGGATGGCCAGGACGCCAAGGCTTTCGGCGGAATCGTGCATGTGTATCACTCGCTCACGAGGCACGAGTTCGCGCAGCTTGCCGGTGCCAGGCGCGAGGCCGTGAGCCAGGCGCTCGCCAAGTTCGTCGAGCGCGGTTGGCTCGTCACGACACCTGGCGGCTTCGACGTGTACGACCTGGATGCCCTGCGCCGCAGGGCGCAGGGGGCCTTTCCGGATGTCCGGAGGGGGTGGCCGGCATGACCGGGACCGAACTCAAGGCACGGGTCCTGTGCGACGCGGTGGAGATGGCGTGCCGCGCACCATCGCTCTACAACAGTCAGCCCTGGCGCTGGGTGGCCGAAGGATCGTCGACGCTGCACCTCTACGCCGACATCGGTCGAACGCTGACCAACATCGATCCGCTCGGACGCGCGGTGTATCTGAGCTGTGGTGCAGCCCTGGATCATCTGGTGGTCGCGTTGTCGGCTTCGGGGTGGGAGGCCGAGGTTCAGCGATTTCCGAACCCGGATGTCCCGCTGCACCTGGCCACCATCCGCGCTCGCCCGATGATCGGTGAGGTGGCACCCCGGACTTGTGCGCGCGCCGCGGCGATCTTGGCGCGCCGCACAGATCTGCACCACTTCCGTGCACCGGCGGCCTGGCCCGACCTGGAGGTGAGGCTGCGCCAAACGGTCATTCCCTACCACGTCATGTTCGACACGGTATTGACTGTCGACCGGCCGCAGCTGGCCGAAATGTCCAGGCTCACTGCGGAGATCCGGCACAACGACCACACCTTCGGGTCCGAGTTGGCCTGGTGGAGTCCAGACGGCGACCACGCTGAGGTCGTGGTGCTGTCGACCTCCCACGAGGATTCTCACCACGACCTGCTGCGCTGCGGGGAGGCGCTCTCGGCCGTTCTGCTCGAATGCACGCTGGCCGGCCATGCTTCCTGCACGTTCTCCCATATCACCGAGCTTGCCCAGCCGAGGGAGCTGCTCCGCGCCTTGATCGGCCAGCGCGGTACCCCGCAACTTCTGATCAGAGTGGGTCGGGCCGGGGCGGAAGTCGATGGTGCGTCGATGGATTCGTCGTCGTGGCCTGTCGCCCTGTCGCCGCGCAAGCCACTTTCGCATGTGATGGAGTTTCGGCCCGAAGGGTAGCCACTCGCCGCAACGACCCCACATTCGAACCGATACAGGAGGACACAGATGTCGACGACTGTCACCAAGCCGATCATCGTCGGTATCGACGGCTCCGCACAGGCCGAGAATGCGGCCCACTGGGCCGTCGGTGAGGCGCAACGCCAGAACACCGCACTTCGCCTGGTCTATGTCATTCGCACCGATCTGACAGGCACGCTGTCAGCCGACGAGTACCGGCAGAAAGTAGACGATGCCAAGGAAGCGTTGGAGTCGGCGCTGCGTGTCATAGATCAACACGAGGTGGGCGTGGTGGTGCAGTCGTCCATCGCAGATGGCTCACCATCCGGTGTGCTTCTCGCCGAATCCAGCGACGCGGCGATGATCTGTGTCGGATCGTCCGGCATGGGCAGGGTGGCCCGCTCGGTGCTGGGATCGACGGCTGCAACGCTCGCCGAACGGGCGGCGTGCCCGGTGGGGATCATCCGCCGTGATGAGAACTCGCTCACCGATGAACCGCAACCGTGGATCATCGTGCCGGTGGATAGCCGAACGGATGACGATTCGGCTGTCATCGCCGCCGCGGCGGCCGAGGCACGGTACCGGAACTGGCCGGTGTTGGCGGTCGGTGTGGCCCCGCAAGGGCATGCCGGATCGCCCGAGAAGGCATTGGACGAGCTGGTGTCGGAGTGGAAACGCCGATTCCCGGCGTTGCGCATCTACCCGATTTCCGCCGCCACCGGCATTACTCAGTTCCTACATGCCAACCCGGATATCGGTGGCGTCGTGGTGGTCGAGGGCGTCCGGGCATCCGATATCGCATCGATCATGGATGTCGCCCCACACGCCGATCGCGCTGAGTTGGCGGTGTTGGTGGCCCGTCGGGACGTGGACCGGCAACCGGCTGTTGCGGTGCGCTAGCCCGGACGTGAGGTCCGTTGATCAGGAACTCGGCTCGTCGGTGTGCCCCGACGCACGCACATGCGCTTCGGCGCGCATCCGCTCGACCATGTGCGGGTAGTGCAGCTCGAACGCCGGGCGCTCGGACCGGATCCGGGGCAGCTCGGTGAAGTTGTGCCGCGGCGGCGGGCACGAGGTGGCCCACTCCAGCGAGTTGCCGTAACCCCACGGATCGTCCACCACGACCGGTTCGCCGTAGCGCCAGCTCTTGAACACGTTCCACACGAACGGCAGCGTCGAGATGCCGAGGATGAACGCACCGATAGAGGAGATGACGTTCAACGTGGTGAACCCGTCGGTGGGCAGGTAGTCCGCGTAGCGACGGGGCATGCCCTCGTCACCGAGCCAGTGCTGCACCAGGAAGGTGGTGTGGAAGCCGATGAAGGTCAACCAGAAATGCAGCTTGCCCCATCGTTCGTCGAGCAGGCGGCCGGTCATCTTCGGGAACCAGAAGTAGATGCCCGCGTAGGTGGCGAACACGATGGTGCCGAACAACGTGTAATGAAAGTGCGCCACAACGAAATACGAATCGGTCACGTGGAAGTCCAGCGGCGGGCTGGCCAGCAGCACACCCGACAGACCGCCCAGCAGAAAAGTCACCATGAAACCCACGGAGAACAACATCGGTGTCTCGAAGGTCAGCTGCCCCTTCCACATCGTGCCGATCCAGTTGAAGAACTTGATTCCCGTCGGAACGGCGATCAGGAACGTCATGAACGAGAAGAACGGCAGCAGCACCGCACCCGTGGCGTACATGTGGTGCGCCCACACCGCGACCGAGAGCGCGCCGATCGCGAACGTCGCGTAGATCAGCGTGGTGTAACCGAAGATGGGCTTACGACTGAACACCGGCACCACTTCGCTGATGATCCCGAAGAACGGCAGCGCGATGACATAGACCTCAGGGTGGCCGAAGAACCAGAACAGGTGCTGATAGAGCACCATGCCGCCGTTGGCGGGGTCATAGACGTGTGCACCAAGCCGGCGGTCGGCGGCCAGGGCGAACAACGCCGCGGTCAGCAACGGAAAAATCACCAACACCAGTACCGAGGTCACCAGGATGTTCCAGGTGAAGATCGGCATCCGGAACATCGTCATACCGGGGGCACGCATGCACACCACGGTGGTGATCATGTTGACCGCACCCAGGATGGTGCCAAGACCTCCCACGGCGATACCGAGGATCCACAGGTCGGCACCGGCACCGGGGCTGTGTACGGCGTCCGAGAGCGGTGTATATGCGGTCCAGCCGAAGTCCGCGGCGCCGCCGGGGGTGATGAAACCGGCCAGGGCGATCAGCGCGCCGAAAGCGAACAGCCAGAACGACAAGGCATTCAGCCGCGGGAAGGCGACGTCGGGGGCGCCGATCTGCAGCGGCAGCACCAGGTTGGCGAAGCCGAACACGATCGGGGTGGCGTAGAACAGCAGCATCGCCGTCCCATGCATGGTGAACAGCTGGTTGTATTGCTCATTGGACAGGAACTGCAAACCCGGTCGCACCAGCTCGGCACGCATCAGCAGGGCCATCAGGCCGCCGATCATGAAGAAGACGAAACACGCGACGCAGTACATGATGCCGATCAGCTTGTGATCGGTCGTGGTGATCAGCTTGTAGATCAGATTGCCCTTGGGGCCCATCCGTTGTGGGAACGGACGCCGTGCCTCGAGTTCTCCGATCGGGGGTGCTTCGGCTACCACGCGACCTTCTTTCCAAGACGGCTTGGCGACGGCACAGCCATGTCGCGGTGCTGGCGCCCGAACGCCTAAACCTCGATCCGTGGATCGACCCTGTTGAGGTTCTTGGGGCTGATTTTTGTCATGGCCCCAGATCGTGGGCAGTCGGTAGTTGCTGGTCTACCCAGCTTTTCCTGTGATGTTCGGGTCGGGCCTTTCGGCGGTTGGTCAGGCGGTGGCG
>NZ_JAPFPY010000004.1 GCF_026240945.1 Mycolicibacterium sp. J2
CTAGTGTCCTGAGTCGTTAATTTGTCTTCTCTTGTTAGCATGGGTGATGCCGTCGCCGCATGCCGTCGAAATCGTGTTGTCCGAGGATGAGCGCACCGAGTTGGAGGGCTGGGTCCGTCGACGGAACAGTGCCGCGGGACTGGCGCTGCGGGCTCGGATTGTTCTGGCCTGCGCCGACGGCGGGGGAAACGCCGAAGTCGCTGATCGGTTGGAACTCGATCGAGGCACGATCCGTAAGTGGCGCAACAGATTCGCTGAGAAGCGTTGCGATGGGCTGCTCGACGAACCGCGTCCGGGGCGTCCCCGCGTGGTGGGTGACGAGCAGATCGAGGCGTTGATCACCACAACGCTGGAGTCGACTCCGCCGGGGGCCACGCACTGGTCGACGCGGTCGATGGCCGAACACCTGGGACTGTCTCAATCGATGGTGTCGCGGGTCTGGCGCGCGTTCGGATTGACTCCGCACAAACAGGATTCGTGGAAGTTGTCGAAGGACCCGTTGTTCGTGGCCAAGGTCCGTGACATCGTCGGGCTCTACCTGGACCCTCCGGAACGAGCCATGGTGCTCTGCGTCGACGAGAAGACCCAGATCCAGGCGCTCAACCGGACTCAACCTGCGTTCCCGATGTTGCCCGGAACCCCTGCGCGGGCCAGCCACGACTACGTGCGTCACGGCACCTCCAGCCTCTACGCCGCCCTCGACCTCGCCTCCGGCAAGGTGATCGGCTCACTGCACGCGCGCCACCGCAGCCAGGAGTTCCTGGCGTTCCTGAAGAAGATCGACGCCGAGGTGCCCGCCGATCTGGACTGCCACGTCGTGCTCGACAACGCCTCCACGCACAAGACGCCGGCAGTAAAGCGTTGGCTGACGAATCATCCCCGCTTCGTCCTGCACTTCACCCCGACCAGTTCGTCGTGGCTCAACCTCGTCGAACGCTGGTTCGCCGAACTGACCACCAAGAAACTTCGCCGAGGCACTCACACCTCCGTGCGCCAACTCAACGCTGACATCCGCGCATGGATCGAGCACTGGAACGACGACCCCAAACCCTACGTCTGGACCAAAACCGCCGACCAAATCCTCGCCAGCATCGCCAACTACTGCCGACGAATTAATGACTCAGGACACTAGGGCGCCGCGACCACCGTCGGCAGTTCGCCGGCCAGTAGGGTCAGCAGCTCCGAGCAGCCGCCCTCGACCTTCACCGTTGCCTGCGCGTCACCGCGGGTGGGCCCACGGTTGACGATCGCGATCGGCATGCCCGCCGCGGCGGCGTGCCGCACGAACCGGTAGCCGGAGAACACCGTCAGCGACGACCCGGCGACCAGCAGGGCGTCGGCCCCGTCGACCAACGAATAAGCCTCGGCCACGCGATCTTTCGGAACGCTCTCACCGAAGTAGACGATATCGGGTTTGAGCATGCCGCCACAGCGCGGACAGTCCAGATAACGAAAACTCGAGGTATCGGTGACCACGGCGTCGGCGTCCGGTGCCACCGCGATGCCGCCCACCCGCTCGGCGCGTTCGATGAAGCCTGGATTGAGCGCTTCCAGCTCGTCGGCCAGCGCGGCCCGCGACTGCGTGTATCCGCACGACAGGCACACCACTTGTGCGTAGGTGCCGTGCAGGTTCACCACGCGGCGACTACCGGCCTTGGTGTGCAGCAGATCGACGTTCTGGGTGATCAGCCCGATCACCACGCCCGCCTCCTCGAGGCGGGCCAACGCGCGGTGGCCGGCATTGGGCCGGGTGTCGTCCATGTGACGCCAGCCGACGTGGTTGCGTGCCCAGTACCGCTGGCGAAACGCCGGGTCGGCGGTGAACTGGGCGATGGTCATCGGATTGCTCGGCGGCGAGTCCGGTCCGCGGTAGTCGGGGATGCCCGAATCGGTCGACATTCCCGCGCCCGTCAACACCGCCAACCGCAGTCCGCTGAGCGCAGAGACGAGTTCGGGGGCTTCCACTCCATCCAGGATAGGGATAATGGCCGGGTGGACTTCTACTCCGCCTACCGGCACGGGTACGTCCGGGTCGCCGCGTGCACGCACCACACCACCCTGGCCGACCCCGCCGCCAACGCCGACTCGGTGCTGCGGCTGGCCCGCGAATGTCACGACGACGGCGTCGGGCTGGCGGTCTTTCCGGAGCTGACCCTGTGCGGGTACTCCATCGAGGACATCCTCCTGCAGGACACCCTGCTGGACGCGGTCGAAGAGGCCGTCGCTCAGCTGGTGGCCGGCTCGGCCGAACTGCTGCCCGTACTGGTGATCGGGGCGCCGCTGCGGCACCGCAACCGCGTCTACAACACCGCGGTGGTGATCCACCGCGGCGCGATCCTCGGGGTGGTGCCCAAGTCCTATCTGCCCACCTACCGGGAGTTCTACGAGCGCCGCCAGATCGCCCCCGGTGACGACGTCACCGGAACCATCCGATTGGCGGGCCGTGATCTGCCGTTCGGGCCGGATCTGCTGTTCGCCGCGACCGACCTGCCGGATTTCGTGTTGCACGTGGAAATCTGCGAGGACATGTGGGTGCCGGTGCCGCCCAGCGCGCACGCGGCCCTGGCCGGGGCCACGGTGCTGGCGAACCTGTCCGGCAGCCCGATCACCATCGGCCGCGCCGAGGACCGCAAGCTGATGGCGCGCTCGGCGTCGTCGCGCTGCCTGGCCGCCTACGTGTACGCCGCCGCCGGGGAAGGTGAGTCCACCACCGACCTGGCCTGGGACGGTCAGACCATGATCTACGAGAACGGGGTGCTGCTGGCCGAATCCGACCGGTTCCCCCACGGTGAGCGACGCAGCGTGGGGGATGTCGACGTCGCGTTGCTGCGGGCAGAGCGGATCCGGATGGGCACCTTCGACGACAATGCCCGCCATCATCGCGCCGCGGAGACGACGCGCCGGATCGAGTTCACCCTGGATCCGCCCACCGGTGATATCGGCTTGCGGCGCGAGGTGGAGCGGTTCCCGTTCGTCCCCTCGGATCCGCAACGCCTGCAACAGGATTGCTATGAGGCCTACAACATCCAAGTGTCCGGGCTGGAGCAGCGGCTGCGTGCGCTGAACTATCCCAAGGTGGTCATCGGGGTGTCGGGTGGGCTGGACTCCACCCACGCGCTGATCGTCGCGGCCAAGGCGATGGACCGCGAGGACCGGCCGCGCAGCGACATCCTGGCCTTCACGCTGCCCGGCTATGCCACCGGCGACCGCACCAAGAGCAACGCGATCGCGCTGTCCCGCGCATTGGGTGTGACGTTCGCCGAGATCGACATCCGCGGTGCCGCCGACGTGATGCTGGCCGAGATGGGTCACCCGTTCGCGCGCGGCGAGAAGGTGTACGACGTCACGTTCGAAAACGTGCAGGCCGGTCTGCGCACCGACTACCTGTTCCGGCTGGCCAATCAGCGCGGCGGCATCGTGCTCGGCACCGGTGACCTGTCCGAACTGGCGCTGGGTTGGTCCACCTACGGCGTCGGCGACCAGATGTCGCACTACAACGTCAACGGTGGTGTCCCGAAAACGCTGATCCAGCACCTGATCCGGTGGGTGATCTCCTCCGATCAATTCGGCGGCGAGGTCAACGAGATCCTCCAGTCGGTGCTCGACACCGAGATCACCCCGGAACTGGTGCCCACAGGCGAAGACGAGGAGATCCAGAGTAGCGAGGCCAAGGTGGGACCATATGTCCTGCAGGACTTCTCGCTGTTCCAAGCCCTGCGCTACGGTTTCGGCCCGGCCAAGATCGCCTTCCTGGCGTGGCACGCGTGGAGCGATGCCGGCCGCGGTGACTGGCCGGCCGGCATCGCGCCGCACAAACGGCCGGAGTACTCGCTCAAGGAGATCCGGCACTGGCTGACCGTGTTCTCCCAGCGCTTCTACTCGTTCAGCCAGTTCAAGCGCTCAGCATTGCCCAACGGTCCCAAGGTATCGGCCGGCGGCGCGTTGTCCCCGCGCGGTGATTGGCGTGCCCCGTCCGACATGTCCGCCCGGATCTGGCTCGAGGAGATCGAACGGGCCGTCCCGACGGACTAGAGCCGGCCCTCGGTGCGCAGCTCCGGATGTACCCAGTCCGGGGAGCGGCGCTCCTTGAAGGCGAGGAAGCCCTGGCGCGCCTCGGCGCCGCGGTAGCTGGCCTTCATCCCGATACGGTCGAACAGCCCCAGATAGTTGTCCAGGCTGGATTTCACCACCGACCGGGCGCCGGGCGCGGCCCGGCAGACCTGGGCCAGCACCTCGCGCGCCTCGTCGAGCAGGCTGTCGTGCGGGACCACCCGCGACACCATGCCCCACTCCAGCGCCTCGCCGGCGGTGAGCACGCGCCCGGTGAACATCAGGTCGCGGGTGCGTGCCGGGCCGATCAGGCGGGCCAGCATCTGGCTGTAATAGGTGTCGGCGATACCGCGGAACAGCTCGGGCACCCGGAAGGTGGCGCGCTCGCTGACCACCGCCATATCGCTGCACAGCGCGATCTGCATGCCACCGCCCTGCGCCAGGCCGTTGACCGCCGAGACCACCGGCTTGACCGATTGGCGCAGTGTCTCGAACGGGGTGACGTCCATCGACAGCGCCGCGCCCCACGTCATCCAGTCGTCGCTGCCGTCACCACCTCCCAGGTCACCGCCCGGGGCGAATACGTCACCGGTGCCGGTGATGAGCAGCCCCGCCAGCTCCGGGTCGTTCTCCACATGGCTGATGGCGTACCGGATCCCGAAATACATCGCCGGGGTCATTGCGTTGCGCGCCTCGGGCCGGTCCAGCCGCACCACCGCGAACGGGCCGTGCCGCTCGAATTTCAGGTACGGGGTGCCGAGCCAGTCGCCTTCGGGCGGTCGCGCTGTCATGGCTGCCGACTATAACGCCAACTGTTGACTGTTCAGTTGGGGGCCGCTTCAGTTGAGTGCGTCCTCGATGGCCTCATCGGTCGGGGCGCAGTCACCGGCACCCGGGACCAGGGTGGCCAGCGCCCCGGCCGCGCAGGCCCGGCGCAGCGCATGCACCCGGTTGGTGGGCCACCCGGCGGCGAGCACACCGGCGAACACGTCCCCGGCGCCGGTGGTGTCCACCGGCTCGACCTCCGGCGCGGACACGTGTATCTCGCCGTCGGCGCTGCGATGGCTGGCGCCGCGTGACCCCAGCGTGGTCACCAGATGTGGCACTTGCCAATGCCATTGCGCTGCTTCGGTTTCGTTGACGATCACCACATCGGTGACCTCGGCCAACTCCGCCAGTGCGGCCGGGTCGGCGCCGGCGGGTGACGCGTTGAGCATGACCGTCGCACCGGCGGCGCGCGCGACCCTCGCCGCCGTCACCGCGGTGTCGATCGGAATCTCCAGCTGCAGCAGCAGCACCTCGCTGGCGGTGATGATGTCGCGCAGGCGCGCCGCGTTCAGGCTCAGGTGGGCGTTCGCACCGGGCGCTACCACGATGACGTTCTCGGCGTGCGCGTCGACCACGATGCCGGCCGTCCCGCTGGGCACCGGGAGGGTGATCACACCGGCCACGTCCACGCCGTTGCCGGCCAGGTGCGAGCGCAGCGCTTCGCCTGCTGCGTCATCGCCCACCGCCGCGATCGCGCTGACCTCGGCACCCGCACGCGCGGCAGCGATCGCCTGATTGCCGCCCTTGCCACCGGGGCATTGGGCGACCGATGACGCCAACACCGTCGCACCGGGACCGGGCAGTGTCTCCACCGCGAAGACGACGTCCATGTTCACGCTGCCCACCACACACACCCGCGCCACGGCCTCACCGTAGTCACCGTCTGGGTGCTCCGGCGAGATTGCGCTCACGGCTGTCGCAGAGCGAACAACGACCCTGTGTGCAATCTCGCCGGAGCACGATGACCGACCCCACCAAGCCTGACCCGTGCATGCCCGTTACCCTGGCTAAATGAGCGTGAAAGCGTCACCGCAGGGCAGGAGCACATCGACCGGGGAGTCGATCGACGTCGATCTGCGCCGGCAGGTGCATGACGCCGCGGCCGCCGCGCGCACCGCCTCCCGCGCTCTGGCGGCGCTGAGCACCGAAACCAAGAACCGGGCCCTTCATCAGGCGGCGGACACCGTGCTGGAGCACACCCACGACATCCTGGCCGCGAACGCCGCCGACCTCGAGATCGCGCGCGCCGCAGGCACCGCCGAGGCCATGCTGGATCGGCTCGCGCTCAGCCCGCAGCGCATCGACGGCATCGCCGCGGGTCTGCGCCAGGTTGCCGGCCTGCCCGACCCGATCGGCGAGGTGCTGCGCGGTTCGACGTTGCCCAACGGCCTCCAGCTGCGTCAGCAGCGCGTCCCGCTCGGTGTGGTCGGCATCGTCTACGAAGGTCGGCCCAACGTCACCGTCGACGCGTTCGGACTGACCCTGAAATCCGGTAACGCGGTGCTGCTGCGCGGGAGCTCGTCGGCCGCGCAGTCCAACACCGCCCTCGTCATGGCCTTGCGGGAGGCGCTGTACGAGTCGGGACTGCCGATGGACGCGGTGCAGCTGCTGCCCAGCGCCGACCGCGCGACCGTCACACATCTGATCCAGGCCCGCGGGCTGGTCGACGTCGTCATCCCGCGCGGTGGGGCCGGACTGATCGACGCGGTGGTACGCGACGCCACGGTGCCGACCATCGAAACCGGGGTCGGCAATTGCCACGTCTATGTCGACAAAGCCGCCGACCTCGACACCGCCGAGCGGATCCTGCTGAACTCCAAGACCCGCCGGCCCAGCGTGTGCAACTCGGCGGAATCGCTGTTGGTGGACCGCGCGGTGGCCGACAGCGTCCTGCCCCGACTGGTGACGGTGCTGCAGGACGCCGGCGTCACCGTGCATCTGGATCCGACGGAGGACCAGCTGCGCGCCGAGTTCCTGTCGCTGGACATGGCGGTGGCGGTGGTCGACGGGGTGGAGGGCGCCGTGGCCCACATCAACGAGTACGGCACCGGGCACACCGAGGCCATCGTGACCACCGACCTGGCCGCCGCGCAGCGCTTCACCGAAGGGGTGGACGCGGCAGCGGTGATGGTCAACGCATCGACCGCCTTCACCGACGGTGAGCAGTTCGGGTTCGGCGCCGAGATCGGCATCTCCACCCAGAAGTTGCACGCCCGCGGCCCGATGGGCCTGCCCGAACTGACCTCAACCAAATGGATCGTGTGGGGTGACGGTCAGACCCGTCCCGCCTGACCCCGTCTGCCTAGGAGCAACGTGAGCGTTCCTGCCCGCCCGGCCTCGCTGTTCACCGATATCGACGACGTCGCCACCCGGCTCGCCGAGACTGGCTATCTCGCCGACAAGGCCACCGCGACCGCGGTGTTCCTCGCCGACCGGCTCGGCAAACCACTTCTGGTGGAGGGCCCGGCCGGGGTCGGCAAGACCGAACTGGCCCGTGCCGTCGCGCAGACCACCGGCAGCGACCTCGTGCGGCTGCAGTGCTACGAGGGCGTCGACGAGGCGCGCGCCCTCTACGAGTGGAACCACGCCAAGCAGATCCTGCGCATCCAGGCCGGCCAGAACACGGCGGCCGGTGGCTGGGACCAGACCAAGACCGACGTGTTCACCGAGGAATTCCTGCTGAGCCGTCCGCTGCTCACCGCGATCCGGCGCACCGATCCGACCGTGCTGCTGATCGACGAGACCGACAAGGCCGATATCGAGATCGAGGGTCTGCTGCTGGAGGTGTTGTCCGACTTCGCGGTGACGGTGCCCGAACTCGGCACCATCAAGGCCGAACGGGCGCCGTTCGTGCTGCTCACCTCCAACGCCACCAGGGAGCTGTCCGAGGCGCTGAAACGGCGCTGCCTGTTCCTGCACATCGATTTCCCCGACGCCGATCTGGAGCGGCGCATCTTGCTGTCCCGGGTGCCGGAGCTGCCCGAGCGCATCGCCGCCGAACTGGTGCGCATCATCGGGGTGCTGCGTGCCATGCAGCTCAAGAAGGTGCCGTCGGTCGCCGAGACCATCGACTGGGGCCGCACGGTGCTCGCGCTGGGCATGGACACCATCGACGACGAGCTGATCGCCGCGACGCTCGGTGTGGTGCTCAAGCACCAATCCGATCAGATCAAGGCGGCCGGAGAGCTGAAGCTGAACTGAGAGGCCCGACGCGATGACATCCCGACGCACCCGCCCGCCGCAACCCCTGGCGCCGCACGGCATCCCGGGCCACCTGGTGGAGTTCGTCGAGGCGCTGCGCCGCGCGGGTATCTCGGTGGGACCGTCGGAGACGGTGGACGCCGGCCGGGTGCTGGCCGAGCTGGGTCTGGGGGACCGGGGCGCGCTGCGGGAGGGGCTGGCGTGCGCGGTGCTGCGCCGCGCCGATCACCGCGACACCTACGACGCGATGTTCGACCTGTGGTGGCCAGCGGCGCTGGGTGACCGCACCGTCCTCGACGACGAAGACGACGATGCCGCCGGCGGTGAGCCGCAGGGCCTGCCGCCCGAGGACATCGAGGCGATGCGCCAGGCACTGCTCGACCTGCTGGGCCCGGACGCCGATCTGGAGAACCTCGACGACCGGTTGGCGGGGCTGGTCGCGCGGATCGTGGAGGCCTACGGCCGGTACAACTCCAGCCGGGGCCCGTCGTACTCGTCGTATCAGGCGCTCAAGGCGATGGCGCTGGACGAGCTGGAGGGCCGGTTGCTGGCCGGGTTGCTGGCGCCGTATGGCGAGGAGCCCACGCCGACGCAGGAGCAGATCGCCAAAGCGATTGCCCAGCAACGGATGTCGCAGCTGCGCAAGATGGTCGAATCCGAGACCAAGCGGCGCACCGCCGAGCAGCTGGGCCGCGAGCATGTGCAGATGTACGGCGTGCCGCAGCTGGCCGAGAACGTCGAGTTCCTGCGCGCCTCCGGTGAGCAGCTGCGCCAGATGCGCAAGACCGTGAAGCCGCTGGCCCGCACCCTGGCCACCCGGCTGGCGGCCAAGCGGCGCCGATCCCGGGCCGGGGAGATCGACCTGCGCAAGACGCTGCGCAAGTCGATGTCCACCGGCGGGGTGCCCATCGAGGTGGTGCTCAAGAAGCCGCATCCGGCCCGGCCCGAACTGGTGGTGCTCTGCGACGTGTCCGGTTCGGTGGCCGGCTTCAGCCACTTCACGCTGATGCTGGTCGCCGCGCTGCGCCAGCAGTTCTCCCGGGTTCGTGTCTTCGCCTTCATCGACACCACCGACGAGGTCACCGAGATGTTCGGCCCGGAGGCCGACCTGGCGGTCGCAGTGCAGCGCATCACCCGCGAGGCCGGTGTGTACACCCGCGACGGACATTCCGACTACGGGCACGCATTCGTGTCGTTCCTGGACGGTTTCCCCGAGGTGTTGTCGCCGCGTTCGTCGCTGCTGATCCTGGGCGACGGCCGGAACAACTACCGCAACCCGCAGACCGACCTGCTGGCGCGGATGGTCGGCGCGAGCCGGCACGCACATTGGCTCAACCCGGAGCCCAAGCACCTGTGGGGCAGCGGGGACTCGGCGGTGCCCCGTTACCAGGACCTCATCCCGATGCACGAGTGCCGGTCGGCCAAGCAGCTCGCGTCGGTGATCGACGGCCTGCTCCCCGTCTGATCCCCGCCCAAACTCACCTTTGGGCCATTTTGTGCGAGAGCGTCCCGGCGAAACGTCGATCTCGGCGCCCGCGGACCACCGCGAACCCCTCCCGTAAGCTGGCTCTTCGTGACCAGACGCAGGCTCGGGGTGATGGGCGGGACGTTCGATCCCATCCACCACGGCCACCTCGTCGCGGCCAGCGAGGTCGCCGATCTGTTCCATCTCGACGAGGTGCTCTTCGTCCCCACGGGGCAGCCCTGGCAGAAGCGGGACCGGCACGTCACCGCGGCCGAGGACCGCTACCTGATGACGGTCATCGCGACCGCCGCCAACCCGCGGTTCTCGGTGAGCCGGGTGGACATCGACCGCGGCGGCCCCACCTACACCAAGGACACCCTGCGGGACCTGGCCGCGCTCAACCCGGACGCCGACCTGTACTTCATCACCGGCGCCGACGCGCTGGCCTCGATCCTGTCCTGGCAGAACTGGGAAGAGCTGTTCTCGCTGGCCCGCTTCGTCGGGGTCAGCCGGCCCGGTTACGAGTTGGACGGTGAGCACATCGCCGCAGCGATGAAGGAACTCCCCGACGACGCGCTGAGCCTGGTGGAGGTGCCCGCCCTGGCGATCTCGTCGAGTGATTGCCGGTTGCGTGCCCGGCGGTCACGGCCGATCTGGTACCTGGTGCCCGACGGCGTGGTGCAGTACGTATCCAAACGAGGGCTATATACAGAGGAGGCCCGCGCATGAGCGCCACTACCGAAGCGGTGGCCGCGGCCACCGTCGCCGCGCGGGCGGCCGCGGCCAAGCTCGCCGAGAACATCGTCGTCATCGACGTGTCCGGGCAACTGGTCATCACCGATCTCTTCGTCATCGCCTCGGCGTCCAATGAGCGCCAGGTGAACGCGATCGTCGACGAGGTCGAGGAGAAGATGCGGCTGGCCGGATACAAGCCGGCCCGCCGCGAGGGCACCCGCGAGGGCCGCTGGACGCTGCTGGACTATGTCGACATCGTGGTGCACATCCAGCACAGCGAGGAACGGGAGTTTTACTCCCTGGACCGGCTGTGGCGGGACTGCCCGCAGGTGCCCGTCGATCTCGACGGCGCCGATGACGCGGAGAGTTCGCAGTGACCATCCGCCGGCTGGTCCTGCTGCGGCACGGGCAGACGGAGTGGAATGCCGGCAGTCGCATGCAGGGTCAGCTCGACACCGACCTCAGTGAACTCGGGCGTGAGCAGGCCGTCGCCGCGGCCGAAGTGCTGGCCAAGCGGCAACCGCTGATCATCGTGTCCTCGGATCTGCGTCGCGCGCTGGACACCGCCACCACGCTGGGGGACCGGTCCGGGCTGCCGGTGCACGTCGATCAGCGGCTGCGCGAGACCCACCTGGGTGACTGGCAGGGCCTGACGCATCTGGAGGTGGACGCCGTGGCGCCGGGGGCCCGGGTGGCGTGGCGGGACAATGCCCGGTGGGCGCCGCACGGCGGCGAGAGCCGGGTGGACGTCGCCCAACGCAGCCTGCCCGTGGTCGCCGAACTGCTTGAGTCCCAGCCGGAATGGGGCGCGGATGGGTCGGACCGCCCGGTTGTCCTGGTGGCGCACGGCGGACTGATCGCGGCTCTGGCTGCCGCCCTGCTGGGCCTGCCGGTCGACAATTGGCCCGTGCTCGGCGGGATGGGCAATGCCAGCTGGGTGCAGCTGTCCGGGCATATCGTCAACGACGCCATCAAGTGGCGCCTCGATGTGTGGAACGCTTCGGCGCAGGTGGCCAATGATGTCCTCTGATCCGTCCAGGCAGACACTGCTGGTGTTCTGCGACTCGCTGTCCTATTACGGACCCACCGGTGGTTTGCCCGCCGACGATCCCCGCATCTGGCCCAATATCGTTGCCGGACAATTGGGTTGGGATGTGGAGCTGATCGGCCGGATCGGCTGGACGTGCCGTGACGTGTGGTGGGCGGCCACGCAGGATCCGCGGTCGTGGGCGGCGCTGCCGCGGGCCGGGGCGGTGATCTTCGCGACCTGCGGCATGGATTCGCTGCCGTCCCCGCTGCCGACGGCCCTTCGCGAGCTCATCCGCTACGTGCGCCCGCCGTGGCTGCGGCGCTGGGCAAGGGATGGGTACGGCTGGCTGCAACCGCGACTGTCGCCGGTGGCGCGCCCGGCGCTACCACCGCACCTGTCCGTCGAATATCTCGAACAGACAAGGGCAGCACTGGATTTCAACCGCCCGGGGATCCCGGTGGTGGCAACTGTGCCGTCGGTGCACATCGCCGACACCTACGGGCGGTCGCACCGCTGGCGTGACGCGACGGTGGCCGCGATCACCGAATGGGGTGAATCGAAGGGTGTCCCGATCGTCGACCTCAAGGCCGCCGTGGGTGAGTACGTGCTCAGTGGGCAGGGCAATCCCGACGGGATCCATTGGAACTTCGAGGCGCACGCCGCCGTCGCCGAACTGATGCTCAAGGGACTTGCCGAAGCCGGTGCCTACCAACCTGGGGCGAGCGAAGCGACGGGGAATTCGCCGGGTCAGCCCAGTCGCTCATGACCGTACAGGTGGTGACCGATTCGTCGGCCCGGCTGAGCGCAGAAGAGCTGGAGCGCTGGTCGATCCGCCAGGTGCCGCTGCACGTGCTGGTCGGCGACACCGACCTGCGCGACGGGATCGACCCGATGCCCAACGACCTGCATGAGCGCAGCCAGGTGACGACGTCGGGCGCGTCACCGGCCGACCTGGCCGATGCCTACCGTCAAGCGCTGGTGGACAGCGATGGTGACGGGGTGGTCGGGGTGCACATCTCGGCCGCGCTGTCGGGCACCTTCAGCACCGCTGCCGGTGTGGTCAGGGAATTCGGTTCGGCGGTGCGGGTGGTGAATTCGCGCTCGGCGGCGATGGGAATCGGGTTCGTGGCGCTGGCCGCGGCACGCGCCGCGGCGGCGGGGGCCGAATTGGACGCGGTGGAGGCCGCGGCCCGGGCCGCGGTGGCGCGCGGGCACGTGTTCATCGTCGTGCACCGGTTGGACAACCTGCGCCGCAGCGGCCGGATCGGTACCGCGGTGTCCTGGCTGGGCACCGCGCTGTCGTTGAAACCGCTGCTGCACCTCGACGTCGACGGCAGGCTCGTGCTCGCGCAGCGGATCCGCACCGTATCGAAAGCCCATGCGGCGATGGTGGATTCGATCGCAGAGATCGTGGGGGACCGCGGCGCGTCGATCGCCGTGCACCATGTGGACAACTATGACGACGCGGCCGAGCTCGGGGCGGCGCTGACCGCACGCCTACCCCAGATCGAGTCGCTCACCGTCTCCGATATGGGGCCGGTGCTGGCAGTGCACGTCGGCGGCGGTGCCGTGGGGGCCTGCGTCAGCCTCGTCGAGTGATCACCCGGCGAACCGTCCGGTGATCGGGGGAAGGTCTTTGAGCGTGGCGATGCCCGGAGCGGCGGCCACCACGGCCGGTACCGCATTGGTCACCGGCAGCGCGGTGTAGATCATGCCCAGCCCCATGAATCCCGGTTCGGTCCAATCCCGCGGCGGCAGGCAGTGCAGCACGGTGCGCATGTTGGGCAATCCGAAGACCTGGATGACATGGCCGTGCTCAAGGGGTTTGGGCGGCGTCACGTGGTTGCCCATGGTCCAGTTGAACCCGACACTGACGACGTTGCGGTCACCGACCCAGCCGCGGTGGTAGCCGTACACGCTGCCCACGGTGCCCTTCGGGATCTGCATGAAGCCCAGGTCGGTGTCGTCGGTGGCCGCGGTGAAGGTGACGTCGAATGTCATCCGGTCCAGCCGTGCGCCGATGGCGTCGGCCATCATGGCGGCCGATTCGGCGAACACCTCACTCTCCACCCGCACGCTCTCGGCCAGGCCCGGGGTGCCGGGATCCTGGCCGAAGCCCATCGCCGATTGCGTGCCGGCCGACTCGTAGGTGGAGCAGTCCACCGATTCGGTGATCCGGATCTCGTCCACCCGTTCGCACGATCCGGAGAGCACCATGCCGACCATATTCGTCATGCCGGGGTGGGCGCCGCTGCCGAAGATGGTGGAATTGCCTGTCGCGCAAGCCTTCTTGATGCGGTCGAGGTCTTCGGGCGACTGCTTGCCGCCGGTGATCCAGGCCGCACTCGAGCATACGTTGATACCCGATTCCAGCAGCCGGACCAGTTCGTCGATATCGGGCCACAGCGGGTTGTAACAACACGCGTCGGGTCGCAGGGCGATCAGCGCATCGATGTCGTTGGTGGCCGTCACGCCCGTCGGCTCCGGCCACCCGGCAAGGTCCGCGGCGTCCACGCCCACCTTGTCGGCGCCGTGCGCGTACACCCCGACCAGTTCCATGTCCGGCCTGCCGATGATGGCGTGCAGCGAGCGTTTCCCGATGTTGCCGGTGGTCCATTGGATGACGCGTAACGGGCTCATGGGTGAACACTATTGCCGAAGTGTTCACGGTTGTCGATGGTGCGAGCCGGCTGATCCCCGTACTCGCACCACCGGCGCCGAAGTGCAGGACTGCCGTTACAGTGTCTGCGCCAACTGGCGCAGCCGGGCGTGCGTGCCGTGATAGGCGGTGGCGGCCGGTAACAACCCCTTGTCGATCTTGGTGACCGCGCTGTAGTTCACGTCGACGACGTTGGCCAACGGCGACCGGCAGAGTTGACTGCACAGTTGGTAGGCATCGAGCTGGCCCAGGTGGTAGAGCTCCTGCAGCCATCGCACCATCTCGACCTGCGAGCATCGCCAGGCATCCTCGAGCGGTCGGGCGGAACCCACGGTGAGCAGGGCGTCGTCGTGTTCGAACCGAGGCCAGGCCGGTGCGCCGCCCTTGATCAGGTCGACGATCAGGCGGACGTTCATCGCGCCTTCGAGTGCCGTGCCGCAGGTTTCACCTTCCCCCTGCCGGTAATGGCCGTCGCCGACCGAGAACAGCGCGCCCTCGACGTTGACACCGAGGTACACCGTCGTGCCGGCGCGCAACTCCGGGGTGTCCATGTTCCCGCCGAAGTAGTCGGGCACCAGCGTGGTTCGGACCTCACGCAGCGCCGGCGCGACGCCGACGGTGCCCAGCATCGGCGCCAGCGGCAGCGTCATCGTGAAATCGGTCTCGTGGGCGACGAACGTCGCCAGCGCGGCGGCCCGGTCGACCTCGTAGATCCAGGTGAGTTCGGTTAGGGGACTTTGTAATCCGGCTGTTCGGTCAGTGCCGGTGAGGGCGCCGAACAGGGGGATAGTGGTGGAGGCGGCCCAGTCCCGGGCCGGCTCCAGCGAGACGATGTGGATGGCGAGGGTGTCTCCGGGTTCGGCGCCGGTGACATAGAAGGGACCGGTCTGGGGGTTGAGTTCCTTGGGGTTGAGCACTTGACTCGGTTTGTCTGTTCGCGACGTGACCCGACCGGCGAACGCGTCTTCTGTCCAGAGCTGCAGGGCCGTACCCGGTGCCACTTCGAGCGCCGGTTCGGCCCCGCCGAAGGTCCAGACGTACTGGTCCGGTGTGGGGGTGAATTCAACGATGTCCATGCAGTACCTTCGTCACGTTGGGGATGGGGGCGTCGGAGTGGTGGCGTCGGCGGGGGAGTAGCAGCGCGTATCCGGTTCCGATCACCGCCCACATGATCGCCTGGCCGACGAGTGATCCGATCCGGAAGTCGCTCAACACTTCTGCGGGAAAGCCGCCGAACACGAGCTCGCCCGTGGGTGCGGTGAGTGCGAGCGGCACCTCGTGGAAGGAGGGCAGCGCCGCCGCGATGGCGCACATCGCCAGCGCATATCCAACGGAGCTCAGCGTGGCCGAGAGCGCCGCGCCGAACTTGGCCGTGAGCCGGACCCCGATCACCACCGCGACCACGGCCAACGCCACGGAGGCGAGCACGATCACCAGGTAGGCGGTGGTCCGATCACCGATGGTCTCCTCCAGACCGACGCCCGGCGGATTGGGCGGGTAGGCCAGCGACGGCACGAGGGTGATCGATACGAAAGCGGCGAGCGCCAACCATCCGGCGACGCCTCGCTCACTGACCGCGACGCGACGTTGCAGCAACCGCACCGCCACGGTGAAAGCCACCGCGAACAGCGCCCCCATCACGATGCAGAACAGGATCGTGCCGGCGCCGGCGCCGACGTTCTGCTGGAATGCCCGGCTGAAGATCTCGTGCTCGTGCGAATGTGCGCCGCTGAGTGCCGCTTCGGCATGAGAGCGCTCCGCCTCATACCCGATCGCCGTGTCGATGAGCGGGGTGATCATCGTTCGCGCATACCCGAATGACACCACGCCGGCCACCAGCCCCGACCCCAAGCCGATCGCTGTGTACTTCTTTTCCATGTCGAGGGGCTCTCAGTGGCAGGGGAAGCCCAGCATGTGCCGAGCGTCGTGGAAGAGCTCGTGGACATGTGTGTCGGCGCCGAAGACCGACACGGCTCCCTGGTCGTACCCGAGGAAGTAGTAGGCGATCAGAGCCAGGGTGACGGTGGTGGTCAGCCACAGGGCGGTTGCGACGGCCGTGCTGTCGGGTGTCCCGACGGCGACCGATCGGGTGCCGGCGGGGGTGTGTGATGCGGTCATTGTTCTATCCTTCCGGAGCTGATTACTTCCAGTACGCAACTATTTGTTGCCTCCTGGATTCTGTTGGCCTGTCGATGGTCGCGTCAACACCTGACTGGTGTTTGGCCTGTTTGGAAACCGAGTCGTAACAGCGGAAGGGGCGCTGCGTAAAAGCTGTGTTACGGCCGACCATTCCGATTGCGATACCCGGCTGGCTGGGATTATTTGTATTTCGGAAGTATTTGACCGACGAACCAAAGATCGGAGACCTAGCTATGCATGGCCCACACGACGTGGGGGGACGCGACGGGCTCGGGCCCATCGCCGCTGAGTTCCTCGAGCCGGGTATCCCGGACTGGCGTTACCCTTTCGAAGGCCGGATGCACGCCGTCACGGCGATGGCGATCGCCAAGGGCGCATTCAACCTCGACGAGCAGCGCCACGGTATCGAGTTGATGCGCTGGAGCGACTACACCGACTCGACCTACTATGCGCACTGGCTGTTCTCGGTGGAGAAACTGCTTAACGACAAGGGCTACATCACCCACGACGAGATCGACGCGCGGATGGCCGAGCTGGGAGCTCCCAACATGACGCCGCACCCCGCCAAGCCGGACACGCTGTCGCCGTTCGCCGAGCAGATGATCGACGTGCTGTGGAAAGGCACCCCGCACGATCTGCCGGCGGACGCCCCTCCGGCTTACGAGGTCGGTGCCTCCGTGCGCGTGCGCAATCTCCACGAGACCACGCACAATCGGCTGCCGGGGTACCTCAATCGGGCCGTCGGTGTGATCGCCAAGCAGTATGGGGCCTACCACGATCCGGCTGCCAGCGCACATCGGCAGACCGACGAGCCGCACCAGCTGTACATGGTGCGCTTCACATCCACCGAGCTGTGGGGTGAGCACACCCCCGAACAGTTCGAGTTGTACGCCGATCTGTTCGAGAACTACCTCGAACCCGTTACCGACTGACCGAATCCCGAAGAGCACAAGGAGATTGAGGAAGATGGACTGGTTGTCGCTATCCGATGTCGAAGCGCGGGTCAACGCGCTGGAGTCGTTGATGGTGGAGAAGGGGCTGGCTGAATCCGAGGCCGTCGACGCGGTGGTGGCGTCGTTCGAGAACGACATGGGTCCGGTCAACGGCGCCAAGGTGGTGGCGCGGGCCTGGACGGATCCGGACTACAAGGAGTGGTTGCTGCGCGATGCCACCGCCGCCATCGCGGACATGGGCTTCACCGGTTTGCAGACCGAACACATGGTGGCGGTGGAGAACACCGCGGAAAAGCACAACATCGTCGTGTGCACGTTGTGTTCGTGTTACCCGTGGACGCTGCTGGGCATCCCGCCCGCGTGGTTCAAATACCCCCAGTACCGGGCCCGCGTGGTCAAAGAACCGCGCAGCGTTCTCGCCGAGTTCGGTGTGACCCTGCCCGACGACGTCAGCATCGACGTTTGGGACAGCAGCGCCGAAATCCGTTATCTGGTGGTACCTCAGCGCCCAGCGGGCACCGAGGGCCTTTCGGTGGAGGAGCTGATTCCGTTGATCAGCAGGGACTCGATGGTAGGTACCGCGCTGGTCGGTACCGGGCCGGGAGCCTAGATGTCCACGACGCTCGATTTCACCGAGTTCGACACCCAAGGCGCCGCACTGGCGCTGCCCCGGTCCAACGGCGAATTGGTCTTCGATGCACCCTGGCAAGGCCGACTGTTCGGTCTGGTGGTGCACTTGTGCAAGGCAGGCGCGTTCGAATGGGACGAGTTCAAGACCCATCTGATCGCGGTGATCGACGAGTCCGGGCTCGTCGATGTCTGTGATCCGGCGGTGTACTACCGGCAGTTCGGCGAAGCGTTCTGCCGACTGGCGGGACAGAAGCGCTTCTTCGACGCCGATGCACTCGAGCAGCGGACGCTGATCGAGCTCGAGCACTTGACCCACGCTGACCATGATCACGACCATGACCATGACCATGACCATTAGGAGTGTGGCGTGTCCAAGGTGACTGCATTGTCGATCAGCGTCGGTTTCTTCGGCGCGGTGTCGACATGGTTGACGGCGACGATATGGCCGCTGCCGGTGTGGGTGCTGTTCCTGGCCTGGGCCTCGTTCTTCTTCGTCGGATCGGGTTGGTCAGGGTTCGTGAAATCGGTGGCATGCAACTGGGCCGGAATCTTGATCGCGACGCTGACGCTGCTCTCGGTTCAGTTCACCGGCAGTGCCGTGGTGCTCGCGATCGCTGTGGGAATCGGGAGCCTGGCCATGGTGCAGGCATCACGGCTCCGGTGGATCTCGGCAGCCCCGGCCGTGGTTTTCGGGTTTGCCATGACGGTCGGCACGATCGCGGCCACGGGTGATGGGATCACGTCGGCAGGGTTGTCCAACCCGGCACTGATCGCCGCGACAACCGCTTTGGTGGGTGCGACGTTCGGGATCGCCTCCGAATGGGGTGCTTCCGTGGTGGCGAGGTTGATGCGCTTGCCCGACGGCGGCGAGACCCCTGCTCCTGCATGATCGGTACTGATGTACCGCTAGCGGGGATATGCTGCACCCCAACGAATATCCGATGACAGATAGCTTCAGGCAGGAGACGAAGTGCCTTCCACGACGAGCTTGGAGAGCCTTTCCGAAGTAATGTTCGGAGTCGAGCGGTGGTGGAATGGCACCCTGTCGAACGCCCTCTTCGACGCGGATGTCGCGAATTTGGACGGGTGGCGCGTGCTCGGGGCGCTACGTTCTGGCGACGGGTTGACCATGAGCGAGCTGTCGGCCGGGATGGCGATTGCACCGCCCACCCTCACCAGGATCGTGGACAAACTCGTCGACGGCGGATTCGTCTTGCGTCGTGTCGACGCGATGGACCGACGACGGGTGCTTGTCTATCTCTCGGCGCGGGGTAAGACCAAGGTACGCAAACTGATTCGGCACGAGGGGTGGGTCAAATCCACCTTGATCGAGGAGTTCGGCGAAGAGGCCGCGGTGGCGCTGGTGCGGGGGCTGTCCCGGTTGGCGCAGCTTTCCGTGCCGGCCGTGCGTTAGGCGAGGGTTTGTCAACGGTTGGTCAATGCTTGTCTGGGCCAACTTTTCCTCGCCAGAACAGTTGTGAAACATCGGTGTAACACCCGCGGTCGAGCATGTATCCCGAATGGTGAACATTCGTTGGAGGTGTGGTGATGAACGAGTTCGCGCCGCCAGTGTGCCGCGACACCATCGATGTCGCGTTGGTCATCCCGTTCAATGGTTCGGCGGGCATCTACGGTCCCTCGTGCATGGCCTGTGCCGAACTGGCGATCGCCGAGGTCAACAACGGCCCGGGGTTGCTCGGCAGGCCGATCCGGCTGATCCCGGTCGACGGCAGCAGGGCGCCCGCCGAAGTGGCCGCCGAGGTCTCGGCGCTCCTGAGTCTGGGTGCAATCGATGCGGTCACCGGCTGGCATATCTCGCCGGTGCGCCAGGCCGTGGCTCGCGTCACCGCAAATCGGGTGCCTTACGTTTACGGTCCGCTCTACGAGGGGGGAGAGCGGACGCCCGGGTTGTTTCTGACCGGTGAGACCCCGTCTCGGCAACTGCTGCCCGCCATGGATTGGATGAAGGCCGAATACGGCATCGACAAGTGGCTTCTGATCGGCAACGACTACATCTGGCCGCGCCAGACCGGTTTTGCCGCGCGGCTGCACGCACGTGCCCAGGGCCGTCCGTTGATCGACGAGATCTATCTACCGCTGGGGACCGGGGACTTCACCGACGCCATCCGGCAGGTGGACAGCAGTGGCGCGGCAGGAGTACTGCTGCTGCTGGTGGGTGGCGACGGCGTGGCATTCAACCGGCAGTTCGCCTCTGCCGGCCTCGCCGCCTCGGTGCCGCGGCTGAGCCCCCATGTCGAAGAGAACATGTTGATGGCCAGCGGCAGTGAAAGCAATGGTGGATTGTTCGCCGCCGCTGGTTATTTCGAGGCCCTCAACACCACCGCAGGTGCCGAGTTCAGTAGCCGCTACTACGCGCATTTCGGAGCCGCGGCCCCAGCTCTGAACAGCATCGGAGAGTCCTGTTTCGAGGCGATCACCTTGTTGATCGCCCTCGCGACGCGGGCGGGCTCACTGCGGATACCCGACATGATGGCGGCCGCTGCAGGGATGACCTATACCAGTCCCCGGGGCGAAGTGAGCTTACGGGGGAATCAGTTGGCGCAAGACGTGTACGTCGCCGAGGCAGTAGGTCTGGAGTTCGAGATCCGCGATCGGATCTTCGCTGCCTGAGGGTCGTACCCGGCCCGCCATCAGGGCAGCTCAGCGCGGTCCGCGTTCGCATGGATCGCGGCGCGGCAGTGATTGGCCTGCAAGCGATGCCGCTCTGCGGCATCCGTCGCCTCGACCTGCCTCTCCTGCGCCACGTCGACCACACTGGTGCCTCGCGCGGCGTGAGGGTCAAGTCAATTCCGGTTGGCGGTGAGACGGGCCTCGCACACCAAATAGATCAACGGCCGGCCGCGTTCGTCCAGAGTCTCGTGATGGCGGTCGAACCCGATCTTGTCCAGGACGCGCAGTGAAGCCTCGTTCCAGGCGCCGACGGTCGACCAGATTCGGGTCCGACCCGTGGCGAATGCTGCGGCCAGCACCGCGCGAGCCGCCTCCGTCGCATACCCGTGCCCGTGGAACCGTTGGAACAGTTCGTAGGCAATTTCGGGTTCGTCCAGGGCGCAGCGGCCGACGATGAGTCCGCAGTAGCCCAGTGGTTCATCGTCAGAGCGCCTGCGGATCGTCGCGAGTCCGATTCCGGTTTCGCGGGCCATCTCTCGTTGCTCGGCCATCCGGCGGCGGACGCTCTCCAAGGACTCGGTTGTCCCGCCGACACGCTCACCGAGAAGTTCGTGATTCCACTCGGCGTCGCTTGCCTCGCGCTGGTGTAGACGTAATCGTGGCGTGCGGATCGACAGCTGCATTGCGTCGTAATGCATCGTCGGGGCTCCTGGCGTAGCTGATGTTGCTACCGTACCCACCGGCATAATCGGTTTCAGCCAAAGCGCTTCGGGTCGAAACGTAGGCCGCGCACCGCAGCTTCAGCAGCTTCATGCACCTGCCCGTCGGTTACGATGCGCATTCGGCTGGACCCAGCGAGGCACCGCGCTCATTCGGGGAGAAGAAGATGACATCGCCTCCTTCTGAGGCTCATGACGAGCTCGATGAGATCGACCGGGTGCTGATCACGGCGCTTCAGAAGGACGGTCGGATTGGCTACGCGGAACTGGGGGAACTCGTCGGCCTGACCGCCGGTGGCGCACGAAAGCGATTCATGCGGCTGCAAGACCGCGGCATCCTGAAGGTCGTCGGCATCACCGATCCGCTCCGCCTGGGGTATCGCAGCATGGCCATGGTCGGCATCGTCGCCGACGGCGACATCGAGGCCATCGCGGCGGCGCTCAACGAGATCGACGACGTGATCTATGTGGTGCTCGCGGCCGGCCGTTACGACCTGCTGGTCGAGGTCATCGCCACCGACCAGGCCGGACTCTTCGAAGTGATCAACCAGAAGGTGCGGGCCACTCCTGGAGTGGCTCGTGCAGAGACGTTCACCTACTACGGGATCCGGACACATCGCTTCGAGTGGGGGGTGCGCTGATTCCCTTCTGGTGTTGATAAGTCATAGAAGAACCGCTATCGGTGACGTATAGTGACTGACAAGATCGGCATGGTTCTAATTGATGAGTCAGGTGGGAATAGCGTGACCAGTGATCGGTGGCGCCTCGTGCGCCCCGGCGTGGAAGCCGAGCAAGCCGCGGAACTGGTGGCCGAGCACTTCGGCATCCGCGGCGCCGTCGTCGAGCTGGGCAGTCAACAGGACCGGAATTATCGCGTCGATCCGGACGCCGGTAACGGACTGCTGTTCAAGATCAACCACCCTTCGGTACCGGCTGGCGTGTTGGAGCTGCAGGCCGCGGTGTCCGACCGGTTGCGGGGCGCGGGAATCGCGACGCCTGCGGTGCTGTCCACGGTGCACGGGCAGCGATCGGTCGAGGTCCGCACCCCCGAGGAAAGCGTGGCGCGGGCCTGCGCGTTCGAGTTGGTCGCCGGCGATGCGATTGCCGACTGCGGGCCGATGACCGGAGTGCTCGCGGAGCAACTGGGCGCGCTGGCCGGGCGCACCGTCGCCGCGCTCGCGGGCCTCGAGCACCCGGCCTCGCACCGAGAGCTGCAATGGGAACTCGGCCGCAGCCTTGATGTCGTCGAGGCGTTGTCCGGTGATCTCCCGCCCGATCGCCGCGAGGTCTGTCTCCGTGCAGCCCGGGACGCGGCCGCGCAACTGCATGCGCTGGCGGCGGCACTGCCGCGACAGATCATCCACGGAGACCTCACCAGTGACAATGTGCTTCGAGACGGCCAGGGCACGCTCTGGGTGGTGGATCTCGGTGATGTCATCACGTCCTGGCGCGTCGCCGAATTGGCGGTGTTGGCGGCCGATGTTCTCGGGCGCACGGACAGTCTGGCCATGGTGGGCCGAGCGGTTCGGGGATTCGTCGGCAGCGTCACGCTGAGCGATGACGAACTCGCCGCCATCTGGCCGATGATGATCCTGCGCGGAGCGGTACTGGCCGTGAGCGGATGGTCGCAGCTGCGTATCGACCCGGACAACGAATACGCCCGCGAGCGTCTCGAGCACGAATGGCAGGTGTTTCAGCGGGCGGTGGACTGCGATGCGGCCCAAGCGATTCCGCAACTGCGGTTGGCGGCCGGCCGGGCCCATATCCCGGGATTTGAGTACGCCGAAGTGGTGGCGGGACTGCATGACGCCGCTGTACTGGACCTGGGTATCCGCAGCGAAGCGCTCGACCGGGGGCGCTGGCTCGCGTCCGGCGTGGAGCGCGAGCTGGTTCGGGAGGCGTTGTCCGGCGTGCAAGTCGCCGCGATGCGATTCGGGGAGGCCCGGCTCAGTCGTGTGTCGTTGGACGTGGGGCAACCCGCGCCGACGCGGGCCCGCTGTGTCGAAGTGTGGACCCGCCCGGGAACCGTTGTCAGCGCGCCCTTTTCGGGACGGCTACGTCAGGATGAATCCGGTGTGGAGCTCAGTGACAACGGGGTGGTGCTGCGCATCGACGGTGTCATGAATCTTGTCCCCAACGGCGAGGCCCACGCCGGGGAACCGATCGGCCGGGTACGTCCGGATCCAGAAGGCCTGGGTCGGATCGTCGTCACCCGCCGAGTGCGAGACGCATCCGCTGAACCGGTATTCGCCGGCCCCGACGACGAATACGAAACCGACGGTGCGGCAGACCCTTCACCGCTCCTGGGCATCGCGTCCGTGCCCGACCCGCTCCTCGAGCTGAGCGCGGCACGCGAGCGCCGGGGCCGCGCCATGGGCGGCGCCGCCGAGCGCTACTACACCGAGCCGCCTCAGATCGAACGCGGCTGGGGCACCCGGCTCATCGACACCCAGGGCCGGGCCTACCTCGACATGGTCAACAATGTCACGGCCATAGGGCACTGCCACCCCCGGCTCGCCGACGCGGTCAGCAGGCAACTCCACCTGCTCAACACGAACTCGCGGTTCCTGTACCAGGCCTACGCCGATTTCGCGGAGCGCCTGGCCGCCAGATCACCGGATCCGGCACTGGACACGGTGATTCCGGTGAACAGCGGCTCCGAAGCGGTCGACCTCGCCCTGCGGCTGGCCCAGGTCGCCACCGGGCGGCGAGATGTCATCGCGGTGCGCGAGGGTTACCACGGTTGGACGATGGCATCCGACTCGGTGAGCACATCCGCCTTCGACAATCCCAGTGCCCTGCCCTCACGCCCCGATTGGGTGCACCTGGTCGACGCGCCCAACACGTATCGAGGACCCTTTCGCGGACCGGACGCGGGATCGCGGTACGCGGCTCAGGTTTCCGGGGTCGCGGCAGGACTCGTCGCGCAAGACCGCGCCCCGGCGGCCTTCATCTGTGAGCCCGTGTTCGGTAACGCCGGTGGGGTGATCCCGCCCGCGGGCTACCTGGCCGGGGTGTATGCGGCGGTCCGGCAGCACGGCGGCCTCGCGATCGCCGACGAGGTACAGGTCGGCTACGGGCGCCTCGGGAAGGCGTTCTGGGGCTCCGAATTCCAGGGCGTCATCCCCGATATCATCGCCGTCGCCAAAGCCGCCGGAAATGCGTACCCGATCGGTGCCGTCATCACCCGCCGTGAGATCGCCGACGCACTGCGCGATGAGGGCATGTTTTTCTCGTCCGCTGCCGGAGCGCCCGCCAGCGCAGTGGCGGGCTCGGCGGTGCTCGACGTGATCCGCGATGAAGGATTGCAGGCCAACGCGGAACGGGTCGGGGACCACCTGCGGCGACGCCTCTGCCAGTTGGCCGACAAGCACCCGCTCATCGGGACGGTGCACGGGGCGGGCCTCTATCTGGGTGTGGAACTGGTCACCGACCGCGAATCGTGCACCCCCGCAACGGATGAGACCGAGTGGCTGTGTGAGCGGATTCTGGCTTACGGCATCATCTTGCAGGCCACGTCCGAGCGCCAGAACGTACTCAAGATCAAACCACCGCTCACGCTTACCCTCGATGAGGCGGATGTCTTCGTCGACGCACTGGACCGGGTGCTGACCGAGCTTCGCGATCGATGACCACAGAACCGAAGAGGAATGCGATGAACTCCTTCGACACCGTCGTGGTGGGCGCCGGCGTGGCCGGTCTCACCGCGGCGAAGCTGCTGAGCCGGGCCGGTCAGCGGGTGGTGGTGCTCGAGGCGCGGGACCGGGTGGGTGGCCGGTTGTGGACCGACCGATCTGCGGGATTCTGTGTGGATCTGGGTGCGTCGTGGATTCACGGTATCCAAGGCAACCCGTTGACAGACCTGGCCGAGGCGTTCGGGATGCAGACCGTGGAGTTCACGGTGGGCGCGTTTCAACCCGACAGCCGGCCGATCGCCAACTACGGCCCGGATTTCCGGCCGCTGGATCCGGCCACCGCACGGCGGTGGGCCGACGACGTCCATACCGCGGACGCCGAACTGGAGCGCATCGTTGCGGGCTCGACACCGGGGCAGAGTTATGCCGACGTTGCGGCGCAGGCGCTGGCGTCTCAGGGCTGGGACACCGAGCGCGGCCAACGGGTGTGGGAGTTCTACCGACACCGCACCGAAGAGCAGTGTGGCGCGCACATCAGCGATGTCGCGGCACACGGCTTGGACGAGGACGCGATTATCGGAGACGAGGTGATCTTCCCTGGCGGTTATGACCAGCTGGCGGTGAATATCGCTCGCGAACTTGATATTCGGCGCGAACACCTGGTGCGGAAGGTCAGCTGGTCGGAGACCGGCGTGCGGGTCGAGACCGGTTCGGGCACCTTCGATGCGCACAACGCGGTTATCACCGTCCCACTGGGAGTGCTCAAGGCCGGCTCGATCGAGTTCGTGCCTGCCCTGCCCGATGTGGTCGTAGGCCCGATCGAGCGGTTGGGCATGGGCGTCTTCGTCAAGGTGTTCCTGCAGTTCCCGCAACGATTCTGGCCCGACGACGTGTACGCGATCCGGCAGCAGGGTGCCGCCGGCGATACCTGGCATTCCTGGTACGACGTGTCGGCGGTCAGTGGACAGCCGATGTTGCTGACGTTCGCCGGCGGACCCCGCGGCCGCGAGGTGGAGGCGATGAGCGAAGAGGACGTCGTCGCTTCGGTGCTGAGTTCCCTGCGTCGGATCTACGGTGAGCGCGTCGCCGAGCCGGTCGGATCATGGGTGACCGGATGGGGCAGCGATCCGTTGTCTCGTGGTTCGTATTCGTATGTGGCGGTGGGCGCTTCGCATCAGGATCACGACGCGATGGCCACCCCGGTGGGTGGCGTGCTGCATCTGGCGGGCGAGGCGACGTGGAGCACTGATCCGGCGACGGTGAACGGGGCGTTGTTATCCGGGCACCGCGCGGCCGAACGGGTCCTCGGCCGGCCCGTTCCCGGTCACACTGCTGCAGGAGCAGTAGCGCGCACGCCGTCTAATCGTTTCCGGGTGACGCCAGACCACCTCAGATGTCGTGGCTGCTGGGCCCACCGGATCTCGGGCCGTAACGCTCGGCGTAGGCCCGGTGGACGTGTGCATTGCGCTCACGGGAGAGCTTGTCGACGAGATCGGTGTTCAGACCGTGCTTGGCCAGCATGTGGCGACGCCACACCTTGTTGAGCGCGTGCGAGAAGAACACGAACGGGATGAAGATGGGCAACGTCATGCTCACGTGCAGATAGAGCGACATCGGGATGAACCAGATGGGTGCCAGGACCAGGACGGCCGGTACGGCGACCCTGGCCATCATGCGCACCGTCGCGCCCGGGCCCGCGAGGTCCTCGGCTACCCAGGCCCGCATGGAGTCCGGCAACCGCTTTCCGTAGCAATACGCGATGTATTGCAGCGCGCCCGGTCTGGCTGAAGGCACGCGTTCGGTCGGCATGGACCAAGCATAGCAGGCGGTATGATGGATTGCGAATTAGCTCAATCCACTATCCCGAAGGACGTACGACATGGCGGACAGCGTCCTGGGCGGGCCGGAGCGACCGCTGTACGAGATCAAGGCCAACCTGTTCAAGGCCCTGGCGCATCCGGCGCGTATCCGCGTACTGGAGATCCTGTCCACGAACAGCGCACCGACACCCGTCAGCACCATCCTGGCCGAAAGTGATCTCGAGCCGACCCTGCTCTCGCAGCACCTGGCCGTGCTCAAGCGCCACCACGTGGTCAGCGGGCAGCGCGTCGGCAATGCCGTCTACTACCGGCTCGCGCATCCGAAGATCGCGGAACTGTTGGTGATCGCTCGCACCTTCCTGGTGGACACCCTTGCCGCGCAGCGCGATCGGCTGGACGTGGTGGGATCCCTGCCGCCCATCGGATCGTCGACGTGATCGGCCAGCACGTACGCCGCGCCGTTCGGATGCTGCCGCGTACCACCGACTACACCGGGTTGCGCACCAGCTGGACACGCGACCTCGTCGCCGGACTGACCGTCGGGGTGGTGGCACTGCCGCTGGCGTTGGCATTCGGGATCAGCTCGGGTGTCGGCGCGGCGGCCGGCCTGGTGACGGCTGTGGTCGCCGGCGTGGTGGCCGCGGTGTTCGGCGGCTCACACGTCCAGGTGTCGGGGCCGACAGGGGCAATGGCGGTCGTGTTGGCGCCCATCGTGGCGCAGTACGGGGTGGGCAGCGTCGCGCTGGTCACTGTGCTGGCCGGCGTGATCGTCGTCGTCGCCGGCATGACCGGGCTGGGGCGCGCCGTGACCTTCATCCCGTGGCCGGTGATGGAGGGGTTCACCCTCGGCATCGCGGTGATCATCTTCCTGCAGCAGGTTCCGGCCGCTCTCGGCCAGCCGGTCCCGCAGGGCCGGCCGCCGCTGGCGGCCGCGGCGCAGGTAGTCGAGGCGGCTGACATCGGCACAGCCGGTGCCGCACTGGTGGTGGTGCTGGTGACGGCCGCACTCATGGTCGTGCTACCCCGGCTGCATTCGGCACTCCCGGCCTCACTGCTGGCGGTCATCGCGGCGACCCTGCTGGCGGCGGGCGTGAGCCTGACGGTCACGCGCATCGGCGCGTTACCCGACCAGCTGCCGAGCCCGCACTGGCCGCACACCGACCTCGCCGCGCTGAAGACACTGGCCGGCGCGGCATTGGCCATCGCCGCCCTGGCGGCCATCGAGTCACTGCTCTCAGCTCGGGTCGCCGCGGCGATGTCCGCGACCGGACCCTATGACCCCGATCGGGAACTGGTCGGCCAAGGTTTGGCCTCGGTCGCCTCCGGCATGTTCGGCGGGATGCCGGCCACCGGCGCGATCGCCCGAACCGCGGTGAACGTGCGCTCGGGTGCACGAACCCGGCTCGCGGCAATCACGCATTCGGTGCTGCTGCTGGCCGTGGTGTACCTCGCCAGCGGCCCGGTGGGGAACATCCCGCTGGCGGCATTGGCCGCAGTGCTGATGGTGACCGCAGTGCGAATGGTCCCGTACCGCAGCATCGTCCGGATCGTGCGGGCCAGCCGGTCGAGCGCGGTCACGTTCGCGCTGACCGCTGTTGTCACGGTGTGCTTCGACCTCATCGATGCCGTCGAGATCGGCATAGCGGTGACCGCGCTGTTCGCCCTGCGGGGCCTGGCCCGCCGCAGCAGCGTCGTGCGGGAAGAGCTTCCCGGGCCGGCCGAGCCGGGAGATGAGCGGATCGCACTGCTACGGCTCGACGGCGCCATGTTCTTCGGTGCGGCCGAGCGTATCTCGGCAGCCATCAGCGACGCGCGTCATCCCGAGGTCGATGTGGTGATCATCCGGCTGTCCCAGCTCGGTCTGCTCGACGCCACCGGGGCGCACACCCTGGCCCAGATCACCAGCGAGCTGGAAGCCACCGGCATCACCGTCATCATCAAAGGCGTCCAGCCCGAACATGAGTCACTGCTGCGAAATGTCGGTGTCTTCGACGGCCTGCGCCACGACAACCATCTGGCGGACACCCTCGACGAGGCGATCGCCCACGCTCGCAGACACGTGGCGGCGTAGCGAGGCAGCACCGCCGGGCATGTGTCGCCAGTGGCGTCCGCATTTGAGGGATTCCTGGCCGAAAGCGGGCAGCGCCGGGGTGCACGTCGCGTCCAGTATGGATGTCGGAGAGAGTCCGACAACCACACGACGAAGGCGCGACCATGTCAGAGATCATCAGCGGCATCGAGGTTCCCGACACCGAGTCGGTTGCCGAAGCCACCCGCATCCTCTGGGATTCCACCAGCCCACTCATCTACCATCATTCGCGCCGCGTCTTCTTCTTCGGTCAGATCCACGCGCGCCGGCTGGGCATCACACCCGATCCCGAACTGCTCTACCTGGCCGCCATGTTCCACGACACCGGTCTGCTCACCCCGTTCTCCGATGAGGAACAGCGATTCGAGGTAGACGGAGCCGACCACGGCCGCGCCTTCCTGCTCGAACGCGGCTTCTCCAGCAGCGCGGCCGACACCGTATGGACCGCGATCGCACTGCACACCACACCGGGCATACCCGGACGGATGGGCCCCGAGATCGCGGCAATACATCTGGGCGTGCTGACCGATGTGGTCGGCGCCGGACTCGATCAGTTGCCCGACGAACACGTGGCCGAGATCCTCGCCGTCCATCCGCGGGGTGACTTCAAACAGGCGTTTCTCAACGCCTACTTCGACGGTCAGAAGAACCGCCCGGAGACGACGATCGGCACGGTCAACGCCGACGTCGTCGAACACTTCATGCCGGACTTCCGGCCCGTGACCACCGTCGAGCGCATGCTGGGCTCACCCTGGCCGAGCTGACGACACCCGATGTGACATCCATGAAAACCGTTGAGAGGAAAGATATGCAGGCCGTCACCGTTCGCGACCGGGACGCCGGGATCGGCGGACTCACCCTGACCGAGGTGCCCTATCCGCACGCCGCCGAGAACGACGTCATCGTGCGGGTCCACGCCGCCGGGTTCACCCCTGGTGAACTCGACTGGCCCGCCACGTGGACCGACCGGGCCGGCCGGGACCGCACCCCCACCGTCCCCGGCCATGAACTGTCCGGAGTTGTCGCCGACATGGGATACGGCACCACGGGGCTGACGGTCGGGCAGCGGGTGTTCGGCCTCGTCGACTGGTGCCGCGACGGTTCACTGGCCGAATACACCGCGGTCGAAGCCCGCAACCTCGCCCCGCTGGCCGCCGACATCGACCACACCGTGGCTGCGGCGCTGCCGATCTCGGGTCTGACGGCATGGCAGGGGCTGTTCGTGCACGGCAGTTTGTGTGCCGGTCAGACCATCGTCGTGCACGGGGCGGCCGGCGGTGTCGGGTCCATCGTGGTCCAACTGGCCCTGGAGGTGGGCGCCCGGGTGATCGGCACCGGTCGCGCCGATGACCGTGCCGTGGTGCTCGGCCTCGGTGCGCACGCATTCGTGGATCTGGGTGCCGCCCCGTGGACCGACCTCGGCGCCGCCGACATGGTGTTCGACGTCGTCGGCGGTGACATCCTGTCGCGCTCGGCAGCACTGGTGCGCCCCGGCGGCGCTCTGGTGAGTATCGCTGAGCCACCTCCGGTCCGGCCCGCGAACGGCCGGGCGGTGTTCTTCGTCGTCGAGCCCGACCGTGCACAGTTGCTCGAGCTGGCGCAGCGCGTGCGCACCGGGCGCCTGAATCCTCTTGTCGGTGCGGTGCGCCCGCTCACGGAAGCCGGCGACGCGTTCGCCCGTCGCGCCCGCACGCGCGGAAAAACCATCATCCGGGTCCTCGACACCGGAGGAGAACGGTCATGATCCGCGTGCGTGCCACCGTCGGCGCGCTGACCGCCGTCACCGCATTGGCGGTCGGGGGTGGGGCGTCGTCCGCGCAGCCGGCGCAGGTGCCGCCCTCGGAGACATTGGCACCTCTGCTGGAACGGGAGCTACCGAATGTTCCCGGAAAGAGCTTCACCTCGGCGACGGTGACCTTCCCACCGGCCGCCCGCGCGGTGCCGCATCGCCATGGCGACGCCTTCGTCTACGCGTATGTGCTCGAAGGAACGGTGAGCAGCCAGCTCGAAGGACGGCCGGATCGGGTGTACCACCATGGCGAAAGCTGGTCCGAAGACCCTGGGGCGCATCACCTTTCGACGGCAAACACCAGCTCCACCGAGCCCGCCAAACTCCTGGTTGTGTTCATCGCCGACAACGGTCAGCCGCTCAAGACCGACGACCCGCCCGGATGAGGCGGCTCGTGCCATCGTCCGTCATTCCGAAGCCCAGGTTCGACAGCACGGTGTCACCCGTCGGGGATAGCAGCACCATCCGGTAGTCGGCGCCGAACCGATTGGCCTCCTTGAAGACTTCGGCCGGTCCTGCGACATCCAACGCAGTCACACCGTCATAGACCAGCACCACGATCAGGCGATGCGCGGGCACGGCCATGGGCACGATTATCGGCGAATCCGAACCGCTGCATCGACGGAACGGGTTTTGCCGGCAGCCGTCCGGCGCGAATACTGTCCGCATGCTGGGCACCGTCACCGTCGGGATCGCACAATGGCAGCCGCGCTGCGGCGAGCCCGACCGCAACCTGCGGGATGCGCTGGATTTCATCGTCACCCTCGCGGCCCGCGGATGCGAGTTGGTGGTCCTTCCCGAGCTGTGGCCGTGCGGTTATGACCCGGCGACAGTCGCTGCCGATGCACCGGCAGCGGCAGAAGCGCTCGATGGCGCGCGCGGGCAGGCGCTCGCGGCGGCGGCCCGCGAGCACCGGATATGGCTGTTCGCCGGCACGGTGCCCGAGTGTGACGGCACGGACCTGTACAACACTGCGGTGGTGTACGCGCCGGACGGCCGGCTGGCGGCGACCCACCGCAAGGTGTACCTGTACACACCGCTCGGCGAGGATCGGGTGTTCACAGCGGGGGACCGGGCCACGATCGTGGACGTCGACGGCATCGGCACGCTCGGTATCAGCATCTGTTTCGATGGTGACCATCCCGACTATGCCCGCTTGTTGCACGACCGCGGCGCGCGCGTCGTGGTGGCACCGTGCGCCTATGAGGTGGGAACCGAAAGTTGGTGGGATATCCTGTATCCCGCCAATGCGCTGGCCAATGGGCAATGGTGGGTGATGGCGAATCAATGCGGCGGCGCCCTGTTGGGCAAGAGCCGGATCATCGCCCCGGACGGTAGTGTCGCGGCGCAGGCGAGCCGAGTCGCCGACGGCGCAGACCCCGAACTCCTGGTGGCGACCGTAGATCTGGCTGCCGGTATCCGCTCCGCCGAGTCGGCCGCCGGCGCGCTGTGGGCGCAGCCGGCACCACCGCTGATGCAATAGCTGCGCTTCGGCGCAATATTTCGTACGGCCCGCCGTGGACCGGTACGGTACCCGGGAAAGGTGCCGAGCGGAGAGGTGGGTCGTCATGGCGCGGGTACGTAACCAGGACGCGCGACGCCACCAGCTCGTGTCGGCCGCCATCGAGGTCATCGCGCTGCGCGGAGTCGGCGGAATGCGGGCCAAAGACATCGCCGACGCGGCTGAGATCTCTCCCCGGCTGGTGGCCTACTACTACCCGGAGATCGAAGACCTCATCGACGACGTCTATCGCAGCGCGGTGGACCGGTACTACTGGCAGCGGCTGGAGGCCATCAACAAACTCGACGACCCACGCGACCGGTTGGCCAATCTCATCGAATCGGGCCTGCCGGCCGGCGCGGACGACATGCTCAACAGGGCGCTCTACGAATTGGCTGTCAATGCGGGTCGCGACCCCTCCCATGGGACACTGCTGACCCTGCTGTTCGACCGCGAGGTGTCGCTCTACGTCGCGGTGCTCGAAGCCGGCCGTGCGTCGGGTCACTTCACGCTCACCGAGCCTGTGCTGGCCATTGCCCAGAACTTCGTCGCTCTCGAGGACGCGTACGGCATGCACCTCAACGGGGGGAACTCGTCGTTGGACGTCCCCACCGCCGTGGGACTGTTGCGGTCCTACGCACGCTCGGTCACCGGCGCTCAGCTCTAGATTTCGCGTATCCGCCCCGCCGCGCAGATGCTCGGCCCGGCGGGTGATCGCTTGCTCGCACACCGGCCACGGCTTGACGGCGTCGCCGCAGCCGTGCATTCTTTGCGGTTAAGCGCAGAGAATCCGTGAGAGGCGACCAGCGTGCGGGAATGTGACGACGGGCGGACCGGCCTTTACCACGACGAGTTATGCCTATGGCACAGCACTGGCGAAGCGGTCCTGTTCCTCCCGGTCGGTGGCTGGCTACAACCGCTGGCGGGTGCCGGACATCCCGAATCCCCGGAGTCCAAGCGCCGCCTGAAGTCGCTGCTCGACGTCTCGGGGTTGACCGCCAGGCTGGCGGTCAGCAGCGCCGACCCCGCTACCGTCGACGATCTGCTGCGGGTGCACACCGGCGAGTACATCAGGCGGTTCCAGGCGCTCAGTGCCGATCGGGGCGGCGAGATCGGCCCCGAAGCGCTGTTCTCCCGCGGGGGTTTCGACATCGCCTCGCTGTCTGCGGGATTGGCCAAACGCGCCGTCCTCGACGTGCTCGACGGCAAGCACCCCAACGCCTTCGCGCTGTCGCGGCCGCCGGGACATCACTGCCTGCCCGATACCGGCATGGGATTCTGCCTGCTGGCCAACATCCCGATCGCGATCGAGGCCGCGAAGGCAAGCCGCGGACTGGGCAAGGTCGCCGTGATCGACTGGGATGTACACCACGGCAACGGCACCCAACATATCTACTACGAGCGGGACGACGTGCTGACCATCTCGCTGCACCAAGAGAACTGCTTTCCCGTCGACTCCGGCGGCGTGACCGAGCGCGGTGACGGTCCGGGCCGCGGCTTCAACATCAATGTGCCGTTGCCGCCGGGCTCCGGGCATGACACTTACCTGCACGCCATGCGCGCCATCGTCATCCCGGCGCTGGAGCGGTTCCGTCCCGAGCTCATCGTGGTGGCAAGCGGTTTAGATGCCAACGCTGTCGATCCACTGGCCCGACAGTTGTTGCATGCCGGCTCCTTTCGCGAGATGACACGACTGGTGCACGAGGCGGCCGGCCGCCTGTGCGACGGGCGACTGGTCGTGGTGCACGAGGGCGGCTACGCCGAGTCGGCCGTTCCCTTCTGCGGGCTTGCCATCATCGAGACACTGTCGGGTATCCGCACCGACGTCGTCGATCCGTTCGAGCAGACGTTCATCGCCCAGCAGCCCACAACCCGGGTGCTCGCGTACCAGCGCGCCATCGTCGACGACATCGCCCACGAACTCCGCTCGCCACTTACCGCCATCAACCGAGAGGACGGCATCCACCCATGACCGACATCATCGAGGCCCGGCAAGCGCCGGCTCCCGACCTGGACGCGAGTGACCTCGGCCGGCTGGCCCAGCGCCACCTCGTCATGAGCTTCACCCCCGGCACCGCGTACACGGACGCCCCGCCACCGGTGATGGTGCGGGGCGAGGGCAGCCACCTGTGGGACGCGCACGGTCGCGAATACGTCGATGCCCTGGCCGGATTGTTCTGTGTGAACGTCGGATACAGCTTCGGGGCCGAGATCGGTGACGCGGTCCGCAACCAGATGGCCGATCTGCCGTACTACACGAACTGGGGAGTGGCCCACCCGCCCGCGGTGAAGCTGGCCGCCAAGATCGCCGAACTCGCGCCGCCCGGTTTGGATCGGGTGTATTTCACCTCCGGTGGTGGTGAGTCCAACGAGGCGGCCATCAAGCTGATCAGGCAGTACCACCAGGCGCGCGGTGAATACACCAGGATCAAATTCCTGTCGCGCCGGGCCGCCTACCACGGCACGTCGATGGGCGCCCTGTCGCTCAACGGGATGACCAACCTGCGCAAGCAGTTCGAGCCGTTGATGTACGGGTCGCGGCACATCACCAACAGCAAGCGCTACAAGCGGCCCGCCGGCGAGACCGAACAGCAGTTCACCGCGGCGCTGCTACACGAGATTGACACCTTGATCATCCAGGAGGGTCCCGACACCGTTGCCGGGATATTCCTCGAACCGCTGCAGAACGCCGGTGGTTCGCTGGTTCCGCCCGCCGGATTCCACGCCGGCGTGCGCGAGCTCTGTGACCGGTACGGGATCGTGCTCGTGGCCGACGAAGTGATCTGTGGTTTCGGCCGATTGGGGGAGTGGTTCGGTTCGAGCCGGTTCGACGTCCAACCGGACATCATCACCTTCGCCAAGGGGGTGTCCTCGGCCCACGCACCGCTCGGCGGCATGATCACCAAGAGTGAGATCCTCGACGCTGTCAACGACGGGCCGGACGGAATGTACCTGCACGGCTTGACCTTCGGTGGGCATCCCGCAGCGTGCGCGGCAGGCCTGGCGAATATCGCGGTGATGGAGCGCGAGGACGTGCTGGGCAACGTCAGGCGTAACGAGGCGTACTTCCGCGCTGCGCTGGATGGTCTGCTGGAGACCCGACTTGTGGGTGACATTCGTGGCATCGGCTATCACTACTCGCTGGAACTGGTCACCGACAAGGACCGGTGTGTGTGGACGGCGACGACGAGTGCCAACGACTTCGTCTACACCATGCTGCAGCCGGCCCTGCTCGATGCTGGAATCCTGTGCCGAGCGGCGGTCGACCACGAAGGTACCCCGCTGGTGCAGTTCTCACCGCCGTTGGTGTTTACCCGGTCGGATATCGATGATCTGGTGACCCGCATGCGCCGACTACTCGAGGAACTGGCGGACCGAGTGTTGTGAGGCGTCCGACACTTCGCCCGCACCCCACGGGATGCGGGCGAATTGTCGTGCGTGCGAACGGTTCCCGAGGTGAAGTGAAAGTGCTGTGTCGCAACGAGTATCGGAATATTCGATCTTCTGCGCAGGAAAAGAGTTCTTTACAGATCGCTTCGGCGGCCGCAGTGTCATACCGCACAGGGGCGGTACCTCCGCCCATCACATGTCGATCGAAGGTGCGATACATGGTCTCAGACAAGCCATTCGAAGTGTCCGCGGACCAACAGACCGCTCGGGCCGCCAGCGAGACCAAACATCTGCAGAAGTCGCTGGGCCGCCTGGACATCATCTTCCTCATCGTCGCGGCGGTGGTGTCCATCGAGGTGCTCGGGCAGGTTTCTAGTTTCGGCGGTCAGACGTTCACCTGGGCGCTTGTACTCGCCGTCTTCTTCCTGGTGCCGTACGGCCTGATCTTCGCCGAGATCGGCAGCACCTTCACCGACGAAGGCGGGGTGTACGTCTGGGTGCGACGCGCCTTCGGCCGCCCGATGGCCGCCATCGCGTCGCTGCTCACCTGGATCACCCAACCGGTGTGGGTGGGCGGCTCGTGTACCTTCATCGCCGCCGAGGTGTGGAGCCAGTACGTCATGCCCTTCGACCACGGTTCGCTGACCGATTACCTCTTCAAGACGGTGTTCATCTGGATCACCGTGCTGGCGGCGGTGGTCAGCCTGCGCCACGGCAAGTGGATCCCCAATGCCGGTGCCATCCTGAAGATCCTGTTCCTCGCCGGTTTTCTCGTCACCGCGGGTATCTACGCCGCTCGCAACGGTTTTGCCGGCCTGACGGCCGGTGACTTCGCCCCGACGCTGGCCGGCCTGCTCGGTGTGACGCCCCTGCTGCTGTTCTCCTATCTCGGTTTCGAATCCGGCAACAGCGCCGCCGAGGAGATGAAGAAGCCGGCACGGGATGTGCCGATCGCCATCGCACGGTCCGCTGCCATCGCCGCGGCCGCCTATCTGCTGCCGATCGCCGCCATCCTGCTGGTCGTTCCCGCCGACAAGATCACCGGCATCGGCGGTTTGATGGAAGCCGTCGCCACCGTCTACAGCGTCTACGGTTCGGCGGCCCCGGTCATGCTGACCCTCACCGGAATCGTCTTCACCCTGGTCCTGATGACCCAGGGGTCGGCGTGGATGATCATCAGCGACCGGATGCAGGCCATGGCCGCCGCCGACGGGGCGTTCTTCCGTGGCTTTTTCGGCCGCTTTCACCCGAAGCTGGGCACCCCGGTTCGGGTCAACCTGCTCTCCGGCGTGGTGGGTACCGTCTTCATGGTGTCCGCGATGGCGGTCAGCGGCTCCGCGGCCGCGGTGTTCGCCGTGGTGCTGTCGATCGCGGTCTCGACGTTCCTGCTCAGCTACCTGATCTCGATCCCCGCGGCGGTCCGGCTGCGCACGGCGTTCCCCGAGGTCGCCCGGCCGTTCAGGGTGCCGGTGTCCGACAACGGCTTCCGGGCGCTGGGTGCCCTGTGCTTTGCGTGGGTGCTGCTCGGCAGTTGGGTGGCCGTCTTCCCCGGGACCCTGGATCGCCTCTTCGGCCTGGAGTACGACTTCGAGGCGACCTGGGGAGTGAGCGCGGCTGTCTTCGAACTGTTCACCCTCGGCACCCTGGCCGCGCTGGCTGCACTCGGGCTCGTGGGCTATGTGACCGCCAAACCGCTGCGCATGGAGGCCGCCCGCAGTGAGCGTTCGACGGGGGAGGGCCGGTGCGCCGAGCAGCCGCGGTAGCGCAGTGACCAGCTGTATCGCCAAAATCGATGCAGTTGCGCGATTCTTTGTGATTTACCTGTTCTAGCCGGTCGCCAATACTCAGGTGATCGAGGACACCACCGCGGAAACGCCGTTTGTCGAAAGTCGGTATCGCATGACTGCAGCCACGCCCACGCCCGAATCGGTCGAGCGCAGGACGATCGAACACATCCCGATCGACGAGCGGCACGGCCGCGCTCGCGACCTGTTCACCGTGTGGTTCGGCTCCAACATCATGTTGCTGACCATCATCACCGGCGCCTTGGCCACCACCGTCTTCGGCCTGCCGTTGTGGGCCGGGGCGCTCTCAGTCGTACTGGGCAACGTCGTCGGCGCCGTGGTGATGGCGCTGCACGCCGCCCAGGGGCCGCAGATGGGGGTGCCTCAGATGCTGCAGACCCGCGCACAATTCGGCTCCTACGGCAGCCTGCTGGTCGTCGTCCTCGTCGTGTTCATGTATCTGGGCTTCTTCGCCTCCAACGCGGTGCTCGGCGGACAGGCGCTGGCGAAGGTGACCGGGTTGCCGACCAGCTGGGCCATCGTCGTCATCTGCGCGATCAGCGTGGTCGCCACCATGGTGGGCTACCGGCTGATCCATCGGGTGACCGCGATCCTCTCGGTCGTCGCCGGCGGCGCGCTCGTCGTCGCTTTCGTGTGGATCATCGGAATCAACGGTGTTCCCGATGGCACGTGGCACACCGGCGGCTTCTCGTGGGCCGGCTTCATGGCCACCCTTTCGGTGGCCGCACTCTGGCAAATCGCCTATGCCCCTTACGTTTCGGACTACACCCGCTATATGCCCCGCGATACCGGTCAGCGCGCCGCGTTCTGGGGCACCTACTCCGGCTGCGTGCTGGGCTCGGTGCTCCCCATGCTGCTGGGTGTACTGGTGGGTGCCGCACTACCGGACGACGACACGATGGAGGGGCTGTCCACCCTGACACACGGGGTCAGCACCGGCGTGTTCGCCATCTTCGCGATCGGTATCACGGCGACCAACGCGATGAACCTGTACTGCGGCACGTTGTCCACCATCACGGTCGGGCAGAACATCTTCCCGTCGTGGAGCCCGCGGGCCGGCAGCCGTGCTGTGGTGTCGGTGGTGCTGTGCATCATCGCCCTCGTCCCGGCCCTGGTCAGCGCCGACGACTTCCTGGCCAACTACGCCAACTTCTTGGCGCTGCTGCTGTGCGTGCTCATCCCGTGGACGGCGGTCAACCTGGTCGACTATTACCTGCTGCGGCACGGCCACTACGACATCGACGCCCTGTTCGAACGCGACGGTGGCCGCTACGGCCGATTCAACTGGGTGGCCATCGGGTGTTATTTCGCCGGAATCCTGGTGCAGATCCCGTTTCTGTCCACCACGCTGTTCACCGGTTTCATCGCCGAGGCGATCGGGCACGTCGACATCTCCTGGATCGTCGGCCTGGTCGTCATCTGCCCCCTGTACTACGTGTTGATGTCGCCGCGGATGCGTGCCGACGCCGCGGCCGCCGCGGCCGCCGTGCACGGGGTGGAGAGCGCCGCGTGAACCATCCGGACTACCTGATCGTCGGCGGCGGTACGGCCGGTTGCATCGTCGCCGCCCGGCTGTCGGAGGATCCGGGTGTCACGGTGACCGTCGTGGAGCCGGGTCCGAGCGATGTCGACGAGCCGCGCGCACTCGACATCCGCCGGTGGGCCGAAATGCTGGAGGGTGAGTACGATTTCGACTACCGCAGCACCGCCCAGGAGCGCGGCAACCCGAATATCCGGCAGGCCCGCATGCGTATCCTGGGGGGCTGCTCGACCGCGAACACCATGATCACCTGGCGCCCGCTCGCCGCCGATCTGGACGAATGGGTGGCCCTGGGGGCCGACGGGTGGGACTCGGCGACCCTGGATCCGTATTACGACAGGATCGCCGCCCCGATCACGCCGGTCGCGGCCAAGGACCAGAATCCCTACGTCGCGGACGTCGTCGCCTCGGCGCGGCGCGCACTCGACCTGCCGGCACGGACCGCGTGGAACAGCGACCCCGATTTCGCCAGAACCGGCCGGGGTGCAGGGTTTTTCGAGATCGGTTACACACCCGAGACACATCTGCGTTCGTCGACCTCGGTGCACTATGTGCACGAGGCCATCCGCACCCGGCCCAACCTGCGCGTGCTGCACGGGCTGACGGCCATCAGGGTGCTCATCGAGGATGGAACGGCGGTCGGCGTGCTGGTGCGCGACGGCGACGGAACCACCTCGGAGCTACGCGCGACGCGGGAAACGGTGTTGTGCTGCGGTGCGATCGACACCCCGAAGTTGTTGCAGCTGTCGGGGATCGGCCCCGCACGGGTGCTCGCCGACGCAGGCGTCGAGGTGCTCGTCGACCGTCCGGGCGTGGGGGAGAACCTGATGGACCACGCCGAGGGCCTGATCGTGTGGGAGGCTCGCCGAGCGGTCCCGGACACGTGTGCCACCGGCTGGGATGCGGGCGCGGCCGTACGCCTGCACGACGAGGGGCCGGCCCGGCCGGACATCCTGATGCACTTCCCCGTAGAGGCCGTCGCCGAGCATGCCGTGACCTACGGCACCGAACTCCCGGATCGCATCGTGTCGATCGCCCCGAACGTCGCCAAGCCCAAGAGCCGGGGGCGGGTGTGGATCACCACCGCCGATCCGTCGGCGGCACCCAGCATCGACTACCGCTATTTCACCGATCCCGACGGCGTCGACGAGGCGAACCTGATCGCCGGCATCCGGCTGGCGCGTCGCATCGCGGCGCAGGCGCCGATGGCGGACTGGATAGGGCGTGAGGTGTTTCCCGGTGCCGAGCTGACCACCGACGACGAGCTGTCGGCACCGCTGCGGGCCACCCATCAGACCGTGTACCACGTGTCGGGCACCTGCCGCATGGGTGCGGCGAACGACCCGATGGCCGTACTGGATTCGCGGCTGCGGGTCCGCGGTGTCGACCGGCTGCGTGTCGTGGACGCCTCGGTGTTCCCGACCATCCCGTCGGTGAACCCGGTGGGGACCATCATGACCGTCGCGGAGCGGGCCAGTGACCTCATCGCCGAAGACGCGGGCTCGACCGGTCGTCCGGCCGTAGCCGGCCGGTTGGTGTCGCGCTGATCGCGCGACACCAACCGGCCTCGGTCACAACGTGATCCAGGTGGTCTTGAGGCCGGTGTACTTGTCCAGGGCGTGCAACGACAGGTCGCGGCCGAACCCGGATTGTTTGAACCCGCCGAACGGTGTCTGGGCGCTCAGCGCGTCGACGGTGTTGACCGACACCGTGCCGGCCCGCAGCGCGGCCGAGACGGTGTGCGCTCGACGCAGGTCGCTGGTCCACACCGAGGCGGCCAGCCCGTAGTCTGTGTCGTTCGCCAGTTGGATGGCCTCGTCCTGATCGTCGAACGTCTGCACGGCGAGCACCGGGCCGAACACCTCGTCGGTGACCAGTTCGGCGGCCGGGCCGAGGCCGGTGACGACGGTCGGGGTGATGAAACAACCGCCGTCGACCCGGTGCCCGCCGACCCGCACCTGCCCATCGGCGCGCGCCCGTTCGACGAACCCCAGTACGTGTTCGGTGTGAGCCGCGTCCACGATGGCGCCCTGCGCTGACGCCGGGTCAAGGGGATTGCCCGGCCGCATCTCGGCGGCGCGTGCGACCAGTTCCGAGACGAACCGGTCGGCAATCGAATTTTGCACCAGCAGACGCGAATTGGACGAGCACACCGCGCCCTGGTTGTAGAAAGCGCCGAAGAGCGCCTTGTCGACCGCCTGCTCGAGATCGGCGTCCTCGAACACCAGGTTCGGGCTCTTGCCGCCGCATTCCAGCCACACCTGTTTGAGGTTCGAATCGGCGGCGTAGCGCAGGAATTGCTTGCCGGTGGCGGTGGACCCGGTGAAGGCCAGCACGTCGACGTCGGGATGCCGTCCCAGCGCGGCGCCCGCGGTCGTGCCCAAGCCGGGCACGACGTTGAACACCCCGCGGGGCAGGCCGGCTTGGGTGGCCAGCTCGGCCAGTCGCAGTGCTGACAGCGGTGCGCGTTCGGATGGCTTGAGCACCACAGAGTTCCCGGCGGCCAGGGCCGGAGCCACTTTCCACACCGCCAGGTCGAGGGGGAAGTTCCACGGCGTCACCGCGGCGACCACACCGAGCGGCTCACGGGTGACCAGGGCCAGGTTGCCCGGCTCGGTGGGCGCGATCTCACCGTTGATCTTGTCGATCGCCTCGCCGTAGTAGGCGAAAAGTCCGGCGGCCGAAGGCACATCGACGGTGAAGGCCTCGACGACGAGCTTGCCCATGTCCATCGAGTCCAGCAGCGCCAGTTCGACACTGTGCTCCTCGATCAACTGCGCCAGTCGCAGCAGCACCCGTTTGCGCTCGGTGATCGAGCTGCGCGACCACTCACCGCCCTCGAAGGCCCGACGGGCGCTCGACACGGCGCGGTCGACATCGACATCCTGCGCCGACGCCACCGTGGCGATGAGGTCCCCCGTCGCCGGATTGATCGAGTCGAAGGTGGCGCCGGACTGCGCCGGCCCGAACTCGCCGTCGATGAAAATACCGTCGCGTGGGCGCAGTTCGGCGGCATGGCGGGTCCAGTCCGCCAGCGTCGCGGGGTGAGCATCGGCAATGGTCGTCACGTGTTCTCTCCTTGAGCAGACCGAACGGTGGACACAGGTGTCGAGTCCACCCTGCAATGCCGCCATGCATCTGTACAGCCGGGGTTTCCGAACCCTAGTATCGATTTTCCAGATGCGAGAGGTTTGCGATGTCCGACTACACCTTGCGCCAGCTCGAGTACTTCGTGGCCGTGGCCGAAGCCGGTAGCGTCACCCGCGCCGCGGCATCGGTACACCTGTCCCAGTCGGCCATGTCGGCCGCCCTGGCCGACCTCGAAAACGCGTTGTCGGTACAACTTCTCGTGCGCCACCACGCGCGTGGCATCAGCCTGACGCCGGCGGGCAAGGAACTGCTCGTGGCCAGCCGCCAACTCCTGGCGTCGGCTGCCGATCTTCGCGCCGTGGCGCAGGGGCTGGGTACTTCGCTTAGTGGCACCCTGTCCATCGGGTGCTTCCAAGTCGTCGCCCCGTATCTGCTGCCCGAACTGCTCGCCGCGGTGGCCGAGAAGCTGCCCCGGCTGCATCTGCACACCACCGAAGTCGATCTCGCCGATCTCGCCGAGGGGGTCGCCAACGGGACCTTCGAACTCGGCATCGGATATGACCTGGTGGACGATCCGCGGTTGAAGCGCTGGCCGCTGTTCACGCTGCCGCCCTACGTGCTGCTGTCCGGGGAGCATCGCCTGGCGACAAGGGACAGTATCGATCTGGCCGAACTCGCCGACGAACCCATGGTGCTGTTGGACCTGCCGCACAGCCGCGACTATTTCCAGAGCGTGTTCGCCGCCGCCGGTGTCACGCCCAACATCCGGTTCCGGTCCACCACGGTCGAGACGTGCCGGGCGCTGGTCGGCCGCGGTCTGGCCTACTGCGTGCTCAACCTGCGCGCGGCGGTGCCGACGGCCCTCGACGGCCATCCCGTCGCCGCGGTGCCGATCAGCGGTGACCCGCCCAGCCTCACCGTGATCCTGCTGGACGCCGTCGCCGCCCGGCCCACCCGGCGCGCCGGCGTCGTAGCCGAGTTGTGCCGCACCTTGTTCGCCAATCCGCCGGGAGTCTGACGCCTCCGACGTGCAAGGATCGTTTTTTCCGATGCCATACATCGGATCTATGCGCTGTACAGATGCAGTCGCCGCGCTGAACCATGGAAGACGCGTGCAACGTAGTCGATTCCGTGGAGGTCAAGTTGTCGAGCCAAGAGGTCGAGGTTCTCGTCGTCGGGGCGGGTCAGGCGGGGATCGCGATGAGCGAACACCTCGGGGCTCATGGCGTGCCACATCTGGTCGTCGAGCGCGACCGTATCGCCGAACGCTGGCGGTCGTGGCGCTGGGATTCGTTGGTTGCCAACGGCCCCGCCTGGCATGACCGCTTCCCCGGGCTCGAGTTCGACGTCCCGCCGGACGCGTTCGCCGGCAAGGAACAGGTCGCCGACTACCTGGTCGCCTACGCCGACAAGATCGACGCGCCCATCCGTACCGGTGTGCAGGTGAACTCGGTTCGAAAAGCGGATGGGCGTCCCGGTTTTCACGTCGACACCTCCGACGGCACCATCCACGCCCGATTCGTGGTGGCCGCCACCGGCGCCTTCCAGAAACCGGTCATCCCACCCGTCGTGCCCGAAACCGCCGGGGTGCACCAGATCCACTCCAGTGGCTACCACAACCCCCAGCAGTTGCACGACGGGGCGGTCCTGGTGATCGGGGCCGGGTCGTCTGGGGTCCAGATCGCCGATGAGCTCCGGCAGTCCGGTCGCCAGGTCTATCTCGCTGTCGGCCCGCACGACCGTCCGCCCCGCCGGTACCGCGGTCGCGACTTCTGTTGGTGGCTGGGCGTTCTGGGGAAGTGGGACATGGCCGCCCCACCGCGCGGCGCCGAGCATGTCACCATCGCCGTCAGCGGCGCGCACGGCGGGCACACCGTCGACTTCCGTGACCTCGCCGCCTCCGGCATCACCCTGCTGGGTATGGCGGGCCCGTACCGCGACGGCGTGATGACCTTCGCCGCGGACCTGCGTGAGAACATCGAACGCGGTGACGCCAACTATCTTTCGATGCTCGACGAGGCCGACGCCTATATCGCCCGCAACGGACTCGACCTGCCCGAGGAACCCGAAGCCCGGGTTTTCGGCCCGGACCCGGAGTGCATGACCGCCCCGATCGGTTCGCTGGACCTGGCAGCCGCCGGGATCACGTCCATCGTCTGGGCCGTCGGGTTCGCCTTCGACTACGGCTGGCTGAACGTCGATGCCTTCGACGAGTACGGCCGGCCACGCCACCAGCGCGGGGTGTCCACCGAACCCGGCATCTACTTCCTCGGACTGCCATGGCAGTCGCGGCGCGGATCGAGCTTCATCTGGGGTGTCTGGCACGACGCCAAATACCTCGCCGACCAGATCATGATCCAGCGCGGCTATCTGGCCTACCAGGCGCCCGCACTCGCCGATCGCTGACTGCCCACCGTGATCGAGAAAGGACTCCCGTCGATGACCGACGCCACCCCGGTCGGGGCGACCCACCGCAGAATCCGGCCGTTCAACACGAAGGACACCTACCCGGAGCAGAACCTGGACAACGACCTCTGCCAAGCCGTGGTCGCGGGCGGAGTGGTCTATCTGCGCGGGCAGATCGGCCAAGATCTGGACACCCGCGAGTCGGTGGGCATCGGCGATGTCGAGGCGCAGACCGAGAAGGCGATGGCCAATATCGCCATGCTGCTCGACGAAGCCGGCAGCAGCCTTGCCGACATCGTCAAGGTCACCGTTTATCTGGTCGACATCCGGTACCGGGAAACGGTGTACCGGGTGATGGGCCGCTGGCTCAAGGGCGTCTATCCGGTGTCGACCGGACTGGTCGTCGACGCGCTGGCCCGGCCCGAATGGCTGGTGGAAATCGACGCCACCGCCGTGCTCAGCCAGGGCCGGTCATGACCTTCTCACTGGTGGTCCGCGACGGATCGGCATTCGGCATGGTGGTGTGTTCCTCCAGCCCCGCCGTCGCATCGCGGTGCGTGCACCTGCGCGCGGGTGTGGGTGCGGTGGCAAGCCAGAACGTCACCAACCCCGGGCTGGGCGCCGCGGCGCTGGACGCCCTGGCCGGTGGGGCGGACGCGCGCGCGGCGCTGGATGCGACCATCGCGGCCGAGCCGCACGCCGACTACCGCCAACTCGTCGTCGTCGACGGCGCCGGCCGCACCGCAATCCACACCGGCGCCAAGGCACTGGGCATCCGGCACGAGATCAGCACCGACAATGCCGCCGCCGCAGGAAACATGCTGGCCGATTCGGCCGTCGTCACCGCGCTTGTGGAGCGGTACCAGACCTCGACTGCCCCCACCACCGAACAACGCCTGCTCGACGGACTGGCCGCCGCGCTGGCCGCCGGTGGCGAGGCCGGCCCGGTGCACTCGGCGGGCCTTCAGGTGGTCGACGACGTGCCATGGCCGGTAACGGATCTGCGCGTCGACTGGCACGATGACCCGATCGGCGAACTGCACCGGCTGTGGACCGTGTGGGAACCGCAGAAAGCCGACTACCGCACCCGCGGCCTTGACCCCACGGCCGCGCCGTCCTACGGAGTGCCGGGCGACTTATGAGCACCGCCTTGGAAGACGCCGTCCGCTCCGCGGGCGGGCGGACGCACGACCGGATGCTGGCGCTATCCCATGATCTGCACGCCCACCCCGAAATCGCCTGGGAGGAGGTGCGTTCCTGCGCTCGGGTGGCCGGCGAACTGGCCGACGCCGGCTTCGAGGTGCAGCCCCGTTTCACCGGCTTGGACACCGCCTTTCTGGCCCGCCGCGGCAGCGGGCCGCTGCACCTGGCCCTGTGCGCCGAATACGATGCGCTGCCCGGCCTGGGGCATGCCTGTGGGCACAACATCATCGCCGCTATCTCGACCGGTGCCGCGCTGGCGCTGGCGCCGTACGTCGACGACCTCGGGATCACCTTGTCGGTGCTGGGTACCCCGGCCGAGGAAGGCGGCGGCGGCAAGATCGAGATGCTCGATCGCGGCGGGTTCGCCGGAATCCACGCCGCGGCGATGGCGCATCCGGGACCGGTGGATGTCGCGCGCGCCGAACCGTACGCCGTGTCACACAGCCATATCCGCTACGACGGCAAATCCGCACACGCCGCGGCGTACCCCGACCGGGGCGTCAATGCCGCCGACGCGTTCACCCTTGCCCAGGTCGCCATCGGATTGCTACGCCAACAGTTGCCGAACGACGTGCGGGTGCACGGTGTGATGACCAACGGGGGAGAGGCGCCCAACGCCATTCCGCAACGCACCGAGGGCCGCTGGTATGTCCGCGCCGGATCACTGGCCGAACTGGCCGACCTGGAGCGGCGCGTCATGCGGTGCTTCGAGGCAGGTGCTCTGGCCACCGGTTGTGAGCTGACGGTGACCGCAGAGAGCAAGCCGTACGCGGAGTTCCGCACCGATGACGAGCTGCTGGACCGCTATGCGCGCCGCGCCGAACAACTCGGCAGGCGGTTCAGCTCGGGCTCGGATTCGCTGATGAACCGGGCGTCGACCGATATGGGCAATGTGTCCCAACGTATCCCGGCGATTCACCCGTACATCGGCATCGACTCGTTGCCGGCGGTCAACCATCAGCCCGAGTTCGCGGCCGCCGCGATCACCCCGGTCGCGGACCGCGCCGTCATCGACGGTGCACACGCGCTGGCACTCACCCTGCTCGACGCGGCATCGGATGCGCCGATCCGGCAACGGTTGCTCGCCGCGGCCGGGAGTCAATCGTGACGACCGGTGATACGCGCGTCGAGCATGACCTGCTCGGGGACTACGACGTCCCCGACGCCGCCTACTACGGCGTGCACACCGCCCGTGCGCTGGAGAACTTTCCCATCACCGGTACACCGATCTCGAGGTATCCGGAGCTCATCGTCGCGTTGGCTTGCGTGAAACTGGCTGCCGCCCAGGCCAATCGCCGGCTCGGCTTGCTCGGCGCCGAGCATGCTGACGCCATCGTCGCCGCATGTGCCGAGATCAAATCCGGCAAGCTGCACGACCAGTTCGTCGTCGACGTCATCCAGGGCGGGGCAGGCACGTCGACCAACATGAACGCCAACGAGGTGATCGCCAACCGAGCGCTGGAACTGCTGGGCCGGCGACGCGGCGACTACCGGCACCTGCACCCCCTGGAGCACGTCAATCTGGGGCAGAGCACCAACGACGTGTACCCGACCGCGCTCAAGGTGGCGCTCCAATTCGCCGTACACCGACTGCAACTGGCGATGGCCGAGCTGGTATCGGCGTTCGCCGACAAGGCCGTGGAGTTCGGCGGGCACCTCAAGATGGGCCGCACCCAGCTGCAGGACGCGGTGCCGATGACGCTGGGCCAGGAATTCGGCAGCTACGCCGTCATGGTCGGCGAGGACGGTGATCGGCTGGGCGAAGCGGTCCGGCTGATCTCGGAGATCAATCTCGGCGGCACCGCGATCGGCACCGGCCTCAACACGCATCCCGGCTACGCCGAGGCGGTGTGTGCAGAACTGTGCGCCATCACCGAACTGCCGCTGGTCACGGCCTCGAATCTGGTCGAGGCCACGCAGGATGTCGGTTCCTTCGTGCAGTTGTCGGGTGTGCTGAAGCGCACCGCGGTCAAACTCTCCAAGATCTGCAACGACTTACGCCTGCTGTCGTCGGGACCGAGGGCCGGACTCGGCGAGATCAACCTGCCGCCGGTGCAGGCCGGCTCGAGCATCATGCCGGGCAAGGTCAACCCGGTGATACCGGAAGTGGTCAATCAGGTCGCTTTCGAGGTGATCGGCAACGACATCGCCGTCAGCATGGCCGCCGAGGGTGGTCAGTTGCAGCTCAACGCCTTCGAACCGATCATCGCGCACAGCCTGTTCGAATCGCTGGCCCATCTGACCGCCGCGTGCGACACCCTGCGGACCCGGTGCGTGGTGGGTATCACGGCCAACGCCGCCCGGATGCGCGCGACGGTCGACCATTCCATCGGTCTGGTCACCGCGCTCAACCCGTATATCGGGTACGAGGCGGCGACCCGGCTGGCGGCCGACGCCTTGAACTCCGACTCCGATATCGCGTCGCTGGTGCTGGACCGCGGGCTGCTCACGGCGTCGCAACTGGAGACCATCCTGGAGCCTGCCAACCTGACCCGGCCCTGGCAGGTGGCGGGTTCGGGCTAGCTCCCGTACAGGTGCAGGGCGCGGCCCGCCAACGTCGCGACATCACCGCTGAGCCGCACGATCGGCGGGCCACCGCGTTGGTGGATGACATTGGCGAGCACCGCGACATAGGTGTCCGACCCCGGGTCGACCCACAGCGACACCCCGGTGAAACCGGTGTGCCCGAAACTGCCGATGGGGAAGACGATGCCGCGCGGCTTGGACAGTTCGGTGTCGATGTCCCACCCGAACCCGCGCAGGTCCTGTCCGGCGATGGCGGGGTAGTTCGGGGCGAGGAGGGGATCGGTTCGCTCGGGCGACTTTTCGAGAGCTCGCCGTTCGGCGGTGCGGGCCGCCTCGACTTGGCCCGGGGAATGGCCGGGCTGTTGCGGTGAGGTCATCAGTTCCAGCGTGGCCCGGCTCAGTGGGAAGGTGCTGGGCCGGCCGGCCAGCCGGTCGAGCAGGGCTTGGGCGTATGTGCCGATGTCGGCGGCGGTCGAGAACACGCCGGCGCTGCCCGCCACCCCGCCCATGCGGCGTGCCGTCGGGTCGTGCACCGTCCCGCGCAGCAGGTGATCGAAGTCCGGTTTCAGGCCCGGGGTGTCGTCATCGTGTGCGGTCGGGGCGATGCGGCCGAGCAGATCGGTGTGCCACGTACCGGGCGGGCAGAGGTCTGGGGTAGCAGCTGTCGGGTCGAAAAGGATTGCCGTTCCGCGTATCTGGTGCGGACCGCAGGCCTTGGCCGCCGGCAGGTAGCGGGTGTCGGTCAACCCCAACGGTGCGAACACCTGATCGTGGACATAGGTGTCCAACGGTTCGCCGGTGAGCTTCTCGACGAGCGCGCCGATGATGAGGAAGTTGATATCGGAGTAGTGGAATCCTGCACCGGGACCGAACTCCAGCGGTGCGGTCAGGGCCCGGCGAATGCCCTCGGCGCTGTCCGGCGCCGTCAACCCCCACGGACCTTGTCGGCTCAGATCACCGCCGGTGCCCGAGGTGTGGGTGAGCAGCATGCGCAGCGTCACCCGCGCACGGCGCGGATCGTTGTCGGAATTGAACTCCGGCAGGTACACCTGCACCGGATCGTCGATGCGTACCAAGCCCTTTTCGTAGAGCTGCAGCAGCGCAACGGTGGTCGCCAGCGGTTTGGTCAGCGACGCCAGATCGAAGATGGTGTCCGCGGTCATCGGCTCGCCGGGTGCCGGCGCGCCGTCCAGTCCGGGTTCGTCGGGCAGCCTGCGCCACCCGAAGGCCTGCCGGAAGACGACCGTGCCGGCGTGCCCGATCTGCAGTACCGCACCCGGCATCCGGTGTGCGGTGACGGCGTCGTTGACCATGCGGATGACGGACGCGAAGGGGCCTGCCGGCAGCACGGTCGGTGCCGCGACGGTCGGGACCGGCGGGTCCGGCCGTTGCCCGGGATGACCACAGGCGGCCAGCGTGAGCGCGAGCACGACAGTGGCGCAGAGGCGGGCGGCGCGACCGGTCACCGTCGGCGCAGCCCGTCGAGAATCAGGCCGAGCATGGGCTGCGACCGATCCGTGGGCCCGGAGGCCGCGCGCCACAGGGCGCCGGTCAGTTGCAGGTAGTCGCCGGGGTCGGCGTCGGGGCGGATCGAACCGTCGCTCTTGCCGGCGTCCAGCAGCGTCGTGATGGCGCCGATGACCGGACCGTAGGACTGCTCGGCCATCGACTGGTGCGCGCCGGCGCTCAGGGCATCGCCGAGCCCGTGTTTGCGGCGCATCGCCTCGACCAGGTCAATGGTCCAGTGCCGCAACGCTTCCAACGGGGTGAACCGCTCGAGCAGGGCGGGCACCGCATCGACGAGGCGTTCCACCTCGGCCTGGTAGACGGCCAGCACGAGCACTTCGCGGGTGGCGAAATTGCGGTACAGCGTGCCGGGGCCGACGCCGGCTCGCTGGGCGATCTGGTTCATCGAGACATCGCCGCTGTCGGCGAAGGCCGCGCGGGCGGCCTGCATGATCCGCTCCCGGTTTTCGCGCGCATCGGACCGCACCATCGACACCACCCCCTGGCCATCCGGAGAACTCTCCACTACTATATGTGGAGATCTCTCCGGAAACTGTAGAGGAGCATCATGCGCTATACCAAGCTCGGCACCACGGGGCTGGACGTGTCACCCATCGCGATCGGGGCGATGACCTACGGTGCACCCGATCGCGGGCACCCGGTGTGGTCCCTCGACGAGGCCGCCAGCCGGCCGCTCATCAAGCACGCCCTCGAGGCGGGCATCAACTTCTTCGACACCGCCAACATGTACTCCTACGGCTCCAGCGAGGAAATCCTGGGCCGCGCACTGAAGGACTTCGCCGACCGCGACGATATCGTCATCGCCACCAAGCTCCGGCACCCGATGCGGCCGGGGCCCAACGGAAAAGGCTTGTCGCGCAAAGCGATCATGACCGAGGTCGAGCACAGCCTGCGTCGTCTGGGCACCGATTACATCGATCTGTATCAGATCCACCGCAACGACCACGACACACCGCTGGAGGAAACCCTCGAAGCGCTGCACGACCTCGTCAAAGCCGGAAAGGTGCGCTACCTCGGTGCGTCCTCGATGCCGGCCTGGGAATTCGCCAAGGCCCTGCACACCCAGGCGCGCCACGGCTGGACCAGGTTCGCGACCATGCAGCACCACTACAACCTGCTTGCGCGTGAGGAGGAACGGGAGATGATCCCGCTGTGCCGCGACGAAGGGGTCGGCACGATCATCTGGAGCCCGTTGGCGCGCGGCAGGCTGGCCCGAAGCTGGGTGGATGCCAAGTCGACAGCGCGCGCCGAGACCGACGGAGTCTTCGCCGACTTGCTCTACACGCCCGTCGAGGAAGCGGCGAACCGCGCGATCGTCGATGCCGTCGGTGCGATCGCGGCCGACCGCGGCATCAGCCGAGCGCAGGTCGCCCTGGCTTGGTTGCACAGCAAGCCGGTCGTCACCGCACCGCTCGTCGGAGCCAACACGACGGCCCAGATCGACGACGCGGTCGCCTCGCTGGACGTCGAGCTGACCCCTACCGAGATCCATGCGCTGGAGCGGCCCTACACCCCGCGCTACGACTTCCAGGGCGTCTCAGACGAATCCGCCGCACAGAAGATCAGGGAATTGGTGCCCGGATACGCCAATACCTGATACCGCCGACGCTCCACCTACCCTTCAGATATGTCATCAGCCGAGACCGCCGAATTGGTGACCTTCTACGCCGGCCCCTTCAACGCGGCGGTCCTGCGCGGGCACGCGGTCACCTCACCGCTGGGTCTGTGGTTGCTGCTGGCGCTGGCGGGACCGGCCACCTCGGGCGTCGTCCGCGACGAAGTGGAGGCCGTGCTGGGCACGTCGGTCGACGATGCCGCGGCTCGCGCCGCCGAACTGCTCGGCGAACCGCATCCCGCCGTGACCGCGCTCGCGGCGGTGTGGGACCGCAACCTGGGCCAGGCATTCGACGCCTGGGCGCGCACCCTGCCCGACGTCGTTGCGCGCGGCCCGATACCCAGCCAGGCTGAGGCCAACACGTGGGCGCAGACGCATTCGCGCGGCCTGATCGACGAATTCCCGCTTCGCATAGACCGTTTGACCAGAGTGCTGCTGGCGTCCGCGCTCGCCACCGATATCACCTGGCGAACGCCGCTGGACACCACCGAGGGGCTGGGCGGCGAATTCGGCGCGCTCATCAGCCGCGGCTTGACGATGCGGCACGGTACGCAGGCGGTGGTCGACACCGATGCGGCGGGCCTGGTCGCCGTGGCTGCCCCGCACACGAGGTCGGCGCTGGACGTCCTCAGCGTCATCGCGGCCCCCGGCGTGGCGCCGGCGGACGTGGACGCCGCCGCTCATCAGGTGGCGGCGCTGCTACGCGGCGACGACCGGGCGGCACGCCGGATACCCGACGAGGACCTCGTCGCCGGTCACGCCTGGACGGTGACCGAACGCCGTGAACGGCGCAACGGCGGTCCGTCGGTGCAGACCGAATGGCGAAGTCATGTGCCCGCGTGGTCGGCGAGCAGCACCCACGACCTCAAGGACGCCCCGGGTGTGGCGCCGATCGTCAGTGCGCTGACCGGCTTTCTTGCCGAAGGCGACCGGCCCGCGACGTTCGGTGCGGCGCAGACGACCGTCGCCTCCTACACGATGTCGGGTTTCAAGGCCGCCGCGGTGACGGCCATCGGCCTGGTGGCCGCCGGGATGCCGACGTTGCACGAGGTGCTGGTGAAGCGAATCGAGGTGCGGTTCAACCGTCCGTACGCAGTGCTGGCCTGCGCCGCGCGCGACGAGGGCCCACCGGCCTGGCGTGGGGTGCCGGTGTTCAGCGCGTGGGTGGAGCGACCCGACGAGACGGCGGCGACGGCCGTCGGAGCGCCGCGACCGGTTCCCGTCCGGACGAGCTGACCGGGTCAGCCGAAAACCCCGCAGATCTGCAGAATCAGCAAGATGGCCGCCGCGACGGCGAGCAGCACGAACACCGCCAGCGGAATCATCGACGTGATCGCGCTGGCCGATATCCGTGACCGGGGAGCCGGGTGCGGATTGTTCGATTGGGTTTCCTGACCCGCATCGGGCGGCGTGTCGCCGGGCTGCGTGCCGCCGCCGGGCAACAGGCCTGGTGTCGACGACGGCTCGGGGTCGGGCGGCAGGCCCGCCTTCGGTTGTCTGTCGGTGGCCATGACGCCCGGTTACCCACGTACCGAGCGGCCAAACGGCGGGCGCAGAACTCGCGCTGCAGCGTCGGGGGCTCGCTGGCATGATCGCCGGATGTATCACGTCCTGCCGGCCACCCCGACGACGGTGCACTGGGGATATTTCGACCCCGCGCTCGATCCGGTGCTCACGGTCGACTCGGGTGATCTGGTGGCCGTGGAGGCACTCACCCATCACGCCGGTGACGCCCCGGATCTGTTGATGGACAACGGGATCCGTGCCGTCTTTGACCAAGTCGTCGACCGCGGACCCGGCCCGCACCTGCTGACCGGCCCGATCGCGGTCACCGGAGCCCGCCCGGGTGACGTGCTGCAGGTCGACATCCTGGAAGCCACGCCGCGGCTGCCGTACGGCTCGAACCTGGCCGCGCATTGGGGCTATCTGTACGACCTCACCGCCGCCGAGCGGGTCACCATCTACGAACTGGATGTCGCCGCGCTGCGCGGACGGGCGTTGTTCGGCTACGACTGGACCACCACGCCGCTGGCCGACCAACCAGGAATCGTCGTCGAACCGGCGAGTGTCGCGCGCCAACCCGCGCTGCCCGGCGTCACCGTCCCGCTGCGCCCACACTTCGGCACCATGGGGGTGGCACCGGCCACCGCCGGTCGGGTGTCCTCGGTGCCGCCCGGCGATCACGGCGGAAATGTCGACAACTGGCGGATCGGCGCGGGGGGCCGGATGTATTACCCCGTCCACACCGCCGGTGCCCTACTGTCGATCGGTGACCCACATGTTTCCCAGGGCGACGGGGAGATCAGCGGTACGGCGCTGGAGGCGTCGTTGAACGGGCTGCTGCGCCTCACGGTGCGCCGCGATCTGCCGTTCACGGTGCCGGTGCTGGAGACGGCGACCGAATGGCTGGTGCACGGTTTCGGCGATGACCTCGACGGCGCGATGCGGGCGGCGGCGGTCCGCACACTCGACATGTTGCAGCGGCTCTACGGGTTGTCCCGCGCCGACGCCTACTCGTTCATGTCGGTGGCGGTGGACTTCACGGTGACGCAGGTCGTCGATCAGCGTCAGGGTGTGCACGGCCGGATCGACAAGCGGTGCTTTCCCGGTGATTGGGGGACCGCGGCGTGAGCTCCTCGAGCGGTATCAGATCCTTCACCTTCACCCCAGCCGACGGGGTGCCGCCGTCGGTGGCCCCGTTCGTGCATGCCACCGCGGCCGCTGAGACGCTCTACGTGACCGGGCAGATGCCCACCGACACCAGTGGATCGGTGGTGAGCCAGGACATCGCGGCCCAGACCGACCAGGTGCTGACCAATCTGCTGCGGGTCACCGAACTGTGCGGCGGCGGCCTGGCCGACGTGGTCTCGGTGCGCGCGTATCTGACCGACTGGTCCGAATACGCGGCGTTCAACACCGCGTATGCCGCGTGGTTTCCCGACCGGCTGCCCTCCCGGACCTGCGTCGGGGTGACGGGTTTGGCGGTGGGCGCGCGGGTCGAGATCGACTGGGTGTGTTGGCGAAGCGGCGGTTGGGGTTCGCCCTAGGATCGGGTGATGGCACTGGATTCCGTCGCGGTGCGCCGCTGGTTCGACGACTACCTGGAGGTCTTCGCGACGGCGGTGCGCGGCGATCGGGAGATGTCGGAGCTGCTGCACCGGTACGCGGTGCCCCTGCTGATCACCACCGATGACGGAGTGGTGCCCCTGACCACGGCAGACCAGGTGGCCGGGGTGATCCAGGGGCAGGTCGACGGTCTGCGCGCGCAGCGCTATCACCACAGTTCGTTGCTCAACGATGAAGTGACCGTGCTCAACGCATCCTCGGCGCTGTATCGCGGGGCGTTCGTGCGGCACGATATCGCCGGGGCCGAACTGGGCCGCGTTGCGGTGACGTATCTCGTAGCAGACGGCTCCGACGGTGTGCAGATCGTGGTGCTCGCCTCGCATGGCGACTGAGGCCGTTATCCACAGTGCCGGATTCATCCACAGGTGAGGACCCTGCGGTGCCGGAGCGCCGAAATCTGTTGGCGGCGTTGCCTACCGTCGGGGCATGGACACCGAATCTCCGGCGCAACGGCTGACCCGGCGCATCGGCGCGGCGCCCGACGCCGGCTCGGCAGGGGCGCCCACATCCGCACCGGAGGAAGAGTCGGACACCTCGCTGTCGCGGTGGCTGCCCGAGCATCCGCCCGGCTCCGGTGACTGGATCGCCGCGCTGCGTGCCGACCCGGGCCGCGCGGGTGTCATCGCCCTGATCGCGGTCGGGGTGCTGGCAGTCCTGGTCACCGTGTTCACCCTGATGCGCGACCGCACCCCACCGGTCGCTTCGGCGAATCTGCCGTCGGTCCAGATGGTTTCGTCCGCGACGCCGACTCAGCCGGCAGCCGACGGGCCGGTGGTGGTCAGCGTGGTCGGCCTGGTGCACAAACCGGGACTGGTCACCCTGACCTCCGGCGCCCGGATCGCCGATGCCCTCGAGGCTGCCGGCGGCGCACTGGACGGAGCCGACCTGGTCGGATTGAACATGGCCCGCCGGATCGCCGACGGAGAACAAATCATCGTCGGCATCACCGGCGCGCCGGGCGCGCCGTCGCCGATGGGCAGTTCCGTCACCTCGAATACCGTTGCGGCGCCAGCGCAGTCGGGCACCGCAACGGGCGGCGCGAAGGGCGGGGCGGCCGTGGACCTCAACACCGCCACCGCCGAAGACCTCGATGCGCTGCCGGGTGTGGGGCCGGTGACAGCGTCAGCCATCATCGCCTGGCGAGAGGCCCACGGGCGGTTCGGCAGCGTCGACCAACTGGGTGAGGTCGACGGCATCGGGCCGGCGCGCCTGGAGAAACTGCGCAACCTGGTTCATGTGTGAGCAGCGAACGGTCACCGCTGGACCTACGGCTGGTACCGGCCGCCCTGACCAGCTGGGCGGTGACGGCCGCCGGGATCATCTGGCCGGTCGGAGGAGCGTCGGCCGCCGCCGTGGCGGTCCTGCTGGCCGTCCTGCTGTACCGGTTCACCGGCCGGATGGCCGCACGCGAACCGGGCCGGCCGATCTTCGGGATGGCGGCAGTGGTGGCCGTGGCGTTGGTTGCGGCGGCCTTCGCCGTGTCGATCGCACTGCGGTCCAACGAGGTTCGCCACCACCCGATCACCGCACGCATCGGCACGACAGTGGCCGTCACCGTGACACCCGCAGAGACGCCGCGCGTGCTGTCCGGTGGACGGCTGCTGTTCCGGGCCGCGCTACAAGAACTGGCCGGCGCCCCGGCCGACGGCTCGGTGACGGTGTTCGCCCCGGCTTGGCGCGGCGGCGAGGTGGCCGCGGGCCGCCCGACCGCCTTCCGGGCCCGGGTCGGTAGGCCCACTCGCGCGGATCTGACCGTCGCGGTGCTCACCGCAGTGGGGGAGCCGACCGTCGGCCGCACCCCCACCGTGCCGCGGCTGGCCGGCCACATCCGGTCGGCATTCGCGGCGACCGCGCGGCTGGTGCTGCCGGTCGATCAGGCGGCGATGCTGCCGGCACTGGTGCTGGGGGACACCTCGATGGTGCCTGCTCCGACGGCGTCCGATTTCCGCACGGCAGGGCTGACCCATCTCACCGCGGTGTCGGGCGCCAACGTCACGATCGTGTGCGGGACCGCGCTACTCAGCGCCGCGTTGATCGGCCCGAGGTTGGCCGCGGTGCTGGCGTTGGTGGTGCTGGTCGCCTTCGTCATCGTGGTGGAGCCCTCGGCCAGTGTGCTGCGCGCCGCGGTGATGGGCGGTATCGGGCTGTTGGCCCTGGTATCGCACCGGCGCAGGCAAGCCATCCCGGTGCTGGCGTCCAGCGTCATCGCACTCATGGTCGGTGCGCCGCAACTCGCCGTCGACGTCGGTTTCGCGCTCTCGGTGGTGGCCACCGCCGCGCTGGTGCTGATCGCTCCGGTCTGGATGCAGCGCCTGACCGATCGGGGTTGGCCCCGCCCGCTGGCCGCCGCGGTCAGTGTGGCGCTGGCCGCCCAATTGGTGACCGCCCCCTTGGTCGCCGGTATCAGCGGTCGGTTCAGCGTGCTGTCGGTGCTGGCCAACCTGATGGTCGCCGCCGTCATTGCACCGATCACCGTCATCGGGACGGTCGCGGCGGTGCTGGCGCCCTGGTGGCCCGCCGGTGCGGGGTTGCTTATCCGTTTCACCGGCCCCGAACTGTGGTGGCTGTTGCAGGTGGCCCACCGCGTCGCCGCGGTGCCGGGGTCCACCGTGACGGTGCCCTCGGGACCGCTCGGTGTGGTGGTGGTTGCCGCGGCGGGGCTGTGCCTGGTGGTGGGCTGGCGCCTGCGCTGGGTGCGGCTGGTGGCAGCCGCCGGTGGGGTCGGACTGTTGGCGTGGACCGTTTCCGGGGTTGTCGGGTCGGCGTGAAACGATCGTGGGGTGAGCGACGGACTGCACCTGGTGCTCGGTGACGAGGAACTGCTCGTGGAGCGTGCCGTCGCGGAGGTGTTGCGCGGCGCCCGGAAACGCGCTGGCAGCACCGACGTGCCGGTGGATAGGCTGCGCGCCGGTGAGGTGAGCACCAGCGAACTCGCCGAGTTGCTCAGCCCGTCGTTGTTCGCCGAGGAACGGGTGGTGGTGCTGGAAGCGGCCGCCGAAGCCGGTAAGGACGCGGTCACGCTCATCGTGACGGCGGCCGGCGATCTGCCGCCCGGAACCATGCTGGTGGTCGTGCACTCCGGCGGCGGGCGTGCCAAGGCGATGGCCGACCAACTCAAAAAGCTTGGTGCCCAGGTGCATCCGTGCGCCAAGATCACCAAGGCCGCAGAGCGAGTCGATTTCGTCCGGCACGAATTCCGGGCACTGAAAGTTAAGGTCGACGACGACACGGTGGCCGCGATCATCGACGCCATCGGATCGGACCTACGTGAACTGTCGGCCGCCTGCTCACAGTTGGTGGCCGATACCGACGGTCAGATCAACGTGGCCGCGGTGCGCAGGTACCACAGCGGCAAGGCCGAGGTGAAGGGGTTCGACATCGCCGACAAGGCGGTGCTCGGCGACGTCTCCGGCGCGGCCGAGGCGCTGCGCTGGGCCATGCTCAGCGGCGAACCGCACGTCGTGCTTGCCGACGCACTGGCCGAGGCGGTGCACACCATCGCGCGGGTCGGTCCGTTGTCCGGTGACCCGTACCGGCTCGCCGGTGAACTGGGGATGCCGCCGTGGCGGGTGCAGAAGGCGCAGAAGCAGTCGCGGCGCTGGTCGCGGGATCGGGTGGCGCAGGCCATGCGGGTGGTGGCGGCGCTCAACGCTGACGTCAAGGGCGCCGCAGCGGACGCGGACTACGCACTGGAGCGCGCGGTGCGTCGGGTCGCCGAACTTGCATCCGACCGCTGAGGCCGGAGACGACGAAACGCGCGCGGGCCGGTGGGCCACACGCGCGTGTCAGTCGAGTTCGAGAAGAACCGTCAGATCTTGTTGACGGCCAGCGCCAGGGCGGACTTCTTGTTCGCGGCCTGGTTCTTGTGGATCACGCCCTTGCTGGCGGCCTTGTCCAGCTTGCGGTTGGTGGCGGCAAGCAGCTCGCCGGCCTTGTCCTTGTCGCCGGACTCGATGGCCTCGCGCAGCCCGCGGACAGCCGTGCGCAGCGACGACTTGACGGACTGGTTGCGCAGACGACGGCGCTCGTTGGTCTTGATGCGCTTTTCCTGCGACTTGATGTTGGCCACGCGTGTAAATCCTTCTTCAACGTCGGTTGGTGTACGAAGTCTGATTGCCCGGCGCAGGTTGTGGCTGGGCAGCGGTTGTTCAGGTTACCAGCGGATGGCCGGATCTCCCAAAGTGAGACGGTCTGGCCTGCCGAAACTGCACATGTGGTGCAGCATTGACAACCGTGAGCCTACGAACAGTGCCCAACGAATCGGTGCGGACGTCGCGCAGTTCTACCGCTGCGTCGAAACGCCAGGTCGGGATCTTCGACGGCTACAACGGCCGGGGTGGCTATGCCGAGGCGTTCGACGAGATGTTCGACGCGCAGGGCAACGTGCGCGGCCCATACAAGGGGATCTTCGCCGAACTGGCCCCCTCGGATGCCTCCGAGCTGGAGGCCCGTACCGAGGCGCTCGGCAGGGCGTTCATCGACCAGGGCATCACCTTCTCGCTGTCCGGTCAGGAACGGCCCTTCCCGCTGGACCTGGTGCCGCGGGTGATCTCGGCCGCCGAGTGGTCGCGGCTGGAGAAGGGCATCACGCAGCGGGTCAAGGCCCTGGAGATGTACCTCGACGACATCTACGGCGACCAGGAGATCCTGCGTGACGGGGTGATCCCGCGCCGGCTCATCACCTCCTGTGAGCATTTCCACCGCGAGGCCGTGGGCATCAACCCGCCGAACGGGGTGCGTATCCACGTGGCCGGTATCGACCTGGTGCGCGACGGGCAGGGCACGTTCCGGGTGCTCGAGGACAACCTGCGTTCCCCGTCGGGGGTCTCCTACGTCATGGAGAACCGCCGCACGATGGCCCGGGTGTTCCCCAACCTGTTCGCCACGCACCGAGTGCGCGCCGTGGGCGACTACTCGTCGCATCTGCTGCGCGCCCTGCGCAAGGCCGCCGCGTCCAATGAGGCCGACCCGACGGTGGTGGTGCTCACCCCCGGTGTGTACAACTCGGCGTACTTCGAGCATTCGCTGCTCGCCCGGCAGATGGGGGTCGAACTCGTCGAGGGCCGCGATCTGTTCTGCCGCGACAACACCGTCTACATGCGCACCACTGAGGGCGAGCGACAGGTCGACGTGATCTACCGCCGCATCGACGACGACTTCCTGGACCCCATGCAGTTCAAGCCGGACTCGGTGCTGGGCGTGGCCGGCATCCTCAACGCCGCCCGGGCCGGCAACGTCGTGATCTCCAGCGCCGTCGGCAACGGGGTCGGCGACGACAAGCTGGTCTACACCTACGTGCCGACCATCATCGAGTACTACCTGGGTGAGAAGCCGCTGGTGGCCAATGTCGACACGTTCCGGTGCTGGCTGGACGACGAGCGTGAGGAGGTGCTCGACCGGGTCGACGAGTTGGTGATCAAACCGGTCGAGGGGTCCGGCGGGTACGGCATCGTGTTCGGCCCGGATGCCTCGCCCAAGGAACTCGCCGCGATCTCCAAGAAGATCCGCGCCGACCCGCGCGGCTGGATCGCCCAGCCGGTGGTGCAGCTGTCGACCGTGCCGACGCGCATCGGTGACAAACTGGTGCCCCGTCACGTCGACCTGCGCCCGTTCGCCGTCAACGACGGGGATGACGTGTGGGTGCTGCCGGGCGGACTGACCCGGGTGGCGCTGCCGGAGGGATCACTGGTGGTGAACTCCAGTCAGGGCGGTGGCTCCAAGGACACCTGGGTGCTGGCGTCGCGCACCTCGGCCGCCGATCGTGAACTGGCCGCCGCCGAGCTGGTGAAGGTGCCGCCCCCGAAAGGCGCACGAACGAGTAAGGCCGCCAAACCGGAGCGAGCAGCCGAGCCGAACTCGCAACAGCAGCAACAACAAAACCAGGCGGTGATGCGCTGATGCTGGCCCGCAACGCCGAGTCGCTGTACTGGATCGGCCGCTACGTCGAGCGCGCCGACGACACCGCCCGCATCCTCGACGTCACGGTGCACCAGCTGCTGGAGGACTCCAGCGTCGACCCCGACCAGGAATCTCGAACTCTGTTGCGGGTCTTGGGAATCGAGCCGCCCAAGCATGCGCTGGACGTGTGGTCGCTGACCGATCTGGTGGCGTTCAGCCGGGACACCCAGGGCGGGTGTTCGATCGTTGATTCGATCTCGGCGGCCCGGGAGAACGCCCGCGGTGCCCGCGAGGTCACCTCGACCGAGATGTGGGAATGCCTCAATACGACCTACAACGCGCTGGCCGAACGGGAGCGCGCGGCCAAACGGCTTGGCCCCCACGAGTTCCTGGCCTATGTCGAGGCCCGCGCGGCAATGTTCGCCGGTCTGGCGGATTCGACGCTGTCGCGGGATGACGGTTACCGGTTCCTGTTGCTGGGCCGGGCCATCGAACGCGTCGACATGACCGTGCGGCTGCTGCTGTCCAGGGTCGGGGACAGCGCGTCGTCGCCGGCCTGGGTGACCGTGCTGCGTTCGGCCGGTGCCCACGACACCTACCTGCGCACCTACCGCGGTGTGCTCGATGCGGGCCGGGTGGTCGAGTTCATGCTGCTGGATCGATTGTTCCCGCGGTCGGTGTTCTATTCGTTGCGGCTGGCCGAGCACAGCCTCGACGAGCTGCTCAACCGCCCGCACAACCGGGTCGGTTCGACGGTCGAGGCCCAACGCCTGCTGGGCCGCGCTCGCAGCGAACTGGAATTCCTGCGACCCGGCGTGCTGCTGGAGTCGCTGGAGGAGCATCTGGCCGGTCTGCAGAAGACCTGCGGTGAGGTGGGTGAGGCGTTGGCGTTGCAGTTCTTCCACTCCGCGCCGTGGGTGGCGTGGACCGACGCGGGGCGCAACGGCGCCGTGGTGATCGAAGAGGGGGAGATCTAAATGTGGCGGATGCGGGTGGTGCACGCGACGGGTTATGCCTACAAGTCGCCGGTCACCGCGTCGTTCAACGAGGCGCGGCTGACGCCACGCTCGGATTCCCGGCAGAACGTGATCCTCAACCGGGTCGAGACCACCCCGGCCACCCGTTCGTACCGGTATGTCGACTACTGGGGCACGGCCGTCACCTCCTTCGACCTGCACGCACCGCACACCGAGTTGGAGGTGGTCTCCTCCTCGGTGGTCGAGACCGAGCCCGATGAACTGCCCACCGAGAAGGTCACCTGGGACGAGTTGGGCACCGAGGCCGTGATCGACCGGTTCGACGAGGTGCTCGGCCCGACCGGGTACACACCGGCCAGCAAGCGGGTGCAGCGAGTCGGTCAGCGCATCGCCAAGGAGTATGACCCGCAGGACGCGGTGATCGCCGCGGCGAATTGGGCGCACAGCGAATTGGATTACGTGCCAGGCACCACCGGTGTGCACTCCTCGGGCCTGGACGCGCTGCGGGAAGGCAAGGGTGTGTGCCAGGACTTCGCGCACCTGACGCTGATCTTGCTGCGCAGCATGGGTATTCCGGCGCGTTATGTCTCCGGCTATCTGCACCCCAAGCGCAAGGCAGTCGTGGGGGACACCATCGACGGGCAGAGCCACGCCTGGATCCAGGCCTGGACCGGCGGGTGGTGGAACTACGACCCGACCAACGACAACACCATCAACGAGCAGTACGTCACGGTCGGGGTGGGCCGGGATTACGCCGATGTGACGCCGCTGAAAGGCATCTACTCCGGTGAAGGCTCGACCGACCTCGATGTGGTGGTGGAGATCACCCGGCTGGCGTGAGGTCCGAGGCGCACACACCGGGGTGCACGTCGACCCGGTGCAGGTCATCACCGAGTTCGATCTGACGGTCGAAATGGGCTGCAGCCCTTGATCTCCACTCCTCTTCCTGCCCGTGCACCAGGGCGGGGACGTAATGGGTGAGGATCAGGATGCCCACCCCGGCGCGGGCGGCGGTATCGGCCGCCTGCTCGACCGACGAGTGGTAATCGCAGATATCGCGGAAGCGCTGCACCGGTAGCTGTTGCACCAGGTCGGTGCGGATGACGGTGTGCACCAGCGCGCCGGCCCCGGCCGCCAGGGCGTCGAGTCCGGCGCATGGCACCGTGTCACCGGCCAGCACCACCGACGCACCGTCGTGCTCGATACGGAACCCGATGGTCGGTGCCACCGGCCGGTGATCGGTGGGGCCCACGACGATTCGGACCCCGGCATCCTCCCAGACCTGTCCCTCGGTGTGTTCGTGGACCTGCACCGCGGGCGGTCCGGTGATATCGGCGTGATGGGCGATCCGGTAGCCGATATCGTGCGCGAACGCCTTCAGCGTGGCATCGACCACCTCGGCGGTGCCCGGTGGCCCGATGATCTGCAGTGGCGCCGGGTCCGGGCTGAAGGTGCCGATCCAGCGGGAGATGATCACGTCGCCGAGGTCGGCGATGTGATCGCTGTGCAGGTGGGTGATCAACAGCGCACTCAGCGCTGCGGCACTCGATCCCGCGGCGGCCAGTCGTTGTAGGACACCACGTCCGCAGTCCACCAGAAAGGTCTGGGTGCCGGCCCGCACCAACGTCGACGGGCCGGCCCGGTCGGCGTCGGGAATCGGACTGCCGGTACCGAGCAGGGTTACCTCGATCATGGCCTCTACCTAACTCCATTACCGCCGGGTACGTGGGCTGAATCGCGAGATGCGCCAGCGCGCCCGCCGTTTCAATAGGGTATTGATAGAGAGCGGCGCAATCGGGCTTTGAAGTGGAGATTTGTGGTGACAGCCTGGATCAACGTTTCTATGAGTCATTTACTACTGCGAAACAGGGTGGCAACAGAACCCGCTTACCGTGAGGTGGTCACGACGACTGTGGCGACCCAACTGCCTTCCGAGTCACAGGAATTCACATGGCAACTTTCATCGAACAACGGACGATCGGCGCTATCCCGGAGGAAGAACGACACGGGCGAGCGTGGCACCTGCTCCCGCTGTGGTTCTCCCTGAACGCGACGGTGATGGCCGCCACCACCGGTGCCATCGGCATCTCCGTCGGCGCAGGCCTGGTGCCCACACTGATCGCGATCGTCGTCGGCAACCTCATCGGGTCGGTCTTCATGGCCTATCACTCGGCGCAGGGACCGCAACTCGGCCTGCCCCAGATGATCCAGAGCCGAGCACAATTCGGATTCTTCGGTGCGGCCCTGCCCAATCTGCTGGCCATCATCATGTACATCGGCTACTTCTCCGGTGCCGGCGTCATCGGCGGCCAGGCCATCGCCAGCATCTTCGGGATGCCTACCGCCACCGGTATCATCATCTGCAATGCCCTCACCTGGTTGATCGCCTTCGCGGGCTACCGCGTCATCCACGCCTTCGACCGCGCCATGGCCGTCGTCTCGGTCTTGGTGCTGGTGCTGCTCTTCGTCGCCGCGATCGGTCACTTCGGCTCGGCACCGCCGGCCGAGAGCCATCCCGGCTTCGCGAACTTCTTCCTCATCCTGTCGATCGCCGCGAGCTGGCAGATCACCTTCGCGCCCTATGTCTCGGACTATTCGCGCTACCTGCCCACCAGCCAGGGCGGCGCGAAGACCTTCTGGTACACCTTGATCGGCAGCTGCACGGGCGCGATCACGTTCATGGCGTTGGGTGCCATCGTCGGTGTCTACGCGCTGGACAGTCTCAGCGCCGATTCCATCGTCTACCTGTCGAGCCTGTCACCGGTCGGCGCCCCCGTCATCGCGATCATTCTGGTCCTGGGCATGATCGGGGCGAACTGCGACAACTTGTACGGACCGTACATGGCGGGGTTGTCCACCGTCACCCAGGCCGGCGGCCCGCCCCACGTCTCGCGCCTGGTGCGCGCCGCGGTCACGGGCGGATTCGCGCTCCTGGGCACCGCCATCGGCATCTTCTTGTCCGGTGACTTCCTGACCAATCTGCAGAACCTCATCATGCTGCTGCTCTACATGCTGGTGCCGTGGACGGCGATCAACCTGGTGGACTTCTACCTCATCCACCGCGGCCGCTACGACGTCACCGAGATCGTCGCGATGCGGGGCCGGTACGGCCTGGTCAACTGGAAGGCCATCGCCACCTATGCGGTCGCCGTCGTCGCCCAGGTGCCTTTCATGAGCTGTGCGCTGTTCGTCGGGCCGGCGGCCAACGCGCTCGGCGGCGTCGATATCGCCTGGGTCGTCGGGCTCGTTGTCGCCGGTGGTCTGCACTACCTACTGAACCGCTCGGCAGCCGCCCGGGACGCCGATATCCCCGTCGCCCCGATCACCGCGGCCACCACCGTCACCGCCTGACCCGCAAAGGAATCGAATCGCCATGTCATTCGACTACTCCCGGCTCGCCGCCACCTGCGCGGTGGAATCGCCGGAGAACGCCATCACCCTGCCACCGGAGGCCTACGGTAGCGACGAACTCTATGCCGCCGAGGTGGATCGCATCTTCAAGCGGGGCTGGATCCCGTTGTGCCGCATCGAGCAGCTGCCGGCTCCGGGCAGTTACTACAGCATCGACATCCTCGGCACGCCCCTGGTGGTCACGCGCGACCGCAAGAACGACATCCGGGTGATGTCGCGCAACTGCACACATCGCTGGATGGAGGTGTGTAGCGGAGCGGGCGAGGCCGGCGTGCTGCAATGCCCGTACCACCTGTGGTCCTTCGGGCTGGACGGACACCTGGCAGGTGCGCCGGAGATGAAACAATCCGCCGGATTCGACCGGAAAGACCATGGCCTCAAGCAGTTCCGGCACGAGGTGTGGAAGGGTTTCGTGTTCGTCAACTTCGACGGGCAAGCCGCACCGGTCGCCGAGCAGCTCGCCGGCCTGGCGCCCATGGTCGACCCGTACGACTTCGAGAACTACCAGATCGTCGAACACACCGATTGGGGGGTGTGCGACTGGGACTGGAAGATCATGGTGGACAACTTCATGGAGTGTTACCACCACATGGGGCCGCACCGCGGAACCTTGGAGGACGAGTTCCCTGCCAAGCTCAGCGCCAACTTCCATGGCGGAAGCTATTTCAGCACCATGGTGTCCAAGCAGGCCGAGGGTTACCCCGCCAGCGAACCTTTCATGGCGCCAGGGGCGCCGACGCTGGCGCCCGAACAGAGCCATCAGATCCTGATCTTCATTGCCTACCCGCTGCTGCAGATCTCGCTCGGTCCCGGCTTCATGTACTGGCTCAAGACACTGCCCGTCGGCGCGGGGAAGGTCGAGATCCACCTCGACATCGCAATGTCACCGGCCGCACTGGCCGCGCCCGACCTCGACGCCAGGCGCAGCCAGCTGGTGAAGTCCATCTGCGACATCCACCGGGAGGACCTCGATGTGTGTGCGGCCGTGCAGAAGTCGGTTCGCGCCGGCGTGACCTCCACCGGACGCCTGTCGCACCTGGAACAACCGCTGTGGGAGTTCTACCGCTACCTCGGGCGCGAACTCGGAATCGTCTCCCAAACCGCCGATCTGGCCTCCGCAGGCTGAAAGGACCAGAAATGACCAGCACACTCAACGGGCACGTCCAGCACACCACCGCAAAGGAGATCGCCGAACAACTCCGTTCCGCCGGTGTCAAGTATGCAGCCATCAGCTTTGTCGACATGCACGGCAAGCCGAAGGCCAAGATGGTTCCGCTGAACCACCTGGGGCAGGCCGCCCGGGGCTCGGAGATGTTCACGGGAGCGGCGCTGGACGGCGTCCCCCAGGATGTCAACGACGACGAGGTCGCTCCGCACCCCGACTTGGGTGCGGCGATCATCACCCCGTTCAACAAGGAGGTGGCGTGGTTCCCCGGTGATCTGTGGATCGGCGACACCCCGTTCGAAGCCTGCAGCAGGCAGATCCTCAAACGGGTCACCGCCGACGCCGCGACGCTGGGCTACACCTTCAACCTCGGCATCGAGACCGAGTTCTTCCTGCTCACCGACGACCGGGTCGGCACGCCGGCGCCGGCCAGCCTGGACGACAACCTGGACAAACCCTGCTACGACCTGCGCGGCCTGCTGCACAACTATCCCGTCGTCGACGAGATCGTCACGGCCATGAACGAACTCGGCTGGGACGTATACTCATTCGACCACGAGGACGGCAATGGCCAGTTCGAGACGGATTTCACCTATACCGACGCGGTGACGATGTCCGATCGGCTGGTGTTCTTCCGGATGATGGTCGGTGAGATCGCCCGTAAGCACGGTTTGTTCGCGTCGTGGATGCCCAAACCGTTCGCCGATCGCACCGGAAGTGGTGCGCACTACAACATGTCACTGGCCGGGATCGACGGCACCAACCTGTTCGAATCGACCGACGATCCGCGTGGCTGCGGGCTCTCGGAATTGGGGTACCAATTCACCGCAGGGATCCTGCGGCACGCGTCGGCGATCTGCGCGGTGATCGCCCCGACCGTCAACAGCTACAAGCGACTGGTCAAGCAGGGCAGCATGTCCGGGCTCACCTGGGCCCCCGTCTTCGCGTGCTATGGCGACAACAACCGTACGAACATGATGCGCATCCCCAAAGGTGGGGGACGGGTGGAATGCCGGGCGGCCGACAGCGCCAACAACCCTTACCTGGGTGCCGCGCTGATGTTGGCGGCCGGCCTGGAGGGCATCCGGGAAGGCCTGGATCCCGGTGAGCCCAACCGGGACAACCTCTACAACGTCTCCGAACTGGAGCTGGCTGCCCGCGGTATCGGGTGGCTGCCCCGGTCCCTCGGCGAGGCCATCGAGGCACTGGAATCGGACCCGTTGGTGCGCACCGTGTTCGGTGACGCCATGTTCGATTCGTTCGTGGCCGAGAAACGTGCGGAATGGGACTCCTTCAACGCGCACGTCTCGTCCTGGGAGACCGATCGCTACCTGCGGTTCTGGTGACCATGCGGTGGGATGAACTGACCTCGACGCGACTGGCGGCGGCCGTCGCCGCCGACCCGGCCCTGGTGGCGCTCGTCCCCGTCGGCGCCACCGAGCAGCACGGGCCGCACCTACCGGTCGGCACCGATACCGTCATCGCCACCGCGGTCGCCGAGGCGGCCGCCGGCGGTGACGGTCCGCCGGCCGTCGTGCTACCGGCAATTTCCTACGGCGCCAGCCAATTTCACGGAACCGACTTGGCGGGCACGGTAGCCTTCTCCGGTGCGGACACCGCTGACCGGGCCTACCAGGTGGCGCGTGCCTGCCTGGACTCCGGACTGCGCCGCATCCTGTTCGTCAACGGGCACGTCGGGAATGCGGCACCGCTGTGGCTGGCCTGCGACCGCTTTCGGCGTGCTCATCCGGACGGCCGGATCGGCGTCATGCAGTGGTGGGAGCTGACACCCGAGATCGCGGCCACGGCCACCGCCGACGCCGTCGACTGGCATGCCAACGCCGCCGAGACGTCGATCATGCTGGCGTTGCGGCCCGAACTGGTCGATACCGACCGATTCGCCGAAGCCGACGATCCCGACCGCACCGCCGGCCTGGTCTTCCGTTACTCGGTGGCCCAGGTGTCGACCAACGGGGTGACCGGGCAGCCGTCGCAGGCTTCCAAGGAACTCGGCCTGGCGCTGTGGCGCGATATCGTCACCGCGGCCCGGGATGTCGTCTCGCGCGCCCGGACCGAGCAACCGCCGCTGCTGTAGCGATCGGTCCTAGAATGCGTCTCGTGCCCCCTCCCGAGCGCAAGGCGCAGGTCCGTGCCATCGGCCGCCCGCGCGTGGGGTCGGTATCCGCGGTCGGCGACGGCCCGCCGGCGTCGCCGCGCACGGGAATCGTGAATGCGGCGACGAAACTGTTCTCCGAGCGCGGTTATGCCCAGACCACGATGAGCGATATCGCCCGTGCCGCCGGGCTGCAGCAGTCCTCGCTGTACTACTGGTTCCGCAACAAGGAGCAGCTGCTGCAGGAGACGCTCCTGGTCAACCGGGCGCCGCTGAACTTCATCGCCGAAGTGGGTGCGGGATCGGGGTCGCCCGCGGTCAAGCTCTACCGATTGCTGCGCTTCGACACGATGCAACTGGCGATGTCACCCATCGACTTCAACGAGATCCAGCGGATCGCCTACGAACAGCGCGATGAGTTCCACCAGTTCTGGACCGATTACGAGCGCTTGCGGCAGTGGGTGGTCGACCTCATCGGTGCAGCCTTCGGCGAGGGCAAGTTCATCGACTGCGACCGCGAGGAGACCGCGGGCTTGCTGCTCAACTTCGACGAGGGCGCGCAGAAGCGCACCCGGTTGCACCCGGACCGCGGCGACCGTGCCGAGGAGGCGATCCGGGTCGGGGAGCAGGTCGCGACCATCGCGGTGCGTGGGCTGCTGAAACGGCCCAGTGAAATCGGGCGAATCACGGCGCAGGCCGCACAGTTCGACGATGCCGCCATCGCCCTGCGGATGGGCCTGGACGCGACCGACTGAGGGGCGGGTCCGGGGCTTTCGTCTCGGGCCGAACCGTCTTACCCTGGTGTGATCCACATCACCATGGGAGGTCCTGTGCGCATCTCCGACGTGCTGAAGAGTAAGGGCGCTGCGGTGGCGACCATCGCCCCGGACACCGCCGTTTCAGATCTGCTGGCCGGCCTGGTCGGCCGCAATATCGGCGCCATGGTGGTGGTCGGCCCCGACGGCCCGGTCGGTATTGTGTCCGAGCGCGATGTGGTGCACAAACTCCACGAGCTGGGCGCTGACCTGCTCCGACGACCGGTCTCCGACATCATGACCAAGCATCTGGTGTACTGCTCACCCACCGATTCGGTGGACAGCCTGAGTGCGGCGATGACCCATAACCGGGTGCGACATATCCCGGTGCTCGACGGTGGGCGGTTGGCCGGCATCGTCAGTATCGGTGACGTGGTCAAGACGCGGATGCAGGAATTGGAATCCCAACAGGAACAACTGCAGGCCTACATCGCGCAGGGCTGAATAGGCTGCACGGTGTGAGTGACATCGACGTTCGTCCCGCCGTCCGCGCCGATATCGGGGAACTGTCAAAGGTGCTCGGCCGCGCGTTCTATGACGATCCGGTGATGGCCTGGATGCTGCCCGATCCGGTTGCGCGGCAGCGCAGGTTGCATCGCCTGTTCGCTGCCCTGACCCGGTATCACCACCTGTCGCGCGGTGGGGTGGAGGTGGCGTCAGCGGTGCCGACGGGTCCGGCGATCGGGGCTTGTGCGTTGTGGGACCCGCCCGGCGGATGGCAGCACACCACCGCCGAGGAACTGCGGGCGATGCCCAGCCTGGTGCTGACGTTCGGCCGCACCCTGCGCCGTGGCCAGCAGGTGGACGAGTTGATGAAACGTCATCACCCCGAGGAACCGCATTGGTACCTGGCGGTGATCGGCAGTGATCCTTCGGTCCGCGGAAGCGGTCAGGGGCACGCGCTGATACGTTCGCGGCTGGACCGTTGCGATGCCGAGCACGCCCCGGCGTACCTGGAGTCGAGTAACCCGGTCAATATCGGCTATTACCAACGGTTCGGCTTCGAGGTGACCGGGGAAATCAGGTTGCCCGACGGCGGACCCCCGATGTGGCCCATGTGGCGGCAGCCACGGTAGGGCAGAGGTGGCGGCAGCCACGATAGGGCAGAGGTGGCGGCAGCCACGGTAGGACAGAGGTGGCGGCAGCCACGGAGCGTACGTGTCGGGTACAGTGCGCTTGCCGACCAGTAGGGGAATCCGGTGAGAATCCGGAGCTGACGCGCAGCGGTGTGAGGCGGTACGCCTCGAGTCCGAATGCCTGCGGCCGGTACCGACCGTTGACGGCCTCGCGACCGGGCCCCGCATCGTAAGGAAGCCGCCGTGCGCTTGATCGCCGTGCTCCTGTCCCTTTCCCTTGGCGCCCTTGTCCTCAGCGCCTGCACCACCGCGATATCGGCGCAATCCCCGCCGGCACCGGCGGGCGCCACAGGTCACACCAGCTACCCGCTGACACTGGAGAACTGCGGTGTCCGCGTCACTTTCGACAAACCGCCCCGCCGCGCCGTGTCGCTGTATCAGGCGTCGACCGAGATCCTGTTGGCCCTCGGGCTGGCCGATCGGATGGTGGGCACTTCGACGTGGTTCGACCCGGTGTTGCCCGAACTGGCCGCCGACAATGCCCGGGTGCCCCGGCTCGCGGACAACGACCCGTCTCTGGAGACGGTGCTGGCCACCGAGCCGGATTTGGTCACCTCGGCCAGTGCACACACCTTCACGCCTGCGGTGGTTGCCGATCGGGCGCGCTTCGCCCAGTTGGGCGTCCCGACATATCAATCGCCGTCGGTGTGTGATGGTGCCAGCGTCGACGGTGCGACGGTCACCCGCGGCCAACCGTTGCGCATGAACACCCTGTTTCGCGAAATCACTGAGCTGTCAGCAATTTTCGACGTGCAGGAACGCGGTGCCGAGTTGGTGGGCCGGTTGAAGCAGCGGCTGGCAGCGGCACCCCGCGTGGCCGGACCCGCTCGCACGGTGGCTTTCTGGTTCTCCGGGCTGCGGACGCCCTATCTGGCGGGTTGCTGTTCGGCTCCCGGGCTGTACGCACGTGAACTCGGCGTCACCAATGTGTTCGCCGACGCCCGCGAGGACTGGCCGGAGATCAGCTGGGAAGCCCTTGCCGACCGCGACCCGGATGTGCTGGTGCTGGCCGATCTGAACCGGCGTCGCGTGGACGGGGACGCGCTGGACACCAAAATCGGTTTCCTGGAATCGGATCCGGTCACCAGAAACCTGAAGGCGGTGCGCGCGAAGCACTATGTCGTGCTCACCGGATCCGAACTCGACCCCGGGATCCGCCAGGTTGACGCCGTCGAGAAACTGGCCGCCGGGTTGGCCGCGATCGGGCCGGCGCGATGATGATCGGGCGCGCCGCGGTGGCCCTCTGCTCGGCTCTGTTGTTGGCCGGGTGCGGGCAATCGGCGGCGCCGGCCCAGCGATCCGCTGGTGCCGCAGGCTACCCGCGGAGTGTGCCGAACTGCGGGCGCGCCGTCGTGATCGACGCACCGCCGGCGCGCGCGGTATCGCTCAACCAGGGCTCGACCGAGATCTTGCTGTCGCTGGGACTGGCCGACCGCATGGTGGGCACCGCGACGTGGACCGACCCGGTCCGGCCGGACTTGGCCGCCGACAACGGCCGGGTTCCGCAATTGGCGGCGGACAAGCCGGCGCTGGAGACGGTGCTGGACACCGAACCGGATCTCGTCACCGCGTCGTTCGCCGGCACACTCGGTCCGGGCGGTGTCGCCGACCGTGACGAATTCGCCAGGCTCGGCGTGCCCACCTACCTGGCGCCGAGTGACTGTGTCGGCAAGGTGACCGGCAGCGTGGACGGGTCCCGCACCGCGCCGCTGACCATGGACCTCGTCTACGACGAAATCCGGGACTTGGCAAAGATCTTCGATGTCCCCGACCGCGGTGCGGGCCTGAGCGCCGAGTTGCAGGGGCGGATGGCGACCGCCCGCGCGGTCGCCGATGTCGACATCGCTTTCTGGTTCTCCGATGTCCGGACGCCCTATATGGCCGGTTGCTGTGGAGCGCCCGGCATCATCGCCGCCACCGTCGGTGCCCGAAATGTCTTCGCCGACACCACCGACGAGTGGCCGCAGGTCAGTTGGGAGGCGGTCGCTGCTCGCGATCCCGATGTGCTGGTGCTGGCCGACCTGAGTCGCCGCACCATCGAGGGTGACTCGCTGGCCACCAAAATCCAGTTCCTGGAATCGAATCCGGTGACCGCGCGGCTGACTGCGGTCCGGGAGAAGCGCTATATCGTCGTCAACGGCGCCGATCTGAACCCGTCCATCCGCACCGTCGACGGTGCCGAGAAGGTGGCGAACCGGCTGCGTGAACTCGGATTCGTGACGGGCACGTGAGTCTGCGTACGCCGGCGTTGATTGCCCTGTGGGCTGCCGGGCTTGTGCTGCTGCTCCTTTCGGCTGCTGTGGCCGTCACGATCGGCCCAGCCGCGTTGTCGACGCTCGACGTGTATCGCATCGTCGCCGAACATCTTGGCGCCGGCCCCTCGGGTGTGACCCGGCTGCAGGACGGCATCGTCTGGCAGTTGCGCCTGCCGCGGGTGGCGCTGGCCGCGATCTGCGGGGCCGGCCTGGCGTTGTGTGGGGCGATCATGCAGTCATTGCTGCGCAATCCGCTGGCCGACCCGTTCGTGCTGGGGGTTTCCTCGGGCGCCTCCACCGGCGCGGTGCTCATCGTGGTGCTCGGCGCCGGTGCGGGCGCGGTGTCCCTGTCGGCGGGGGCGTTCGCGGGGGCCCTGGTGGCCTTCGCGGTGGTGCTGGCCTTGGCATACGCCGCCGGGGGCAGCACTGACCGGGTGGTGCTGGCCGGGGTCGCGGTCACCCAGTTGTTCTCGGCGCTCACCTCGTTCATCGTGTTGTCCTCGGCCGACGCCGAGCAGACCCGCGGTGTGTTGTTCTGGCTGCTCGGGTCGCTGGCGGGGGTGGACTGGGCCGACGTGCTGACCTGCGGGCTGGTGGTGGCGGCCGGGTTGGTGTGCTGTTTGGGTTTCGGGCGCACACTGGACGCCTTCGCTTTCGGCGAGGAAGCCGCCGCCACCCTGGGCGTTGCCGTGCGTCGGGCCCAGGGTGTGTTGCTGGTGGTGACGGCGCTGGTCACCGCGGCCCTGGTCAGTGCGGCCGGCGCCATCGGCTTCGTCGGTCTGGTGTTGCCGCACGCGGCGCGCTTCTTCGTCGGGCCGGGACATCTGCGGTTGCTGCCGACGGTCGCCGTGTTCGGTGCGATCTTCATGGTGTGGGTGGACACCCTGGCGCGCACCGTCTTCGCGCCGCAGGAGCTGCCCACTGGAGTGGTCACCGCGCTGTTGGGGGTGCCGGCCTTCGCGGTGATCCTGCTGCGCCGTCGCGGGGCGCAGCGATGAGCTTGCGGGCGCTGCAGGTCGGCTGGACCCGCGCTGGGCACGTCGTGCTCGACGGTGTCACGGTCGATCCGGCACCGGGGAGCACCTTGGGTCTGCTGGGTCCCAACGGGTCCGGCAAGTCGTCGCTGCTGCGGCTGTTGGCCGGGGTGGACCGCCCCGACTCCGGCGCGGTGACGCTCGACGGCGAGGTGCTGCACCGGCTGTCCCGTCGGGCGGTGGCGCGCCGGGTGGCGATGGTCGGCCAACATGCCGATACCGATCTGCACATCACCGTGCGCGAGGTGGTGCGGCTGGGCCGCATCCCGCACACCGGCGGGATCGGGGGCGGCGGCGACACCGACCGCGCGGTGCGCGAGGCGCTGGCCGCCACCGGACTGACGGACATGGCGCAACGGCATTGGCACACCCTGTCCGGTGGGGAGCGGCAACGAGTGCACATCGCCAGGGCACTTGCGCAGCAACCCGGCGAACTGCTTCTCGACGAGCCGACCAATCACCTCGACATCGCCCATCAACTCGACATCCTGGCCCTGGTCCGGGATCTCGACGTCACGACGGTGGTCGCCCTGCACGACCTCAACCTCGCCGCGATGTTCTGTGATCAGCTGATCGTCCTGTCGGCCGGCCGGGTGGTGGCCGCCGGGCCGCCGGCCGAGGTGCTCACCGAACGGCTGGTGGCGGACGTGTACCGGGTGCAGTGCCGGGTCACCGTCGAGGAGGGGCGCCCCTGCGTTCGGTACACGGCGCCGAGCCGGTGAGCGTGTGCCGAGATCGACTTTTGGCCGGAATCCACTCGCACAAACCGGCCCGAAGGTGAGTTTAGGCGGAATCAGGACCAGGAGAAGTCGGCGCGGAGGCGGGCGGCGACCAGTTCGAAGCGGTCGCGGTCCAGGATCGCGCCCTCGCGGCGGATCCCGTCCTCGGGTACGTCGAGCACCCGGTCCAGGCGGACCCAGCTGGGCCGGCCCTCGTCATCCCACGTGCCGGTGCCGATGCCGACCCAGTCCCGGTCGTCGTCGTGGTAGTCCTGGCTGGACAACATCAGCCCGAGCAGCACATTGCGGTCACGACCCACCACCAGGACCGGCCGGTCCTTCCCGCGGGTCGGGTCGTCCTCGTAGACCACCCATGTCCATACGATCTCGCCGGGATCGGCCTGCCCGTCCAGGTCAGGGGCGTAGATGATGCGCCGCGCGCGCTGCGCGGTGGGGACGCTGGCGTCGGTGACCGGCCGGCCCGCGGTGATCGCGGGGGTCTGCTGGGCCGGCACCCCGGCCAGCACGTCCAACCCGATCTTGATGCCCTGTTGCAGCACCCGCTCCGGGGAGGGCAATTGGCGGATGAGTTTCGGCGCTTCGGTGAAGACGAGATGTCCCGCGAGGCGCTGGAGGGTTTTCCACTGCGACGCCATGGAAACGAGGATAGGTCCTCCGATTGTGTCCGCACGGCCCACGCTCGATACGCTGGAGTGACATATCGCGCCTCGACCAGGAGAAACCCAATTAGCAGTTTCGCCGACCAGACGTTCACCGCGCCGGCGCAAATACGGAACTTCTGCATCATCGCCCACATCGACCACGGCAAATCGACGCTGGCCGACCGGATGTTGCAGCTGACCGGCGTCGTCGACGACCGCTCCATGCGGGCCCAGTACCTGGACCGGATGGATATCGAGCGTGAGCGCGGTATCACCATCAAGGCGCAGAACGTGCGGCTGCCCTGGTCCGTCGGCGATGAGCAATTCGTGCTGCATCTGATCGACACCCCCGGCCACGTCGACTTCACCTACGAGGTGTCCCGCGCGTTGGAGGCCTGCGAGGGTGCAGTGCTGCTGGTCGACGCCGCTCAGGGCATCGAGGCCCAGACGCTGGCCAACCTGTACCTCGCGCTGGACCGTGACCTCACCATCATCCCGGTGCTCAACAAGATCGACCTGCCGGCCGCCGACCCGGACCGCTACGCCGGTGAGATCGCCCACATCATCGGTTGTGAGCCGGCGGACGTGCTGCGGGTGTCCGGCAAGACCGGCGCCGGTGTTCAGGAACTGCTCGATGAGGTGGTTCGTCGGGTGCCGGCACCGACCGGTGATCCCGACGCGCCCACCCGGGCGATGATCTTCGACTCGGTGTACGACATCTACCGCGGTGTGGTCACCTACGTCCGCGTCGTCGACGGCAAGATCACCCCCCGCGAGAAGATCGCGATGATGTCCACCGGCGCCACCCACGAACTGCTCGAGGTCGGCATCGTCTCACCCGAACCCAAGGCCAGCGCCGGTCTGGGTGTCGGCGAAGTGGGCTACCTGATCACCGGGGTGAAGGATGTCCGGCAGTCCAAGGTCGGGGATACGGTCACCACCGCCCGTAAGGGCGCCACGGAGGCGCTGACCGGATACCGCGAACCCAAGCCGATGGTCTACTCCGGGCTGTACCCGGTGGACGGGTCGGACTACCCCAACCTGCGCGAGGCCCTGGACAAGCTGCAGCTCAACGACGCCGCACTGACCTACGAGCCGGAGACGTCGGTGGCCCTGGGGTTCGGTTTCCGGTGCGGCTTCCTCGGGCTGCTGCACATGGAGATCACCCGGGAGCGGCTGGAACGCGAGTTCAACCTGGACCTCATCTCCACTTCGCCCAACGTCGTCTACCGCGTCATCAAGGAGGACAACTCCGAGATGGTGGTGACCAACCCTTCCGATTGGCCCGAGGGCAAGGTCCGCACGGTGTTCGAGCCGGTGGTCAAGACGACGGTCATCGCGCCCAGCGAGTTCGTCGGCACCATCATGGAGCTGTGCCAGTCGCGCCGCGGCGAACTCCAGGGCATGGATTACCTGTCTCCGGAGCGCGTCGAACTGCGCTACATCATGCCGCTCGGCGAGATCATCTTCGACTTCTTCGACTCGCTGAAGTCGCGCACCCGCGGCTACGCCAGCCTGGACTACGAAGAGGCCGGCGAGCAGGAGGCCGACCTGGTGAAGGTCGACATCCTGTTGCAGGGGGAGGCCGTCGACGCGTTCAGCGCCATCGTGCACAAGGACGGCGCGTCGGCCTATGGCAACAAGATGACCACCAAGCTCAAAGAGCTGATCCCGCGTCAGCAGTTCGAGGTGCCGGTGCAGGCGGCGATCGGGTCGAGGATCATCGCGCGCGAGAACATCCGGGCCATCCGTAAAGACGTGCTGTCCAAGTGCTACGGCGGTGACATCACCCGTAAGCGCAAGCTGCTGGAGAAGCAGAAGGAGGGCAAGAAGCGGATGAAGACCATCGGTCGGGTGGAGGTGCCCCAGGAAGCCTTCGTCGCCGCGCTGTCCACCGACGCCGCTTCGGACAAGCCAAAGAAGTGACTGCAGCCGCACCATCGGTCACAATGACGCGGTGAACCGCGCCGCGAAACCGTCCCGAAGCTTGCTGGCCCTGTCGGGCATGGCCGCCGCGGCGCTCCTGATGACCGGGTGCGTCAGCACGGTGACCGGTGTGGCGGTCCGCGACCGCAGTGCGGCCCCGGCCGACGTGCCGCCGTTGAAAGACTCCCAGCTCGACAGGGTCTTGTTGTCGGTGCGGGATATCAATGCGGTGATGGGTGCCGGTGATATGGAGATCACCAGCGAACTGGAGCAGATGACCGATCATTCCCGGGACATCTCGGATCCGGATTGCCTGGGGGCCATCTACGGTGCCGAGCAACCGGTGTACGACGGCAGCGGGTGGACGTCGGTGCGCGACCAGGTGGCGCGTGAGCCCGAAGAGGACAACCAGCACTGGGCCGAACAGACCGTGGTGCTGTATCCCAGCGCGGACAAGGCCCAGCGGTTCTGGGCGAAATCCGAGTCGACGTGGAAGAAATGCGGCGGCTCGGCGGTATCGGTGGACGACGGTCAGTCGAGTTACACCTGGCAACTCGACGACCTGGAGGTCAAAGACCAGATCATCACGCAACGCACCATGCAGGAAGACGCCGGCGGCTGGGAATGCCAGCACGCCATGTCGTATGTCTCCAATGTGACCGTCGAGGCGTGGGCCTGTTCGTACGGAATCAACGACGAAGCGGCGGGCATCGTGCAGAAGATGATCGACAACGCCAGCCAGAAGCGGTAGCGCTCACGCATCAAAGCCCCTGCGGGCCAGTAATATTCCGATACCTTCTCGCTGAGCGCAACCCTGAGAGAACGCCGGGAGTAGTCGTAGCCTCACCGGGTGCCCAAAGAACTCCATCTGCTCGCCTTCGGGAACACCCGCTCGGCCGGGCCCTGGCGCCATCCCGACGCCGACAACAGCACCGCTGGGGTGCGTCGGCGGCTGATCCGGCATGCGCAGACCGTCGAGGCCGGCACCTTCGACGCGTTGTTCTTCGCCGACGGGTTGAACTACGGGCCGCCGGCCACCTGGGCGTACAAGATCCCGGAGGATTTCGAGCCTCTGACGGCGACCGCCGCGTTGTCCTCGGTGACTGAGCGGATCGGGTTGGTGGTCACCGGGTCGGCCACTCTGCAGGCGCCCTATCACCTTGCCCGCCAGCTGATCTCACTGGATCACTTGAGCGGGGGCCGGGCTGGCTGGAACCTGGTCACCAGTTTCGCGCAGGCGGCGGCGGACAACTTCAGCGCCCGCGGCGTGGTGGACCACGACGAACGGTACGCCATCGCGGAAGAAGCGTTGCAGGTGGTGCGCGCCCTGTGGGATGGCTGGGGTGAAGACACCATCGTCGAAGACCGCGCCGCCGGGATCTTCCACGATGTCAGCAAGATCCGGGTGACCGACCACCACGGCGCCTACTTCGATGTCAAAGGCCCGCTCGGCGCCTCCCGCTCGGTCCAGGGTCAGCCCGTCCTCTTTCAGGCCGGATCATCGCCCACCGGAAGGTCTTTCGCCGCCAAGTATGCCGAGGTGATCTTCACCAGCCACGGTAACCGAGCCCGGGCTCAGGAGTTCTACCGGCAGATCCACGGGCAAGCAAGGGCTTTCGGGCGCAGCCGGCCGCCGCTGATCACCCCGTCCTTCCGCTATGTCATCGGTTCCACCGAGGACGAGGCGCGGCGCGCGCAGCAAGACGAGTACGCCTACTTCAGCCCCGAATACCAGGCCGGCTGGCTGCTGGAGGTGGAGGTCGACGTCACCGGGGCCGACCTGGACGGGCCGGTGCCTGCCTCGGCCTTCCCGGATTCGACCGAGACGCATCAGACCGCGCTGGCCGGTTACCGGGCGCTGGCCGCCGAGAGCTCGACGGTGCGGGAATTCCTGTACCGCACCGTGAACGGCTGGGGTGCGGGTGTGGTGGGGACGCCGGAACGGATCGCCGACGAGATCGAGGAATGGTTCACCGAGGGCGCCGCGGACGGTTTCGTGCTGCGCGACTCCGGGCTGTCGGGGCAGACCGAGCTGTTCGTCGAACAGGTGGTGCCGGTGTTGCGTAAACGCGGCTTGTTCCGCCATGAATACGCGGGCACTACGTTGCGGTCGCACCTCGGGCTGGAAGTGCCGGTTCGGTCGTGACCGAACCCTTCGTCCTCGCCGGCTTCACCATGTCGACGGTGTCGCACGGCAACTTCGGGCTGTGGCGCCACCCGCAGGACCAGACGTCGCGCTACACCGAGTTGAGTTATTGGGTGGGATTGGCCCAGTTGCTCGACAGCGGCGGATTCGACGCCCTGTTCATCGCCGACGCGGTCGGTCAACTGGATGTGTTCGGCGGCAATGCCGATGCCGCGCTGACGCGTGCGGTGCAGACACCGGTCACCGATCCGCTGCTGGCCGTATCGGCCATGGCGGCGGCCACCGAACACCTCGGCTTCGGCATCACGGTGTCCACCACCTACGAGAGTCCGTACCTGCTGGCCCGGAAGTTCAGCACGCTGGACCACCTCACCGGTGGCCGCATCGGCTGGAATGTGGTGACCTCGCTGCTGGACAGCGCGGCACGCAACATCATCGGCCGGGACCGGCAGATCCCGCACGACGAGCGCTACGCCATCGCCCAGGAATTCCTCGAAGTCACCTACAAACTGTGGGAGGGTTCGTGGGAGCCGGGTGCGGTGCGCCGTGATCGTGACCGCGGCGTGTACACCGACGCCACCAAGGTGCACCAGATCGGGCACGAGGGCACGTACTTCAGCGTTCCCGGTGCCCACCTGGTCGAGCCCTCCCCGCAACGCACCCCGGTGCTGTTCCAGGCCGGAACATCCTCGGCGGGACGCGAATTCGCCGCGCGCAATGCCGAATTGGTGTTCGCCAGCGACCCCAGGCCCGACGTGCTGCGCGCCAATATCGATGACATCCGACGCCGTGCCGTGGCTCACGGCAGGCGGCCGGACGCGATCAAGTTCCTCACCTCGGTCGAGATCGTGGTGGACAGCACCGATGCGGCGGCCCAGGCCAAGGTGGCCGATCTGGCACGCTTCCACGACCTGGAAGCCGGTCTGGTGCTGCTGTCGGCACTGTCGGGGGTCGACTGGTCCGAGTACGGCGTGGACCGGCCGATCGAGCAGTTCGGCACCGACGCCAGCCGATCGATCCTGGCCGCGGTGGCCGATTCCGAGGCGCGCCAACGGATCACCCTGCGCGACTACGTCGGCGGGCTGGGCGGATTCGGCGGTGAGCTGTTCGTCGGATCCGCCTCGACGGTGGCCGACGCACTGGAGGGCTACGCGCAACACACCGGTGTCGACGGTTTCAACATCGTCTACCACGTCACCCCGGGCAGCTTCGCCGATGTCGCCGAACATTTGATCCCGGAGCTACGGCGGCGCGGCCGGGCGCGCGAGGCGGGTGGCGCCACGACGTTGCGGCAGCGGATCTTCGGCACGGAATCCGCGTACCTGCCTGCCGATCACCCGGGTGCTGCCTTCCGGTGGCAAAAAATCCCGTCGATTTGATCACTGACGCCGCGGACTGCCCTGCGGCATCGTGACATTCACATCAACTCTCTGTTAATAATTTGCGCGCCAACCGATTACGGGGCGGGCAGGATGGAAGGCGGCAACATGTCGGCACCGACTCGGGTGGAGCTGGGCGGCCGCGCCCTGTCGACCGCGGAAGGGCACGGATTGGAGCGCGGTGCGCTGGGATTCTGGGGTGTGTTCGCCCAGGGACTGGCCGCGGCCGCACCGAGCGTCGCTGTGGCCACGGTGCCCTTCTCGCTGTTCGTCGCCGCGGGCAAGGGTTCGTCCTGGGCCGTCATCGTGGGCTTGGTCATCACCATCCTGATCGCCGCGACGATCAGCTTTCAGGCCAAGCGCACCGTGTCATCGGGATCGCTGGGCACCTACGCCGGCAACGGGCTGGGCCCCGGCGTCGCCTACGCGGCCGGATTCAGCCTGCTGGTCGGTTACATCGGCTTCGCCACCACCGGAACCCTGGGCGGGGTGGTGTACCTCGACTCGTTCCTGGAATCCATTGGATTGGGTTCGCAGGCAGCGTGGTTCCGGCTGCTGCTCGTCGTCGTCATCGTGGGTCTGGGCATCTACCTGCCGTACCGCGGGGCGGCCATCGCCGCGAAATACGAACTGGTCTTCGAACTCGTCGCGATCGCGTCGATCCTGGTGATCATCGTCGGGTCATATGTCGCGTACGGGGCCCGGGTTGACTGGGAGCAGTGGAACCCCGCGCACCTGGGGCACAGCGCCACCTACGTTGCCGCGGTGGTCGCGGTGGGCTCCTACGCCGGGTTCGAGAGCGTCGCCTCCCTCGGCGCGGAAGCCAAGGATGCGCACCGCACCATCGGGCGGTCGCTGCTGCGGGTGGTGTTGCTGTTGGGCGTGCTCTATATCATCGCCACCTACCCGCAGATCCTGTTCTTCGACTCCATCGACGGCGACAAGGCGATCCTGCCGCAGCTGGCCACCTCCGCGGGTGTGCCGTGGGTCAACCAGGTCGTCAGCGGCACCGTCGCGGTCGCCTTCATCGTGTTCGTCACCGCGGTCACCACCGCCGCCGCGCGATCGCTGTTCACCTTCGCGCACGAAGGCGCGTTGCCGTCGACGCTGGCCAAGGTGCACCCCAAGCACAAGACTCCGTGGGTCGGCATCGTGTTCATCGGCGCGCTGGCATTCGCCTTCTCCACGGTGGCGACGTTCAGCTCGTCCGGTCGCGTGGTGTTCGAGGTGTACGGCGGCTACGTCGCCACCTGGGGCTTCTTGACCAGCTACCTGCTGGTGGTCATCGCCACGCCGATTTGGCTGTACAAGATCAGGGCGTTGACGCCGCTGCGGCTGGTGGTCTCGGTGGCCGCGACGCTGGCCCTCGGGTACGTCTTCTTCAGCAACTTCTATCCGGTACCCGACTTCCCGTTCAACATTCTGCCGCTGATCTTCGCCGGTATCCTGCTGGCCGGTCTTGCCTGGTATTGGTACCTCAAACGCACCAAGCCCGAGGTGGCCCGCCGAGTCGGGACCATCCAGACCCTGTCGGAAACTGAACAGCAGCGCCTGATCGAGGAGGGCCTGCTCGGTGCGCCACACGATAGTGTGGCCGTGCGCGAAGACTCAAAAGAGGTTGCAGCACAGTGACGCTTGTGTATGAAAGCGGTGTCGGCAGCTGGTCGACAGCGGCCGTGACGCCGCTGGACTTCCCCCACATCGCCGATTTCCTGGCCACCACGGCGGGCATCGCCGGACGCAAGTTCGCCGCCGACTCCCGCGATGTCGCCGAGCAGTTCGGTGGCGCCTTTCCCGGCGGCGTGACCGCGGTACGTGACGGCGCGGGGCGCGTCCGCGGGTACGCGGCGTTGCATCGGCCCCATGGGCTGCAGTCGGAACTGTTGGCGGACTTCGTCTTCGACCCGGCCACACCCGTGCCGGTCGTCGACGACGCCGTCGCGTCGGTTGTCGCCCGGTTCGCCAGGGAGGCCGCTGTCATCCCGGGTGCCTTCCTGCGCAGTTTCATCGGCACCGACCAGCCGGCGGCCCGCGCCGCGGTGATCCGCCTCGGCGCCACCGAGGAAGGCCGCTTCATCCGGACGCGGAAACCGCTCGGCGGTGCGGACATCGACGAGCTGGCGGCGCTGACCCTGCCAGGACTGACCCTGCTCAGTTGGCCGGAGGTGCTCGACCGCGGCCTGGCCGAACAGGTACGCCGGCTGCAGTACGACACCTTCCTGGAGCACTTCGGCAACATGTCGAAGACGCCGGAGATCTTCGCTCATCACATCGCCAGTCGTTCGTTCACACCGGATTTCAGCAATGCGGTGATCGATGCCGGCGGCGATGTGGTGGGGTACGTGCTGGGTAGCACCTACACGTACCTTGCCGGGGCCGGCGAGGAGCGCAGCGCTCACACCGACTACATCGGGGTGCGCCGCGACCAGCGCCGGGCCGGCATCGGGGAGTTCCTGTTGCGAAAGGTTTGGTTGGCGGCGCTACGCCGTGGCCTCACCATCGCCTCGCTGGGTACCGATATCAACAACGCCAGTAAGGCGCATCTGCTCTACGAGCGGCTGGGGTACGTCGCCGTCGAGCGCCAGTCCGCCTACCGCATCGACAGCCGAGGATCGACCAGATGAGTTACCTGCAGACGCCCACCGCCGACCTTGACGATCTGCGCGCGCAGTTCGCGCCGGCGTTCGACAAGATCGCCGAGGCGAACCTGGAACGTGAGCGGGAGCGCATCTTCCCGCACGAGCAGGTGCGGTTGCTCAACGATGCCGGATTCGGCATCCTGCGTATCCCGCTGCAGCACGGCGGATTCGGCGCGTCTCTGCGGCAGGTGTTCCTGCTGCTGGCCGATCTTGGTGAGGCCGACGCGAACGTCGCGCACATCTGGCGTAACCACCTGGCGTTCGTGGAAGACCGGTTGAACGCGCCGGTGTCGGAGACCAACGACACCTGGATCGAGCGGTTCCGGGCCGGCCAGTTCGTCGGCGGCGGTTGGACCGAGGCCAACAATGTCACGCTGACCAACCTGATCACCACGGTATCCGCCGAGGATGACCACTACCGGGTGACGGGTGCGAAGTTCTACGCCACCGGCAGTCTGTACGCCGACTGGCTCGACGTACTGGGCCGCGGTGAGGACGGTGAACTATTGACCGCGCTGGTGCGCGCTGACGATCCCGGGGTGACGTTGGTCGATGACTGGGACGGCTTCGGTCAGCGCACCACTGCCAGCGGCACCGCGCGTTACGACGGGGTGCGGGCCGAGCGCGGCGATGTGTTCCCGGCCGCCGAGCGGTTCGCCTACCAGGGTCACTTCTATCAGACGGCCATGCTGTCGGTGCTGACCGGAATCACCAGGGCGGCGCTGCGCGACGGGTCGACCGCGCTGCTCGGTCGTCGACGCAACTACCCACAGGGGCTCACCGAGGTGCCGTCCGACGACGCGCAACTGTTGGCCGTCATCGGTGAGGTGTCCGCCGACGCGTTCGCCGCCGAGGCCGCGCTGGCCCGGGCGGGGGAGGCGCTGGACCGCATCGATGCGTCCGCCGAGGACGCCAAGCGACGCCTGATCGACGCCGAGGTGGCCGTGACCCAGGCCCAGTTGGTCATCATCGCCGCCGCCCTGCGCGCTACAACCACCGTGTTCGACGCGCTCGGCGCGTCGGGGGTGTCCGAACAGCGGGGGCTGGACCGCCATTGGCGCAACGCACGGACCCTGGCGTCGCACAACCCACGGGTCTACAAGGCGCGCATCCTGGGTGACTACCTGATCAACGGTAAGGATCCGGTATCCAACCTGGCCGCGCTGGGCCGCGGCGGACAGGGCAACTAGACCACGCGAAGCACGGCCTTGCCGGCAACCTGCCGGTTCAGCAGCGCCTGGGTGGCCGCACCGATGTTGTCCCACGAAGCGCGCAGCCCGATCTGCGGATCGAGTTCGCCGTCGGCGAGCAGGGTGAGTAGATAGCGCAGGTCGTCCTGGAAGGGCGCCCGAACCGTGAACGGCTCCAAGCGTTTCCGGTTGCCCAACCGGCGATGCGCCTCGAGGTCGATGGTGGTGGGCTCGTTGGAGGCCATCCCGATGGACTGCACCGATCCGCCGTCGGATACCAGCGTGAAAGCCTGCGCCAGCAGCGCGCCACCGACATTGTCGAGCACACCGAACACCGGCTCGGTCACGCCGTCCAGGCCCATGACCACCTCGGCGGCACCCAGTTCGGTCAGACCGTCACCCCTGCCCGGGCTCCCGACGGCCGCCACCACATGGGCGCCCGCCCTGGCCGCCAACTGGACCGCGAACCGGCCGACCCCGCCCGAGGCTCCGGTGATGAGCACCCGTTGCCCGACCACCGGCCCCAGCGCCCGCAAGGCTTGTAGGGCGGTGACACCGGCGACCGGAAGCGCGGCCGCCTCGTCGAACTCCACGAACTCGGGCAGCTCGGCCAGATTCGTGGTGTCCACCGCGCGGCGTTCCGCCCAGCCACCCTCACCGCCGAAGGCCACCACCCGGGTGCCGACCGGCGGTCCCGACCCGTCGGCCGCAGCCCGGGCCACCACACCGGCGGTGTCCCAACCGGGCACCTCCCCGGGCCGCCGCATCTGGTCGATGAAATGCACTTCGCCGAAGTTCAGTGCGATGGCGTGCACGTCGATCACGGCCTGACCGGCGGTCGGTGCGGGTTCACCGACCTCCCCGAACCGCAGGTCGGCCGGCGCGTGCGGGTCGTAGACGATGGCTCGCATGCTGTCGGCCAACACTGCCGCCGACCGGCGTATTCCCGTCTCTCCGCAGAACGAGGAAAGGCTCGTAGGGTTGTCATGGTGAGCATGCGCGACCGTGAGCGTTGGGACGCGGCCTACCGCGACCGCGAGGTCTGCCAGCCCGGTTTACCGGCCGTCTTCGCCGCGTACGAAGCGGTGTTCCCGAGCGTGGGGACGGCGCTGGACGTCGCGTGCGGGCAGGGCGCGGCGGCTGTCTGGCTGGCGCGGCGCGGACTCGACGTGCTGGGCGTCGACGCCTCGGTCGTCGCGATCGAGCAGGCGCGCGCCCTGGCCACCGGGACGACGGCCCGCTTTGCGGTGGCGGACCTCGACGACGGCCTGCCGCCAGACGCGCCGGTGGATGTGCTGCTGTGTCACCGGTTTCGCGATCCCCGGCTGTACCCGGTGTTCGTCGACCGGCTGAAACCCGCAGGGCTGCTGGCGATCTGCGTGCTCAGCGAGGTGGGCGGGCCGCCGGGCCCGTTCCGCGCCGCTGCTGGGGAATTGGTTCGGGCGTTCGCGGAGCTGGAGCCCATCGCGACGGGGGAGGGCGACGGACAGGCCTGGCTGCTCGCTATTCGTTGAGCCGCAATAGGTTCACACAATCACAGTGACCCCTCGGCGATCCGGCGCACTGCCCGTAGGAACACGTCGATCTCGTCGAAGGTGTTGTAGAACGCGAACGACGGCCGCACAGTGGCCTCCAAGCCCAGGCGGCGCAAGATCGGCTGCGCGCAGTGATGCCCCGCCCGCACCGCGATGCCCTCCGAGTTGAGCGCCTTACCCACCTCCAGCGGTTCGTGACCCGCCAGCACGAACGACAGCACGCTGGCCTTCTCGCGTGCCGTCCCGACCAGGCGCACACCGGGGATATCGGCCAATCGTGGTGTGGCGTACTCCAGCAGCGCGTGCTCATAGGCGGCGATGCGTTCGACACCGACCCGCTCCACGTAACGCAGCGCCTCACCGAGTCCGACCGCGTCGGCGATATTGCCGGTGCCCGCCTCGTATTTGTTGGGTGGCCCCTGATACAGCGACCGCTCCAGGGTCACGTCGGCGATCATGTTGCCCCCACCCTGCCACGGCGGAGTCTCGGCCAGCACGTCCTCGCGGCCGTAGAGCACCCCGATTCCGTTGGGCCCGAAGATCTTGTGCCCGGAGAACACGAAGAAATCCGCCCCGGTCTCGGACACGTCGATCGGGATATGCGGGATGGACTGCGCGCCGTCGATCAGCACCCGCGCGCCGTACCGGTGACCGAGTTCGACGATCGTCTTGACCGGTGTGACCGTACCCAGTGCGTTGGACACCTGGGTGGCGGCCACCAGCTTGGTCCGCGGGCCCAGCAGATCCTCGAACTCACTGACCAACAGATTGCCTGCATCGTCCACCGGGGCGACCTTGAGCACCGCGCCGGTCTTCTGCGAGATCAGCTGCCACGGAACGATATTGGCGTGGTGCTCCAGGTGGGTGATGACGATCTCGTCGCCCGGGCCCAGATGCTTGCCACCCCACGCGTAGGCCACCAGGTTGATCGCCTCGGTGGTGCCGCGCACGAAGACGATCTCCTCGGTCTTGGCCGCACCGATGAACCGGCGAACCGCTTCTCTGGCGTCCTCGTAGGCGTCGGTGGCGCGCGCCGCCAACTCGTGTGCAGCCCGGTGGATGTTGGAGTTCTCGTGGGCGTAGAAGTAGGCCAACCGGTCGATCACCGACTGCGGCTTCTGCGTGGTGGCGGCGTTGTCGAACCAGATGAGTGGTTTGCCGTTGACGGTTTCCCGCAGGATCGGAAAGTCCGCCCTGATCGCGTGCACGTCGAAGATCTCGTGATCGTCCCGGATCGCCGGAACCGGCTCGGGTGCAGGCGGTTTCAGGAAGTAATAACCGTCGGCGTCCTGGGATGCCGGTGCCGCATCGGTCCAGCCCAGATCCGGCACATCCGGCACCGTGCCCGGCCACACCGGGGCCGACCCGCGCGGGGGCGTCGGAGGTGCCGACGGCACCAGACCTGTCAGGGACGAGCGAAGCGACGGGGAGAGGTCCGGCACCGTGAACGGCTCGAACCCGCTGAACGGAACGATCGGGCTCACTGCCGTCCCTCGGGGCGCGACCGGGGCGGCACCCGGCGGAACCCCTTCCGGCCCAGGTGATGTCGGCGCCGGAACCGTCGTCTCCGGCACCGACACGAACTCCGCCGGCGCGCCTGGATGTGCGACACCGGCGGCCGTCGAACCCGCCGACGTGGCCGTGGTGACATCCGGGGCGACGCCCCGCGGGGTCACCTGGGTGCTCGCGGGCGGGCTGTCCGGGCCGGGCCGGAAGCTCGTCGCGAACAACTGCGACGCCAGCGCCGACAGTTCGGCCTCGCTTATCGGCAGGTCCCCTTCCGCATCGGACGACCGGTATTCCTTCCCGTCGCTTCGCTCGCCCCGAAACTCACTTGTACTCATGGAAGTGGTCCACAGCGACATCGTCCAGCACCGCCAACGCATCGTCGGTCAGCACCGCCAGCGACGAGTACAGGGTGACCAGATACGAGGCGATCGCCGACCGGTTGATCCCGGTGAACCGCACCGACAACCCCGGCGCCTGCTCGCCGACCAGCCCCGGCTGGAACAGACCCACCACGCCTTGGCGCTCCTCGCCGGTGCGGACCAGGATGAACTTGGTCTTGGAATCCTCGACCGGCACCTTGTCGCTGGGCACGATCGGGATACCCCGCCACGTGATGAACTGGGCGCCGAACAGGCTGACCACTGGCGGCGGTACCCCGCGCCGGGTGGCTTCCCGGCCGAACGCGGCCACGCCGAGCGGGTTGGTGAGGAAGAACGCGGGCGTCTTCCACACCTTGGTGATCAACGAGTCCAGGTCGTCAGGGGTGGGGGTGCCACGCCGGGTGGAGATGGTCTGCTCGGGGGTCACCTGGGAGAGCAGGCCGTACTCCGGGTTGTTGACCAGCTCGTACTCTTGGCGCTCCTTGATGGTCTCGATGGTCAACCGCAGCTGCTGGGCAACCTGGTCGTGCGGGCTGGAGTACAGGTCCGACACCCGGGTGTGCACGTCGAGCAGCGTCGAGATGGAACGCAGCGTGTACTCGCGCGGGCTGGTCTCGTAGTCGACATAGGTCTCCGGCAGCGGATCCTCGCTGCCCGTGCCCTCGTCCGCGTGGATAGCCACCCGCTCCGGGTTGATCACCCGGTTGACCCGGTAGATACCGGCCTCCACAGGCACCCAAGACAGCAGGTGCAGCAGGAAGCGCGGCGTGATGGTCGACAGCTGCGGGACTGTCTTGGTGGCGTTGGCAAGCTGCCTGGCGGCGAGATCGCCGAGGGCCTGCGACTCGTTCTGGGCAGACGTCATGGTGCTACCTCCGACGGGGTTCTGTTGTGTATGCGGCGGCCACGTTACGGGCAAATCCTGTCGGCCACATGATTAGCGCGCAGCGAGAGGGAAACCTGCACGGCGCCTGGCAGGGGTGGCGTTCGGTGGGGTTTGCCGTATGGTAGGCAACGTGACCCACGACGCCCGGAAGCCGCGCACCACCGCGCGCCCCGTCGTCGTGCTGTGTTGTTGTTGATTTTCTGACGCCGGCCCCCTGCGTTTCTGCCCGCCCCTCTCCGGCGGTGTGTGGATACGCGTTCTCATCGCCACCAGAAAGCCAACGCTCGATGTCCGTCTTGCCCCTGCTTGCCAGCCCTCGGTCCGCCGTCGCCGTACGCCGGGCCGTCCGCCGCGACGCCGATCTGCCCAGGATGACCCGCTATCGCGGCGGCACGTACTCGCCGACGGTGGACACCATCGTGTTCGCCGACGGAACCACCGCGCGTACCGATCTCATCAGGCTCAACCCGAACATCGACGCCTACTCGCTGGACTTCCTCGGGGTGGCACCCACCCGCCCGTCGCGGTACCGGCCGGCCCACTGGTCCGCGGTGCCCAACGTCGCGGCCCGCGCCTTCGAGGCCGAGGTGGACTGGATCATCCGCAACTCGTTTCCCACCCTGGGCACCGCCGAGTTGAGCCGCCGGGTGCGTGCGGCGGGGTTCGCGCTGGGGGGTTCCCACCTTGCCGAGCATGAGGCCATCGCCGCGACGCAGGCCGCGATCTGGCATTTCACCAACGGACTGCACCTCGACAACCGGCCGCTCAACGTCCCGGTCGAAGTGCGCCACCAACCGGATACGGTGACCTTCGAGTTCGATGGCGAGCCCCAATTGGGTAGCTACACAGTCGAACTCAGCGCGAGCACGCCGGCATCGCTGATCCTGCAGAAGTCGCAGGATGGTCGACAGTGGCGTGATGTCCCCGGTTCCGAACTCAACGTGGCGCCCGGTTCCGGAAGCCACCGCACCGCCCTCGGTGTCGGTGCCACGACGTCGCAGACCAGGCCCGGCCGTCGCCATCGTGGCTTCCGCTACTACCGCCTGCAAGTGCTGGCCGGCACCGTCGAGATCGACGAGGTGACGTTCGCGCTGCACGGGTCGGGCACCTACCGCAACGCCGACCGCGTCGTCGCTCTGTACGACTACCTGCTGGCCGGCGCCGACGCCGCCCGCCGGCTGACCGTGGTACCTCGGCTGGTCGCCGACCGCGCGGTGCTCGACGCCGACGGCGTGCTCGGCCCGTTCCGGTTCGAGGCCACCGACACCGCGGCCCTGTCGGTCACCGGCGCCGCGCTGGTCGACCGCGACGGCACCTCGATCGCGGGCCCGATTCAGCCGGGCCACGAGATCTACCTGCGGCCCGCCGACCACTCCGGCCGAATCGTGGTGACCGCCAGCGTCCCGGCTGCCTCCAACGGCTTCGGGGGCCGGGTCATCACCGGCGTCGCCTACGACGACGACCGGTTGACGCCCGTCGCGCTGGCCGTCCCGACGCCAACCGTGATCGACTTCGCGATCACCTACTGACTTCGGCGCGCTCAGCCGCGGCAGGCGCGGATCAGCGCGCCGAAATCGCTCCTACATAGGAGCATTGGCGGGCTGGAAGACGCCCGTGCTGTCGGCCTCCTCCTCGGCGCGGATGACGTGCACGACGGCGTTGATCAACGCCAGGTGGGTGAAAGCCTGCGGGAAGTTACCCAGATGCCGCCCGGTGCGCGGTTCGATCTCCTCGGCGTACAGATGCAGCGGGCTGGCGAACGACAGCAACCGCTCGCACAGATGCTTGGCCCGGCTCACCTCGCCGATCTCCACCAGCGCCGACACCAGCCAGAACGAGCAGATGGTGAAGGTGCCCTCCTCGCCGGACAACCCGTCGTCGGTCTCCTCGACGCGGTAGCGCAGCACCAGCCCCTCGTCGGTCAGCTCGTCGGCGATGGCCAGCACGGTGGCGCGGATCCGCGGATCATCCGAGGGCAGGAACCGGGTCAGCACGGCCAGCAGCAGGGAGGCATCCAGTGCGTCGTCGCCGTAGCGCTGGGTCAGTACGCCGCGCGAGTCCACGCCGTGGGCCAGGATGTCGGCCTTGATCTCCTCGGCGACCACCCGCCACTGCTGGGCGTAGGACTTCTCGCCCTGTAGCTCGGCCAGTTTGGAACCGCGGTCCAGAGCGACCCAGCACATGATCTTGCTGGAGGTGAAATGCTGCGGCTCGCCGCGGACTTCCCAGATACCGCGGTCGGGTTCCTTCCAGTGCTTGATGGCCTCCTCGACCTGGTTCTTCAGCACCGGCCACAACATCTCCGGGATCTGTTCGCGGGACTTGGCGTGCAGGTACACCGAATCGAGCATGGTGCCCCAGATGTCGTGCTGCATCTGGTTGTAGGCGCCATTACCGATGCGGACGGGCCGGGCATTGTCGTAGCCGGACAGGTGGTGCAGTTCGTCTTCGACCAGGCTGCGTTCCCCGCCGACGCCGTACATCACCTGCAGTGGGTGGCGTTCGCCGTTGTTGGCGCCGGACACATCGGCGATGAAGCTGAAGAAATCGTCGGCCTCGCGGTCCAGGCCCAGGGTATACAACCCCCACAACGCGAACGTGGAGTCGCGGATCCAGGAGTAGCGGTAATCCCAGTTGCGTTCGCCCTGCGGGGTCTCCGGCAACGACGTGGTGGGTGCGGCCAGCAGCGCGCCGGTCGGTGAATAGGTCAACCCCTTCAACGTCAACGCCGACCGCTGCAGGTATGAGCGCCACGGGTGGTCCGGGAAATCGCCGATGTTGATCCACTGCCGCCACGACTCGCTGGTCTTCCACATCTTGTCCGAGGCTTCCTCGAACGTCTGCGGCGCCGGGTGCTTGGACCACGACAGGGCGACGAACACGTTGTCCCCCTCGGTGAGCCGGGTCCGGGCGCGGGCCTCATGACCTTCCAGACCGATCCGCAGGTTCGTGGTCAGGCGCAGCGTGGGGTGGGCTTCCGGATCCTTGTGCGCCCGGGCGATGGCCTCGCCATAAGCGGCGGCGGAGTACTCCCAGGTTGCGGGCTGACGGCCGTAGTCGAACGATGGCTCGCAGTTCATCACCAGCTCGACCACACCGGACACGCAGCGCACCGTGCGCAGCAGGATGTGCTCGGCATCCCAGTCCATCGGGGTCCGCCGGTGCGTGCGTGACCGGGTCTCGATGTCATGCCAGGGGCCCATCACCAGGGCATCACGCACGATCATCCACCCGGTGTGGGTCTGCCAGGTGGTCTCCATGATCAGGGAGCCGGGCAGGTAGCGCCGGGCCGAGGGCACCGTGACGCCGTACGGGGCCAGCCGAAAGTGGCCGGCTCCCCGGTCCAGGATGGCGCCGAAGACGCTGGGGGAGTCGGGCCGCGGCACGCACAGCCACTCCACCGAGCCGGCCGCGGAGATCAGGCAGGTGTTCTCGCAGTCGGACAGGAACGCGTAGTCGGCGATCGGCGGAAACGGGTTCCGCAGCGACGGCCCCGTTGTCGCGTACGGGACGGCGGCCGTGACGGACAGCGGCGTATCGGGGTCGGTGTGTTCCAGGACCATGCCGGACATCATCGACCGCCGGGCGCCCTGCCGTCCACCGGGGACCGAAACCCGGTCCTTTGCCGGTTCAGCGCCTGGCGAACGCCGGGACGTGTTCGGGCAGCGGGCCGATTGCCACCCCGTAGCCGGCGATCCTGCGCAGCAACGGGATCCGGGCCACCATCCGGACCGGGGCGGGTGCAGTCTCTCGATTGTCGGCCCCGCCGACGGCGGCCGGATTGTCGGCCCCGCCGACGGCACGCGCGATCACACTGGCATGGATACCCCGCTGCACCCCCTGGATCAACGCCGTGGGCACCCACCGCCTGGCCTGCACCCGGGCCAACTCCCGCGTCGTCACCCGGCCGGCCCGCAACGGATCGGCCAGCATCCGCCCGGCCGCCACCGCATCGGCCACCGCCAGGTTGATTCCGACGCCGCCGACTGGCGACATCGCATGCGCGGCATCGCCGATGAGCAGTAGGCCGTCGACATACCAGCGACGTAACCGATTGAGCTGGACGTCGAGCAGTTTCACGTCGGCGAAGTCGGTGAGGATGCCGATCCGGTCACCGAGCCAGGGCACCAGGTCCACCACGGCGCGATGGAACGCGGCGATACCTTCGGCGCGCAACCGGGCGTCGCTGCCCTTGGGGATGATGTAGGCGCACTGGTAGTAGTCGCCGCGGTCGATCACGATCATCGCGTGACCCGTCCCCAGCACACCGGCCAGGCCGTGCGGGTCGCCATCGGAGCGCGGCAACCGGAACCACCAGACGTCCATGGGCGCCCCGAAAGCCTTGGGCACCAATCCCATTCCCTCGCGCAACGTCGATCCGCGGCCGTCACAAGCGACCGTCAGGTCGGCGCGCAGCTCGTGCTCACCGTGCGCGTCGCGGTACCGAACCCCGGTCACCGTGCCGCCGGAGCGCAGCGGTCCCAGCACCTCGGTGCTGCGCAACAACGTGAACGACGGTTCGGCCTCGGCCGCCGTCGCCAGCAGTTCCAGGAAGTCCCACTGCGGCACCAGCGCGATGTGCTGGTGCCGGCCCGGCAGATGCCGCAGGTCGACATTCACCGGCGTGCCCTGCACCGACATGCTGATGGTGTCGATCAACCGGTGCGGGACGGCGGCGAACGCCGGACCCAGGCCCAGTTCGTCGAGGTTGCGCAGCGTGCTGGCATGCACGGTGTCACCGCGGAAGTCGCGCAGGAAATCCGCGTGCTTCTCCATCACGGTGACGTCCACCCCGGCTCGGGCGAGCAGCAGGCCCAGCATCATGCCGGCGGGGCCGCCGCCGGCGATCAGGCATCCGGTGCGATCCGGCGATGTCGGCATGGACCCATGGTGGCATTACTGTGGTCGGCATGGGCGGGATCCTGAGCTGGTGGGACGGTGTCGAGCTGTGGCTGTCGGGTCTGGGTTTCGTCGCCCAGACCGCCGTGGTGATGCCGGTCGTGCTGGCGCTGGCCTACGGTGTGGCGGTTCTGCTCGACGGTGCCCTGGGCAACGGCATCAAGCTGCTCATGCGGGCCCGCCATGAGGACGGGGATCCGCGGTGAACCAGATGCCGCGCTCGCGGGTCACGCTGATCCTGCTCATCCTCGTTGTCCTGGTCATCGTGACCTGGTATTTCACCCGCTGACGCGCTCGGGGACCCGGTGGGGCAGCGGTCCTGGTCGATTCTGTTAGGCTTCGCGCCATGCACGCAGCGCCCGGCAGCACGCAGAGCCATGTTCTGGCTCATGCTGTCGTCGATTTTTGCGCTGTCGTCAATGTGCACTGTTGTCGCTGACCCCAACCCGTCCCGCGGTTTGGTGTCGGTGCTGGCTGTACCTCAGCCATGAGTTCCCGGCCATTTTCTCCGTCGTGACGGGCCACAGCTCCGCCCGTCCCGTCACGAATGAAGAAAGGCCTCAGATGTCCAAGACACTCAAGTCGCGCTGGAGCGCGGCTGCAGCCCTCGCCCTGTCGGCGACCGTCCTCGCCGCGTGCGGTGGAGGTTCCAGCGACGTGGCCGGTGACACCGGCGGCGCCAAGGCCGAGACCACGCTGACGCTGGTCGCCTACGCGGTCCCCGAGCCGGGCTGGAGCAAGATCATCCCGGCGTTTGCTGCCACCCCCGAGGGCAAAGGCGTCGCGGTGACGACGTCCTACGGCGCCTCCGGCGACCAGTCCCGCGGGGTCGTCGACGGTAAGCCCGCCGATATCGTCAACTTCTCCGTCGAACCCGACGTGACCCGCCTGGTCAAGGCCGACAAGGTGGCCAAGGACTGGAATGCCGACGCCACCAAGGGCATCCCGTTCGGATCGGTGGTCTCGCTGGTGGTGCGCAAGGGTAATCCGAAGGGCATCAAGGACTGGGACGACCTGCTCAAGCCGGGCATCGAGGTCGTCACTCCCAGCCCGCTGAGCTCGGGTTCGGCCAAGTGGAACCTGCTTGCCCCATATGCCGCCAAGAGCAACGGCGGCAAGGATTCGGCGGCCGGCCTGGACTTCATCAACAAGCTGGTCACCGAGCATGTCAAAACGCGTCCGGGCTCCGGCCGCGAAGCCACCGACGTGTTCCTGCAGGGCACCGGCGACGTGCTGATCAGCTACGAGAACGAGGCGATCAACGTCGAACGGCAGGGCAAGGATGTCGAGCACATCAATCCGCCGCAGACGTTCAAGATCGAGAACCCGGTGGCCGTCGTGAGCAGCACCGCGCACCTGCAGCAGGCCACGGCGCTGAAGAACTTCCTCTACACCGCGCAGGGCCAGAAGCTGTGGGCCGAGGCCGGCTTCCGCCCGGTCGACCCGGCCGTGGCCGCCGATTTCGCCAAGGACTTCCCGACCCCGGAGAAGCTGTGGACGATCGCCGACCTGGGCGGCTGGACGGACGTCGACCCGGCGCTGTTCGACAAGGACAACGGCAGCATCACCAAGATCTACAAGCAGGCCACCGGATGACGGTTTCCCCGCAGACCGCGGTGCCGCCCGCCCCGGGAGCTTCGGCTCCCGGGGCGGGGCGTCGCCACCGGTTCGGCACCACGTCGCTGCGCGTGGGGGCGGCGTCGATCTGGCTCTCGGTGATCGTCCTGCTGCCGCTGGCGGCGATCCTGTGGCAGTCCGCCGGGGGCGGCTGGACCGCCTTCTGGCAGGCCGTCAGTTCCAACGCGGCGCTGGAGTCGTTCAAGGTCACGGTGACCATCTCGATCGGCGTCACGCTGGTGAACCTGGTGTTCGGGCTGCTGGTGGCCTGGACGCTGACCCGTGACGAGTTCCCCGGCAAGCGGCTGGTGGACGCCGTGATCGATCTGCCGTTCGCGCTGCCCACCATCGTCGCCAGCCTGGTGATGCTCGCGCTCTACGGCCCCAACAGCCCGGTGGACCTGCATCTGCAACACACCAAATGGGGTGTGGGCGTGGCGCTGCTGTTCGTCACGTTGCCGTTCGTGGTCCGGTCGGTGCAGCCCGTGCTGCTCGAACTGGACCGCGACGTCGAAGAGGCGGCGGCCTCGCTGGGCGCCAACAGCTTCACCATCTTGACCAGGATCATCCTGCCGGCGCTGCTGCCCTCGCTGCTCTCCGGTGCCGGCCTGGCGTTCTCCCGGGCGATCGGCGAGTTCGGCTCCGTCGTGCTGATCGGTGGCGCCGTGCCCGGTGAGACCGAAGTGTCCTCGCAGTGGATCCGCACGCTGATCGAGAACGACGACCGCACCGGTGCCGCAGCCATCTCCATTGTGCTGCTTGTCGTTTCGTTTGTCGTGCTGTTCATCCTGCGCGCGGTCGGTTCCCGCGCGGCCAAGCGTGAGGAACTGTCGCAATGACACTCTCGCCCCCGGTGCGCCTGCTGGTCCGTTTCCTTGCGCTGGCCTATGTCACCGTCTTGGTGATCGTGCCGGTCGGGCTGATCCTGTGGCGCACCTTCGAACCCGGCATCGGTACCTTCATCGCCTCGATCACCACCCCGGCGGCCATCTCGGCGCTGCAGCTGTCGCTGCTGGTGGTGGCGATCGTGGTGCCGCTGAATGTGCTGTTCGGGGTGCCCACCGCACTGGTGCTGGCGCGCAACCGGTTTCGCGGGAAGAGCGCGCTGCAGGCGGTCATCGACCTGCCGTTCGCGGTGTCTCCCGTGGTGGTCGGCGTTGCCCTGATCCTGCTGTGGGGCAGTGCCGGTCTGCTCGGGTTCGTGGAGAACAACCTGGGCTTCAAGATCATCTTCGGCCTGCCCGGCATCGTGCTGGCCAGCATTTTCGTCACCGTCCCTTTCGTCATCCGCGAAGTCGAACCTGTCTTGCACGAACTGGGCACCGATCAGGAAGAGGCCGCCTCCACCCTGGGTTCGCAGTGGTGGCAGACGTTCTGGCGGATCACCTTGCCGTCCATCCGGTGGGGGCTGACCTACGGCATCGTGCTGACCGTCGCCCGCACGCTCGGTGAGTTCGGTGCGGTGATCATGGTCTCGTCGAATCTGCCCGGCACCTCGCAGACGCTCACCCTGCTGGTGTCCGATCGGTACAGCCGCGGGCAGGAGTACGGCGCCTACGCCGTCTCCACATTGTTGATGACGGTCGCGGTCATCGTGCTCGTCGTTCAGGTGATTCTCGACGCCCGGCGTGTCCGGGCGGCAAAATAGGGCCCGAGGGAGACTGTGCAATGACCAACGCCATCACCGTCAAGGGCGCCAACAAACGCTACGGCGATTTCGTGGCCCTGGACAATATCGACTTCGTGGTGCCCGACGGGTCGCTGACCGCGCTGCTGGGTCCCAGTGGTTCGGGCAAGTCCACCCTGCTGCGGGCCATCGCCGGCCTGGACACCCCGGACACCGGCGAGATCACCATCAAGGGCAGGGATGTCACCGGGGTGCCGCCGCAGCGGCGCGGAATCGGTTTCGTATTCCAGCACTACGCCGCCTTCAAGCACCTGACGGTGCGCGACAACGTGGCGTTCGGCCTGAAGATCCGCAAGCGGCCGAAGGCCGAGATCAAAGAGAAGGTCGACAACCTGCTGGAGGTGGTGGGGCTGGCCGGTTTCCAGACCCGCTATCCGAACCAGCTTTCCGGCGGGCAGCGCCAACGCATGGCGCTGGCCCGGGCACTGGCGGTGGATCCTCAGGTGCTGTTGCTCGACGAGCCGTTCGGCGCCCTGGACGCCAAGGTCCGCGAGGACCTGCGGGCGTGGCTGCGCCGGCTGCACGACGAGGTTCACGTCACCACCGTGCTGGTGACCCACGATCAGGCCGAGGCGCTGGACGTCGCCGACCGCATCGCGGTGCTCAACAAGGGCCGCATCGAGCAGATCGGCACGCCGACCGAGGTGTACGACGAGCCGGCCAACTCGTTCGTGATGTCCTTCCTGGGGGCGGTGTCCTCGGTCAACGGCACCCTGGTGCGCCCGCATGACATCCGGGTGGGTCGCAATCCGGAGATGGCCATCGCCAGTGCCGATCCGAGCGTCGCCGCCACGGGGGTCATCCGGGCCGTCATCGACCGGATCGTGGTGCTGGGCTTCGAGGTTCGGGTCGAGCTGACCAGTGCGACCGACAACGTGCCGTTCACCGCGCAGATCACCCGCGGTGACGCCGAGGCGCTGGGTTTGAAGCACGGCGACACCGTGTACGTGCGGGCCACCCGAGTGCCGAACCTGGCAGGTGCTGCGCAGGCGGAAGCGACGTTGACCGCCGGCGTGTAGTCAGACCACCACGGGCTGCGCCGGCTGCTCGTCGTCGACGGGCCGTTTCTCGGTCCAGCCCGGCGGGCCGACGAGATAGCCGATGCGGCCCCGCCACGTGCCGGCCCGACAGACGTCGCGCACCATGGCGGCGAACTCGTGGAAGTTCACCTTGATCGGATTGTGGGTCTCGATGTTCTTGGTCAATCCGTAACGCACCGTTTCGGTTTCGTCGGCGTAACTGTTGAACCAGCGGTCCCACACGATCAGGATGCCACCGTAGTTCTTGTCGAGATACGGGTTGTTGGCACCGTGGTGTACGCGATGGTGCGATGGGGTGTTGAAGATGTATTCGACTGCGCGGGGCAACTTTCCGATGAGCTCGGTGTGCAGCGGGTACTGGTACAGCAGCACGATCGCCTGGCTGAGGAAGATCAGCCATACCGGCACGCCCGTGAGCACCAGCGGCATGTACACCACCGACGACAGGAAGCGTCCGGGTATCAGCCACGGCAGCCGCACCGCGGTCGACATGTTGAAGTGCTGACTGGAGTGGTGCACGCTGTGCGCCGCCCAGAACATCCGGATCCGGTGATGCATGCGGTGTTCGGTGTAGTACGCCAGGTCGGCCCCGACGATCGCCAGCACCCAGACCCACCAGTCCGACGCCGAAAGGGCGACCGGAGCCAGCGTCGCCGCCAGCAGCACGATCGGTACCGAGATGAAGTGCTCGCCCAGTTTGGCGATCCGGCCCAGTCCGTACACCGAGAGGCTGGCCAGGGTGTCGCGCAGACCGAAGCCGACCCGTTGGGGCGCGGGCGTTTTCGTGGTGGCGCGTCGGCGCGCCACCCGGTCGGCCGCGAACTCGATGCCGAGCAACAGCAGGAAGGCCGGGATCGCGTAGAGCCCGATACTGCCGATCCATTCCACGGAAAGCTACTTTCGTCCGGAGTTCTTGGGCATGCCGGCGATCTGCCAGCGCATCGCCTGGCCGAACAAGGCGTCCGACACCCGGTCCGGGTCGATCCGGCGCTGCCGGATCAACCCGCTGAACAGCGCCAGGGTGGTGGTGGCGAAATCCTCGACGGACACCGCGTTCTGGTCCACGTCGTTGCGCTCCAGCACACCGGCGAGGATCTCGCGGACCGCGGCCAGCGTGCGCGCGGACGCATCGGCCTCGATGCGCATCAGGTCGGGATTGCGCACGGCATGCAGCCAGAACTCGGTCTTCAGCACGGCGACGTGCAGGTCCTTGTCGGCAATGGCGATGAGCATCCGGCCGAGAGCCTGCAACGGATCTTGTGACAGCGCGTCGGCGGAATCGAAGATGTCGGCCACTTCGTCCATGTGGTTGACGGCCCGGTCGGTCATCAGCGCGGCGAACAACTCGTCCTTGTTGGCGAAGTTCGAGTACACCGCGCCCACCGAGAAACCCGCCGATTCGGCGATCTCCTCGACCGACGCCGCGGCGTACCCGCGGCGTGCGAAGACGTGCGCGGCGGCATCCAGCAGCTGCCGGCGGGTGCGCTCCCTGCTCTCCGCGCGGGTCAACCGACGCGGCTTCTCGTCACCATCCATACTTGGATAGTAGCCACTATTTGAATAGTCGCCACTATCTGAATTTGGCTCCTCAGGCGGCGGCCGGCACGCGGCGCACCGCGTCGAACCGGTCCAGTACCGTCTCGGCGACCAGGCGGTGCGGCCCGAGCGGCTGCGCCATCGCGATGCCGTGCGTAGTGGCGAAGGCTGCCATCCGGTCGGTGATGCGGCCGTGCGCCAGAAACCAGGGAGCGATGATCAGTCGGTCGGCGCCGCGATCGCGGAGTTCGTCGGCGACCTGTGCCAGATTCGGGTGCGGTCCGGCGGCGAACGCCGTGCCCGCCGTCCAATGGGTGTGCGCCACGAGCGCTTCTGCCACCATCGCGGTGCGTGAATTGGCTTCTGCGCGTGAGGATCCCACGGCGGTCACCATGACGCCGACGCGGTCGAGCCGAGACACTCCGGCCTCGGTGATGCGGCGGCGCAGCACGGCCACCAGTTGATCGTCCTCGCCGAGCACCTCGGTCTGGCGGGCCTTGGTCGCGGATTCGGCGATCATCGCCGGGATGTCGACGCGGGCGTGATAGGCATCGGCCAGCAGCAGTGGCGTCACCACCGCGCGGTCCCCGACCGAACGCAACACCTCGACCAGATTCGGCGAGTTCTGTTCGCAGAACGCCGGAATCACCTCCAGCCCCGGACGCATCCGGCGGATGGTGGCGGCCACGGCGTACGTATTGGCGGCGGCGCGCGGATCGGCGCTGCCGTGGGCGGTCAGGACGAGCGCGGGCACGGCGCTCACGCCCGCGGCCCGTTCACGAGGCGTGCAGGCCGCATTCCGTCTTGGCCTGCCCGGCCCAGCGTCCACTGCGCGGATCCGCGCCGTCGACCGGCTTGCTGGTGCACGGTGCGCAGCCGATGGACGGATAACCTTCGTAGACAAGAGGGTTGACCAAGATGCCGTGCTCGTCGATGTAGTTCTGCATCTCGTCGTCGGTCCACGCCGCGAGCGGGTTGATCTTCACCAGACCGAAGGCCTCGTCGAAGCTGATCAGCGGTGCATTGGCGCGCGTCGGCGCCTCGACCCGGCGGATGCCGGTGACCCACGCCGAATAGCCCTTGAGGGCCTTGCTCAGTGGTTCGACCTTGCGCAGCCGGCAGCATTGCGCCGCGTCGCGGGCGAACAGGTCCTTGCCCAGCAGCGCATCCTGTTCGGCCACGCTGCGCTCAGGGGTGACGTTGTGCACCTTCACGTCGTACACCGCTTCCACGGCGTCGCGGGTACCGATCGTCTCGACGAAGTGGTAGCCGGTGTCGAGGAACATCACGTCGACGCCGGGGCGGACCTGCGCGGCCAGCGCGACGAGCACCGCGTCCTGCATGTTGGACGCCACGATGTAGTTGCCGCGGAAATTCTGATCGGTCCACCGCAGCAGGTCCATCGCCCCTGCGCCCTCAAGTTCCCGGGCACCCCGCTCGGCGATGCCTCGCAGGTTCTCTTCCGTCATCAACGCTTGGTCGCTCATCATCTGCCCCTGCCTTTGCTCTTCGCGCGAGCGCTCATCGAAGGTCAGCTTCGTCGGCGCGCACCGCCCACTGAGCAAAACGCTCTCCGGGCTCGCGTTGTTTCACGAAGTTGCGCGTGACACGTTCGATGTAGTCGCCGAGCTCGGTGGACAGCACCTTGTGCTGACGCAACTTGCGCCCGAATCCGCTGTCCAGGCCCAGGCTGCCGCCCAGATGCACCTGGAAACCCTCTTCCGGGCCGTTGCCGTCGTCCACCATCTGGCCCTTGAAGCCGATATCGGCGACCTGAATGCGGGCGCACGAGTTCGGGCAGCCGTTGATGTTGACCGTGATCGGCACGTCCAGCTCGGCGTTGATGTCCTCGAGGCGTTGTTCCAGATCGGGCACCAGGCTCTGCGCCCGGACGCGGGTCTCGGCGAAGCTCAGCTTGCAGAACTCGATGCCGGTGCAGGCCATCAGGTTGCGCCGCCAATGCGACGGGGTCGACGGCAGGCCGAGGGCGTCGAGCTCGGTTCGCAGGTGGTCGACCTTGTCGTCCGGCACGTCGAGGATGATCAGCTTCTGGTACGGCGTGAAGCGGATACGGTCGGAACCGACCGACTCGGCAAGATCGGCAACCTTGGTCAGGATGGTGCCCGACACCCGGCCCGCGATCGGGGCGACGCCGACGGCGTTGAGGCCGTTCTTGAGGCGCTGCACGCCAACGTGGTCGATGGGACGGGCAACCGGGTCCGGGGCGGGTCCGTCGATCAGCGGGCGCTTGAGGTACTCGGTCTCCAGCACCTCGCGGAACTTCTGCACGCCCCAGTCCTTGATCAGGAACTTCAACCGGGCCTTGGACCGCAGCCGGCGGTAGCCGTAGTCGCGGAAGATGCTGACCACGCCCTCCCACACGTCGGGCACCTCGTCCAGCGGCACCCAGGCGCCGACCCGCTGGGCCAGCATCGGGTTGGTCGACAGGCCGCCGCCCACCCACAGGTCGAAGCCCGGCCCGTGCTCTGGGTGGTTCACCCCGATGAAGGCGACGTCGTTGACCTCGTGCACGACATCCTGCAGACCGGAGATGGCGGTCTTGAACTTGCGCGGCAGGTTGGCGTATTCCTTCTTGCCGACGTAGCGCTTGACGATCTCGTCGATGGCGGGGGTGCCGTCGATCACCTCGTCGAGGGATTCGCCGGCCAGCGGCGAACCGAGCACGACGCGGGGGCAGTCACCGCACGCCTGGGTGGTCTGCAAGCCGACGGCGTCGAGGCGGCGCCAGATCTCCGGCATGTTCTCGACCGCGATCCAGTGGTACTGGATGTTCTCCCGGTCGGAGATGTCGGCGGTGTCCCTGGCAAATTCGGTGGAGATGCCGCCGAGGGTCCGTAGGGACGCCGCGGTCAGCGCACCGCCGTCGCTGCGCACCCGCAGCATGAAGTACTTGTCTTCGAGCATGTCGGTGTTCTCGTCACCGGTCCAGGTGCCGTCGAACCCGGGCTTACGCTGGGTATACAGCCCCCACCAGCGGAACCGGCCACGAAGGTCGCCCTTGTCGATGCTCTCGAAACCGCCGGGAGCGTAGATGTTCTCGATGCGTTCCCGCACGTTGAGCGGATGGTCGTCCTTCTTGGCCTGCTCGTTGGCGTTCAGCGGCTCGCGGTAGCCAAGGGCCCACTGGCCTTCGCCGCGGGGACGCTTCGCCGGCTTGGCGGTCGGGTCGGCAGATGAACCCGGTGCGGTCGTCATGGACTGGCTCCTTACTGGAGGAGCAGGCGGAGGGATCACGCAGGCCACCGGTGGCTGTCCGGCGGCGCAGATCCGTCGGCCAGCTGAGATTTCGGGGTGGGCTGGGTCCTAGGTCAACGCAGTCAAGGAAGACAGCAACAGCTACAGACGCGCTTGAAGTCGACATGCCGCCGTGCCACCAGTGCAATACCGGTGGTGCTGTTACGCGCGGAGGTCACGTCGGCCATTGTGCCACGACCGGCGCCAGCAGCCCTAACCGGGCCAGATTTGCGATCACGGTGAGCAAAATCGGTTCTGGGAGACTGGAGGCGTGAGTGCGCAGCCAGGCCCCTTCGGGATCTATATCCACGTGCCGTTCTGCGCCACCCGCTGCGGATACTGCGATTTCAACACCTACACCCCGGCCGAGTTGGGGGGAGCCAACCCGGCAGGCTGGCTGGCCGCGGTCCGGCTGGAGCTTGCGCTGGCCGCGGCACAGGTCGGCCCGCGCCTGGTCGACACGGTTTTCGTGGGCGGCGGCACGCCCACCATGCTGGGCGGCGACGGGCTGGCCGCGGTGCTCGACGCGGTCCGCGACCACTTCGCCTTGGCGGCGGACGCCGAGGTGACCACCGAGGCCAACCCGGAATCCAGCTCGCCGGCCCTGTTCGCGCGGCTGCGCGCTGCCGGCTACACCCGGATCTCGCTGGGGATGCAGTCGGCGGCGCCGCATGTGCTGGCGGTGCTGGACCGCGTGCACTCGGCGGGGCGCGCACCCGCGGCAGCGCTGGAGGCCCGGGCCGAGGGGTTCGATCACGTCAACCTGGACCTCATCTATGGCACTCCGGGTGAGACCGACGATGATCTGCGCCGCTCGGCGGAGGTGGCGGTGTCGGCCGGCGTCGACCACGTCTCGGCGTACGCGCTGGTGGTCGAGGACGGCACGGCCCTGGCGCGGCGGGTGCGCCGCGGTGAGGTGCCCGCACCGGACAACGACGTGCTGGCCGAGCGCTACGAATTGCTGGATGCCCAGCTGTCGGCCGCCGGGCTGCGGTGGTACGAGGTGTCGAACTGGAGTCGCCCGGGTGGGGAGTGCCGGCACAATATGGGCTATTGGGACGGCGGCGAGTGGTGGGGCGCCGGCCCGGGCGCGCACGGTTTCTTCGGGTCGACGCGGTGGTGGAATATCAAGCACCCCAATGCTTATGCGCAAGCCCTCGCCGAAGGCAAGCTGCCGATCGCCGATTCGGAGGACCTCGACGAGACTGCTCGGCACACCGAGGACGTGATGTTGCGGTTGCGCCTGCGCAGTGGTCTGCCGATGTCGGTGCTGTCGGCCGACGAACGGCGCCGGGCCGAGGTGGCCGTCGGCGACGGGCTGGTGATCCGGGCCGACGACCGGTTGGTGCTCACCGATTCCGGCCGCCTGCTGGCCGACGCCGTGGTGCGCACCCTGCTGGACTGAACCACGCGTTGAGATGGCGTCCATGGCGGGAAAGTGCGAGTGGGCCGCGCCGTGGGCCCCAAGTGAACGGGGAGACCACGCTAGGGTATTTAGGTAACCCTTACCTATGGAGCGTGGATGACCACAGTTCAGGCGCCACCCCGGGCGACCGCGAGATACAACCAGCTGGCCGCACGCCAGAGCGCCCGCGCCGACGCGTTGGCACTCAGAGCGCTGCTGGCCCCGGTGGCCGGTCGGTCGCGGATCGCGCAGCTGCTCACCCTGGTCGCCTCCGCCGCAACGATCGCACCGTTCATCGGGATCGTCGAGATCGGACGCACCCTGTTGACCGAAGGCGCGGCCGACCCGTCTCGGATCTGGACCATCGTCGCCGCCGTGATCGCCGCCCTGCTGGTCCGGACCTGGGCCAACGGCACCGCCATGACACTGACCCACCTCGCCGACGGTGACCTGCAGCGCGCACTGCGTCGGCGCATCGTCGACACGCTGGGCCGACTACCGCTCGGCTGGTTCGGCGGCACGTCCTCGGGCGAGGTCCGCAAGGCCGTCCAGCAGGACGTAGGCGAACTGCACTTCCTGGTCGCCCACTCGGCCGTGGAGAACACCGGCGCACTGGCCACCCCGGCCTTCGGGCTGGCGTACTGCTTCGCGCTGGACTGGCGGCTGGGCCTGCTGGCCATCGGCACCGCTCCTGTCTATCTCGGGGTGTACATGTGGCTGGGTCGTGACGTCCGGGTGCAGATGGAACGGATGAACGACGGCATCGGCCGTATCAGTGCCACCATCGTCGAATTCATCGCCGGAGTGGCGGTGGTCAAGACGTTCGGCGAGACCGGCCGCGCGCACAAGCGGTTCGCCGAGGCCGCCGAGGAGTTCAATGACGGTTTCGCCGCCTGGATGGGCCCGATGGTGCGGGTCAAGGCCGCCTCGTCCCTCTTCATCGAGGCGCCGACGGTGCTACTGGTCAACCTGGCCGGCGGTTACTGGTTCGTGCGCAGCGGCTGGGTCGCACCGATCGACGTCCTGGGTTCCACGCTGGTGGCGATGACCATTCCCGCCGCCGTGCTGGCCGTCGGATATTCCGCGGGTGTCCGCAAACAGGCGCAGGCCGCCGCGGGCCGGCTGGTCCGGCTGCTGGATCAGCCGAAGCTGAAAGTGTCAGCCGAACCACGTGAGCCGCATGACAATTCCGTGGAATTCGATGGCGTCGGCTTCAGTTACGACGGCGCCGCCGCGGTGCTGCACGATGTCGACCTGCGTCTGGCCCCCGGCACCATCACCGCGCTGGTCGGCCCGTCCGGCAGCGGGAAGTCGACGTTGGCCACGCTGGTGCCACGCTTCCACGACGCGACCACGGGTGTGGTCCGCGTCGGTGGTGTCGACGTTCGTGACATCGACCCGGCGGTGCTGTACCGCCACGTCGGGTTCGTGCTGCAGGACGTGCAACTGCTCGGCATCAGCGTGGCGGACAACATCCGGCTGGGCCGCCCGGGTGCGCCCGCCGAGGACGTCTACCAGGCCGCCGAAGCGGCCCATATCCACGACCGGATCCTCGACTTGCCACGGGGATACGACTCCGTGGTGGGCGAGGACGCGCATTTCTCCGGCGGGGAGGCCCAGCGGGTCAGCATTGCCCGCGCCCTGTTGGCCGACACCCCGGTGCTGGTCCTCGACGAGGCCACCGCCTCGGCGGACCCGGATTCCGAGGCGCAGATCCAGGCCGCGCTGTCGCGGCTGATCGCCGGCCGCACGGTGCTGGTGATCGCCCATCGGCTGGGCTCGATCGTCGGTGCGGACAACATCGTGGAGCTCGCCGACGGCCGTGTCGTCGAACAGGGCCGCCACGACGAATTGCTTTCTCGTGACGGCCGATATGCGCAGATGTGGCAGGTCCACAGCGCGGGTAGCGATCTGCGGGAGGCCGCACGATGATCAGGGGTTTCCTGCGAATCCTCGGCCCGCAGCGCGGGCTGATGTTCGGCTACCTGGCCTGGGTGATTGCCTATGGCCTGCTACACGGGGTCGCGATGGTGTTGCTGGTGCCCATCTCTCGGGCGCTGTTCGACGGCCGCTACGGTGACGCTGCGCGCTGGCTGGCGCTACTCGTCGTGGTGGTGATCGCCGCGGCGATCGCCCAGTACGTCCAGTCCGCACGGGCCATGCGGATGGCGTTGGCCACCATGCGTCTGTTGCACCGCCGGCTCGGCGACCACATGGTGACCCTGCCGCTGGGCTGGTTCAGCCGCGACACCGTCGGGTCGGTTTCCCAGATCGCGGTCAAGGGAACCACTTTCGTGGGCACCAGTGGGGCGCACCTGATCACGCCGATCGTGCTCAACATCGTCAGCGCCGCCACCGTGGTGGTCGGCCTGGCTTTCTTCGACTGGCGTATCGCGGTCGTCGCCCCCCTCGGTGGTTTGGTGCTGGTGGGCTGCGGCCGGCTGGCGTCGCGGCTGATCACCGACGCCGAAGTGCTCAACCACGCCGCCGAGGTCGAGGTGAACACCCGCGTCGTGGAGTTCGCGCGGTGCCAGCCGGTGCTGCGGGCGTTCGGCCGGACCGGGGCGGATTTCGCGCCCCTGAGCGCCGCGCTCGATGCCCAGCACCGGACGGGCCGGCGGGCCCTGTGGCGCTCGGTGGCCGGGCTGGTATCAACGGTGTTGCGGTGCAGGCGGTGTTCTCGGTGTTGATCGTGGCGGGCGCCTGGCTGGCTGTCGGTGGGGCGCTCAACCCGATCACCGCGGTGGTGATCCTGGGCCTGGCTGCCCGGTTCGCCTCACCGCTGGCCGCGTTGGCCGAGTACGGCTCGGCCATGCGGATGGCGCGCACCGAACTGGATCGCATCACCGCGATCCTGGACACCCCCGCCCTTCCAGAACCGGATGCACCGCAGCGGGTTTCGAAGCCCGGACGGGTCGAGTTGGAACACGTCGCGTTCAGCTATCCCGGCCGGGTGGTGGCCACCGACATCAGTTTCGTGGCCGAACCGGGCACCATGACGGCCCTGGTCGGTCCGTCGGGCTCCGGCAAGACGACGCTGACCCGGCTGATCACCCGGTTCTACGACACCGACGCCGGAGTGGTGCGCGTTGGCGGCGTCGACGTCCGGGACCAGCGGACCGCCGAGCTCATGGCGCAGTTGTCGCTGGTGTTCCAGGATGTCTATCTGTTCGACGACACGCTCTGGGAGAACGTGCGGATCGGCCGGCCGGACGCGACGGATGCCGAGATCGTCGCCGCGGCGCAGACCGCCGGGCTGACGGCGGTGCTGGACCGGCTGCCCGGCGGCTGGCAGACCAGGGTCGGCGAGGGCGGATCGGCGCTGTCCGGCGGTGAGCGGCAACGGGTTTCGATCGCACGCGCCTTGCCCAAAGAAGCCCCCATCGTGCTCTTCGACGAGGCCACCAGCGCGCTCGACCCGGAAAACGAGCACCATGTCGCCGACGCGATCCGCGCCTTGGCGCAGCGCAGCACTGTCATCGTCATCGCGCACAAGCTGTCCACCGTCACCGCCGCCGACCAGATCGTGGTGTTGTCCGGGGAGGGGACCGTCGCCGATTGCGGAACGCACACCGAGTTGATGGCCCGCGACGGTCAGTACGCGGCCTTCTGGGCCCAGCGGCTCAAGGCATCGGGTTGGACGATGACGGAGAAGGTCGGCTAACTCACATCGACGTACGACGCCAACAATAAGCTAGGTTAGGCTAAATTTACCTGGTGTTGACGTCGACTCTCGAGGTGAGGCAAAGGTGACCGTGGAGACCAAAGCGGAAAACGTTGTGGTACTTCCGCTGGCGCTGCCGTCGGGCATCACCCCCGCCGATGTGGTGGCCGAACTGGCCAGGATGGCGGAGAACGACGGCCGCGAATACCTCGTCTACGAACACCGCGGCCAGTGGATCCTGGCAAACGATGTCCGGGTGTCCATCGAACTGGACTCCGACGAACTGCGGCTGATCACCGACGGCGAGGTGACCCGACAACCCTGGACCGGGCGCCCCGAGGCGGTCCTCGGGGAGGCGGTCGACCGACTGCTGCTGGAGGGTCAGCGGGTCTTCGGTTGGGTGGCTTTCGAATTCGGCGCCTACCGGTTCGGCCTGCAGGAGCAGCTGCCGCCGGCCACCGCGCTGGCCCGGCTTTTCCTGCCCGACAGCCAGGTGGTCGTCACCGAGAACCAGGTCACCGTCGTCGGCGGCGACGCGACCTACCCGGCGGCCGTCGACCGCTTGATCGCCAAGGGTGTGGCGCCGACACCCGCCCCACGACCACTCGACGTCAGCGCCGACACCGCGGCGTACCGAACCAGGGTGGCCACCGCGATCGACGAGATCCGCAGTGGGCACTACCAGAAGGTGATCTTGTCGCGACGGTTCGACGTCCCGTTCACCCTGGACTTCCCGGCGACGTATCGGGTGGGGCGGCGCAACAACACGCCGGCGCGTTCTTTCCTGTTGCATTTCGGGGGGATTCGGGCGCTCGGTTACAGTCCCGAACTTGTCGCCGCGGTGCGCGCGGACGGCACCGTGCTGACTGAACCGTTGGCCGGCACCCGGGCGCTCGGGCGTGGCGCCGACCAGGACCGCGCCGCCCGCGACGAGCTGGAGTCCGACTCCAAGGAGATCGTCGAGCACGCCATCTCGGTGCGTACCTCCATGCAGGAGATCTCCGAGGTCGCCGAGCCCGGCACCGCCATGGTCTACGACTTCATGACCATCCGCGAGCGGGGCAGCGTGCAGCATCTGGGATCCACCGTCGGCGGTCGGTTGAGCTCGTCGCTGGACCGGATGGACGCGCTCGCCGCGTTGTTCCCGGCCGTCACGGCCTCGGGAATCCCCAAGGCCGAGAGCGTCGACGCGATCTTGCGGCTGGACCAGACCCCGCGCGGGCTGTACTCCGGTGCGGTCGTGATGTTCACGGCAGGCGGTGAGATGGATGCGGCACTGACCCTGCGCGCGGTCTACGAGCAGGACGGCGCGACCTGGCTGCGGGCCGGTGCCGGCATCATCGCGGCGTCCAACCCGGACCGCGAGTTCGAGGAGACCTGCGAGAAACTCACCACGCTGGCACCGCATCTGGTGCCCCGCAGCTGACCTGCCTCAGCGGGTCAGCTGCGCGGCAATGGTCTTCTTGATGGCCTTCTTGTCGACCTTGCCGACCGCGGTGGTCGGCAGGGAGGGCATCGCGACCAAAGTGTCCGGCCGTGAATGGGCGGCCACCCCGCGGTCGTCCAGGTAGGCGTTCAGGTCGGCGAGGGTGACGGGGGATCCACTGAAAACGACCACCGCGCAGATCTTCTCACCCAGGAACTCGTCGGGCAGCGGTACGGCCGCCGCCGACCAGATGCTCGGGTGGGTGATCAGGTGTTCCTCCAGGTCCAGCGCCGACACCGTCTCGCCGCCGCGGGTGATGACATCTTTGACCCGACCCGTCACCTCCAGATAGCCGTCGGCGAACCGTCGGACCCGGTCCCCGCTGCGATAGAAGCCGTCCGGGGTGAAGGACCGGGCATTGTCTTGCGGGGCGTTGAAATAGCCGTTGATGGTGTAGGGCCCGCGCACCAACAGCCCGCCCTCGACGCCGGGCGCCACCTCATTGCCGTCCTCGTCGACGACGCGCAGTTCGTCGAGCTCTGACAGCGGGCGGCCCTGCGTGTGGTCCAGCCGGTGCGGCGCGTCATCGAGCCGGGTGTAGTTCAGCAGGCCTTCGGCCATGCCGAACACCTGCTGCAACCCGGGTGTCAGTGCGGCACGCAGGGCGGCCGCGTCGTCGGCGCCCAGTTTCGCGCCACCCACCTGGACCAGACGTAACCCTTTGGGGGCCAAAGGTTCCCAATCGCAGGCCGCCGACCACAGTTTGGCCAGCGCGGGCACCAGCGCGGTGACGGTCACCCGGTGCCGGTCGATCACCGCGAAGGCGGCCTCCGGTGACGGGTCGGTGGTGAACACCGTGGTGGCACCGACGCTGAGCGCGCCGAGCAGACCGGGGCAGGCCAGCGGGAAGTTGTGTGCGGCGGGCAGCACCACCAGGTACACGTCGTCGGACGTCAGTGCGCACAGGCGGGCACTGGCGGTGACGTTGTAGACGTAATCGTCGTGGGTGCGGGGGATGAGTTTCGGTGCACCCGTGGTGCCGCCGGACACCAGCAGCAGCGCCGGTGCGTCGGTGGCCGGCGCGACGACCGGTGCCTCGGCGTCGCAGTCCAGCGCCGACCACGGCAGGAATGGACCCGGGGCGCCGTCGACGATGACGTGCCGCACCCGCGGATGGGCCGCGACGAGTTCCTCGGCCATCGCTCGGTAGTCGAATCCTGCTGCGCTGTCGGCGATGACCAGCGCCACCGCGTCGCTGACGGCCGCGAAATGGGTCAGTTCGGCCAGCCGGTGCCCCGGCAGGCACATCACCGGCACGGCGCCCGCGCGCAGCAATCCGAACAGCGCGACGGCGAAACGCGCCGAGTTCGGCAGCTGGAGCAGTACGCGGTCACCCGGCGCGATGCCCAGCGCCGCGAAGCCGGCCGCCGCGCGGTCGGCCAGCTCGTCCAGCTCGGCGAAGCTGTACGCGGTCGCGGCGTCGGCCACGGCGATCCGGTCCGACCAGATTGCTGTCGCCGCACGCAGAAGCTCGTCGATGGTCCGGCCGGTCCAGTGGCCGGCGGTCCGGTAGCGCGCTGCACGCTCGGCCGGGAACGGCCGGAAACCTGCCGCCAGGGCGGTCTGTGCTGCGGATTCCGCGGGTTGCGGCGTGCTCAGGGTCACGTGGTTGCCCTCCGGGGTAGGCGTGTTCGGTCATCCGAATATAGGGTAGCCTTATCAAAATTAGGGCAGCCTTTGCTAAGCGATTGGACGGCGTTGGGAGGCGTGATGAGTGTTGCTGTGAATGCCTCGGAACTAGCAGAAACCATCCGGCACGAGGTCGCCGATCTGCTCGGTGTCGCGGCCGCCGACATCGACCCCGAGGTGGATCTGGTCAGCCAGGGACTGGATTCCATCCGGATGATGTCGCTGGCCGGAAGATGGCGGAAAAAGGGCCTCGACATCGACTTCGCATCACTGGCGGCGCAACCGTCGGTCCGCGCATGGTCGGAACTCATCGGCCACGACGGTGCCGAACCCGATGTCGAATCTGCTGGCGTCGATAGCGCCGAAGCCGTTGATTTAGAACATGATTCGGACTTCGACGCCCCGTTTCCGCTCGCCCCGATGCAGCACGCCATGTGGATCGGCCGGGAAAGCGACCAGCAGCTCGGCGGGGTCGCGGGTCACCTGTACGTCGAATTCGACGGTGAAGCCATCGATTACGACCGGCTCAGCGTGGCGGCGACAAAGCTCGCCGAACGGCATCCGATGTTGCGGGTGGAATTCCTGCCCGACGGCACTCAGCGCATCGGCTCAGTGCCGCAACCCTTCCCGGTGCAACTGGTCGATCTACGCCAATCCGGTGACGTCGAGGAACGACTGGCGCAGATCCGCCGCGCCAAGTCGCACCAGCAGCTCGAGCGCGGCGTGTTCGAGCTGGCACTGACCCTGCTGCCCGGCGGCCGCTCCCGGCTGCACGTCGACCTGGACATGCAGGCCGCCGATGCGATGAGCTATCGCACGCTGATGTCGGACCTGACCCGGCTGTACAACGGCGCCGACCTGACTCCGCTCGGCTACACCTACCGGCAGTACCGGCTCGCCGCCGCACGCCAGCCCAGGGCCGGCGCCGCGGAAGCCGATCGGCAGTGGTGGGCCGAGCGCATCCCCGAATTACCGGACCCGCCGCGGTTGCCGGTGGTGCCCCGTGCCGAGCAGGCCGACCCACGGCACACCACCCGGCGCCACCATTGGCTGGACCCGCAGACCCGCGACGCCCTGTTCGGTGCCGCTCGCCGGCGCGGCGTCACGCCGGCGATGGCCCTGGCCGCATCGTTCTCCGATGCGCTGGCCGGTTGGTCGGCCGAACCGCGTTTCCTGCTCAACGTGCCGATGTTCGGCCGCGAGCAACAGCACCCGGACGTCGACGCGCTCGTCGGTGATTTCACGTCGTCCCTGCTGCTCGACATCGACCTCGGCGCCGCCGATACCGCCGCCGCCCGGTCCCGCGCCGTGCAGGAGGCCTTCCACAGCGCGGCCGCGCACGCCGCCTATCCGGGTCTGTCGGTGCTGCGCGACCTCAGCCGACACCGGGGCACTCAGGTGCTGGCCCCGGTGGTCTACACCAGCGCACTCGGCCTCGGTGAACTGTTCGCCGGTGAGGTCACCGACACCTTCGGCACACCGGTCTGGATCAATTCGCAAGGGCCGCAGGTGTTGCTCGACGCCCAGGTCACCGAATTCGACGGCGGCATCCTGGTGAACTGGGATGTCCGGGAGGACGCGTTCCCCACCGGACTGATCGACGCCATGTTCGACCGGCACATCGAGGAGCTGCTCCGGCTGGCCGCCGACGACTCCGCCTGGGAGGCCACCCGCGCCCCGCTGATCAGTGCCGAGCAGCGCGCCGTGCGGGATCGGCTCAACGGCACCACCGCCGAGCCGGGCGGGCAACCGCTGCACGCCGGCTTCTTCGCCTCGGCGGCCGCCACCCCGGACGCCACCGCAGTCATCGGCTCGACAGGCACGCTGAGCTACGCCGAACTGCGCGAGCAAGTACTGGCCGTTGCCGCCGCCCTGCACACCGCCGGTGTCAAACCCGGTGACACCGTGGCGGTGCTCGGCCCCAAAGGACCCGACCAGATCACCGCACTGCTCGGCATCCTGTCCGCCGGTGCGATCTACCTACCGATCGGCGTCGATCAGCCGGCCGAACGGGCCGAGCGCATCCTCGCCACCGGCGGCGTCCGGATGGCGCTGGTGTGCGGTGACCAGGAACCCTGGTGGCTGCCCGCTTTGACGATCCCGGAAGCCCTGCGGGTCGGGCGCCGTGCGGTGGCCAACGACCCCGGATTCGCCCCGGTGCTCGCCGATCCGCAGGACCTGGCCTACGTGCTGTTCACCTCCGGGTCGACCGGTGAGCCCAAGGGGGTTGAGGTCACCCATGCCGCGGCGATGAACACCGCCGAATTCCTCTACGGGCACTTCGAGATCGGGCCGGAGGATCGGTGTCTGGCGCTGATGACCCTGGAATGTGACCTGTCGGTGCTCGACGTCTTCGCCACGTTGGCCACCGGCGGCGCGATCGTCGCCGTGGACGAGGCGGACCGCCGCAATCCGGACACCTGGGCCCGGCTGATCCACGAACACCGGGTCACCGTGCTCAACTTCCTGCCCGGCAGCCTGGAGATGCTGGTCGAAACCGGCACGCCCGGCCTGCTCGCCACACTGCGGGTGGTACTCACCGGTGGGGACTGGGTGCGCACCGCCATGGTGCGCCGGTTGCACACCCACGCGCCCGGGGTCCGGGTCGCCGGACTCGGTGGTGCCACCGAAACCGCGATCCATGCCACCATCCACGAAGCAGGCACCGACCTGCCGCCGGCCTGGACCGCCCTGCCCTATGGCGTCCCGTTCCCGAACAACGCTGCCCGCGTGGTCAATTCATTCGGAGCTGACTGCCCGGACTGGGTGCCCGGCGAACTGTGGATCGGCGGGCGCGGAATCGCGTCCGGATACCGCGGCATGCCGGAGCTGACCGCCACACGTTTCGTCGAGCACGACGGCCGGCGCTGGTACCGCACCGGCGACCTGGCCCGCTACTGGCCGGACGGCACCCTGGAATTCGTCGGCCGCGCCGATCACCGGGTGAAGATCAGCGGGTACCGCATCGAACTGGGCGATGTCGAGGCGGCGTTGCAGCGCATCCCCGGCGTGCGCGCCGCGGTCGCGGGCATCGTGCCCGCCGCCGGGACCCGCCGCACCGACGTGCTGGCCGCGTTGGTGAGCGTCGACGATCCCGGGCTCGACATCCCGCAGATCGCCGAATCGATGACCGATCTCGTTCCGCCGCACATGATTCCGCGGCACATCGCGGTGATCGACCGTATCCCGTTCACCCTTGCCGGAAAGACCGACCGGCGGGCCGCCGCTCGCATCCTGGCCGAGTTGGTCGCCGACGGACCGGATGACCGCAGGGTGCCGGTCACCCCGGTGCAGCGGGCGCTGGCGGCCATCATCGGTGAGCTGCTCGGTACGTCCAGCATCGGCATCGACGACGACTTCTTCGCACTCGGCGGCGATTCGGTGCTGGCCACCACCGCGGTGGCCCGGATCCGGGAGTGGCTGGACACCCCGACCGTGATGGTGCCCGATATTTTCGCCACCCGGACCGTCGAAGCGCTCGCCGCGCGGCTGACAGCCCGGGAAGCCGGCAGCGACCGGCTCGACCAGGTCGCCGAACTCTATCTGGAGGTCGCCCTGATGGACGACGCGGATGTGGTGCACGCCCTCGACGCCGCCACCGCCTCGTGACCGCCGCAGATCTCACGTTCGCGCCATGGGTCAAGCGGTACTCCCGGGGGCAGGAGCGAAGCGACCGGGGGATCGGTTCAGCCGGGCAGCCCGTGCTGGTGTTCCCGCATGCCGGCGGCGCCGCCCTGGCCTACCGGTCGCTGGGCACCGCACTGGCCACCGCCGGTGCCGACGCCTACGTCCTGCAGTACCCGCACCGCGGCGACCGGTTGACCCACCCGGCGCCGAGCACCGTCGCCGAGTTGGCCGCCGACCTGTTCGACGCCGGCAGCTGGGACCGGCTGGCGCCGCTGCGGCTGTTCGGGCATTGCATGGGCGCGGTGGTGGCCTTCGAGTTCGCGAGGCTGGCCCAGCAGCGCGGCGTCGAGGTGGCGGCCCTGTGGGTGTCGGCCAGTGAAGCGCCCGCCGCGGTGGCCGCGTCGCCGGCGCTGCCGATGGCGCAGGACGAGATCATCGCCGAGATGGTCGATCTCGGCGGCACCGACCCGCAGCTGCTCGAGGACGAGGACTTCGTGGAACTGCTGCTGATGGCGGTCCGCGCCGACTACGCCGCGTTCAACCGGTACAGCTGCGCCGACGACGTGCGCATCGACGCCGACATTCACACCCTGGGCGGGGACCGCGATCACCGAATCAGCGAAACCATGCTCCGCCGCTGGCAATCCCACACCACCGGCGCCTTCACCTGTTCGATGTTCGAGGGCGGGCACTTCTACATCAACGACCACACCGCGGACGTGGCGGAGCTGATCAATGAGCTCTGATGCGCCGCGGCACGATGACGATCCGGTGGTGATCGTCGGGATGGCGGTCGAGGCGCCCGGCGGTGTCGACACCGCCGACGCGTTCTGGGACCTGCTCGCCGAGCAGCGGGAAGCGTTGGGACATTTCCCCACCGACCGTGGCTGGGCGATCGCCGAACTGCTCGACGGCTCCCTGCGTGACGGTTTCAAACAGATCCACGATCTCGGTGGATTTCTGCACAGCGCGGGCGAATTCGATCCGGCCTTCTTCGGCATCTCACCCCGCGAAGCGGTCGCGATGGACCCGCAGCAGCGGGTCGCGCTGCGACTGGCCTGGCGCGCCATCGAGAACGCCGGCATCAACCCCGATGACCTCGCGGGCCACGACGTGGGCTGCTACGTCGGGGCCTCGGCGCTGGAATATGGGCCGCCGCTGTCGGAATTCTCCTCGCACAGCGGTCATCTCATCACCGGAACCTCGCTCGGGGTGATCTCCGGGCGGATCGCCTACATCCTTGACCTGGCGGGCCCGGCACTGACCGTCGACACGTCCTGCTCGTCGGCGCTGGCCGCGTTGCACACCGCCGTCACAGCCGTGCGCGCCGGCGATTGTCAGATGGCCCTGACCGGCGGTGTCTGTGTGATGGGCACCCCGGGCTATTTCGTCGAATTCGCCAAGCAGCACGCCCTCTCCGATGACGGGCACTGCCGCCCTTACAGTGCCCACGCCAGTGGCACGGTGTGGGCCGAGGGAGCGGGAATGTTCCTGCTACAGCGCAAGTCCGCCGCGGTTCGCGACAACAGGACGGTGCTTGCCGAGGTGCGCGCCACCGCCGTCAACTCCGACGGCCGCACCGTCGGCCTCACCGCCCCCAGCGGCACCGCGCAGGAGCGGCTGTTCGGTCGTGCCATCGCCGCGGCCGGCCTGGCGCCCGAGGACGTCGGCATGATCGAAGGCCACGGCACCGGTACCCGGCTGGGGGACCGCACCGAACTGCGGGCATTGGCCAAGACCTACGGTGCCACCGCACCGGGCGCCGGTGCACTGCTGGGCTCGGTCAAGTCCAACATCGGGCACGCCCAGGCCGCAGCCGGGGCGCTCGGGCTGGCCAAGGTGATCGTCTCGGCACAACACGGCTCGGTTCCGGCCAGCCTGCACACCGATGAGGCCAGCCGCGAAATCGATTGGGAAGAACAAGGTCTGCGACTGGCCACCAAGCTCACACCGTGGCCGGCCACCGACGGCCTCCGGATCGGGGCGGTCTCGGCATTCGGAATGAGCGGCACCAACACCCATATCGTGATGGCGATACCGGATGCGGGGAACGGCCGGTGACCGCCCTGCCCGACGGACGTGTGCCGGTACTGCTGAGCGCGCACGCCGAGGACCTCATCGCCCAGGATTCCGCCGCGATCCTGGCCTACTTGCAGCGGCAGCCCGCCGAGGTCACCGCCGTGGCGGCAGCCACGCTGCGTACCCGCCGAATCCGCAAGCACCGCACGCTGATCCGGGCCGCCGACATCGCCGAGCTGACCGATGCCCTGCGCGCCGTGGCGGCAGGCGGCGACCACCCGCTGGTCGCGCGGTCCGCGCAGCCGGCGCACAACCTCGCTTTCGTGTTCCCCGGCCAGGGCAGCCAGTGGCCGTCGATGGGTGCCGAGGCCTATGACCGGCTGCCCGGATACCGGGCCGAGGCTGACCGCTGCGCCGCGGCGTTCGCGTCCGCCGGACATGCGTCACCGCTGGATTACCTGCTGGCCGAGCCCGGTGCGGCGACCAACGATTTCACCCAGGTGCAGATCCAGGGCGCCCAGTTCGTGCACGGGGTGGCCCTGGCCGAGGTGTGGCGATCCTGCGGTGTGCTGCCCAATATCACGGTGGGGCACAGTCTCGGGGAAATCGGCGCCGCCTACATCGCGGGGGCCATCACCCTGCAGCAGGCGGTCGGTGTCGTTTTCGCCCGCGCCACACTGCTCGACGGACTGACCGGGCCCTACCGCGTCGCCGTCCTCGGACTGTCACCGGGGGCGGCGGAGCAGGCCATCGCCGATATCGACGGCTGGGCCGAGGTATCGGTGGTCAACTCGAAATCCTCGGTCGCGGTCTCCGGCGACACCGCGGCCATCGCTGCGCTGGTGCGCGATGTCACCGACCGCGGCGGCTTCGCCCGTGAGATCGAGATGTGGTTCCCGGCGCACACCACCAAACTGGACCCGCTGCGGTCCGAGCTCGATGCGCTGCTGCCCGCCGGCCCGTTCGCCGACGCCCCGGTGCGGTTCATCGGTTCGGCCACCGGTGCCGCGGTGGCTGCGGACATCGATTTCGCCGACTACTGGTACACCAACCTGCGCAGTACCGTGCGGTTCGACCGCGCCGTCGCCGCGGCCCTCGCCGCCGGTGCGCGGATCTTCGTCGAGCTGTCCGCACACCCGGCACTGCTGTACGCCCTCGGCGACGTGGTCGACGACCTTGAGGTCCCCGACGTGCTGGCGGTCGGTTCCGGGCGACGCGACGAACCGATCACCGACCGGCTGTCTGCCGGTATCGCCGCGGTCGCGGTCAACGATCCGGGCTACCGCTGGACAAGCCACCTGACCGCGTCGACCGCGCCGCCGCCGAATTTCCCGTTCGCCCCGATGCGGTCCGAACACCTCTGGGCCACACCGCAACCGCTGCCACCGGTCGCCGGTATCAGTGTCGCCGTCGAACAGTGGCAACCGGTCGTCCCGGCCAGGGCCGACGGCCGGCGGGCCGCCGTCATCGGCATCGACGACGATCTGGGCGCCGGGCTGGCCCACCGCGTGGGGGCAGCGGACCCCGCCGATGCCGACGTGCTCATCGTGGTGGCGCCCGCGCTGGACAACACCAACGCACCCGAGGCTGTTGCCGAACTGGCCGAGCGGATCGAATCGGGGTTGCTCGACTACGCGGACATGCTGAGCGGCACCGACCGTGACGTGTGGCTGGTCACGGTCACCGGGGAGCAGGTTCGCTCAGCCGATCCGGCGCCGTTGCCCGCACAGGCCGCGCTGGGGGCCATGCACCGCAGCCTGGGTCTGGAATTCCCGGACCACCGCTTCGGCCACCTGGACCTGCCGAACAGAACGTTCGACGAGGCCGCGGTGGACATCCTGCTGGGCCCGGTCGGGGAGTTCGCCATTCGGGACGGCATCGCCTACCGGCGGTCCGCCCGCGACGAACGGATCAGCACCCCGGCGTGGACCCCGGACTCCGGAGTGCTGGACGAGGTGGTGATCACCGGCGGCAACGGTGTCGTCGGGCTGCACCTGGCCCGCTACCTGGCCGACCATGGCGCGCGGCGGATCGTGTTGCTCAGCCGCGGGGGAGTCGACACCGGCGCGCTCGCCGAGCTGAGCACCGATGTCGTCGTGGCTCGCTGCGACATCACCGATCCGGCGGCGCTGGCCGCGGCCATTGCCGAAACCGGCTCTGCCGCAGCGTCGTTGGTCATCCACGCCGCGGGGGCGGCCACCATCGCCGAGTACCCGCGGCTCACCGCGACGATGTTCGCGCAGACCGCGACGGCGAAGGTCACCGGGTTCGACCGGTTCGCGGGCGCGTGGCCACTGCGCACCGACGCCCGAATCCTGTTGTGCTCGTCGGTATCCGGCCTATGGGGTGGTCGAGGCCATATCGCCTATGCCGCGGCCAACCGGCTGCTCGACGTGCAGGCCGCCCAGCTGCGGGCCGCGGGCCGTCGCTGCACGGCGGTGCGCTGGGGCTTGTGGCCGGGTACCGGCATCATCGACGAGGACGAGATCGCCAAGGTGCAACGCTCGGGTCTGGTTGCCGTGGTCCCGGACCGGGCCGCACAAGTCTGCCTGCGCGACTGGACGGCCGACCCACTGGTGTTCTCCGCCGACCCGGTCCGGCTACACACCTTCCTCGGTGACACCGACGCAGGACCGGCCACGCCCGCAGCTGCCCCCGCCGCCACCGGTGGCAGCGACCCCGCCGGTGCGGTGCGGACCGCACTCGGGGCGGTGCTGAAGGTGGCCGACACCACCACGCTGGACCTGGCGGAATCGCTACTCGATCTGGGCGTCGACTCGTTGTTGGCCCTCGATCTGCGCAAGAAACTCCTGCAGGCCACCGGGCACAAGGTCCCGCTGGCCACGATCCTCGGCGGTATCACCGGCACCGAGCTGATCGATCATCTCCACAACTCCGATAAGGAAAGCACTGTCGCGTGACTGATATCGCAGCTGCCCCCGCCACCACCGGGCGCGACGCCCGGCTCGAGCTGATGCGGCGCAAACTCGCCGAGCGGGGGCTGTCCGCCGCACAGGCCATCGAACCGGACCCCGCGGCGTTGTCCGACGGCCAGCGCCGGATGTGGTTCGTGCAGAGCGCCGATCCGACCGGCGTGCTGCTCAACGTGTGCGTCTCCTACCGGCTCACCGGCCCCGTGGACCCCGCCACCTTGCGTGCGGCGGTCGACGCCGTCGGCCGCCGACACCCGATCTTGCGCACCACCTACGCCGCCGACGAGAGTGGCGAGCCGGTGTCCACCGTGCGCGACGATCTGCGGCCGGGCTGGGCCTACCACGACGTGTCGGACAAGTCCGAACGGGCGCGCGCGCTGCGCCTTGAGGTCTTGGCGCAGCGCGAATTCGGCACCCCGTTCGACTTGCGCACCGACTCGCCGCTGCGAATCACGCTGGTGCGCACAGGTGTCGACGAACACGTGATGCTGCTGGTGGCCCACCACATCGCCTGGGACGACGGTTCCTGGCAGGTGTTCTTCACCGACCTCACCCGAGCCTACGAAGGCGCAGATCTCGGCCCCGTCCCGCGCCCACCGGCGCCGGCCGCCGACACCACCGAGCAGGACCTGGCGCATTGGCGTACCGTGCTGGCCGATCCGCCCGAGCCGTTGGAACTGCCAGGACCGTCCGGCTCGGCCGTGCCGACCGGATTCCGCTCGCAGCGCGCCACGTTGGCACTTCCAGCGGGAACCGTGGACAAGGTCGCCACATTGGCCCGTGACACCGGCGCCACGCCCTACATGGTGCTGATGGCCGCCTTCGGGGCGCTGATCCACCGCTACACCCACGCCGAAGACTTCCTGGTCGCCAGCCCGGTGGTCAACCGCGGCACCGATGATGCGATCGGCTACTTCGGCAACACCGTGGCGATACGTTTGCAGCCCAAGGGAACCCAGAGTTTCCGGGACCTGGTCATCGCAGCGCGCGACACCGCCGTCGCGGCGTTCGCGCACCAGCGCATCAACCTGGACCGGGTGGTGGCCGAACTGAACCCGGACCGGCGGCACGGCGCCGAACGGATGACCCGCGTCAGCTTCGGGTTCCGCGAACCCGACGGCGGCGGTTTCCGGCCCGCGGGCATCGTGTGCACCCGTGCCGAGTTGCGCAGCCACGTCACGCAATTGCCGCTGGGCTTCATGGTGGAATGGGACGCCGACGGCGCGACCGTCGAGGCCGAGCACCTCACCGAGTTCATCGACGCGGATCTGGCGTCGAACATGTTGGCACACTTCGCCGTTCTGCTGGACAACGCCCTGGCTCAGCCCGACACCGCGGTGCAGCGCCTCGAGCTGTTCACCGCCGAGGACAAGGACTGGCTTCAGGCCGTGTCCCACGGGGAACGGTTCGACACGCCCCCGACCACGTTGACCGCACTGGTGCAGGAGCAGGCGGCCCGCACCCCGGAGGCCGTCGCCCTGGTGTACGAGGGCAGGCATTACAGCTACCGCGAACTCAACGAGCAAGCCAATCGGGTGGCGCACTGGCTGATCGCCCAGGGTGTCGGCACCGAGGACCGGGTGGCCGTGTTGTTGGAGAAATCGCCGGAACTGGTGATCACCGCGCTGGGCATCGTCAAGGCGGGTGCGGTGTACCTGCCGATCGACCCCAGTTACCCCGAGGACCGGCTGACCTACATCTTGTCCGATTCGGATCCGAAAGTGGTGATCCGGGAACCCGTCACGGAACTCGCGAACTGCGGCACCGCCGACCCCACCGATGCCGACCGGGTCCGTCCGTTGCTGCCGGACAACACCGCCTACCTGATCTACACCTCCGGTTCCACGGGCCTGCCCAAGGGTGTTCCGGTGCCGCACCGGCCGATTGCCGAGTACTTCGTCTGGTTCGGCGACGAGTACCAGGTGTCCCAGGACGACCGGCTGCTGCAGGTGGCCTCCCAGGGTTTCGACGTGTCGATCGGCGAGATGTTCGGCATGCTGGCCGCCGGTGCGCGGCTGGTCATCCCCAAGCCCGGCGGTCTCGGCGATATCGGCTACCTGACCGCGCTGCTGCGGGACGAGGGCATCACTTCCATGCACTTCGTGCCATCGCTGCTCGGGTTGTTCCTGTCGCTGCCCGGCGTCAGCGAATGGCGCAGCCTGCAACGCGTCCCGATCGGCGGCGAAGCGCTGCCCGGTGAGGTGGCCGACAAATTCCACGCCACCTTCGACGCCCTGCTGCACAACTTCTACGGCCCCACCGAGACGGTGCTCAACTGCACCCGGTTCAAGGTCGAGGGCAAGCAGGGCGCCCGGATCGTGCCGATCGGCACACCCAAGATCAACACCACCATCCACCTGCTCGACGACGCTCTGCAGCCGGTGCCGGTCGGCGTGATCGGCGAGATCTACATCGGCGGAACCCATGTCGCGCACGGCTACCACCGCAGGCACGGCCTGACCGCCGAACGCTTCGTCGCCGACCCGTTCAATCCCGGTGGGCGGATGTACCGCTCCGGTGACCTGGCCCGGCGTAATGCCGAGGGTGACATCGAATTCGTGGGCCGTGCCGACGAACAGGTCAAGATCCGGGGCTTTCGCATCGAACTCGGCGAAGTCGCCGCCGCCATCTCGGTGGACCCGTCGGTCGGTCAGGCCGTGGTCGTGGTCAGCGACCTGCCGACCCTGGGCCGCAGCCTCGTCGCGTACGTGACACCGGCCGCCGATGGCGACGCGGTTCAGGTGGAGAGGATCCGGACCCGGGTGGCCGCGGCGTTGCCGGAGTACATGATCCCGGCCGCCTATGTGGAGATCGACGAGATCCCGATCACCGCGCACGGAAAAATCGACCGCAACGCGCTGCCGGATCCCGAGATCTCCGCGGGTACCGCATACCGCGAACCGGGCACCGATACCGAACGGGTCATCGCCGGGCTGTTCGCCGAACTGTTGGGCCGCGACCAGGTCGGCGCCGACGACTCGTTCTTCGACCTCGGTGGTCATTCGCTGCTGGCCACCAAACTCGTTGCCGCCGTGCGGGCTCGGTGTCGCGTCGACATCGGTGTGCAGCAGGTCTTCGAACTGGAGACCGTCACGGCGCTGGCCGCCCATATCGATCATGTACGGGACAGCGGCGCCAGCGGGCGGCCGGCCATGGTTCCCGTTGACCGCGGACGCGAGGACCAAAATGGCGGTTGCGAGAAGCCGCTGCAGATGTCCGCCGCGCAGCTGCGCCAGTGGTTCCAGTTCCGCATCGACGGACCGAACCCGGTCAACAACATCCCGTTCGCGGCGCGGCTCACCGGACCCAGTGACGTCGAGGCGTTCATCGCCGCCATCACCGACGTGGTGGACCGGCACGAGATCCTGCGCACCACCTACCGCGAAATCGACGGTGCGCCCTACCAGGTCGTCAACCCGAGCGAACCGGTGCCGGTGCGCCGCGCCCGCGGGAACGACGACGACTGGCTGCAGCGTGAACTCGACGCCGAGCGCCGCTACTGCTTCGACCTGGAACACGACCGGCCCATCCGCGCGGCCGTGCTGAGCACCTCCGAATGTCACGTGCTGTCGCTGGTGGTGCATCACATTGCCGCCGACCACTGGTCGGCAGGTGTGCTGTTCACCGATGTGCTCACCGCCTACCGCGCCCGCCGCGCCGGCGCCGCACCGAAATTCGAGCCGCTGCCGGTCCAGTACGCCGATTACGCGGCGTGGCAGGCCGAGCTGCTCGCCGGTGATGAGCTCGCTGCGCAACGTGACTACTGGACAGAGCAGCTGTCCGGACTGCCCGAGGAGAACGGGTTGCGGCCGGACTTCCCGCGCCCGCCGGTTCCGACGGGTGCGGGAGCGGCGCTGAGCTTCACCATCGACGCCGACACCAGGGCCCGGTTGACCGAGCTGACCCGCGAACTCGGCGTCACCGAATTCATGCTGCTGCAGGCTGCGGTCGCCGTCGCCCTGCACAAGGCCGGGGAGGGCACCGACATCCCATTGGGTACTCCGGTGGCCGGCCGGACCGAACCCGAGCTCGATCAGCTCATCGGGTTCTTCATCAACATCGTCGTGTTGCGCAACGATCTGTCCGGCAACCCCACCGTGCGTGAGGTGCTCCGGCGTGCCCGCGAGATGGCGCTGGCGGCCTATGCCCACCAGGACCTGCCGTTCGACCGGGTGGTGGACGCGGTCAGCCCGGTCCGGTCGTTATCGCGCAACCCGCTGTTCGGTGTCGTCGTGCACGTGCGTGAGGAGCTACCGACGGAACGTATCGTCGACGTGACGGAGGCCGGTGAAACCCGTTTCACGGCAATGGAACCCACCTTCGACGTGGCGCACGCCGATCTGTCGCTGAACTTCTTCGCCAGCGCCACGGCGGGTTATCAGGGCACCGTCATCTTCCGCACCGAGCTCTACCAGCGCTCCACCGCACAACGCCTGGTCGATTGGCTGTTGCGGGTGGTGGACGCCTTCGCCCACCACCCCGACCGCACCCTGCGCGATATCGCGATCGGCGGCGCCGAGCAGGTGACCCAGTGGAGCGCCGCCGCGGTGCCCGAGCCGGGGTTGCCGCAGACCGCCAGGGCGAACCGGGTGTACGTGCTCGATGAGTGGCTGTCCCCGGTCGGCGCGGGGGTGATCGGGGACGTGTACTACGCCGGTGGCGCCATCGACGAGGCGTACCAAGACGCGCCGCCCGCCGCACGATTCCGGTATCCGGCCAACCCGTTCCTGCCTGGCACGCGCCTGTACCGCACCGGAGACCGGGCCCGCTGGACCGACGCCGGAGCACTGGACCATGTCGAGCACGGTGACCACCGGGCGCAGGCCGCCCTCGAAGCGGTCGACGGGGTGGCCGCCGCGCTCACCCGGTACTGGGAAACCCGCGCCGGCGCGGTACTGGCCGGCTATGTGGTGCCCCTCGATCCGGATGCCGATGTGGCCACATTCGCCGACGCCGTGCGTGCCGCGCTGCCCGAAGAGTTTGCGGCGCTGCGTATCACGGTCCTCGACAGCCTCGACGGGGTACCGCTACCGCGTCCGGTGGCGTCCTCGTCGAGTCCGTTCGAACCGGCGGCGACCGATACCGAACGTACGCTGGGCGCGATGTTGACCACGCTGCTCGGGGTCGACGAGTTCGGTAGGCACGACGATTTCTTCACCCTGGGCGGGGACAGCATCCTGGCGGTCCAGTTGGCCGCCCGTGCCCGCGACAACGGGGTGCCGCTCACGGCGCGGATGGTGTTCGAGCATCCCGTGCTGAGCGAATTGGCAGCCGCGCTGGACGCCAAGGCCGGGCAGGTGCAGGCCGCCGACACGCGGCACGCCCCGATGGCCGCCTCCGGGCTGTCCGCCGACGAGCTGGCCGAGCTGACGGCGGGGTGGCAGACACAGTGACCGATGCCCCGGCCATCCTCGACGTGATGGCCCTCAGCCCGCTGCAGCAGGGGCTGTACTCGCTGGCCGGCCTCAGCGACGGCGGCGCCGACCCGTACTTCATCGCGATGGCCGCCGATGTCGAGGGCAGCCTGGACGCCGCGCTGTTGCGGTCGTGCGCCGAAGCGATGCTGCAGCGCCACCCCAATATCCGGGTCGGCTTCTTCCAGGGCAAGCTCAGCCGGCCGGTCGCGGTGGTGCCCGCCACGTTCGAATTGCCCTGGCAGCACATCGTCGTCGACACCGAGGCCGAGGCCGCCGCAGCGGAGGACGAGGCTCGGCGGCGCCCCTTCGATCTGACCCGCGGCCCGGCGATCCGCTTCCTGTTGGCCGAGATGCCGCACTCGCGGTGGCGCCTCGTGGTGGTCGCGCATCACATCGTCATCGACGGATGGTCGCTACCGGTGTTCGTCGGCGAACTGCTCGGGCTGTACCGGGCCGGCGGGAATCTGACGGCCCTGCCGCCGCAACCCCGACCGTATCGCGACTACATCGGGTGGCTGGCGAGCCGGGACCCGGAAATCAGCCGACAGCGCTGGCGCGTCCACCTGGCCGGCCTGGACGGTCCGACCATGCTGGCACCCGCGCTCGGCGGTCGGCAGGTGGGCCCCGGCCTGCCGCGGCGCACCGAGGTGACCCTCGACGAAACCGCCACCTCCGAGCTGCTCGCCACCGCCCGCGCCCGCGGTGTCACCGTCAGCACGCTGTTCCAGATGGCCTGGGCCGCAATTCTGTCCGTATGCACCGACCGCTCCGACGTGGTGTTCGGGGTGACGGTGTCGGGCCGGCCCGATGAGCTGGCCGGGGTCGAGTCCATGGTCGGCCTCTTCATCAACACCGTGCCGCTGCGGGTGCGCCTCGACCCGGCGGCCCGCGTCGGCGCGCAATGCCTTGCCCTGCAACGCGAAGCCGCCGAACTGCGCGACCACGGTTATCTCAGCCACACCGAGCTGCGGTCGGTCGGCGGGATCGGCGAGTTGTACGACACCCTGCTGGTATACGAGAACTTCCCGCCGGGCGGCCTCGTCGGCAGCGGGGACGTCGATCTCGGCGGTGCCGTGCTTCGGCCGTCCGCGCTGGAAAGCATGTCCCATTTCCCCGTCACCGTCGCCGCGCACCCCACCCACGGCCGGCTCACCGTGCTGGTCGAAACCTTGGACGGCGCACTGGGGCTGGTGGACCCGCAGACCCTCGGGCGGCGGGTGCTGGCGGTGGTGCGCGGTCTGCTGGCGCACTGGGACCGCCCGCTGCGCGAGGTCGCCGTCACCCTCGACGACGAGGCGACGGCGCTGCCGGCGAAGAACACCCACGCCACCCACGGCTACGCGAGTGGATTCCACACCGCCTTCAGCAGGGCGGCCGCCGACCGGTTGGGTGCAGTCGCCCTGAGCTGGGAGGGCGGGGAACTCACCTACCGGCAACTCGACGAGGCCGCCGACCGGCTGGCCGCCGAACTGGTCTGCCGTGGGGTGTCCACCGAGACCCCGGTGCCGATCCTGCTGCGCCGCGGGCCCGATTACGTCGTCGCCATGCTGGCCGTACTCAAGGCCGGCGGCATGATCGTCCCCCTGGATCCCGGCATGCCGGCCGCCCGCATCGACCAGATCATCGGACAGACCGGTGCCACGGTCATCGTCGACGACGCCGTCCTGGCCGCCGTCGCCGATGCGCCGATACCCGAGTTCACCCCAGGGCCGGTGCGGTCCGGCCAGGGCGCCTACATCGTGTTCACATCGGGTACCACCGGAAAACCGAAGGGTGTCATCGGAACTCATCAGGCCCTGCTGGCCTACGCGGCCGACCATGCGCGTCACGTGCTGCGGCCGGCCGGGCGGCGGCTGCGCATCGCGCACGCTTGGTCGTTCACCTTCGACGCCGCCTGGCAGCCGCTGGTGGCCCTGCTGGACGGGCACTGTGTGCACATCATCGGCGACGCCGTGCAACGCGACGCCGAGGCGCTGGTCGCCGAGATCGCCCGCTTCGGCCTCGACATGATCGACACCACCCCGTCGATGTTCGGGCAGCTGCGGGCCGCGGGCTTGTTGAGCACCGTCCCCTTGGCGGTGCTGGCCCTGGGGGGTGAGGCCATCGACACCGCTGCCTGGCAAGCCATCCAAGCCGAATGCGCCCGCACCGGGCTGCGCGCGTACAACTGTTACGGGCCCACCGAAACCACCGTGGAGGCCGTCATCGCCGCGATTGCCGATCATCGGCAGCCGTGCATCGGTCAGCCCACCGAGCCCACCACCGCGCGGGTGCTGGACGGCTGGCTGCGGCCGGTGCCCGACGGCGTGGCCGGCGAGCTGTACCTGACCGGTGGTCAGCTGACCCGCGGCTACCTGGGCCGGATGGGGGAGACCGCCGGCCGGTTCGTCGCCGACCCGTTCATCCCCGGTGCCCGGATGTACCGCACCGGTGACGTGGTGCGCCGCGGGCCGGACGGCGCCTGGGAGTTCATCGGCCGCAGCGACGATCAGGTGAAGATCCGTGGCTTCCGCGTCGAACCCGGTGAGGTGGCCGCGGCCCTGCACCGCCACCCGGCCGTATCGCGGGCGCATGTGGCGGTGCGCCGGCACCGCAACGGTCCGCGGCTGATCGCCTATGTGGTTTTTTTCCAGGCGAGCGAAGCGACGGGGGAAAAGTTCGGGGCGAGCGAAGCGACGGGGGAAAATATCGGGGCGAGCGAAGCGACGGGGAATAAGTTCGGGGCGAACCGAACCGCCGCGCTGCGCGGGCATCTGGCCAACACCTTGCCCAGATATCTCGTCCCGCACCACATCATCGCGGTCGACGAGATCCCGTTGACCGCGCACGGCAAGGTCGACGACGCCGCGCTGGCCGCGCTGGACGTTCGGCGCGACGGCGACGAGGTGACCGGCCCGGCCACGCCTACCGAGACGGTGCTCGCCGAGGTTCTCGGCGAACTGCTCGATATCGCGCGGGTGGACGTCAGCGCCGATTTCCTGGACCTCGGCCTGGACAGCATCGTGGCGCTGTCCGTGGTGCAGGCGGTGCGTCGCCGCGGAATTCCGATGCGGGCCCGGCTGATGCTCGAATGTGCCAGCATCCGTGAACTCGCGGAGGCCCTCGACGCCGATGCCGCCGAACTTGCCGAAGAACATGCCGCCCCGGAAGACACCGGTCCCATCCCGTTGCTTCCCGCCGGCTATTGGCTGCTGGCACACGGTGACTCACGCCGGCTGGCGCAGACCGAAGCGATCCGGCTGCCTCGCGGCATGACCCGGGACCGGTTGGAGACGGTGCTGCGCGCCGTGATCGACGGTCACGAGGCGCTGCGCAGCAGGCTGGACCCCGCCACCATGACCCTCGTCCCGCACCCGGTCGGCGAAGTGCTCACCGAGGCAGCGGTCTCCGGTGACCTGGTGGCTGCCGTGGCCCGGTACGCCGAATTCGCACTGGCGGGTCTGGACCCGGAGGCGGGGGAGATGGTGCGTGCGGTGCTGCTGCACCACGACAGTGGGGCCGATGTGCTGCTGCTGACCGCCCACGTTCTGGCCATGGATCCGGCGTCCTGGCGGATCGTCCTCGGTGAGCTGGAAACCGCTTGGCATGCAGTGGCTTCCGGGTATCCGCCACCGAAGGTGCGGGAGCACACCTCGTTGCGGCGGTGGTCCGACATCCTGGCCGAGCGAGCCCTGAAGCTGGACACCTGTGACTTCTGGGAGGCCCAGCTCACCGGTGACGATCCGCAACTGGGCAGCCGGCGGGTCTGCCCGGTCACCGACCGGGTAGGCGATGTGGTGGTCAGCATGTCCTTCACCGATCCGGAGGTGACGGCCCGTGCCACCGCCGGGGTGCTGCCCGACGTACTGGCGGCGGCGACCGCCCGCATGATCACCGCCTGGCGGCGGTCCCGCGGGCAGGCGACGCCCGCGCCGCTGCTGGCATTGGAGACCCACGGCCGCGCCGACGCTGTCGTGGCGGCCGGGCTGGCCCGCGACGCCCGCCGGATCGACACCGGTGACACCGTCGGCCTGTTGAGCGCGATCTACCCGGTGCGGGTCGTCGACGACACCGTGGCGCCGATCCTCGGCGACGGGATCGACTATGCGCTGCTGCGGTACCTGCGCGGCGACACCGCCGAACGGCTTGGTGCGCATCGCGATCCGCAGGTGTTGCTGAACTATCTGGGCCGTATCCACCATGCTGGCGGCGCGGCGGCCCTGGTGCCGGACCGCGCGCTGCTGGCCGAGCTGTCGCCGACCCCGGAACCGGGCCTGGCCGTCTGCCACGAACTCACGCTGAACGTGGCACTCATCGAACGCAACGGGGTGCCGGTACTGGGCAGCCAGTGGCGCGCCCTGCCCGACATCCTGTCCGCCGCCGATGTCGCCACCTTGCAGGCGATGTGGCAGGACGCCCTACGAGAGGTGATCGCACCATGACACAGACGCTGGCCATCATCGGTGCCGGAGCCAAAGCCGTTGCCGTCGCGGCCAAAGCGGCCGAACTGCGTGCCATGGGCGTGCAGGCCCCCGAGGTGATCGCGGTGGAACGCACCGCGATCGCGGCCAACTGGCAGGCCGCCGGCGGCTGGACCGACGGAGCGCACCGGCTGGGTACCGGCCCGGAGAAGGATGTCGGCTTCCCGTACCAGTCGGCGCTGGTGCCGCGACGCAACGCCGAGCTGGACGAGCGGATGATGCGGCACAGCTGGCAGTCCTACCTGGTGGGCACGGGGCAGTTCGCCGAATGGGTGGATCGCGGCAGGCCCGCGCCCACCCACCGGCGGTGGAGCCAGTACCTGCAGTGGGTGGCCGACCGCGTCGGAATGTCGGTGACGCTCGGGGAAGTCACCGGGATCGGCTTGCAGCAAGGCGATGCCGGGTCGGGGTGGGAGCTGACCACCCGGGAGAAGACCGTGCGTGCCGATGCGTTGATGATCACCGGACCAGGGCAGGCGGAGCGCTCCTTGCTGCCCGGTAACCCGCGGGTGCTGTCGATCGCGCAGTTCTGGCACCGGGCCGCCGGGCAGGAGTTGATCGCCGCCGATCGGGTGGCCGTCATCGGAGGTGGTGAGACGGCGGGCACCATGCTCGATGAGCTGTTCCGGCACCGGGTTTCGACCATCACCGTGATCTCGCCGCAGGTGACGTTGTTCACCCGAGGTGAGGGTTTCTTCGAGAACACGCTGTATTCGGACCCGACCCATTGGGACGGGCTGACCCTGGCCGAGAAGCGGGATGCGATGAACCGCACCGACCGGGGGGTGTTCTCGGTGCGCGTGCAGGAGGCGTTGCTCGCCGACGACCGGATCCGGCACCTGCGCGGCCGGGTGGCACACGCGGTGGCCCGCGACGAACGGATCCGGCTCACCCTGGAGACCGAGCGGGGCAGTGAACGGTTCGAGACAGTGCACGGTTTCGATCTGGTGATCGACGGGTCCGGCGCCAACGCGATGTGGTTCCAGCCGCTGCTGCGCCAGGAGGCCCTCGACGTGCTCGAACTCGGGCTCGGAGGGCCGTTGACCGGCGACCGGATCCAGGAGGCGATCGGTCACGACCTGGCCGTCGAAGATGTCGACCCGAAGCTGTTCCTGCCCGGCCTGGCCGGCCTGACCCAGGGGCCCGGTTTCCCGAATCTCAGTTGCCTGGGCCGATTGTCCGACCGGGTGCTCGGCTCACCGGCGTTCGGCACCCCGACCCCCGCCACCTCCATTCCCGCGACGAGGAGCAGTCATGAGCACCAATCCGTTCGATGACGAGAACGGCACCTTCTACGTGCTGATCAACGATGAGGAGCAGTACAGCCTGTGGCCGACGTTTGTCGACGTGCCGGCCGGCTGGCGGGTGGTGTTCGGTGCGAGCACCCGGTCCGACTGCGTGGCCTATGTCGAGGAGAGCTGGACCGACCTGAGGCCGAAAAGCCTGCGCGACGCGATGTCCTGAGCTTCAGGCGGGGGCCTCGGCCTGCTGCCAGGCCCGTGCGGCGACGAGTTCGGGGACCAGCGTCTCGGTGAGCAGTCGGACATCGTCGTCCTCGTCGCCGGGATAGCGCAGGGTCGCGGCGGCGCAGGGCACCGCACCGCCCACCCCGACGATCTTGGTGTTGCGTGGGCCGGCCCACTGTGCCATCTGGTCCTCCCATGGCGATCCCGCGAAGACCAACAATCGCAAATCGGTGTTCTTGGTGCGGTAGACGTCGACATGGCTCCACTCACCGGTCTCGCTGCCGGTGGCCGCCCGCCGCGGTCCCTCCCGGAACATCAGCGCGCCCTGCTGCGCCGACGAAAGCCTGTGTGCGGGTGCGCACAGATGGGTTTCGTCGGGCCCGAGCAACAGGGCCGAGACCTCGGGACGCCAATCGTCCTCCGTCGTCAACAGCCAGTCGCTCGCGGCGGCCGCCGCGCGGACGGTATCCACCAACGAGGCCGTCGGCATGCCCGTGAGGTGACACTCCAGCGCCAGGAACATGGCCAGCGTGTGTTGGAAGCTGCGGCAGGCCACCCCACCGGTCTCCGGTTCGGCCAGCAGGTCGACGGTGCGGCCGCACAGATCGGTGATCGGCGAACCGGGGGTGTTGGTCACCGCCACCAGCGTTGCGTCCGGGTCGATGCGGCCAAGCGCGTCAAGGGTTTCCACCGACCCGCCGGAGGCGGATGTCGCCACCACGACGGTGCCCGGACCCCACGCCGGCAACAGTTGGGTCGTGGCCAGATCGGACACCGCGCACACCCCGCGGGCACGTAGCCGGGCGGCGGCGATGCCGGCGGCGTAGGCCGAGGAACCCATCCCGACAAACACCACCCGGTCGACGGTGCGCGGTATGACCTCGGCCCATGGATTGGCCGCGCTCAGCGCGTCCGCCAGCCCGGCCAGGACGTCCGGTTTGCGGGCCAGGTCGCGGGCGAACTCCAGGGGTTTCACGGTTTCACACCTTCCAGCAGGGCGGGCAGCGCGGCGTCGGGGACGTACATCCATCGCGGCAGATGCTTTCCGGCGTAGACGATTTCGCGTAATACTTGTTGGAGACGGAAAGCGGTCACCGCATCGGCCGTGAACAGCTGGGTATGACCGCTTGCGGCGAGTGCGCCGGTGTACGCATCGAGAAAAGCCGCCTGCGCTGCCGCGTCGACGTGGTGTAGGGCGTCGGGGTCGACGTCGTGGTGGCGGGCCACGACGATCGCGACGTGGGACAGGGATTGCAGCATGCCCGCCGCGTCGAGGGCCGCCGGCACCGGCAGCACCCGCTGCCAGGGCGGCAGCACCGGGTTGCCGTCGAAATCGGTGATCACGAACCGGTCCGCGCTGCGCAGCACCTGCCCGACATGCAGATCGCCGTGCGCGTCGAGGACGGGTACCCCGACCAGCTCGCCGAGCGTATCGAGCAGCCGGATCACGTCGCTGTCGCGGTCGGCCAACAGCTGTGCTGTGCCATTGCCTGCCAATGCTTTTGCCGCCCTGAGGGTGTCCATGGCGCCATCGCGCCAGCGACGGGCGTCCGGTGCGGTGGCGGTGGTGACGGTCGTGGCCTGCGCGACGTGCAGATCGGCCACGGCCGTTCCCACCGCGGTGCACGCCGCGACGACGGCCGACGGATCGCCGGCACGGGTGGCATCGGCGAACAGGTCGACCGCCCAGGTCCAGCCGTCGACCGCGTCCGGCAGGTACCCGGTCACGGTGGCCACCAACGTCTCGGCGCCGTCGTCCGGTTGCCAGGTGACCAGACCCCACGGCGTCGGCATCGCAGTGAAGCCGGCTGCGGTCAGGCTGGACAGCCGCCGCGGGGCGGGATGCGGACCAGGCTCCAGATGGGTGGCCCATTTGACGACGGCCACCTCACCCACGATGACCGATTCGTTGGTCTGGTCGACGGTGATCGCGTGTTCGCCCAGCGCCCCGCGCCGACCTGCCCACGAGGTCACGCAGAAGCGGCCGTGCCGGGTCCGTCCCGGGGTGGACGTGAGCAGCCGGATGAGGGACTCGGCGACCCCGTCACCGGCGATGGCGCGCCGCCAGCTGCTGTTGTCCGCCAGCACGGGCACCGCCGACGCGCCGGCGTCGCGGATGACCACAGCCAGCGCGTGCCCGTCCCCGAGGTCGAGCAGATCGGTGGGGGTGACGTGGGTGCTCACGGTCTGACCGGCATCGCGCTCGGTGGTGTCACGCACTGATCGGTGGGGCCGTGGTCGGACGCGGGCCAGGACATGACCGTCAACGGGGCCAATCTGTCGGTCCTTTCGCCGAAGCGCGGTGCGGCGAGCGCACGGGCCGCCTCCCGGGTGTTGACGTCCACTCTGGCAGACGCCGCGATACTTCGCTTCTTTTTCCTGAATGTTAAATCAGTTTTACAGCTGACAGCGGCGATGAAGTGCACTTATCGACTATTGCTAAACCTGAATATCGATGCAACTATCTCTTCCTGTCGCCGTACGACCCGCGCGGTGACCGAGCTCTTCGATGCGGAAGTCCACGATGAATACCCCGACCATCACCCGATTCGCCGCCCTACCGGGCAAGGCCGCCACGGCGAGCGGGGCACCTGCATGAAGCCGGAACTGGCCGATGCCGAGCCGCGGCCGGTGTGGTGGGACACCCTGCCGACAGGTCCCCGGTCGGACGGGCTGATCGGTGCCGTCGGCGCCGACCTGGTGATCGTCGGCGCCGGCTATACCGGCCTGTGGGCGGCGATCGAGGCGCTCACTGCCGATCCGGCGCGCGACGTTGTGGTGCTCGAGCAGCAGTGGGTCGGATCCGGTGCATCGGGGCGCAACGGGGGATTCGTCTCTGAGTCACTTACCCATGGCATCGCCCACGGCACGGCCCTCTGGCCGGATGAACTGGACGAGCTGCAACGGCTGGGACGCGAGAACGTCTCGCAGATCGCCGATTTCGTCGCTGCGCATGGGATCGATGCCGATCTGCGCATGGTGGGCAAGACCACGCTGGCGCGTACCGAGCACCAGGTGGCCGCGCTGCGAGAGGCGGCCGACGCGCACGCCCGCCGTGGTGAGAAGGTCGAGTTCTTGGACCGCAACGAGGTGCGCGCCGACATCGCGTCCCCGGTCTTCCTCGCCGGATTGCGTTCCCACTCTGGCGGTCTTGTCGATCCGATGGCGCTCGTGCAGGGACTTCGCCGGGCGGCCGAGACACTCGGCGCCCGCGTTTTCGAACAGACTGCAGCCACCGGCATCAGCCGCCGCGGTGCCACGCTGGTGGTGCAGACCGAGCGCGGCGAGGTCCGCACCGAAGGGCATGTCCTGCTTGCCTCGAACGCCTACCCGCCATTGCTGCGGCGGTTGCGGGCCTGGGTGCTTCCGGTATACGACTACGTACTCGCGACGGAGCCGCTGACCACCGACCAACTCGCCTCGCTCGGGTGGGAGCAGAACCAGGGACTCACCGACGCCGGCAACCAGTTCCACTACTTCCGGCGCACCCGGGACGACCGGATCCTCTGGGGCGGCTATGACGCCGTGTATCACTTCGGCAACCGGGTGGCACCGGAGCTGGAACAACGTGATGCGTCACATCGCTTGCTGGCGCGCCATTTCCGGGAGACCTTCCCGCAGCTGGCCGATGTGCGTTTCACGCACCGCTGGGGCGGCGTCATCGACACCACCACTCGCTTCACCCCGATCTTCGGGACGGGGTACGGCGGCCGGGTCGCGTATGCGGTCGGCTTCACCGGTCTCGGTGTGGCCTCCACCCGGTTCGGGGCGCGGGTGGCGCTCGACCTGCTTGCCAAGCGCGACACCGAACGCACGCGGCTCAAGGCGATCACCGGGATGGCTGTGCCGTTCCCGCCCGAACCGCTGCGCTGGCCGGCCGTCGGGATCACTCGCGCGGCTCTGGCCCGGGAAGATGAAACAGGCCGCAGGGGAACGCTTCTGCGCGTGCTCGACCGATTCGGCGTCGGCTTCAACAGTTAGAGGAGTGCGCATGAGCGCAGGACGATTCCACCGAGGGCGGCGCGTCGAGGGGCGCGGGAGAGTCCGAACATTGGTCGACCCCGCCACCGGTCGGCCGTCCGGCACCATCTCCGAGGCGTCTGTCGAGGACGCGACGGACGCCGTCTCGGCGGCGGCCGAGGCGTTCGATGAATGGTCGCGGCGCACCGCGGGAGACCGGGCCCGGCCGATCCTGCGCTGGGCGGATCTGATCGATGCGCACGCCGACCAGTTGACCGCGCTGGAGGTTGCCGAATCGGGCAAGCCCCACGCGGTGTTCCGGGCTGGCGAACTGCCGTTCGGGACCGACAACCTGCGCTTCTTTGCCGGTGCTGCACGGTCTTTGGAGGGCAGCGGCGCCGGCGTGTTGAGCGAGGGTTACACCTCGATGGTCGTGCGCAGGCCCGTCGGCCCGGTGGTGGGTATCGCCCCGTGGAACTTCCCGATGATCATGGCGTTGTGGAAGATCGGTCCGGCCATCGCCGCAGGCAACACCATCGTCGTCAAGCCGGCACCGGCAACCCCCGGCAGCACCCTGCTCATCGCCGAACTCGCGGTGCAGGCCGGTATCCCGGCCGGCGTGCTGGAAGTGGTCACCGGTGATGGTGAGGTGGGCGAGGCGCTGGTCGCCGACCAACGGGTCCAACTGGTCTCCATCACCGGGTCGACCCGCGCGGGCCGGCACGTGATGGCGACAGCCGCCGAACGCGGCGCCCGGGTGCATCTGGAACTCGGTGGCAAGGCGCCGTGCCTGGTCTTCGACGACGCCGACCTGGACGCCACCGCCGCCGGGATCGCCATGGGCGCGACGTACAACTCGGGGCAGGACTGTACGGCGGCCACCCGGGTGTACGCCCACGAAACCGTCTTCGATGCGCTGGTGGATCGAATAGCCAAACAGTTCAACGATATTCGGGTGGGTGATCCGCACGATCCGGAAACCGATATCGGCCCGTTGATCAGTGTGGAGCACCGCGCGCGCGTGCACGGTTTCGTCGAACGGGCAGTGGCCGCAGGTGCGACGGTACGTGCCGGTGGTGCCCTGCCCGACGGGCCGGGGGCCTACTACCCGCCGACGTTGATCACCGGTGCCCCGCAGACCGCCGAGATCGTGCAGGAAGAGGTATTCGGGCCTGTGCTGGTGGCCCTGCCGTTCCGGGACGAGCAACACGCGATCGCGCTGGCCAACGATTCGCGCTATGGATTGGCGTCGTCGGTGTGGACCACCGACGGTGCCCGCGGGCTGCGGGTCGCGCATGTGCTGGACGCCGGCGTCACCTGGATCAACGATCATCTGCCGATCGCCTCCGAGGCCCCGCACGGGGGAGTCAAGGCAAGTGGTTTCGGGAAGGATATGAGCCACGCGGCGGTGGCCGAATACACCGTGGCGCGCCATGTCATGGTTAAACACGCACCACGTTCGGCGCACGACTCCTTCAGGCCGGCATGATCCGATCCCGCTGACAGGCAACATATCTGGTGCGCCGGCCTACTGGACGGGCGTGACGTCGGCATGTCCGGACTTCGCGTCGGTAGTCCTCGCCTGTGCGAAACCTTGTGAAACGCTGGATATTTCGCGATGGTCACGGTACCGTCCGTAGTCTGCGTCACCGCCGCGGCGACTGCCTATGTACGCCGGGGTTCTGCTCGCAACCCGTCGGTCTCGCCGTCGCGCCGCCGGGGTTCACCACCCGACCGTCATCGCTCGTCCAGCACTGGAGGTCTGATTCCGTGACCACAAAAGACAATTCGCTCGTCGAACCGTTGTCGGGGGAAGTAAAGCTACCCCGCAAGATGCGTTGGTTCGACGGGTTCGCCATGGCCATGACGATGCCCGCCGCGCTGGTGGCGACCCTCGGCGCATCGATCGCGGGCCTCGGGGGTTGGGGCGCTGCCGTCTTGTGGGCCATCTCGATGATCATCGCGCTCGGGGTGAACTGGATCTACATCGAGTTGGCGGCCATGTTCCCCGAGGCGTCCGGTGGGATCGCCGGCTACGCCGCCGAAGCGTGGAAGAACCGGGTGCCCTGGCTGGCGCCGCTGGCCGGCGTCGGCTACTGGCTGCCCTGGGGATCCAACCTGGCCACCTACGGTGCGTTCACCGGCCTGCTCGTGCAGTCACAGTGGTTTCCCGACCAACAGTGGTCCTTCGATGCCGGTCCGTTGCACCTGAACTTCCCGATCCTGGTGGGGCTCGCGGTCATCTTCATCCTGTACGGCATCAACATCATCGGCGTCCGCGTCACCATGGCGTTCGTGTACGTGACGGCGGCCATCCTCATGATCCCGCTCGCCGTCTTCATCGTCTTTCCGCTGTTCAACGCCGACTGGGCGCCCATGGACCTGACGTGGAAGTTGCACGGTCTGACGGGGCTGCACACCGCGATCGTCTGGCTGTACGTGATGGCGTGGACGACCTTGGGCGTCGAGGTGTGCGCCACCTTCGCCTCCGAGTATCGCGACCCGGTCCGGGACACCTCGCGGGCGATCCGCGCCTCCGCATTGTTCTGCCTCGGGGTGTTCTTCCTCGTGCCGCTCACGCTCGGCGGATTCGCCGGCGAGTCCGCGATCGAGGCCGACCCGGCCACCTTCTTCGTCGCCAGCTTCTCGGAACTGACCGGCGCCGGTGCCGGTGTGATGGTGCTGTGCCTCATCGCCTCCCTGGTACTGGTCATGCTCACCTCGGTCGCCGATGCGTCGCGGGTGCTGTTCAACATGGGCAAAGAAGGTGTCACCGTTCGCGCGGTGGGCACGCTGAACCGCCGTGGTGTTCCGGTGCGCGCCCTCAACGTCATGCTGGTGCTCAACGTCGTCCTACTCGTGGTGCTGCAGCAGCCGTTGGCGATCATCGTCACCGGCAATCTGGGCTACATCCTGGCCCACGTGCTGGCGGTCGCCGGGTTCGCGGTGCTGCGCAAGGATCGCCCGGACGCGGTCCGGCCCATCCGCTTGCCAAGGGTCTTCGTGCCATTGTCGATCGGGCTGGCGGTGCTCTTGGCGGTGATGTTGGTGGTGGGCGCCACCGGGTTCTCGATCACCGGCTACGGCGGCATGCTCGAACTGGGCATTGCGGTCTCCATCCTGGCCGGCGGTGTCCTGCTGTGGTGGTTCGTCCACCGTCGTGATCGGGCCGCGAAACCGTGATCAGCCAAGGTCTTTCACGGTGTGTGTGCGATGGCCGCGCCGACGCGGCGTCCGCTGACCAGGGCACCCTGGATCGACGCGGTATCGCGATGATCTCCACACACCCATAGACCCTCCGGCGTGCGGATCGGCTGGCGTACGCGAAGCGGCGCGGGCTGCGCAGGCAGGGCCTGGGCGACGACATGCCGGGCCACCGGTTGCCAACGCGACACCGAGGCCGCGGCCAGGATGTCCCCGGCGTGGGCCCGCATCATCGCTTCGGTCGGCGGTTCCCCGGCGGGCGACAGCAACGCCGACGCCGCGATCAGATGGTGTCCCGTGGGTGCGTAACTGGGTGCGGCGGAGGAGATGACAGCGCAGTTGAGGACGGGCCCAGGTGGGGTGGCGCGGCCGTCGATCCAGAGCATGGCCGGGCCCGGCAGCGGTTCGTCGGTCGCCCACCAGTCGGTGACCACACCGCGCATCGTCGGGGCGGGTAGGCCGGTCAACGCCGCGGCCGACATGGGGTCGGTGGCCACCACGACGTGCCGGGCGCACACCCGGTGTCCGTCACTGCTGACAACCCAACCAGAGCCTCGCCGGGTGATCTGAGTTACTCTGCGCTGCAGGGCGATACGATCTTTCAGCGCTGCGGCGAGGAGATCGGGAAGGGCCTGCATCCCGTCCTCGGGCAGACCCGGTGTGCCGAGCGCGAACATCCGGGCCAGCAGCAGGACGAAGGCGTTGGATGTGCTTGCCTCGTCTTCGAGGACGACGCCGGCCAGGAATCGTTGCACGACGCGGCGCGGCAGACCGTCGACACCGGCGCGTTCCAGCGCATCGACGAGAGCGATGTCGCCTCGACCGGCGGTCAGTGCCCTCGGTCGGATAGCCGGTGCAGCCCACCGCGCCAACGCGATCATCTCGCGGGTCGACAGTCCGCCGTGGCGCAGCATCTCGGGGATGCGGGTCGGCGCGCGCAACGGATGGGTCCACCGAATCGCGTCGGTGTCACGCCGTATCGCGATCCCGGGTTCGAATGCCTGCAGCCCCAGCGCCGTGAGATCGACGGCCTTCCGCAATTCCGGGTAGGACGGGTTGAGCACCTGGAATCCGCGGTCGCAGCGATAGCCGTCGATGAGGTCGGTGCGGACTCGACCACCGACGCGTTCGCCGGCCTCCCACACCTCAACGCTGCGACCGTGGGCGGCGAGCACCGCGGCACACCGCAGACCGGCCAGGCCGGCACCCACCACCAGCACGTCGCATTCTGGTTCCGGCGCTGCGCTCATGCGCCCAAGCTACGCCAGGCGGCGGCGACGGAGTCCATTTCGCATCCCACCGAAAGTCGGCACGGTGTCAAGGTATCCAGGCCATCCGGTACGAGGGCGGCTCCGAATGACTGCTGTCGGTGTTGATGTGACGGCGAGGCCGCCGTCGGTGTTGAAGGAGGACGCAGAGGTATGAACATGCTGGCGCGGGCGGCGGCGAGCGCCGCCGTCGTTGTGGCGATATCGGGTGCGACTGCCGGGGTCGCGGCCGCCCAGCCCGTGATGAGCCCGGTCGGACCCGGATGCGCGGACTACGCCAAACAGGTTCCTACCGGCCCGGGTTCGGTCGCGGGTATGGCAACAGAACCGGTCACCGTGGCCGCGTCGAACAATCCGCTGCTGACCACGCTGACCGCCGCGGTGTCCGGCAAGCTCAACCCGGACGTCAATCTCGTCGACACCCTCGACGGCGGACAGTTCACGGTGTTCGCGCCGGTGGATGCGGCCTTCGCCAAGGTCGACCCGGGAACCATCGACAAGCTCAAGGTCGACGCCCCGCTCCTGAGCAGCGTATTGACCTACCACGTGGTGCCGGGTCAGGTCGGTCCGCACGACATCGTCGGTACCCACACCACGGTGCAGGGCGCCCCGGTGACTGTCACCGGATCTCCGAACGACCTCAAGGTCGACGGCGCCTCGGTTGTCTGTGGCGGCGTGCACACCGCCAACGCCACGGTGTATTTGATCGATACCGTGCTCATGCCGCCGGCCTGATCGACACACGCGGAAATGGCTGCTGCGGTGGCGTTTTGGGCACGTGACCAGACGCCGCCGCGGCCAACCGCCGTGCTCGCCGCGCAGAAGGGAACATCATGGATCCGCTCCGTACGACCGTGCGGGTCATCACCCGCACACTCCTGGTGGCCACCGCTGTGGGCAAGCGTTTGCTCGGGGTGGACCCGCGCCGCCCAGTCGGACAAGCAGAGCCGGAACGTAGATGAGTTCTGCGTCACAACGCCCGTTTTCGCGTTTGGTTGCCGGTCACACTGGGTAGATCTCGGCAATATGCCTGCGCGGCAAGCGTGTCGGGGCGCGAAGAGGAGATGACATATGCGGGGGTCCGTTCTGCCGGAGACCCCGGCGCCGGACGGCGCCGTCGAGCCGATCGGCAGCGGCCGGTTACTGCGCCCGGGTGAAACGTGCTGGCAAGTGGCGCAGGCCAAACGGTATGCGCCGATCATCGACGGGGCCGACTATCTGTGCCATGTGAAATCTGCGATGTTGCGTGCGCGGCACCGCATCATCGTCGTCGGCTGGGATCTCGATTCCCGAATGCCTTTCGAGGCAACCGATCCCGTTTTGCCGGGGCCCAATCACCTGATGACCTTCCTGCACGCCCTGTTGTGGCACCGGCCGGGCCTGCAGGTGTATCTCCTCAAATCGAATCTGCGTCTACTGCGCACCTTCGACCCGTACTGGATCGGTCCCATCCCCACCTCGTGGCTCAATCGCGTGACCTCTTCTCGGCTGCATTTCGCCGTCGACGGTGCCCACCCGTTGGGAGCGGTGCATCATCAGAAGATCGTCGTCGTCGACGACGTGGTGGCGTTTTGCGGCGGAATCGACCTGACGTTGGGGCGATGGGATACGCGCGGTCACGAGCCCGACGCCCCCGGCCGGCGCGCGGCAGGCCAACCGTACGGACCGCGTCACGAGGTGGCGACGGTGGTCGACGGACCGGCCGCGCGGGTTCTTGCCGAGCTGGCCCGTGACCGCTGGCGAACGGCCACCGGGCAGGCGTTGCCCGCCTTGGCTGCCCGGACATCGGCGTGGCCGCGCCGGTGCCGCCCCGCATTGCGCGACGTCGAGGTGGGCGTGGCGCGGACCTCGCCGACGCTGCCGGGCCGGGATGAGGTACGGGAGATCGAGGCGCTTAACCTGGCCGCAATTGCGTCGGCACGCCGCGTCATCTATCTGGAGAATCAGTACCTCGCCGCGCGCGGCTTGGCGGAGGCGCTGGCAACCCGACTGCGAGAACCGGACGGCCCCGAGGTGATCATCGTGCTGCCCCGCAGCTCGGAGAGCCGACTGGAGCAGGAGTCCATGGACAGTGCGCGCGAGCGCCTGGTGCGGCTGCTGTGGACCGCCGACGAGCACGGCCGACTCGGGATCTACTGGCCGGTGGTGCAGGGCGCGGTGCCGGTCTACGTGCACTCCAAGGTGATGATCGTGGACGATCACTTTCTGCGCATCGGCTCGTCCAACCTCAACAACAGGTCCATGGGGTTCGACAGCGAATGTGATCTCGGCCTCGAGGCCACCGGTGCCGAGCAGGACGACATTCGCACGCACATCGAGCACATGCGTGATGATCTGCTGGCCGAACACCTCGGTGTCACCGTGGCGGCGCTGCACGCCGAGGTGCAGGACCGGCAGTCCGTCGTGGCCGCCGTCGAGGCGCTGCGCGGCACCGGCCGCTCGCTGCGCAGGTTCACCGACTCCATGGTGTCCGCCGAAGCCGGGCCGTTCGCCGAGAGCGACCTGATGGATCCCGCGCATGTGCCGGTGTCGCTGGCGGCCACGGTGTGCACGACGACGCTGGCCGCGGCGACCTGGCCGCTGACCCGCGCTGCTCCGCAATTGTGGTCGACGCTGCGCTCGGTCACCGAACAGATTCGCGCCGTCATCGGTGATCTGGCCGGGATGGGGTCCAGCACGCTGGACTGACGGCCGGCTCGCTCAGGTCTGCGGGATGGCGCCGTCGTCCATGTCGAAGACGCGGGCGTGAAGCACCGTGCGGTTGCGCAGCGCCGCCCGCACTGCGCGGTGCAGACCGTCTTCCAGATAGATCACGCCCTGCCAGCGCACGGCGTGCGGGAACAGGTCGCCATAGAACGTCGAGTCCTCCGACAGCAGCCGGTCCAGGGCGAGCACCGTGGTGGTGGTGACCAGTTCGTCCAACCGGATCTGGCGGGGCGGGATCTGGGACCACTGCCGATACGACAGGCCGTGTTCGGGATAAGGTTTGCCGTCGCGGACTCCTTTGAAGATCACCGGCGGGCTCCCATGCGACGAGGTTAATCCCACGAGGCGCGCGGTGTCCTTGCCAACGTGAATACCTGCTGCTGGTGCCCGTAAAATGGGCTGACGACCGCAAGCGTGAAGGCAGGTGAACAGTGGGTAGTGCCGACGACCGTCGCTTCGAGGTACTGCGTGCCATCGTCGCCGATTTCGTGACCACCAAGGAACCCATCGGTTCCAAGGCGCTCGTCGAACGTCACAACCTCGGCGTGTCCAGCGCGACCGTTCGCAACGACATGGCGGTGCTGGAGGCGGAGGGCTACATCGCCCAGCCGCACACCAGTTCCGGCCGCGTGCCCACCGAGAAGGGCTACCGGGAGTTCGTCGATCGCCTCGACGATGTCAAACCGCTGTCGGGCAGCGAGCGGCGCGCCATCCTGCAATTCCTGGAGTCGGGCGTGGACCTCGACGATGTGCTGCGGCGCGCGGTGAAGCTGCTGGCGCAGCTCACCCGGCAGGTCGCCATCGTCCAGTACCCGATGTTGTCCACCTCGACGGTGCGCCATCTCGAGGTGGTGGCGCTCACCCCGGCCAAGCTGCTGCTGGTGGTCATCACCGACACCGGGCGGGTGGATCAGCGGGTGGTCGAACTCGGGGACGCCATCTCCGACCACGAGCTGTCCCAGCTGCGTGAGCGGCTCGGCGCCGCGTTGGACGGCAAGCCACTGGCCACCGCGTCGGTCGCGGTGGCCGACCTGGCCAGCGCCTTCGACGGCCACGGCGGCCTCGGTGACGCCATCGGCCGGGCGGCCACGGTGCTGGTCGAGACGCTGGTCGAGCACACCGAGGAGCGTCTGTTGCTCGGCGGCACGGCCAACCTGACCCGTAACACGGCCGACTTCGGGGGGTCGCTTCGATCCGTGCTCGAAGCCCTGGAGGAGCAGGTGGTGGTGCTGCGGCTGCTGGCCGCGCAGCAGGAGGCCGGTAAGGTCACCGTGCGTATCGGGCACGAGACCGAGGCCGAGCAGATGGCGGGGACGTCGGTGGTGAGCACCGCGTACGGCAGCTCGGGCAAGGTGTACGGCGGCATGGGTGTGGTCGGTCCCACTCGGATGGACTATCCGGGAACCATTGCCAATGTCGCCGCAGTTGCTCTCTATATTGGCGAGGTTCTGGGCACCCGCTAGGGGACGGCCGCTGGGCGGCATGAAAGAGGGTTGTACGTGGCACGCGATTATTACGGTCTGCTCGGCGTGAGCAAGGGCGCCAGCGATTCGGAGCTGAAGCGCGCCTACCGCAGGTTGGCGCGCGAACTGCATCCCGACGTCAATCCGGACGAGGAGGCGCAGGCGCGGTTCAAGGAGATCAGCCTGGCCTATGAGGTGCTCTCCGATCCGGAGAAGCGCCGCATCGTCGACTTGGGCGGCGACCCGATGGAGAACGCTGGCGCCGGTGCGGGCGCGGGCGGGTTCGGTGGTTTCGGCGGTCTCGGTGACGTCTTCGAGGCTTTCTTCGGCGGGGGCGGCGGGTCGCGTGGCCCGATCGGCCGGGTGCGGCCAGGTTCCGATTCGCTGCTGCGGATGCGCCTGGATCTGTCCGAATGCGCCACCGGTGTCACCAAGCAGGTCACCGTCGATACCGCCGTGCTGTGCGATCTGTGCCACGGTAAGGGCACGAACGGCACGTCCAGCCCGGTCACCTGCGACACCTGCCACGGCCATGGCGAGGTGCAGACCGTGCAGCGCTCGCTGCTCGGCCAGGTGATGACGTCGCGGCCGTGCCCGGTGTGCGGCGGCGTCGGTGAGGTGATCCCCGATCCGTGCCACCGCTGCGGTGGCGACGGCCGGGTCCAGGCCCGGCGTGAGGTCAGCGTGAAGATCCCGGCCGGTGTCGGCGACGGGATGCGGGTGCGGCTCGCGGCTCAGGGCGAGGTCGGCCCGGGCGGCGGCCCGGCCGGCGATCTGTACGTCGAGGTGCATGAGCAACCGCATGACATCTTCGTCCGCGACGGTGACGATCTGCATTGCACGGTGTCGGTGCCGATGTTCGACGCGGCGCTGGGTACCTCGGTCACCGTGGAGGACATCCTGGACGGCGCCACCGAGATCACCATCCCGGCGGGTACGCAGCCCGGTTCGGTGACGACGCTGCGCGGGCACGGCATGCCGCACCTGCGATCCGGCGTCCGCGGCAACCTGCACGCCCATATCGAGGTGCTCGTCCCGACTCGGTTGGACGCCACCGACACCGACTTGCTGGGCAAACTCAAGGCGCACCGCTCCCGCGACGTGGCCGAGGTCCGCTCCGCACACGGTGCGTCCTCGACCAACGGCGGCCTGTTCAGCCGCCTGCGGGAAACCTTCTCCGGGCGTTAGAGCGAGAAGCGGAGCGGGATCGCGCATGTGCCCAGCGAGAAGCGAAGCGGGATCGCGCATGCGGCCAGAGCAAGCGGTCGGAGCATGAGCAGGGCGCTGTTCTATGTCGACGCCCTGCCCGGGCCAGGCGAGCTCGCCGTCGTCGACGGTGAAGAAGGCCACCACGCGGCCACGGTGCGCCGCTTCCGCCCGGGTGAGGAACTCGACCTCGGTGACGGTGCCGGCACGGTCGCACACTGTGTCGTCGAGGAGGCCACCAAGGGCAGGCTGGTCGCAAAGGTGCTGTCCATCGCCACCATCGCGGCGCCGACGCCACCGGTCACCGTCGTGCAGGCGCTGCCGAAAGCCGAGCGCTCCGAGCTGGCGATCGAATTGGCCACCGAGGCGGGCGCGGATGCGTTCGTGGCCTGGCAGGCCCAGCGGTGCGTGGCCCGCTGGGAATCGGGGGCCAAGGTGGACAAGGGTTTGCGCCGGTGGGGCGCGGTGGCCCGTTCGGCGGCCCGGCAGTCGCGGCGCGCGTACATCCCGACCGTCGACGGGGTGCGCAGCACGGCCGAACTGGCCGGCCGGATCGCCGGGCTGACCGTGGTTCTGCACGAGTCGGCCACCGTTGCGCTCGCCGATCTCGATGTGGCCCAAGCAGATTCGGTGACGCTGATGGTGGGGCCGGAAGGCGGCATCACCGACGAGGAGATCGCCACCCTCACCGGCGCCGGCGCGGTCGCGGTGCGGCTGGGGCCGACGGTGCTGCGCACGTCCACTGCCGCAGCGGTGGCACTCGGTGCGATCGGTGTGCTGACCGGACGCTGGAATGTCTAGTGCATATATTCGAGCCGTTTCGTGTGGGAAACATTCGCTACACAGCGCGGTGACGGGGACTTCATAGCGTCGCGCCATGAGTACCGCGATCGAGCCCCCGCACAGCGAGATGGTCCGGCTGGCCAACAAACCGCCCTGGTACACGTCACTGTTCGTGCAGTTGGTGGTCGCCATCGTCGCGGGCATCCTGGTCGGCTGGCTGTGGCCCGAGGTGGGTGGCGCCCTCAAACCGCTGGCCGACGGGTTCATCAAGCTCATCAAGATGCTCATCGCGCCCATCATCTTCTGCACGGTGGTTCTCGGTATCGCCCATGTGGGCGACCTGAAATCGGTGGGCCGCATCGGGGTGAAGGCGCTCATCTACTTCGAGGCGGTCACCACCTTCGCGCTGCTCTTCGGACTGGTGGTCGGCAATCTGCTGAAACCGGGCGCAGGGTTCTCCATCGATGCGCAGACGTTGGCCACCGGGGCCGAAGCGGTGGCCAAGAAGACCAGTAACGGCGAGCTTCCGCACACCGTCGAGTTCCTGCTCAACATCATCCCGACCTCGGTGGTGTCGGCGTTCGCGGAGAACGCCTTGTTGCAGGTGCTGTTCTTCGCGGTGTTGTTCGGGTTGGCCCTGGCCAAGTTCGGTGAGTCCGGGCCGCCGGTGATCCTGGAGTTCGTCGACCACCTCAGCCACATCTTCTTCACCGTCATCGGCTGGGTGATGCGTCTGGCTCCGTTGGGGGCGTTCGGGGCGATGGCCTACATCATCGGTCAGTACGGCATCGGTTCACTGGCCAGCTACGGCAAGCTGATCGCCGCCTGCTACCTGGCAGCGGTGCTGTTCATCCTCATCCTCGCGGTGATCGCGAGGGTCTTCGCCGGGGTGAACCTGTGGAAGTTCGTGGTGTACATCAAGGATGAACTGTTCCTGGCGCTCGGCACGGCGTCCACCGAGGTGGTGCTGCCGCGCATCATGGCCAAACTCGCCAACGCCGGATGCTCGCGCACCACCACGGGTCTGGTGGTGCCCACCGGCTACTCGTTCAACCTGGACGGCGCGACCCTGTACCTGTCGATCTGCGTGTTGTTCCTGGCCCAGGCACTCGGCGTGGATCTGAGCCTGGGCGAACAGATCACCGCGGTGCTGGTTCTCATGCTCACCTCGAAAGGTATGGCCGGCGTGCCCGGCTCCTCCTTCCTGGCGTTGTCGGCGACGGTGGCGGCCATCGGGCACGGGGCGATCCCGGTCGCTGCGGTCGCGCTGTTGCTGGGTGCCGACCGGATCATGGACTCGATGCGGGTGTCGGTGAACCTCCTCGGCAATTGCGTGGCAACCTTTGTCGTTGCCAACTGGGAGGGCCAGCTGGACAAGGACCGGATGCGCAAGGTGCTGGCCGGCGAGGACGTGGAACCACTCGCTGACGCGCCCGAGCAGGATGCGGTGACCGTGGGGCCGCGCGACTGAGGGATCCACGGCCACCGGCACGTCGGCGGCTGTGAAGCGGCCCTCGTCGCGGGGTGCCCGTGAATCACGTCACTCCTGGTCAAAAGGGGCGTTTAACCGGAATGAAACATCCCACCTTTCCCGTTCTTCATGTCAGACCGGCGCGGGAAACGCCGGTACACGAAGAGGAAAGAAGCGGGAAGCAAGATGAAGAAGTTCGGATTTGTCAGCGTCATCGCGGCCGGTATGGCGGCCGCCGTCCTGGGTCTGGCCGGCCCGGCTCAAGCCGATGTTGCACACAACCAGTGGGTGCACGACAACGGTCAGAGCGTGAGCGTGCCGCAGGTCGACACCTCGGTGCACCAGAGCCACTGACAAGCGCTGACACGCCAGACAACTGTCGTTGAGGGCCACCCCGTAATCCGGGGTGGCCCTCAACCGTTGGGTCAGGTCGGTGACCAGCGCTAAACTGGCAACACGTAGTCCAGACCTACTCTTGAGCACAGAAAGCAGGCACGAAACACCACGTGACGCCCCGCGAGACGACCGCTGACTCGCCCTCCCGCCAGGTGCGCAGCAGCATCACAGTTCCGCCCGACGCTGTCGTGGGCCTGCTCGGTTCGGCCGACGAGAACCTGCGCACCCTCGAGACCCTGCTCGCAGCCGATATCCACGTCCGCGGCAATGCCGTCACACTGTCCGGTGATCCGGCCGAGGTGGCGCTGGCCGAACGTGTCATCGGTGAGCTGGTGGCCGTGCTGGCGGCCGGTCAGCCGCTGAATCCCGACGCCATCCGGCGCAGCGTGTCCATGATGACCGGGGAAGCCGATGCGTCCCCGGCCGAGGTGCTCACCTTGGACATCTTGACCAGGCGTGGGAAGACCATCCGGCCCAAGACGGTGAACCAGAAGCGCTATGTCGACGCGATCGACGATCACACCATCGTGTTCGGCATCGGGCCGGCGGGCACCGGCAAGACTTATCTGGCGATGGCCAAGGCTGTCGCCGCCCTGCTGTCCAAGCAGGTCAACCGGATCATCCTGACCCGTCCGGCGGTGGAAGCCGGTGAGCGCCTTGGCTTCCTGCCCGGCACCCTGACCGAGAAGATCGATCCCTACCTGCGGCCGCTGTACGACGCGCTGCACGACATGATCGACCCGGACGTCATCACCAACTTCCTGGCGTCGGGCGTGATCGAAGTCGCGCCGCTGGCGTTCATGCGCGGGCGGACCCTCAACGACGCGTTCATCATCCTCGACGAGGCGCAGAACACCACCGCCGAGCAGATGAAGATGTTCCTGACCCGGCTCGGTTTCAACTCGAAAATCGTTGTCACCGGCGATATCACGCAGGTCGATCTGCCGGGTGGCCAGGCTTCCGGGCTGCGCGCGGCGATGAACGTCCTGGACGGTATCGACGATATCCACTTCGCCGAGCTCACCAGCGCCGACGTGGTACGGCACCGGTTGGTCTCGGAGATCGTGGATGCCTATGCTCGCCATGACGATTCGTCCCTGCTGAACCGGGGCCAGCGTCGTTCGTCGAATGGGCGGCCGCGTAGATGAGCGGAGTTTGCGGAGCGAATCAACAGCTGGCATGCGGGACCCGAGCCTGCGAGGGAGCCGCATGAGCATCGAGGTCTCCAACGAATCCGGGTACGACGTATCCGAGGAAGAGCTCATCAGCGTCGCCAAGTTCGTCATCGGCCAGATGGACGTCAACCCGGCAGCCGAGCTGTCGATGGTGTTGCTGGACACGGCGGCGATGGCCGACCTGCACATGCGCTGGATGGACCTGCCCGGGCCCACCGACGTGATGAGCTTCCCGATGGACGAATTGGAGCCGGGCGGGCGGCCCGACGCCGCCGAGCCGGGTCCGTCGATGTTGGGCGATATCGTGTTGTGCCCGGAATTCGCCGCCAAACAGGCCGAACAAGCCGGGCATTCGCTCGGTCAGGAGCTGGCGTTGTTGACGGTGCACGGAGTCTTGCACCTGCTCGGCTACGACCATGCCGAACCTGACGAGGAGAAAGAGATGTTCGCCCTGCAGCGGCGCCTGCTCGAGGAGTGGGTGGCCGATCAGGTGCAGACCTATCGCCAGGATCGGCAGACCGAGAAGGATCGACGGCTGCTCGACAAGTCGCGATACTTCGACGCACCGTGACAGGGGTGGCCGCGCTGCTGGGTGCGATCTTCCTGGTCGGCCTGGGCGGGTTGTTCGCCGCGGTGGATGCCGCCATCGGTACGGCGTCCATCGCCAGGGTCGACGAGATGGTGCGTGAGGAGCGGCCGGGTGCGACCCGGCTGGCTCAGGTCATGGCCGACCGGCCCCGCTACATCAACCTCGTGGTGCTGTTGCGCATCGCCTGCGAGGTGAGCGCGACCGTGCTGCTGGTCTCGTATCTGGATGGCTACCTCGGTGTCGGGTGGGGGTTGGTGGCCGCGGCCGCGATCATGGTGGTGGTCAGCTTCGTGGCCATCGGAGTGGGGCCGCGCACCGTCGGGCGACAGAACGCCTACAGCATCGCGTTGGCCGCTGCCCTTCCGCTGCAGGCCATTTCGGTGCTGCTGACACCGATCAGCCGGCTGCTGGTGCTGATCGGCAACGCGCTCACCCCCGGCCGTGGCTTCCGCAATGGCCCGTTCGCTTCCGAGATCGAGCTGCGTGAGGTCGTCGATCTTGCCCAGCAGCGCGGCGTGGTGGCCGACGACGAGCGCAAGATGATCCAGTCGGTGTTCGAACTCGGTGACACCCCGGCCCGTGAGGTGATGGTGCCCCGCACCGAGATGGTGTGGATCGAAGGCGACAAGACCGCCACCCAGGCCACCTCGCTTGCGGTGCGCAGCGGGCACTCCCGGCTGCCGGTGATCGGCGAGAACGTCGACGACGTGGTGGGCGTGGTCTATCTGAAAGACCTGGTGCAGCACTCGTATTCGTCGGGTGGGCGGTTCGACACCCGAGTGGGTGAGTTGATGCGGCCCGCGGTGTTCGTGCCCGACTCCAAGCCGTTGGACGCCCTGCTGCGTGAGATGCAGCGCGACCGTAACCATATGGCGCTGTTGGTCGACGAGTACGGCGCGATCGCCGGGCTGGTCACCATCGAGGACGTGTTGGAGGAGATCGTCGGCGAGATCAACGACGAATACGACGCCGGTGAGGTGGCGCCCTGGGAAGAAGTGGGCGACGGACAGTTCCGGGTGTCGGCGCGGTTGCCGATCGAAGATCTCGGTGAGCTGTACGAGGAGCTGGAGATCGGCGAGGACCTGGAGGTCGACACCGTCGGTGGGCTGCTCGCCCACGAATTGGGCCGGGTGCCGCTTCCCGGTGCCGAGGTGACCTGGGATGGTTTACGGTTGCGCGCCGAGGGCGGACCGGATCACCGCGGTCGGGTGCGGATCGGCACGGTGCTGATCAGTCCGGACAAGACGGAAGAAGAGGAAGCGCAATGAGTCTGTCCGAGGAGGACGCCAAGCTGGTGGTGCTGGCCCGCGGTGCGATGGGCCGGGCCGAGGCCACCCAAGGTGCCGCGGTGCGCGATCAGGACGGTCGTACCTACGCCGGTGCCCCGGTCGCCCTGTCGGCGCTCACCCTGACCGCGCTGCAGGCCGCCGTGGCCGCGGCGGTGTCGAGCGGGGCCGTCGGCCTGGAAGCTGCAGTGCTGCTGGGTGGTTCGGCCGAGGACGCGGGTGTCGCGGCGGTGCGGGAGCTGTCGCCGGCGGCGGCCGTCATCGTCACCGACCGGGCGGGCAACCCCGCATGACAGCCGAATTCCGCTCCGGCTTCGTCTGTTTCGTCGGCCGGCCCAACACCGGTAAGTCGACGTTGACCAACGCGCTGGTGGGGCAGAAGGTTGCCATCACCTCCAACCGGCCGCAGACCACCCGGCACACCATCCGCGGCATCGTGCACCGTGAGAACTTCCAGATCATCCTGGTCGATACGCCGGGTTTGCACCGCCCGCGCACGCTGCTCGGACAGCGGCTCAACGATCTGGTCAAGGACACCTACTCCGAGGTCGACGTCATCGGCCTGTGCATCCCGGCCGACGAGAAGATCGGCCCCGGCGACCGCTGGATCTACCAGCAGATCCGCGCCGTCGCTCCCAAGACGACGCTGATCGCCATCGTCACCAAGATCGACAAGGTCGCCAAGGACCGGGTGGCCGAGCAACTGCTGGCGGTCAGCGAATTGGTCGGGCCCGACGTCGAGATCGTGCCGGTGTCGGCCACCGCCGGTGAGCAGCTCGATGTGCTCACCGACGTGCTGGTGGCCAACCTGCCGCCCGGCCCGGCGTACTACCCCGACGGTGAACTCACCGACGAACCCGAAGAAGTCCTGATGGCCGAGCTGATCCGGGAGGCAGCGCTGGAGGGGGTGCGCGACGAACTACCGCACTCGCTGGCCGTGGTGATCGAGGACGTGGAGCAGCGCGAGGACCGCGACGACCTGATCGACGTGCACGCCGTGCTCTACGTCGAACGCGACAGCCAGAAGGGCATCGTGATCGGCAAGGGTGGCGCCCGACTGCGTGAGGTCGGGACCGCGGCGCGTACCCAGATCGAGAAGCTGCTGGGCACCAAGGTGTACCTGGATCTACGCGTCAAGATCGCGAAGAACTGGCAGCGGGACCCGAAACAGCTTGGGCGGCTTGGCTTCTAGGGGTTGCGCCAGCTGCCGTCAGCCCGGGATGCCGTAGACCGCCACGACGACGCTGCGGTCCAGACTGTTGAGCGACCACACGCCCATCTGGGTGTTGGCGCAGTTGCTCATGATCGCCATGTAGTCCGGGCGGTAGTACCACTGGTTCATGATCTCGATACCGTTGATGGCCAGCGCCGGGTTGATCGCGACGGTCTGCGACACCGTGCCCTTGTAACCGGCGGCGTTGGCCCGCGACTGCGGGGTGGAACCGTCCGACCCCAGGTCCCCGTCCAGAGCCCGGTTGTTCAGCACGTCATTGGCGTGCCATTCGGCCGCCAGTTGCAGCTGCGGGTTCTTGGTCACGTCGTTGGTGCAGCCGGCCTGATGCTGGATGGTGTAGACGTTGGCGATCACGCTGTTGTTGAGCCGGATGTTGTCGGCATGGGCGGCCGGCGCCGCGACGACCGCGCCGGCAACGACGGTGAGCACGGGCACGGCACGGCGGATCGCGATCATGGTCTGCAGAGATTACTGCAGCTCGGTCGCCAGCCACCACGGTTCGGGTTGCTTGGTCATCCAGCCGCTGATGGCTTCCAGCGCGGCCGCCAGCGAAATCAACAAGGGCTCACTGCCCTGCGGACCCATGAGCTGCACCCCGATCGGTAAACCGTCGGACGTGAATCCGGCGGGCACGTTGATCGACGGCCAGCCCAGCAGATTCCACGGCCAGGTCAGCGGGCAGGCGCGGATCATGGCCCGGTCGGTGGCCAGGCTGCCCCGGTCGTCGTAGTCGTGCAGACGGGGCGGCGGCAGCGCGGTGGTGGGCGCCAGCACCACGTCGGCGATATTGAAGATCCAGCCGACCCGCCGTTGCGCCTCGGCCTCGGCAGCCCTGGCCTTGCGCAGTACGTGTTCGGAGAGCAACCGGCCCGTGCGCATATTGCTCACGGTGCGCTTATCCCACTGGATTCCGTCACCCAGCCGGTGCGACCACTCCAGCAGCCCGGACGTCGACCGGGACAGGAAGTTCCAGGACATCTTCAGGCCGTAGTCCGGGTCGGCGGCTGTGATGGTGTGCCCGAGCTGTTCCAGGTGCCCCGCCGTCTCGTGCAGCGCGGCTTCGATCTCCGGGTGCAGACGGGCCCGGAACACGGTGAACGGGAACTTGGCGGACACCGCGACGCGCAGCGCACCCGGAGCCCGGCCCACCCAGTCCGACGCCCGGATGGGGTCGGGTTTGTGCAGGTCGCCGTCGGCGTTGCCGGAGGCGGCGTCGAGCACGATGGCGGCGTCGGTGACGGTGCGCGCCAGCACCCCGTTGACGGTGATGCCGTTGAACGCCTCGGGCAGCGGCCAGGTGGAGATGCGGCCGCGTTGCGGTTTGATGCCGACCAGGTGCGTCCACGCCGCCGGGATCCGCACGCTGCCCGCGCCGTCGGAGCCGATGGCGGCCGGCACCAGCCCGGCGGCGACCGCGGCGGCGCTGCCACCGGAGGAACCGCCCGGGCTGTGCTCGCGTGACCAGGGATTGCGGGTGTGTCCGAAGCCGGGTCCGCTGGTGAAAGGCCACTGGCCGAGCTCGCAGGTGTTGGTCTTGCCGACGATCACCGCACCGGCCGCCCGCAACCGGCGCACCACCTCGGCGTCGGCGGTGGCTGGGGGTACCTCACCTCGGGTTCCGAAGCGGGTCGGGACACCGGCGACGTCGACGTCGTCCTTGACGGCAATGGGTATGCCGAGAAGCGGAAGATGTTGGCCCGCAGCACGTTTACGGTCAGCTTCGGCGGCTTCGGCAATCGCGCTGTCGGTCAGCACCACCCGGAACGCGTTGAGTGTGGGCTGGCTGGCCTCGATCGCGTCGAGGGATTGGCGGACCAGCTGTTGCGATGTGGTGGCGCCGCTGGCGAGGCGGTAGAGCTGCTGGGTGAGGGTGGGGAGCTTGGGGGTGGGGAACGAACTGCCGGGAAGTCCAAGAGTGAGAGCCATGCTGAATGTCAGGATATCCGGCGTTGCGGTGCGGCCGGTGTCGGCACGCGATGAGAGACTGACCCGATGCGGTTGTACCGGGATCGAGCGGTGGTGCTGCGCCAGCACAAGCTCGGCGAGGCCGACCGGATCGTGACGCTACTCACCCGCGAGCATGGCGTGGTCCGCGCCGTCGCCAAGGGGGTGCGGCGTACCCGCAGCAAGTTCGGGGCCCGGTTGGAACCGTTCGCGCACATCGACGTTCAACTGCATCCCGGCCGGAATCTGGACATCGTCACCCAGGTGCAGTCCATCGACGCGTTCGCCACCGACATCGTCAACGACTACGGCCGTTACACGTGCGCGTGCGCCATGCTGGAGACCGCCGAACGGCTGGCCGGTGAGGAACACGCCCCGGTGCCCGAGCTGCACAGCCTGACGGTGGCGGCGCTGCGGGCCGTCGCGGCCGGCCGCCGGCCGCGGGAGCTGGTGCTGGACTCCTACCTGCTGCGGGCCATGGGGATCGCGGGCTGGGCCCCGGCATTGGCCGAATGCGCCCGGTGCGCCGCGCCGGGACCACACCGGGCCTTCCACATCGCCGCCGGCGGCAGCGTCTGCGTGCACTGCCGGCCGTCGGGTTCGGCGACACCGGCGCAGGCCGTGCTGGACCTGATGATCGCCCTGCACGACGGGGACTGGGAGTTCGCCGAGGCGTCCACCTCGTCGCACCGCAGCCAGGCCAGCGGCCTGGTCGCGGCCCATCTGCAGTGGCACCTGGAACGTCAGTTGCGGACGTTGCCACTGGTCGAGAGGGGTGACGAGCGGATGCGCGACGAGCAGATAGCCCGTTTCCGGGTCGATACCGTGGGCCTCGAACGCCGAGCGAGGGTGTTCGGGCAGGATATGGCGCATGGCATTGAACAGGGACGGCAAGCGGGGCAAGTCGACGTACCCACAGCTGCCCCCGGCGCCTGACGACTATCCGGTCTTCCCGGACACGTCGACCTGGCCGGTGGTGTTCCCTGAGCTCCCGGCCCGCACCAACGGCCGGTTTTCCCGCCCGCCACAGCATCCGTCCAAGGCGGCCGCCCCGCAGATCCCCGCCGACCAGGTACCCAACCATGTCGCGGTGGTGATGGACGGCAACGGCCGGTGGGCCACCCAGCGCGGCCTTGGCCGGACCGAGGGCCACAAGATGGGCGAGGCGGTGCTCATCGACATCACCTGTGGGGCCATCGAGCTCGGTATCAAGCACCTGTCGGTGTACGCCTTCTCCACCGAGAACTGGAAACGCAGCACCGAGGAGGTGCGATTCCTGATGGGTTTCAACCGGGAGGTGGTGCGCCGCCGCCGGGAGAACCTGGATGCCATGGGCGTCAACATGCGCTGGGTCGGTTCCCGGCCGCGGATGTGGCGCAGCGTCATCAAGGAGTTCGACATCGCCGAGGAGATGACCGTCGGCAACGACGTCATCACCGTCAACTACTGCGTGAACTACGGCGGGCGCACCGAGATCGTCGAGGCGGCGCGCGCCCTGGCCGAGGAGGCCGCCGAGGGCAAGCTGAACCCGTCCCGCATCTCCGAGGCTTCCTTCGCCAAGCATCTGCACCGCCCGGACATCCCCGATGTCGACTTGTTCATCCGGACATCGGGGGAGCAGCGCGCCAGCAACTTCATGCTGTGGCAGGCCGCGTATGCCGAGTACGTCTTCCAGGACAAGCTGTGGCCCGACTACGACCGGCGCGACCTGTGGGCGGCGTGCGAGGAGTACGTCAACCGCAACCGGCGCTTCGGCAGGGCCTGAGCGGGCGGGCCTGACGATGTCGTTGGAGCAGCGGTTGGCCGTCGTCGCCGAGGCGATCCTGCCCACCACCCGGGAGGACGACGGGTCGCTGACGGTGCAGCATGACGGCACCTTCTCGTCGCTGCGGGTGGTGACCATCGCCGAGGGGCTCGACATGGTGGCGCTGACGCAGATGCTGGCCTGGGATCTGCCCCTGGACGCGAAACTGCGAGCCACGGTCGGCGACCACGCGCACAACACCCTGTTGGGGACCGTGTCGTTGACCGAGAAGGGCGCCGGCTCAGCAGGCAACTCCCGCAAGCAGGCGTCGAAGACAGCGGATGTGTTGCTGCGCTACAACTTTCCGGCCGCCGGGTTGACGGACGAGGCGCTGGGCACGCTCCTGTTGATGGTGTTGTCGACCGGCGCCGATGTACGACGGGCGCTGTTGGCGTGACGGGTCCGGTGATTCGGATCGTCGCGGCCGTCGTGCTCGACGATCGCAACCACGTGCTGGTGGTGCGCAAGCGGGGCACGACGGCGTTCATGCAACCCGGCGGGAAGCTCGAGCCCGGCGAGACGCCGGTGCAGGCCCTGCACCGCGAGATCCGGGAGGAGCTCGGTGTCGGCGTCGTCGAGGAGTCGGTTACGCCGCTGGGCCATCACGATGCCGCGGCCGCCAACGAACCGGGGCATCGGGTGGCCGCGGACCTGTTCCTGGTGCGTCTCGACGGTCCGCCACGGCCCGCTGCCGAGATCGCCGAGATGGCGTGGGTGGACCCGCATGCCCCGGGCGATATCGAACTGGCGCCGCTGACACTGGATCCCGTGCTGGAGTACGCCCGCGTCAGTTGACGGCGCAGGAGCCGCACACCCCGAAGATCTCGATGGTGTGGCTGACATCGCTGAAACCGTGTTCGGCGGCCACGTTTTCGGCCCAGGCCTCGGCCGCGCCGCCCTCCACCTCGACGGTCGACCCGCAGGCTCGGCACACCAGGTGATGGTGGTGATGCTCGGAGCAGCGCCGGTAGACCGATTCGCCGGTGTCGGTGCGCAGCGTGTCGACGAGCCCGGAGGTGGCCATCGACTGCAGCGTCCGATACACCGTGGTCAGTCCGATGTTCTCGCCGCGCTGGCGGAGTTCGTCGTGCAATTCCTGGGCCGAGCGGAAGTCGGCGATGTTCTCCAGCAGTGCCGAGATGGCGGCCCGCTGGCGGGTGGCCCGCACGGGTGTACTCATGCGACGTCCTCCCCGGCGTGGGTGACCGCGGCCAGCACGATCTCGGCAAGGTGTTCGTCGACCAGGCGGTACAGCACCTCGCGGCCGCTGCGCTCGCCGGCGACCACACCGGCGGCCTTGAGGATGCGCAGATGCTGGCTGACCAGGGGCTGGGGCACTTGCAGCGCTTCGACGAGTTCGTGCACGCAGCGCGCGGATTCGCGCAGTTGCAGCACCAGCGCGATGCGCACCGGCGCGGCCAGCGCGCGCAGCAGCTCACCTGCGGTGTCCAGGATCTCGCGATCGGGCAGGTCGGTCGAGGGCGCGCTGACGTGGTCGTGCTCGCCGACAGTACTGGAAACGGTTTTCATTATGGAGTCAGATTACATGCACGTCTGTGCATGTCAAGGGTGATCGCCGCCGTCCCGTTTTCGGGTTCGGGCCGGCCGATCGCTACGCTGTCAACCCGTGGCATCCATCATCGACACCGTTGCGAACCTGGCGAAACGCCGTGGCCTTGTCTACCAATCGGGTGAGATCTACGGCGGCACCAAGTCGGCATGGGACTACGGGCCACTCGGTGTCGAGCTCAAGGAGAACATCAAGCGGCAGTGGTGGCGGTCGGTGGTCACCGGCCGCGACGATGTCGTCGGCCTGGACAGCGCGATCATCCTGCCCCGCCAGGTGTGGGTGGCCTCGGGTCACGTGGCCGTCTTCAACGACCCGCTGGTGGAATGCCTGAACTGCCATAAGCGGCACCGGCAGGACCACATGCAGGAGGCCTACGCGGCCAAGAAGGGGCTCGACGACCCTGATGCCGTGCCGATGAGCGAGATCGTCTGCCCGGACTGCGGCACCAAGGGGCAGTGGACCGAACCGCGCGACTTCAACATGATGCTCAAGACCTACCTCGGCCCGATCGAGTCCGAGGAAGGTCTGCACTATCTGCGGCCGGAGACCGCGCAGGGCATCTTCGTCAACTTCGCCAACGTGGTGACCACCGCGCGCAAGAAGCCGCCGTTCGGTATCGGCCAGATCGGCAAGAGCTTCCGCAACGAGATCACCCCCGGCAACTTCATCTTCCGGACCCGTGAGTTCGAGCAGATGGAGATGGAATTCTTCGTCGAGCCGTCCACGGCGCCCGAGTGGCACAAGTACTGGATCGAGACGCGGCTGCAGTGGTACATCGACCTCGGCATCAACCCCGAGAATCTGCGGCTCTACGAGCACCCGCTGGAGAAGCTGTCGCATTACAGCGCGGGCACCACCGATATCGAGTACAAGTTCGGTTTCGCCGGCAACCCGTGGGGTGAGCTGGAGGGCATCGCCAATCGCACGAACTACGACTTGTCCACGCACGCAGAGCATTCCGGTGTCGACCTGTCGTTCTACGATCAGGGCACCGAAACCCGTTATGTGCCCTACGTGATCGAGCCCGCAGCCGGATTGACCCGTTCGCTGATGGCGTTCCTGGTGGACGCCTACCACGAGGACGAGGCCCCGAACGCCAAAGGTGGGGTGGACAAGCGCACGGTGCTGCGTCTGGACCCGCGGCTGGCCCCGGTCAAGGCGGCGGTACTTCCGTTGTCGCGCAACGCCGATCTGTCGCCCAAGGCCAAGGACCTGGCCGCCGAATTGCGTAAGTCGTGGAACATCGAATTCGACGATGCGGGCGCGATCGGCCGGCGCTATCGGCGCCAGGACGAAATCGGCACGCCGTTCTGCATCACGTTGGACTTCGACTCGCTGGAGGACCAGGCGGTCACCATCCGCGAGCGCGATGCCATGACCCAGGAACGGGTGGCCATCTCCGAGGTGTCGAACTACCTGGCGGTCCGGCTCAAGGGCGCCTGACTTTTTCCCGCGAGCAGACGCAAAGGGCCGCAATTCCACCCAGAATTGCGGCCCTTTGCGTCTGCTCACTCGTGGCTGTGGGCCTGACCGCCGCGAAATTGCCGCTCCTGAGGTGTCGCTGGCTCGCATAGGATTCGAGTCACGGGACCGAAGGGGGCGGTGATCAGCGTTTTGACGGCATTTCTGGCCACCTGGGACAACGCCCGCGCGACGCTCGGCGCCGGGACGCCGGTCGATGGTTCACGGTTCGACATGGGAGCTCGGCTCGAACAGTTCCGTGACACGGTGCTCAGCACGGCGCCGGGGGAGCAGTGGACCGGTTCGGCCGCCGAGGCCTACACCGATCGCAACCAACGGCTGGCCGGGACCATCGGTCGGCTCGCCGAATTGGACCGCCGCCTCGGCACCGAGGTCGACCGGTCGGCCGACGTGGTCGCGGCGGGCCGGCGTGACCTGGATGCGGTCAAACAGTGGGTGCTCAGTGCCGCGGCCACCGTGCCGCCGAACGCAGCCGGCCAGCGAGCCCTGATGACCGTGGTCTCCAAGGGCGTCGCCGACATCGCCGACATCGTGCATAGGTCGAACGGCGATATGGCCGGTATCGCCAACCGGATCCGTGAAATCGGCACGGGGTACGAGGCGCTGACAGAACGGCAGGGCCGCGACGGAGACGCCGGTGACCCCGACGGCAAACCGACCGATCAGCCTCCGACTGGACACGGTGGCTCGGATATTCCTCCCCCACCGCCGTGGACCAAACACGATGAAGGATCTGGCGAATGGGGCTCGCAGCCGTGGTACTCCCGCGGTGACGACGCAGCATTCAAGGCTGCCATCGAGGCCGGATTGCCGGTCATCGAGGAGAAATGGCCGCACGCCGCCGAGCTCCTCGACCACTACTTGGACAACACCGGTAGCCCGTACAACCTGGACGTCAACTCGATGATGGGGGACATCCCGCCGATGCAGGCCCGTGCCGATGCCATGGTGAACGACCAAGTGAACCGGATCGTGGCTGATGCGGTGGCTAGTGGTCAGTACGGTCAACCTGTCCCGTTCCGGACGCCGTGGCAGGGCTTTTACATGGACGCCGACGCAAATCCCGATTGGTATCGGGCGGTCGGCGGGGTGGACATGTCGGCCGGCGGCGTCGTCACTGTCTACCCGCCGGATACGCCGGGTGGCCAACCCCGCGTGCACGTGGAGTCGCAAGTGAACGTCGCGGACCGGTACAACTGGGACGCTGGAAAGGAAACGAAGATCGGTCCCATTACTATTTCGGACTCACAAATGGCGGCCCTGCAGACCGCCGGCCTGGCACGCGAGTTCGACATCACGGGGGCTTCGTCGGTGTCGACGTACGACGGAGTGCCGCGGTGAGAATCCTCGGATACCTGGCCGTCCTGCTGCTGGTTGTCCTGCCCGCCTGCTCGTCACATCAGGCGGCTCGTAACGAAGGAGAGCAGACCATGTCGGTATCGCCGGAGGCGGCTGCGAACTTCGGTCACGTGATACTGCCGCACGGTGTCCAGGTGCTGGGGGCGGACACCGATTCGGGTCGGGACACCCGCTACCGCTTGGCATTACGCATGACCGACGCTCAGCTACGTGAGTTCCTGGCGCAGTTTCCTTGGGCTCCGAGCAAATCCGACATCCCGAAATCGATGCAGGTAATTGCCGGGCCACCGCTGAGCTCGGCGCCCGCTCCGTTGTACGGCCAGGACCAGATCACCACCAGCGACCACGGGACGGTCACCCGTGAAGTCGTCGTCGATCAGCGGGCGCCAGACGAGGTCTACGTGCATCTGTCAGTGTTCACCACCTGAACCCCGGCTACCGCAGCTCGGCAGGAACCTCCCCGCCGAGCAGGTCGATGAGCGCGGCCAGCAGCCCGTCCAGCTCCACGCCCACCGCCGTGATCGCCGGGTTCCCGTAGCTGCCGAACAGCAGGCTGGGTTGGTCGACGGCGAACACCGGCCCCGTGCCGCCGTCATACAGCAGGGTGCGCAGCGGCGCATGCAGCATGACACCCGGGTCGTAGCGGTACATCCGCTCGGCGATGGTGTGGTTGCCCATCAGGTATTCGGTGGCCGGCCACTGAGACCCCGACCCGAGCATCACCGGAGCAACATCACCCCGGTGATACCGCAGAAAGCCATGCGGTGCTTGGGCTTTGACTTCGGCCAAGACGTCATCCCAACTGCTCGCCTTTCCGAACGCGGGCAGGTCGACCGCGGGCACCAACGTCTCGTACCGGAGCCGCGCGTTCTCGAAGTCGTCGGGCAACGCCACCAGCAGGCGGCGGTTGAGATGTTCGACCGCGGTCATGGTTGCTCACCCGCGATCTCCAGGACCACCCGGAATCGAGCCTTACCGGACATCATCCGGTCGTAGGCCTGCGGCGCATCCTCGAAGGCCATCACCTCGATCATCGGTGCGATGCCGTTGGCCAGGCTGAACGCCAAGTTGTCCTCGTTCTCGATCGAGGAACCGGTGAGGCTGCCGACGACACTGCGGCCGCCGAAGATGAGATCGGTGGTGTTCAGGGCGATCGGATCGAAGGCAGCGCCGACCACCACCAGTTGCCCGCGCGGACGCAGGCCGGCCACCAGCGGGCCCATGGATGCGCCGCTGGCCGCGGTGGCCACCACGGCCGCCGCCCCGCCCAGTGCGGTCAAGGCCGCACCCGGATCCTCGGCGGCGCTGTCGATGTAGACATCGGCACCCAATTGTTTGGCCAGATCCGACTTCTCGGGACCACGAGCAATCGCTGCGACGCGAAAGCCCAGCGCCTTGGCGTATTGCACACCGAGGTGTCCCAGCCCGCCGAGTCCCTGGATGCCGACCAAGGCACCCGGCGTGGCCGACGTGTTGCGCAGCGCGTTGTACGTCGTGATGCCCGCGCACAGCAGGGGAGCGGCGAGATTGGGCGCCAGCCCGTCGGGCACCCGCACCAACCCGGTCGCCCGGGCATAGACGACTTCGGCATAACCGCCGTCGGCGCTGGTGCCGGGGGTGGGCTGATCGAGGCAGTTGACGAAGTCGCCGCGGCGGCAGTACTCGCATTCGTTGCACTGACCGCCGAGGAAGCCGATCCCGACCCGGTCGCCGGGCGCCCAGGCGTGCACACCGTCACCGACGGCGTCGATGACACCGACGATTTCGTGGCCGGGCACCACCGGTAGCTGCGGATCGGGCCGCTGGCCCTCGACGGCCAGCACGTCGCTGTGGCAGACGCCGCAGCTGTGTACCCGTACCCGCACCTGGCCGGCCGGCGGTGCCACGACGTCACGTTCGACGAAGGCGAACTGGCGCTGGCCGGTGACCTGAAAAGCCTTGTAGGTAGCCATGTTCGGATGCTCCTAGGCGACCGGGTGCAGGGGTGCGTGCACCTGACGGGTGAGGTCGTCTGCCAGGACTTCCGGTGTGCCGGCGATGATCCCGTCCACGATCTGGCGGGCGACATCGGCCGGATCGTTCTTGGGCACGTCGAAATCGGCGGCCATATCGGTGTCGGTGTAGCCGAGGTAGGCGCCGATGACCTGGGTGCCTTGCTGTTGCAGTTCCAGGCGTAGCGAATTGGTGGCCGACCACAGTGCGGCCTTCGAGACACCATAGGACCCGAATCCGGGCAGCCAGGACAGCACCGACGCGACGTTGACGATGGTGCCGCCGCGCCCGGCCAGCAGCGGCGCGAACGCCCGGGTGACCCGCAGTGGCCCGTAGAGATTGGTCTCCAGCACGGACCGGACGTCGTCGAGGTCATCCTGCAGCAGCGATTGGCCGCCGAGCGTGCCCGCGTTGTTCACCACGATGGTGGCATCCCTTGCCGCTTTGGCCAGTTCGGCCACCGATGCATCATCGGTGACATCGGCTTGGATCACCACCACCCGCGGATCGACCGGGGCGCCCGGCCGCCGGCTGGTCGAATAGACCTTGGCCGCGCCGGCGTCGAGCAGTGCGGCGACGATCGCCTTCCCGAGGCCTTGCTGTCCGCCGGTCACCAGGACCGTCGCGCCGGCCACCTGAGTTCCTGTCATGGTCTTCTCCTGTCCGCTTGTGCTGCGGTCAACGTAGCAGTGCTGGATTGGAATTTCCAACTTAGGTAGAATGTGACCATGCGCACCGCTTCCTGGGTCGACGATCCCTGCCCGATCGCCCGCACGATGGCCGTTCTGGGTCAACGGTGGGCGGTACTGATCATCCGGGAAGCGCTACTGGGCCGCACCAGGTTCTCCGAGTTCAAGCAGCGTCTGGGTCTGGCCTCCGATGTGCTGAGCACCCGGCTGTCGGAGCTGGTCGCCGCGGGAATCCTGGAGATGGTCGACTACCAGGAACCCGGCGATCGCACCCGCAGTCGGTATGTGCTCACCGACGCAGGCCACGATCTGGTGCCGGTGCTGGCGGCCATCGGACAGTGGGGCCACACCCATCTGGCGCGACCGGACAGCAGCGCCTACCGGTTCGTCGAGGCCGACACCGGGGAGGCGGTGGGCATCGGCTTCCGCCGGCGCGATGGCAGCACGGTGCCGGCGCCCCGCGTCGCCCTGGTGGCGCCGGCCGTCTAGAAGCGCCCGCCGCCCCCGCCGAACGAACCCCCGGAGCTGCCCGAGCCGCCGAATGAGGTGGGGCTCCAGCCGCCGCCGACACTGCCGCCCAACCCGCCCCGCAGCGCGCCGGACAAGATGTTGCCGATGATGATGCCGCCCAGCACGGCGCCGGTATTCGATCCACCGCCGCCGCCGTAACCGCCGTAGTGGCGCTGCGCGGCGGCGACGTCCTCGTTGGCCAAGGACTGCGCCTGGGCGGCCAGTGTCGCCGCCCCGTTGGCATATTGGATCGCCTCACCGAGATTGCTGGCCTGCCGATCCTGGGCGGCTTGTAACTGACGCACCGCCTCAGCCAGCTTGGTGCGCGCCTCCGGTCCGACGCTGCCCCGGCGGGTGTCGATGAAATCGGAGACGCCGCGCACCCGGGACTGGGCGCTGAACAAGGCCTGGCCGTACGCGCGGCGTAACCGTTCGGTGGTCTCGCGCTCCTCGGTGACGGCGGCCAGCAGCCGGTCCAGGTCGGCGTCGGCGGCGCTCAGACTCGTGAAGGCGCTCAGCGGGTCGGTGCTGCCGGCGCCCTGCGCGGCCGACACCGCCTGTGCTGCGGCGTCCCGCGCGGCGGTCAGGGCCGCGGCCTGGGTGAGATTTCCTTGTGCCAGTTGGGCATCCGCGGCGGCGATACCGTTCTGGATATCGGCGATCGCGGCGGGCAGCGCGGCGATGGCGCGATTGATGTCGGTGGCCGCGCTGTCGACGGCATCCAGCAGGGTGCGGGCCTGGCCCAGGGCGGATTCGGCCGCGCGCATCGAATCGACCAGGCCCGCTTGGCTGCCGGCCGGTCGGGCCACCAGATTGCGGGCGTTGGTGATGTTCTGGTCGGCGAATGCCACCCGCTGCTTGGCGGTTTCGACATTGTCGGCGACGGAGGTCAACGCGGCATCGGCGAACTGCTGGTGCAGTCCGGCCAGGGTCTGCTCGGACGGTCCGATCCGCGCGCTGAGGTCGACCATCTGTTGGGTCAGCGTGTCCAGCCTGCCGGGCGCGTTGATCACCAGGTCGCGCAGCGCGGCGAACGCGGCACGCTGAGCGTCGAGTTCACGGTCGGCCTTGGCGGCGGCCACGACCACCCGGGTCAGCAGGTCGCGGCGCTGCGCGGGTGTCTCGGGCACGGTGTCGTCGAGGATCTGGCGCACGTTGAACGCCTGGCCCAGCGTCATTTTGGCGGCGTCAACCGCGGCAACGAACGGCGCGGTGTCCTTTTCGCCGAACTCTTCGACGGCCAGCGCCAGTTCGTTGTCGCTGGTGCGCACCGCATTGTCCACGTCGACGACGATCGAGCGCGACAGGTCGTCGAGCGTGTCGAGCGGCATCGCGGCCAACGCGGTGGGATCGGTCGGGTCGGCGCGCTGGGCGGCCGCGAAATCCGCCGCCCGCCGCTTGCGTTTGCGCCACCGCTGCCACAGCACCAGGATCAGCACGGCCAGCACGATCACCGCGAGGATGGCCACCAGGCCGACCCAGTTCATCTCGGTGTCCGACGACGCGGCAGGGCTCGTCGAGGACGCGTTGGCGGTGAGATCCTCGGCGGCGGCGATGGCGGCCTGTGCCCAGTTCCCGTCGCGTAGGGCCGGCTCGATATCGTTGCGCCGCAAGGTGTTCGCTTCGGCGTTGCTGGCGGCCACCCCGCCGGCCAGGAAGGCGTAGGCCCGGTCGGTGGTCGCCACGGCCAGCAGCGCGTCATAGCTGCCCAGGTCGCTGGCCTCCTGGGTGGCCCGAGCCCACGGCTCGGCGTCCTGCCCGGAGAAGGTGTCCACGTACACCACCCACAGCCGGACATGCCGGTCGGCGTAGAGCTTGTCGATGGCTTGGGTGACCTGATTCATGTCCTGGCCGCTGAGCGCGTTGGCGCTGTCCACGATCTGGCTGGGCAGCCGGAACGGCGGCTTGGCCTGCCCCGCGGGTGCCAGCAGCAGACCGACGGACAGCATCGCAAGGAACATGCTGAGCAGGCGGGCGAGGCGCATGACCGCAAATCTAGCTGGCAGACTGTCCGCCAGTGGGCACCGTGACCGATCTCTACACCGACCTCGACAGGCAGCGCCTGGTGATCGAGGCGCCCAAAGGTGCCGCGCTGCCCGGAACCGGGACCGAGCACCGCACCGATTTCGCCAGGGACCGGGCCCGGGTGTTGCACTGTGCGGCGCTGCGGCGGCTGGCCGACAAGACCCAGGTGGTCGGCCCGCGGCAGGGTGACACCCCACGCACCCGACTGACCCACTCGCTGGAGGTGGCCCAGATCGGCCGGGGAATGGCCGTCGGGTTGGGCTGCGACCCGGATCTGGTGGACCTGGCCGGACTGGCCCACGACATCGGCCATCCGCCCTACGGACACAACGGCGAACGGGCCCTCAACGAGATCGCCAAGCCGTTCGGCGGGTTCGAGGGCAATGCCCAGAATTTCCGGATCCTGACCCGGGTGGAGCCGAAAATACTTGGCCCCGACGGTCGTTCCGCGGGGCTGAACCTCACCCGTGCGGCGCTGGACGCGGTGACGAAGTACCCCTGGTTCCGCGAGGGGGTGCGCAAGAAGTTCGGTTTCTACGACGACGACGCCGAGGCGGCCGCATGGATGCGGGCCGGCGCGCCCGCCGAGCGGACCTGCCTGGAAGCGCAGGTGATGGACTGGGCCGACGATGTCGCCTACTCGGTGCACGACGTCGAGGACGGGGTGATCTCCGGACGTATCGATCTGCGGGTGCTCGCCGATGCCGATGCCGCCGACGCGCTGGCCCGCCTTGGTGCCGAGGCGTTCCCGGCGATCAGCCACGACGATCTGCTGGCCGCGGCGCAGCGGCTGTCGGAGGTGCCCGTGGTGGCCGCGGTCGGCAAGTTCGACGGCACCTTGGCGGCGTCGGTCGGGCTGAAGAACATGACCAGTGAATTGGTGGGCCGGTTCGCCAACGCCGCGATCACCCAGACCCGGGCCGTGGCCGGCGGCGGACCGCTGCACCGCTACGACACCGACCTGGCCGTGCCCGCCCTGGTGCGGGCCGAGGTGGCGGTGCTCAAGATGCTGGCCCTGCAGTTCATCATGTCCGACCACCAGCACCTGCAGATCCAGGCCGACCAGCGCACGCTGGTCGAGGAGGTCGCCCTGGTGTTGTGGGCGCAGGCGCCGGGCAGCCTGGACCCGCAGTTCGCCGCCGAGTTCGAGGCCGCCGACGACGACGGGTCGCGGCTGCGGGTGGTGGTCGACCAGATCGCGTCCTACACCGAGAGCCGGTTGGAACGGGTCTATGAGGCGCGTTCGCGCAAGCCCTTGTGACCGGCCTCTAGACTGATCCGATGGCGTCGGGGCGTATTGCGGATCGCGATATCGCGGCCATTCGTGAACGCGTCCGCATCGAGGAAGTCGTCGGTGATTACGTCCAGCTGCGCCGGGCCGGGGTGGACTCGCTCAAGGGCCTGTGCCCTTTCCACGACGAGAAGTCACCGTCGTTCCACGTGCGGCCCAACCACGGCCACTTCCATTGCTTCGGGTGCGGGGAGGGCGGCGATGTCTACGCCTTCCTGCAGAAAATCGAACACGTCAGCTTCGTCGAGGCGGTCGAGCTGCTGGCCGACAAGGTCGGCTACACCGTCACCTACACCGGCGGCACCACCGCCAACGTGCAGCGCGACCGGGGTAGCCGCAGCAGGCTGATCGCGGCCAACGCCGCCGCCCAGGAGTTCTACGCCGAGGCGTTGCAATCCGAGGACGCCGCCCCCGCCCGGCAGTACCTGATAGACCGGAACTTCGACGCCGAGGCAGCCAAGCGGTTCGGCTGTGGGTTCGCGCCCGCAGGCTGGGACACCCTGACAAAGCACCTGCTGCGCAAGGGGTTCGAGTTCAAGGAGCTGGAGGCCGCCGGGCTGTCCCGGCAGGGTCAGCGGGGCCCGATCGACCGGTTCCACCGGCGGTTGCTGTGGCCCATCCGGGCGTCGTCGGGAGAGACCATCGGCTTCGGGGCGCGCCGATTGTTCGACGACGACCGCATCGAGGCGAAGTACGTCAACACCTCAGAGACCGTGCTGTACAAGAAGTCCCAGGTGCTGTTCGGGTTGGATCTGGCCAAACGCGATATCGCGAAGGGCCATCAGGCCGTCGTGGTCGAGGGCTACACCGACGTGATGGCCATGCACCTGGCCGGGGTGACCACCGCCGTCGCCGCGTGCGGCACCGCCTTCGGTGACGATCACCTGGCCATGCTGCGCCGACTCATGATGGACGACAACTTCTTTCGCGGTGAACTCATCTACGTCTTCGACGGTGACGCGGCCGGGCGGGCCGCCGCGGTGAAGGCGTTCGAGGGGGAACAGAACTTGGCCGGGCAGTCGTTCGTGGCGGTGGCCGCCGACGGCATGGACCCGTGCGATCTGCGGCTGCGCGCCGGCGACGGGGCGCTGCGCGATCTGGTGGCCCGCCGCGCGCCGCTGTTCGAATTCGCCATCCGCACCGCGCTGGCCGACCACAACCTGGACAGCGCCGAGGGCCGGGTGGCCGCGCTGCGCCGCTGCGTGCCGATGGTCGCCGGGATCAAGGATCCGACGCTGCGCGACGAATACGCCCGCCAGTTGGCCGGCTGGGTGGGCTGGGACAACGTCGCCCAGGTGCTGGCTCGGGTGCGAGAGGAGGCCGGGCGCAAGGGACCCAAGGGCGGCGCCCGGCGCGACAACCGGTCCGAGGCGCCCGCCCGCCCGCCGCGGCCCACCGTCACCCGGCCCGATCCGCGTGATCCGACGCTGCGCCCGCAACGCGAGGCCCTCAAGGCGGCGCTGCAGTACCCCGGGCTGGCCGGCCCGGTGTTCGATTCGCTGACCGTCGAGAGCTTCACCCATCCCGGCTATGCCGCCGTGCGGGCGGCCATTGCCACCGCCGGCGGGACGGCGGCCGGGCTGTCGGGTGCCCAGTGGATCGAGGCGGTACGCGACCTGCAGGACAGCCCCGAAGGGGCGAACCTGGTCAACGAACTCGGTGTGGAGGCCATCCGGATCGAGGACGACGAGAAGTTGGTCCGGTATGTCACCGGGGTGCTGGCCCGGCTGCAGGAGGTGTCGGTGGGCCGGCAGATCGCCGAGGTGAAGTCCAAGCTGCAACGGATGTCCCCGGTGGACAACAGCGACGAATACCACGCGTTGTTCGGCGATCTGGTGGCCATGGAGACCTATCGCCGCAGCCTGCTGGAGCAGGCCAGCGGTGACGACATGACTGCGTGATCTGTCCTCGCACGTTATGGTGAGGTGTTCGACGAAGCCATCAGAGAGGCATCCCGGTGAACATTTCAGCTCGGCGTCTGGTTCTGGTGGGCGCGTTCGCAGTCGCGGCCGCGGCGGCACCGGTGGTGGCCCTGTCGGCCGCCGGCTCCCAGAGTTCGGTACAGGCTCAGCCGCCGTGCCTGGCGTGGTTCGGTAACAAAGAGGACGGCAAGTGCCTGTCCTACTCGAACTCCGGCAGCGGCGGCGGTGGTGTCGGCTTCGGCAGCCCGGGCATCTCGGTGGGCAGCAACGGCGTCAACTCGGGCCCGCTGCTGCCCGGTCAGACCTGGAACGTCCCGATCGGTTAACGCTTCTCGGCGGTCTCGTCCAGGGGCTCGAGCACCGTCGTCTCGGCGTCGATCGCCGTCAATCGGACCATGGCCGGGTCGGGGGACACCCGATCGGCGATTTTGCGGCGCCCAGCATCCAGCACGGCCTTGGTGGCCGGATTCTCGGTGACGGCGCGATACGTGCCGGCGATCTGTTCGTACCGCCGGCGGCCGGCCTTGGCGCCGAGCACATACCCGACCCCCAGCACGAAGACGAACCGGAACACGTGTACTCCCTCCCCGGATCAGTGCAGAACGCTGTCCATCCTGCCTCACGACGCTGTGAGCGCGTGATCCCGCCATCCGAAAGTCGCTCTGACGTGCCGATTCGGGGCGTGCGGTCCCCATGCGCTAGAGTCTGTCTTCGGTTCAATCCCCTGTAGCTCAATTGGCAGAGCTTCCGACTGTTAATCGGACGGTTGATGGTTCGAGTCCATCCGGGGGAGCCAGCAGGCCAGCGCGAGCGCGCTGGCCACAATGCTTTCTGGGCCGCTACAGCCGGCCGGCGGCCGCCGCTGCTGCGGCCGTCGCGAGTCCGTTGAACGGGTAGAGCACGTGAGCCAGCGGCGAGAGTGCCGAGGCTTGCGAACCGTCGCAGATGGCGTCGCCGGGCGCGCAGAGATCCAGTGACTTGCCCGCGTACTGCGACCCGATATTCGCCGCCGGCGCACCGTAGTGAGCCAGCAGCGGCGCACTCGGCTTACCGAACAGCACCAGCCCGGCGACGTGGTCGGACACCCCGGCCGGCAGGTCGCCGGTGGCGTAGGCGGCCACCGCCGCGCCCTGGGAGAACCCGCCGACGATCATCTTGGTGTTGGGGCAGTTCGCGGCCGTCGCCTGGATGTGGGCGCCGGCGTCGTGCACACCGTCGAACATGGTGCCGGGAAACACGGCCTTGTTGTCGAAGTCGCCGGTGGCCGGATAGTTCACGGCGTACACGCCGATGGACTTACCCGCGGCTTGCGTGCGCAGGGCATCGATGAACGCCTGGCCGGTGACACCGACGCCGGGTGGCTCGTCGCTCCCGCGGGCGAACACGACCTCGGCGTCGGGGCACGGCTGCGCGGCGGCGGTCGGCGTGGCGACGGTTGCCAGCGTCGACGCGGTGAGCGTGCCCGCGACGACGAACCGACCGGCCAACCGGCGCAAATGGCGAGAACCCATGCGGGCGATGCTACCGGCAGCGTTCGCTGCGCGTGCCGCCCCGCAGTTTTCGGCCGGTACCGTCCGTAAGCTCACACCCATGCGGTTCTCGCGGGCCCTTCCGCTTCTCGCCTCGGTCACCCTGGTTGCCGCGTCGTGTGGCTGGAGCCCGCCCAATGCCGGGCCGCCCACCTCGAACGGATGTAAGACCGAGGACACCCCGAGCGCGGACACGGTCGCCAGTGCGGTGCAGGGGCTGGGCAGTGGGTGGCATCAAACCGCCAGCGGCCATACCGGTGACTGCCGGCTGCACTGGGTGGTGGTTGGCACCGGTGACACCGCGCTGGACGCCCCGGTGCAGGTGTTGTTCTTCGACCGCAACTCCCCGCTGGGGCCGCCGACGCCGCGCCCGCGGCCCTACACCACCGTCGTGCCGCTGGGCGACAAGATCGCGACGGTGCAATATCAGTGGCGCCAAGGCGCCGACAAGCCGTGCTGCCCCACCGGAATCGCCCAGGTGCGTTTCCAGATCGGCGACGACGGCAAGCTCAAGGCGCTGGATCCGATCCCGAACGCCTGACGCTGTCGCGAGATTGCGGTTAGCGCGCGTTGCACTCGAGTTTTGCCGCAACAACCGCAATGTCGCGGTCACGTAGGTGGGGTGCGCGTCTTCATCAGGAACAACTCCACCAAACCGGCCTCGACCCGGCGTAGCGGTTCGTCGGATTTGGTGGCTTGGCACATCACGATGGCGCCCTCGACGGCGGCCACGGTCATGGTGGCCAGTTCGGCGGCATCGGTGGAGGACAGCTGGGCGGCTTCCAGGTGACCGGTGAGGCGGCGCTCCCAGTCGGTGAACACCGCGCCGGCGGTGTCGGCGGCCGCGGCCGCTTCCGAGCGTCCGAGCGCGGCGGCCATGATCGGGCAGCCCGCGGTGAACTCGGAGGCCCGCAGCGCCTCGGCCCAGCCGGCGACGAAGCGTCGGATCACCGTCACGGGTTCGGCGTCGGCGGCCAGTCGGTCGATGGCCGCGCTGGTCACCTTGCCGGCCGCCGCGGTGGCGTCGGCGATCAGTTCGGCCTTGCCGCCGGGAAAATTCAGGTAGAGCGAGCGTCGCGCGGTCCCGCTCGCCTCGAGCAGCAGTGCGAGCCCGGTACCAGCGACGCCGTTGCGCCGGATCAGGTCGACGGCGCTGGCGATCAGCCGGTCACGGGCCTGCATATGAGATTTCCTGCCTGGGGGTGATTGCGGTGCACCGATCAGTCTACTAACGTCTGACGCCACGAGTAGACCATTTGGTCTACTTTGGGGCGCGAGGGGGACGACGTATGGCGCACGGGGAAAGCAGGGTGTTCGGCCGGTTCAGCCGGTTCTGTGACCGGCACGCATGGTGGGTCATCGGCTTCTGGGTGGTGCTCGTCGGTGCGCTCAACGTGGCCATTCCGCAGCTGGAGCGCACCGTCGCCGAGCATTCGGCCCCGTTCATCCCGGGCAATATCGAAGCGGCGCAAACACTTCGGCATATGTCCCAGCAGTTCGGGGTACCGGCATCGTCGGCCATCGGCAGCGTGCTGCTGGTGAACGAGAACGGCATCGGCCCCGCCGACGTACAGGCCTACCACCAGTTGGTTGCCCAGTTGCGGGCCGACACCGACGACGTGGCCTACGTGCTGGACACCTACAGCAACCAGTCGCTGCGCAGCATCGCGCTCAGTCCCGACGGTAAGGCGATCAACCTCGTGGTCGCGGCCACCGGCGACGTCGGCTCCACCAAGGCGCACCAGAACACCGTCAACATCCGCAACACCATCGACGCGCTGGCCAAACCCGAGGGCCTGCAGTTGTACTACACCGGGCCGTCGCCCACTCTGGCGGATCTGTTCAGCGCCATGGACTTCTCGCTGCTCATCATCACCGGCGTGTCGGTGCTGCTAATCACCGCCGTGCTGCTCGTGGTCTACCGCTCGGTGGTCACCGCCCTCATCCCACTGCTCACCATCGGCATCGGGCTCGGCGTGGCCCGGCCGGTGGTGTCGCTGCTCGGAGCGCACGGCGTGATGACCGTTTCCAACATGACCATCGCGTTGATGACGGCGATGCTGCTCGGCGCCATCACCGATTACGCAATCTTCATCCTGGCGGGCTATCACGAGGGCAGGCGCGCGGGACTGGCCGTGCCCGATGCACTGGGACGAGCCGGACAGAAGGTCTCCGGCATCCTGATCGCCTCCATGCTCACCATCGCGGCCGCCGCCACCGCGATGGCCTTCGCCCAACTGGGCATGTTCCGCGCCGCCGGGCCGCCGATCGCCATCGCCATCGTGCTGGGCCTGGCCATCTCGATGACACTGCCGTATGCACTGCTGTCGATCCTGGGCCGGCGTGGCTATGCCGAGCCGCGTCCACTCGACGAACGGCGTTGGCGCCGCATCGGCGCCACGATGATCCGGCGTTCGGGGGCCCTGGCTGCCACCTCCCTGGTGCTGTTGCTGGCCGCGGCCTCGGTGTTACTCACCTTCCGGGTGAACTTCGACGAGAACGCCATGCAGTTGGGCCACACCGAGAGCGCGGCCGGATACGAGAAGGCCTATGCGCATTGGGGATTCAACGAGGTGGCACCGGAATACCTGATCGTGTCGGCCGATCACGATATGCGCAACACCAACGACCTGGCCGCGCTGGATCGCGTCGCGGCGCGTATCGCGGGGCGATCCGACGTGGCATATGTGCGTGCCCTGACGCGGCCTTCGGGTAGTCAGCTGGAGCAGACCACCGTCGGCTACCAGGCCGGCGTCGTCGCCGACCGGCTCGGTGTGGCACGGGATCGCATCGACACGGCCACCCCTGACCTGCAGCGGCTGGCATCGGGTACCGCAGCGTTGCGCGACGGCGCCGCCACCGCCGATGCGCAACTGCCGCAGCTGGTCTCGGGTATCAAGACCGTCACCGCGCTGGCGCGCCAGGTGCTCGGCGGTTACCAGGATGCCGGCAGCGCACTGCGCACCGTCACCGACGGCAGGCTCGACGTGCCCGCCGCGCTGGCCGACCTCAACGCCGCGGTCGGTCTGCTCGATGTGGCTCTGCAAGCCATGACCGACAACGCCCAGATCGCCGACGGTGGCCGGCTGGTCAGTTCCGCGCTCGGTTCTGCGCTCGCCGCGGTGCCCGGGCCGGACTGCGTGGGCAACCCGGTGTGCATGCGGGCGCGCGCCGACCTGGCCGATCTGGATGCACTGTCCGAGGGGGCGGTCACCCGCACGCTGCGGCAGGTGCAGATGCTCACGGCGGTGCCGCAGGTGAGCATCGACAAGATTCGGGCGGCCCAACCCGGTATCCGCAACGCCGTCGCGCGGTTGCAGACGCTGGCCGCCATGCTGCCCGAGGGGTCAGCCGCGCAGGCCGACGCCCAACTCGCCGAACTGGTCCGCGGCGCGGACCGTCTGGACGCGGGCATCAGCCGGCTGGCGGCGGGCCTCACCCAGGTCAAGGGCGGGGTCGACAAGGTGGTCGGGCTCACCGGCCAGCTCACCGACGGCCTCACCCAGGCCTCGGACTACCTGGCCACGTTGAGCGCGCACACCTCGACGGGCGCCGGCGCGGGGTTCTATCTCCCGGCACAAGGATTCTCCGACAGGTCTTTCCAAGACGGCCAGAAGCTGCTGTTCGCCCCCGACGGCAAGACCGCGCGGATGCTGGTGGTGTGGCGGATCAACCCGTACAGTGACGCGGCCCTGAACGCCACCCGCGAACTCGCTCCGGCCGCTGCCGAGGCCGCCCACGGAAGCTCGCTGCAGGAGGCGCGTTTCGGCACCACCGGCCTGGCCTCGCTGTCGGCGGACATGCGCGACCAGGTGTGGCGAGATTTCGCCGTCTACGGTGCGGTGGCGATCGTCGGTGTGTTGCTGGTGCTCATGGTGTTGCTGCGCAGCATCGCCGCGTCGGCCTTCATGGTGGCCGTCGTCGTGCTGTCCTTCGGTGCCGCCTCGGGCATCAGCGTGCTGGTGTGGCAGCACCTGATCGGTGTCGACCTCGACTGGTCGGTGCTCCCGGTGTCGTTCATGGCGCTGATCGCCGTCGGCGCCGACTACAGCATGCTGTTCGCCGCCCGGATCCGGGAGGAGTCCGCCGACGGCATGGTGCGGGGCATCATCCGCGGGTTCGGCAGCACCGGCAGCGTCATCACCACGGCCGGAGTCGTCTTCGCGCTCACCATGTTCGCGTTGATGAGCGGCCGGGTGATCAACCTGCTGCAGATCGGGTTCACCGTGGGCGTCGGACTGCTCATCGACATCACCCTGGTGCGCACGATCCTGGTGCCGGCCGCCATGGCGCTGATCGGTGACCGGATCTGGTGGCCGAGCCGGCCCCGGCGGGGCTAGCTATTTGGGCTCGACGGTGCCGGAGCTGATGGCGTCCTTTTCCCGATGCTCGTCGGCATCCGGGATGTGCTCGGGGTGCAGCATCTCGGCATAGCGCAACTTCTCGGGGATGCCGAACCCGTCCACCAGTAGCTCGGCGTGCGGGCGCAGCTTGCGGCAGCGGTCGTTGATGGCCCGGGTGACGGCCTTGGCGCGCTCGGTGGACAGGAAGCGGTGCTCCACAAACCACGCCTTGTCCTCGTCGATGATGCTCAGCGCGTACAGGTCACACACCAATTCCAGGATCTCGCGCGCGGTTGGGTCCTCGCAGGTGTCGATGCCGGCGACAAAGGCCTCCAGCACGATCCGGTCGATGTGCGCGGTCGCGGCGTGCAGCACGTGGTCCTGTACGGCGTTGAAGGCGTCGAACGGGCTCACCTCCTTGGCCTTGCCCTGCAGCCGGCGCGCCACCGTGGACAGCAGGTACTGCTCGCGGTCCTCAAACATCTGGACCTGGGTGCCGCGGTTGAACAGGCTGCCTTCCTCCTCGTTGTCCTGGCGGGTGTCGAGGATGGTCTGCATGATCGTCTCGGCGGCGGTCCGTTTCATCACCCGCTCGCCGGCGAAGTTCGCCGCGAACCGTACCCACTCCACCGGGCTCATGCCCTTGATGTCGTCGGCATAGGCGGTCAGCAGTTCCTTGGCCACCAGCTGGGTCAGCACATGGTTGTCACCCTCGAAGGTGGTGAACACGTCGATATCCCCGCGCAGTGCGATCAACCGGTTCTCGGCCAGATAACCTGCGCCGCCGCAGGCCTCACGAGCCTCGGAGATCGCCCGGCTGGCATGCCAGGTATTGGCCGCCTTGAGCCCGGCCGCCCGGGCTTCCAGCTCGCGCTGCTCCTCGGCATCGGGGAAGTCCGACGACTGCAGCTCGTGCAGCTTGGCCACCAGTTCGTTCTGCGCGAACTGCAGTGCATAGGACTTGGCGATCAGCGGGAACAACCGGCGCTGATGCACCAGGTAATCCATGATGAGCACCTCGCCGTCGTCGTCAGGTGCGCTGAACTGCCTGCGCTGCAGCGCATATCGCGTCGCGATGTCCAGTGCCACCCGTGCCGCGGCGGCGGCGCTGCCGCCGACGGTGACCCGGCCCCGGATCAGGGTGCCCAGCATGGTGAAAAACCGCCGGCCGGGGTTCTCGATGGGCGAGGAGTAGGTGCCGTCCTCGGCGACGTCGGCGTATTTGTTGAGCAGGTTCTCCCGCGGGATGCGGACCTGGTCGAATTGGATGCGGCCGTTGTCGACGCCGGGCAGGCCGCCCTTGTAATGGCAGTCCGACGTCGTGACGCCGGGCAGGTCGTTGCCCTGCTCGTCACGGATCGGCACCACGAAACAGTGCACACCGTGGCCCTCACCCTTGGTGATGAGCTGGGCGAAAACCGCTGCCACGCGCGCGGTTTCGGCCGCCCCGCCGATATAGTCCTTGCGGGCGCTCGGGGTGGGGGAGTCGATGACGAACTCCTGGGTGGCCGGGTCATAGGTGGCGGTGGTCTCCAGGGACTGCACATCGCTGCCGTGGCCGGTCTCGGTCATCGCGAAACAACCCAACAGGTCGAGGTCGATGATCTTGCGGACGTACGCCTTGTGATGTCGCTCGGTGCCCAGGTTCTCGATCGCGCCACCGAACAGGCCCCACTGCACTCCGGCCTTGACCATCAGCGACAAGTCGCTCATGGCCAGCATCTCGATACGGGTGACCGCCGCGCCGACGTCTCCGGTGCCACCATGCTCTTTTCGGAAGCCGTCCTCGGCGGCGCCCGCCGCGGCCATGATCTTGAGCTGTTCGCCCACCTTGGTCCGGGCGATGACGGTGTTCGGGGTGTAGTGCGGCCGGAAGATCTCGTTGGACAGGTCGGTGCGCACCGTGTTCTTCACGTCACGCCAGCGTCCGTCGAGGGTATTGCGCAGATGATCCGCGGTGGTGGTCATACCCGAACTTAGCCCGTCGACGCGTTCCACAAACGTGACTCTGGCAACGCAGGTCCACCTGAGTTTCGAGATGTCACATCCGACGCGTTCAATATCTGCCATGGCCGAGGTCGAGCTGCCCCACGACAGCGATCACACCCACCCCGACGTGAGCGGCGGCTGGTTGCGCGCGGCAACGTTCGGTGCGATGGACGGCTTGGTCTCCAACACCGCCCTGATCGCCGGGGTGGCCGCGGGTGCGAGCACGCATGCCGTGGTGCTGTCCGGGGTGGCCGGGCTGCTGGCCGGGGCGTTCTCGATGGCGCTGGGCGAGTACACGTCGGTGACCACAGCCAACGAGCAGATCGACGCAGAGGTCAACGTCGAGCGCCGGTCCTTCGCGCTGAATCCGCGGGCGGAGCGTGCCGAGCTGGTGGGCATGTTCGAGAACATGGGATTGTCGAGGGACACGGCCGAGCGTGCCACCGAGGAACTGCACGGCGACGAGACCAAGGCCATCAACTTCCACCTGATCCAGGAACTGGGTGTCGACCCGTCGGAGAAACCGTCCCCGCGGGTGGCGGCCGTGTCGTCGTTCCTGATGTTCGCCATCGGCGCGATCATCCCGCTGATCCCATACCTGCTGGGTTTCGAGTCGTTGCCGGCCGGCCTGATCTGCGGCGGCATCGGGTTGTTGGTCGCCGGCGGGCTGGCCGCATTCGTCACCAAACAGCGAGTCTGGTTCGGGTCCTTGCGCCAGTTGCTGTTTGGGGCCATCGCGATCGGTGCTACCTATGTCGTCGGGTCGGCAATCGGTACCGTCATCGGGTGACCGATCGTAAGCCTTTCGCTCTGCTCCTGACGGCGGTGCTGGTGCTCGCCGGTTGTACCGGCGCGCCGGCGCCGGCCTCGCAACTGGCGTTCCTGGGCAAGATCGAGCTGGCGCACGGTCTGTTGTTCGCCGACACCACGGTCGGTGGCCTTTCCGGTATCACCTACGACGCCGGCCGCGACCGGTACTACGTGATCAGCGATGACCGCTCGGAGAAGAACCCGGCCCGGTTCTACACCATGAGCATCGCGTTGTCCGGGGGCAATCTGGCGCGGGTGGACCTGCTGGGATCGACCTCGCTGCGCAACACCGACGGTCAGCCGTTCCCGCACCGGTCGGCCACCACCGTGCCGCCGGACCCCGAAGGCATCGCTTTCGACGCGCGCCGTCAGCAGCTGTACTGGTCCAGTGAAGGCGAGCGGATCGTCAAGCCGGACACCGCACCGGTGCTGCTCGATCCGTGGGTGCGCATCGCCGGCCTGGACGGCTCCTTCCACGGCCAGTTCACCCTGCCACCGGAACTGCACATGTCGACCGCCGATGCGGGGCCACGCAAGAACCAGGCCTTGGAAGGGCTGACACTGGCTCCCGACGGGACCGCGCTGTGGGCCGGGATGGAGGAGCCGGGCTTCAACGACGGACCGGTGCCTACGGCCGATCACGGCGCGCTGACCAGGATCACCCGGCTCGATCCGGTGACGCGGCAGCCGACGGGACAGTATGCCTACCCGCTGGATCCGGTCACCTCCGGCGACGGCGGCGGCAACGGGCTGTCGGATCTGGTGGCGCTGGACGCCGAGGACTTCCTGGTGATCGAGCGCGGTCATGGCACCCGCACGTCGGTGCGGATCTTCCGGGCCAGCGTCGCGGGCGCCGACGACATCCTGGGCCGGCCGTCCTCGGCGGGCGCGGTTCCGATGCGCAAGACCCTGCTCGACGACCTCTCGGCGACGGTGCACTCGGTCGACAACGTCGAGGGAATCACCTTGGGCCCCAAGCTGCCCGATGGCCGTCAGTCGGTGGTCATGGTGACCGACGACAATTTCTCGCCCGATCAGGTGACCCAGTTGTTGGCCTTCGCATTGTGAGGCTCAGCTGTGCGATGGCGCGCGAAGCGCCGAACCTTCACCGGGGTGGGCGATGGCGAGCAGGGCGTGGGCGGGTGTGTCGTCGACCAGTAGCCAGCGGTGTGGCAGGTCGGCAGGGTGGCTCACCAGATCCCCTGGTTGGAGGCGAACGGTCGGATGCCCGGAGATCTCGACGTCCAATACACCGCTGATGAGATAGACGGCCAGCTCGCCGGGAAGCTCGAACCATTCGGAAATGTATTGGCCTGGTTCGATGCGGTAGTCGATGACCTCCAGTGGATTGCCCGGCTGCATCACCAACGCCCTGCCGATGGCGGCATCGGCCCGGTTGGCCACCGGGATGGGTCGGCCCTCACCGGCCCGGATCACCGAGACGCGAGACGCCGGGGGTGCGGGCAGTAGCGCTCCTGGCAGGACGTCGAGGGCATCCGCGAGGCGATAGGTGGTGATCATCGACGGTGCGCTGACGCCGCGCTCGATCTGGCTCAGGAAGGGTTGGCTGACGCCGGAGCGGCGCGCCAGTTCCCGCATTGATAGGCCTGACTTCTCACGAAGGCTTTTCACGGTGGCGCCGATCATGGCATTCAGTGCGCTTTCGTCCGGCTGTGTCATCCCGATTCCTCACATGCTCGTAACCTCAAGCGAACGTCCATGACATTCAAAACAGCCATATTGATCGCTCATAACAATCAATATGGAGTGCGCTGAGTCGAAGACCGAGCGCACTCCCAGAGCTCGGGAGTGTGTCGATGGCGATCGACCTGGAACGGACTGTATCCCAGGCCGGGGTAGGCGTGATTGGTAAAGGCAGTCGTGTGATCGAGCAGCACGGCATTGACCGGATCCCGGACAGCGAACGCCGGGGCACCCCGCGCCAGGTCGGCCTGATGTGGAGCGGTGTCGTACTGAACGTCCAGGTGGTGGTCTACGGCGCGCTTCTGGTCACCTTCGGTCTCAATATCTGGCAATGCGTCGCCGCGATCGTCATCGGCAACCTCACGTGGATCGTCGCCGGACTGTGCAGCCTGGCCGGGCCGGCGGCCGGAACCACCACCTTCACCGTCAACCGGGTTCCCTTCGGCAGGCTCGGCAACCGCCCGCTGGCCTTCTTCAACTGGATCATGCAACTCGGATACGAGGTGCTCGACCTCGTGCTGATGACGCTCGCGGTGACCGCGTTGTTCGGGCTGGCGGGCATCACTCTGTCGAATGCGGCGACCATCGCCATCGTGTTGGTGCTGGCGGTGATTCAGAGTGTGCTGCCGATCGTCGGACACGCCGCGATCACCCGGGTGCTGCGCACACTGATCGTCCCGTTCGGTGCGTTGTTCCTCATGCTGGCCTGGCTCACCGCCGGAAGGCTTCACCTGCAGGTCACACCGCCCGCGGACTGGGCGGTCTTCCTCGGCGGGGTCGCGCTCGCGGCCAGCGGCTCCGGTCTGGGCTGGGCACCCAACGCCGCGGACTACTCGCGGTATCTGCCCGCCGCGGTGTCCCGGCGCGGGGTGGTCGGGTGGGTGCTGATCGGTGGTGGGGTACCGCAATCCCTGTTGATGCTGCTCGGGGTCGCGGTCGCCAGCGTGGTTCCCTCGGCCACCGATCCGGTCGGCGGCTTGCCCACCGCCTACCCCGTCTGGTTCGTGATCCCGTACCTGGTCCTGCTGGTCGTCCAGATGATCGCGCTCAACGCTGTCGACCTCTACTCTTCCGGAGTCACGCTGCAGGCCATCGGGATTCGGGTCAGCCGGTGGCAGGCGGTGGCACTCGACGGGATCATCTGTGCCGTCGTGGGTCTGTTGGTCGTGTTGTCCGGATCGTTCATGGCCTTCGTGAGCAACTTTCTGCTGTTCATGATCGTGTGGTTGGCGCCGTGGGCCGGTGTGTTCGTCGTCGACCACCTGCTGCGCAGGGGGCGCTATGACCCCGTCGTCCTCGAGGGCGGCGGACGGGCCTTCGCTCCGGCGGGAATCGCGGCGCAGGCCGCGGGCATGATCACCGCCCTGCTGTGGATCAACACCACCGTCTTCGTCGGGCCGTTGGCCAGCGCTGCCGGTGGTGCGGACCTGAGTGCGCCGGCCGGCTTCGCCGTGGCGGCCCTGGCTTACCTCCTGCTGGCCCGGCGCGACGCCAACCGTTGAAAGGAACACGTCCCATGACCATTCCCCTGATCGATCTGCAGTTGTGGCGCACCGGATCCGCATCGGAACGTGCGGCACTGGCCCGGCACGTGGACGCGGCGCTGCAGGACTCGGGCTTTCTGATGCTCGCGGGCCACGGTGTGAGTGCTGTTCTGCGCGAGGACATCCGGTCGGCGGCGCGCCGCTTCTTCGCCCTCTCCCCGGATGTCAAGGCCGGCTACGCCACCGCGGTGGGCGGTCGTGGCTGGGTCGGGCCGGGCCGGGAGGCCAACGGGTTCTACGGCGAGGATGTCGACGGCACCCGGCCGGACCTCAAGGAGAGCTACACCATGGGCCGCGATTTCCGTACCGGTGACCCACATATCGACCAGGTGTGGTTCGCCGAAAATGTCTGGCCCGCCGAAGTTCCGGAGCTGCGCACCTTATGTGAGCGCTACGCGGCCGCGGTTCGCGAGGTCTATGGCGACACCTTGCGATTGCTCGCCTCGGCTTTGGGCTTGCACCCGGACTGGTTCGTCGCCCAGACCCGCAAGTCGCCCCACACGTTCAACATCAACCGGTATCCGCCGTTGATGGAGACCGGTACGCCCGCACCGGGGCAGTATCGCATTGCCCCGCACACGGATTGGGGTGTGCTGACCATCCTGGACCGGCAGGCGGGGTACGGCGGCTTGGAGGTACAGAACACCGACGGCACCTGGCTGCCCGCTCCCTATGTGCCCGGCGCCTTCACGGTGAACATCGGTGATCTGATGGCGCGGTGGACGGGAGACCGGTGGCGCTCCACCCGGCACCGGGTGCTGCCACCGCGCGCCGACGCGCCGGGGGAGGAGTTGATCTCGCTGATCATGTTCCTCGAAGCGGACGCCGACGCCGTCATCAGGACGTTGCCCGCCCCGGTCGGCTCGGTCACCCATCCCGACGTCGTCGCGGGCGCATACCTCGACGAACGGGCCGCGGCAGCCACCGTCAGCTGATATCCCTGCACCATTCCCAGGAAGTGAATCACCCATGAGCATTGTCGAATTCGACATCCCCACCATCGATATCGGTGCCTTCAACGATCCCGCGGCTGCTGAACCTCAGCGGGACGCGGTAGCCGCCCAGGTCGACCGCGCCGCCCGCACCGTCGGCTTCATGCAGATCGTCGGGCACGGCATACCGGCCGCCACCCTGCACGCCTTCACCGCTGCCACCGATGCGTTCTTCGCCCTCGAGGCCGTCGTCAAAGGCGCCTATCGGTGTCCGCCGTCGGTCAACCGCGGATACACACCGCCGAAGTCCGAAGCACTGGCCGCAAGCCTGGGGTTGGTGAGCGCGGCGGACCTGTTCGAGGCCTTCAACGTCGGCACCGAAGCCGCGCAGTATCCCGAACTCACGCTGCCGGCGACCGACTACGCCCCCAACGTCTGGCCTAGCGAGGTGCCGGGATTTGCGGTGGCCGTGGGTGATTGGTTCGCCGCGGCGGGCTCTGTCGCTCGCACCATGGTCCGGATCTTCGGACGCGCGCTGGGGCTCGGGGACGACGGTCTGGCCTCCGTCACCGACCATTCGTTGGACGTGCTGCGGATGATCAACTATCGGCTGCCCGCACCGGAGGTGGTGCTCGAACCCGATCAGGTCGGCATGGGGGCGCATACCGACTACGGCATCGTCACGGTGCTCTGGGCCGATGCGGTACCCGGCCTGGAAGTGCTGGACGAGGACGGCCGGTGGCATCCGGTCCAGCCGGCACCCGGCGCGTTGTTGGTCAATCTCGGTGACGCACTGGCCAGATGGACCAATGACGAGTGGATATCGACGATGCACCGCGTCGCCGCTCCGCGGATCGGCGGAGTGCTGGTGCCGCGACGGTCTGCCGCGTACTTCCACGACGGCAACATCGACGCCGTGATCGCGCCGTTGTCCACCTGCGTCGGTCCCGGGCGGCCGGCCCGCTACGAGCCGGTGACCGTCGGTGAGCATCTGCGCGCGAAGCTCGCCGGTTCACGCAGCCGGGTGCTCAATCCCGGCGCGGAACGGGAGGCGGCCCGGCTGGTGCGCTGATCAGTCGCCGACGGTGATCGCGGCGGCCACATCCGTCAGCTCGTCGAGTTCGCTCTCCTCGGCGTCGACCCCGGTGAGGTGCCCGCGCGTGGAGAACATGACCACCGCCGCGGCCACGACGGCCGCCGCGCCCACCCAGAATGGCAGGTGCACGCTGACCTGTTCGCCGAGCACCCCGGCCAGCCACGGCGCTGCCGCCGCACCGCCGAACCGCAGGAAGCTGTATGCCGCCGACGCGACGCCTCGCTCTACCGGTGCGGCTTTCATCACCGTCTCGGTGATCAGCGTGTTGTTGATGCCGATGAACAACCCGGCCACCACCACGCCCGCGGCCAACACCGCCTTGTGGTCGGTCCACAGCGCCATCCCGACCAGCACCACGCTGAACCCCAACAGATTGAGGATCAGCACCCGCACCGTGCCGAACCGGTGCTGCAGCCGCGGGGCCACCACCACCGATGTGAACGCCAGCGCCAGACCCCAGCCGAAGAAGATCAGCCCGATCTCGCGGGCGCCCATGTCGAGCGGGAACGGCGTGAACGCCAGCAAGGTGAAGAAGCCGAAGTTGTAGAGCAGCGCGGTGACGGCCACGCCGAGCAGACCCCGGTGGCGCAGGGCGCGGAACGGGTCGGCCAGTGAGGTGGCACGTTCGGGTCGAGGTGTGGTGGGCAACAGGAAGATGGTGACCACCAGGGCGAGCGCCATCAGCGCCGACACCCCGAAGAACGGGCCACGCCAGGAGATGCTGCCGAGCACGCCACCGACCAGCGGGCCCACCGCGATGCCCAGGCCGAGTGCCGCTTCGTAGAGGATGATCGCTTGTGCCACCGAGCCTTTCGCGGAGCTGACGATGGTGGCCAAGGCTGTCGCGATGAACAGCGCGTTACCCAGACCCCACAGCGCTCGCCAGCCGACGATGCCCATCACGGTGTCGCTCATCCCGGCCAGGCCGGCACCGGCGATGATGATGACCAACCCCACCAGCAGGGTGCGTTTGGGTCCGATCCGGCTCGACACCACGCCGGTGATCAGCATGGCCACGCCCATCACCGCCATATAGCTGGTGAACAACAACGACACCTGCGACGGTGAGGCGTTCAGGTTGTCGGCGATCGGCTTGAGGATGGGATCCACCAGACCGATACCCATGAACGCCACAACGGACGCGAAGGCGACGGCCCACACTGCTTTCGGTTGACGCCACATGGCGAGCAGAACTCCTATTCGTCGGGGGATTGGCGTGCGAGCGCCAGCAGTTCGCGCACCACGACGACGGCGTCGGCCAACGTCTGCCGCTGGGTGTCGTCGAGGCGGGCCAGATACGGTTCGACGGCCGCGCCGCGGTCGGCGCGCACGCGGGCCAGGGTGGCCCTGCCCTCGTCGGTGATGCTGATCAGCACGGCCCGGGCATCGCCGGGGTCGCCGATCCGTGACACCAACCCGGCGTCCTCCAAGCGGCGCACCTGCGTGGTCATCGTGGGCTGCGAACAGTGGTCGATGGCGGCCAGATCGGAGATCCGGGCGGCGCCCTGGTCGTCGATCGTCGACAGCAATCGGGCCTGGGCGAAGGGCAGCGGTATCCGGACGCGCTGGTTGGCCAGCCGGTTCAACCGCGCCACCACCGACAGCAGGTCAGCGCCCAACGTGGTGCTTGTTTCCTGGCGAGTCACCTCTCCATAATTACATAGATTTTCTATGCGATGCTGGCGTCGGTGGTGGGGACCGTCACAGTGCGATGACGGGAGGCGCTCGCGGCGCCTGGCAGAATCGTGAAATGCCCGCTACCGGCCCGACCCGCACCCCTCGGCGGGCCGGATCGTTGAAACCGAATGAGCTGGCGCAGGCCGCGGTGATGGCGGCCCTGTGCGCGGCGATCGCGATCATCGCGGTGGCCGTCCCGTTCGCTGCGGGGCTGTCCGTGCTGGGCACCGTGCCGATGGGCTTGCTCGCCTACCGGTACCGCTTCAAGGTCCTCATCGCCGCCGCGATCGCCGGCGCCACCATCGCCTTCCTCATCGCCGGAATGGGGGGTCTGATGACGGTGCTGAACTGCGCCTACATCGGCGGACTGGTCGGCGCGGTGAAGCGCCGCGGCCGCGGATTGCCCACGGCGATGCTGGTGTCTGTGGTCGCCGGTGCCGTCTTCGCCGTGCTCATCGTGGGCGCACTGGCCGTCGCGTCGCGGCTGCGTCAGTTGGTGTTCGACGCGATGACGGCCAACGTCGAGGGCACGGCCCGGATTCTCGGCCGTGTCCCCGGAATGCACGACACCGCATCCCGGCTGACCGACCTGTTCGCCACCGCGCTGCGGTACTGGCCGCTGCTCATCGGCGGCTACGGCGTCGTCATCATCGTGATCGTCAGCCTGATCGGTTGGTGGGCGCTGTCCCGGGTGCTGACCCGACTGGCGGGCGTTCCCGATGTGCACAAACTGGATGTGCCCGCCGAAACCGGATCCGTCGCGCCGGTGCCCTTGCGTTTGCACGACGTGGTGTTCCGCTATCCGGGGACCGAGCGCGACGCGCTGGGGCCGGTGTCGCTGACGGTGCAGTTGGGCGAACACGTGGCGATCACCGGTGCCAACGGCTCGGGAAAGACCACCCTGATGCTGGTGCTGGCCGGTCGCGAGCCGACCGCCGGCACTGTCGAACGTCCCGGTGCGGTCGGGCTCGGCGCGCCGGGTGGCACCGCGGTGATCATGCAGCACCCGGAGAGCCAGGTGTTGGGTACTCGGGTCGCCGACGACGTGGTGTGGGGTTTGCCTGCCGGCACCGAGATCGACGTGCCGCGGCTGCTCGCCGAGGTCGGCCTCGACGGTCTGGCCGAACGGGACACCGGAGGCCTGTCCGGCGGTGAACTGCAACGCCTGGCCGTGGCCGCGGCGCTGGCCAGGGAGCCGGCGCTGATGATCGCCGACGAGATCACCAGCATGGTGGATCAGCATGGGCGCGACGGCCTGATGGCGGTGCTGTCCGGGCTGACCCGCCACCGGCAGATGTCCTTGGTGCACATCACCCACTACAACGAAGAGGCCGAGGCCGCCGACCGTGCCGTCAACCTGGCCGGCGGTTCGGAGATGGTGCAGGCCGCGACGGTGCCCAGCGGTGCCGCGGCCCCCCACGGTGACACCCCGGTGCTGGAACTGCGCGGGGTGGGCCATCGGTATGCCGCCGGAACCCCCTGGGAGAACGGTGCTCTGCGGGATATCGACCTGGTGGTCAACGAGGGCGACGGCGTGCTGATCCACGGCCTCAACGGGTCCGGCAAATCGACGCTGGCCTGGATCATGGCCGGGCTGACGGTACCGACCACCGGCAGCGCCTTGCTCGACGGTCGCCCGGTGTCCGATCAGGTCGGCGCCGTGGCGTTGTCCTTCCAGGCCGCCAGGCTGCAGCTCATGCGCAGCCGTGTCGATCGCGAGATCGCTTCGGCGGCAGGGTTTTCCGCACGTGACCGGGCCAGGGTGGAAGCGGCTCTGGCCGCGGTGGGCCTGGAAGCGGGTCTGGCGTCGCGACGGATCGACCAGCTCTCGGGTGGTCAGATGCGCCGGGTGGTGTTGGCCGGGCTGCTGGCCCGATCCCCGCGCGCGATCATCCTCGACGAGCCGCTGGCCGGTCTCGACGCCGCCAGCGCCCGTGGACTGCTGCGCCTGCTCGAGCAGCTGCGTCGCGACGGTCTGACCGTCGTGGTCATCTCCCATGACTTCGACGGGCTGGAGGAGCTGTGCCCGCGGACGCTGCACCTGCGTGACGGACAACTGGTCCCCGCCGCGTCGCGAGCCTCAGGAGGTGCGGCATGAGCGGTCCCCGCAGGCCGGTGGTGTTGCTGCGGCCGGTGCCCGGCGATTCGGTCATCCATCGGCTATGGGCCGGAACGAAACTCATCGCGGTGGCCGCGCTCGGTGTGCTGCTGACCTTCTATCCCGGCTGGGTGCCCGTCGCGTTCGTCGCGCTGGTGGTCCTGGTGACCGCGGTCCTGGCGCGCATCCCGCGCGGCGCCGTGCCGTCCATTCCCGCCTGGCTGTGGCTGATCGTCGCCCTCGGCGGGATCACCGCGGCATTCGCGGCGGGCGAACCGTATCTCACCGTCGCCGGAACCGAAGTCGGTCTGGGCGGCCTGCTGAACTTCCTGCGCATCACGGCGGTGGCACTGGTGTTGCTGGGGCTCGGCGCGCTGGTGTCGTGGACCACCAATGTCGCCGAGATCGCCCCGGCGGTGTCGACCCTGGGCCGGCCGCTGCGACTGCTCCGGCTGCCGGTCGACGACTGGGCGGTCACCCTGGCCTTGGCGCTGCGGGCTTTTCCGATGTTGATCGACGAGTTCAGCGTGCTGTACGCCGCCCGTCGGCTGCGGCCGCGGGAACGGCCCGACTCGCGGCGGGCCCGCCGCAAGCAGTGGGCCGCCGAGTTGGTCGACCTACTCGCCGCCGCGGTCACGGTGTCGCTGCGGCGCGCCGACGAGATGGGTGATGCCATCACCGCGCGCGGTGGCGCGGGCCAGATCTCGGCCTATCCGTCGGGGCCGCAGGCTGCCGACTATGTCGCCCTGGCGGCCATCGCGGTGGTCTGCGGGCTGGCCGGCTATGTGGAGGCCTTCACCTTCCTGGCCACCAGTTAGCGCGCGGCGGCGGTGTTCGCCGCCTGCTCGGCCCGTCTCAGCGCGTCCGGCACGGCGAGCCGGCCCAAGAACATCTCGTCGAAGTACGGCTGCAGCGCTTGATAACCCGCCGCGAATCCGGCACCGCCGGGGGCCTCGATCCGCGGTCCTCGCAGTACCGAGAAGAACGGCTCCACGTCGACACCGCGGCGCCGCCAGTGATCGAAATACACCGGCTGTGCACTCTGTACGGCCGGGATCGCCGCACCGTCGGCGCCGAGAAAGGCGTTGCCGTCGCGGCTGCCCATCCAGGCCAGCACCTCGCGTACCGCCGCGGGATGGCGGCTGGCCGAGTTCGCGGCCGCGGCAATCCCGTTGGTCACGCTGACCCGCCCGGCCGGCCCGCTGGGCAGCATGGCCACGCCCCACCGGAACGGCGCCTGCGTCGCGATGGCCGCCAGGTTGTAGGTGCCGGACTGGAACAGCGCCATCCGCCCGGCCAGGAATTGGTTGCGGGAGAAGTCGCCGTTGCTGTTGGTGTCCGCGGCCGACGGCGCGACATGGTCGGTGTTGATCAGCCGCACCAGGTAGGCGAACGCCTGGGTGGCGCCGTCATTGGCGAAGGTGAACCGGTCCCCGTCGGCGAAGCTGCCGCCGGCGGACCCGATGAAGTTGAGGTAGATGCCTTGCATGTCGTTGGCGGCGTTGTACCCCCATTGTCGGATCCGTTGTGGGTCGAACGCCGGACTGTCGGCCCGATGTCCGGACTGGTCGACGGCGAGGCGGGCCAACAACGGCCGCAACGTATCGTCAGCGCCGGGAGACCAGCGCAGGTTGTCCAGATCGGCGGGATCGATCCCGGCGGCGTGCAGCAGGTCGGCGTTGTAGTACACCGCGATTCCGGCATCGGTGAGTTGTGGTACCCCCCAGAGCGTTCCGTTGCGGGTGAATTGCGCGACGGTGGAGGCGTCCCAGTCGGGCGAGGGGGTGATCGGCACCAGCTTTGCGTTGTCCGCGTAGCCGGCGAAATAGGCGTTGGACAACCAGAAGATGTCGTCGGCCCCGCCGCCGGCGACATCGGTGCGCAGGGTGGTGAAGTAGTTCGCGTAGGCGACCACGTTCACCCGCACCTCGATCTCGGGGTGGCGGCGGGAGAATTCGGCGAACGACGCCCGATAGGCGGCGGCCGCCTGCTCGTCCCACAGCCGCATGGTGATCACCGTCTTCCCGGAATCGGCGGTCCGGCCCAGTAACAGTCCCGCGACCAGCAGCAGCACCCCGGTCACCGCGACGCCGGCGGCCACCCAGGTGGAGAACCGCAGCCTCATTTGAGCCCCGTCACCACGATCGAGCGCACCAGATGCCGGCCCAGCGCGATGAACAGCACCAGCAGCGGCACAATCGCCACCGTCGTCGCCGCCATCACCACCGTCCACTGCGCGTCGTAGCGGGACTGCAGGCCGGCGGTGGCAACCGTCAGCACCTGCCATCGTGGTCCGCTGGTGATCACCAGCGGCCACATGAAGTTGTTCCACTGCGACACCACCGTGATCATGGCCAGTGTCGCGAGGATCGGCCGGCTGGCCGGGACGACGACATGCACCAGCACGTCCAGGGTGGTGGCGCCGTCCAGGCGGGCCGCGTTGATCAGGTCGGCGGGGATGGTGCGGAAGTGCTCCCGCAACAGGAAGATCGCGTACGGGGAACCGAACAGAAACGGTAGCACCAACGCCCAGAAGGTGTTCCGCAGTCCGGCCTCGGCCATCATCAGGTACAGCGGCACCACCGTGACGGTGGCCGGCACCATGAGGGTGGCCAGGTACACCCAGAACAAGGCGTCTCGGCCCGGAAAACTCAACCGCGCGAACGCATAGGCGGCCAGTACCGAGAACGTCAACTGGCCCAACAGCACCGTCGCGGTCACCAGCGCGGTGACCACCACGGCGCGGCCGAAGCCCGCATCCCCGAGGTCGGCGTAGTTGGCCAGGGTCGGCGGTGCCGGGAACGACAGGGGTGAACCGGTGTTGAACTGCCGCGCCGAGGTGAAGGATGTCATCAGCCCGAGCAGGAACGGCACCAGGGTGATCAGCGCCCCCAGCGCCAGCCCGACATAGACCAGCGCGTTACGTGAGGTCATAGCTCACCCGGCGGCGGAAGTAAAGGTGCTGTGCCAGCGTCACGCCGACCAGCAGCACGAACAGGATGGCCGCCATCACCGCGGCCCGCCCCACGCCGGCCGCGCCGAAGGCCTCGGCGTAGATGCGATGTGCGACAAGGTCGGTGCGGCCCTGTGGACCTCCACCGGTCAGTGCGTACACGGTGTCGAACACCTGCGCGGCGCTCACCACCCCCGTGACCGAGACGAAATAGAGGGTGGGCCGCAGCATCGGCAGCGTGATGTACCGGAACCGCTGCCAGTCGGTGGCGCCGTCGGTGCGCGCGGCGGCGTGCACATCCCGCGGGATGGCCAGGATGCCGGCCAGGAAGAACAGCGACACGTAACCGACGTTGGTCCACACCGTCACCGCCGAGACCACGGGCAACGCCAAGCCCGGGTCGGTGAGCCATTCGATACGGCGTCCGGTGAGGGTGCTGAGCACGCCGTCGGTGGGGGACAGGATCCACCGCCACAGCACCGCGATGGCCAGTGGCGCACAAATCCAGGGCAGCACGTAGAGGATGCGCAGGAACCCGGTGCCGGGCAGCCCGCGGGCGAGCATGGCGCCGGCGACCAGCCCCAGCAGCGTCTGGGTGGGCACCACCATCGCGATGAACGCCACCGTCACCGCCAGCGACGTCCCGAACGACGGATCGGTCAGCACCGACTGCCAATTGTCCAGCCCGACAAAGCGAATGGGTCCCAACAGATCCCAGTGGTACAGGCTCAGCCAGGCGACCACCAGCATCGGTAACAGCAGGAAGGTCAGCACGCCGAACAGGCTGGGCGCCACCAGGGCGTAACCCAAGACGGTGGAGCGCCGCGGCCGCCGCACTCCGGTTGTGCTCATGGCGTCAGCCTAAGCTGCGGTGGTGATCAGCTTGGATCGCCTGGTGAACGTGGTGGGCGGGTACGGCGTCGCGGCCCGGCTGTGCGGGGTGCCGCGGTCGACCGAGCTGCGCAGCGTCGTGGTGCCCGAAGCGGTGACCGGTGACGTGCTGCTGGCCCTGGGCGCCACCTCGGTGACCGAGGCGCTGGACTGGGCCGTCGCAGCCAGGGCGGCGGTGGTCCTGGTGCGGTCCGACCAGCCGGATGCCGGCGCCGAACTGCCCGACGGCATCGCGGTGCTGCTGGTGGACCCCGCGCTGCCGTGGAGCGAGCTGGCCGCCGTGGTGTACGGGCTGGTGCTGGAAGGCCGTGAGACCGAATCCGGGCGCGGCCCAACGGATCTGTTCGCTCTGGCGGACAGCCTGGCCGCGGCGATCGGTGGAGCCGTGGTGATCGAGGACCGGCACACCCAGTGCCTGGCGTACTCGCGGATGCAGCAGGACGCCGACGAGGCCCGGGTACAGACCATCCTGCGCAGGCAACAACCCGCCGAGTTGCAGGCCGCCCTGACCGGCCGGGGCGTGTTCGCACACCTCGCCGAAACCTCCGAGCCGCTGTTCATCGGGCCCGATCCCGAGCATGGGATGACGGGGCGCATGGTGGCGGCGGCGCGGGTCGGGCGCGAATTGCTGGGGTCGGTGTGGGTGAGCTGCCCGGCGGAGTTGACCGGGCCGGCACGGGCAGCGCTGGTCGACGGCGCCCGGGTGGTCGCACTGCACCTGCTGCGCTCGCGTGCCAGCGCCGACCTGGAACGTCAGGTCGAGTCCGACTCGGTGCTGCGGCTGCTCGACGGCAGCACCGAGGCGACCACGGTGGCCAGCCGGGTCGGCCTGCCACCCGGGCCGTTGCGGGTCATCGCGCTGCGCGCCCGGCTGGAGCCGGACCGGCACACCGCCCTGCTGGTGGCCTTCGAGCAGGCGACCGCCGGGTTCGGTTGGTCGCGGCCGGGCCGCAGCGCGCTGGCCGACAACACCGTCTACACCGTGTTGCCGGGTGAGACGGTCGAGGTGGCACGGCACTGGTTGGCCGCGCTGCGGGCGTCGTTACCGGCGGGCAGCACGGTATGGGCCGGGATTAGCGGGCCTGCGGAAGCCACCGACCTGGCGGCGGCCCGGTCGGAGGCCGACGAGTGCCTGGCCCTGCACGAGGCCGATGCTGCCGGCGCAGAACCGCCCGCCTACGACGAATCATGGGACGCGCTGGTGCTGCAGCGGTTACGGACGGCAGCCGCCGCCGGACGTGGCCCCCGGCGCGGCCCCGTCGCCGAACTCATCGATCACGACCGACTGCACGGCACCCCGTATATCGCCACGTTGCGGGCGTGGCTGGCGGCCCAGGGCGACCCGGCGCGCGCCGGGGCCGAGTTGGGGGTGCACGAGAACACCATCCGCTATCGGCTGCGCAAGATGGCCGAGGTGACCAGCGTCGACCTCGACGACCCGGGCAGGCGGCTGGCGATGATGATCGAGCTCGCGACCGCCGACCCGGCCTGATTGTTCCAAATCGACAAACCTGCGGCTTTCTTTTGTCGGATATCTCAGCGCTGGCCCCGCTGAAGCCCTCCATGATGGCCGTATGACCCCGGGGGGCCCACTTATCCCCGTCGTCAGGGGCGGAGAGCACTGACCCGCCCCTGACGACAAACACCGATGCAGGAGGAGATATCCGATGACCGTCGCCACGCCGGTGTGGCTCACACCGGAAGCCCACGAACGGCTGCTGCATGAGTTGGCCGTGCTGCGGGGGTGGAGCACCTTCGACGCCCTCGACGACGACAGCGATGCCCCCGACAGCAATGCCGTAGCGGTGCGGCGCGCCCAGCAGGGACGCATCCAGCAGATCCACGACATGCTCTCCAACGCCGTCGTCGGGGTGGACCCGCCCGATGACGGCGTCGCCGAACTGGGCATGGTGCTCACCGTGCGCTACGAGGACAACGGCGAGACCGAGACCTTCCTGCTCGGGGTTCGGGGTGCCTACTACGGCGACATCGAGGTGTACTCCGCGAAATCACCGCTGGGGGAAGCGATCAGCGGTGCCCGGCCCGGTGAGCGCCGGGAGTACCAGCTGCCCACGGGGCACACCCAGGCGGTGACACTGCTGGCGGCGGTGCCCTACGGGTTACACATGGGCTGACAGCCCTGCCGCTACGGTAGGAAGCCGTGACCGCTCGAAGTGTCGATCCGGACTTCCTGGCGTTGCCCCGGCAGGCGCTCGCCGATGCCGCCCTGACGGCGGCCCGCGCGGCCGGCGCCAGCTATGCCGACCTGCGCATCCATCGCATCACCACCGAGGACATCGCCCTGCGCGACGGGGAACTGGAATCCTCGGTGGTGCACCGCGACGTCGGGCTGGCGGTGCGGGTGATCGTGGACGGCACCTGGGGCTTCGCCTCCCATGCCGAACTCGACGCGCGCACCGCGGCCGACACCGCCCGCCGGGCGGTCGCGGTGGCGACCACACTGGCACCGCTGAACGCCGAACGCATCGAGCTGGCCGCCGAGCCGGTCTACGCCGACCTGCACTGGGTGTCCGACTATGTGATCGACCCGTTTGCGGTGTCGGCGTCGGACAAGATCGCCCGGCTGGCCGACTACTCCCAGCGGCTGCTCGCGGCCGACGGCGTCGACCATGTCTCGGCGCACGTGGAGGCGGTCAAGGAGCAGAGCTTCTACGCCGACACCTTCGGAACCTCGACCACACAACAGCGGGTCCGGGTGCAACCGCAACTGGAGGCCGTCACCGTGGACACCGCGGCAGGCACCTTCGAGACCATGCGGACGCTGGCGCCGCCGACGGCGCGCGGCTGGGAGGCACTGGTCGACGACGCGGTGTGGGACTGGACCACCGAGCTGGCCGAGCTGCCGGCGCTGCTGGCCGAGAAGGTGAAGGCGCCCAGCGTCACGGCAGGTCCCACGGACCTGGTGATCGACCCGTCCAACCTGTGGCTCACCATCCACGAATCGATCGGGCACGCCACCGAATACGACCGGGCGATCGGATACGAGGCGGCCTACGCGGGCACGTCGTTCGCCACTCCGGACAAGCTGGGCACCATGGCCTACGGCTCACCGGTGATGAATGTGACCGCCGACCGCACGGTCGAACACGGTTTGGCCACCATCGGTTTCGACGACGAGGGGGTCCGCGCACAGAGCTGGGACCTGGTACGTGACGGCATCTTCGTCGGCTACCAGCTGGACCGGGTGTTCGCGCCGCGCCTCGGTGTGGCGCGTTCCAACGGCTGCTCGTATGCGGATTCACCGCACCATGTGCCGATCCAGCGGATGGCCAATGTGTCCCTGCAACCGGGCACCGAAGACCTGAGCACCGCCGATCTGATCGCCCGGGTGGACAACGGTATCTACGTCGTCGGCGACAAATCCTGGTCGATCGACATGCAGCGCTACAACTTCCAGTTCACCGGCCAACGGTTCTTCAAGATCACCGAGGGTCGGCTGGACGGCCAGCTGCGTGATGTCGCCTACCAGGCCACCACCACCGACTTCTGGGGTTCGATGGAGGCCGTGGGCGGCCCGTCGACGTGGCGGCTGGGCGGGGCGTTCAACTGCGGCAAGGCGCAGCCCGGACAGGTGGCCGCGGTCAGCCATGGCTGTCCGTCGGCCCTGTTCCGTGGCGTGAACGTGCTGAACACCCAAGCAGAAGGCGGCCGCGCATGATCAGCCCGCAGCACGTCGTCGATGCGGTGCTGGCCGAGGCGGCCCAGCGCGGCAAGGCCGACGAGACCACCGTCATCGTCACCGACCGGTCAGACGCGTCGCTGCGGTGGGCCGGCAATTCCATGACCACCAACGGGGAATCCCGCGGACGCACCACCACGGTGATCTCGGTGGTGCGCCGCGGCAACGACGCCCACGTGGGTTCGGTCACGTCGGCCGAGGTCGATCCGTCCGCCATCGCCGGATTGGTGGCGGCCTCCCAGGACGCAGCCCAGGCGGCACCGGCGGCCAGCGACGCGGCTCCGGCACTGCCCGCCGACGCCGGACCCGCCGACTGGGACGCCGACGTGCCGGTTACCGGGGCTGACGTGTTCGCCGATGTGGCAACGAGTTTGGGGCGTGGTTTTCGCGGGCCGGACACGTTGTACGGGTTCGCACGGCACGTGCTGGAGACCACGTTCGTCGCGACGTCGACCGGTCTGCGGCGCCGCTCCACCGAGCCGACCGGTTCGGTGGAGATCAATGCCAAGCGCGGTGGCGCTAGCTCGTGGGTCGGGGTGGGCACCGCCGACTACGTCGACGTCCCCACCGATGCTCTGCTGGAAGAGCTTTCGCTTCGGCTGGGCTGGGCGGCCAAGACGGTCGAGCTGCCGGCCGGGCGGTACGAGACGCTGATGCCGCCGTCGACGGTGGCCGACATGCTGATCTATCTGGGCTGGAGCATGGATGGCCGCGGCGCGCAGGAGGGCCGCACCGCGCTGTCGGCGCCCGGCGGCACCCGGGTGGGGGAGAAGCTGACCGACCTGCCGCTGACGCTGTACTCCGACCCGCGCGCTGCCGGCCAGGAATGCCGGCCCTTCGTCGCGGTGCCGAGTTCCTCGGAGCGAGTCTCGGCCTTCGACAACGGGTTGGACATCGGCAGGGTGGACTGGCTGCGGGACGGCGTGATCAACGCGTTGTCCTACCCCCGTTCGGCCGCGGCCGAATTCGGTGTGCCGGTGACGGTTCCGGCGGAGAATCTGCTGATGACCGGCGGCACGGCGGAGCTGGCCGACATGATCGCCTCGACCGAGCGCGGCTTGCTGCTGACCACGTTGTGGTACATCCGCACCGTCGACCCGGCGGTGCTGCTGCTGACCGGCCTCACCCGGGACGGGGTGTACCTCATCGAGGACGGTGAGGTGACGGCCGCCGTCAACAACTTCCGGTTCAACGAAAGCCCGCTGGACTTGCTGCGCAGGGCCACCGAGGCCGGGGTCAGCGAGCCCACCCTGCCACGCGAGTGGGGTGACTGGGCCACCCGGGCCACCATGCCGTCGTTGCGGATACCGGATTTCCACATGTCCTCGGTGAGCCAGGCGCAATGAAGCCCCGCGATCGGATCTGCCGGTGGTCTAGGGTGGATCGGTGGTAAGAACGTCGCGACCGGGCGCAGTGGCCGTCATCCTCGCGGCCGGTAGCGGCACCCGGATGGGCGCCGACCGCAACAAGGCCTATCTGCCCCTGGCGGGCCGCCGGATGCTGTCGTGGTCGTTGGGTTCGATCGCCGAGGTTCCCGAACTGGTGCGCACCATCCTGGTGATCCGGGCCGACGATCGCGCACGCGCCACCGGCACCCTCGACCGTGAGGTGCCCGATCTGCCGGTGGAGATCATCGACGGCGGCTCGTCGCGGCACCAATCCGAGTACCGCGCTTTGCAATACCTGGCCGATGACATCGAATCGGGGGCGGTTGACATCGTCCTCATCCACGACGCTGCCCGCCCGTTGGCAGGGCCGGGCATGATGCGTTCGGCGATCACGGTGGCCCGTCAGTTCGGCGGCGCGGTGCCCGGGGTGGAGGTCCGCGATCTGGTGACCATGGACGAGGCCGGCAATCTCGGTGACCTGCGTCCCGAGGATCGCCATGTCCGGGTGCAGACACCGCAGGCGTTTCAGGCGCTGCCGCTGCTGCAGGCCTATCGCGATGCCGACGCCGAACAGTTCGAGGGCACCGACACCTCCTCGAGCGTCGAGAAGTTCTCCGACATCGAGGTGCGGTGTTTTCAGGGGGACCCGAGGAACATGAAGGTGACCTTCTCCCAGGATCTGTTTCTGGCCGAGCGGTTGCTCGCCGACGCCCATCACCGGCTCAAGTGACGAGTTGAAAGGTCACCGATGGAGGGACGTGAGTTAGCGCAATTACGGTGCAGCGAGTGCGGTTTGGAATCCGAGCACACTTTGCGGTATGCCGGGCGGTTGCTGGTGTCAACCGAGTGCGGCAACTGTGGTGTGCAGCGGCATCATCCCGAACATGACCTGCGGCACGCCTATATCCATGATCTGGAGTTGCGTGTGTTGTCGAAACCGGGCCGGTGGGTCAACCGGCTGCGCCGGCATCCCGTGCAGACGTTGGTGGCGCTGCCCGGCGCGGTGCTGAGTCAACCGGTGAAGATCCTCCGCGAGATCGTCACGGTGCTGCGGGGCTGAACCGCTCAGCGTTGCTGGGCCAGCCGGCAACCGAGGATCGCGTCGGCCAGCTCGATATCGCGCGGGATGTCGAGGATGAACGCATCGGGATCTCCGTCGATGACGGCGGGCGTCACCCCGGCGCGGCGTGCCAGGGTGAGTTCGTCGAAGTCATCGGTCGCCTCGACGCCGGCGAGCATGGCGGTCAGGTGCTCGCGGTGAAATCCGCGGGGGTACTGCGCCGACCGCAGGCGCGAGCGGTCGACGGTTTCGGTCACCGCGCCGGCCGCGTCCACGGTTTTGACGCTGTCGACCATCGCCAGCGCGGGAACGACCACATCGTTGCCTGCGCGCAATCCGTCCAACACCCGGTCGGCGAGGTCGGTGGACGCCAGCGGCCGCCGAATATCGTGCACCAGAACGTATTCCACCGCGTCGTCAACCTGCGCCACGGCCGCCGACAGGCATTCTTCCCGCGTCGCCGCACCGGGTACCGAGGTCACCTTGACCGTCACGTCATGGGCCGCCAGCACGGCCTTGACGTCGGCGTGTAGCGCCTCGGCCACGGCGATGACGGCGTCGGCGTCGGAACATCCGGCCACGATCCGGCTCTGCAGGCATTGCACCAGCGGCACGGTATCGCCGAAGCGGGTGAACAGCAGCTCCCGGTTGGTGGTCAGTGCGGCCGGGATCGGCACGACGAGCGCCCAGTCCGCTCGCTGGCGGCCGTGGCTGCGGGAAGCGGTGGTGCTGTGCCACCGGGGCAGCCGCGCATGCGGCGACCCGACGTTGCCGATCTTTTGATTCGCCACTGCGCACCTCCTCCCGCTCGCTCCGGTTCCAGCATGCTAGCGGAACGCGCGGGGGGTGCCCGGTCAGGCGTCGAGGTCGCGCGCCACCAGGTCGGCGATCAGGTTGACCGTGTCGTCGTCATCGGCGGTGACGGTGACCTCGGTGCCGGGGCCGGCGCCCAAGGTCATGATCATCAGGGCCGAGCCCGCATCGACCGGGTCACCCCCGTCACGCGACAGGGTCACCGTGCCTCCGGCCTTGGCGGCTGCCTCGGCGATGATGGCCGCGGGCCTGGCGTGCAATCCGACCGATGAGCCGACGGAGACGGTTTTGTTCGGCATGAAATCCCTTTCAGATGTGGTGATCAACTATGGCTGTGCAGCGGTTTGCCCGCCAACGCCAGGTGCGCTTCCCCGACGGCCTCCGACAGGGTCGGATGGGCATGGATGTGTTGGGCCACCTCGTCGGGGCGGGCATCCCAGTTGACGATCAGCTGCGCTTCGGAGATCAGTTCCCCGACGCGTTTGCCCACCATGTGCACACCGAGCACGGGGCCGCCCTTGGCGGACACGACTTTCACGATCCCCGTCGATCCCAGGATCCGGGCTTTACCGTTGCCGGCCAGGTCGTACACGGCGTCCTGGACCTCGTAGCCGCGCTCGGTGGCCACGGCGCTGGTCATCCCCACCGATGCCACCTCCGGATGGGAGTAGGTGACCCGCGGGACGCCCAGGTAGTCGATCGGCGCCGGGTCCAGGCCGGCCAGCGTTTCGGCCACCATGATGCCTTCGGCGAACCCGACGTGCGCCAGCTGCAGGGTGGGAATCACATCGCCGACGGCGAAGATGGTCGGCACCGACGTGCGGCAGCGCTCGTCGACCTTGAGGTACCCGCGGTCGGTTTCCAGTCCGACGCTGTCCAGGCCGATGCCGTCGGTGACCGGTGCCCGGCCGATCGCCACCAGCACCAGATCGGCCGCCAGGGTGGATCCGTCGTCGAGGGTCACGGTGACCCCCTCGGCTGAGGGTGTGGCGGCGGTGACCTTGGCTCCCAGCCGCAGCGAAATGCCTTGGCGGGCGAACGCTTTCTCCAGCGCCGCGCTGGCGGCCTGATCTTCCAGCGGAACCAGATGCGGTAGGGCTTCGACGATCGCCACCTGCGCGCCGAACGAGTGCCACACCGTGGCGAATTCGCACCCGATGGCGCCGCCGCCGAGCACGATGGCGCTGCGCGGGATCGCGTCGAGAGTCAGTGCTTCGTCGCTGGTGACGATCCGTTGCCCGTCGGCGGATATCCCGGGGATGTGGCGGGGCACCGATCCGGTCGCGACGACGATATGGGCACCGGACACGGTGCGCTGTGTACCGTCGGGCAACGTGACCGCCACCGCGGTCGGTGAGACCAGTCGACCGGTGCCGGTAATCAGTTCGATGCCGCGACCGGCGACCAGCCCGGACAGGCCACGGAACAGGGCGTTGACGACACCGTCGCGGTAGGTGGCCACTGCGCCGGTGTCGATGTGGTCCAGGCTCGCCTGCACGCCGAAACAGGCTGATTCCCGGACGGTCTCGACGACGTCGGCGGTCTGCAGCAGCGCCTTGGTGGGGATGCAGCCGCGGTGCAGGCAGGTGCCGCCGAGCTTGTCCTTCTCGATGACCGCCACGCGCATGCCGAGTTCGGCGGCGCGCAACGCGGCGGCGTAGCCGCCGCTGCCCCCGCCGAGCACGATCAGATCGACGTCGAACGTGTCGTCCAGGCCGGACATGGTGGTTCTCCTTGTCAAGGTTCTGAGCCGGGCCGGCGAAGGGTCAGAGCAGCAGGCGGCGCACGTCGGCGAGCAGGTGGCCCAGATGGCTGGTGAACCGCGCCGCCAGGGCACCGTCGATGATGCGGTGGTCGTAGGACAGGCTCAACGGCAGCATCAGCCGGGGAACGAATTGTGCGCCGTCCCATACCGGCTCGGTCCGGCTCTTGGACACCCCGAGGATCGCGGCTTCGGGACTGTTCACGATCGGGGTGAACGCGGTGCCGCCGATACCGCCGAGGCTGGACACCGTGAATGTGGCCCCGCCGATGTCGTCAGCGGCGAGCTTTCCGTCCCGAGCCCGCCCCGACACGTCGGCCAGCTCCCGGCTCAACTCGGTGATGCCCTTGCGGTCGACGTCCCTGATCACCGGCACCACCAGTCCGTGCGGGGTATCGACCGCCACGCCCAGGTGGTAATAGTGCTTGAGCACCAACGCATCCTGCGTTGCCGTCAGCGAGCTGTTCACCCTCGGATGGGCTTTGAGGGCGCACACCACGGCCTTGAGCAGGAATGCCAGCAGGGTGACCCGGTTGCCGTCTAGCTTCGCCGCCGCATCGAGGTCGCGCCGGTAGGCGTCGAGGTCGGTGATATCGGCGGTGTTGTGCTGCGTGACGTGCGGGATCGTCGTCCAGGACTGGGTGAGTGCGGCCGCCGAGACCCTGTTGATGCGGCTGAGGCGTTCCGTTGTCGTTTCACCGAACGCGTCCTGGGCGCCGCTGTCGGCCAGTGCTGGCGGTGCCGCCGGTACGACGGGTGCCGGGGTGGCCGGGATTCCGCCGCCGGTGGTGGTGCGCGCCGCCGTCTCGACATCGCCGACGGTGATCAGACCGTCAGGGCCGGAACCGGCCACCGTGTCGATGTCCACGTGTAATTCGCTGGCCCTGCGCCGGGCGAACGGTACGGCCGGGCGCGGTCCGCGACGCGACGGGGGAGTGGCCGCCGGGGCCGCGGTGCGTGCGCTCACCAGTTCTGGTTGCGGCTCGGGTGCCGGGCCTTTGTCCAGCCCGTTGTCCAGCCCGTTGTCCAACCCGTCGAACAGCCCGTCGAGCAGATCGTCGGCGTCACTGGTGATGTAGGCCAGTGGCTCGCCGACACCCAGCACCTGGTCGGGTTGGGCGATCAGTCGGGACAGTGTGCCCTCGACCGGTGACTCGACCTCCATGTCGACCTTGTCGCTGGCCACCTCGCACAGGACGTCGCCGACCTTGACGGCTTCGCCGGGTTCCCGGCGCCACACCAGGAAGGTGCCCTCCGTCATCGTCATCGACATCTTGGGCATCACCAGCGGAACTTCGCGCATCAGCTCGTCCTCACGAGATCTCGTGCCGCGGCGATGATGTCGTCGACCTGCGGCACGCTGGCCTTCTCCAGCTCGGGTGCGTAGGGGATCGGCGCGTCCAGACCACACAGCCGCTTGATGGGCGCCAGCAGGCTGTAGATGGCGTCGGAGCCGGCGATCCGGGCGGCGATCTCCCCGACGAAGCCGCCTGTCATCGGCGCCTCCTGCACCAGGAGCACCCGGCCGGTGGCCCGCACCGCATCCAGCACGGTGTCCTCGTCGAACGGCACCAGGGTGCGTGGATCCACGACGGTGATCCCGATGCCCTCGGCGGCCAGCGTCCGGGCGGCCTGCACCGACTTGCCGACCATCACGCCGGTGGCCACGATCGTCAGGTCGTCGCCCTCGTGCCGAATCGCGGCCTTGCCCAACGGGACCCGCTCGTTTCCGGCGGGCACCGGGCCGCTGGTGCGATACAGCAGCTTGTGTTCGAGCACGATGACGGGATTCGGATCGTCGATCGCGGCCAGCAGCAGACCCTTGGCGTCGGCGGCAGTGGCGGGCAGCGCCACCTTCAGTCCGGGGACGTGGGCGAACCACGCTTCCAGGGACTGCGAATGTTGTGCTGCCGCACCGGTTCCGGATCCGGATGGGGCGCGCAGCACCATGGGCACACTGGCCGCGCCGCCGAGCATGAAGTGGATCTTGGCTGCCTGGTTGACGATCTGGTCCATCGCCTGGTTGGTGAAGTCGGAGAACTGGATCTCCACCACCGGACGCATGCCGCACATGGCTGCGCCCACCGCCGCACCGACGATGCCGAGCTCGGAGATCGGGGTGTCGCGGACGCGTTCGGCCCCGAATTTCTCCAGCAGCCCCTTGGTGACACCGAAGGCCCCGCCGTAGATGCCGATGTCCTCACCCAGGATGAACACCCGTTCATCCTCGGTCATGGCGGTGCTCAGGGCGTCCCGGACGGCGTCGGAGTAGGACATCTCGGTGACACCCGCGCCGCCGGGGGCGTCGATCTCGATGGTGGTGGACGTGCTCACGCTGACTCCTGCACTGGTGCGTATACGCCGGAGAGCAACTCGTCGGCGCGGGATGGGGCGGCCTCGTTACCGGCTTTGATCGCCGCTCGTATGGCATCGCGGGCGTGGGTGCGCACGGCTTCGATATCGTCCTGGGACAGGGTGCCGTGTTCGAGCGCGGTGGCCTCGAACCGGCCGATCGGGTCCTTGGCCCGCCACGTGTCGATCTCCTCGCGGGTGCGGTAAAGGTTCTGATCGCTCTTTGAATGTCCCTTGTAGCGGTAGGTGACGGCCTCGACCAGCGTCGGCCCGCGGCCGGCCCGGGCGCGGGCGACGGCCTCGCTGACGGCGTCGAAGACTTCTTGGACGTCGTTGCCGTCCACCGTGACCCCGGGCATCCCGTAGGCCGCTGCCCGGTCACTGACCCGCGGCACGGCCATCGACCGCGCGCTCGACATGGACATGCCGTAACCGTTGTTCTCGCAGATGAACACCGCGGGTAGCGCCCACACCGCAGCCAGATTGAGGCCCTCGTGGAAGGCGCCCTCGTTGGTGGCGCCGTCGCCGAAGAAGCTGACGGCGACGTTGGTGGTGTTGCGCAGCTTCTGGGCCAGCGCTGCGCCGGCGGCGATGGGGATGCCGCCGCCGACGATGCCGTTGGCGCCCAGGTTGCCGGTGTCGACATCGGCGATGTGCATGGACCCGCCCCGGCCCCGGCAGTAGCCGGTTTCCTTGGCCAGCAGCTCGGCCATCATCCGGTCGAGCTTGGCGCCCTTGGCGATGCAGTGCCCGTGCCCGCGGTGGGTCGAGGTGATCAGGTCGTGGCGGGTCAGCGCCAAGCAGGCGCCGGTGGCGACGGCTTCCTGCCCGATCGACAGGTGCATGGTGCCGTGCATCAGGCCGCGGGCGAACAGGTCGTCGACGGCCTCTTCGAACCGGCGGATCTCCCACATGGTGGTCAGCACCCGCCGCGCCAAGGCGGCGTCGTCGGCCAGTCGCGTTGCGGCGGTGCCTGATTCGGTGGTCACGAGGTTGCCTTTCACATCGAGGGTCGAGGTGTCAGGCGACATGCGCGCCACCGGCGATCGCGATGGGCAGTGGAACACCGGCCAGCAGCTTGTCCTGCAACTGGCGCAGCGCGGCGATGGTGGTGCCGGGGCGCAGTTCGACGTCGTCGGCGGTGATCACGGCGTCGGCGGGGACGTCGCGCAGCAGCGTTGCTCCTTCGAGCAGGCCGAGCGGCACCAGGCCCTGATCCTTTGTTGCCTGCGCTGATTCGATGACGCCGTACACCGTGGTGCCGCCGATGCCGTCGATCGTGTCACCGGCTTTGAGGTCGCGTTTGGCGCCGGCGACAACTTCGGCGTTCCAATGCGACGGCGCCAGGCTGGGCTTGCGGTCCAGGATGGCCTCGGCGATGGTCAGGGGTGCTTCGATGCTGGCCAGGTGGTACGGCCGGTACAGGGTGAAGTACGGACCCGGTCCCATCTTGAGGTAGGTCATCTCGTCGGCGACGATGTCGTCCGGGGTCCGCACGATGGCGAACACGCCCGGGGCGACGTCTCCGGTGCAGTAGTCGACGACGCCCGCCCGGTCCAGCACGCCGCCGTCGGCGGTGGTGCGGAACGTGGTGGACAGCTCGTCGATGCTCGAACGCGGCCCGTACATTCCGCGGGTGCTGACCTCCAGGCCGGTGGCGTTGGCCAGCGCCGCCATCTCGATCATGGCCTTGGAGCCGTCGACGAAGCTGCACAGCATCTTCGGGTTCATGTGCTTGCTGTTGGCTTCGGCGGTCAATTCCTGGGGCGTGGCATGGGGATTCAACGGGTTGTTCTTGCCCTTGCCCGCGCACACCACCTCGAAAGCCAGGTCGCGGGCGAAGTCGACCAGCCGCTTCGCCTCGGCGGGTTCGTCACCGCGGCAGACACTGTAGATGCGCCCGGTTTGCTTGGCGATCGAGGACAGCAGGTAGCCGATGGTGACATCGCATTCGACGTTGAGCAGCGCGATGTCCTTGCCGGCGAGCAGACCGCTGAAGGCGACCTGCGCCCCGACCTCGGGGACACCGGACGCGTCGACCACGATGTCGACGGGCAGTGCGGTCAGCAGCGCGGCGTCCTCGACGGCGACGGTGCCGCCGGCTTCGATGGCCTGCGCGAGTTGTGTTACCTCGCTTCCGGTTTGCGGGTCGGCGCCGGCTTTGCGGAGCGCGTCGGCGGCACGGCCGGGGACGACATCGGCTACGGCGGCGATCTGCATACCGGCGATACGGCCCACCTGGGCGATGAAACCCAGACCCATCTGGCCGGCGCCGACCAGTCCGACGCGGATGGGGCGGCCCAGCTCGTCCTGGCGGGCGATGAGACGTTCGGTGTAACTCACGGGAACTCCTTTGAGGGGGTGGTCTAGGCGGTGGGTGTTCGAGTCACCACACGGAATGTGCTGCCGGGCAGCAATCTCGGCGGGGTGATGTTCGGCAGGCAGACGTCGCCACCCAAGGGTGGTGAGGTTTCACCGTTGAATTTCAGGTCGATGTGCCCGAGGTTGACCAGGTTCTGGTTGGCGACATGACCGACGGCGAGGATGGGGAACTCGTGGTCGTCGAGGAGGAGCACGTCCCCGACGGTGAGCCCGCCGGTGGCGACCTCGGGTCGGTGCAGGACGCTCATATCGTGCAGTTCGACCGGAGCGTTCTCGCCGAAGAAGATCAGCATGCCCTGCTCGGCGAAATCCGGTACCAGGGAACCGATCTGGGTCACGGTGGTGGAGTAGCGCACGACCTGCGCCCGCACATCGGTCACTGGTCGATCGCTTCGATCTCGCCGGTGCCGACGTGCGAGACGAAGTTGGTTTCCTTGATGAAGTTGGCCAGGGGTCCCGACGGGGTGGCGGCGTTGATATCGATGGTCAGGACGTTCTTCATCGGGTAGACCCCGATGCGGGCGGTGCCGCCACAGTCGATCACGGCAACGGCCACCTTGTCGAACGGGGCCGAGCTGCGGAACCCGTCGAAAGCCTCACCGCCGGTGAGTTCGGCGATGCGTTGGGCCACCGGGTGGATGCCGCCGCCGGTCACCGAGTAGATCAGCGGACGGTCGTCGGTGGGCTTGATGACCAGCGGGCCTCCCCATCCGTTGCGGCCTTTGGTGACCTTTACTGCTTTGTAATCGGTCATAAGTCGTTTCCTTTCTGGCGGTGGGGGTTACGAGTACAGGCCGAAGCTGGCGAAGTACGCGATGACGACGGCCGCGGGGCCGGTGATCATGCGGGAGAACAGCACGGCAGGTACCCCGATCTCGACGGTCTCGGGTTCGGCCTCGCCCAGCGAGAGGCCGACCGGGATGAAGTCGCAGCCCACCTGGCCGTCGATGGCGAACAGAGCGGGCAGCGCATACTGCGGCGCGATGTTGCCGAGGCCGATCTGAACACCGAGCAGGGTGCCGATCACCTGGGCGATGACCGCGCCGGGGCCCAGTACCGGGGACAGGAACGGCAGACAGACGATGACCGAGATCAGCAGCAGGCCGGGAAGTCCCGACGCCAGCGGTGCCAGGTGTTTGGCGATGAAGTCACCGATCCCGGTGGCCTGGATAAAGCCGATGAGGAACGCAATGAAGGCGATGAACGGCAACACGTTCTTGATGACGGTGTCGATGGTCTCGCGGCCGGACTGGTAGAACACGTTGACGACGTTGCCGACTGCCCGGCCGAGCCCGGTGAGTCCGCCGGCGATCTTGTCGAAGGCTCCCCGCGTCTTCGCGGAGGCCGTGGCTTTGCCCTGATCGGTGGCGTCTGCGGTGATTTCGCTCATGGTCGTTGGTCCTTATGCCGGGGAAGGGGCGGCAGTAGTGGGGGAGCCGTGCTGGCGTTCCTTACGTCGGGTCAAGATGCCGACCATGAGGTCGGTCACGATGCCGCGCAGCAGGATGACGATCAGGCCGACGTAGAAGTAGCGGACCGCGAGATCGGCCACCGGCAGGTTCAGTTTGGTGATGCCCGCGGCGATCCCGGCATAGACGAAGTACTCACCGGCGTTGGCGTGCGGGAAGATCGCGGTGATCGGATGGCAGAAGCTCACGGCCGCGTCGTAGAACGCCGCTTTCCGGCGCTCCGGCAGGAACCGTCCCATGGTGTAGGCCATCGGGTTGGTCAGGAAGAACATAGACAGGACGGGCAGCACCAGATAGCGCAAGGGAAGGTACTGGATGCCTGGCCGCCCGGCGATGACACCGACTTTCTCGATCCGTTCGGTACCGATCAGTCGGATGAGGGCGTTGACGGCGGTGAGCAGGACGATCAGCAGCGGGATGATGCCGGTGACCAGCCCGACGAACGTCTCGGCGCCCGCTTTGAAGATGCCGATGAATGCTTCGGCCCAACCCGCCAGCACTCCGTTGAAACCACTGGGTGGCGCCGGTGCTTCCTCTGCAAGCAGAGTCAGCCCAAGGGCAATGGACATGTCGTTCCTGTCTGAAAGTGATGGGTAGGGGGATAAGAGGAGTCGCCGGGTTCAGGCCGCGGCAGCTCTCCGCTTTCGGGCGTGGTGCTCGACGTACAGCGTTGCCGCGTGCGTCGCAGCCTGGGCGGTGCGGCGATCGAGCCCGCCGACGGTGCTTTCGGCCAGTTCGCCGACCGGCATCCCGATCAACTCGGGGCATGCCTTGGCGCGGGAGAACACCGTGTAGCCGTGCAGGATTCGCGAGTCGGTCACCACACCGTCGCGCAGCGCCAGTGCGGCGTAGGCGCGCAGCCCGCGCCGCTTGCCGCGACCGATGAACACGACGCCGTTGCTGCGCAGGGCGGCGATGTCGGTAAGGAATCGCTTGGACTGCCACCAGCTCATCAGCATCTGGGTGGCCCAGAGGCCGGCGAAGATCAGGGTGAACGTCAGCATTGAGGTCACATTCCTTCCGTACCGAGTCGAGGGGTGGCGGCGTCGAGGGCCAGCGCCGCGCGGGCGGCGGCTTCGTCGCAGATCAAGACGTCGAGGTGACCACCGCGGAGCGCGCCGACCAAGCCGGGCGCCTTCACCCGCCCGGACGTCACGCCGACCACCATCGGCACCCGGCGTAAGTCGTCGAGGTCGACGGCGATGACGTGGTCGTGCACCGCGCGCGAGGGCACCGGCACCCCGTTGATGTCGTAGTAGCGGGCGCAGATATCGCCCGCGGGGGACATGGTGTCCAATTCGGCGCGATCTTCCGGGCTGAGCGCCATGGCGTCGATGATCGCCGCCGAGGAGCTGTCGCCGTAGGTGCCGACGCCGACGAAGGCGATATCGGCGGACTTTGCGGCGTCCAGGGCACCGGACACGGAGCGTTCACTGAGAAAGGCCTCGACCGCGGTGAGGTTGGCGACCAGTGCCGGCGCGTGCAGGTAGCGATACCGGGCGCCGAGCCGAGTCGCCAACTCCCGCACCAGTTCTTGGCCGGTGACTCCGGCGTCGACCGCCGAAAGGCCGCCGACGAGTTGGACCACCTCCACGTCGTACTGCCGACTCGCGGTGATCGACCACACCATCGCCTGTAGGGCGGTGCCCCACGACAGGGCCAGGCGTTGGCCATCCTGAATGTTGTCCAGGAGCCATTGCGAGGACAGCTTCGAAACCGTTTGGGCGGGTGTGGAACCGGGGGTGTGCGCGGCCACCTGGCAGTCGTGCAGACCGAAGCGCTGTTTGAGTTCGGCTTCGAGGGTGTCGCGGCGCTCGGTGCCGTCGATGATGCGGATCTCGACGATGCCCTGTTCCCGTGCGGCGGCCAGCATCCGGGAGACGTTGGACCGGCTGGTGCCGAGCACCGAGGCGATCTCCTGCTGCGAGGAACCGTCCACGAAGTACATCCGAGCCGCTTTCACGAGGTCCTCGCGGACCCGCTCTGCAACCATCGTCACATCCGTTCCATCACCGTCACATCTGACAGAGATGGTTCTATCATGTGACCCAGGCCATAAACAAGGGCTGCAGTGAACTGGATCATTGCGTCCCTGGTATCAATCCAGGCACAGGCGTGCACAAAGGTTCACGTTTGACAGTGTTTGACATGCGCACGAAGCCGCCGCGATGTCGGCCTTGTTTGCCGATGAGGGTGGTGAGTGCGGCGGACTGCCGCCGTGAGGTGGTGAGCTCTGCCGTTGGTTAGCCAACGGCAACCCGCGTCAGCGGTCCCGGTTAGCCCAACCGCCGTCGCTGACCCGTCGCCATTCCTGCTCCCACCCAGCGAGACGGCGACGGTCGAGCATGCGCCGCATCAGCAGGTAGAGGGCGGCGCAGGCGACGGTAATCGACAGCCAGATCGCGATGCCGTACGCGACGGCCTGGCCGGTGGCATCGGATGGCGACAACGGCGCCGCGGTCGGATCACCGTGCGCGTCCAGCCAAACGCGGATGTGATCACCGGGCCGGGCGATGGCACGAGTCTGCACATCGGCGGTTCGCTCGACGAAGGCGGATTTCCACTGCACGCGCACGACCCGCGCGGCGCTCGGTGTGCGTGACGGCGAAGCGGATGCAGCCGGCGGCAGCACGACGGCATCAACGGGCCGCAGGGTGCGAAGCTGCGTTTCGCTGCGGCTGAGCACCTCAGCCTGATAGGCGCGGGCCGGGCTGACAGACATGGGGATCGCGACGAGGGTCATCATGACGGCGAGTGCCAACATGCGCGCCTGGATGCGGTCGCTCCGGCGCGACAGCGGGTGACGGCCGACGAGGCATCGCAGCCATGCCGACACGGGGCGGTGTCGTGTGGTCACTGCTCAGGACCATTCCCATGTAACGGTCATGTAAACCAGTCTGGCATTGCCGCACGCGGACACCAGCATCAGAATCGTCGCCTGCGGGCAATCTCACACCGGCGCCGACATGTGTTGGGTGGCCGCCCACGACGCCAATAACGCGAGACCGTCCGCGGTCGGCGTGCCCGCGGCTGCGGTGTACACGTTGAGGTGCAGTGTGGGTTCGTCGGGCAGCTGGAGAGATTCGACGTCCAGGTCGAGTTGACCCACGACCGGATGGTGCAATCGCTTACGCCCGGACCGAAGCAGCCGGACGTCCTGCGATGCCCACCTATGCCGGAAAAGTTCACTGCACGTCGACAATTCGCCGATCAGGGCAATCAGGTCCTCGTCGTGCGGGTTGCGGCCGGCTTCCATCCGGAGCTTGGCGGCCGCGTCCCTGGCGATCTGGTGGTAGTCGACAAGAAACTTCTGGGCCGCCTCGGGACGCAGATAGACGAACCGAGCGGTGTTTGCGGGTCGTCGTGGGTCGGCCAGCATCGGTGCGTACAGTGCGCGAGCCAATCGATTCATCGCGAGCACGTCGTATCGGCTGTTACGAATCCAGGCCGGCGCGTCGGTGATGGCGTCGAGAAGCTGTTGCAACGGAGGGCGCACTGTCACGGCGGCCTTGTGCCGATGTCGCCGGCTGGGCCCCCCGGATTGGCGTGCCAGCTGGAAGAGGTGGTCGCGCTCGGCCTCGTCGAGCTGGAGGGCAGCGGCCAGCGCGTCGAGCACACCGTCGGAGGCGCCGGCGAGGCTGCCGCGCTCCATGCGCACGTAGTAGTCGACCGATATTCCTGCCAGCAGCGCCACCTCTTCGCGCCGCAGCCCTTTCACCCGACGGTGGCCGCCGTAGGCGTTCAGGCCCGCCTGTTCCGGTGTGATGCGGGCGCGACGTGAGGTGAGAAAGCTGCGGATCTCGGTGCGTAGATCCAGCGTGGCCATGTCTTCACCGTAGGCGCGTCCAGCCGTTCGAGGGAGGCACTGCGGGTACCCCGACAGCTCTACGGCTCTCTCAGGGTGTGCCCGTTGCGGTCGTCGCTACGCCGCCGTCGACCGGGATGATGGCGCCCGTGAGGTAGGACCCGGCCCGGCTGGCGAGAAAGACGGCGGTCCCTGCCATGTCGTCAGCACGGCCGAGCCGGCGCAGCGGTGCGGCCGCCGCGATCGTGTCGCCGATGGCATCGAGGGTGGACGACATCATCTGCGATGGGAACACTCCCGGCGCGACCGCGTTCACCGTGATGTGCTGCGGTCCCAGTTCTCTGGCCAGCACCCTGGTGAGTTGGTGCAGCGCCGCCTTGCTGCTGGCGTACGAGTAGTTGGGTGCTTGGGCGACGTGGATGGCGGCGATACTGCCAATGTTGATGATCCGCGCGGGATCATCGGCGGTGCCGGCTTCACGAAGCGCGGGCAGCAGTGCCTGAACGAGCCAGAACGGCGACTTGAGGTTGAGTCCGAGCACCGTGTCCCACGCCTCGTCCGGAAAGGTCGCCAGTGGCTCGCGCCACATCACTCCGGCATTGTTGACGAGGATGTGCAGTCGCTTCGAGCTGGACGTCACGAGGTCGGCAAGGCGCAGACATTCGTCATGACGGGACAGGTCCGCGGGGATCGCGCGAACGTCGCCGAATCCCGACAAATGTTGCTGTGCTTGCGTACACGCGTGCGTATCGCGTGAACTGATCACAACGCGGGCGCCCGCCTGCGCCAGTCCACGGGCGATCATCAGACCGATGCCCCTGGTGCCGCCCGTGACCAGTGCGTACTTCCCGCCCAGACCGAAAAGTTCGGTTTGGTCGGTGAATTCGTTGTCTCTCATCGTGACCAGGCTGACAGGCGGGTCGGCTATCGGGGAGACCCTGACGGTACAGGTACTGCCAGAACCACCCTCGATCACCCGCTGTCAGGGACAACTGGGGTAGATCGACATGACGGTCGACACGAATACGTCGGCGACGGTGGTGTCGCCCTGGATCACCTGGGCGTAATCGCGTTTGGCCTGTTCGGCCGATTGGCCGTGTTGTAGACGCGCGCAGAGCAGATGCGCGTCGCGTGCCGTCATGGGCGGGTTCTCGATGGCGAGACCCTTGGAGCGCAACGTGGTGATCAGGCGCTGGTCGTACTCGGCCAGCTGGGCAGGGGAGAGCTCGCCGGACGGTGTCGCTGCTGTCGTGGTGGGCGCTGACGTCGCGACGGTGGGGCGATCCTGCATCCGACGCACGCCGAACACCACCGCCGCGGCGATCACCGCCAGGCCCACGGCGACGAGCACTGCGATGACGGGTGTGCGGGACGGCTTGTCACCGCGGGGCGCGCTCATGAGCCGCAGTGTATGCGGGAATTCGATTGGTGTCGTTGACCCTTCGCTTTCGGGCTATCGCTGGCGAGCCATCCCGGTGGCGCGCCGGTAACCGGCTAGGATGCCCGCATGGCGCTGACGATCGATCCGCAGGTGCTCGACGGTCTCAGCCGGTTCGTCGGCGCAGACGCGGTGCCGCCCCCGGTGGGCGATGTGGCCACGCGCCGCGCCAACAGCGCCGAACTGTTCCAGCGGCTCACCGATACCCGGACACCGCCGCCGGGGATCAAACGCACCGACTACACCGCGACTGGTCATGACGGCGCCGAGATCGGCATGGCCTGGTTCGCGGGCGCGTCACCGTCCGGTGCTGCTGTGGTGTATCTCCACGGGGGCGGCATGATCCTGCCGATGCAGCCCGTGTACGACGTCGCGATGCGGGCGTACGCGGCCGACAGTGGTGCATCGATGTTGCTCGTCGATTACCGCGTGGCTCCGGAACATCCGCACCCCACGCCGGTCGAGGACTGCTACACGGGTTTGATGTGGCTGGCCGAGCACTGCGCGGAACTGGGCGTCGATCCGGCGCGGATCGCGGTGATGGGGGACAGTGCCGGTGGCGGTTTGGCCGCCGGGGTCGCCCTGCTGGCCCGTGATCGGGGTGGCCCGGCGCTGGCTCAGCAGATCCTGATCTACCCGATGCTCGACGACCGGACGGTGGAACCGGATCCTCAACTGCCGCCGGAGTATCTGGTGTGGAACTACGACGACAACCGGACCGGCTGGGGTGCACTGCTCGGTGCCGCGGCGGGCGGTCCTGACGTGTCGCCGTACGCGGCGCCGGCGCGGGCAACCGATCTGGCCGGGTTGCCCGACACCTACATCGATGTCGGCGATCTGGACATCTTCCGTAACGAGAACATCGACTATGCGCGCCGCCTGATCGACGCCGGTGTTCCCACCGAACTGCGGGTGCTGCCGGGCTGCCCGCACGCATTCGAGGCTTTCGCCGAACAGGCGGCGGTATCGCAGCGGGTGATGGCCGACCGACTCGTCAGGTTGCGCAGCCTCTGACGCGGGGTTCACGCCGCGCGGGATCGGACCAACCGGAGCAGATCACGCAGGGCGCAGTGCAGTTCGCATTTGACCACCGATTCCGGCAGGCGAAGATCGTCGGCGATTTCCGCGGTGGTGCACCGGTCGAAGTGGGCGCGCCGGATCAGGTCTCGGTGCAAGGGTGGCAGTGACTTCAAGGCTGCGACCACCGTGGCCCGGTCCGGCGGGTACGCGGCGCTGCCATGAGCAACGTCGGTGACGTGAATGGTGACCACCTGACTAGCTCTGTCGGCTGGGGCCGGTAGCGACGTCGGTGCCGTCAACGCCGGCGGCACCCTGTATCTCGAGCATGTGGGTGAGGATGAAGTCGTGTGAGGAGGACAGGTGCTCGCGGGTGAGCTGGCCTGCCAGAGGCCCGTCGCCGCGTTCGACGGCGTCCAGAATCTTCAGGTGTTCGGTGTCGAGGTGCTCGGTCTGGCCCACGATTTCGAGGTGGAAGTACATGTAACGGTCGGTCAGGCAGCGGAGCTGTTCGACGAGTTCGATCATCCGGGGTCGATTCGCCCGGCGGTACACCGACGCGTGGAAGGCGGTGTTGGCGTTCAGCCAGCGGCGGGCGTCGGTCTCCTTCCTCATGACGTCCAGGTGGTGGCGCATCGAAAGGATGTCTGCGCGGCCGACATTCGGCACGGCGAGCTCGGTGGCGACGGGCTCGACGGCCTGGCGTAATTCGTAGAGCTCTTGGAGTTCAGCGACGGACATGCCGGTGACCACGGCGGTGGCGTTGGTGCTCGGCTGGACCAGGCCCTCCCCGGCGAGGACGGCCAGGGCGTCCCGCACGGGGATGCGGCTGACGCCGAAGCGTTCGGCTGTGCACTGCTGGGATAGCCGCGCCCCCGGCGCCAGGTCGCCCTGCAGAATCTCGGCCCGCAGCACCGACGCCACCCGGCCTGCGGCGTTCTCATTTCCCATAGCTGCTCCCTGGATACGATCTACGGAGATTGTATACAGCGCGTTCGGCCGTGGAGGTCGCATTCCTTGCTGCTGACCGGCTTATATGGCATTGAACAGGCATAGTGTGAATGTGCTGTATTCGCCACGATCGCGCTGTTTTCGTGCTTTTGCGGGGCTATCGAGCTGCACGCGGAAGCCGACAGACGCCCGGCGTTGCCAATGACGTGGTCGGCGCGGAACCCACTCATCGCCCGTCGCCTCACCACGTGCGAAGATGCCTGTCGCGCCGATGCGCGACAGGGGCGGTAGCTCAGTTGGTTAGAGCCGGGGACTCATAATCCCTTGGTCGCGGGTTCGAGCCCCGCCCGCCCCACTCTGAACAGCCCCACTCTGAACAGCCCCACTTCGGAGGGTGTTTTGGCGATTGCTGGCGATCATCCATCGCTTATGGCACGGTCCAGCAGGTCCGCGACCTGGATGTGGACCCGCCCGCGCGCCATGTAGCGATCCTCGGTCATCGATACCTTGGAGTGGCCGAGCTGATCCGCCCCTACCCGTGCCGACAGACCACCGTCGTCTATCAGGGTGGCGACAGTCCTGCGGAATGAGTGGGTGGTGACCTCGGGGACACCAAGCGCCTCGCGGACCCGACGCCATTGCTTGCCGAAGTTATTCGGGTCGCGCCAGGTGCCCGTCTGGGATCGGGTCTGCTGCACGAGTAGGTGACATCTGAGTTGGCTTGCCCTGCGTGGGCGGGCTGGAAGGATGTCCCCATGGCAAGGCCCTATCCCCGTGAGTTCCGCGACGACGTCGTGCGCGTGGCCCGCAACCGCGATGACGGGGTGACGATC
>NZ_JAPFPY010000040.1 GCF_026240945.1 Mycolicibacterium sp. J2
GGGTGGTGGCGGTTTTAGTTTGAGCGGGTGGGCGGCTCGGGTGTGGGCGCGTATATCGCGCAGGTGGACCGGGTGCTGGCCTCTGCCCAAGGTGTCTTCCCCGCGGCCGGTGGCCCAGGCTCGGTGAGCAGCCAGGGCCCTGGTGTTCCTGCCGCTCCCGCCGATTCGGCGTTGAGTACCGGCGCCGGCAACGCCGGGGACGGCTATAAGCGCACCTGGGGCACCGTGACCGGCCTGGACGCTCACACCAACGGCACCTCGGCCGCCGGGGCCGCCGAAGGCCAGAACGGTCGCGCTGGTGCCACCGGAGTGCGCCAGAGCGCGGCCAGCACCGCGGCCGCGATCGCACCGGCCACCGGTTCGCCGGCCGGGGTGAAAACGCTGGTGACCAGCATGGATGACCGTCTGGCCGCGATGCAGCGCCAGATCGAGTCGACCAAGGCCCAAAACCAGCTGCTCGCCACCCGGATGCGGCAGATGGCGATGGCCTACCGCCAGGCCGCCCAGGCATCACCGGCGAGCATGTTCCGCGGGATGGGCGGGGGAATGGGCGGCGGCGGCGGGATGCCGTCGATGGGTATGGGTGGCGGCGGGGGCGGGTTCCCCGGCATGGGCATGTTCTCGAAACTGCCCGGCATGCTCACCGGCCAAAACTCACGACAGGCCTCTGAACAGCTCACTTCTGACCTCTTCGGCCGGGACGGCAACGGCAGTGACCGCGCCAACCGGGCAGTCGCCTTCGCGAAATCGAAGCTGGGGGCGCCGTATGTGTGGGGCGCCGAAGGCCCCAACGCGTTTGACTGCTCTGGTTTGACTCAATGGGCCTACAGGCAGGCCGGGGTGAACATTCCCCGCACCACGTATGACCTGGTAAATGCTGGAACGCCCGTGAGTCGGGAGAACATCCGCGCGGGCGACCTGATCTTGTGCAACTGGCAGAAAGGTCAGCCAGAGCACGTTGTGATGGCCGTTTCACCGACGACGGTGATCGAGGCGCCCAACCGCCACGAGCGGGTCAAGTTCTCGCCGATCCCGTCCGGGCACCTGGTGATCCGGCGGGTCGCCTGAGGCAATCAGCCTCTCGGGATCATGCACGCCCGAGGCCCTCTGGCGCTGATTTGGTGCAGTTCCCAGGTGTGCGGACCAGGCATCATAAGAGGTAAAAAGTGCGGAGCTTTGGGCGTCGCAGCTCGACGGTGAGCCGGTTTATGTTGAGTGGCGTGACCGAAGTTGACCGACGTTTCGTACATTGCGGGAATCCGGGGGCGGAGTAGATGGCAGGCGAACGAGGCAGCGGCGTCAAGGACAAAGAGGTCGCGCGGCGGCGTCTGGGCCGAGGCTTGGGTTATGCCACGCGGGTACAGGTCACCGCGCACCAGTTCATGGCGCGCCGCGCTGCGCTGGGGATGACTCGCCGCCAGGTGCGCATGGAAGCCGAACCGGGTCGGCGGGAGTGGATGGCCGTGCTGGCCGGGCTCTCGATCGTCGTCGTGATTTGCATGGGAGCGCTGTTCTGGTCGTTCATTCGGCCCGCGGGCTCGGTGGGTGGGTCCAAGATCATTGCCGATCAGGACAGCGGCGCGCTCTACGTCAACGTCGGCGACGTGCTTTACCCGGCCTTGAACTTGTCCTCGGCCCGGTTGATCGCTGGGCAGGCCGAGAACCCCGTCCGGGTGCGCCGCAGCGAGATCGACTCTCGACCTCGCGGAGTGATGGTCGGCATTCCAGGCGCGCCGAATGTTATGAACGCCACGTCGCCGGGGGGGTCGTCATGGCTGGTCTGTGACGCGGTGACAAAGGCGTTCGGCGCGGGCGCACCGGAGCCGGTCACCGTGACGGTGATCGACGGGCGACCTGACCTGTCGGATCGTCGGAGGGTGCTCGATAAGTCCGATGGTGTGCTGCTGCGTTTCGGCACCGACGTGTGGTTGATTCGGGACGGTCGCCGGTCTCTGGTCGACGCAAGCCAGCGCCCCGTGCTCCTGGCGTTGGGCGTTACCGCCGAGGATCTCGCGGCGGCCCGGCCGATGAGCCAGGCGCTTCTCAACGCTATTCCGGTGGCGCCGCCGCTGACCGTGCCGGCGATCCCGGGCATGGGCAATCCTGCTCCCTTCCCCGGCGCTCCGGGCCCGGTCGGCACGGTGGTGTCAACACCGCAGGTGGAAGGCAACACGACGTATTCGGTGGTGCTGCAGTCGGGGATGCAGACGATTTCGCCGATTGTGGCGCAGATCTTGCAGAACGCTGGCGGCAATCCCACCGGCGCAGTGCCGGTGATCGCCGGATCGGTGTTGTCACAGCTGCCGTCGGTCAACCGGATCGACACCTCGATCTACCCGGATGAACCACTGAAAGTGGTGGACACTCAAGCGAATCCGGCGACGTGCTGGTGGTGGGACAAGGGCGCGGGGGAGAACCGCAGTACCACCTCGGTCGTGTCGGGGGCGACCATCCCGGTGCCCGCCGAGCGTAGCGGCGACATCGTGAAACTGGTGCCGTCGGAGTCGACGGGTGGCCAGGTAGCCGACCAGGTCTACTTTGGGCCGGACTACTCCAACTACGTTGTCAGCACCGGGAACGGGGCGAGCGCGTCGACCAAGGAGTCAGCGTGGTGGCTCTCGGAGTCGGGCATCCGCTTCGGTGTACTGCGCGACCGGGAGACGTTGACCGCACTCGGCTTGAACGTGGAACCTCAGCCTGCCCCGTGGTCGGTACTGCGCTTGTTCGTAGCGGGGCCAACATTGTCGAAAGCTGATGCCTTGGTGCGTCACAACACGCTGCCGCTGGATCGCAACCCCGGAGCATTGGAGCAACCGAAGTGAAGCAAGGATTCGTCCGGCCCAAGCCCACACCGCCGCCGGGAAGCGACCTCAAGCCCGAGCCGATCAAGCTGCTGACCCCCCTGAAAGTTCCACCGCCAGAGGGCAAATCGCCGTGGCTCATTGTGGTGGGCATCCTCGTCATCGGTCTGGTTGTCGGTATGGTGGCCGTGTCGTTCGCCTCTGGCGCCCGCACTTTTAACGGTGTGGGCGCGATCTTCCCGGTGTTCAGCATCCTCGGCATCGGCGCGATGCTGTTTGGTGGTCGGTTCAGCGGTGGTGGTCAGCAGATGAGCCGCGGCAAGCTCGATGCGATGCGGGCGCGGTTCCTCCTGGTCCTCGATGAGATGCGCGACCGGGTATCCGATTCGGCCGACAAGCTCGACGGAAACTACCGCTGGTATCACCCGCCGGTAGACACCTTGCTCGCGCAGGCCGGCGGACCGCGGATGTGGGAGCGCAACCCCAACGGCAAGGACACCTGGTTCGGCGTCGCCCGCGTGGGGGTTGGTATGACCTCGCTGACCGAGGGCGGCGCGATCACGTTCAGTGAGCCTGATGACATGCCGACGGAGATCGAGCTCGAACCGGCCACCGGTAAGGCGCTGCAGGAGTTCGTCCGCTATCAGAGCGTCGCCTATGGCACCCCTGCACTGATTTCGCTGTTGGTTGAGCCGGGCTACCGCATCACCGGTGAACGTGAGACCTCGTTGGGGCTCATGCGGGCGATCATCGCCCAGCTGGTGTTCTCGCACGGTCCGGATCATCTGCAACTGGTCGTGGTTACCGATGACGTCGACGAGTGGGAGTGGGTGAAGTGGTTGCCGCACAACGGCAATCCGCGGCAGCTCGACGGCGCAGGCCCGGCCCGCATGGTGTACACATCGGTCACCGAGTTCGCCAATAGCCAGTTCACTGACGCGGTGCGCCGCGGCGGTGCCTTCGTGCCGCGACACGCGGCCAGCCGCGACGCGGTGGCACCGATGCCGCACACCGTGGTGGTCAGTGACATTGCCTCCGGTGGTTGGTATTCGGTGATGACGTCGACGGGGGTGCAGGGCTGGACGTTTTTCGACGTTCGTGGCGGGGTGCCGGCCTGCCAGGATGAGCGCGGGGCCCGCACGCTTCGCCTCAATGAGAGTGGCGTCATTGACGCGGTGCCCCGCGATGGGACCTGGGCAGCCGATGCTGAGGAGGGCTTTCAGTTCTTCGCGATCGCCGATCAGTTGGACCGATACGAGGCTGAGCAGCTGGCCCAACTGATTGCACGGTCGCGTATCGCTGAGCCGTATGAAGACATCGGTGACGAGGTAAGCGATTTCAAGCGCCCCCGCGACATCCTGTCTTACTACGGTGTCACCGACGCGGCTGCCATTGACTTCGACGCCCTGTGGGGCTCGCGACGCGATATCAACTCACCGGAGAATCTGCGCGTGCCGTTCGGAGTACGCGCCGACAACGGCGAGTTGGTCTTCGTCGACGTCAAAGACATGAACCAAGGCGGCGACGGCCCGCACGGGCTGATGTCGGGCACAACGGGGTCTGGTAAGACCACCGCGATCCGCACGCTGCTGCTCTCGGCGGTTCTCGCGCATCCTCCGGAGAACTTGCAGATGGTTCTCGCCGACTGCAAGGGCGGTGCGGGCGTGAAGCCCTTCGAGGGCACCCCGCACGTTCCGCACATCATCACCGACCTGGAAGACGATCAGGTGCTGATGGACCGGTTCGTCACTGCGATGTGGGGTGAGATTGCGCGCCGTAAGCAGGTGTGTAGCACTGTGGGCGCCGATGATGCCTACGAGTACAACCAGATCCGCGCCGAGCGTGCGGCCCGCGGTGAGTACCTGGAGCCGTTGCCCCGCTTATGGGTCGTGCTCGATGAGTTCAAGGAAGCATTCGCGATCAAGCCGGATCTTCCTTTAGTGCTCGACCAGATCGGCCGCCAAGGCCGCTCCCTGTGGGTGCACATGTTGTTGGCTAGCCAGGACATCGACGCCCGCGCAGAGAAGCTGCTGGAGAACGTCGGCTACCGGCTGGTGTTGCGGCAGAACACGTCAGCCAGCGCATCGGCGGCCGGCGTCCCGCAGGCGGTCAACCTGCCCCGCGAGGTCGGTGTGGGGTACATGCGCACCGGCTCGGCCGACGAGCTCGTCCGGTTCCGGGCCGAGTCGCTGTGGCGCGACTACCGTCGCCCAGGCGCGGACAGTGACGACGTTATTGAAGCCACGTCGTCGTCGGACACATACCTTGAGCCGCAGTTGTTCACGACATCGTGGGTGCCGCTGCCCGAACACCTGACGGAGCAGGTGCCGGCGGAGACAACCACTGTGGTCGAGTCGGTGGAAGAGGACGACGAGGACGACGCGCTGCGCAAGCCAAAGATCGGTCCGGTGATTCTCGACCAGCTGCGCACCTACAACTTCACGCCGCAGGTCCTCTGGCAGCCCCCGCTGGACGTGCCCCACCCCATTGACCAGATCGTCAACATGTATCTCGGCCGACGATGGGACGAGAACTACGGCGCCACACCGGATCTGATCTTCCCGATCGGTATCGTGGACCGGCCCTACAAGCAGGATCAGCACCCCTTGCTGGTCAACACGACGGCCGACGGCGCCAATCAGCTCATCGTGGGTGTGCGATCCTCAGGCAAGACCACCGCACTGCAGACCCTGATCTGCGCCGCAGCGATGACCCATACCCCCGAACAAATCCAGTTCTACTGCCTGGCGCTGTCCTCTCGTGCCCTGGACACCGTTGCCGGCCTGCCCCACGTCGGCGGTGTGGCCGGCGCCCTGGACGAGGACGGCATTCGCCGCACCATCTCCGAGATGCTGGAGCTGCTTGAGCGTCGGCAACGCAGCTTCCCGGCATGCGGTATCAGCTCGATGCAGGACCTGCGTGACCGCAAGTTCCGGGGCGCTCCTGGTGCGGTCCCCGACGACCCGTACGGTGACGTGTATCTCGTCGTCGACAACTACGCCGCCCTCACCGCGGAAGCCTCGACGATCCGCAACAAGGACATTCTGTCGGCGCAGATTCAGAAGCTCGTCGGCGAGGGCACGAGCTTCGGTATCCATGTGATCATTTCCGTGGGCCGCGATATCGATCTCCCCCCGCGGATGCGCGGGTCCTGGCCGCAACGCGTGGAACTCAAGCTGCAAGGCCCCGAGGACGCAAAGCTGTTGCGCGGCAAGCTCACCGACGCGGTGCCTTCGGGCAAGCCGGGCCGGGGCATGGTGGCCCAGAACTACGTGCGCCTGGGTGCTGAGGAGGAGGGCCTGCACACCCTGATCGCCCGGCCGGCGCTGAGCGGCACACCCACTTCGGAGTTCCGGTCCGACAGCGTGGTTGAGGCCGTGCGCCGCGTGGCGGCCAAGTACCGGCCCGCCCCGCCCGTGCGTCAACTGCCTACCGCGGTCACGCTGTCTGAGCTGCAGGCGCGCGCCGAGCGTGAGAAGCACGTCGGTATGGCCTGGGCAGTCAATGAGCGTGACCAGCTGGTCGGCCTCGATAAAGATTCGCCCTTCCTGGTCATCACTGGACGTGAGAAGAGTGGGCGCACCAACGCCCTCTCGGCGATTCTGCGGGAGATCGGCCGGGTCTACGCGCCAGGTTCGAGCAGCGCGGTTCCTGACCCGCGCGACACGCGTCCCCGCGCACAGGTGTGGTTGATCAGCCCGCGCCGCGAACTGCTGCGTGTGCTGGGCAAGGATTACCTGGAACGCTTCACCTACCGCAACGACGAGATGGGGCCATGGGCGGCTGAACTCAACCGCATCTTGTCAGCCAGGCTGCCCGAAGCGGGACTCGACGTCGACGCGAGCTTGGAGCAGCGGTGGTCGGGCCCGGAGGTGTTCCTGATCGTTGACGACGCCGATCGCCTCCCCCCCGGCTACGACGCGCCACTGCGCGAGCTGGTGCCGGCTGCGAACGCCGCCGCCGATGTGGGCCTGCGCGTTGTGTATGCCCGCCGCTTCGGCGGGTGGGCGGGAGCCGACCGCGCCGATCCGCTGCTGGGCGCGATGAAGCAAGCTAACGCGCCGCTACTGGTGATGGATTCTGACACCGAAGAGGGCTATGTGCGCGGTCGCTGGCGTGGCCACCCGATGCCCGTCGGCCGAGGATTCTTGATGGATACCGGTGAATCGGGACTTTACGTTCAAGTTGGCCATGACAGTTCGCCGGCAGGTGGTGGGAATTGATTTGGCGCACCGCACTCACCCAAAACTGCCGGTACACTCGTATTGGAATTTCGACGCGACACGAGGGGGTCACGTTTCATGTTTGTCACTGCTGAACCACTGGAAATGGGTGGCACGGCCGGCACCTTAACGGCACTGACTTCGGCTTTCACCAGCGGAAACGCCTCAGCTGCGGCGCCGACTACCGCCGTTGCGCCAGGGCAGGCCAACGAGACCGCGATGCTACTCTCGGCGGCCTTTGGCACCCATGGATCGCTGTACCAGGCGATGGCGGGGATGGCGTCGGCCTGGCATGGGATGTTTGCCGGTGCGCTTGGCACGTCCGGTGCCAGCTACGCCGCTACCGAGGCGCTCAACGCAGCGGCGTCGCTGTAACAGACCCTCATGGTTGAGTATGGAGCCTTGCCGCCGGAGATTAACTCCGCGCGTGCCTATGCCGGACCGCAGTCGGCGCCGCTGACTGCGGCGGCGGCGGCGTGGCAGGCGTTGGCGGCCAATCTCGCGAGCAACGCCGCTGCCTTGAACTCGGCAATCATGGCGCTGCTCGGCGGGGGTTGGCAGGGGCCTTCCTCGGCAATGATGGCTGCTGGCGGGGCGGAGAACGTGCGCTGGCTTTTCCAGGCCGCAACCCAGGCCCAGGAAACCGCCTTGCAGGCGGAGCAAGCAGCGCTGGCGATTGAGGCGGCGCACGCCGGCTCAGTGCCTCCCCCCGTCATCGAGGCGAACCGGAATTTGCTCCAAGCCCTCATCGCGTCGAACTTCATGGGGGTCAACTCCGGTGCCATCGCCGCATGCGTCGCCGCGTACGACGAGATGTGGTCACAGGACGCGACGACGATGTACGGGTTCAGCGCCGATGCCGCCGGGATCGTTGGCTCATTGGTCCCGTTCATGCCGCCCGCGCCGACAGTCAACCCGGGTGGCTTCGCCAGCCAGGCTGCCGCCGTCGCACAGGCTGGGGGAACGGCGGCGGGTCAGGCGGGCCAGAACGCAGCGACCGCTGGGCAGTCGACGGCCAGCATGGGCGGCGACAGCGCCAGCTCCATCATGTCGATGGCCCCGCAGTTCATGAGTGCTGTTCCGCAGGCCTTGCAAGGTCTGGCCCAGCCGCTCATGGGTGGCATGGGCAACCCGCTCCAGAGCCTCGGCGGCTTTCAGTCGCTGCTGTCGCCGTTCATGTCCATGATGAACCCCACCATGGGCGGTATCGGCGGTACCGGTGCGCTGACCTCAGCGGCATCGGCTTTGGGCCCGGCAGGGGGGCTTGGCGGCGGCTTTGGCGGCGGTGGCATGGGTGCTCTGTCCGCCGGCCTGGGCGGTGCCCGCAGTCTGGGCGGGTTGTCGGTTCCGGCCACGTGGGCCGCCAGTGCCCAATCGGGTGGGGGCAGTGCTGCCCCGATCTCGGCTACCGGCGGGGCCAGCGCCGGCGCGGCACCCTCTACCGCCAGCGGCGGGGTGGGCGGTGCCGGGGGTGCGGCTCCCATGGCAGCCATGCAGGGCAAAGAGAACTCCTCGGGCAATGGCCCGTCCTATGGCGCGCCGGTGCGCGTCCTTCCGAGACCGCGCTGACCGGGGCACCGGCGGATACCGAAGGGGGTCGGGAACTCACATCACGAAAAGTTTTTTGGCGCATTGCTATCCGCGGCGCCGCCAGGACACGATTAATACGTCCAAGCAAATGGCCAGCATTTCAATCGATCAACCCAGGAGCAAATAGATGTCCAAGTTCATGACCGACCCGGATGCGATGCGGGATTACTCGGGCCGTTTCGGCAACCACGCCACCACGATCGCTGATGACGCGAAGAAGGCCTACGCGTCGTCACAGAACATCTCGGGGGCGGGCTGGGATGGCGACGCCGACAAGACGTCGATGCTGACGGTGGAAGAGATGATGCGCGCGTTCCGCAACATCGAGAATCAGATGCACTTCGTCAGCGACAATCTGCGCACCTCGGCCGACACCTACGAGCAGCAGGAGCACGCCAACAGCGCCGCGCTCAAGTCCTGATCCATCGTCACTCATATCCCTTCGCAGACAAGGACATTCACACCATGCCGATTTCATATACCTACTCAGACGTCGAAGGCCACGGCACCACCCTGCAGGCGCAGGCCGGGTCGCTGGAGGTCACGCATCAGCAGATCCTGAGCGACCTCAACGCCTGCGCCGATTTCTGGGGCGGCGCCGGTAGCAGCGGCTTCCAGGAGTTCGTCAACGAACTCAACCGCAACTTCCGGGTGATTTTCGAGCAGCTCAACGAGCACGGCGGCAAGGTCAAGACCGTCAGCGGCAACACCGCGCACACCGACAGCGGCGTCGGTGGCACCTGGTCGGCCTGATCAGGGACAGCGACGGGGTGCACCGCCACGCAGCAACGCCGCGAACGGACTGCTCCCCGACACGTCACGGCGGCTGGCTTCTCGTGTAACCGCCTGATCATGCGGCGGCACCCTCACCCGAGGGTGCCGCCGCTTTCGGTTTAACCCCACCACAGAAGCTCCGACCAACGAAAAGGACCTGCACATCATGTTTTCCGCCCACAGCGCCGAACCGGTCGCCGATGTGACAGTCAATCTGCACGGCATGTGGATGTTGCAAGCGATGCTCGACATCGCCACCATGCCACCGGAACTCAGCACCGTTCCGTATGGCGCCCCCCGCGATAGCACGTGGATCTCTGGGGACCCGCGCATCGAGCAGCTCCAGGAGGCCGGTGTCGTCGGCGCCGACGGGCACGTAATTCCTGCAGTGGCCACCCGCATGCGGGCGCTGGCCGCCCCGGATGTCGAAGTGGCCATTCTCATTGCGCGAGGGGCACTTTCATGGAAGGGCCGCATTGATGTCACTGACCCGGCGACCTGGCGGCGCGACATCCCGGAAAACCAACTGCAGATCGTGCTGGCGCGCCGCGACGGCCAGTGGGTGTCGGCCGCCCGCGCCGGCGATGACATCACGATCGACGATGTGGGTTTCGATGGCGGATCGGCAGCCTGGTTGCGCGACATCATCGTTGACCAACTCGACGCCGTGCATCCGGTCGAGCCGTCGCGCATCGAACCGATGAACCTGCCCTACGAGGACATCCTGAGTGCCGCTGCCCAACGCGCCGCCGCCGGCGACGACCCGCAGCAGCGCGAGGTTCCGCTGCGGGCGCTGGGTGTTCCGCCGGCCGCCGTGGCCGAACTCGGCGCCCTGCTCGACGAACCGGTTATCGAGGCCGTGCTGTACGCCCGCGCACACACCGACGCTCGCCGCGACACCAGCGCCACAGCGCTGAACATCCGAGACACCGAAGACGGACGAGTGGCGCTGTACCAGATGCTGGCCCCGCGGGGCTCCACCCAAGACTGGATGGTGATTGCGCCTGGATCTCCCAGCCAAATCCTGCAGGGCATTCAAACCGTTCTGAGCAGCGTCAATGTCCGCGAATGGGAAAACCATCAACGATTTGCGTAATGACCAGCCGCCGCAGCAACGGATGTACCGAACTTTCTCGTTTGGGCGTAGTTAACCGGTATTTGGCGGCCCTACGATTGCATCATCACGTCTTCATCAAGCCATTGGGGTGGTTATGAGCATGGACCCGGAATTCACCGCGCGGTACCTGAACGAACAGGACCCTGACGAAAGCCCGCCCGGTCGGGGCCTGGACCGAGAAGCTGGTATCGGCGCTGAGCCGCAGGTACCTGACGCACCGTCGCTGCCGGAACCAGAAGCTCCGGCGTATCAGGGCATGCCGGACAACTGGGCAGAGACGACGGCGGTCGTCGCAGCATCGTCGTACGCCGTGCCCCCGCCGGCACCGCCACGCGTCGACGAGCAGCGCCGCGCGCCGATCGCAGCTGCTCGCGCCGAAGAGGGAGCCGGGGAGTACCGGGACACCGGTGCGCGCCACCGCGACCCCGGCGCGGACTACACGGAGGGCCGTCGACAGCAGCACGCCCCGGCCACGCCGCCTCGCGGTTTCGCCGGTCCTGGTTCGGGCGATGCCGCACAGGCCACCTCGGGGCCGATGTCGCGGGTGCCCGGCGCTGAGTTCGCCGATTACGCGCAAGGCCCCGTGGCCGCGCACCGGGCGCCGTCGCAACCCTTCGCCGCAGCGCCGCCGCGAGCACCGTCCGCACCGAGCAATGAACTGGCCCGCAGCGAGTCCGCTCCGGTGTGGGATGCCAGCGGCTCCAGCTTCGCCGACGCCTCCAATGCTCCCGCCTTGCGCGCCGAGGATGTCGTGGCTGCCCGAAAGCTGCCGCCGGAGATGGGCTGGCGCAAGGCCGTCTATCTCAGTTCGGCCAAGACGATCAACCTTGGTGCTGGGCCCGCCGAGCAGCGGCTGCGCGAGCAGATCGACCTGATCAAAACCAACATCCCGGGTAACTACCTCATCGGGGTGGTGTGCGTGCGTGGGGGAGTGGGCAAGACCCGCACCACGGCCGGGGTGGGCACCGCCTATGCCATCCACCGCAAGAACGAACCCGTCCTGGCTATCGACGCCAATCCCACCTACGGGGCGCTGGGGCGGCTCATCGACCCGACCGCCACCGCGTCGATTCGAGAGTTCCTGGCCGACAACAACCTCTCCAGCTACCCGATGGCGCGGCACTACACCGGCAAGAACAAGCCAGGCCTGGAAGTCCTGGGCTCCAACCAGAACGTCGCCAATCCCTTCGATCTGTCGCCGGAGGCGTTTAAGGCGGTGCTCACCCGGGTGCGCCGCTTCTATCAGTTGGCGCTGGTGGACTGCGGGCCGGAGATCGAGCACCCCGTCATGCAGGCGGTGCTATCCCAGGTCGATTCGCTGATCATCGTGGGCACGATGAACTTCGATGGTGCCGCTGCTGCGGAAACCACCATCAAGTGGCTGGCCGCGCGCAGCGAATATCAGGCCCTGTTGCGCCGGTCGGCGCTGGTCCTCAACGACGTATATAACTGCGCCGATAAGGATTTCATGGCCAAGGTGCGCGAGACGATCGGTCAGCGCGTCGGCGGGGTGACCTCGATCCCGTGGGACAAGCATCTGCGCGATAGCCCCCAGTTGGACTGGGATGCGCTGCGCCGCGAAACCCAGTACGCCTACCTCGATGTGGCGGCGTGGCTGGCCCAGGGCTTCCGCAGCGGACGGACGGCGCTGCGGTGACCTCAGTGCGTGACGCCGCGGTGAGCACCGGGGCGGGGGAAGAATCCGAGCAGCTACGCCAAGTGCTGGTCGCAGTGATGGTCAACGACGTGTCGATCGGAGTGCGGCTGGATGCTGCCGCGGCGATCGGCATTCAGACCCCGGCCCTGGTCGATGTGCTCAACAGCCGTCTCAGTGAGATCGGAAAGCCCCGACTGGCGGTGCGCCCCGGTGACGCTGTCGGCGGGCGCGGTCGGTGGGCGTTGTGCTGGGTTGATGGCACACCCTTGAAGCCCAAGCGCTCTCTGAGCGAGCAAGGTGTTTTTGACGGCACCACCTTGTGGCTGCGCTTCATCGACGACGCCGAGGCCCGTATCCCGGTGATCGAGCACGTCACCAGCGCTATTCCCGCCGAACTGCGCAAGCACTGGCCGTCGGTGACACCGCCGTGGGCTGCCCGTGTGGGCGTTGTATTGGTGGCGGCCGCCATGCTGTTGGTGGCCATGTTGCTGCTGCGCTGGCGCTACGGACACGACGACCTGATCGCTAGTGCCGCTGCTGGCGTCTGCGCGCTGGTGCTGATCGTCACGGCTGTGGTGACCGGCATCCGGTCGGCGCGCAACCGGCGCGCGGCCGGCGACGTCCGCAGCATCGAGCCCGAGCGGGCTGAGGTCCTGCGCGCGGAGCTGTTTGTCGCTGACACGTTCCTGCTGCTGGCGGCAGCTGCGACCGCGCTGGCCGCGGCGCTGGCGATTCCGGGGCCGTTGGGTGCGGTGCACGCCGGGTTGGGGGCCGCGGTCACCCTGGCCGCGGCAGTGTTGATCATGCGGTTCACGGGCCGCCACGTTGCCTTGTGCACCGCGGTGGTCGTCATGAGCTTTGCCGCCCTGGCTGCTGGTGTGGCCAGGATGCTGCTGGTCACCTCGGCGGTGACGCTGCTGGGCATCGTGCTGATGGTGTCACTCATCTGCATCAAGCTCGCGCCCGGCTTTGCGCGCATGCTGGCCAAACTTCGTCTGCCGGTATTCCCGTCGGCCAGCGGACGGTGGATCTTCGAGACCCGCCCTGATCTGCCGAGCGCGGTGGTGGTGCCCAGCGGTGATACCCCCACACTGGAAGGCCCCGAGTCGGTGCGCAATGTGGTCATCTCCGTTGACCGTGCCCATGGATTCCTGACCGGCTGGCTCGCAGGGTTCTCTGCGCTGCTGGTCATCAGCGCGACCGCACTGTGCGATCCGCACGCTGATCGACGGTGGCTGCCCGTCGTCGTTGCCGCCGCCAGCGCCGGGGCGATCCTGCTGCATGCCCGCTCCTATACCGATCGACGACAGTCCACCTTGCTCGCTGTTGCGCCGGTGGTGATCGCGCTCGCAGTGCCGCTGCGCTACGCGGTCAGTTTGTGGACACCGGCCGCTCTGTTGATCGGGTGCGCCACCATGCTGGTGCTCACGGCCGCTGGATTGGCCTTGGCGGCGATCATCCCGACCCACGTCTACAGTCCGATGTTCAAGCAGCTCGTGGAGTGGGTCGGCTACTTGCTGCTGGTAGCCCCCTTCCCGCTGACGTTCTGGCTGATGGGCGTGTTCTCGGCGATCCGGTACCGCTCATGAAAACCGCGAACGTGGTGCGCAGCACATCGTGCGTGCTCGGCGCGGCTTTGATGGCGCTGGCACCGGCGCTGGCCAGCGCGCCCACCGCGGCGGCGGTAGCGCCGCCGACGATCGATCCGGCGGCTGTTCCGCCGGACGGGCCGCCCACGCCGCCGGAACCGATGAAGCAGGGGGCCTACTGCCCGCGTGTGGGCACGCTTCCGGGAACCGACTACCGCGTGCAGCCGCGCTACTTGGACATGCTGAACCTCCCGGAGGCTTGGCAATTCGGCCGCGGCGCCGGGGTGAGCGTCGCGGTGATCGACACCGGGGTCAATCCGCACCCCCGCCTACCCAACCTCATTCCCGGCGGTGATTACGTCTCCGACGGCGACGGCCTCCAAGACTGTGACGCTCACGGAACGATTGTTGCCAGCATCATCGCTGCCCAGCCGGCGGACGGGAAGACGCCTCTTCCCCCACAGCGCCAGACTCGGCAGCCCGACACCGTTCCGACGTCGGAAGCTCCGCCACCACCGCCGCCACCGCCCACGCAGACCGTGATCATCCAGGCACCACCCCCGCCGCCGCCACCGCCGCCACCGGACGTCCCGCCGGCGGCCTGGCGCAGCGACGGCGGCGCGCTGCACGTGCAGCTGGTCGACTTCCCGGGTCCACTGCCCGCCGACGACCCGCCACCACCGCCGCCTCCTGCGCCGGTGATTCCGCCGCCGGACGCGTACACCGGGATTGCGCCGGACGCGCAGATCATTTCAATCCGGCAGTCCTCTCAAGCGTTCAGTCCGGAGAACTCTTTCGGCAACGAAGATCCCGTCACTCGCCGCAAGGCCGGAGACATCGAGTCGATGGCGCGGGCCATCGTGCATGCGGCCAACATGGGAGCCAAGGTCATCAACATCTCCGAGGTGTCGTGCATGAGCGCCCTGGACGTGATCGACCAGAAGGCGCTCGGGGCGGCAATCCGGTATGCGGCCGTCGACAAGGACGCGGTGATCGTGGCCGCCGCAGGCAATACCAGCAATAAGGACTGCAAGCAGAATCCCATCTATAACCCGTTGAGCCCCAACGATCCTCGCGATTGGGCTGGGGTGACTACCGTGGTCACCCCGGCCTGGTTTTCCGACTACGTGCTCACTGTGGGCGCGGTCGATGCCGACGGTAACCCGCTGACCGACCTGAGCGTGGCGGGCCCGTGGGTCTCGATCGCCGCGCCGGGGACCAACGTCGAGAGCCTGTCCGCTCGCGACGACGGCCTGATGAACGCCGTGGAGGGCCAGGACAAGCAGCTGGTCAACCCCGCAGGAACATCGTTCTCGGCGGCGATCGTCTCCGGGGTCGCCGCACTGGTGCGCGAGAAGTACCCGACATTGACATCGCATCAGATCATCAGCCGGCTCATCCGTACGGCTCGGCCACCCGCTCGCGGAGTCGACAACCAGGTGGGATTCGGGATCGTCGATCCGGTCGCGGCTTTGACCTACGACCTGCCCGATGGCGATCCGCGCCCACCTGAGCGCATCGCTGATCCGCTGGTGCTGCCCCCGCCGCATCCGGGTCGGGACATGTCACCGGTGTGGATCGCGCTCGGTGGGATCGGTGGCGTAGCGCTTCTGGCGGGCGCCGCGGTAGGCGTAGCGGCCATCATTCGCAACAACAGGGGGACAGCGTGAAAGCGACCTTCCCGATCGGGCTGCGGCTCACCTGGTGGCGGGTCATCCTGGCCTTCGTCCTGACGGTGGCGTTGCTGGGAGCCGGTACCCACTTGTGGCATGGGCCGGTCGCACTCGTCGTTCCGATCATCGTTGCGGTGCTGCTCGACGCGGCCTTACTGATCACCTGGCGTCAGGAGACGCTGGCGGCCCTGGCGTGGGGTCGGGTGCGGCGCCGACACGCAGACACCACCGTTGATGCGCCCGTGTCCTCGCATCGCCCTCGTTGGACCACCGATGAGCTGGCGATCCGCGGGGATGACTTCGAGGCTCTGGCCGTGGTCGCCGTGGATGGCCCGTCGCATAGCCCGTCGGTGCTTGATCAGCATCGCGTGCACTCCGGGGTGCTGCTCCCCGTCGACGTGGTAGCACAAGCGGTGCGCCAGTTCGATGTCCAGCTCGCCGGAATCGACATTCACAGCGTCGGGCGGCGCCGCGCGGGCGATGACCATCACCACTACGCGGCCACCTACTCCGGGGTGGTCGCTGATTATGGCGCGGTCGGGGAGCGCAGCACCTGGTGCGTCCTGCGGATGCGCAGCCGCGACAATGTCGGAGCCCTCGTGGCCCGCGACTCGGTGGCGGCGACCTTGGCAGCGTGCGCGCGGCGGCTGGCCGTCGAACTGGGTGCGCACGGGTGCCCATCACGGTTGGTGGATGCCGCCGAGCTGGCCGAGATGGACACGGCGATTGCGGGCCCGCTGGCCCGTGGTGCGCAGGCGCGGTGGTCGGCACTTGTCCATCCCGCCGGCGCCGTGACGAACTACTGGGTGTCCCCACAGGACATCACTACCGAGACCTTGGACCGCCTGTGGGCGCCCGATACTGACGCCACCATGACCAGCATTCAGCTGCGGCCCCAGGCCGGCGGGACGATCTCGGTGGGCATGCTGGTGCGCTACGCCACGGCCGGCGTCCTGAAAGAGCCCCCGCTGCGCGGGCTCAACCCGCTCTCCGGGCAGCAAGAGCAGGCGCTGCGCGCCACTCTGCTGGAGCCTGCGGTACCGGATCTGCAGTTGCCGCATCGCCCCGTGGGTGCGGGGGAGAAGCTGCGCGCCCCGATCGGGGCCACCGGCATTCTGATTGGAACCACTGCCAAGCACCATCCGATGCTGGTTCCCCTCGGGGACGCGCGCCCCGGTCGCCGCGCATCGGTGACGGTGGCCGGGGAGCTGGCATTGCTGTTCCAGATCGCCCGCAGGGCGGCGGCCACCGGCTACCGGGTGGCAGTCGTGTCGAGTCGCCCGGAACGCTGGCGAGCGGCGCTGGCACCGGGCCTGCGGGTGGTGCGCGAGGTACCAGATGAGCTGCCCGACAACGGGCGCGCCATGATGGTTGTCTATGACCACATCGGTACCACGGGCAACCATCCCAGCGCCGCGGTCACGGTGCGCGCCGTCAATCCGGGGACGGCCAGTGTGGCCGATGTGCACCTGGAGCAGGACTCCAACAGCACCGCGGTCATCCGCACCGCTGAGTTCCGCTACCGGCTGCATATCGATGTGCAATCTGAACGCAACGACATCGCCGCCGCGGCTCGGCGCGTGGCCTGATCGGGCGAGCTGACACCACCAACGATTTCGAGAGGGACCTAACGGCGATGACCACCACGCAAGCCAGTGATCCAGCCCGCGCAGCGATGACCCGGGGCTTGCTCGCCTCGGGTATCAACGTCGACGGCGTGATGGCAGGCCACAACCCGGCGGTGGCCAGCGAGCAGTTCAGGAAGGCCACCCAGCTCGACCCGAGCATCTGCGACGCGTGGCTGGCCCGGATCGTCGCCGGCGATGACAGCGTGGAGGTCGTCCAGGCCGCCTGGGACGCCCGCGAGTCCTACGGATGGGAGATTCTCCGTCTTAGCCTGCGTGGCACAGCCTTTCGCCCCATGGTCTCTGATGGGGTGTTCCTGAAGCTGGAGATCACCTCCCGCGACGCGCTGCGCAACGCCCTGGCCATAGCGCTGATCCGAGAGAAGCGCTACGCGCAGGCTCATGCGCTGCTGTCAGAAGCGAACCCGACAGACCCGTTCGATGCCGACTCACACCTGTATGCGCGCGGCTTACTGCACTTTCAGACCAAACGCTGGCCCGATGTGCTGGCCGCTTTCTCCCCAGACCGGGTGTGGCGTATGCCGATCTTCGGTGCGGCGGCCTCGACGATGGCCGCGACCGCACTGGCCTCCCTCGGGGTCTTTGAAGACGCGTTCCGGCGCGCGCAGAAAGCCGTGGACAGCGACCTGCTTCCCGCTGCCACCACGATCGCGCTCTACACCCAGGCGATGTGCCTGCGCCACCTCGATAAGGCGGACGACGCCAATCAGCTGCTGCGTCGCGCGTATTCGCGTGATGCGCAGTTCTCGCCAGCCCGCGAAGCGCTCGACGACCAGACGATCCGGCTGACCCTGACCAGCCCCGAGGCCATCGAGTCACGCACCAACCCGTGGGACCCCGACAGCGCTCCCTCGAAGGAGGCTGCCGAGGCGGCCAAGCACTCAGCGCAAGCCAGCAAGCTCCTGGCCGAGGGCGATGCAGAGCTCAACGCCATGCTCGGCATGGAGGCTGCCAAGCGGGAAGTGAAGCGAATCCGCTCCACCACCAAGGTCAATCAGCTGCGCACCAAAGCCGGTCTGCCGGTGCCGGTCAGCTCGCGACACACCTTGCTGCTGGGCCCGCCGGGAACCGGCAAGACGACCGTCGCACGGTCGCTCACCAAACAGCTGTGCGGGCTCGGCGTCCTGCGCCGGCCGACCGTCGTGGAGACCCGACGCTCCAAGCTGCTCGGCCGACACATGGGTGATGCGGAGAAGAACACCGAAGCCACCGTGGAAGGCGCGATGGGCGGGGCGTTGTTCATCGACGAGATGCACAACCTCTACGAGACCGGCTATTCCGGCGGCGATGCCTACGGCACAGCGATTTTGGAGACACTGCTGCCGTATCTGGAAAATGACCGCGCCGAACTGGTGGTGTTCGGTGCGGGATATCCGAACGCGATGGATCGGATGCTGACCGCCAACCAAGGTCTGCGGCGCCGGTTTCCGACCGTGATCCGGTTCGAGTCCTACACACCTGATGAACTGTGGCAACTGACCGAGCTGATGGCCGCCGAGTACAAGGATGTACTGGCCAGTGATGTCGAGGCGACACTACGGCCGGTATTCGAGCGGTTTTACGTGCAGGAGAACAGGTCTCCCGAGGGTGACGTGATCCGCGGAACGGACTGGCTGGGCAACGCCGGGTTCGTGCGCAACATCATTGAAAAGGCTCGCGATCATCGCAACAACCGCGTCGACAATGAGGAGCTGGACGCACTCCTGGCGCAAGACGACCTGCTGACTGAGGCCCAACTGCTGCCCTTCCAGCAGCTCATCGCCGAAGACATTGCGGAGGGAGTGGCCGCGGCGGTATCGGACGCCGAATCCGACCGGACGACACCATGACATTGGCGGCACATGTCGGGCAGTCCCGTCAGTAGTGGCTGACCGGCTCCGCTGATGGCGCGCAGCAAAACACCATGGGCGGCAACGAGTGTGCCGACCGTCAGACGTCAATGGTGCGAGGCCATGGAACACACGGTGGCCACCCGTGTCGCACAGATGCAGGACGCCCGCGACCAACTCGCCACCTCGAAGGCGCCCTCGGGCTCGGCGCGCCGCGTACGCCAGGCGATCGACCGAGTGAGCGCGGCGGTGTCGGAGATGGCCGAGGACACTGCGACATTGAGGGACGCGTCAATGTTCTGGGTGTCGCGCGACATGGTGGGCGTGGTCCGGGACGCTGCGACCGGCCTACCTGAGTGGACGCCGGCGGCCGCGATCCCGGCTCCCGCCGGGTTGCTGTGCTGGGCTCGTCCCGCGGGGGAGGTTCCCTACGGTCCAGGGGCCGAAAGTGGTGGTGGGCATTCGGTTACGTGGGACGCGACTTTCTGGCGGACGCGCCCAGATGGGCTGCTGCAGCTCGTTCCTGCCAGCCGGTTGGCGCGCGATCCCGACGTGGAAACCCCGTTCGAAGTGTGGTCACCGGTGTATCCGGCGCACTCGATCCTGCTGAATCCCGCCCAGCCGCGCACGCACGAAGCGACTGGGGACCCGACCGCGCATCCGTTCGTCAGCATCGTGGGAGCAGCGTGGCTCTTGATGAGCCAGACCAACGTGTCGACGCTGCGCGTCATCGACTCCGCCCCGTCCGCCCGCGATGAAGCCGTCGCTGACGACCACGGCACCGACACCGCCGATAGCGCTCCTGACGGGGCGGCGGACGCTCGCCGGCCGCGGCCGCCGTCGACGGTAACTCTGGTGGAGCTGCGCCCTCGCCCGGTGAACCCGGACAACGCGCACCGCGGCCGGCGCTCAGGCAGCGATACGCGGACGCACCGCTGGCCGGTAGCGCCGTTTTGGCGCCAGCAAGCGTGCGGTCCGGGTTGGTCACAGCGCAAGCCGGTGTATGTCGTCGAGCACGACCGCGGGCCGCGGGACGCGCCGCTGGTGCCTAAGGATCGCGTCCACGTTCTCCGCGACCAGCGGTAGAACGGGTCTTACATCTCGAACAGGGTGAGCTGAACGGCCTTTCGAGGCCCCGACCGTGGCGCGGCGCGCTTCTCCTTGTGTGCAATCGTGTCGACGGCTGCACTGAGGTACCGGTTCTTGCTGGGAAGCTGGCCAGGGGTGTAGGAGTCACGGACCGCGTAGCGCAGCGGTGCGGGCAACACTCTGGTGTGGTCCTCGCACAGGAAACTCTCGGCGGGTATGGCGGTGTCACAGCTTTCCGCGCCACACGCGTGCTGTCCGATCACCGCGACGGACGGGCGGCGTGAATCGCTCATGACGGCTCCCCAGACGCATCCGAGCGCGTCACCGAGTGCCGAGTGATCAGGGCGTCAGCCGCGTCGAAGCACCCTCTGGCGTAGCCCAGCTCGAGCGGCGTGCTCCCAGGGTCCAGCAGGACCTCTGCCGCGCTGTCGCGTGCCGACCGGGCGTACTGCTGGCGGCGGTGCTCGTCGTCGCTCATCTGCACGGCGGTGTGCAGGTCCGCCCGGGCGGCTTCGAGAGCCGTTCTAGTGGACAGGGCTGCGGCGTGAACGATAGTCATGACCGGTTCCGTCCCGGTACGGGCTGGGGAGCCTCCTGCGGCGACGTCGGCCGCGTGCGGGTCGGTGCCCCGGCGTGGTCACTGCCTGCGGGACCGGATGCTGGCTTGGAAGGTGAGGGCAATCCGGACTGGCGCGCCGACGGAAGCGCCGGCGCGGGTGCGGGTTCCGTCCCTCGCTCCCGGCCCCTATTGGCAGTGGGTGCCTGTGCCGGGCTCGACGACTGCCGGTGGCCACCACCTCTGACCTTGGAAGCTGCGCCGACTGCGATCGCAGCGGGGATCGCGACCTCGGGGGCGAGGACTGCTGCGCCGGCCTCTGCGGCGCCGGCGGCTCCTCCGGACGCGCTCGTTGCCGCGCCGGCACGTGAGGCTGACGTCGCCGCGGCCGAGCTACCGGGCCGTGCCATGGCGGTGGTAGGAGGTGCGGAGGGTCCTCCTGGTGTCCGCCCGGCCCCGCCGACTCGTGTCCTCCCGGCCGGTGGACGGCCCGACACGGGAGACTGGGTGAATGTCGTGCTGGGCGTGGAGTCGTCGTCACCGCGCGAAAACCGTTGGCGTGCTTTGTCTGCCATGTCGCGGCCCTGGGTCATCTTGTCTTGTCCGCGCTGGTATCCGTCCTTGCCAAGGTGAATGGCTTGCCGGACGCTGTGTACGAGGTCCTGGCGGGTGTGGTCGTGCAGGATCTCGCGTTTGAGGTACCAGAACACACCGGTGGCCACCGCGGACCACAGCGCCACCAAGACGAGCATGGCGACGGGGCTGGTCATACCGACCTGGGAGGCCAGCCCGCCGGGGGCAACGGTTTTGAGGATGAGCAGGGCGGCCACGCAGGTGTAGAGCACGTAGACGAACACCAGGAAGGCGTGCCGGAAGAACTGTTCGAGGCGGCGGCGGGCCCGGCGGCGGGGCGCGCCGTGGATCATCGCCGGGCCCACGGCGAAGATCGCCATGACCGCGTTGAGCAGGGCGGCACCGCAGACCATGATGTAGCTGTAGGTGACGTAGGTGACGAAGATCGCGAAAACCAGTCCCAGGATGATGAATCCGATGCCGAGCGCGAAGACACTGCCGTCGATGCTCTGGGCGTAGTGCAGGGCCTGGGGTGCGCCGCAGGAGGACATGGCGTGGGCGGGGGCATCGCGGACGCCGCTCATGATGGCGCTCGACCAGGCGCCGCCGCAGCTGCCGATTGAGTCGACGGTGGTGCCGAAGTTCCAGATTTGCAGCGGCGCACGCAAGAGCGCGTCGGCCAGCACGCTGGTGAGGTGACTGAGTTGGCCGGTGGCGCCGCCACCGGCGATGGGTCCGTTGTTGGTGGCCGCTTGGGCGACGCTGAATCCGAGCGTGCGGGCTTGGTTGATCAGTCCGTCGTTGCCGGTGAGTTCGCCGAGGGGGTCGCGGGTGAGCCACAGGCCGAGCATGCCGATGGCGAAGGCGGACAGGATGATTGCTGCTCCGTGGCCGCGGCGGCCGTGCCAGAGGATGTGGAAGGCGCCGACGCCGATACCCAGGGCCAGGCAGATCGGGAAGACGTGCAGCTCGACGAGCAGCTGCCGCAGCGCCTCCAGGATCGGTTTGAACCAGGTGGCCAACCAGGACATCCAGGTGCTCGACATGGCGAATTTGAGCAGCCACAGCACGGCGGCGATGAGGAAGATGTAGCAGGACGCTTGGGCTTGGACCCAGCTGGCGACGGTTTCGTGGGTGAGACCGGTGGTCAGCGCGTGAGCGCCCCACTTCACCCATGAGCCGGGGTCGACCACGCTGACGTCGGGGCCACCTTCGGTGAGCGCTTCCATGGTGTCGACGGTGGACAGGAAGTACGCGCCGATCGGCACGCCGTAGCTGTCGGTGATGCCGGTCCAGTTGAGTGCCGCGGCCATGGTCGCGGCGGTGGCCCGGGGGGCGGTGATCAGCGCCCACAGCGCCAGCGTGTGCGTCACCAGCACGAAGATCAGAACGCGCCGCAGCCTGGGGTGCAGGGCCAGCTCATAGCCGATGCGCTCGGCGGCGATGTCGCGCAGCGGACGCGCGGTCAGAACTGCAGTGGTCATCAGGCAGCCCCTTGGTCGGGTGTGGTGTCGAATGCGCGGTGGGCAGCCTCGTCGGGCTCGCGCGCCACCTGGATCGCGCCGAGTCGGCGGAACTCGTCGATGAAGAAGGCGCGCCCTTCCAGGTCGCCGCGCCCCTGTCGGCCCGCGATGCCGCTGCCGTCGCGGTCATCATCGAAGGCGGTGGGATCGCGCATCTGGTCGGTGGCCGCCTTGGCCAGGAAGAAATCGTGGAACTCGGGGTACTCGTCCAGCGGCAGGCCGACACTGGACGCAACAGCGCGAGCGATGCCCTCCTTCTCGAACGGCACGATGATCTGCTGGGTGATGAATTCGTCGCCCATCAGCGCCAGGTCTTTGATCGGGTTCTGGGTGATGATGAGCATCCCGGTGTAGTGCTTGCGGGCGCGGCGGCTGATCAGGTGTGCGTCGCGGGCGCCGGTGCGCGAGTTGAGCAGCGGGCCCGCCTCTTCCAGCACGAGGAGGCCGAAGCGCTTGGTGTTGTTGAAGAACGTGACCCGCGCAAGGCGTACCAGCATGCCGTAAATCGCGATGGAGGCGCGTTGGCGGTCGCTGAGGGCGGCGTACAGGTGCGGGTTGGCCATCTCTTCGGCGTCGGGGAGGTCGAGGCTGCCGGTCTGCCAGATTGTGACGTCGAGGGCGGCGAGGTCGGGTATGGGCAAGCGGTCATCGAAGATGGCGCGGGTGAATTCGTAAGTGGCCCAGGACTCTAGAGCCAGCAGCACCGGCCGGAGGTCGTCAGCCAGTTGCACCACTTGCGGTGAGCGGGTATCGGCTTCGCCGACGGGTGCTTGGATGTCGCGGATGTAGCGCATAAGCGCCGCGGTGCTGGTGATGCCCAGTGCGCGGCGCGCGGCCGGGGTGAGCAGGGTGCGCAGTCGGCCGACGGCGACGCTGCGCACGTCGAGTCCGAGCATTGGGATCATGTAGTCCAGCCAGTAGGACCCGGCGACCCGTTCGGGGAAGATGCGTAAGGCGTCGCACCCGAAATCGCCGCCGGCCATGTCGATGACGGCCTTATTGGGGACGTCGGCCAGTGCTGTTGCCCACTCGCCGTATTCGTCGGGTTCCACGATGAACGCTTGCGCGCCGCGCTGCAGTTCGGCCTTGACGATGCGCTTGGCGGTGTAGGACTTGCCGTAGCCGGGGGCCCCGGCGCAGATGAGGCAGGGGTTGTGGTTGCGGCGCGCGGTGCCGGGCAGGTCCAGGAGCACGGCGCTGTTGTTGGCGTTGCTCTTGTTGAAGCCCAGCAGCATGCCGGTGGCGTTGCCCAGCTGAGAGGAGATCAGTGGGACGAAGCGGGACCACTTGCTGGCGGTGGTGGCGTGGCTGAACTGGTCAGAGCCGCTCTTGTGTTGGGGCACACCGGGGTTGAACACTGACCACAGCCGGGTGTGGACGCCACGGTAGTGGCGGATGACGATTTGGCCGGACTGCGTCATCTCCTCGCGCAGCCGTTTGATGCTGTGATCGAGGGTGCGAGCATCGGGCGCGCCGACGTGCACGAAAAATGCTGACGACAGGGGTTGTTCGTCGATATTCGCCGACAGCAGGCGGTTGTATTCGGCGATCTTGCGTTCGGTGGCGTGCAGCTCGGTGTAGCCGTTGCGCACATCGCCGCGGTGGTCGTACTGGTCATCGATGTTGCCGCGGGCCCGGTCGTTGCGCCGGAATTCCAGCTCACGCGGTCGGGCGGTGAGATTGATGGCGAAATCGAAGACCGCACCGGTGTCCAGATCATCGAGAGCGGAAAGGAATTCCGAACCGGGGAAGACGATCCCGCCTTCGGGCGCGTCGACCACGGGCAGGATTGCCTGATAGCTGTCCGCGACGGCCAGCGCACCGTCTGCGGTCGAGACGCGCATGTACTTCTTCCAGGATGGCAGGGCGTTGAAGATGCTGGGCCGGCGCGGGCGGTTGCGCTGATCGCCTTCGTCGAACGCGGCGGCGGGCAGCTGGTCGGCGTCGATGCTCCCGGTGTGGTGGCGCCGTGGCAGCGGTTCGCTGTAGGTGCCCAGCCACGTGTTGTGTGCCCAGAACCACGCGGACATGGCCGGGGTCACCGGCGTCGGCGCGAACTCTGGGGGAAGGGAGTTGGCGATGTCGAAGGCCAGTTCGGCGTAGGCGCGCAAGGAGGAGTCGGAGTCCTTGTCGCGGCCGGCGAACCAGTCTTTGAGCTTGGTGGCCGACCCGACCACGTTGTGACCGGCGCGGCCGGCGTCGACGGGCACCATGAGCCAATAGAGCCGCGTTTTGGGGGACTGTTCGGCGAGCTGCTCGGCGACCTGGGCGCAGCTGGCGAGCCAGTCGGTGCGATCTCGGTAGCCGTGCACCATGGCGCGTAGCAGTTGGCGTTGGTCCTGGGCGACGCCGAGTCCGTACAGCCAACTGTCGGCAGGCAGTTCGCGTCCGAGCAGCATGTGCAGGTCGGCTACCCCGGTCTTACGTCGGATCGATTGCAGGTGATAGGGCAGCCCGGAGAGCAGGAAGCCGGCGTAGACCGATCCGTTGGCGCCGAACCACAGGTTGTCGACGAGCTGGGGGCGGGCCAGGATGGCGGTGTCGGTGCTGGTCTGCACGGTGGGCCGGATTGTTGCTCTCAGTGCATTGAGCCGAAATGCCAGGTTGGGCCGGGTGCGGGGGACGAGTGCCCCGAGTCCGGTCAGCGCGGCGGTGACCAGGGCTCCGGTAATCAGGATGGCCAGCGCGTGCCCGGAGGACAGGTTGAGCACGGCAAGCAGGATGGTGGTGACCGTTCCCACGACGGCGGGAACGGCCACCCAGATCCGCAGCGGCTTGTCGAACAGGACGTTGGTGTAGACGGGGGTGTCGTGCACACCGGTGAACAGTTGGGCGGTGTCGGTCATGGGTTATCCGAACTGTCCGGAGGTGATGCCGGTGTGGCTGTCGACGGTTTGCTTGGTGGAGATGTAGATGGCGTAGGCACTGCCGATGACGACGGCGCAGATGATGCCGGCGGCCACCCAGCCGATCGCTGAGCCGATGCGGCCGCCGCCGAAGGCAGCCAGCCCACGCGCACCGCCGGCGATGAGGAACAGGATGGCCAGGATGGCCACGCCCATGGTGTAGAGGCCTTGGCTGCCTTGGACGAGGTCGGCGACGGCCAGGATGCGGGTGTCGGCGGTGGCCTCGGTGAGTGCGGTCATGATGTGAATTCCTTTTCTGCGGTGGGGTTATCGGGCGGGTTGGCCGGGGCTGGGTGCCACGGGCGTCAGTTGGGCGTCCCCATTGAGCAGGGGGCCGGGATCGATGCGGGTGACCGTCCAGCTGCCCGAGCGCAGCGTCAGGGTGAGCGGGTATTGCTCGGTTTGCGGTGCGTATCGGTTGGTCAGCTCGTTTACGGTGGCCAGCACCTGAATGGTGGTGCCTTCGGGCGGCTGTGCGCCGGTGTCCACCATGCGGGTGGACACCAGCGCGGTCATCAGCACTCGCTGGCTGGTGTTAACCGCGGTGATGCCCGAGTCGGCGCTGACGTAGCGTTCCAGACCGCCGACCGGGGTCAGGTAGCTGTTGAGGAAGCCGGTCACGGTGTCGGAGACGGGATTTGCGGTGGGCCGGTTGCGGCCCTTGTCATCCGGTGCACCGACAGGCAGGGACGCCGAGTAGTTCAACGGAAGTGTCGCGCCGCTGCCGGTGTCGTTGATGGTGGCCAGCAGTCCCGAAGCACGCAGACCGTAGCTGCTGATGAGCACGTTGATCTGGCGCAGTGTGGTTTCGGGGGTGGCGCTGGTGTAGGCGCGCTGGTTGACCCGCACCACGACCTGCCACTGTTCGACGTCGTTGTAGGCGGCGGTGCGCACGATCTTGGCGATGGTCGTGGAGTCGACCACGACCGGCGGCGTGGTGGGCAGGGAGCGCAGGTCGTCAGGCGCCCAGCAGCTGTTCAGCGCTGAGCGTTGCGCTTCGGTGACGGTCAGCAGCAGCCGCACGCAGTTGACCGCGTATCCGCCGATGTAGTCGGTGCGGTTGACCGCCGCGCGGGCCGGGCCGTCGATGTCGATCGGCTCGTCGGTGAGCCAGCCCCAGATGGTGTTGATTGCGACGATGGTGCATGCGGCAAAAGCGATGACGGCCAGGACATTTCGGACAGCAGATCCGCTGGTGTCGAGGCGGCGGCGCCAGGTGTTGGTCAGCAATGCAGGTGTGGAGGACATGATGCGGTGGGCCTTTCTCACAGCGGGGGGTGGCCGAGGATCTTGATCGAGGAGATCGCGACGGTGTTGTCGACCGGATCGGAGCCGGTTTCGGGGGTGCCGAAGTTGGGGTCCTGACCCGGCCCGGTCGATGGGTCGGTACCGAGACCGCCGTTGAGGGGGGCGCCGAGGATGCCCGGCAGGATGGCGCCGCCGTTGGCGGGGTCTGCCCCCGGGCTGGGGGAGCCCGCAACAGGGCTATCGGCCGGGGGTCGCGAGGTCTGCAGGATCACCATTTGGATTTGGGAGGCCAGCACGCCTTGGTCGGGCCCGTTGGACGGCATCGCTTGCGCGACGGGACCGTGGGCGTTCTTGGTGTCCTGGGTGACCACGGTGCGGTCAGCGCCGTTGATGAGAATCCATTGCACGCGCGTGACGACGCGGTGAGCCATCCACTGGTCGGCTCCGCTGGCGTCGGTGCCCACCCACCCTGGGGTGAGTTCGATGGCGGTGACCTTCATCGGCTTGCCGAGGTCGAGGGTCATGACCTGGCCGTCGGAGTCGCGCATGCACACCCACGCTCTGGTGGGGTCGTCGCTGGCGACGTTCTGCGCCGACCCTGAGCCGGCCTGCGGGCAGGGCGAGGACGCCTGAAACGGGATCGGCACGTCCTGGGACGGGTCGTTGATCGGTGCCGCCGCCGGTGGCGGTGGAGGTGGTACGGCGCTGACCGAGGAAACCGGCGCGGCCGAGGGAGCCGGATCGGTCGAGCTGGACTGCATGCCGACCATGGCCGCTGCCACGCCGATCGTGACCACACCGACGACGCCCAGGAAACCGATGACCACCGGCTTGCTGAATCGCGGTGGGGTCGAGGGCGTTGCGTCCGGCGTCTCCTCGTCTTCGTCATCCGGTGTCTCGTCGACACCGAAGGGGGATAGGGCGGCGGTGGGGTGCCCATCGGCGTCGATGGGTCCGTAATCGCCGCCGTACTCGGGGTCTTCGTCGTCGCTGCCGCCGGGATAGGCGGTGTCGGGGTTGTAGCCGTCACCGTGCGCGTAGTCCGTCTCCGGCTCCTCGGTGTCGTAGGGCTCCACGTCTGTGGTCGCGTGGTCGCCTCGAACGCCGGGCGACCACGCAGGCGTAGCTGGTTCGTTGAACTCACCGCGGCCCGGTTCAGGATCGGCCCAGGGTGCTACCGCGCCGCGGGGATCGGCTGCTGTCACGGGGTTCGGCTCACCGTCGGCTTCGGGCTCGTCATCGACCTCGAACGGCTCGAAAGCCTCCTCATCGGCGGGCACCGGCGCGTATTCGGCTTCGTCGATGTGGGCCAGGAAGTGCTCGGTGCTGCTGTAGCGGCCTGCGGGACTGGTCATGCTTGCACCGCCGCGTAGCCGGGTCGCGCCGGACGCCGGGCGGGCGTGACACGCTCATAGCAAACGTTGCCGTGCGTGGTCGACGAAACGATCGGGACCGGTGCGGTCGGCGTGGTGGGCGCGGTGCTGGGCCTCGCCGAATTGCTGATCATGGGGACTCCTTTGCGGTACTGAATCTGAGCGTAGGGGCGTCAAATACTTGTTTTCTAGGTCCATAGCTAAAAGGTTTGGGTGATTGTTAGCGTCAGCGTTGTGAGTGCAATACCGACTGATGGACCCGAGCGCCTGCTGTTTTTTCTCACGCAGCGTTTGGCGCAGCTGCGCTGGTCCCGTGAAGAGCTGGCCGCCCAGGGTGGCCCGTCACCGTCCACGGTGTACAAGACGCTGGCCGGTGGCCGGCGACCGACCGAGCGCACCTTGGCGCGCCTGGAGTTGGCGCTGGGTTGGCAGGCCGGGTCGGCGCTCCGCATCTTGGAGGGCGGCGCCCCGTCGATCTCGATAACGCAGGAGGTCGCGACGGTTGCCGCTCGGATCGACCGGGAGTTGGCCCGCGGTGAATCCCTGGGCGTGACGCGAACCGCGAAAGAGTTGCGCGAGTTTCTTTTGGGCGTCGCTCAAGGACTGGAGCGCTTCTATGCTGGAGCGGAGCACACCGGCGCGGAGGTCTTCGATGTCAGCGCCGGTTGATCGGTTCGATGCGGTCCGCCGCCGGTGGATCGCGCTGCATCAGCAGACGTTCATATTTCAAAAAAGACGGGCTGAAGTTCTAGCTCAAAGAATGCGTATTCGCGCGGAAATATTGACCGGTGCGGCCGTGGATGCCGCCGACGATAACGTTATCCATCGTCTGCCGATGCGGCCGATAAAGACGCCGTACGCGGCGCTGGATTTTGCCATTGTTGTCGTCGCGACGGTGCTGGCACCGATCGGCTGGCCCGCCGGGTACGCGATCCACAGGGGTGTTGTCCAGCTAATCCCAGAGACGCTGCGGTCTTACCCGATTGCGGCGTTCATGTGGGCGTCGGTGGTCACCGGGCTGCCCCTGGTCTTGTTGTACGACCCTGACACGACGCTCACGCAGACGGTGTTGCTGCCGTGGGTGCTGGGCCAACTGCCGGCCACCGCCTTGGCCGCGGGCATCTACGGAATCCTCGAAGGCTGGCTCGCGGTCGAGGGGTCACGCGACTGGTGGCCGATGCGACCGCCGGCGGCTACTGAACGCGTGGACTTCGGGCTGCAACCCGATGACCTGACCGGACCCGGGATCTTCAATCGCCAAGCGCCGCCTCCGGTGGGTGAGCGCTCGCCAATTATCCGTGAACCGAAGAGAGGAAAGGACCGTTGACCTACAAGCCGCCCCCTACCCCGTTTTGTGGCTTCGTGCGCGACCCTGAAACCGGCCGACGCAAGGTGGCTGACACCAAGCCGATGGTGCTGGTGTCAGCCCCTACCGAAACTGGAAAGACTCGCAGGGTGCTGGCTCCTGCCGCGGTGCTATGGGGCGGCCCTGTTGTCACGCTGAGTTCGAAAGATGATCTGTTTCAGCTTGTTTCGCAACGCCGCTACGGCCCACACGCGCTAGTGGACCTGCGACCCGACTACGAGGCTACCTACCCCGGAATCACGGTGACGTCGTTTGACCCCATCAAGCTGATTACCTCGCCTGATCGCGCCGTGACGATGTGTAACACCATGATGCAGATGTCGGCGGTGGGCATGGGCTCAAGCGCGAATTCGGTTACCGACGCGGGTATCTGGGAAATGAATACCGAACCTACCTTGTCGGCCATACTTTACGCTGCATCGCTGATGAGCGAGGGTATCGACTGGGTCCTCCTGGCTGTCGACAACATGGCGTGGGACGACGAGAAGTTGCCCACTGCGCCCGGATGGCAGTCGGCAGCGCACGCCGTCCAACACATTCCAGTGTTCTATAACGCCATTCGCCGAACCCTGGACATGGACCCGAAGCAACGCGACAGCATCGCACTGACCATGCGGAAGGCAGTAGGTCCGTGGATGCGACTGTCCCTACGAGGGAACCATGCAGAGCCGTTTAACCCGGAGTTCCTCGACGACCCCACGGCAACTTTGTCTGTGTTGGTTTCCGCAGAAGGCTCTATCTCCGGCGCAGCAGTAACCCTCCTGGAGGAGCTCATCAAGGTCTGGAAAGGCAAGACAGCTCGTAACGAAATGCAGCACCGATTGCTGATCGTGATCGACGAGGCGACGAATGTCGCACCCATGCCTGCGCTGATCCGTCACGTCGGTGAGGCCCGCGGGTTTGGGGTCAATTTCGTTCTGGCGGTGCAGGCCTCAAGCCAGTTCGACGTGGTGTACGGAGGCGAATACGCAAAAGCGTTGCGTGAGATCTTCCCTGCCGCCCTGATCCTGTTCGGCGCCCCGGAGATGGACATCTTACGCAGAGCCGAGGAGTGGACTCCTTTGACAACTCGCCGTCAGGAGACATTCGATCAGGCGACCGGCTCAAAGACGCTGTCCTCTAGCACCGACAGCACCATCGACTACCGCCGCCTACTACCACCGAATACTGGCAGAGCGCGGTTGGTGCTCGCGGGCACCGCCGGCGTCGAAACCGAACTAGTGGACTGGACGGAATTCATCGATCTTTATGACGAAGAAGTTAACCGCCTCACACGCACCGGTTCTGCAGCGGAGAATCGAAAATCGGTGTGGACACGCGCATCTGAGCGGCATCGGCAAGCCCTAGAGTCCAGCCGGAAGACGCGATGACCTCCCCGGCCCTGGTGAGCACCCACCCGGATGCGACACACGAGTTCGGCGTCAGGCGGGGGGCCGCGGCGACGTTGCAAGCGCGGGTTCTCGACGCGCTCGCCCGACAGACCGGCCCCTCGACCACGACGCAGCTGCGGGCTGCCCTGGACCAGCCCGGCGGCCGACCCGTCGTGATCGAGCGCGTCTACGCCGTGCTGGTTGCCCTTGAACGCAAAGGGCTGGTGCATCGGCGCGCCAATTCCGTTGGCACCCGGCCGGTCTGGGAGCTGGGCGCACCACCGCCAGTCATCGACACAGCGAGGTCAGAAACCATGCATTGCACTGTTCGCACGCCCAAGCATCCGGCTGCCGGCGCCTCACTGTCGGTCGAGGACCTCGAGGAACGCATCGCCCGGATCGGGATTCCCGCACAGGCACGTGAAGTGGCCGAGGTGCTCCTGGACCCCTGGGAGGGCGGCGCCTGGCAGCGCTGGAAGCCGCTGGCGAGCGCGCCCTTGGCGGGCTGGCTGTACACCGCACGCCGAGCCGATGTCAGCAGCCGGGTGGACTGGATCATCAGGGCCCTGGCGCACCGGGAGCGATGGGCGCGCGCCGCCCGCGACGTCACCCACGACGAGCAGTTGCAGGAGAGTCTGCGCTCGGTATCCCGGCTCGACGATCGCCAGTTCGCTGATGTCGGCTGGATGCTGGTGCTGGCCCTGTTTCCGTGGTCGTCGTGCACCGGCGCAATCGTCCCCTCACCCCCGGACGGTGACTGGTGAAGGCCCGCCGTGGCCCGTGGCTCAGTGGGCTCCTAGTCGCGCTGGCTGTCTTGGTCTGGATGGTCGGTCAGGTGATCGGCGGGATGTTCGCCATGACCGCCGACATGCTCTCGTCCCTGCCTTCCGGACCTGCTATCAGCTCGACGAGAAGCGTCGGAATTCCCTGACATTCATCCCCTCCGGTCGTCTCGACCGATAACCCACCACCGAGAGAAGGAATGCACATCATGACCATGACACCGAACCTCATCGTTGAATTTCTGGCCCCGTGGGCACTGGCACTGCTGACCTACCCGATCCTGCGGCGCTCCGCGCGGTGCATCGTTGTGAGCGGAGGCCGCGCGGCAGCGTCGGCGGTCACGCCACTGCCGCATGAGCGCTTCTTCACCAGCAGAGACGTGGCCTCGGCGGGGATTCTCTCGGTGGCGGGTTGGATGCTGGGGAGCACGATTCAGCATCTTGTTCCTGGGCACCAGTGGTGGGCGCAGCCGCTGACGACGGGGTGGGAGATCGGCTATGCCATCGCGATGGTTGTGGTGGCCGTCGCCGCCCCGCTGCTGTATGTAGCGGCGGCGCTACTGACCTTCGTGGTGTTGCTGATGCTGGTGACGTGGTTGGGCGAGCCGATCGACGGCGAGCCGGGGTCTCTGACCCGCATGCGGACAATGTGGCGGGTTGTGGCGACGGTCTGGTCAAAGGTGTTCGGCCGGTTCAACTCCGTGACCGAAGCGGCACGATCATGATCGAGATTCGCACGGGCACAGAGGCACTCACCGAATCGCAGCGGCTGCTCGAAGCCGCCGCCTACGACGCTGGTGCCACCGACTTCTGGTATTTCTTCTCAGTCGTTCCGCTGGCCGCGGTTCTGCTGGCAACCGCGCACGACAACGCCGGGTTCGCCGACCTGACTGCTGCCCGCGACGTGCTAGCCGAGCCGGCACCAGAGCTAAGCGGTGCTCATCCAGGCTGGTTGTCGGTCGCGCAGCGCTGCCCCGACTCGTCGCTGAGCAGCGCCCTATGCAGCGCGGCCGCTTTGGAGCCACGACAGCGCGATTCCTTCTGCCTGAGCGCCCTCGACGCGCTCGCACACGCATGACTTTCCGGCGCACCACCGCCCCCGCGCGCCGCCCCGACGACACGGTGAGGACAATATGGCCCGCAAACCCAAAGACGCTGAACAGCCGGATTTGTTCAGCCTCTTCGATGAGGAGGGTGGCGGTGACCAGTCCCGAGATCGCGCAGATCGTGGCGCAGGTCTACACCGAGCATCTGACGCTGCCACCGGACTGGACGCCAGCCCAGCGCCAGGGCTTCCTGGACAAGACCGCGGCGACGCTGAGCCGGCAGATCGCGGAGCTGGCGGCCGAGCTGGGGGAGCAGGCCGTGGAGGAGTGGACGAGCGAGCATGGCCAGCATCCGGACTACCTGACCAAGGTCGGGCTGCTGAACACCGCGACGGCATCGGCGAAGGAAATCGTGCTGAACAATCAGCTCTACGAGCTGATCCCGCCGCCGGAACCGCAGAGTCAGAACTTACAACCGGACAGCGACCAGCCGCTGCCGTGGACGCAGCGCTGGACACACACCCAACACCGCAGCGAACCGGACGAGGCGATCGAGGACCTGGTGGCGGAGCTGTGGCCGGCCCCGGAGTTCTCGGCGGTGTTCCGGATCAAGGCGGGATATCTGCTGGCGGCACGGGCCGAGGACCAACTGGAGCTGCCCCGCCAGGCCAGCGACCCGCTGGCGGTCGAGCTGGCGCAGATGGTGTACCAGGACCTGCGCGACGACGGGCTGCCCGCCCAGTAGCAGCGCAGGGCTCGCTGTTCGATGAGCCTGACCAGCCGACCGACCCGCGCGTCATCGATCCCGGCGGCGCCGAGCTGCCGGCGCCAACGCCGGCGGCGTCCGCACCTGCCCGCGCGGAGGAGCCGACCCCGGCGACCGACCTGGGCAGCGCCGCCGATTTCCCCGCGAGCACCGAGGTCCTGGTGCCCTCTGGCTCCAAGGCGCGGGCGCGGGCCAACATCGCCGCGATCGAGCTGGTGCACCGCCTACAGGCGGCCGGGCGGCCGGCGACGCCGAGCGAGCAGCGTGTCTTGGCGGCATGGTCGGGCTGGGGCGCGGTGCCCGAGGTCTTCGATCCCCGCAACGACGCCTACACCGCCGAGCGGGAGCGGCTGCACGAGCTGCTGACGCGCGAGCAGTACCGTCAGGCCGAGGCCTCCATCCTCAACGCGCACTACACCGACCCGGCGATCGTCGCCGAGGTGTGGGATGCGCTGCGCCGCGCAGGTTTCAGCGGCGGGCGCGTCCTTGAACCGGGTTGCGGCAGCGGCCATTTCATCGGTCACGCCCCGGCCGATGCGGTGATGGTCGGGGTTGAGAACGATCCGATCACCGCGGCGATTGCGGCCGCGCTCTACCCGTCGGCGCACATCCGCCATGAGGGCTTCGAGACCACCCGGGTCCCGGAGAACAGCTTCGCCGCCACCGTGGGCAATGTGCCATTCGGCCGGTTCGTGGTGCACGATCCCGCACACAACGCCGCCCGGCACAGCATCCACAACCACTTCATCAACAAGGCCCTCGCGCTCACCGCGCCGGGAGGCTACGTGGCGGTGCTGACCAGCCGGTACACCCTGGATGCGACCTCCGATACCGCGCGGCGCGACATCGCCGAGCGTGGTGAGCTGATCGGTGCGCTGCGGCTGCCGTCGCAGGCGTTCAGCCGGGTCGCCGGCACCGAGGTGGTAACCGACCTGCTGGTGCTTCGCCGACGCACCGAAGCGATCGACCTGCGCGCCGACCGCCCGCTGTGGCTGGACTCAGCGCGCATCGCGCTCGACGGTCTAGAACCCGATACCGCCGCACCGATCGCCATCAACGCCTACTTCCACGAAAACCCGCACCACGTCCTGGGGACAATGACCGTCGGGCACGGCCTGCACGGCAGCCCCAACCTAGCGGTGCAGGGCAGCGCCGGCGCCGAGCTGGCCGCCCAGCTCTCCGAACGCCTCACCGAAGTCATCGACGCCGCGGTGACGCGTGGCGCCGCGCTGACCGCCACGGCCGCCGACCTGACCGTAGTCTCGGCCCAGCACTTCGATCCGGGGCTAATCACGCCCGCCGATCAGGGCGAACACACCGCCCTGTACACGCTGCGCTACAACGCCGAGAACCGCCGCATCGAATACTGGTCGGGACACAGCTGGGACGTCCACGACACCCCCAAGACTCTGGTGGCCGAGACCCGCGAACTGATCGCCCTGCGCGATGCCGCCAACAGCCTCATCGTCTCCCAGCGCGACTGGCGTCCCGCCGCCGACCGCGACCAGCTGCGCGGACACCTGAACCACCTCTACGACGCCTACGTGCGCCGCCACGGCCCGATCAACCGGTTCAGCTGGGTCCGGCCCAAGGAGGTCACCCAAGAGCGCCACGACGCGAAGGTGGCCGCCGCCGAGGCCAAGTGGCGCGCCAAGGAAGGCGAACCAGGAAAGCCCTACCGCGGCCCGGTCCCGGCCGAGCTGCTCGACAAGTGGGACACCGACGCCTGGACCGCACCCGCGCCGTACAAGAAGCGCCGTCACCTCGATGGCGGCATGCGCCACGATCCCGGCTGGGCGGTCGTGTCGTCGCTCGAAATCTTCGACGAGGCCACCAGCCAGGCCCGCAAAGCCGAAATCTTCTCCACCGATCTGGTGTCCAAACGCGCCGAGGTGCTCAGCGCCTCCGGCCCGGAAGAGGCCTTGGCGATGAGCCTGGATCGGGCACGGCGCGTCGACCTGGACCTGATCGCCGGCCTCCTCGACGTCGACACCACAACGGCACGCGACCTGCTGGCCGGGCTGGTCTATCCCGACCTCGACGACCCCGACGAGCTGGTGCCCGCCACCACCGCCCTGTCGGGCAACGTCCGCCGCAAGCTCGACGCCGCGATCACCGCCGCGCAGAACAACCCGATCTATCGGGATTACGTGGCCGCGCTGCGCGAGGTGATGCCCCCGGATCGGACCGCCGAGGAGATCCGTGTCCGCCCGGGCGCGCCGTGGATTCCCGCTGAGCTGGTGGCCCAGTTCGCCCAAGAGACCTTCGGCCTGTCCTCGGTGACCGCCGAGCACATCGGCGGTCGCTGGGTGGTCGACGTCGCGGCCCACAAGCGCTTCGGCCGGCTATTGACCGAGACATGGGGCCTTCCCCGCAAGGGTGCTGATGCGGTGAGTCTGCTTGACGCGCTGTGCAACTCACGCAGTGTCGTCATCAACGACGACAAGGGCGTGCTCGATGTTGAGGCAACCTTCGCCGCGCAGGCCAAGGCCACCAAGATCAGCGAAGAGTTCAGCCGGTGGGTGTTCGCGACCGAGGAACGCCGCGAACCCCTTGTCGCCGAATATAACCGGCGATTCAACTCGCTGCGCGCTCCGCGCTACGACGGGTCGCGCCTGTCGCTGCCCGGTCTCTCGGACAACTTCGTCCCACACTTTTATCAACGCAACGCCGTTGCTAGGATCATCGCAGAGCCCACCGTTCTCCTGGATCATGTTGTGGGAGCGGGCAAGTCGGGCACCATGTTTATGGGCGCGATGGAACTCAAGCGCCTGGGCCTGGTGCGCCAGCCCTGGATCGTGGTGCCCAACTCGATCATCGACCAGGTGGGCCGGGAGGCCAAGCAGTGGTATCCCGCGGCCAACGTGCTGCTCGGTTCGGCGGCTACCACCGCTGAGGGCCGCCGCCGGTTGATCGCGCAGTCGGCGGCCAGCGACTGGGACATGGTAATCATCCCCGAGTCCGCCTTCACCGCCATCGGCGTATCGGATCGGCTGCGCGCCGACTACATCGATGATCAGCTCGACACGCTGCGAACCCAGCTGGAAGCCGCGGCCAGCGACCGCTCCAAAAAGGCCATCGAACGCGCCCTGAAAACGGCCAAGGAACGTCTGGAACGGCTCACGTCACAGGACGCCAAGGACACCGGCCTGAGCTTCGAAAACAGCGGCTGCGATTACCTTTTCGTGGACGAGGCCCACTACTACAAAAACTTGCAGAGAGTCTGCAACATCACCGAACTGAACTGCACGAACTCTTCCGAGCGTGCAGAGGACCTCGCACTCAAGCTGCGGGTCCTGCGCGATCGCCGCCGTGAGGAAGCAAAGGCCGCCGGCATGCCCGCCCACCGGGTCGTCGAGCGGGTGGCGACATTCGCCACCGGAACGCCGATCGCCAACTCACTCGGCGAGCTGTGGGTCATGCAGACCTATCTGCGACCAGACTTGCTGGAGGCTGCCGGAGTAGCCGACCTGGGCGACTGGGGCGCCGCCTTCACTGCCACCCACACCACGGTGGAGGTCAACTCCACCGGCACCAAATTGCGCCCGGTGACACGGGTGGGCAAGTTCACCAATCTGCCTGAGCTGCTGGCGCTGTCGTCGGTGTATTCCGATGTCGTCACCCGCGACCAGGTTCCGGTGGAGCTGCCCCCGCTCATCGGTGGGCAACGCCGGGCCGTGGTGCTCCAACCCGACATCGAGGTAATCGACTTCATCGCTGATCTCGGTTACCGCGCCGACCATCTTGACGCCAAGGCGCCGCAGCGCGACAACATCCTCAAAATCGCCAACGACGGCCGCAACGCGTCCCTGGACCCCCGGCTGGCGCATCTGGACGCGCCCACGGCCAGTCGGGCTGCTGCCGTGGCCGAGGAGATGATGCGGACCTACCGCGCCAACCTGGACCGCGAATACCGCCATCCGCGGACCGGGGAGCCGATGCCCACACGGGGCTGCCTGCAGGTCGCGTTTTGCGATCGCGGCACCCCGTCGAAGGACCCCGAGCAGTTCACCATCTACGCGGCCATCAAAGACGAGCTGGTGGCCCGTGGGATGCCGGCGGAGAAGATCCGGTTCGTCCACGAGGCACGCAAGGCCCACGAGGTCGGCCTGCTGCGGGAGCAGTGCATCAACGGTGAGGTGGCCGTGCTGATCGGCAGCACCGAGAAGATGGGCACCGGGTGGAACATTCAGCCGCGGTTGGCTGCCCTCGATCATGTCGACGTGCCTTGGCGCCCAGCAGATCTCGAACAGCGCGAGGGCCGCATTCAGCGCCAGGGCAACCAGAACCTCGACGGCGTGGAGATCCGCACCTATGTCACCGAGGGCACCTACGACACGGTGATGTGGCAGAAGGTGCAGGCCAAGTCACTGTTCATCGAGCAGGTACGCCGCAACGAAGTCTCCGACACCGAGATTGAGGACCTCTCCGGCGGTGACATTGGCGCCGCGGCGGCTGAGACGAAGGCGCTGGCCACCGGGGACCCGCGCTATCTGCGTCAGGTGGAACTCGACGAGCAGGTACGCCGGCTGCAGGCCCTGGAGCGCGCCCACTACGAATCGATCCGCCGCCGCGACTGGTTGGTCGAGACTCATGAGCGCACCATCCCGCACAAGGAACGCGAACTGGCCGAGCTGCGCCCGGTCGCCGAGCGCGCCGCCGGTTTGGTGGCGGCCAAGTCAGCGCCGGCGGTGTCGGTGGGCGGTCACACGGCCTCGGAGAATGCGGTCACAGCCGAACGGCTGGCCGCTGCCTGCCGGCAGGCGTTTCTGGCCGCGCGTGACAGCGGCGCCTCGCGGTACACCCCGTTCGGGGTGACCGTCGACGGGGTGGAGCTGCTGGTGGCGCGCGACTTGACTCACGACTCGCTGCTGTTGCGGCTGGCGATGCCCTCGCGGATTATCGAGGTCAAGAAGGACGACCTGATGGCCACCGCCGCCGAAGCCTCGGGGGCAAAATCACGCGGCCTGCTGACCAGGGTGGAAAACCTGTATCTGGACCTGCCACGGCTGCAGGCCACGATGATCAGCGAGCTGGACCAGGACCGCGCCGAGCTGGCCGACCTGCTGGCCAATCCGCCAGGGCCGTTCGAGCACACCGGTGAACTGACCGATCGCCAAGCCGAGTTGGCCACGCTGACCCTCGAACTGCGGCTGGCCGCTGAGAGCCCGGAGGCGAAGGCGAAAGCCGAAGCGGCGCAGGCACGTATGGATGCGCGCGGCCGCGAGCCGGGCTGGTCCCTGCTACACAACCCGACACCGTATGTGGTCGAACAATCCGGGTTCCGCTCAGCGCGTGAGCTTCGCGAGGCGGTGCGAGACAGAGAGTTACAGGCAGCCGTGGCGGTCGCGGAGCGGCCCCAATCGCCTGCGACCAGTAAGGAGGATCTGATGGTGTTGCGTGCTGAGGTGGATTTCGTGGAGGCAGCGGGGTCGCGGTCCCCGGCCACGGTGTACCCGCCCCCGGCCGCCGACCGTACCTGGGAAGAGCTCGACGATCCGGCCCGCGCGGTGGTGGAAACCATCACCGCCAGCATGCAATCGGTGCACGTGCTCACCGTCGGCGCCGACGCCGACAAGCACGCCGCCCTGGCCGCGATCAGCGCCGCGGTGACCGACCGCGGCAAGAACGTCCTCGCGATGCCGGCCACCGAAACCGCCACCGCATTCGCCGAGCACCACCCCTACGCCGGACGCGCCACCGACCCAGCCACCACCCGCACCCGAATCGACAACGGGCAGTGGACCATTCCACCCGGCAACCTGCTCGTCATCGACGACGCCGACCACCTCGACCCCGCCCAACTGCGCTACTTCACCGAGCACGCCGGCCGCGCCAACACCAAACTGCTGCTCGTGCACACCCCCACCGAGGGCCGCACCCCCGCCCACAGCCTCGTCGACGCCCTGGCCGACAACCTGCCCTGGGCGCAGAAACTCGGCACCCCCACCGTCGACCGCGACACCGCCATCGACCGCGCCCACACCCACCTGACTGAGCACGAACCGATCACCGCCGAAGACCGCGACGCCGCCGAACTCTTGGCCCGCCGCGACACCCTGCGCGCCACCCAGCAAGCCCAGTTCAAACCACGCCTCCGCACCCACGACCACAGCCGCGAACACACCCGCGACCACGGCCTCGACCTCTAAAG
>NZ_JAPFPY010000041.1 GCF_026240945.1 Mycolicibacterium sp. J2
CGTCGCACCGTCGGTGTCTCGGTAGAGCGCGACTGCGTCCCGTTTGAACTCGTCGGGATAATTTTTCCTTGCCATCGTGGACCGATCATCTCGCTTCCCCCGCCAATCTTGCGGGATTCAGCGTGTCCAACACTCGGGGTCAAGGCCCGGCTTCTGATTGGGGTTGTTTTGCTGTTCCGGCGGACTCTGCTGCTGTCCATTCGGTTGCTCGCCGGGCCGCGCTTGCTGAGGGGGCTGGTTCTCGCCCGGTGGATTCTGTTGCCCGATCTGACTTTGCGGGTGCTGTCCGGCAGGCTGCTGTGCCGGGCCTTGCTGGGGCCCAGCCGGTTCCTGCTGGGGTGCCGGTGGCGCCTGTTGCGGTGCGGGCTGTAGGGGGGCGTCGTAGTTGGGTGGCTGGACGCCGTTGGCGGGTGGGCCGGGTTGACCTTGCGAGGGGTATTGGGGGTAGCCGCCTTGCGCCGGGCCGCCTTGGCCGGTGGCAGGGTTGTAGATGGATATGCCGTTTGCCTGGTCGGGACCGGGATATCGGGAGTTGGCACCGCCCTGGTATTGCCCTGGCGGATCAGGCATTTGGGGTGGCTGGAACTGCGATGGGTCCGGCCCGGACGAGCCCGATCCGCTGCCACCACCGCAGTCCGGTGGGCAATCGGCGCGGGCTCGGGGCATCGCGCCGGGCCCGGTGTAGGAATCGGGAACCGCCAGGCCGAATGCGGTGGCCGAGAACCACAGCAGCGCAACAACTCCGGCTCCGGCGTACATCTGGCCCATGGGCGTGGTACCACTGCCGGGGGTGTGTGGGCGGTGCGCCCAGGCCCACCATCCGGTCAGGGCTCCCCACCACCAGGTGTTCGCCAGCAATCCGAGGATCAGGATCGACGTGATCGCGGCGAGCGCTGCCTGCGGGTCACCGCCGAGCAGCCAATCCGACACGCGGGGCACGAGGTAGCCGGACAGCGCCACCAGGGCGGCGGCACCGGCCAGCAGCATCAACCCCAGCCCCGGGCGCGAGGACCACCATGACGCCCACCGATCAGCGCCACGGCGGGCGCTGGTAGTCAGACCTAGCGCCGATGCCAGCGTGGTGGCGCCGCCGAACAACAATGCTCCGGCAGTGGCGATGATCCCAACCTGCACCAGCGCCGAGAGCAGCGTCCAGCCGGCGGCAGTGCCGGTGGAATGCGCCCACCATAAGGCGGCGTGTCCGCGCAGCACCCACCAGATTCCCGCGGCACCAACAACCACTCCTGTTATCGCACGCACCAGTGCCGGAATTCCGGACATCGCCATGGTCGCGGCTGCGGTGATCGGAGCGACTGCGCGCTGGATGAGGGTGATGCCTTTACCCAGGGCGGTGAACGCGGCGAGCAGCAGCGCCACCGCCCCCACTGATAGATTGCCTCCCGGAGTGAGGACGTGCAGACCCCACACCCCAGCGACAAGCAGTGCGGCCCCGGTAATCCCGGCAGCGAAACCGGCCAGCGGTGGCGCGGGAACCGCGGACGACGGCTCGGTGAGCGGTTCGCCACGATCGTGGCCATGGTCGATGGTGGTATTGCTCATGCTCTAGTCCTTCGTGCAGGCAGGAGAACCCGGGGAAGTTGCAGTGCCGGCGTACGTAGTGGTCATTCGGGTCCGCCGACCATGTTCGCTTTAGCCCATGCCACTTCGTCCGAGGCAGTTCGGATGCACCCGTCGTACTCCGGCCCTGCGGATCCGAAGGTCACGACGCATTGTGCGGACATGTTGGCCAGCAGTCGGGCGTTGCAGGAGTCGACACTCGTCTGCGCGGGAGTGCTTGCTAGACAAAGCTGTTGCGTTTGGCATGACGCAAGGAAATTCGCGGCCCGGCCATCGGCGGCGGCATACTGGTCGGGGCCGCCTTGGCAGGTTCCGGAGTGCCGCTGCGCGTACAGCGTCGGGTCAACACCGTCAGGTCGGTGGGCTCCGGTCGGGTCGGCGACATAGTTGGCCGGCCTTGGCAGGATGTCGACGGAGGTGCGAGTCCCCGGTGGCAGGCCGGCCCAGTCCGGGGCCGGGGCGCCCGTAGTCGGGATATCCGAGGCCCGGTACGACAGCGTGATGGTGACCGGGAACGCGAATACGTTGGCAGGCCCGAGATCGATTGTCAGGTTGGATTGCCCAGGCGGGAAACCCGGCCCCAATGTCGGGGTGACTGACAGCAGTGCCTGATTGGCGTCGGTGGCGGTCGGGATGCTGAATGTGCCGATCACCCGGGCCGGATCCCCAGGGGCCGGATCGGTTTCGACCAGCACGGCATTGGTGCCTTGGCGCAGATGCGTTGCAGCGGGAAGTTTGATCCCGATCGGGTAGGTGCTACCTGAGAACACGGTCTTACGGGTGATCACCATGTCGGCCCCACCTCCGGCGAACGGGATCACCTGGTAGTCCACGTCGTTGGAGCCGTACACGGCGCCGCCATCAGGGGTCCAGGCAGCTGGCCCGAGACTGAGCTCGCCGGGTAGGTGGATCGCGATCTGCCGGTTTGGGTGTGCAGTCGGGGCGAAGATGCCGTCTTTGGCCCACATCGGTACTGTCACAGCACCACGTTCAGCTTGGGCGGCCAGTGGACGTTCCATGCCGGCGGTCTCCCCCTGCGGGGTGCTCGAAGAGATCCGCGCCCCGCCAATCGGATTGATCCGTGCCGGGTCTTCAGGCATGGGCCGCTGGACCGGCAGTGGCACAGTAGGACGGTAAGGGTCGGTCGAGGCCGGGTCCGCGCCGGCGGTGCCGACGACACCGCCGGCGTTGCCCATCACCAGCAGTATCGCTGCGGTGACCACAGCGCGCCGACAGAAGGGCCGTCGCTGGTGTCCTGAACGCAATGCGGTTGCCACGATCACAAGTCCTTAGGTTCGCCGTAGAGGGTCTGGGTGTCGTTGCCGTTATCGGTGCGAACCCGGATCGTGGTGTAGGACTGGATCTTCACCTGGCCGCCGCATCCGTCGGCTTCGATGTTCTGATCGCGCAGATTGGACACCGCATGCATGCTGCGCAGGCTGATCCGATCCAATGGAACCTGCGCCAGGCCACCAGGTTTGAGCAACACTCGGATATGGCCACCCAGATGTTCCTGCACACCCAGCGTGGCACCGGCCGACGCGCCGCCGAACCCACCGCCTCCACCGCCGCCACCGCCGGCACCGCCCTGCCCTTGCCCGAACCCACCGCCGTACACCTGGCCGTTGATTTGTTGGTACGGATCAATCCCGGCATCCACACCGACCTCCACCCCCGGGGAGGAATCCGTCCGACAGCCCACGAAATACCCCGATTCGAGCTGCGCGTCCTGAATAACTGCGCCACCAGCACCGCCAATGCGGGCCTCCGAGCGCAATGTCACCCGTGCCTGCCACGAATTGGATGCACCCGCCAGATTGTCGATGTGATCGATCACCTCATTGGTGGTGTTCACATCCACCACCCAGCCGTCATCGGTAACGAACTGCGTCCACCGATCCGGCATCACCTGCGGATTAGCCGCTGCGCCCGGTGCGGCAATCAGGCATGACACTGCGAGAACAGCGAACGCCAAAGACCCGCTACCAAAGGGACCAGAAGACCCCAGACCGCTACCCATCAAGTTAACCTTCCCGCGTTCCCAGTTGAGCCAATCCGATTGCCTGACAGCGGTAACCGACTAACCCGCGAACGTCCCGCGATGTGCGTGGCGCAAGCACGCAGAACGTCGCGGCCAAGAGATGCGATGTGGCCACCTCCAACGACATCCGCTCTAACGCCCGCGCCGGGCACCGTCACGGTGTAGTCGGGAACCGGTTCGTCATCCGAACGTCAGCTGGCTGTGATCCGTCCCACAGCAAAGAATGGTGGTTCCCGGTTCGACTGCGTCCATAGATCGTGATCCCCCCAGCGAAGTGCAAAGCCCCCCGGCCTTGTCTGACTCCTTCGCGATATGTGGCAAACAATCGCATATACCTGACTGATACGTCAACCTGGAAGGCGGCCCAGCGACGGCTCAGGTGGCCTAACTGCCCTGATGTGCCGAGGCGGTAGCGTCACGAGATGCTGGCAAGAAGCCTCGGGTACTTCACCATGTGGCTGATCGCGCTACGTCGATGACGTGACCGGAGGGCGAAGTGGCATCATGTCCTCGAATTGTGGTTGTAAAACGATGCGCAGCAAGGAATTTCAGACTTCGCCGGCCGCAACTCGGTTGCCAAGAATTCAGGAGCTTCGTGACGCCTCGCCCTCGGTATCGTTGTCGACAGCTTTGGCTGCACGGCTAGCGAGCGCCGCCGTACACATAGCGACCACGAAAAACACTGCGAATGCGGCCACTGCGATCGCTATGACTGCACCGATCGACCACGCGCGCAGTATCGCCAATACCAGCGCCGCGTCGGCCACTGCAGCCCACAGCACATACAGCGGTGTCAATCGGGTTGCGGCCCGGTGGGCCGCAACCCAGGCCTGGTCGCTCCGCATCGTCGACGGGCTACGGATCCCAGCCCACTGGTTACGTGCCAGCGCACCCGTTGAGGCGCGAGACGCAACTGCGGCCATCACGACTACAAGGACAACGAAAGTGACAATGAACATGCCTGCGACGATCGCTGCCATCGAACGTTGGGCATCCATGCTTTCCCCCCGTGGCAGATTCTACGTGGGGCCGGCGAGTAGCTTGTCGACCGAGGCCGCCTTGCGTGCGGTCGCCGGCCGCGCTCAGGGAATCAACCGCCCCCGCCGAGCCCGCGACACCGCCTCATGCCGGGTCTTCGTGCCGAGTTTCGCTGCGGCACTGCGCAGATAGCTCTTGACGGTCTCCGGCTTCAACGAAAGGCGCTCCGCCGCTTCGGCATTGGTGCACCCTAAAGCGACCTGGGCGAGCACGTCGATCTCGCGCTGGGTGAGTGGCGCCGCGATCGGTGCGCCGCCGGACAGGGCCGCGCCCAGCTGGTCGGCCAGCACCCGTAGCTGCCCTTGTATGGAAGCGGGTGCCGACACCGCCAGCCGGCGTAGGTCGGCATGCACCTCTCGGATCTGCTCGGGGTTGGCCACCCGATCACCGGAGGGTAGGTGCGCCTCACGCAGCCGCATCCGGCGGTCCACCTCGTCGCGCACCCGTAGCTCGTAGGACAGTCGCTGGGCCGAGCCCACCATCAGGTCCATGGCCCGGCCACCGATCGGGGCGGCCGCCCGGTAGGCGCCGTACAGCATGGCCCGGGCCCGGCCGTCCACCAGCACCGGTACGGCCAGCACCGAGCGGATACCCTCACTGAGCACCGGCGCGTCGTAGTCGTGGGTGATGTGCACGTCGTTGCGATAGTCGGCGACCGCCATCGGCCGGCCCGCCACCATGCTGGCCCCACCGAGCCCGGATCGGGACCGCACCACCAGACCCCGCAGGCCGGACGTCCGGGTGCCGACGAACTCCGTGAGCAGCAGCGCATCGTCGTGCACCTCGCCGCCGAACAGCACCGGAACACCGGCCTCGGCGGCCACCCTTCGCAGCTCGGCGCGCACCGCATCGGTATCGCGGGGCCTCAACAGCGATTGCACAGATTCCCCTCTTTCGGGGGTAGCGGACCGACAACTGTGACGTAGATCCTATCTGCATGACGACCAACACCGACTTGTACCGCGAGGCGCGCGACCATCTGGTCGACGTCATCGCCGACTACGACAAGGCCGTCGCGACCTTCCAATGGCCTCAGATCACCGGGTCGTTCAACTGGGCCATCGACTGGTTCGACGTCATTTCCACGGGCAACGACCGCACCGCGCTGTGGATCGTCGAGCAGGACGGTACCGAGCGCAAGGTCAGCTTCGCCGAGATGGCGGCAGCCTCCGACCGCGTCGCCACCTGGCTCAAGGGCCTGGGCGTGGGCAAGGGGGACCGCGTCATCCTGATGCTCGGCAACCAGGTCGAGCTGTGGGAGGCGATGCTGGCCGTCGCCAAGCTCGGCGCCGTCATCATGCCGACTACCGGCGCGCTGGGCCCGGAGGATCTGGCCGATCGGATCGGTCGCGGGGGCGCGGGGTTCGTCATCGCCAACGCCGCCGACGCTCCGAAATTCGAACAGGTGCCCGGCGACTACGTCCGCATCGCCGTCGGGGACGCCGAGGGCTGGCATCGCTACCAGGACGCCTACGCCACGACGCCCGAACGACATCAGACCGTCACCACGGTCGACGACCCGCTGCTGGTCTACTTCACCTCAGGCACCACCAGCAAGCCCAAACTTGTCGAGCACTCGCAGATCTCCTACCCGGTCGGGCATATGTCGACGATGGCGTGGATCGGGTCGCGCCCGGGCGATGTGCACCTGGCGATCAGTTCACCGGGCTGGGCCAAGCACGCCTGGAGCTGTTTCTTCGCGCCGTGGATCGCCGAGGCGACCATCTTCGTCTACAACTACAGCCGATTCGACGCTCCCGCCCTGCTGACCCAGCTGCACCGCGCCGGCGTCAACACCTTCTGCGCCCCACCCACGGTGTGGCGGATGCTCATCCAGGCCGACCTCGGCTCGAAACCCGAAGGGCTGCGCGAGATCCTGGGCGCCGGTGAACCGCTCAATCCCGAGGTCATCGACACCGTGCACCGCGCCTGGGGGTTGACCATCCGGGACGGGTTCGGGCAAACGGAGACCACCCTGCAGGTTGGCAACACTCCCGGCCAGCCCGTCAAACCAGGCTCGATGGGCCGGCCGATGCCCGGCGTGCCGGTAGTGCTCGTCGACCCGCTGACCGGCGAGCTCGCCGACGAGGGCGAGATCTGCCTCGACCTCAGCCAACAGCCGCTGAACCTCATGACCGGTTATCTCGATGACCCGCAACGCAATGCGGCAGTGATGCACGGTGGCCACTATCACACCGGCGATGTCGCCAGCCGCGACGCCGACGGGTACATCACCTATATCGGCCGCACCGACGACGTGTTCAAGTCCAGTGATTACAAGGTGTCCCCGTTCGAGCTAGAAAGCGTGCTCATCGAGCACCCCGCCGTCGTCGAGGCCGCCGTCGTCCCGCAACCGCACGAGACCCGGTTGGCCATCCCGAAAGCCTATGTGGCACTGGCCGACGGCTGGGCCGCCGACGCCGAAACTGCCCGCGCCATCATGGAACACGCCCGCGATCACCTGGCGCCGTACCTCAAGGTGCGCCGGGTCGAGTTCTTCGAACTGCCCAAGACCATCTCCGGCAAGATCCGGCGCGTCGAGCTGCGCCGGCGCGAAGAATCCGGGCAACCCATCGAGAGCGAATTCCGTTACGAGGATCTGCTCTGATGCACAGTTACGACGCCGGCCCCACCGATACACCCATCCTCGAAGAGACCATCGGTGCGAACTTCGAGCGCACCGCCGCCGAGTATCCGGATGTCGAGGCGCTGGTCGACTGCGCTCAAGGCGCCCGGTGGACCTACCGCGAACTCAACGACGAGATCGACGTGGTGGCAAGGGGTTTACTCGGCCGTGGCATCGGTAAGGGCGACCGGGTGGGTATCTGGTCACCGAACCGGTCCGAGTGGACCATCGTGCAGTACGCCACCGCCAAGATCGGCGCAATCCTGGTCAACATCAACCCGGCCTACCGCACCCATGAACTGGGCTATGTGCTCAACCAGTCCGGGGTGCGGATGTTGATCTCGGCCACCGACTTCAAGACCTCCGATTATGTCGCCATGGTGGAAGGGGTCCGCCCGGAGGCGCCCACACTGACCGACGTCGTGTTCCTCGGCACCGCCGACTGGGATGCGCTGCGCGCCGCCGCGGTGGCGCCGGAGGAACTGGCGGCGCGGCGGCAAACGCTGTCCAACACCGACCCGATCAACATCCAGTACACCTCGGGCACAACGGGTTTCCCCAAAGGGGCGACACTCTCGCATCGCAACCTGCTGAACAACGGGTTTTTCGTCACCGAGGGCATCAACCTGCGTCCGGGAGATCGGCTATGCATCCCGGTGCCGTTCTATCACTGCTTCGGCATGGTGATGGGCAACCTCGGCTGCACCACCCACGCGGTCACCATGGTGATCCCCGCTCCCGGTTTCGACGCTGAGCTGACGCTGAAAGCCATTGAACAGGAACGCTGCACCGGCGTGTACGGGGTGCCGACGATGTTCATCGCGATGCAGAACCACCCGTCGTTCCCGCAGACCGACCTCTCCACGTTGCGGACCGGCATCATGGCCGGCTCGGTCTGCCCCATCGAGGTGATGAAGCGCTGCATCAACGAGATGAACATGGCCGAGGTGGCCATCTGCTACGGGATGACCGAGACCTCCCCGGTGTCGTGCCAGACGCTGTACGACGACGACTTGGACCGGCGCACCGCCACGATCGGCCGCGCCCACCCGCACGTCGAGGTGAAGATCGTCGACCCGGCGACCGGTGACATCGTCGAACGCGGACAACCGGGGGAGTTCTGCACCCGCGGGTATTCGGTGATGCTGGGGTACTGGGACGACCACGAAAAGACCCATGAGGCAATCGATCCCGACGGATGGATGCAGACCGGTGATCTGGCCATCATGCGCGCGGACGGGTACTGCACCGTCGTCGGCCGGATCAAGGACATGGTGATCCGCGGCGGCGAGAACGTCTACCCGCGCGAGATCGAGGAGTTCCTCTACACCCATCCCGATATCGAGGACGCCCAGGTGATCGGTGTCCCCGACACCAAGTACGGCGAAGAGATCTGCGCCTGGATCAAGATGAAGTCCGGCGCGAAACCGTTGGACGTCAACGCGATTCGTTCCTTCGCTGACGGCAGGCTGGCGCACTACAAGATCCCGCGGTACGTGCACCTGGTCGACGAGTTCCCGATGACCGTCACCGGCAAGATCCGCAAGGTGCAGATGCGCGAGGAGAGCGTGCGGATCCTCGGGCTGTGACTTCGGCGCGCGTACCCGCGCTCACCGCGCGGGTACGCGCGCCGAGATCACGTGAAGTCGGCGGTGCCGACGGTCCAGGCGCGCGCCTGCTCGCTGAGGGTGAAGCCCAGGCCGGGGCGATCCGAGAGGTGCATGCGGCCGTCGCTGATCTCCAACTGCTCGTTGAACAGCGGGTCCAGCCAGTCGAAGTGCTCCACCCACACGCCGTGCGGGTAGGTGGCCGCCAGGTGTAGGTGGATCTCCATCGCGAAATGCGGCGCCAGTTGCAGGAATTTCTGCTCGGCCAGCGTGGCCAGCTTGAGGAACTGGGTGATACCGCCGATGCGCGGGGCATCGGGCTGGATGATGTCCACCGAGTCGGCGTCGATCAGGCGCTGGTGCTCGCCGACACTGGCCAGCATCTCGCCGGTGGCGATCGAGGTGTCCAAGGCGCGGGCCAGGTGGGCGTGCCCCTCGGCGTCGTAGGCATCCAGCGGTTCTTCGATCCACACCAGATTGAACTTCTCCAGGATGCGGCCCATCCGCATGGCGGTGGGCCGGTCCCATTGCTGGTTGGCGTCGACCATCAGCGGCACGTCGTCGCCCAGGTGTTCGCGTACCTTTTCCAGCCGGGCGATATCGGTGCGCCAATCCGGCTGTCCCACCTTGATTTTGATACCGCCGATGCCGGTTGCCAGCGCCGCCGCCGCATTTTCCAGCACTTGTTCGATCGGGGTGTGCAGGAACCCGCCCGAGGTGTTGTAGGTCGGCACCGAATCGCGGTGGCTACCGATCAGCTTGGCGATCGGCAGGTTGGCGCGCTTGGCCTTGAGATCCCACAGCGCGATGTCGAACGCCGCGATGGCCTGGGTGGCCACGCCGCTGCGGCCGACGGACGCGCCGGCCCACACCAGCTTGGTCCAGATCTTGGCGATGTCATTGGGGTCCTCACCGATCAGGACCGGGGCGACCTCTTGGGCGTGGGCGAACTGCGCGGGCCCACCGGCACGCTTGGAGTAGCTGAACCCGATCCCGGAGTGACCGTCAGCGGTGTGGATCTCGGCGAACAGGAAGGCGACCTCGGTCATCGGTTTCTGCCGCCCGGTCAGCACCTTGGCGTCGCTGATCGGTGTCTTGAGCGGCAGGGTGACCGACGACAGTGTCACCCGGTCGATGCGGTCCTGGGTGGCCGCGCCCGCTGCCAGCGCTTTGATCGCCGCGTCGGGCGCGCTGAGGGCACTGCTGATGGGGGCGGTGGTGGTCATGCACTCCACGGTAGGGACTCCGCTTCGATCCAGTCCAACACCGATTGTGGAATTATTGATGCAGTCTGCGCATCGCGTTTTTGATGCCGAAAGCGCATCGCTGCATACCGAATCGGGCTTGGACGGGCATGTATCCGGGTGTTTAGAGTCGGCGAGGGTCACCGTTGTGACCTGAGACACCCGAGGAGTCCTGATGAACCCCACCGCCGCAGTGCCGGTCGGCAGCCCAGCCCGTGTCCCGGCGCCGAAAGCCGGTCGCGTGCGCTACGTCATCCTGGCCATGCTGTTCGCGGTCACCGTCATCAACTACGCCGATCGCTCCACCATCTCGATGGCCGGCGACGCCATCCAGGACGCCCTGGGCATCGACGCGGTGACGCTGGGCTACATCTTCTCCGCGTTCGGCTGGTCGTATCTGGTGGCCCAGATCCCGGCCGGGTGGCTGCTGGATCGCTACGGCTCCAAGAAGGTCTACTGCGGCGCGATCCTGTCGTGGTCCGTCTTCACGGTCTGTCAGGGATTCGTCGGGAACTTCTCGATGGGGACCGCCGTCGGCCTGCTCTTCATCCTGCGATTGCTGGTCGGTCTCGCCGAAGGACCGTCGTTCCCGGGTAATTCGCGCATCGTCGCCGCCTGGTTCCCGGCCAAAGAGCGCGCCACGTCGGTGGCGATCTTCCAGTCCGCGCAGTACTTCGCCGCGGCGGCCTTCTCCCCGCTGATGGGCTGGCTGGTGGTCGCGGCCGGATGGCAGCACGTCTTCACCATCGTCGGCGGTATCGGTGTGGTGTTAGGCCTGCTGTGGATGGTGGTCATCTATGCCCCACGCAACCACCCCCGCGTCAGCCAGGCCGAGTTGGACTACATCCGCGAAGGCGGCGCCCTGGTCGACATGGACGCCGGCGCCGCCGCACCGGCACAAGCCAAGGGCGCCAACCAACTTCACTATGTCAAGGCGTTGCTCAAGAACCGGATGATGCTCGGCGTCTACTTCGGTCAGTACTTCCTCAACACCATCACCTGGTTCTTCCTGACCTGGTTCCCGGTGTATCTGGTGCAGGAGCGGCACATGTCGATCCTGAAGGCCGGCTTCGTCGCTGCGCTGCCTGCCGTCTGTGGCTTCATCGGCGGCATCTTGGGTGGGGTGCTCTCCGACGGCCTGATGCGGCACGGTTGGTCGCAGACCAAGGCGCGCAAGCTGCCGATCGTGGTCGGGCTGCTGATGGCGACGTCGATCATCGCCTGCAACTACGTCGACGCGTCCTGGCTGGTCGTGCTACTCATGGCGGTGTCGTTCTTCGGCAAGGCTTTCGGCGCCCAGGGGTGGGTCATCGTTGCCGACACGACGCCCAAGGAGATCGCCGGTCTGTCCGGTGGGGTGTTCAACACCTTCGGCAGCCTGGCCGCCATCACCACACCCATCGTGATCGGTTATCTGGTCAAGACGCAGGGGTCGTTCGAGCTGGCCCTGGTCTACGTCGGACTCAGTGCGGTGCTGTCCATCGTGTGTTATCTGGTGATTGTCGGGCCGATCAAGCGTCTGGACATCGCCGACCTGGAGCGCTGACCCGCGCCGAGTTCGACGAATTGGCCGGGTCCACTCGCACTTTTGCGCCCGTTTGATCAATTGGGCGGAACATCGCAACCCCGCGCTGAACGTTCCCGCTGCGCCGACGTCGCATTGCTGCGAGAGTTGACAGATGTCTCGCCGGGCCGTCGCCTCAGCCGTCTTCGGACGGCGGCTGTGTGCGGCGGTTGCCGCCGGCTCGGCGGCCCTGCACGCCACGATGATCGGTCACGCCGCCGGCCTGGTGCCGGCGGTGCTCATCATCGCGATGGCCACCGCGTGCCTGTTCTGCGCCTATGAACTGTGGCGTGGATGCGGGCCGCGGACCTGGCTGGTGGTGGCGGTGATGAACCTGGCGATGATCGCCGTGCACTGGTCCATGCCCGCCCACCACCACGGCACACCGATCGTGGGACCGGCCGAGCCGATGCCGGCGTTGATGGGGCTGGCCACCGCGGTGTCGCTGACCGAGGCGGTGATCGCCACCGCGGTGCTCTACGCGCTCACCAGACGACGGCACGCATCGGCCATCATGTAGGCATGACCGTCCCCCCGCAGCAGGTGCCGCCGCAGGCGCCGGTCTGCTACCGGCACCCGAACCGGCCGTCCTATATCCAATGCACGCGCTGCGGGCGCTACATCTGCCCGGACTGCATGCGGGACGCGGCGGTGGGGCACCAGTGTGTGGAGTGCGTGAACGCGGGCGCGGCCACCGTGCGGCAGGCCGAGGGTCGTTTCGGAGGCCGGCCGGCCGGGGACACCCCGTACGTCACGTACACGTTGATCGCGATCAACGTGCTGATGTTCGTCCTGCAGGTGGCCGCCCCCGATATCGAGAGCCGCCTGACGCTGTGGCCGCCGGCCGTTGCCAGCGGCGAGTACTACCGTCTGGTCACGTCGGCCTTCCTGCACTATGGCCTCGCGCACATCCTGTTCAACATGTGGGCGCTGTACGTCATCGGCCCGCCGCTGGAACGGCTGCTCGGCCAGGCCCGGTACGCGACGCTGTACGGGCTGTCCGCGCTGGGCGGTTCGGTGCTGGTATTCCTGATCGCACCGTTGAACACCGCCACCGCGGGCGCGTCGGGGGCGGTGTTCGGATTGTTCGGGGCGACGTTCGTGGTGGCGCGCAAACTGCGCCTGGACGTCAAATGGGTGGTCGGGTTGATCGTCTTGAACCTGGCGTTCACCTTCGTCGGCCCGCTGATGGGATCGGGTGCCATCAGCTGGCAGGGCCACCTCGGCGGCCTGCTGACCGGCGGCGTGGTGTCAGCCGGGCTGGTGTATGCGCCACGCGCCCAACGGAATCTGATCCAGACCTCGCTGGCTGTCGGGTTGCTGGCACTGTTCGCGGTGTTGATCTGGTGGCGCAGCATGACTCTGCTGAGCATGTTCGGTGGCTATCTGCACGGCGGTTAGTACGGCGCCATCCACAATTGCCGCTTCATCCACAGATCGCCGGTGGGCACGTGGGCGACGCGGCGTGCCGTCGTCAACCCGCGCGACCATCCAGCCATGGACGATGCTGTGCTGGGGCCAGAAGCGCTGGCCGCCGGTCGACTCACCCGCAGTCAGCTGCGCTGGAGGTACACGACTGCCCACCCCCGGGTCTACGTCCGCAAGGGCGCACCGCCGGATCTGTTCACGAACACCGTTGCCGCCTGGTTGTGGAGTGATCGCCGCGCGGTGATCGCGGGTCGTGCTGCCGCCGCGCTGCATGGCGCGCACTGGGTGGACCCGACAACGCCCATCGAACTGATCACCGAGCACCGCCGGCCTCGACCGGGAATCATCGTGCGCGAGGAACGCCTTGCTCCGGACGAGATCTGCACCATGGGTGATCTGCGGGTTACCACCCCTGCTCGCACCGCCCTGGACCTCGCGCGTTTTCTGCCTCGCGACGAGGCGGTGCAACATCTGGACGCCTTGGCGCGCGCGACACGCATAGACGCCGCGCACGTCCTCGGGCTGGCGGCTCGTTATCCGGGATTGCGTGGAATTCGGCAAGCTCGAACGGCATTGGCCCTGATGGACGCCGGAGCCCAGTCGCCGAGGGAAACCGCGCTGCGCCTGCTACTCGTCGACGAGGGCCTTCCGCGGCCGGTCACCCAGATAGCGGTGAGCGACGGCTTCAACACCGCCTATCTCGATATGGGTTGGGAGGAACCCAGGATCGGACTGGAGTACGACGGCCGACAACACCACACCGACAGGCGACAGTGGGTCCAAGACATCGGCCGCAACGAATTGATCGCGGCGCAGGGCTGGATCAACGTGCACGTCGTGGCCGAACACGGCCGACGATTCATCGTGCGTCGAGTGCGCGAAGCGTTCGCGCGACGCGGGGTTCCACCGTTTTCTGCGCCAGGGTCATGAATCGCGCGCATCAGCAACCCTGACGTGGAAAACGGCGCCGTCGGCCGCGGGTGTGTTGAGATGGCTCAGTGGCAGAAGCAGCTTCGGCAGTCACCGCCCGCGGTATCACGATGCGAGGGCCTTGGGGCCCGGTCTACGGCCCGATCGACCTGGACGTCGAGGCCGGCGGGGTCAGCGTGCTGGTCTATCCGACCGGCACCGGCCGCACCGCGCTGTTGATGACGCTGGCCGGCCGGATGAAACCCGTGCAAGGGCAGGTCACGGTGTTCGGGCACAGCAGGGCCAGCGAGATCTTCGCGGTATCGGCGTTGGCATGCATCGACGAACTGGACCGGGTTGCCGAGTCGGTGACGGTACGTGACCTGGTCACCGAGCAGATGCGCTGGGACGCGTCCTGGTATCGCTTCATCGGCCAGGCCGGGCCCGACGACCTGGCGCGGTTGTGTGCCCCGGTGTTCGGTGATGTGCCGCTGCCCTCGCTGACCGCCTATTTCGACGAGCTGTCCGAACTCGAGCAGACCCTGATGCGGATCGCCTTGGCCAATACCGGGACGCCGCCGCTGCTGGTGGTCGGCAACCTCGATCACATCACCGACGACGGGAACCGCGACATCGTGCTGCAGCGGCTCATCGCGCTGGGGGAGAACCAAACCGTCGTCACCGCAACCGTCAACGGCGTCGCCGACGAACGCGTCCGCGCCCAACTCAATGTGGGGAGTGAGTAAGCCGTGCTTGCCGGAATGTCTCTTGGCACCGACCTGAAGCGGTTCTCGCGCGGCGCATTGCCGCGCATTGCGCTGGTGACCGTCATCCTGATGCCGCTGCTGTACGGGGCGATGTACCTGTGGGCCTTCTGGAATCCGTTCAACGAGGTGAACAAGATTCCGGTGGCCCTGGTCAACGAGGACACCGGCGCCGTGGTGGACGGTCAACCGGTCCGCGCCGGCGCGGAAGTGGCCGACGCCCTGGTCGATTCGGGGCAGCTGCAGCTACATCGGGTGTCGGCCGCCGAGGCCGCCGCCGGGGTGTCCAGCGGCAAGTACTACTTCTCGGTGACACTGCCCCAGGACTTCAGCGCCGATATCGCCTCGCCGTCGGGCGGTTCACCCGAGCAGGCCCAGATCCGGTTCACGTTCAACGACGCGAACAACTACCTTGGCTCGATCATCGGGCAGAACGCCGCCCGTGAGGTGATCAACCAGGTGAACGCCAGCATCGGGCAGCGCACCCTGGGCACGGTGCTCACCGGGTTGACCGACGCCGGTGCCGGGCTGGTCAAGGCGGCCGACGGGGCCGGCCAGCTGGCCACCGGAACCGCCGCCGCCGACGACGGTGCGCACAAACTGGCCGATGGTGCCGGCGCGCTGACCGCGGGGTTGGTGACCGCCCGGGAGGGCTCGGCGCAGCTGGCCGCCGGTACCCGCCAGCTGGCCGGCTCGGTCGACACCGCCACCGGTCCGCTGATCACCATGCTGGATCGGGTCGACGATTTGAAGCTGGACCCCGACGAGGTCGGTTTCCTGGCGTCCCGGCTCTCGGGGGCGGTGCGCTCGACCACCGACCGCATCGCCGCGCTCAATATCGACCAGGCTCAGGCCGCGGCGATCGTCGACCAGACCGTGGGCATGCTGCAGACCAACCCCGACCCGACGGTGCGCGATGCCGGTGACGTGCTGGCCGGCGCGCAGCGGCTGCTGCGGGCCAAGGGCATCGACCCCGCCACCGACGATGGTCTGAACAAGTTGCGTGACAGCGCAACCCGGCTGGAGAACGAGCTGGGCGACCCGAACAGCAAACTGCGGGTCTTCCTCACCCGCGCGCTCAACGGTGGGTTGCGTGCCGATGTGGTCAAGCTGCGCGACGGGGTGCATCAACTCGACAACGGTGCCCGCAAACTGAACACGGGGCTGGTGCAGCTGGCCAACGGTGGCAACCAATTGTCCACCGGGGCAACCCAGCTGGCCGCCGGCACCAGCAAGCTTCGCGACGGCAGCCAGGAGCTGGCGACCAAACTGAAGGAAGGGTCCACCCAGGTACCGTCCTGGACGCCCCAGCAACGCACCCAGGTGGCCAAGACACTGGCCGCGCCGGTGACGCTGAACATCGAGACCCACAACGCCGCGGCGACGTTCGGTACCGGATTCGCACCGTTCTTCTTGCCGCTGGCGCTGTTCATCGGCGCGCTGATCATCTGGATGCTGCTCAAGCCCATGCAGTCCCGGCCCATCGTCAACGGCCTTGGCGCGTTGCGGGTGGTGCTGGCGTCGTACTGGCCTGCCCTGCTCATCACGGTGTGCCAGGTGGCGGTGATGTACCTGGTGGTGCACTTCGGCGTCGGCTTGAATGCCCGCTACCCGATCGCGACGGTGGGCTTCCTGCTGCTGATCGTGGCCACCTTCCTGGCGCTGATCCAGGCCTTCAACGCGCTGTTCGGTGTGTCGGTCGGACGGGTGGTCACACTGGCTTTCCTGATGCTGCAACTGGTTTCGGCCGGCGGCATCTATCCGGTGGAGACCACGGCCAAACCGTTCCAGATACTGCACCCCGTCGACCCGATGACCTACGCCGTCAACGGCCTGCGGCAACTCATCGCGGGCGGGATCGACTCGCGGTTGTGGATCGCGATCGCGGTGCTGTCCGGGGTGCTGGTGGCGGCGTTGGCAGCCAGCTCGTTCGCGGCCCGAAGAGACCGGCAGTACACGATGGAGCGGCTGAAACCGCCTATCGAGGTGTGAGCCCGATCTGCCGATAGCGGTGCAGGCGCAGGCCGAGCCGTTCGGCCTCGGGCATGGTGCGCAACCGGTGCAGTTCGCCGGCGATGGTCGCCGACAACCGGGCGGTGAAGGCCAGCGGCTCGTCGGCCGCGTCGTTGCGCTCGTCGACGATGACGTCCACGATCCCGTTGCGTAGTAGGTCGGCCGATCGAATCCCTTGTGCCGCAGACAGTTCCGGGGCATGGCTGGTGTCGCGGAAGACGATGGCGCTGGCCCCTTCCGGCGGCAACGGCGCCAGCCAGCCGTGCTGGGCGGCCAGCACCCGATCGGCGGGCACCATGGCCAGCGCCGGGCCACCGCTGCCCTGGCCGAGCAGCACCGACACCGTCGGGGTGTCCAGCGTCACCAATTCGGCCAGGCAGCGGGCGATCTCGCCGGCCAGCCCACCCTGTTCGGCCTCCGCCGACAGCGCCGGGCCGCTGGTGTCGATGATCGAGACCAACGGCAGCCGCAGACCGACCGCCAGCGCCATCCCGCGCCGGGCCTCCCGCAGGGCCGCGGGGCCCAGCGTCCCCATCCGCTGCTGACCCAAGACCACGGCCGGCTGCCCGCCGAACCGGGTCAGCGCCAGCAGCATCTGCCCGGAGTCCCCACCGGTGCCGGACAGCGGGACCGCGTCGGTGCTGCCGTGCCGCAGGACGAATTCGGCGTTGGGGCGGTCGGGGCGCCGCGATGCCGTCACCGACTCCCATGCCGGGATATCGGGGATCGGTTGCAATTCGGGCGCCTCTGGGGCCGCTGCCGGCGGGTCGCACAGCACCGACAGCGTCCGGTCGAGCACCCCGCGCAGGGCCTGCACCGGAACCACGCCGTCGATCACGCCGTGCCGGAACAAATTCTCCGCGGTCTGCACGCCCTCGGGGAACGGCTCACCGTAGAGATGCTCGTACACCCGAGGCCCCAGGAAGCCGATCAGGGCACCCGGCTCGGCGGCCGTGACATGGCCGAGCGAGCCCCAGGACGCGAAGACACCGCCGGTGGTGGGGTGGCGCAGATACACGATGTAGGGCAGGTGCGCGCGCTTGTGCAGTTCGACGGCCGCGGCGATCTTCACCATCTGCAGGAAGGCCACCGTGCCCTCCTGCATCCGGGTACCGCCGGAGCTGGGGGAGGCCAGCAGGGGCAGCCGTTCGGCGGTGGCGCGCTGGATCGCCGCGGTGATGCGCTCGGCGGCGGCCACCCCGATGGACCCGGCCAGGAAGTCGAATTCGCAGGCCAGCACCGCGACGCGGCGGCCCCGCACGGTGCCCTCACCGGTGAGCACCGACTCGTCCAGCCCGGATTTGGCTTGCGCGTCGTCGAGTTCCTTGCGGTAGGCCGCCGAGGTGGGCACCTGCACCGGTGGGCTGTCCCAGCTGCGGAACGATCCCCGGTCGAGGACGGCATCACGGACTGCGAGGGCGGGGCTGCGGCTCACAGGATGAGGGTAATCGGCCGCGGGCGTGCGGTTTCATCCCCGACCCGCCGATCAGGGCGGATGACGACGCACGAACCCGGCCCCGGAGAGCTCCCGGACGAACCTATATAGGCTGGCGACCATGATCGGAGTGACGCGGGACGGCAAAGTCCTGACCCTGGAAATGCAGCGCGCCGAGCGGCGCAATGCGCTCAACGGCGCGCTCGTCGACGCGCTGCGCGAAGAGATCGAGAAAGCCGGCGCGCTGGACATCCGGGCCATCGTGCTCACCGGGCAGGGCACCGTGTTCAGCGCCGGGGCCGACCTGTCCGACGCCGAGGGGGTGGCCAAGGATCTGCCAGACAAGGCGCTGGCCCTCAACCTCGCGATCGACGCCAGCCCGGTGCCGATCATCGCCGCACTCAACGGACCGGCGATCGGTGCCGGGGTGATCCTGGCGATGATCTGCGATCTGCGGGTGGCCGCCCCCGGTGCGTACTTCCAATTCCCGATCGCCAAATATGGCTTGGCGCTGGACAACTGGAGTATCCGCCGGCTCGTCTCGCTGGTCGGGCACGGCCGGGCCCGCGGCATGCTGATCGCCGCGGAGCGGCTGGATCTGGAGACCGCCCTGATGACCGGGATGGTCAACCGCAGCGGCACCCTGGCCGACGCGCAGGAATGGGCGGCCGAGATCGCCGGTTACGCCCCGCTGTCCATCGCCCACTCCAAGCGGGTGCTCAACGACGACGGCGCCTACGACAACGTGCGCGGCGACCACACCCGGATGTTCAACAAGGCCTGGGCGAGCCCCGACGTCATCGAAGCTCAGGTCGCCCGCTTCGAGAAACGACCGCCGAACTTCCTGGGTGCGTGATGATCACCGAAGCGGCTCGGATGGTCGGGGGCACCGCAGCGCTGGTCGCCGGCGGATGGGTGCTGCGCGCGCTGCGCGGGGCACCCGAGTCACTGGGTGCCGCCGATATCGGTTCCGCGGCGAAGGCGTCCCCGAACTACCGCGGCGGCACGTTCGTCAACCGCGAACCGGCGTCCGAGGTGCAGTTGACCCGCCAGGAACAGTGGGTGCTCGTCCGTGACCTGCTGTCCGGTGGACAACGGCAGCGCCCGGCCGGCGAGGTCCCCCTGATCCGGCCGACCTCGACCGCCCCGGCCACCGACCTCGCGGCCACCTGGTACGGCCACTCCTCGGTGGTTATCGAGGTCGACGGTTACCGGGTGCTGGCCGACCCGGTGTGGAGTGAGCGCTGCTCGCCGTCGCGCGCGGTCGGGCCGCAGCGGCTGCACCCGGTGCCGGCCGAGCTGGACGCGCTGCCGGCCATCGACGCGGTGATCATCAGCCACGACCACTACGACCATCTGGACATCGACACCATCAAGGGCCTGGCCCGGTCGCAGCGGGCCAAGTTCTACGTGCCACTGGGGATCGGCGCGCACCTGCGCATCTGGGGGATCCCGCCGGAGCGGATCGTCGAGCTGGACTGGGATGAAAGCGCCACGGTGGGTGACCTGACGCTGGTGTGCACCCCGGCCCGGCACTTCTCGGGCCGGTTCCTGACCCGCAACACCACGCTGTGGTCGTCGTGGGCGGTGATCGGGCCGCGGCACCGGGCCTTCTTCGGCGGGGACACCGGCTACACCAATGGCTTCGCCGCGATCGGCAGCGACTACGGCCCGTTCGACCTGACACTGATGCCCATCGGCGCCTACCACCCGGGCTGGCCCGATATCCACATGAACCCCGAAGATGCCGTCCGCGCGCATCGCGATGTCACCGACACCGGCCTGTTCGTACCCATCCACTGGGCCACCTTCCGGCTGGCGCCGCATCCGTGGTCAGAGCCCGTCGAGCGGCTGCTGACGGCCGCGTCGGCCGAAGGGGTGACGGTGGCGGCGCCGAAACCGGGGCAGCGGGTGGACGCCGCGGCGACGGGGCGGCCGATAGACACGTGGTGGCGGGCGTTGAGCGGCTAGCGTGCTTGCCTGTGAGACGGATACTGCTGGGCGTCGCGCTGGTCGCGGTGTTGGCCGGCTGCGCGGCACCTCGGCCCGCTGATACGCCGAAACCGACGCCGCCCGGGCTGCCGCCGCCGCTGGTGCCGGCAATGCCCTTGCCCGACAATGCCATCGAGAACGCCGTCGGCCGGCTGGACGGCATCGCCGAGGAGCTGATGCGCACATCGGGTATCCCCGGTCTCGCGATCGCCGTCGTGCACGGTGGAAAAACCGTGTACGCCAAAGGTTTCGGTGTCAAAGACAACCGTGCGGGTGGCGACGCCGCCAACAAGGTGGGGCCGGACACCGTCTTCCAGCTGGCCTCGGTGTCCAAACCCCTGAGCGCCACCGTGGTGGCCCGCCAGGTCGGCGAGCACGCGATCGGCTGGGACACCCCCGTCGTCGACAAGCTGCCGTGGTTTGCGCTGTCGGATCCCGCCGTCACCCGGATGGTGACCGTCGGGGACCTGCTCTCGCACCGTTCCGGTCTGCCCGACCACGCCGGAGACCTCCTCGAAGACCTGGGCTATGACCGCCGCGCGGTGCTGCAGAAACTGAGCCGGCTGCCGCTGGACCCCTTCCGGATCTCCTACGCCTACACCAACTTCGGTTTCACCGCCGGGGCCGAGGCGGTGGCCGCGGCGGCGGGCCGGCCATGGGAACAGCTGGGTCAGGACGCGCTGTTCGGTCCACTCGGCATGTCCTCCACGAGTTTCCGGTTCGCCGATTACCAAGCCCGCAAGGACCGCGCCGTCGGGCATATCCGGATCGACGGCGGTTATCGACCGGAGTTCGTCCGCGATGCCGACCAGCAGGCCCCGGCCGGTGGCGCCAGCTCGTCGGTCAACGATATGACGCACTGGCTGGCCATGGTGCTGGCGAACGGAAGTTACGGGGGCCGGTCGATCGTCGACCCGAAAGCGCTGCTGCCCGCCCTCAGCCCGCAGGTGGTGTCCAGTCCGCCCGCGGAGCCCGCGATGCGTACGGGCTCTTATGGTTTCGGGTTCAATGTCGGGACGACCTCGGGGGCGCGGGTGGAATTGAGCCATTCCGGTGCGTTCGAGCTCGGTGCGGGGTCGAACATCCTGCTGTTGCCGTCGGCGGATGTGGGGATCGTCGCCCTGACCAACGCCATGCCGTCGGGTGTCGCCGAGGCGATCACCGCCGAGTTCGCCGACCTGGTCCAGTTCGGTGACGTGCGGGAGGACTGGTACGCGCTGTACCACCAGGCCCTCACGGGGCTGTCCGACCCGGTCGGGTCGCTGGTGGGTAAGCAGCCGCCTGCGCATCCGGCCCCCGCCCAGCCCTTGCCGCGGTACGTCGGCAGCTACCGCAACGACTACTGGGGACCGGCCGTCGTGGCCGAGAAGAACGGCGGGCTGACCCTGACACTGGGGCCGCGCGGGGACACCGTCGACCTGAGGCACTGGGACGGTGACACCTTCGCGTTCTCGTTCGTCAGCGAGAACTCCCCGCCCGGCAGCATTTCCAGGGCCACGTTCGACGGGCCGAAGCTCACGCTGGAGTACTACGACGAGGCGGTATTCACCAAATGACCACAGTCATCAGCGGCCTCTCCGATGCCGAGGTCGCCCAGCGGGTCGCCGAAGGGCACACCAACGACGTGCCCACGCGCGCCGCCCGCAGTGTGTCGGAGATCGTGCGGGCCAACGTATTCACCCGTATCAATGCCATCCTCGGCGTGCTGTTCGCCATCGTGCTGGCCACCGGCTCGGTGATCAACGGGCTGTTCGGCCTGCTGATCGTCGCGAACTCGGCCATCGGCATCATCCAGGAACTGCGCGCCAAGCAGACCCTGGATCGGCTGGCCATCGTCGGGCAGACGAAACCGTTGGTGCGCAGGCGGTCCGGGACCAGGGAACTCGCCCCCAACGAGGTGGTGCTCGACGACATCATCGAACTCGGGCCCGGGGACCAGATCATCGTTGACGGCGAGGTGTTGGAGGGCGCCAACCTCGAGGTGGACGAATCCCTGCTCACCGGCGAGGCCGACCCTATTCACAAAGATCGCGGCGATCACGTGATGTCGGGCAGTTTCGTGGTGGCGGGCAGCGGGGCCTACCGGGCCACCAAGGTGGGGCGGGAAGCCTACGCGGCCAAACTGGCCGAGGAGGCCAGCAAGTTCACCCTGGTCAAATCCGAATTGCGCAGTGGGATCAACAAGATCCTGCAGTTCATCACCTACCTGCTGTGGCCGGCCGGTGCGCTGATCATCTACACCCAGTTGTTCACCACCGATGTCGGCTGGCGGGAATCGGTGCTGCGCATGGTCGGGGCACTGGTGCCGATGGTCCCCGAGGGGCTGGTGCTGATGACATCCATCGCGTTCGCCGTCGGCGTCGTGCGTCTCGGCCGTCGGCAGTGCCTGGTGCAGGAACTGCCTGCCATCGAGGGCCTGGCCCGGGTGGACGTCGTGTGTGCCGACAAGACCGGCACGCTGACCGAGAACGGTATGCGCGTCAGCGATCTGAAGTCGTTGAACGTCGGCGGGCAAGAGCGCAGCGACCGGGGGATTGGCACAGAGGACGTGGCCGCGGTGCTGGCCCAGCTGGCCTCCGACGATGCCCGCCCCAACGCCAGCATGGCCGCCATCGCCGAGGCCTACAAGATGCCGCCCGGCTGGACCCAGACCGCGTCGGCGCCGTTCAAATCCGCCACCAAATGGAGCGGTGCCTCCTACGGTGAACACGGCAACTGGGTCATCGGCGCCCCCGATGTGCTGCTCGACCCGGCCTCTGCCGAAGCCGAAGAGGCCGAACGGATCGGGGCCCAGGGACTGCGGGTACTGCTGCTCGGGTCCTCGGACCGGTCCGTCGACGCGACGGATGCCCCCGGCACCGTCACCCCCGTCGCGCTGGTCGTGCTGGAGCAACGGGTCCGCCCCGACGCCCGCGACACACTGGATTACTTTGCCTCGCAGAAGGTCTCGGTGAAGGTCATCTCCGGCGACAACGCGGTGTCGGTCGGCGCCGTGGCCGACACGCTGGGGCTGCACGGTGAGACCCTCGACGCCCGCCGGTTGCCCCAGGAACCGGACCAACTGGCCGACGCCCTGGACGAATACACCACCTTCGGCCGGGTCCGCCCCGACCAGAAACGCGCCATGGTGCACGCGTTGCAGTCCCGCGGGCACACGGTCGCGATGACCGGCGACGGCGTCAACGACGTGCTCGCACTCAAAGATGCCGATATCGGCGTGGCTATGGGATCGGGCAGTTCGGCCTCCCGCGCGGTGGCGCAGATCGTGTTGCTGGACAACAAGTTCGCCACCCTGCCCTACGTCGTCGGCGAGGGCCGACGGGTGATCGGCAATATCGAACGGGTGTCCAACCTGTTCCTCACCAAGACGGTGTACTCGGTGCTGCTGGCGGCGTTGGTGGGGCTGGGTGGGCTGTCGGCCAAGATTTTCGGCTCCGATCCGCTGCTGTACCCGTTCCAGCCGATCCACGTCACCATCGCCGCCTGGTTCACCATCGGCATCCCGGCGTTCATCCTGTCGCTGGCGCCCAACAACGAGCGGGCCCATTCCGGGTTCGTCCGCCGGGTGATGACCTCGGCGCTGCCCAACGGCGTCGTCGTCGGGCTGGCCACCTTCGTGTGTTACCTGCTGGCGTATCAGGGGCGCCACGCCTCGCCCGTCGAGCAGACCCAGGCCTCCACGGCCGCGCTGATCACCCTGTTGGTGGGCGCGGTGTGGGTGCTGGCGGTGGTGGCCCGCCCCTATCAGTGGTGGCGGGTGGCACTGGTGGCGCTGTCCGCGCTGGCCTACGTCGTCATCTTCGCGCTGCCGCTGGCCCAGGAGAAGTTCATGCTCGACCCCAGCAATGCCGCGCTGACGTCGATGGCGTTGGGTATCGGTGTGGTCGCGGCCACGGTGGTGGAGCTGTTGTGGTGGATTCAGGGCCGACTATCCGGCGAGCCCCGCAAACTGTGGCGATAAGGTGAGCCCATGAGTTTTCTGGACAAGGCGAAGGACCTGATCGCCGAGAACGCCGACAAGGTGGACGCCGTGATCGACAAGGTCGGCGACATCGTAGACGAGAAGACCGGCGACAAGTACCAGGGCATCGTGGACAAGGCGCAGGAAGCGGCCAAGAACGCGGCGCGCAACATCGACCCCAACCGCCCGGCGTAGATGGCCAAGCTATCGGTCTCCATCGATGTCCCGCTGGCCCCGGAGAACGCGTGGGAAGCCGCGTCGGATCTGTCCCGCTTCAAGGAATGGCTGAGCATCCACCGGGTGTGGCGTTCGCCGCTGCCCGACACCTTGGACAAGGGCACCCGGATCGACTCGATCGTCGAGGTCAAGGGCATGGCCAACCGGGTGAACTGGACGATCGTGAACTACAAGCCGCCGGAGTCGATGACCCTCAACGGGGACGGCAAGGGCGGGGTGAAGGTCAAGCTGATCGCCAAGGTGAAGCCGGTCTCCGACGGGTCGACGGTACAGCTGGACATCCACCTGGGCGGGCCGGCCTTGTTCGGCCCGATCGGCATGGTGGTGGCCGCCTCCCTGCGCTCCGATATCGAGGAGTCGCTGCAGAAGTTCAAGGTGCTGTTCTCCTAGGGTCTCCCGGGCCGGTGCCGCGGCGCGTTTGTGCCGTTTCATCCGCAACTCGCCGTGTCGACCGGATGAGACGGCACATTTGCTGCGTCTGCCCTGTGGATAACCGGCGCGAGCAGGCCGGAATCCGTCGGAGGCCGCTGCGATGGTCGGGCCATGGAGTCGATCGATTGGCCGTTTCTGGCCGCCGAGGCGCTGGCCGCCCGCACGCTGACCTTCCGGGAGCTGCGCCGGTTTTACGAAGCCGTCTACCCCGGGGTGTGGGTGCCGCGCGGTGTCGAACTGTCGGCCCGTCAGCGCGCCCGCGCGGCGTGGCTGTGGTCCGGCCGCGACGGCGTGGTCGCCGGGTTGTCGGCATCGGCGATGCTGGGAGCCAAGTGGGTCGAGGCCGGTGAACCCGCGCAGCTGTTGCACGGCAACCGCCGTCCGCCGTCGTCCATCACGGTGCACACGGAGCGCATTCACGCCGACGAGCTGATCGGCGCTCCCATGGTGATGACGACGCCCGCTCGGACGGCCTTCGATCTTGGCAGGTGGGCGAGCAACGTCGACGAGGCGGTGCAGCGTATCGACGCGCTGATGGCGGCGACGAACATCAAGGTCACCGACATCGAGGAGGTGTCGCATCGGTACGCGCGGGCCCGCGGGTGCACGCAACTGCGCAAGGTGCTGCCGCTGGTCAACGGCGGCGCAGAGTCGCCCTACGAGTCCCTGACCCGACTGGCGTTGGTGCGGGCGGGGTTTCCCGTTCCGGATACCCAGATCGAGGTGCGCGACGGGTTCGGCTACGTCGTGGCCCGGCTGGACATGGGCTGGCCCGACTACTTCGTCGCGGTCGAGTACGACGGCACGCAGCACTGGACCGACGCCCGGCAGCGCACGTGGGACATCGACCGCGCCGCCATGCTGGAAGATCTCGGCTGGATCCTCATCCGCGTGAGTGCCGCGCTGCTGCGGGATCGGCGATTCCTGCCGCGCGTCGCGACGGCACTGCGCAGCCGTGGATGCACCGTGAATGTGCGAACTCATCCGGCCCGCCCGGCGCGTCGCGGATGAAACCCCACAAACCCGCCCGCGATGAGTTTCGCGCGCCCGGCCGGTCAACACCGGCATGACTACTCCACTCGGCGCACCCTGCTGGATCGACCTGACCACCTCGGACATCGAGGCGGCCCAACGCTTCTACGGCGCCGTCTTCGGCTGGACGTTCGAAGGCTCCGGTCCTGAATACGGCGGCTATGTCACTGCCTTCGTCGACGGCAAGCCCGTTGCAGGGCTGATGTCCAATGATCCGCAGTGGGGCATGCCGGATCGCTGGAACACCTACCTGCACACCGCCGATGTGGACGCCACCCTGGCCAAGGTCAGCGCCGCCGGCGGGAACACCTGCGGCGGCGCCATGGACATCCCGGCCAAGGGCCGGATGGCGATGGTGTCGGATCCCAGTGGCGGGGTGGTGGGTCTGTGGCAGCCCACCGGTCACCTGGGCACCGAGGTCACCGGCGTGGCCGGGGCGCCGGTGTGGCATCAGCTGACGACGCTGGACTTCGCCAGGGTGCTCGACTTCTACGTGCACGTATTCGGCTGGCAGACCGAGGTCACCGGGGACACCGACGAATTCCGGTACAGCACCGCCGTATTCGACGGGCAGCAGCTGCTCGGCGTGATGGACGGCACCGCGTTCATGGCGGCCGGCGAGCCGTCGAACTGGTTCTTCTTCCTCGGTGCCGAGGATGTGGACAAGACCCAGCAGCTGATCGTCGACAACGGCGGCGCCGTGGTGCGCGCGGCCGAGGACACCCCGTACGGCCGGCTGGCCGCGGTCACCGACCCGACCGGGGCGGGCTTCAACCTGTCGTCGCTGTCCTAGCCTGGCCCTTACCCAAGGTGGCCAGCAGTTCCCGGTAGGGGCCCACCAGATATGCGGTGTCACCCGCGCTGAGCCGGGTGTCGCGACGCGGATGCAGCCGGGTCGCGACGCCGGGCCGGGTGATCGCGATGACGCGGGTGTGGGTGGACAGATCGGCCATCCGCACCCCGTCCAGTTCACTATCGGTCTCCACCCGCACCCCGCCGACCATGAACGAATGCTGTCCGGCCGAGAACGTGCCCAGCACCTGCAGGCCGAGCGCGGCGCCGATGAACCACGGTGCCGCCAGTTCCACCGTGGACCGCACATTCTCGAACCCGAACCGCTGCGCGACCGCCGCACCCAGCACCCGGTCGTACACCCGCAGCACCACGGTCGTGTCCGGGGCATGTTCGCGCAGCACGATCCCGGTTTCGATGTTGACCATGTCGTTGGCGGTCAGCACGGCCACCGCACGCGCATGTCCCGCCCGGGCCGACTCCAGCGTCTCGCGGACGGTGGCGTCGCCGAAGACGATCGGCACGTCGAGGGCGCGGGCCGTGGCCAGGAAGCGGTTGTCCTCGTCGCGTTCGATGACGGCGACGTCGTAGCCGGCCTGGACCAGGTCCTCGACCACCCGGATCCCGAAGGAACCCAGGCCCACCACGATGACGTGGTTGTGCAGGTGCCGCGCCCGCCGCAGCCCCGCGGATTGGGCGAGGCGGCGCGATAGCAGCACATCGGCGATGAACGCCACCAGGATCGCGGTGGTGGTGACACCGGCGAACATCAGCCCGATACCCCAGAGTCGCAGCCATGCGGGCTGCTCCATGAAGCTGAAATCGCCGTAGCCGACGGTGGCGATGGTCTCGGTGCTGAAGTACAGGGCGTCGATCCAGCTCATTCCCGGCGGCCGCTGGTAGGCGTAGCGCAGCAGCACCGTCGACCCGACCAGCAGGGTCAGTGACACCGCCAGCGCGCGGTAGAACATCGGGTTGATGTCGTCGCGGAGAACCCGCACGGCGTCGGTCAACCGCCCCCACCGCCGACGCACCTTGTTGTGTCCCAGCGGTTTCGACACCGCGATGCCCTGGGCGGCCAGTTCGTCTGGAGTGCCGATCATGGCGGTCCAGTCGCCCTCGTGCACGGTGACGTCCCGGCCGGGGCAGGCGGTCACCGAGGCGTCGCGGTGGATCACCGCGACCGGGGCCAGATCGCCGTAGATCTCGCGCAGGGTTCCCGAGCGCGGCACCTCGGTCCCGGAAACGACGAAGTCGATGCCGGCGACTGCGATGGTGTGCGTGGTGCGCGACAAGCAGGCCTCGACCACCGACGGGGCGGCCAGGTCGGCGACGTCGAGAATGGCGCCTGGTCCGTTGCCGTACGCCACCGCCTCCCGCAGCACCCCGTTGGCCAGCCGCGCCACCACCCGCACCCGCGGGCTGAGTTGTCGTGCCAGCAGAGCGATTTCGAGGTTGACGGCGTCGTCCTCACCGACACAGACGACCGCGGTGGCTGACGGCACGTCGGCGGTGTCCAAGGTGCGCGGATCCTGCACGGGCACAACGGTCGCGCCGGCGCCGCGCAGCTCACCGGCGATGCGCTCGGCCAGCGCATCGGCACCGCACACGATGATGTGCCCCTGCATGCACAGAGAATCTAAGGGTTGGGAGCCGACAGTGCGAAGTCAGCGAAATCGAAGCCCGGCACCACCACGCAGCTGACCAAGGTCGGCTCGTCGTCGTGGGGCCGGGCCCGCTGCCAGTGGCCGGGCGGAACGACGAACTGGGGTTGCTCGCCGGCGGCGATATCGGCGCCAAGGAGCAATTCGGACGCCCCGTCCTGGGTCGGCCCGACCTCCAGGATCAGGGGGCTGCCGCGGTGATAGAGCCACAACTCGGCACTGCGCACCGTGTGCCAGGCCGACTGCTGACCCGGCATCAGCAGGAACAGGATCGCCGTCCCGGCGTTGCGTGGGCCGGTGTACTCCGGTGGCAGGGCCGACTGTGGGATGGTCAGCGAGCTGCGCCAGGTCTCGGCGTACCAACCCCCCTCGGGGTGCGGGGACAAGTCCAGCTGACGCGCCCAGTCGGGCAGATCGGTCATGGCAACCCAGACTACGGTCACCGACCCGATAACCTGAGCTGTATGGCACGTCTGCGTCCCGGCTGGCTGGTGGCCCTGTGTGCCCTGGTCGTGGTGGTCAGCGCGTGGCTGCCGTGGCTCACTACCCACGGTGGGCGGGCCAGTGCCATCGGTGGGAAGGCAGGCAGTATCGATATGCCGCCGCCCGGTTTCGGTGTCGGGCAGCTGATCGTGCTGCTGGCCGCGACGTTGATCGTGGCAGCCGCGATGGCGGCCCGCCAGTTGTCGCCCCGGCTGGCTTCTGCTGCCGCGCTGTCCCTTTCGTTGATCATCGGGGCGCTGATCGGCTGGTATTTCCGGTTGTACGTACACGCGCCGATCGCCGCCGGATACGGGCTGTTCGTGGCCGCCATCGCGGTGGCCGCCGCGGCCGTGTTGTCGGTACTGGCCATGGTGGTGGCCTGGGGCGAGGCCGGATGAGTTTCGTGGCGCCGGTGGTGCTCACCGGGCAGCGCTGGGTGACGCTGGAACCCCTGACCGTCGATCACGTGGACGAGATCGCCGACGCGGCGGCCGACGGAGACCCGGGTGGCCTGTGGTTCACCAGCGCGCCGTCGCGGGAGACGGCTGCGGCATGGGTGCGGGCCCGGTTGTCCGATCGCGATCTGTTCCCGTTCGTCGTGCGCAGCCTGGACCGCACGGTGGTCGGCTCGTCGAGCTATCTGCACATCGACGGGCCGAACCGCCGCTTGGAGATCGGCCACACCTGGTACCGCGCCTCGGTGCGCCGCACCGGGGTGAACACCGAAGCCAAGCTGTTGTTGCTGGGCCACGCGTTCGACGAGTTGAACTGTGTGGCAGTGGAATTCCGCACCCACTTCTTCAACTCCGCCAGCCGGACTGCCATCGAGCGGCTGGGGGCCAAGCAGGACGGCATCTTGCGCAGTCACCAACTACAGCCCGACGGGTCGCGGCGTGACACCGTTGTCTATTCGATTCTGGATATCGAATGGCCTGCGGTGCGCAATAACCTGCGGTCCCGGCTGGACCGCGGATGAGCCGCCGGGGTGGCGCTGCTGCCACCCCGGCGATCGTTGCTCAGCCGGCGTCGACGGTGGTCGGCTCGATCGACTTCTGGCCGCCGCCGTGCGCGATGTCGATCTTGCGCGGCTTGGCGCGCTCGGCCAACGGGATCGTCACGGTGAGCACACCGTTCTCGTAGGTCGCCGAAATGGCCGACGTATCAATACCTTCGCCCAGGGACAGCTGCCGGCGGTAGTTGCCGAAGAACCTCTCGTTGGCGAACCACTGGACGGCATCCTCCGAGCGGGCGGTGCGGTGTGCCGAGATGGTCAGCGTGCCGTTGTCCACGTTGACATCCACCGAGCCCGGGTCGACCCCTGGCAGATCAGCGGTCAGCACGTAGTGGTCGTCGATCTTGCACAGGTCCATGGGCATGAACCTCGGCGTGCGGGTTGATCCGGTCTGGCTGGTGAGTAGACCCCGGGTCAAGGCATCAAGGTCGTTGAACGGATCGAAACGCAGCACAGCAATCCACCTCCTCGATCGCTAAGAGCCCGCCACCCTGGCAGGCAGCCAAATCACTGTGCACCTCCGTTTTAGCACTCGTAAGGCGAGAGTGCTAGTCCCTCGGGGGAGAGATTTCTGTGGCTTCGCGCGCGAGTTCACTGCCCCGCAACGCCTCCCCGCACCGATCGCAGGCCAGCACCGGATGGAAAGCCCCGCCGCAGGCGTCGTGCGTCAGCTCGACTGCGGGGCCCTCCGGGCCGGTGAACCAGCGCTGCGCCCACTCCAGTGCGGTGACCAGGATCGGCAGTACCGCCCGGCCCTTCTCGGTGAGCCGGTACCGGCCGTCGTGGATGTCGAGCACCCCGTTGGCCACCAAGATCTGCAGTCGGTCGGCCAGCGAACCCGGCGGGGCGCCGAGCTGGCCGGCGAAATCGGTGAACCGGCTGGTACCGACGAATGCGCCGACCATGACGGCGAACGACCACCGGTTACCGAGGATCGTCATGGTCTGGGGGAACAGGCCGGCACCGTCGCTTCGAGACCGGCGCCGGGTACTGGTCGCCGGCATCGACCGCGCCCATGATCCACTCGGACCCCACTGCGCGACAAGGTTTTTCTCGGCGGTTGCCAGGCCGCAGCCGCTGCAGGTGAGTATCGGTGTGCACTCGTCGCCGCATACCTCGTGGCGCAGCATCGGCAAGGCGTGCTCGGGCACCCACGTGCGTTCCCACGCCCAGATCGATACCAGCACCGGCCACAATGACCGGCTTCGCGCGGTCGGCAGGTACCGGCGCCCGTCAGGGCCGAGCAGCCCGTCGGCAGTTATGCTGCGTAGCCGCGCGGTCAACACCGCATTCGAGATCGGCAGTTCCGCGGCAAAGTCGGTGAAGCGCTGGGCACCCAACAGCGACTGCTGGACGATCAGCAGGGTCCATTCGTCACCGAGCAGCCCGAGCATCGTGGCGACGGCGTTGGGCTGCGGACCGGGTTGGGTCATTCCCGCCAGCGTCGTAGCTCCGCGCCTGGCGCCCACGTGGAATGCGTACCGCTGGAAACACGTTCGGGCAGCTGCAGTTTGCATACCGGGCCGTCGCTGACGCGGGCGGCATCGAACACCAGGCAGTACGACGCGTCCTCGTTCATGTCGGTGGTGATGGTGATCAGGTAACCGTCGTCCTCGGCCGTGCCGCCAACACGGGGTGCCATCGCGGTCTCACTGCCGTACACGCCGTCGGCGAAGGCATACCGCTGCTCGGCTCCGGTGTGCAGATCGTGGCGGACCAGCCCGTCGAACAGGAACCAGCCCGGTTTGCCGGTCGCGGCGTAGGCGTAACGGTAGTCGCGGCCCGTGTATCCGGGGTTGATCATCCCGAATTCGGTGAGGCTGTCCGACAATTGCTCTTCGCGCGTCTGCCCGGTGACCAGGTTGAACCGCCAGCGGTGTAGCCGGGTTTGCATGCCGTCCAAGGAGAGGTACCGGAAGAACCGCTGCCAGCGCATGTCCATCCCGTCGGCGCTACCGGCGTCGGTGGGCTCGGGGGTGCCCTGGAAGAATCCGTCGAGCACGATCTCGTCACCGTCCTCGAAGGCATTGGTGAAGTGCAGGACGTAGGTGGTTTCCGCTTCGAACCAGCGGATGGGGCCGCCGCGCCGCGGCAGGACGGCGAACCGCGATGGCAGGTCCCGGTGCAGGCGGGGAATATGCGCGTTGTGCTTGAGCATCTCGGCATTCCAGAACAACGGAAAGTCGTTGAGGATCACGTAGTTTTCGGTGAGTGCCATATCGTGGGGGAGCCGGGGCCCCGGCAGTTCGACGTCGACGTAGTGCACCAGGGAGTTGTGCTGGTCGACGACGCCGTAGTGCATGAACGGCGCTTGCTTGCCGTAGTTGAAGAACAACAACTCGCCGGTCGCGTCATCGACCTTGGGGTGGGCCGACACGCCCATATCGGACGGGAAGCCGCCGGAGAAGTCCTCTTTGCCGAGCGCCGCGCCGGTGTAAGGATCGATCCGGTAAAGGTCGCCGCACTGATAGAAGCTGGTCAACGCGACCCCGCGGTGCACCGTGACATCGGTCGACGACGCGTCCTTCATCAAGGTGCGGGCACCCCAGCCGTGGTCCCGCCGGGCCAGCTCGACTGGTTCGGCGATCCCCGGCCACAGCGGACCGCCCTCGGCGTTCTCCGCGAGGAAGCCGTCGGTTTGGACGAATCTGTTGCGGTAGAAGGCTTTCCCGTCGCGGAACCCGACGATGTGCAGCATCCCGTCCCCGTCGAACGGATGGTAGACCTTGAACGCGGGGTGCAGTGGATTCTCCGTGTTGCGGAGGTAGATCCCGTCCAGATCGGACGGGATCTCACCCTCGACGGCGCGCAGATCCTCGTCGTCCCACTCGGTGGTCTGCGGACGCCACGCGCCGGTGCGGTACGGGTGGGTGTCGTCCTCGGGCAGGGTGGACAGGTATTTGGCGAACACTTCTACCGACATGACAACCCCTGGGAGACGACGAAACTGACGGTGGTGGCGGTGCTTCCGCCGAAGTTGAGGGTGCCGAAGGTGGTGGCGCCGTCGACCTGGTAGTCGCCCGCGGTACCGCTGACCTGTTTGGCGGCGTCGAGCAACATTCGGACGCCGGTGGCGCCGACGGGATGGCCGCCGCCGATCAGGCCGCCGCTCGGGTTGATGGGCAGCGTGCCCCCGATCTCGATCTTGCCGTTTTCGATGGCTTTCCACGATTCACCGGGTCCGGTGAGCCCGATATGGTCGATCGCCAGGTACTCGCTCGGTGTGAAACAGTCGTGCACCTCGAACCCGTCGACGTCGTCCAGGGTGACCCGGGCCCGGCCGAACGCGTCGAGCACCGCCTGTCGAACATGCGGCAGCACATAGGGATCCGCGGCAGACCGGTCCAGCTTCTGCTGCAGTCCCAGCCCGACGGTGCGGTGTCCCCAGCCGTCGATGCGCGCGAGCGGTCGGGTGTCGGGGTGCTCACGTAGGTAGCCGTCGGTGACCAATACGACGCCGGCGCCGCCGTCGGTCATCTGGCTGCAGTCCAACCGCCGGATGCGACCCTCCACCACCGGGTTGTCGGCGCCGAGCGTCCAGTCACGAGTCTGGGCATTCGGGTTGGCCTTCGCGTTGGCGTGGTTCAACGCGGAGATGGCATCCAGGTGCTGGTCGTCCAACCCGTAGCGGCGGTCGTACTCGTCGGCAATCCGGGAGAACATGTGCGGCCACATGAAGGTCGCCTCGGTGCCCTCCTGGCCCGTCCACGCCGCCGCCCCGAGGTGCCGTGCGGCGGTGTCACCGGGCACCGTCTTCTCCAGTTCCAGGCCGAGCACCAGTGCGCAGTCGTAATTACCCGCCCGCAGATCGGCGATCGCGGCCAGGACGGCGATGCTGCCCGAGGCGCACGCGGCCTCGTGCCGCGCGGCGGGGACATCCCACAGCTGGTCCTCGACCGTGGCGGGCATGGCGCCGAGGTGCCCCTGGGAGGCGAACATCTCACCGAAGGCGTTGCCGACGTGCACGACGCCGACGGCGGCACCGGGGACCTTCGCGGCCGTCAGCGTCTCACGCACCACCTCGGCGGTCAGCACTGCGAAATCGGCGCCCTCGCGGTGCAGGTTGCGGGCGAAATCGCTCTGGTAGCCGCCCAGGATCCACACGCCGGAGTTCACCGTGCGGACGCTACTACAACTAACAGAGTAAATCCGCGGAATCGAGGTCATGCTTGCCCGGCCACTTCCCGGCAAACGAGGGATTGAACGGGAGCAAAACGGGGAACTCCCGGTGAGCCGTCAAAGGGGAGGGTGAGGCCAGACCATGGAAGTGGTGTTCTTCGTTGCGGGAGTGCTGAGCGGCGTCGCGCTCATCCGGCTGTTCATCGATATCAACCGATCCGGTGAGCAAACCATCGAACGGATGCGGGAGCACTGGGAGTCTCGCATCAGGTGACGCAGTCGGTCGGCCCGCTGGTTTGCGGCGGCGGCGCGCGGGGGATTCCCGGGGCATGGCTGAACACCCGACCGTCGGCGTGGAAGAGGAGTTCCTGCTCGTCGACCCCCGCACCGGTGAACCCGTCCCGCGTAATCGCGAGGTGGCCGATCGCGCCGAAACCCTGGGTGTCGAACTGCAATTGGAGCTGACCAGCTGTCAGGTCGAGACGACGTCATCGGTGGCGCATCGAGCCGAAGAACTACGGACAGAGTTGGCCGGGTTGCGCCGGGGAGCGGCGCAGGCGGCCGCCGACACCGGCGCCCGGCTGCTGGCGGTCGGCCTACCACCGAGCGTCCCGCACCACTTTCCGGTCACCGACAAACCGCGCTACCGGGAGATCGGCGAGCGGTTCGGGATGATCGCCCACGAGCAGGGCATCTGCGGATGTCATGTGCACGTTGCGGTTCCGGACCGCGAGACGGCCATCGAGGTGAGCAACCGGTTGCGCCCGTGGCTACCCACGCTGCTCGCGCTGTCGGCGAACTCGGCGGTGTATCGCAGTGCCGACACCGGATACGCGAGTTGGCGCAGCGTGTTGTGGGCGCGCTGGCCGACCGCCGGGCCACCGCCGCACTTCGAGAGTGCCGCCGAATACGACGCGCTGGTGCAGATCATGCGCGCCTCCGGAGCCGCCCTCGATGACGGCATGGTCTATTGGGATGTCCGCCCGTCGGCCAAGTTTCCGACCGTCGAGGTGCGGGTGGCCGACGTGCCCGCCACGGTCGGGGACACCGTGCTGCTGGCGGCGCTGGTGCGCGGATTGGTGATGACGGCGCTCGACGATATCGAGCATGGCCGGCCGGTGAAACCCGTGTCCGGACATGCGTTGACCGCCGCGTATTGGCGGGCGGCACGCGATGGCTTGAGCGGCTCGGCGCTGGATCTGATCGACAGTCATGCGCTGGTGCCTGCGCCGCAGATGCTGGAAGTGATGGTGGAAGCGGTGACCCCCGCGCTGCAGGCCGTCGGCGACTACGAGACGGTGCGCGCGGAATTGCAGCGGGTGCGCATCGACGGCAACGGCGCCAGCCGAGCCCTGGCGGCCTGGCGGCGCCGAGGGGAAGTCTCCGATGTCATTGACGAGGTCGCGCGGGCGACGTTGGACGGGGTCGGTTGAGCTGACCGCCGAATCGTGGCTACTCGTGGCTAGGGCATCCGGGCAAGCCAGACGGTGCGCTCTCCGCAGGTGGGGTCTGCGACGGCATGGGCGATGACCTCGAAGCCGTTGGCAGCGAGTAGCGATCGGTACTCAAAAGGGGCGAGGCTGGCGTGGTAGAGCGGTTCACCCTGGTAGGTGCCGATCTGCTCGCCCGCTGATGGGCCGCTATTGAACATGAGCACCGCGCCAGCGGCCGCGTGCTGCGCAAAGGTTGCGAACGTGTGTCTTTGATGATGCGGTGACAGGTGGAACAGGCTGTCCCATGCGATGATTCCGCCGAATGTGCCCTTCACGGCCAGGCTGCGCATGTCGGCGACATCCCACCGGTGGTCCGGGAAGCGTGTCCTCGCCATCGCGATCATTGCGCTCGACGAGTCGACCCCGTACAGCCGACATCCCTGGTCGATCAGGTATTGGCCGACCGGCACCGCAGTGCCACAGCCCACGTCGAGGATGGCGCGGTTGTGGTCGGGTAAAGACCCCACAAATCGATCGAGCCACGCGCGTTCGACCAGGCGGTCACCCCGGTCCCGCGACCATGCGCTCGCATGACGGTCATACAAGCCGATGACCTGAACGGCGTCGGGATGCTCGTCAGTCACATGGCCAGTATCGCTGTTGGTTCAATCCGTCGTGCAGTCCTGTTTCGCCCCCTGTGCCCGAACGACACGTTGCTGGGGACACGTCGGCCTTATGTCGGGCCAACCAGGCATGCGGGTCTGCTGCACGAGTAGGTGACATCTTGACCTGACCCACCGTTTGGGTTCCAGATTCGGTGACTAAGGTTGCGTCCAGCAGAGTGGCGCCTCTCTGTGTCAAGTAGTGGTGTTGGCGTCGCGGAGTAGTTGTCGGTAGACGGTGTCGGAAAGTCGTCTCTTGAGGCAGCGCATCGCTTCGCTGTGACTCTTGCCGTTGGCGCGTTTGCGCAGGTAGTAGGTACGTCCCGGG
>NZ_JAPFPY010000042.1 GCF_026240945.1 Mycolicibacterium sp. J2
CTGGCTGGTCCGCTACAACCTGAAACGCAGGCACTCCCGCTGCCGCTATTCCAGCCCGGCCAGCTACGAAAACACCCACACAACCGCTACGCTGCCAGAAGCTGCTTAATCCAAATCCCGTGTCCACCATCCGGGGTCAAGGCCCGCCCATGCCGGCGGAGTCACCGATGACCCCGCCGACGAGCGTATCTACCCTGTGTACGGGCGTAATGCGTGGAAGAGTCGATTGCGTGCGCACCCTGACGTGGCCGCCGCGCACCGTTACGTGTGAAGATGGAAGTGTTATGACCAACACAGAGCTGAGTCCGGCCGCGCTGCGTGAGGCATTCGGGCATTTCCCGTCCGGCGTCATCGCGATCGCCGCCGAGGTCGACGGCGTCCGGGTCGGGCTGGCGGCAAGCACTTTCGTGCCCGTATCGCTGGATCCGCCCCTGGTGGCGTTCTGTGTGCAGAACTCCTCGGAAACCTGGCCCAAGCTGCAGAATCTCCCGGCGCTGGGCATCAGCGTGCTGGGCGAGTCGCACGATCAGGCGGCGCGCACGCTGGCCGCCAAGACCGGCGACCGGTTCGAAGGCCTGGAAACGCACTCACACGACAGCGGTGCGGTGTTCGTGCACGGCACCAGCGTCTGGCTGGAAAGCTCCATCGATCAGCAGGTGCCTGCCGGCGACCACACCATCGTCGTGCTGCAGGTCAAGGGCATCACGGTGCACGACGTGCCGCCGATCGTGTTCCACCGCAGCACGTTCCGCAAGCTCGGAGCCTAGGTCAGGGACGCCCGGCGAGCTCGTCGCGGTAGCGGGTTATCCGCTGTTCGATCTCGGCCGCATCACCTGGCCGGCCCTCTTTGCGAGCCAGTGTCGCGCGGGCGGTCAGCTCGCGGATCGCGGTGCGAATGTCGTTGACGCTGTTGGTTCCACGCAGTGTCATCGAGGTACCTTTCGTCGCTGTTCGGTGCCTTCCCCAACCGTACGCTCGACGCCGGCGGTGGCGCGCTCGCCTGCCCGGCGGTGCCGTGCACCGAGTGTGCGCTCAGAGTGAGATAACACGCCCGATCACGATCTGAGCGCACGCTCGCGGACCCCAGCGCCTTCTCATCGTCGAAACAGCTTGTTCCCCAGCCACACAATCGGGTCGTACTTGCGGTCGGCGACGCGCTCCTTCATCGGGATCAGCGCATTGTCGGTGATCTTGATGTGCTCGGGGCACACCTCGGTGCAGCACTTGGTGATGTTGCAATACCCGAGCCCGAACTCGTCCTGCGCCATCTCCTGGCGATCCACCACGTCCAGCGGGTGCATGTCCAACTCGGCGATGCGCATATGGAAGCGCGGGCCGGCGAAGTTCTGCTTGTTCTCCTCGTGATCACGCACCACGTGACATACGTTCTGGCACAGGAAGCACTCGATGCACTTGCGGAACTCCTGGCTGCGGTTCACATCCTCCTGCTGCATCCGGTACTCACCGGGCTGCAGGTCCTTGGGCGGGGTGAACGACGGGATCTGGCGCGCCTTCTCGTAATTGAACGAGACATCGGTGACGAGGTCGCGCATCACCGGGAAGGTGCGCAGCGGGGTGATCGTGACGACTTCGTCCTCGCCGAAGGTGGACATCCGCGTCATGCACATCAGCCGTGGGCGGCCGTTGATCTCGGCCGAACACGAGCCGCACTTTCCTGCCTTGCAGTTCCACCGCACAGCGAGATCACCGGCCTGGGTGGCCTGGAGCCGGTGCACGATATCGAGCACCACCTCCCCGTCGTTCACCTCGACCGTGTAGTCCTGCAAATCACCGCCCGATTCGTCGCCGCGCCAGACCCGCAGTTTCGCGTTGTAGGCAGCCATGTCAGCCCTTCCGATCCGGGTGCTCGACCAGTTGATCGTCGGTGTAGTACTTCTCGAGTTCAGACAGCTCGAATGTGGCCAGCAGATCGGGCCGCATCACCGGCTGCTGCTCAGGGGTCACCGTCACGTCGGGCACGACGGCGTCGGCATCATCTGCGCTCACCCGGCACACCAGCAACTTGTTGCGCCAGTGCGAATCCATCTTCGGATAGTCGTCGCGGGTGTGTCCGCCACGGCTTTCCGTGCGCGCTAGCGCTGCCTTGGCCACGCACTCGCTGACCAGCAGCATGTTGCGCAGGTCGATCGCCAGGTGCCAGCCCGGGTTGAAGACGCGCCCGCCCTCTACCACGACGTTGGCGTAGCGGGCCTTGAGCTCGTCGATCTTGCCCAGCGCCTCCTGCAGCTCACCCTCCTTGCGGATGATCCCGGCCAGGTCGTTCATCGACTGCTGCAGCTCGGCATGCAGGGTGTAGGGATTCTCCGGGTTGTCCTTCGGCTCGAACGGCGTCAGCGCCAGCTTGGCCGCCTCGTCGACTGCTGCATCCGACACCGAGGGCCGTTCCGAGAGCGCGCGCACGTAGTCGGCGGCACCGAGCCCGGCGCGCCTGCCGAACACCAGGAGGTCCGACAGCGAATTGCCGCCGAGCCGGTTGGAGCCGTGCATACCGCCCGAGCACTCACCCGCGGCGAACAAGCCGGGAGTTGACCCGGCGCCGGTGTCGGGATCGACCTCGATACCACCCATCACGTAGTGACAGGTCGGACCGACTTCCATCATGTCCTTGGTGATGTCGACCTCCGCCAGCTCGATGAACTGGTGGTACATCGACGGCAGGCGGCGCTTGATCTCCTCGGCGGGCATCCGGGACGCGATGTCGAGGTAGACGCCGCCGTGCGGTGTCCCGCGCCCGGCCTTCACCTCGTCGTTGATGGCACGGGCCACTTCATCGCGAGGCAGCAGGTCAGGGGTGCGGCGCGCCGAGTCGTTGTCCTTCAACCACTGGTCGGCTTCCTCCTCGGTCTCGGCGTACTGGCCTTTGAAGACGTCGGGGATGTAGTCGAACATGAAGCGCTTGCCGTCGGAGTTCTTCAGTACCCCGCCGTCGCCGCGGACACCCTCGGTGACCAGGATGCCCTTGACCGATAGGGGCCAGACCATACCTGTCGGGTGGAACTGGATGAACTCCATGTTGATCAGGCCGGACCCGGCGCGCAGCGCGAGCGCATGGCCGTCTCCGGTGTACTCCCAGGAGTTCGACGACACCTTGAACGACTTGCCGATACCGCCGGTGGCCAGGACCACAGCCGGTGTCTCGAACAGGACGAAATTGCCGGTCTCGCGGTAGTAGCCGAACGCACCGGCCACCTTCCCGTCGTCGAGGATCAGATCGGTGATCGAGCATTCGTGGAAGACCTTGATGCGTGCCTCGTAATCGCCGAGCTCGCGCTTGTCCTCCTGTTGCAGTGACACGATCTTCTGCTGCAACGTGCGGATGATCTCCAGGCCGGTGCGGTCACCGACGTGGGCCAGCCGCGGGTAGGTGTGCCCGCCGAAGTTGCGCTGGCTGATCTTGCCGTCCTTGGTGCGGTCGAACAGCGCACCGTAACTCTCCAGCTCCCACACCCGGTCCGGGGCTTCCTGCGCGTGCAGCTCCGCCATCCGCCAGTTGTTCAGGAACTTGCCGCCGCGCATGGTGTCACCGAAGTGCACCTGCCAGGAGTCCTTGGTGTTGACGTTGCGCATGGCCGCCGCGCAGCCGCCCTCGGCCATCACGGTGTGCGCTTTGCCGAACAGTGATTTCGTCACGACCGCGACGCGCAGGCCCCGTTCCCGGGCCTCGATTACCGCACGCAGTCCCGCCCCGCCGGCCCCGATCACGACAACGTCGTACTGGTGCCGTTCGAGTTCAGCCATAAATGATCCTCGCTTGATTTGCTATCGAATTGTGTTTCTAGCCAACAAATCTCAGGTCGCTGATGGTCCCGCTGGCGACGAGCATGATGTAGAAGTCGGTGAGCATCAGGGTGCCCAGGGTGATCCAGGCGTACAACTTGTGCCGGGTGTTCAACCGTGACACCTGAGTCCAGATCCAGTAACGGACAGGGTGTTTGGAGAAATGCTTGAGCCTGCCGCCGGTGACGTGCCGGCAGGAATGGCAGGACAGCGTGTACACCCACAGCATGATCACGTTGACCAGCAGGATGATGTTGCCAAGCCCGAAGCCGAAACCGCTGGCGGTCTTGTCCGAATGGAAGGCGATGATCGCGTCGTAGGTGTTGATCACCGAGATGATCCCGGCGATGTAGAAGAAGTACCGGTGGGTGTTCTGGATGATCAGTGGCAGTCGTGTCTCGCCGGTGTAGGTGGCGTGCGGTTCGGCGACGGCGCAGGCGGTGGGGGACTGCCACACCGAGCGGTAGTAGGCGCCCCGGTAGTAGTAGCAGGTCAGCCGGAACAGCAGCAGGAACGGCAGCGACAGCGCCGCATAGGGCAGCCACCACACGTCAGGCAGGAACTGTGGCCAGAAGTGGCTCGCTTCCGGCACACAGCCCTTGCTGACGCACGGCGAATAGAACGGCGTGAGGTAGTGGTAGGCGGGAACGTAGTAGTTGTTCTGTAAGAACGCACGCACCGTCGCATAGATGACGAAGGCGGCGAACCCGAGATCCACGATCAGCGGTGACTGCCACCATCGGTCGGTACGCAGTGTGCGCGCTGAGATCTGAGCTCTGGTAGGTGAGAAGACGCCGGTTCCTTGACGATTCGAGGTCGGTGCGCTCACTGAGTTCCCTCTTTTTCTGTTGTGAACTGGCGCGGACGCGCAGGCGTCAGCGGGTGCCGCCGAGCCCTTCGTCGTCGACGTCGCGCCAGAAGTCGCTTGCGTAATCGGTATCGGGGATGCAGATCTTCTCCACCGAATGCGGGTGGTGAACTGTTCGTCCGCCGCGATCGGTCTCAAGCTCCTCGGCGTCGATATCGAGCCGATCGATATCGTTGAGCATGCGTTCGGCGTCGTTCACGATGCGGCGCATCGCTGGGCTGTCGCCGTGCCGGGCTGCCAACGATGTGACGCACCGACGGAGGCCGCCGATCAATTCGTGGAGTTCGGCAATTTCGGTCGTAGTGGACAAACTAGTGACCTCCTCGGGCTGAAGGGTGTCATGGATCACATTACGCACTCGATGTTAGCCACAACATGGACTTCAGAGTGAGACAGATCACGTCTACGAAACGAGAGGTAACCGAATTGTCGTATGAGGTTCTGGCCGAGAAGGCCGCCGCCTTGCTGGCCTTGCATCGCCCCGGCAACCCGGGTGTGTTGCCGACGGTGTGGGACGCCTGGTCGGCGAATACCGTGGTCAAGGCCGGTTTTGCGGGTCTGACGGTCGGTAGTCATCCGGTCGCGGACTCGCTCGGCAAGCCCGACGGCGAGCAGATGGGCTTCGATGAACTGCTGGCCCGGGTCGCCCAGATCACCGCCGTGGTCGACGTCCCGGTGTCGGTGGACGTGGAGTCCGGCTACGGCGAGTCGCCTGCCGCGCTGATCGAGGGACTGCTGGGCGCCGGCGCCGTCGGCTTCAACATCGAGGACACCGTGCACCGGGATGGCGGCCGGCTGCGCAGCGCCGAGGAGCACGCGGCCCTGGTCGGGGAGCTGCGGGCGGCAGCCGACGCGGCGGGTGTGCACGTGGTGATCAACGCCCGCACCGACATCTTCCTCAAGAACGAGGGTGACGACGCCAGTCGGGTCCAGCGCGGTATCGACCGGTTGACGCTGGCCGCCCAGGCCGGGGCCGATTCGTTGTTCCCGGCCGGTCTGCGTGATCCCGAGGGCCTGGGCACCTTCGTCAAGGCCGTACCGCTGCCCGTCAGCGTCACGGTGCAGCCCACCAGCGACCTGGCCGAGCTGACCGCGCTCGGCGTCGGCCGGATCACCTTCGGCCCGTTCCTGCAGTGGGCACTGACCGAGAAGACCACCGAGATCCTGGATCGCTGGAAGTAAGACTGATCGAAATCCGACGTTGTGGTGGCGTCGACCCCTTCACCGCCGCCACAACGTCGGAATCGAGGCCGCCGGGAGCCGAAACGGGATCGGCTGCGTCTGAACCTGTGTGCGCATTCCGTTTCTGGGCAGTGCCGCCCTCGCCGCGGGACAGCTGAGCCGGTCGCAGTTGCGTACCGGGTACCGGCCGATCTACCGCGGTATCTACGTGCCTCGCGAGCACGAGGTGACGCTGCGGGACCGGATCCAGGGCGCGGCGCTGGCCACCGGCGGGGTGATCGCCGGTGTCGCGGCCTCGGCGGTGCACGGCGCGAACTGGGTCGATGTCGACGCCACCATCGAGGTCATCGGAGCCACCCGTCCCCGTCGCGGCCTCGTTCTGCATGACGAACGGGTGAGCGCACATGAGATCACCCGGGTCGGCGGGGTGCGGGTCACCACCGTCCCCGCACCGCTTTCGACCTCGGACGCCGGCTGCCCCGGGAGCAGGCCGTCGCCCGTCTCGACGCGTTGTGCCATGTCAGGCGGGTCGATATGGCGGACGTTCTCGCACTCGCCACGCTCAATCCGCGTGCCCGCTGACTGCCCGCATTGCGCACGGTCCTGCCTCTGGTGGACGGGGGTGCCGAGTCGCCGCGCGAAACGTGGCTGCGGTTGCTCCTCATCGACGCTGGATTACCTATCCCCACAACCCAATTCGTCATCCACGACAATGGCCGGTACATCCGCAGGGTGGACATGGTGTGGGAGCAGTTCAAGGTCGGCGCGGAGTATGACGGCGCCCAGCACCTCACCAGTTGCGCTCAATATGCCAAGGATGTGTGGGCTGCGCGCGAGCTCGCGAGGCTGGACTGGCACATTCTGCACGTCATCAAAGAGGATGCCGCCGCCGATATCGTCCGCGAGGCTCGCGCGGCCTTGATCGCGCGTGGCTGGCGGCCGTGAATCCCGACGTTGTGGTGGCCCCAAGGCCTCGAATCGCACCAGTACGTCGGGATTCAGCGCCGAAGCGCTGCACTCACACCCACCCACCCAGCATTGTGAGAACACCGTGACGGCTGCTTCACACGATGCGACATGTCGGCAATATCGACTACCTACCGTCGCGGTATGCACTCAGCCAAGCATGTTGTCGTGGTCGGACACGGCATGGTCGGACACCGGTTCGTCGAAGCACTGCGATCCCGGGACGCCGAGGGCTCCTGGCGGGTGACCATCCTCTCGGAGGAGGCCGACGCGGCATATGACCGCGTGGGTCTGACCGGCTACACAGAGCACTGGGATCGGGCGCAACTGGCGCTCCCGGGTAATGACTATGCAGGCGACAACGACGTCGTGCTGCACCTCGGCTTGGCGGCCCGGGAGATCGACCGGGCCGCCAAGACCGTGACCGCCGCCGACGGCCGTGTCCTGCAGTACGACGCGCTGGTGCTGGCCACCGGGTCCTACGCCTTCGTGCCGCCGGTGCCCGGACACGACCTGCCGCAGGTGCATGTGTACCGCACGCTCGACGACCTGGACGCCATCCGGGAGGGCGCCAAGACCGCACGGGATAGCAACACTCCCGTCGGCGTGGTGATCGGTGGTGGCCTGCTCGGTCTGGAGGCCGCCAACGCGCTACGTGCCTTCGGGTTGACGACGCACGTGCTGGAGATGTCACCGCATCTGATGGCCAACCAGCTCGACGAGGCCGGTGGCGTGCTGCTGAGCCGGATGATCAAGGGCCTGGGCATCGAGGTGCATACCGCGGTGGCCACCGAGAGCATCGCGCCGGCGCAGCGGCACCGGCCCATCCGTAAGTCCGCCGTCGACGACTCGGTGCGACTGTCGCTCAACGACGGCAGCACCATCGACGCCGGCGTGGTGGTCTTCGCCGCCGGGGTGCGACCGCGTGACGAACTGGCCCGCGCGGCCGGCCTGGAGATCGCGCAGCGCGGTGGTGTGCTGACCGATCTGTCCTGTGTGACAAGCGATCCACACATCTACGCGATCGGCGAGGTGGCAGCCATCGAGGGGCGCTGCTACGGCCTGGTCGCACCCGGCTACACCACCGCCGAAGTGGTGGCCGATCGGCTGCTCGGCGGGGAGGCCGAGTTCCCCGGCGCGGACATGTCCACCAAGCTCAAGCTGCTCGGCGTGGATGTGGCCAGTTTCGGTGATGCCCAAGGACATACCCCCAACTGCCTGGAGGTCGTGGTCAACGACCCGGTCAAGCAGACCTACGCCAAGCTGGTGCTCTCCGATGACGCCAAAACCCTGCTCGGCGGCATCCTGGTCGGCGACGCGTCGGCCTACGGGGTGCTGCGCCCGATGGTGGCCAGTGAGCTGCCCGGTGACCCACTGGCTCTGATCGCCCCGGTGACCGACGGTGACGCACCGGCGCTCGGTGTCGGCGCGCTACCCGATATCGCGCAGATCTGCTCCTGCAACAACGTCACCAAAGGTGATCTGAAAGAGGCGATCTGCGGTGGTTGCGATGACGTCGCAAGCCTGAAGAAGTGCACGCTGGCCGGCACCTCATGCGGGTCCTGCGTGCCCCTGCTCAAGCAATTGCTGGAGGCCGAAGGCGTCGAGCAGTCCACGGCGCTGTGTGAACACTTCAGCCAGTCTCGCGCCGAGTTGTTCGAGATCGTCAGTGCCACCGAGATCCGCACCTTCTCCGGCCTGATCGAGAAGTTCGGCACCGGAAAAGGCTGCGATATCTGCAAACCCACCGTCGCCTCCATCCTGGCTTCGACCAGTTCGGATCATGTGCTCGACGGCGAGCAGGCCTCGCTGCAAGATTCCAACGACCATTTCCTGGCCAATATCCAGCGCAACGGCAGCTACTCGGTGGTGCCGCGCTCGCCCGGCGGGGAGATCACCCCCGAGCAGCTCATCCTGATCGGGGAGATCGCAAGGGATTTCGGGCTGTACACCAAGATCACCGGCGGCCAGCGCATCGACATGTTCGGCGCGCGGGTCGACCAGTTGCCCGAGATCTGGCGCCGCCTGGTAGACGGCGGTATGGAATCCGGGCACGCCTACGGCAAGTCGCTGCGCACGGTGAAAAGCTGTGTGGGCAGCACTTGGTGCCGGTACGGGCAGCAGGACTCGGTGAACATGGCCGTCGAGATCGAGAAGCGTTACCGCGGTCTGCGGGCACCACACAAGATCAAGATGGCGGTGTCCGGCTGCGCTCGTGAGTGCGCCGAGGCGCAGAGCAAGGATGTCGGGATCATCGCCACCGAGCAGGGCTGGAATCTGTACGTGTGCGGTAATGGCGGTATGTCGCCCCGGCACGCCAAGCTGCTCGCCGGTGACCTCGATGACGAGACGCTGGTGCGTTATGTCGACCGGTTCCTGATGTTCTACATCCGCACCGCCGACCGACTGCAGCGCACCGCGCCGTGGCTGGAGGCCATGGACGGCGGCCTGGAACACCTGCGTGACGTGGTGTGCAACGACTCACTCGGTCTGGCCGCCGAGTTCGAGGCGGCCATGGAACGCCATGTGGCCGGCTACGCCTGTGAATGGAAGGGTGTCCTCGACGATCCGGAGAAGCTGTCGCGGTTCGTCTCGTTCGTCAATGCGCCCGATGTCGCGGATCCGACGATCGAGTTCACCGAATCGAACGGACGCAAGGTGCCGATCGGGATGCCCACGCTGCGAGTTCAGGAGAAGGCATGACGCTGCTCGACGACCGCAAACACGTTGACTCCCAGGATGATCGGGAGTGGATCACGGCGTGCGCGTACGACCGCCTGCTGCCGTGTCGTGGTGTGGGCGTGCTGCTGCCCGACCGAACCCAGGTGGCACTGTTCCGGCTGGACGACGGCTCGTTGCACGCCGTCGGCAATATCGACCCGTTCTCCGGCGCCGCGGTGATATCACGCGGGATCGTCGGCGATCGCGCTGGGCGCGCCTGCGTGCAATCGCCAATCAAAAAGCAGGCCTTCGCGTTTGACGACGGCAGCTGTCTCGACGACCCAGATGTCGCGCTGGCGGTGTTCCGGACCCGGCTTACGCCGGACGGTCTCGTGCAGATCGCGGTGTAGCGGCGGCCCAATGGGCGTCACGGCCGGGACCCGGGCGGCGGACCACGTCACCGCGGCGCTCCAGCACGGTGAGGTTGCGGTACACGGACTCGATGACGGCGTCCTTGCCTGCCCGGTCTACCCTGCGTTGCGCGTAGTCGCGCAGCTCAGCGGTGGTCAAGGTGCCATCGGTGTCGTCCAGCGCCGCCAGCAGCCACTCCCGCAGCTGCGCCGCCCCCCATTGTGAAGCCATCGCAGAGATAGTAACCGAGTAGCGGGGCCACTCCCTAGTTCAGGGTTATGTCAGGCACGGCACCCGACGGCAAGTTGAAAAGTGCTGCGAGATTTGGTATCTCCGACCGGCTTGGGCGCAGGTGTCCAGTCGGATATCGCCGCGAACGGTTAGCTGCCGCCGGCCGAGGCAGGACCAGGAGCGGGATGAGCGGGCCAATACGTCCGATTGTGACGTTGCTGGCTACGCCGCGACGCGCATCCCGTCGACCCGGGCCCGGCGGAACCGGCTGGCGATCAAGCGCACCATGCCGGGGTGGATGCCGAGTGGGTCACCGACGATATCGGCGCCGGAGGCACGCAACCGATCCTGGAAGAGGCCGTCGGCAAGCAGGTAGGACGCGACCGCCACCCGCCGGCCGCAGCGGCCGCGGGCGGCAGCGACGGCGTCCCCGACGGTCGGGGTGCCGGTAGCGGCGAAGGCGAGCTCGACGCGGTCACCGGTGAGCGCTGACAGCATGGCTGCGGTTCGGCGTACATCGGAGGCGGCACTGGGATCCGATGTTCCCGCTGCCGCCATCACCACCGAATCGCCGGTACGCCAACCGGATTCGTACAGCCGATCGGCCATCACCCGGACCGTGCCCTGGCACGGCCCCAGTGGCGGGGTCACCACGACCCGGCGGTGCCCGCTGGCGGCGACGTGGGCGGGCACGTCGACCCGCACGTGATAGCCACCGGCCAGGAAAGCCGGCACCACGACGGCCGGTTCGTCGCCGGGCAACGAGTCCAGCACCTCACGCGGGGTCGGTCCGAGCACGTCGACGAACGCCACGTGAACCTCCCGGTCCAGCACCGCGGACACCCGCTGGGCCAGGTCCCCGATCATGTTCACGCCGCCGGCCTTGCGGGTGCCGTGCGCCACCAGTACGTAGCTCATGCCGGCACCTCGTCGACCGCCAACCGATAGCCGCGCTTGACCACCGTCGCGACGATGTTCTTGTCGCCCAAGGCCGTTCGCAAGCGCAAGACGGCGGTCTCCACGGCGTGGGTGTCGGTGCCGCTGCCAGGCAGGGCGCCCAGCAGATCGGCGCGCGACACCACCGCACCCGGCCGGTGCGCCAAGGCGCGGATGGTGGCCATACTCGCCGGTGGCAACTCCTTGACCACCTCGTCGACCATCACGCAGGTCCCGCGGATCTCCAGGACGTGCCCCGCGACGCGGATGCGGCGGGACTGCAACAGCGGCAACTCGTCGGTGATGTGGCGGGCCAGGGCACCCAGCCGCATCCGCTCCGGTGACGAGGTCGGCACGCCAAGGCGCACCAGCGGTCGGGCGGTCACCGGACCCACGCACATCGCGTGCACCGTGGTCCGCAACGCCTGCAGCAGTGCGTCCTCCACGCCGAGCTCGTCGGCCCGCATCAGCATGGCTGCGACCGCCGGCGCGGAGGTGAAGCTGACGGCGTCGTAGCGCTGATCGGCGATGCCCATCACCAGCTGGTCGAACGCACCGCCCCGCGGTGCGGGATGCCAGCGGTAAACCCGGATCGGGACCACCTCGGCGCCGGCTGCCTCCAGCTCGTCGAGGAACTCGGGGAACGGGTCCCATTCCTCGGTCGCACCGTGCAATTGCACCGCGATGCGCATACCGACGATGCCGCCTTCCAACAGGTAGTGCAGCAGCTCGCGGGAGGACTCGGATTCCGGTGACCATTCCTCGGGCAGCCCGGCCGCGCGCAGCGCCCCGGTCGCCTTGGGACCACGGGACACGATGCGTGCCTTGGACAATGCAGCGGTCAGTTCGTGGGCCAGCCCCCAGCCGTCGGCCGCCGCGATCCAGCCGCGCAGACCGATGCCGGTGGTGGCGATGACAATATCCGGCGGCGTCGCGATCAGGGCTTCGGTATTGGCTCGCAGCTCGTCGTCGTCGGGTAGCGGCACCATGGTGATGGCGGCGGCCGACGTGACGTCGGCGCCACGACGGGTCAGCAGCGCGGCAAGCTCTTCGGACCGGCGGGCGGAGGTGACGGCGACCCGGAACCCGGTGAGCGGAGCCCAATCAGGTTCAGTCATGGCACCTGTGTATTCAGGGCATGTTTCGCGCGAGTTAATCCACTGTTGCGCATGTGTGTCACCTGGGCAGATGAGCGTGGGCAGCGGCGCATGCGGACCACCGTAAGAAGGCAATGTTGCGCTGTCACTGCCTGCGATATCCCAGCCGTGAACTTCCGCTCACTCTCGGCGCTGTACTTCTGTGAGGTCGGGCCGGCCGGCCCTCACCAGACGTCGCCGTCGCGCCAATCGCAGGTCAGCGCGCCGTCGAAGTCGAGTTCGGCGGTGACCGGCAGGACGTAGACGTCCCCGTCGTCCTCGGGGGTGCGGGTGATCCCGGCGGGCGCCAACACCGACGTCTCGCCGCGCCACGGGCGCCAACCGCGACCGGCGTACAGCGTCCGGCCGGCATCCGATGAACTCAGCGCACCCAGTTCGTAGGCGCCCCGCAGCACCTGCTCCAAGGCGTCCAGCACCGCTGCGGCCAATCCCTGCCCCCGCCAGTCCTCACGCACGGCCACGGCCTCGACGTAACCGCAGCGCAGCGCCCGGCCCTGGTGCAGCAGGCGGCGCGCGACGACGGCGCCGTGGGCGATGATCGCGCCGCGATGACACACCAGCGCGTGCATGCCCCCGAGGGCGTGTTCCCAGTCGGCGTCGGTGAACCCACCGTCGAACGCGTCGTGCACCATCTGCCGGGCATCGTCGCGTGTGTCACCGTCGAGGTCGGCGGTATGGATCAGGCGTGCGGTGTGTACCCCCACCCTGTCGTTGTACCAGCCCGGGCGCCGGGCCGAGCCGAGTTCGGCTACTGCACCGGACCGCGGGGGTGCGACCAGTGCAGCCGGATGGTCTGACCGGGCCGCGCCTGGCCGACGCGGTCGAGGTCGGCGTCGGTGATCACGCCGATCACCGGGTATCCACCTGTCACCGGATGATCGGGTCCGAGGATCACCGGAAAACCGTTGGGCGGCACCTGGATTGCGCCCCGCGTGGCACCCTCGCTGGGCAGCTGCCGGTCCGGCCAGCGATACTCCAGCGGCATGCCGACCAGCCGCATCCCGACCCGGTCACTGCGATTGGTGACCAGCCAGTTGGTGCGCACCAGGATGTCCGGGTCGACGAACCAGTCGTCCCGCGGCCCCGGCACCACATCCAGCTCCAGGATGTCGGCCTCGATCGATGCCACCGGCGCCTGCTCCAGCTCGGGGAAGTCCGTGGTGTGCTCGCCGACCGGCAGTACGTCGCCGGCGCGCAGCGGAGCCGGGCCGATCGCCGACATCACGTCATAACTGCGTGAGCCGAGCACCGGTGCGACGTCGATCCCGCCACGCACCGCCAGATAGCTGCGCAGACCCGAGTGAGGAGCGCCGAGCGAGATCACCTCGCCGTCATGAGCGTAATGGATGCTGTTGGTCCCGAACGGCTTTCCGTTGACCGACGGATCGGTGTCGGCGCCCGTCACCGCGATCGCGACGTCGCCGCCGCGCACCCGCGCCGAGAAGCCGCCGAAGGTCACCTCGACCGTGGCGGACTCGCCCGGGTTGGCCACCAGTCGGTTGGCCAGGGTGTGGGCCCGGCGGTCGGCGGCACCCGATCGGGTGACTCCCATATGGGCCAGTCCGGGCCGGCCCAGGTCCTCCACCAGGGCCAGCGGGCCGGTGCGCAGTACTTCCAGCGTGACGGTCATGCGGTTGCCTCCTGGAAACGGACGGTCATCCCGGGCACCAGCAGTGCCGGTTGATCGCGGTTGATATCCCACATCACGGCATCGGTGCGCCCGATCAGCTGCCAGCCGCCCGGCGTCTCGCGCGGATAGACCCCGGTGAACTCACCGGCCAGCGCCACCGCGCCGGCCGGGACCCGGGTGCGCGGTTCGGCACGGCGCGGCACCTGCAGCCGCGGATCGCCACCGACCAGGTAGGCGAAACCCGGTGCGAAGCCACCGAAACCCACCTGCCAGAGGCTGCCGGTGTGGGCGGCGACGACCTGGGCGCGGCTCAGCCCGGTCAGCTCGGCCACCGCGTCGAGGTCGGCGCCGTCGTAGACGACGTCGATGACCACGTCCGGGCCGGCCGGGGCCGCCGCATCGCCATGGTCGGCGCGCAGCTTGCCCAGCCGTTGCCGGGTCGGGGCCAGGTAGCGCGGGCCGGCCAGCTTGAGCAGGATGGTGCGCGACGCGGGCACGATATCGACGACGCCGAGCAGGTCGGCATTTCGGATGGCGGCAGTCCACGCCAATACTTCGGCGGTGCTGCCGAACTCGAGGAGCAGGGCCTGATCCCCGTATTCACGAACGGTGCTGAGCACCGGTGACTCCGTTGTGACTGTCATCTGCCAACGCTACCGCCGGGTAACAACAATGCGGGGCGCTCTGGGAGCTTTGCCAGAGGAGCCTTAGCGCTTGCTCATGCGCGATCCGCCTTCGGCTTCTCGCTGGCCTCATGCGCGATCCGCCTTCGGCTTCTCGCTGGCCTGTTTAGGCGGCCAGCGCGTACGTCGGCTCGTGGCGCTTGACGTACGCGATCACGCGGTAGGTGATCGGCAGCATGACCACCTCGACGGCCGTCTTGTAGAACCATCCCAGCGCCGTATAGACGGCCAGATCCTTGAACGTGGTGATGCCGATGGCGCCGGCGGCGATGGTGCAGAACACCAGCGTGTCGCCGAGCTGCCCGGCGAAGGTCGACCCGACCAGCCGCGCCCACAGGTGCTTCTCCTTGGTGCGCTCCTTGATGGCCACCACCACCCACGCGTTGATGGTCTGCCCCACGATGAAGCCCGCCAGCCCGGCGATGATCAGCTGGGTGTAGGCGTGCACCACGTTCTCCAGGTGTGCCTGGTTCTCGTAGAAATCGGCGGCCGGCAGGTAAAGGGTGACCCAGAACATCAAGGCCGCCAAGATGTTCATCGCGAAGCCCAGCAGGATCGCCTTGCGGGCCGCCTTGAATCCGTACACCTCGGAGAGCACATCGCCGATCACATACGTCAGCGGGAAGACGATGAACCCGCCGTCGGTCAGGATCGGGCCGAACGCCACGCCCTTGGTCGCGGTGACATTGGAGATGATCACCAGGGCGGTGAACACCGCGACGAAAACCGGATAATAGGCCGAGCCGGTCTGCGCGAAACGAGTCGGCTCACGGTCCTCGGTGCTGGTCACCCGGACATCTTGTCAGGCCGTTCCTGGGCGCCGGTTGTTAGCCCGCCGCCGCCAGCAGCGGCGGCAGCCGGTCGGCGACCACGGGCAGCGACAGCGGCGAGGTGTAGGCGATGGCGGCGGCCAGTTCGGGATCGGTGAAGACGTTGTGCTTTCCGTGCGCGGCGATCGCCGGGTCGGCCAGCAGTGCGTCGCGGGCCGGATCCCCGTCGGTGGTCCAGATCAGGAGGTCGGCGCTGAGCTTGTCGACGGCGATGCGGCCGTCGGTGGACGGCTCGGTGAAGCCGAGAGCGGTGAGCCAGTCCGGATGGTCGACGCGTGCGTGGCCGTCGTCCAGGGTGCCCTCCAGCAGCAGGGCGGTCCGTCCGGCGAAGGACGGATTGCGCTTGGCCGCCGCGGCGAACGTGTCGTCCACACCTTTGACCAGCTGTTGCATCTCGTCGTGTTTGAACACGGCCTGGCCGATGATGGTGGCCTGGTCCTTCCACGGTTCGAAGAAGGCGTCCTGACCGGACTGCGGGATGGTCGGGGCGATACCGGCGAGCTTGGTGTAGGTGTCCTTGTCCAGGCCGGCGTTGGTGGCCACGATCAGGTCCGGTTTCAGTGCGGCGATGGCGTCGGTGTCGACTCCGTTGGCCAGGTTCAACACGGTCGGCTGTGCCGAGCCGAGTTTCGCGGCCGCCCAGGGCCATACACCGAAGGGTTGCCCTCCGAACCAGTCCGTGATCGCGATCGGTACCACCCCGACCGCCAACAGGAAGTCGTGGTCGTTGAGGCCCGCGCTGACCACCCGGGTGGGCGGGTGCGGGATCTTGGTCTCGCCGAACGCGTGCGTGACGGTGACCGATCCGTCGTTGGCGACGGTGCCGGGCTTCTGGTGCCCGCACGCGGCCAGCAGGGTCACCCCCGCGGTCATCGCCAGGAAGCCGCGCCGGGACAGGTGAGTCGGCACGCTGGCAGACTAGCCAACTCGGTGGCCGGCGTCCGCGCAGGTGGCCACAACGGCGCCGAGTCTACGGTGTCAGCGCCAGCCCCAGGGTGCGGCGGGCGGCAGCTTCGTCACCGTCGATCCGCGCGGTGGCGGGCAGATCGAGGCGTTTCCACAGCCCGAGGTACAGCGTGGCGGCATCGGCGGTGACGGTCGCGACGGGCTCGCCGGTGCCCAGTGTCCAACTGTGCCCGGTATCGATGGCCACGATCCGGACGGTCTCCGAGACCGGTGCCGTGCGTTCCATGCGTACCTGACGGGGATAGAACACGGTCAGGATCTCGTCCACACCGTCAGCCGCCAGCGCCGGCTCGAAGACCGGAGTCCTGCCGAAGGCCGCCTCCAGATCGGCGCGGTGGATGGCGTGCTCGTGGGCCTGGCGGCGGATCCACCAACCCGCCGTACGGGGCGGCGCCCCGAAATTCCAGCACGGCTCGTCGGGGGTGATCGCACGCATCGCGGTCAGGTAGTCAGGGATGCCGTCGACGAAGTCGGCGACCGGCGCGGCGCCCGGTTCGGGGGTCGGCTGCACTTCCCGGGCGCGCAGGATCGAGCGCACCCAGCTCTGGATCACCCAGAGGTGCCCGAGGAGGTCGGTGACCGTCCAGCCGGGGCAGGTCGGCACCGGACGGTCGAGGTCCGGCCCGCCGGCCAGGGCCGTTTCCTGGATGGCGATCACATCGTTCTGCAGTTGCCGGAGCAGTGCATCGTTGTCCACCCGGGGCAGATTACGCGGCGCCGATACCCCGCAGCAGTACGGTCAGGCCGAACTCGAACGCCTGCTCGGCGCGGTCCGGCCGGTTATCGCCGGTGGTCAGTGCCGCGGCAAACTCGGGAACCACGTCGGGGCTTGTGCCCCAAGGAGTTTCGGGAGCCGCGGCGTCCAGTGCCGAGCCGAGCACGAAGTTGTCGATCAGGGTGATGATGTGCAGCGTCTCGGCGGGCCCGAATCCGGCCCTGCTGAGCGTGACGGCCAGCGCGTTGTACATCTCGACGGCGTGCCGGCTGCTGACCGGATAGGCCGTCATCAACGGGATCAGTCGCGGGTAGCGGGCATAACTGCGCCGGTAGGAGCGCATGATGTCGGCCACCACCTCGGGCCACGGGCCGTCGAGCGCGGGCAGCTCGACCTCGTTCATCGCCAACTCGCGCAGCAACTCGACGATCTGCTCGCGACCGGTGACGTGGTTGTACAACGAGGACGGCCTGACCTTGAGCTTGCGGGCCAGGTCAGGGATGGTGAAACCGCCGTTCGCATTGACCAGATCCATCGCCGCCCGCGCGATGCGGTCGGTGGACAGGATCGGAACTGCAGGACGGCCCATATGAACTTCCCCCGAACACTTGCGAGCCCGTGGCTTCCATCACACAATAAACGAACTTGATTCGTTTTAGGGGTACTCACATGCTCACCGTGACCGCTGGCGCAGCGCAACCGCCCTCGCGTGGCACCGCCTCGGACCAGCCGGCGATGGCTGCTGCCCGATGAGGGTCGCGGCATGACCCGTTATCTGATGCCTGCCGAGGGCGCGGCCCAGGACCGGATCTGGATGGCTTTCCCATCGCAGGGCTATTCGCTGGGCGACAGCGAGTCCGAACACCACGAGGCACGTTCCACCTGGGCTGCCGTCGCGCATGCCATCTGCGAATTCGAACCGGTCACCATGCTGGTCGACCCAGCGGAGCTGGCCGCGGCCAAACGTTATGTCTCCCAAGAGGTGGAGATCGTCGAAGTGCCGCTGAACGACGCCTGGATGCGCGATATCGGGCCGACTTTCGTCCACGCCGACGACGGCTCGGTAGCCGCCGTGGACTGGGTGTTCAACGGGTGGGGCGCCCAGGACTGGGCGCGTTGGGACCGCGACGCCGAGGTCGGTGCCGTGGTGGCCGAACTGGCCGGTGTGCCGATCGTGAAGTCCGACTTGGTCAACGAGGGTGGCGGTATTCACGTCGACGGACGCGGCACGGTGCTGGTCACCGAAACCGTCCAGCTCGATCCGGGCCGCAATCCCGGACTGAGCAAGGCGCACGTCGAGGCCGAGTTGACCCGCACCATCGGGGCCACCGATGTGGTGTGGTTGCCGCGCGGGCTGACCCGTGACTCGCAGCGCTTCGGCACCAGAGGGCACGTCGACATCGTCGCGGCGATCACGGCGCCGGGCCGGCTGCTGTTGCACACCCAAACCGCTGACGAACACCCGGATACCGTGGTGTGCAAGGAGATACGCGATGTCCTCGGCGACCGGTTCGACATCGTCGACATGCCGGCACCGGACACGCTGACCGACTCGGAAGGGTACGTCGACTACAGCTACATCAACCACCTGGTGGTCAATGGCGGCGTGATCGCGTGCAGCTTCGGTGATCCCCGAGATGCCGACGCGGCGGCCATCCTGGCCGACGAGTACCCGGGGCGCCGCGTCGTGAGTGTCGACGCGCGTCCGCTGTTCGAGCGGGGCGGTGGCATCCACTGCATCACCCAACAACAGCCGTCTCCGATAACCGTGCGCGCGTAGATGTTCCGGCGTAGTGTGCCCCCCGTGCCAACACTGTTTGACAATGGAACTATCTGGACCGGGTCCGAAACCACCGACGCGCTGCTGGTCGCCGACGGTGTCGTCGTGGCGCTGGGGGAGCAGGCGCGGGAGGCCGGCGCCGACGAAATCATCGACCTGGACGGCGGATTCCTCATGCCGTCCTTCGGTGACGGACATGCCCACCCGCTCTACGGCGGGCTGGAGTCGGCCGGTCCGCAGATCCGCGGGTGCGCCTCGGTGGACGAAATCGTGGCCGAGGTGGCCAGATTCGCCGCCGAACACCCCGAGCAGGAGTGGATCGCCGGCGCGTCCTACGACGGCAGCCTGGTGCCGGGTGGCTTGTTCGACGCGCGTTGGCTCGACGCCGCGGTGCCGGATCGGCCGGTGGTGCTGAGGGCCTGGGACTATCACACGTTCTGGGTGAATTCCGTTGCACTGCAACGTGCCGGCATCACCGACGATACGCCGGACCCCGTCCTCGGTGAGATTCCGCGCCGTGCGGACGGCTCCGTGCTGGGCACCTTGCGGGAATGGGGCGCGACCGATCTGGTGAGCAATGTGATGCCCGCCAGGGATGAGTCCGTACGGATCGCGGCGCTGGGGACCGCCGCGGACTACTACCTGGCCCGCGGTGTCACCTGGGTGCAGGACGCCTGGGTGGAGCCCGCCGATGTCGACACCTACGTCGCCGCCGCCACCCACGGTGCGCTGCGCATGCGCTTCAACCTCGCGTTCTACGCCGACCCCCGCCATTTCGATTCTCAGGTAACCCAGTACGCGGCCGCCAGGGATCGGGTGCAACAGGCGGGGTCGCCGCTGTTGACCGCGAACACGGTGAAGTTCTTCGCCGACGGGGTGGTGGAGAACGAGACGGGCGCGCTGCTGCAGCCGTACTGCTCGGGCCTGCACTCGCACGGCATGACGCTGTGGGAGGGCGACTCACTGGCCGAGGCCGCGCGCCGCGTCGACGAGCTCGGGTTCCAGATCCACATCCACGCGATCGGTGACGCTGCGGTGCGCCAGGCGCTGGATGCCATCGAATACGTCGCGGCGCACAACGGAGCACGGGACCGGCGCCCCGTCATCGCCCACGCGCAACTGGTCGACGACGCCGATATCGGCCGGTTCGGTGCGCTGGGCGTCATTCCCAACATGCAGCCGCTGTGGGCGCAGATGGACGCGTTGATGACGGTGCTGACCATCCCGCGGCTGGGTGCCGAGCGCTCCGACAAGCAGTACCGGATGCGGACTCTCGAAACATCGGGGGCGGCATTGGCTTTCGGATCGGACTGGCCGGTGTCCTCGGGGGCGCCGCTGGACGGCATCGCGGTCGCGGTGTCGCGCCGCACCGCCGACGGCGATCCCGACGGAGGCTGGACGCCCGAGGAGATCGTGCCGATCGACCGGGCGCTGTCCTGTTACACCGCCTCGGTGGCGCACCAGGCCTTCGCCGAGAACACCTGGGGGCGCATCGCACCCGGCGCCAGCGCGGACCTGGTCTGGCTGGACGCCGATCCCACCTCGACTCCCGCGCTGGAGCTGCCCAAGCTCCGGGTGCGCGGCACCTATCTGCAGGGCCTGCGCGTGTACGCGGGCGAACAGTGAAAGGCACCACGATGTCCGAGACGCTTCCCGAAACCGAAGGCAATCTGAAACGGGTCCTCGGACTACCGTCGCTGGTGCTGTTCGGGCTGGTGTACATGGTGCCGCTCACCGTGTTCACCACCTACGGCATCGTCACCCAGACCACCGGCGGCCGGCTGTCAGTGGCCTACCTGGTGACGTTGGCCGCCATGGTGTTCACGGCCCGCTCCTACGCGCGGATGTCGGTCGCCTACCCGGTCGCCGGATCGGCATACACCTACACCCAAAAGTCGTTCGGTGCACCCATCGGCTTCCTGGCGGGGTGGTCGCTCTTGCTGGACTACCTGTTCCTGCCGATGCTCAACTACCTCGTCATCGGCATCTACCTGAACGCCGCCCTGCCCGCCATCCCGCAATGGCTCATCGTGGTCATCACCATCGCCATCGTGACCGTGCTCAACATCGTGGGCATCGTGTCGGTCGACCGGGCCAACTTCCTGATCATCGGCATCCAGGCCATCTTCATCGTGGTGTTCGCCATCATGGCGTTCGTCGCCATCGCGCGCTCGGGCACCGTCGACTTGATGGCCCCGCTGCGTGGTGACGGCTCGGCCGGTGGGTTCAGCCCCATCCTGGCCGGTGCGGCAATCCTGTGCCTGTCCTTCCTCGGGTTCGACGCCGTATCAACCCTTTCCGAGGAAGCCAAGGACCCCAAGCGCAGTGTCCCGCGGGCGATCATGATCGCCACCATCGCCTCCGGCGTGATCTTCTTCGTGCTGTCCTACATCTCGCAACTGGTGTACCCGTCCAACCAGTTCGCCGATGTCGACTCCGGATCCTTGGAGGTCATGACCACCGCCGGAGGCCAATTCCTCAATTCCTTCTTCACCGCCGCCTACGTCGCCGGCGCCCTCGGCTCGGCCATCACCTCGCAGGCGTCGGTGGCCCGCATCCTCTACGCCATGGGCCGGGACGGAATCCTGCACCGCAAGATCTTCGGCCACGTCTCGCCGCGGTTCAGCACCCCGGTCTACGCCATCGCCTTCGTGTCGGTCATCTCGCTGGCCGCGGTGTTCGTCGACCTGGCGCTGCTGGCCTCGGTCGTCAGTTTCGGTGCCCTGGTGGCCTTCTCGGTGGTCAACCTCTCGGTCATCAAGCATTACTTCGTGGATCTGAAAGAGCGCCGCGGCGCCCAGGCGATCGGCAGCCTGGTGTTACCGCTGATCGGTTTCGCCCTGACGGTCTGGCTGTGGACGAGCTTGTCCGGGACGGCCCTGGTCGTCGGGTTGATCTGGCTGGCCATCGGATTCCTCTGGCTGCTGGTCGTCACCCGCGGGTTCTCCCGGCCGACACCGACCCTCGATCTGCAGGAGTAGGGTTCCTCCCGCGAGCGGCCGTGTCTGCACGCGACACGCCGCACAAGAGTGGCATTTTGGGGCCGCTCGCGGGAGGTACCGCCGGTCAGACCAGGCTGACCGTCACCGGGATGTTGCCGCGGGTCGCCTTGGAGTAGGGGCATACCTCGTGCGCGGCGTCGATGATCTTCTGGGCGACGTCGCGGTCGACGCCGGGAATGGTGACGTTGAGCCGCGCCTGAAGCGAGAAGCCGCCGTCGGTGTTGACCAGATCGACCTCGGCGTCGACGGCGGTCTCAGCGGGGAGCTTGACGTCGTACTGGCCGGCGGTCAAACCCATCGCACTGAGGTAGCACGCCGACCAGCCGGCGGCGAACAGCTGTTCGGGATTGGTGCCGGTGCCATTGCCTCCCGGCGGCGTGAGCTGGATGTCGAGGTTCCCGTCCGAGCTGTAGGACTCGCCCTGCCGGCCACCGGTGGTGTGGGTCTGGGCGGTGTAGACGACGGACATCGTGAGGCTCCTTGGGTCGGTGTGAGCGTTACGGTTACTGGAACGACCGACTCCGGTCGGATCATTCCCATCCGATTAAATCGGATCCGATTATTTTTCGGTACAGTGGATCCATGTCCCCCGATGTGCCGAAGCTCGCCGACTTCATGTGCTTTGCGGTCTACTCGGCCAACCTGGCCTACGGCAGGGCCTACAAGCCGATCCTGGACAAGCTCGGTGTCACCTACACCCAGTACATCGCCATCGTCGCACTGTGGGAGCAGGACCACCAGACCGTTCGGGAGCTGGGCGAGAAGCTGTTCCTGGAATCGAACACGCTGACGCCCATCCTGAAAAAGCTGGAATCGGTCGGGTTGGTCACCCGGGCCCGCGATCCGCACGATGAGCGTCAGGTGGTGGTCAGCCTCACCGATGCCGGACGCGCGCTCCGCGCCAAGGGCGCCGAGATGGACTTGGTGGCTGCCACCGGATTGACCCTCGACGAACTGCGGACGCTACAGCGTGGCGTCGCGACGCTACGGGACAACCTGCGCAGGCACGTCGAGAACACGGGCGGAATGACCGGCCACTAGGGGCGCATGAGGACCTTCAGATGTTCGCCCGAGCGGGACATGGCCGCGGCGTAACCGTCGGCCGCGGAATCCAATGGCATTGTGGTGGTGAAGATCCCGCTGACATCCAGGCGGCCGGCCTGTAACAGGGGGATCAGTTCGGGCCAGGTCTGCTGCACCGGCGCGGTGGTCAAACGGATCGTCAGGCTGCGGATGAGGCAGGCCAGTGCCGGGAGTGGATACGGTTGCAGATCGTGGACGCCGACGATCGACACCGTGCCACCGGTGCGGACGGTGTCGATGGCGTCGTTGATGGAGGTGTCGGTGCCCACCGCGTCGATCACCGAATCGGTCCCGAGGCCGTCGGTGTACTCGCGGACGGTTTGTCCGGCAGGCGAGGCCACCGGCACCGCGCCGCGGGCCGCCGCCCGCTCGCGTCGCGCCGGTACGGGATCGACGGCGAAAACTGTTGCGGCGCCCTGTGCGAATGCGCTCTGCATGGCACATATGCCGACCGGTCCCAGGCCGATCACCGTGACCGTCCCCCCGATCGGGATGTCCGCGCGTTTGGCCGCCGCCCAGCCGGTGGCCAGGTTGTCGGTCAGCAGCAGGGCCTGTTCGGTGTCGGTGGCAGCCGGCAACGCCAGCAATTGGAAATCGGCACCGGGCACGGCAAGCAGTTCGGCCTGAGCGCCGCCCAGCGCTCCGGAACCGAAGATGAGGGGGCCGCCGACGCACCGGATGGGGTCGCGGGTGGCGCATCCGCTGCAGTGGCCACAGCCGGCGACCGAGGAGACCAAAACCTGATCGCCGACGGTGAAACCGGTTACCTCCGGGCCGATCTCGACGACGGTACCCACCGCCTCATGGCCGAGCGCGACCGGTTCGACGATGGGGTAGTGGCCCTCCAAGAAGTGCAGGTCCGACCCACAGATGGCGGTGGCACTCACCTCGATGACGGCACCGTCCGGTCCGGGCAACCCGGGATCGGGTCGATCCACCACGCCGATCTGGCCTGCGGTGTCGACGACGACGGTACGCATACGCTAAGCCTCCTGATAATCCGACCACACGGGTTCGGCAACAGCGCAACGGTATTCGGATAACCGCCATGGACTGACGGTGTGTATCTCACCGTCGGCGTTCTTGAAGTAGGAGTGTTTGACCGACGGGTGAGCCCATACCGTCTTGCCGATCGCCTCCTGGGACTTCGCCCGCCATGCCGCGGTGGGCTCGGGTCGTGGCTCGATACTGCGCAGGCCTGCCGTGATGAGGTGCTCCAGGCATTGGTTGATATAGCGCATCTGCAACTCGGAGTTCATGATCAGGCTGCCGCCGTGCGCCAGGTGAGTGCCCGGGCCGTAGGTCATGAAGAGATTGGGGAAGCTGGGCACGGTGATGCCGCGGTACGCGTATGGCCGCGAGCCCCACACGGCGTGCAGGTCGACGCCGCCGCGGCCGGTGATGGTCATCGGGAACAGCACATCGGTGGCGCGAAAACCGGTGGCGTACACGATGACATCCGCCTCGTGCTGTGCACTGTCGGCGGTGCGGATGCCGGTGGGCGTGATGCTCTCGATCGGGGTGCGGACCAGGTCGACGTTGTCGCGTTTGAGGGTGGCCAGCCAGCTGCCGTTGTCCTGTAGGGTGCGTTTACCGGTGGCGGGATAGTCGGGCAGCACCTTGGCGAGCAGGTCGGGGTCGTCGCCGACCTGCGTGGTGATCCAGTCGGTGAACATGATGCGCGCGATGGCGTTGATCTCGCTGACCGCGTTGGCTTGATCGGCATAGTCTGGATCGACGCGCGCGGCATCGAGGCCCTTGTCGGCACCCGGCCACAGCAGCAGAAACCGGTACCAGCGACCGTAATACGGTAGGTGTTGCATGGCCCACCGGACGCCGTCGGGAACCCGGTCGTGGTACATCGGGTTGGGGAACATCCATTGCGCGGTGCGCTGGAACACCGTCAGGTGCGCCACCTTATCCGCGATGGCAGGGGCGATCTGGAAACCACTGGCCCCGGCGCCGACGAGGGCGACGCGCTTGTCGGTGAGGTCGACGCCGTGGTCCCATCGTGCCGAGTGAAAGGCGGGCCCGGTGAAGGTGTCGGCGCCAGGGAAGTCGGGCACGTGTGGCCGATTGAGCTGACCGACCGCGGTGATCACGGCGTTGGCCCGCAGTGTCTCGGTGCCGGCCACCCCGCGCACCGTCACTTGCCATTGGTCGTCGGCCCACGCCGCCGAGAGCACCTCGGTGTTCCACCGGATATGCGGCCGCAGGCCGTGCCGGTCGACGACGTCGCAGAAGTATTGGCGCAATTCGGGTTGTTCGGCGAAGAAGTGGTCCCAATGATTACTGGGCTCGAAGCTGTAACAGTACAGGTGGTTGGCGACGTCTACTCGAGCGCCGGGATAGCTGTTCTCCCACCAGGTTCCGCCGGGCCCGGCGTTCTTCTCGATGATGGTGAAGGCAATACCCGCCTGCTTCAGGCGTATGCCCGCCAGCACCCCGGATTCTCCGCAGCCGATGACGATGACGTGAAAGTCACCGGCGCCGGTCAGGAGCCTGGGCCGGCGCGGGTCGCGGCCTTGCAAGTCGAGTTCCTCCAGCACCAGTGGCATGTTGTCCTCGTCGACGGGTTCGCAGGCCGCCCAGTCGAGCATCTCGCGCACCAGGTCGTCCGATAGCGCCTCGGGGACCGGGCAGCCACGGTCGCGGTAGTCGGCGATGATCGGCAGCGCGACGGCGCGGGCGCGGGCTTTGTCCTCTTCGCTCATGAAGCCCTGGACCTCGTTGAGGAACAGGCCGGCCTGTTTGAAGTCCCGGATATAGGACGGGTCGCCGGTGAGGTGCACCAGGGAGAGCAACAGGGTGGGGATGCTGACATCTTCCAGCGCCGCGGCGATCTGGGCGTCCGGGGTATCGAACGGCTGCCCGACATGGAAACTGCGCGTCACGGCTAGTTACGCTACGTCGCGTAGCGTTATGGGGCAAGGGTCGGTTGGTGACGTGTGGGTTGCGTCGCGCGAGTGACGATCACCCAGATTTCTGTGAGTTTGCTGGGGATATTGTTCCTATTCAGCCGGTGCGTCTGTCCCGTTGTTGTATATGAGATATCCAACCGAAGGGGGAGCGGTGATGGTATTGCCACGAGTTGCTGATGAGCGGATGGCGTCTTTGGCGGCGGTCGCGGGAGCGGTGCTGCTCGCGTCGACAGCGGTGATGAGTTCGCCGCCGGTGCAGCATGCGGCCGCGGAGGTTGCGCCCGCGGTGGTGCACGAGATCAAGTCGCTGGAGGTTCGGCTCACCGCGTCTGACCCGGTGTATCCGTTCTACTACGCCCCGCGCGCCCTGGGCACGGCCATTACCGTGCCGCTGTGGCTGGCGACGGAGGTGGTGGCTGCGGTAGCCGATGGGGCATCGCAGGTGTTGACGAACTTGCACGTGGACGCGCGTATCGCCCAGCAGCCGACACTGATCATGCACAATCTTGCGATCCCGATCGCGGTTGGTGCCCAGGGGGCATTCGTCAGTGCGGTCGACGTGACCTACACCCTGGGTCACTTCACTCCGGCGCAAGCGTGGAATTTCTTCGTCAACGCCGTCAAAGACGCCGTGAACGGGTTCGTCGCCGCCGAGCGTCAGCTCTTCGGTCTTGCACCTGCCACAGCCACCAAGCCGGTCACCACGGCCGCGGTGCAGACGCCGGCCATCGCATCAACCACGATCACCGGTCAGAAATCGACGGTAACCTTATCGACGCTTCAGGCAGATGCCCCCGCAACGGTGCCCCACGACAAGAAGGCCACGGTAGATCCCGGGCCGACCCAGACCTCCGCTGCGACGGCGGATGACACGGCTACCGCGAAAGCCGCAGCCGCGAAGAAGACCCCAACTTTCAAGCTGCCGACGTTCAAGCTCCCCACGCTGAAACTCGTCAAACCCAAGTCCAACTCATCGGCCGACTCGTCGTCGACGGCGGGATCCGTTGCCGCAGCGCCTGTTAAGGATTCGGGCGCGACCGCCGCGGCGCCGAAGGTGAAGACCGCGAAATCTACTGCTGATTCGGGGTCCTCGAAGTAACGCCTGGTGAATGGCGTCGCTCTATCTTGCCGCGGGCGACGAGTTCCCCGACCACCGCAACGCCGCACACCTGCGCCAGCAGCAGCGCTACGAGCACCAGAACCTGCACCGCACCCGCCTGCGCTGCCGAGCCGGTGGCCAGCAGCACACCGACGAATGCTCCTGGCAGGGTCACCAGCCCGGCAGTCCTGGTCTGATCGAGATTGGGCAACAAGGCGTCGGATAGTTCCCGCTCGATGACCATCATTCGCGAAAACCGCTCGGACAAACCCATACTGAGCGCCGCCTCGACCTCGCCGGCGCGTTGGTTCAACGCATCAAGGGCGCGGCGCGCCGCCACCGCCGATGCCGTCATCGTGCCGCCCAACACAATGCCGAACACCGGCACCACCGCGACCCCGGTGAACGGCACCACACCGCTGAGTAACAGCAGCGGGATGACCGCGATCATTCCGGTGCCGAGTGCAAGGGTCAGCCACCCGCCGCCACGGCTTGCCTGACTACGGCGCGCGGCGGTAATCGAGGCGACGGTGAACATCACCGCAACCACCAGTATCGAGGACCACATCCGTTGCAGCGCAAACGCCAACACCGTCGCCACCGCCGCCAGCTGAAGGGCGGCACGTACCGCCGCGGCCGGCGCCGCCCACGGCGACCCGTTCAGGACCAGGCGGTTCACAGCGGCCGCGGCGACGGCCATCACCACACAGACGATCAGCAACGTAGGCGTCAACAAGGGTTCGGCACTGCGCACACCTCAAGTGTCCTCGGCGCGTAGTGGTGCTGTCTTCACTGAAGGCCATCGCTGCCTGGCACTGCCAGGGACAGGTGCGGCACGCGTTCATCCCGCACCATGGAAGCCATGACAAGCGCACGTGGTTCAGATGCCCAGTTGGCGCAATTTCTGCGCAGCCGGCGCGCCGCGGCCGACACCGCACTGCTGCCGGGGGTGGTCGGGGCGGGACCCCGCCGGGTGCCGGGGTTGCGCCGCGAAGAGCTGGCCGAGGCGGCCGGGGTCTCGCTGACGTACTACACCCGGCTGGAACAGGGGCTGGCGACCAATCCCTCGACCCAGGTGTTGGACGCGCTGGCCCGGGTATTGGCGCTCGACGAGGTCGAGCGGGCACATCTGCAACGCCTGGCCTCGGCGACCGATGCCAGGCCGCGGCGTGGGCGAACCGGGTTGCGGCCGCAGTTCGTCACGCTGATGGACGCGATGTCCGATGTCCCGGCCGTCGTGTTGTCGCCGTTGCAGGACATCATCGCGTGGAACCGGATGGGGCACGCGCTGCTTGCGCCGCATCTGGACCCGGCCGCGCCGTATGGCGGCGAGCCGCCCAACAAGGTGGCGATGATGTTCACCGATGCGCAGTCGCGCAGCATGCACCGCGAGTGGGAAGCCGAGGCCACCTTGGCGGTGGCCTCGCTGCGCTACTTCAGCGCCGCCTACGTCGCCGAGGACGACCTCGCCCGCCTGGTCGGCAACCTGAGTGTGGCCAGCGACGACTTCGCCCAACTGTGGGCCGCGCAACCGGTGGCGTTGTGCACGCACGGCGTCAAGCGGTACCACCACCCGGCGGTCGGGCGCCTCGACCTGCATTTCCAGATCCTGCATCTTCCCGAAGATGACGGCCACCGGTTGCTGTTGCACCACGCCGAACCCGGCTCCAACGACGAGGCCGCGCTGCGCCTGCTGGCCAGCACCACCATCACCGAATGACGCTGCGCAGCCAATATCGCTGCGCCACAAAGACACCGACTCCAAGGAGATCATCCATGGATAGCTCCACGCTGCCCAAAAATAGTCCTGATACGCCCGCACGCCGGCTGCACCCCGGCCTGCTCGCCCTGGCCGTCGGCGGGTTCGGGATCGGGCTCACCGAGTTCGTCATCGCCGGATTGCTCACCGGCGTCGCCGACGCACTGCGTGTCAGCGTTCCCGCCGCGGGCGCCCTCATCTGGGGATATGCCCTGGCCGTCGTGGTCGGCGCATTCACCGTCACCGCAGTCCTGTCGCGGCGACCGCCGAAGGGTGCGCTGTTGCTGTTGCTGGCACTGTTCGTCGCGGGCAACGCATTGACCGCACTGGCACCCGATTTCGGGGTCGCCCTGCTGGGCCGTGTCGTCACCGCCCTGTGCCACGGCGGCTTCTTCGGGATCGGCGCCGTGGTTGCCGGCGACTTGGTTTCGCCGGACCGCAAGGCTTCGGCCATCGCCTTCATGTTCGGCGGGTTGACGCTCTCCAACGTCCTCGGCGTGCCCTTCGGCACCTTCGTCGGGCAACACCTGGGCTGGCGCAGCGCATTCTGGATCATCAGCGCGTTGGGCGTGCTGGCCGTGATCGGCGTGGCCGCCCTGGTGCCACGCATGCCGGCACCGCCACAAACAGGTGGGAGCCACTTCGCGGTGCTTCTCCGGCGGCAGGTCGTGGTGTCGATCCTGCTGACCATGATGGTGTTCGGCGGTGTGTTCGGTGCGTTCATCTACGTCGAACCCCTCGTCACCAGGGTTACCGGTTACGCCGACGGCGCGGTGCCGTGGCTGCTGGTGCTCTTCGGAATCGGTTTGTTCATCGGCAATTTCGTCGGTGGATGGGCCGCCGACCGCAATCTCACCTGGACACTGCGCGTTCTTACGGTGCTGCTGCCCATCGTGCTCATCGCTTACGGCCTGCTCGCCGCGTGGCGGCTACCCGTGGCGGCGCTGCTGGTGGCCATGGGTGTTGTCGGGTTCGCCGCGACACCGGCCCTTCAGCTGCGCGTGATGCGCTTCGCCGAGGACGCGCCGACGATGGCCTCGGCGGCCAATATCGCGGCGTTCAACCTGGGCAACGCGATGGCCTCGGCGATCGGAGCCGCGACCATCGCCCTGGGCCTCGGGTGGCGTTCACCAGTGTGGGTGGGCGCCGCCATGGCGCTGATCGGCACCGTGCTGGTGTTCACCAACAACCATGGAGAGCCGCAGTGACCGACACACCACCCCTGCACCCGCAGGCCCGCGCACACCTGGCCGCCGCGGCCGGGGCGCCGGGCATTGCCACCCTGTCGGTACCCGACGCACGCCTGGCCGCACTGGCCTATCTGGACTTGCAGCACCCGGCGCCTGAGATGGCCGCAGTGGAGCACCGGTTCATCCCCGGGCCTACCGCGGACCTGCCCGTCCGGATCTACCGGCCCACAGCTCTGCGGGGGTCGCAGCCCGTCATCGTCGTGCTGCACGGCAGCGGATGGGTGATCGGCAACCTGGATCTGGTGGACGAACCGGCGCGGATCCTGGCCCGGGACACCGGGTATGTCGTGCTCGCCGTCAACTATCAGAAAGCGCCCGAGCATCGTTTCCCGGTTCCTCTCCAGGACTGCCTGGCCACCGTGCGGTGGGTGCACAGCCATGCCGCCGCCCTGGGTGTCGACCCGGGCCGGATCGCCGTCGTCGGTGACAGCGCCGGTGGCAACCTCGCCGCGGCGACCACTGCCGAGTTGATCGGCACCGACATCGGCGTTGCCGCACAGGGCCTGCTCTATCCGGCATTGGACCGAGCGATGACGGCGCCGTCGTATGGGACGTTCGCCCGTGGCTTCGGTCTCGACGCCGCCGACATGGCCTGGTTCTGGAACCACTACGTCGATGGTGGTGACAGCGCGGATCCGCGTGTTTCGCCATTGCGTGGCAACGGGTTTGCTCATCTTCCGCCGACCTTCGTGGCCACGGCCAGTCACGATGTGCTGCGCGACGAGGCCGAGACGTACGCCCAGCTGTGCCGCGACGCCGGAGTCGATGTGGTCACCAAACGGTACGACGGCATGATCCACGGCTTCTGGTGGATGGACGGCGTGCTCGACGACTCTCGTATTCTGCAACGCGACCTCGCCGACTTCCTGGTCGATCGGCTCGGGGTATGAAGACCGCGTCTCGTCCACCCATGCAGTGCCTCATACTGCCTTAGAAATACCTAAATTGAGTCAGGTAGAGACGAATAGGGTATTTTACGGAATGTGAGTGTCGCGATGTACTCGGTCGAGCAGGTAGCCGGGATGCTCGGATTGCATGTGCGCACCGTCCGCGGATACGTGCGGGACGGCCGCCTTCCGGCGGCGCGGGTGGGTAAGCAGTACCGGATCGCTCAACGCGACTTCGAGGCGTTCGCCGGCGTGGCGACAACTGAACCGACCGGTCGTAACCCGCGCGTACACGTGTCCACAGTCGTGCACATCGAGAACGTGGCCCGCCCGACGATGGACCGCATCACCACCCATCTCAGCGCCGCAGCCACCGGCGATGCACACCGGTTCGGACGGCTGGACATACACTTCAGCTATGACGAATCAGGTTGTCGACTGACTGTTTTCGTGGTCGGCGATCCTGATCCGACCGCGACGGTACTCGAGTTGATCGGGACCGTGACGCGGCAGGGTGAGTCGTGAGCAGCGTGTACCGTTCCCCGTCGAGCCAACAGATCATCGAGCATGGTTACCGCCAGCGTCTGAAGCGTTGGACGGTGCCGCTTCGGCAGCGCAGCGTCGCCACCTGCGAGGGCGACACCTTCGTCCTGGACTGCGGGCCCACCGACGCGCCGCCGGTCGTGTTACTGCACGGCGCCGGAAGCAACAGTGCGATCTGGCAGGCCGACGCACTGCGGTGGTCGCGTACCCACCGGCTGTACATGGTCGACATCATCGGCGAACCGGGATTGAGCGCACCCTCGCGCCGTACGCGCCACACCGATGCTCATGCGTTATGGCTCGACGACGTCCTCGACGCGTTGGGCATCGAGTCCACCGCCCTGGTGGGGGTATCGCTGGGCGGGTGGCTGGCCACCGATTACGCGATCCGCCGCCCCGCCCGTGTTCGACGAGTCGCACTGCGCGCTCCGAGCGGCATCGGCCGCCAACGCTATGGCGCTGTCTTTGCGGCGTTGGCCCTGATGGCTTTCGGTGACCGAGGCACGCGCCAGGCGCTTCGAATTGTGTTGGGACCGGGCGATATCGCTGATCCCGTTCTGGACTATATGGCGAGCATTCATCGCAACTATCGTCCCCGGCACGACAAGCTGCCCGTCTTCGCCGACTCAGACCTCGAGTCCATCACCGCACCACTTTTCGTTGTTCTTGGAGCACAGGACCGCATGCTCGACTCCCGGGAGACCGCCGCGCGCCTGGCTCGTTTACAACCGGGGGCGTCGATCAATCTGCTTCCCGGCGTCGGGCATGGAACGGTAGATAACGGCGCCGAGTTGCACGCCTTCCTCCAGAGCTCCCAAAGGACGAATTCTTGATTTCCCCGATCAACCGAAGGCACTTCGTGCTTGGGCTGCCTCTGCTGGCAACGGTCTTCGCGGCGCCGAGGGCATGGGCGGCATCCTCGTCGTTGGCCGATATCGAACGACAGTACGGCGGACGACTGGGCGTGTTGGCGCTGGACACCGGTTCGGAGCGCACGTTGGCGTGGCGTGCCGATGAGCGGTTCCTCATGTGCAGCACCTTCAAAGGGCTGTTGGCGGGTCAGATCCTCGCACGCATCGATTCAGGTCGAGAGCAGCTCGACCGCATGGTCCCGTATACCGAGCGAGATCTGCTCTTCACCTCGCCTGTCACCCAGGCCAACGCTGCGCGCGGCGCGTTACCCGTTCGTACGCTGCTACAAGCGATCCTGGAGCAGAGCGACAATACGGCGGCCGTGTTGTTGATGCGCAGCGCCGGCGGACCTTCCGGACTGACCCAATTCGTCCGGGAGTTGGGCGACGACGTGACCCGCTCTGACCGTTATGAGCCTGAGTCGAATGGGGCCGAGGGCGTGCTCGACACCACCTCGCCGCGCGCGATGGTGACGACTGCGCGGAAGCTGTTGTTGGGCGATGCGCTCAGTGCGAGTTCTCGAGACATCCTGGAAGACGGAATGGCCAATTGCATACCGGGTCTCGGGCGCCTACGTGCCGTGTTGCCCGACGGCTGGCACGCTGCTGACCGGCCCGGCACCAACGTCGAGAATGAGACGAACGACTACCTGCTGGCCCGCCCAGCGGTGGGGGCGCCCCTTCTGGTCGCCGCGTACTACGACGCCCCCGGTAAGCCCGCCGACGAGCGGGAAGCGGTGTTGCGGGAAGTCGGTCGAACATTCGTGCAATGGGCCGCGGGTACGTGAACGGTCTCGAACAAATGCAATATCTCGGCGTGGAAACGTCGGTGCCGACCTTGACGCGGTCTGCTCACGCAGGTCGGATTCAGGACGCGTCTGTTCAGTCCGTCGTCTGCAGGTAGGCGACCAGCGCGTTGGTCAACCCGCGACGCGCGACGTCGAGATCGGCATAGGAGCCCAGCTGCCGTTCGGAGACCAGGCCGCGCATGGCGCCCGGGATCAACGTCGCCACTTCACGGACGCGCTCCGGGTCGGCGCCGAGGTCCTCAAAAGCGTTGCGGCAGATCTCCAGCCACGACTGTCCCCAGGAATACAGCTCGGCCGCGGTCTGCGGGTACAACCGCTCCAGTTCTGCGTGATCACGTGGCAGCGCCGCGCGCAGGTTCTCTATCGCGCGTGAATCCGGCGAGTCGAGACCCTCGAAGAGGGTGTCGATGATGTTGGCGACGCGTGTGCTCAAACCCGGGTCAGCGCCAAAGGAGGCGAACACATCGGCTCGGCGTTGCGCCGTGCGGTGCAGTACGGCGGCCCAGAAGCCGTCGGCGTCGCCGAATTGGTACTGCACCGCACCCCACGTCGCGCCGATGTCCTTGGCGATCCGGTTGGCCGACACGGACCCGGGGTCACCCGAAGCCAGCGCTTTCAACGCGGCCTCCAACATGTTCTCGCGGGTCGCCTGACCACGTCGATTCGGGCGCCGTGCCGGCGTCGAGGCCTCGGCCGTATCGGTCATCATCCGAGAATATCGTGGGTCGGACAAAATCATAAAGGGCACTATGCAACTTTCATTGATTATTCTATGCTTCTCGCATGGCCAAGCCGCCCCTTTCGATGAAGCCAACCGGCTGGTTCCAGGTCGCCTGGTCCGACGAGGTGGGCGTCGGTGACGTCCGTTCCATGAAGTACTTCGATCAAGAGCTGATTGCCTGGCGCTCCGAGTCGGGTCAGGTCACCGTGATGAACGCCTACTGCGAGCACCTCGGCGCCCACCTCGGATATGGCGGCACCGTCCATGGCGAGGTGCTGCAATGCCCCTTCCACGGGTGGCAGTGGAATCAGCAGGGCCGCAACGTCTGTATCCCCTACGAGAGCAGGCCCAACCGCGGGCGCCGCATCAAGACCTACCCGGTCACCGAGCGCAACGCATCGATCTACATCTGGCATGACATCGAGGACCGCGAGCCGTTCTTCGACGCCCCCGACGTGTTCGCCAGCTTCGGTGACGGCAGCAGCGAAGCCGATTACTATCCGCAACAGCGGTTGTTCGACCAGGGCCGGGAGATGCATCCGCAGTACGTCCTCGAAAACGGCGTGGATTCAGCCCATTTCAAGTACGTGCACGGCACGCCGATCAATCCGGTCTTCACCCGGCATGACTTTGACGACCCGGTGTCCTACGTCGATTTCACCATCACGTTCGAAGGGGACGACGGCCAGCGGATCGAGGACGTCAACAGCGGTGTCGAGGCGATCAACGGTGGCCTGGGCATTGCGGTGACCAAGAGTTGGGGGATGATCGACAACCGCACGATCTCGGCCATCACGCCTGTCGACGATCGCACCTCCGACATCCGATTCATGGTCTACATCGGACGGCCGAAAGGCGAGGTGCGTAGCCCTGAGCGAGCCCGTACCAAGGCCGAGGAGTTCGGCAACGAAGTCATCCGGCAGTTCCGCCAAGATATCCACATCTGGTCGCATCAGCGCTATTCCGATCCGCCGGCCCTGGCCAACTCGGAGATCGAAGGATTCACCGCGATCCGCAACTGGGCATTGAAGTTCTACCCCGACGGCAAAGGCGGCAGCGCCGCTGATCTCGCTGCCCGCACCGCGCGCTGACCGAACGAACTGATCAAGGAAGGTTCTCGATGACAATCAAGGTGTTCCAGGTCGCGACCGGCAACGTCGGCTCCGAGAGAGGTTGTCCCGAGTTCCGTGGAACTTCGGTGGCGGCCCGGTGAGCATCAGGCTGCGCTCACCTGATCATTGTGCACGACGGGTCCGACAGATTGGGCGAACTCACGCTCAAGAGCGGCGCGCAGTGCCGCGAGGTGCAGGTGACCGT
>NZ_JAPFPY010000043.1 GCF_026240945.1 Mycolicibacterium sp. J2
CCGCTGGCTGGTCCGCTACAACCTGAAACGCAGGCACTCCCGCTGCCGCTATTCCAGCCCGGCCAGCTACGAAAACACCCACACAACCGCTACGCTGCCAGAAGCTGCTTAATCCAAATCCCGTGTCCACCATCCGGGGTCAAGGCCCGTGCCCTGCGGCGAACGCGGTGCGGTTGCGCAGATCGACGACCCATTCGCCGGCGTCGATGCGGCGGCGTAGCTCGGCGGCGTCCACGGGGTCGGGCAGCGACAGATTGACGGGGGCGGGGCCGTCGGCGTTGATGACGCCCATGTGCGCGTAGTACGCGGGGTAGGCCGACAGGCCGGCGATCAGCTCGTCGACGTAGGTCTTTTCGTCGTTGGTCAGTGCGGGGTTGGTGTCGCGCTGCTCGGCGATCGTGGACGAGTCTCCGCTGGCGGGGCTGGCCGAGCAGAAGCTGCCGAACCCGTGGGTCGGGTAGACCTGCACGTCGTCGGCGAGTTCGGCGGCGAGGCGTCGCACGGAGTGGAACTGTGCGTGGGTCAGCTCCTCGGTGTGCTCGTCGCCGATCAGGTCGGTGCGTCCGGTGGTGCCGTGCAGCATCGATCCGCCGGAGAACACGCCGATGGGGGTTCCGGAGCCGTCTCGCAGGACGTAGCTGACGTGGTGGTGGGTGTGTCCGGGGGTGTGCATAACCTGGAAGCTGAACGGGCCGACGTCGACGACGTCGCCGTCGGTGACGGGGCGTCGGTCGTAGGCCACCTCGTCGTCAGCGGCGACGACGTACTCGGCGCCCACCGTGCGGGCGAGTTCCAGGCCGCCGGTGACGTAGTCGTTGTGGATGTGGGTTTCCAGGACGTGGGTGATGGTCACGTCGTGGTCGGCAGCCAGCGCGGTGACGCGGTCGATGTCGCGCTGGGGGTCGATGACCGCGGCGACGCCGTCCTGGCTGACCAGGTAGCTGCGGTCCCCGAGTCCCGAGGTGTCGATGATGGTCACGTCCATGGTGCGCTCCTCCAGTTCAAAGATGTTGTGTGAGAATCGATGTCGTATGTCATCGGAGCCAGAGGGTGTCCACGACGACGAAGGCGGCGACGGCGAAGACCAGCAGGGCGAACCACCGTTGCAGCCGGTCGGTGTTGAGTCGGGTGCCCAGGTGGCCGGCGATGAGCGAGGCGACGGTAGCGGTTCCGGCGAACGCCGCGGCGATCGCCCAGTTGATGTGCAGGCCGTGCAGGTGCGACACCACTCCGGCGGCTGAGTTCGCGGTGATGATCAGCAGTGAGGTGCCGACGGCGATCGGCATGTCGACCCCGAGCACCAGCACCAGCGCCGGGATGATCAGGAATCCGCCTCCGACGCCGAACAGTCCGGTCAACAGTCCGACGGCCAGACCGGCCGGGATGGAGCGGGGGGCGCAGCGTCGCCAGTCGATCCCGTCATCGGTGTCGCACGCCGTCCCGGTGGGGCCGTCGTCACGCAGCATGCGGACCCCGGCGAGCACCATCACCGCGGCGAATCCGAGCAGTAGCGCCGACTGCGGAAGGTGTGATCCGATCGCCGCCCCGGCGAACGTGGCTGGGATGCCCGCTGCGCTGAACACCGCGGCCAGGCGCCACTGGACGTGGCCGACGCGAATCTTCGGGAGTGCTCCGACCGCCGACGCGACGCCGATCACAATGAGCGACACCGGGATCGCCTGTTCCATGTCCAGTCCGACGGCGTAGACCAGCACCGGGACGGCCAGGATCGATCCGCCGCCGCCCAGCAGGCCCAGAAGGACGCCGATGAGCGCTCCGAACAGCAGGGCCAGAGTGATTGTCATGGTCGCGTGGTGTCGTCATGGCGGCCTGGGCTTCTCACGGCGAGGCGGTGAGCGCGGCGATGGCGGCGCGCAAGCGTGTGGCGGCGTCATCGGCGATCGGTTGCAGGTCGGGTTGTTCGGCGACCTGGACCATGATCTGCGGGTCCATCGCCTCCACGAGTACCGAGCCCGGCTTGTCGGTGTCGGTTCGGACAACGACGTTGCACGGCAGCAGCAGGCCGATCTGGCGGTCCACACCGAGTGCTTGATGAGCCAGCGGTGGGTTGCACGCCCCGAGGATCAGGTAGTCCTCCATATCCTCGTCGAGCTTCTGCTTCAGCGTCGAGGTCACGTCGATCTCGGTTAGCACACCGAAACCCTGATCGGACAACGCCTCTCGGGTCCTGTCAACGGCCTCGGCGAATGAGGTCTCGAAGCGTGGTCGATATCGCCATCGGCATGTGCGTTTCTCCTTCGGTCGTGAGGTCGGTGATCAGGCCAGTGCCAGGAAGAGCTTCTCCAGTTCGGCTTCCGTCAGCGGTTCGGTTCCCTCGGGTGTCTCGCCGGTCAGGCACTGCCGCATCCCGGTGGCGACGATCTTGAATCCGGCGCGGTCCAACGCACGCGACACCGCGGCCAATTGAGTCACCACGTCCTTGCAGTCGCGGCCCTGCTCGATCATCGAGATCACACCGGACAGTTGACCCTGCGCCCGTCGTAACCGGTTGAGCACCAGAGTGATTGAATCCTTGTCAGCTTTCACGGCGTGCTCTCCTTCTACATGAGACGCCGCGTAGGCGGCGCGCGCTACTTCCGCTCCAAGAATACCCCCTGAGGTATTTTCCAATCATGTGCGGACGTTCTGGTCGTCGAGGCGGGTGACGTCGCCGTCGCTGGGCCCGTGCGCGCGCCCGATGTGGGCTTCGGAGCGCATGCGTTCGACCATGTGCGGATAGTGCAGCTCGAACGCCGGACGCTCCGACCGGATCCGCGGCAGCTCGGTGAAGTTGTGCCGCGGCGGCGGGCAGCTGGTAGCCCACTCCAGCGAGTTGCCGTAGCCCCACGGGTCATCGACGACGACGGGCTCGCCGTAGCGCCAGCTCTTGAAGATGTTCCACACGAATGGCAGCGTCGAGACACCGAGGATGAACGCGCCGATGGTCGAGACGACGTTCAGCGTCGTAAAGCCGTCCGTCGGTAGGTAGTCCGCGTAGCGGCGCGGCATGCCCTCGTCGCCGAGCCAGTGCTGGACCAGGAACGTGGTGTGGAAGCCGATGAAAGTCAACCAGAAGTGCAGCTTGCCCAACCGCTCGTCGAGCAGGCGGCCCGTCATCTTCGGGAACCAGAAATAGATGCCCGCGTACGTCGCGAACACGATGGTGCCGAACAGCACGTAGTGGAAGTGTGCGACGACGAAGTACGAGTCGGTGACGTGGAAGTCCAGCGGCGGGCTGGCCAGCAGCACGCCCGACAGGCCACCGAGCAGGAAGGTGACGAGGAAGCCCACCGAGAACAACATCGGTGTCTCGAATGTCAACTGGCCCTTCCACATCGTGCCTATCCAGTTGAAGAACTTGATACCGGTGGGCACCGCGATCAGGAACGTCATAAAGGAGAAGAACGGAAGCAACACCGCGCCGGTGGCGTACATGTGGTGCGCCCACACCGCGATGGACAGTGCCGCGATGGCCAACGTCGCGTACACCAGCGTGGTGTAGCCGAAAATCGGCTTACGGCTAAACACCGGGAAGATCTCGGAGACGATGCCGAAGAACGGCAGCGCAATGATGTAGACCTCGGGGTGGCCGAAGAACCAGAACAGGTGCTGCCATAACAGGGCGCCGCCGGCGGCCGGGTCGAATACGTGAGCACCGAGGTGGCGGTCGGCGGCCAGCCCGAACAGCGCCGCGGTGAACAGCGGGAACGCGACCAGGATGAGCACCGAGGTCACCAGGATGTTCCACGTGAAGATCGGCATCCGGAACATGATCATGCCGGGGGCGCGCATGCAGACCACGGTCGTAATCATGTTGACCGCACCCAAGATGGTGCCGAGGCCGGACACGATGAGTCCCACGATCCAGAGGTCACCTCCGGCCCCGGGTGAGTGGATGGCATCCGACAGCGGCGAGTAGGCCGTCCAGCCGAAATCCGCGGCACCACCGGGAGTGATAAACCCGGACAACACCAGCAGACCGCCGAACAGGAACAACCAGAAGGAGAAGGCATTGAGCCGAGGAAATGCCACGTCGGGGGCGCCGATCTGCAGCGGCAGAACCAGGTTGGCGAAACCGAAGACGATCGGAGTGGCATAAAGCAGCAGCATCAGCGTGCCGTGCATGGTGAAAAGTTGGTTGTACTGCTCGTTGGAGAGAAACTGCAGCCCCGGCAGCGCTAGTTCCGTTCGGATGAACAAGGCCATCAGGCCGCCGCTGAAGAAGAAGAAAAAGCAGCCGAACATGTACATGATGCCGATCATCTTGTGATCGGTCGTCGTCACCAGCTTGTAGACGACATTGCCCTTGGGGCCCAGCCGCGCCGGGAACGGCCGGACGGCAGACATCGGCGGGTGCACCGTCGCTGTCATCAAGCACCGACTCCCACTGCCTGTGCAGTCTCCTCGCGCTGCGTAGTTGCATTCGGCGATGAGTGCGAGTTGGGCGCGAAGCCGAGAGGGTGGCAGCAGACCAGCATCGAACCGGCCGTGGGTGGCGGGGATTCGTCGCCGTGGGCGAAGTGCATGCTCAACACGATGCGGGTGGAGTCGGTGAGGGTGTCACCGACGTAGATGAGTGCACCGTCGGGGGTGAGCCATCCGGCGGCACGGGCGAGCACGGCGTTCAACGCGTTCGGCGGGAGTGTCGGGTAGGCGACGAGGACGAGGCTGGCGGGGGTGTGCGGGTACCACCAGCACAGGTCGGCGAGTTGGTAGTCGATGAGGTCGGTGTCGCCACCGGCGCGGGCGATCTCGATGGCAGCCGACGAGTAGTCGATCGCTTCGACGTGCCAGCCCATCTCAGCGAGAGCGCGGGCGTGCCGGCCGCAGCCGCATCCGAGGTCGACGGCACGGCCGACCGGCATCTCGGCGGCGAGCGTGACCACCGGGCCGTCGGCGGCCGAGCAGTAGGGGTGTTCGGTGGCGGCGTAGTAGTCGTTCCACGCCGTGGCCGTTCTCGGCGCGGGCGCGGTGGTCACGCCCGCCCCTTGAGGATGAGGTTCCAGTACATCGCCGGCAATCCGTATCGCTTGAGCAGCCACATGTCTCGGCGTTCGTGGGTGGTGTCGATGAACGGGATCGACGGCGTCGGTTTCATGGTGTAGTCGAATTCGGCGAGCAGCATCTTGTCGCGTGCGGTGGTCAGCGGGCACGACGCGTAGCCGCCGTAGGACCCCGACAGCGGGCGTCCGGCCATGCTGTCGGCGAGGTTGGCGGCCACCACCGGAGCCTGCTTGCGGATGGCGGCCCCGGTCTTGGAGTTCGGTGTCGATCCGGCGTCGCCGAGGGCGAAGACGTTGTCGAACTGGTTGTGCCGCATGGTGTTCTTATCCACGTCGACGTAGCCGCCCGGATTGTCGGCGGCGCGCAGCGGGCTGGACTTGATCCAGTCCGGCGCCGATTGACGCGGGACGACGTGCAGCATGTCGTAGCCGATTTCGCTGGTGGTGTCGGCGGAGTTGTCGGTGATGGTCACCGTGCGAGTACCGGGGTTTACGGTCGTGACCTCACTGTTCTTGTGCACCTCGATCCCGTAGCGCGCGACTACGCGCTCGAGTTCGTCGGCGAACTCCTTGACCCCGAACATCCCCGGCGTCGGCAGCACGAGCACGACCCGGATGTTCGACAGCACGCCCTGGCGTCGCCAGTAGTCGGCGGCCAGGTAGGCGATCTTCTGCGGCGCGCCGGCGCATTTGATCGGACCCGAGGGCATCGTGAAGACCGCGGTGCCCGCGCGCATCGACTTGATCAGCTCCCACGTCTTGGGCGCCAGGTCGTAGCGGTAGTTACTCGACACGGCCGGCGAGTCGAGCGATTCGGCCATGCCGGGAACGGCGGTCCAGTCGAGTTGGATGCCGGGGCACACGACGAGGTGGTCGTAGCCGACCGTGATCCCGCCCTCGGTGGTGACGCGTTGCTTCTCTGGATCGATCTCACACGCCCGGTCCTTGATCCACCCCGCCCCCTGCGGCATCACCGACGCCTGTGGACGCGCGCTGGCGTCGGCCTTGACGCAGCCGCCGCCGACCAGCGTCCACAGCGGTTGGTAGTAGTGCGTGTCGGAGGGTTCGATGATGCCGATGTCGTTGACGCCCTTGTGCCGAAGCCGCGCGGCGAGCGACACGCCCGCGTTGCCACCGCCGACGACGACGATCTGATGGCCCACTGCAGTCACTGTTCGACCTCCTGAAGTCTCGATCGGATGTTGCGGATCCCCATCGCGATGCTGCTCGACGAGCGCATCGGCGGAATCGACCACGACGATCCCAACTTGTAGGGATGTACGTACATCCGCCTAGGCTAGCGTGTCACGGGCGGTAATGCACTAGTGCGCGTGACAATGGACGGTGAGATGGTGGCGAGGAGGCCGTGATGGTCGCGGAGGATGACCTGTCGGCGCGTGTCGACCGCAGCAGTGCCCTGCCGCTGTGGGCGCAGGTGCACACCGATCTGCTAGCGCGCATCCAGGCAGGGGAGTTCACCGAGGGATTTCCCGGCGAGCACGCGCTGACGACGAGCTACGGGGTGAGCCGGCACACGGTGCGCGAAGCGCTGCGCCATCTGCGGCACGCCGGGGTGTTGATCGCCGAGCGGGGGCGAGCCACCCGGCTCGCCGACACCCCGGTCATCGAACAGCCGCTGGGCGCGCTTTACAGCCTGTTCGCGGCGGTCGAGGCCACCGGCGTCTCGCAGCACAGCGTCGTGCGAGTTCTCGACATCCGGCGCGATCCGACCGTGGCGCAGACGCTGGAACTCCACTCCGATGCGCCGTTGGTGTACCTGGAACGTCTGCGCATGGCCGGCGAGCACCCCCTGGCGCTGGACTTCGCCTGGCTGCCCGCCGAGATCGCCGAGCCGCTGCTCGAGGCGGACTTCACCCACACCGCGCTCTACATCGAACTCGAGGCGCGCTGCGGCGTCCGGCTGACGGGCGGCCGCGAGGACATCACCGCCGTGGTCCCGGAGCCGAGTGAGGCTGAGTTGCTGGCGCTCGACGAGCGCTGCGCCGCGCTGGCGATCCGGCGCCTCAGCTGTGTGGACGAGCGTCTAGTTGAGTTGCGGCACACGTTGATTCGCGCGGATCGGTTCACCGTCAGCGCCCGCTTCTCCCCCACCGAGGGCTACCAATTCCTGACGTCGGACGCCCTGTCACTGAGCGGCTGACTCGGCGGCCGCACAGGTTTCCTGCCACGCACCGAATCCGCCTAGCACGTCACTGACGTCGGTCGCGCCGTACCGACGCTCACCGATGAGGTACGACGCGTGGGGCAGGCAGTCGAGGTAGTACTGAATAAAACTCACGGACAGGACCTTTCGTGTGCGGTGCTAGCGGCGCGACGACAGCTGGGCGACGATCGTCTGCGCGTCGCAGGACGCGCCGCGGTTGTAGGGCAGCTTGGCCAGCATCATGCCCATCGCGCAGGTGTTGGACACCGCGGCGAAGGTCAGACCGTCGCCGATGCCCGCGGCGATCCACTTCAGCCTCGGGGCGGCCACGCTGGCCAGAACGCTGCTCAACACGATGGAGCCGGCGACCAGGCGGACCTGGCGTTCCAACTCCCACCGCTCCCGACCGCGGTTGACCGCGAGGCCGCGGCTCTCCCACGCCGTCATCCCGCCGTCGAGGATGTGCAGATTCGGCAGACCCACCCCGCGCAGGGCCTCCTCGGCCTGCGCGGCGCGTTGGCCCGACCGGCACACCAGCACCACGTCCTCGTCGAGATGGCGCGCGATGTCGTCGCGGTGCTCGCGCAAGAGGTCCAGCGGCACGTTGTAGGAACCGCCGATGTGAACGGTCTCGAACTCGCCCGGCGTGCGGACGTCCAGCACGCGTGGCGGCGCACTCGAGGTCAGCATCGCGTCGAGTTCCGACGCGTCGATCACGGCTGCGGAATTCGAAGTCGGCATCGGAAACAGCTCCTTCACGAGGTTGGTGCACGGGTGGAGATACCCGCAGGGGTATGACGGACACCGTAGCACGGGTTGCCCGATCATCCGGATGTACGTACATTTACTGCCACGGTCGGCGGGCGTGCTGCACAGTGCGCGACCGCGGGTACGACTCGGTCGTCGAGAGGAAGAGCCATGTCCAGCGAAGCACCTAACGTCGACATCGCCCGCGCGATCACCATGCTCACCCGCGACGACGTGCGATTACTCGACGTACGAGAAGACGACGAATGGGCGGCGGGGCACGCCGCCGACGCCGAGCACGTCCGGTTGGGCGACCTCGATGCGAGCGCGTTCACCGGGCCCGGCACCATCGTCGTGACGTGCCGGTCGGGCAACCGGTCCCGCAAGGCCGCCACCGCACTCGTCGGCGCCGGCATCGACGCGGTCAACCTCGACGGCGGTATGAAGGCCTGGGTCGAGGCCGGTCATCCCCTGATCCGCGACGACGGGACCCCCGGCACGGTGGCCTGACATGGCGTCGCTGCTCATCGCACTGGCCGCCGGAGCCGTCATCGGACTGTGTCTCGGCGCACTCGGGGGCGGCGGATCCATCCTGACGGTCCCGGTGCTGGTGTCGCTGCTGCACATGGACCCTCACGCCGCGACCTGCGCGGCGTTGATCATCGTGGGACTGAGCGCCATGACCGCGACCATCGGTCACGCCCGCGCCGGCCACGTCAACTGGAAGGCCGCCGCGATCTTCGGCGTCGTCGCCTCGGTGACGGCGTTCGGCGGCTCGATCGCCAACCGCGCCGCCGACCCGGACGTACTCATGCTGGCCCTGTCGGTGGTGATGCTGCTGGCGGCCGGCGCCATGCTCTACCGGACCCGGCGCTCCGCCCCGGAACCGGATGCCGCCGAACCGCCTGACAATCAACAGGTTTCGGGCGCCACCACCACGCTCACCCGCACCGGCACCCGGACCCACATCGCCCTGCGGATCGCGCGGGTGCTCGCCGTGGCGCTGATCGTCGGTTTCCTCACCGGATTCCTCGGCGTGGGAGGCGGATTCCTCATCGTGCCGGCACTCGTTCTTGCTCTCGGCTTCTCAATGCCCGTCGCCGTCGGCACCTCGCTGGTCATCATCGTCATCACCACGGCGGGCGCCTTCGCGGAGCGCATCGGATCCACCACCGTCGACTGGCACGTGGTGCTGCCGTTCACCGCGGCCGCGATCGCCGCGTCGTTCTTCGGCACTCGCATCAGCGAACGCATCTCGCCGACTGCTCTGACAAGAAGTTTCGCGATCGCGTTGATTGCGGTCGCCGCGTTCGTCGCCGCCGACACCGTGTTCGCGCTACCGATGTAGACGCGGCGGGTACACCCGAGCGACCGCCGAATCCGATCGGAAGGACATCCATGTGGGAGAAGCGCTCCGACATGATCGTGCACGAACAGGACCCGTTCAACGCAGAACCCACCCCACAGGTGCTGGCTGAGAACGACATCACTCCAGTCGACGCCTTCTACAGCCGCAACCACGGCCCCATACCCGCCATCTCCGCAGACGACTGGCGCCTCGACGTCAGCGGTCGCGTCGAGCGGCCGCATGTGTTCACCCTGGACGAGATCCGACAGCGATTCACCACCCACGCCGTCACCGCGACACTGCAGTGTGCGGGAAACCGCCGCGCCGGACTGATCGACGTCCACCCCATCCCCGGCGAGGACCCCTGGGGATCCGGGGCGGTGTCGACAGCCGAGTGGCGCGGCGCGCGCCTGGCCGACATCCTCGACGCCGTCGGAGCCGAGGACGGTCCGGACCTGCACGTCGCGTTCGACGGCCCCGACGTGTCCGCACTGGCGACCCCGCCGCAGGCCTACGGCAGCTCCATCGACATCGCCAAAGCCCGCAGCAGCGAGGTACTGCTCGCCTGGGGGATGAACTGTCAGCCGCTGCCTCGCATCCACGGCGGACCCGTCCGCGTCGTGGTCCCCGGCTACATCGGCGCCCGCAGCGTCAAATGGGTTAGCGCGATCACCGTCATCGACGCGCCCTCGGACAACTACTTCCAGGCCAGCGCCTACCGCATCCTCGCCCCCGACGCGGACCCGCACACCGCCGCGCCCGGCGAGGGGATCTCGCTGTCGACGCTGCCGTTGAACTGCGACGTCCTCACCCACTCCGACGGCGATCAGGTGACGGCCGGACCACTCATCATCGGCGGCTACGCCCAACCCGCTAGCGGCCGTCGCGTCGACCGCGTCGACGTCTCCACCGACGGCGGCACCACCTGGACCCAGGCCGAGCTTGACCTGCCCTATGGCGCGTGGGCCTGGTGCCGCTGGACCCACACCCTCTGCGCCCAACCGGGGTCGCTGACCCTCGTGGTCCGGGCATTCGACGACACCGCGACGACGCAGCCGGAAACCGCTGCCGCAGTGTGGAATCCGAAGGGCTACGCCAACAACTCCTGGCCGCGGATCACGCTCCACATCAACTGAATCCGACACGCCGACGGAAGGACGACCAGCCATATGCCAGTATTCGCTCCCACCAATAGGGCTCGACGACGGGACCTCATCCTGCTCGGCGTCGCCGTGGTCGTCGCCGTGATCCTGGCCACCGTCCTCGTGATCCGGCACGTCGGCGCCGACGACGCGGTGACGCCGCCACCCTCGGACGTCGGCTCCGCGGCGACACCACCACCGCCGGTCGCCACTGCTCCTCAACATTCACTTGGCCCGCTCGGCGACCTGGCCCGGCGGCAACCCGACGACCCGCTGGCCCAGGGCTCGGTGACCGCGCCGATCGTGCTGATCGAATTCGCCGACATGCGCTGCCCGTTCTGCGCCCAGTTCTCCCGTCAGACCGAACCCGTCCTCGTCGAGCGGTACGTCGACGCGGGACTTCTCCGCATCGAATGGCGCGACATGGCCATCTTCGGGCCCCAGTCCACCGACGCCGCCCGCGCGGCCCGCGCAGCCGCCGCGCAGGGCCGGTTCTGGCCCTTCATCCAAACCGTCTACGCCGCCGCCCCACCCAAGGGACACCCCGACCTCACCGCGGCCGCGCTGCACGACTTCGCCCGACAGGCCGGCGTGCCCAACCTGAACCGATTCGACGCCGACGCCGCATCCACTCGGTACGACGCCGCCATCCACGCCGACCTCATGCAGGCACGAAGCCTCGGAATCCCGTCCACCCCGGCGTTTTCCATCAACGGACACCCCGTACTGGGCGCGCAACCCACCGACACCTTCACCAACCTCATCGACGACCTCGCCGCCGGAAAGAACGTCACCCCGTGACTCAGATCGGCATCCTCGGTGCCTTCCTCGGCGGAGTACTGGCACTGCTGAGCCCGTGCTCGGCGCTGCTGTTGCCGTCGTTCTTCGCCTACGCGTTCACGGACTGGAGGACCACCGCGGCCCGCACCGTGGTGTTCCTCCTCGGCCTGGCCGCCGTGTTGGTGCCACTGGGTGCAGGCGTCGGTGCCGTCGGCGCCGCCATCACCGCCTACCGTGCGCAAACCACGGCGGCGGCCGCCGTCGTCATCATGGTCTTCGGCATCGCGATGATCGTCGGCAAGGGCTTCACCATCCGGCCGGCAGAACGCGCGGCCGGCTCATTGCGCATCGACACCCCTCTGTCGGTGTTCGCGCTCGGCGCCGTCTATGGACTAGCCGGTTTCTGTTCGGGGCCGCTCCTCGGCGCAGTCCTCACCGTCGCCGTCACTGGAGCGGATCCGCTCTACGGCGCACTCCTCATGGCCGTCTACGCAGTCGGTATGACGACGCCGCTCGCACTGCTCGCGCTGATGTGGGACCGACTGCACCTGGGTGAGAAGTCATGGCTGCGCGGACGACCGGTGCGGATCGGCCCCCTGCACACCCACACCACCTCGCTCATCTCCGGCGTCCTGTTCATCGGCATCGGCGTGCTGTTCCTCGCCACCGCCGGCACGGCGAACCTCGGCGGCATCCTCAGCGCCGAAGCCCAAGTCGCGCTTCAGGGCTGGCTTGGCCGAGTCGCCGCCGAGACCGGCACTCTGCTGGCTCTCGGGCTCGTCACCGCCCTCGTCACCATAGCCGTTCTTATCGCACGGATACGCCGGAAGCCTCGCGAGCCACCGGTAGAGGAACACCCACCCTGCACCAACAAAGTCAACGTCCATGGAAAGGGGTACTGAATCATCATGGGAGATAGAGCCGACGACCCAGTCGACCACGCACGCACTACTCGCAAGCACGCCGGGCAGAACTGGAAAAACACCCGAGCTATGCCGGCGCTCATCGCCGTCGGCGCCGCCAGTGCCTTCATCTTCGCGGCCCTCTACGCGTTTGCCACGGGCTATCCCACTATTGGCATCGTCTGCGCCGTAATCGCGGCCGCGCTGCTAACCGGAGGGCTTGGGTGGCTCAGCCGCGAACGTCGGCGAGTTCGACACATCGAAGCCGAGTATCTAAGACAACACCCAGAAGCAGACGCTCAACCCCCCGCGAGCTGACGGAGGTCTCTAGCCGACCGGACACGTGTGGGCAGCTTGCTGCAGTGGTTGAACAGATGGGGCATCGACCGGCAGCCCGTATCCCCGCATGACCGCGATGAACTGCATCGCGTACTGACAGTGGAAGGCCTCATTGGGTGGCATCCACACCGCTGGCTCCTTATCGCCCTTGTCCTGGTTCGCTTGTCCCTGCACCGCAACAAGATTCGCCGGATCGTTGGCAAAGCGCACGCGCAAGGCGTCGGTCCAAAACCGCGCGCCTTGGTCCCAGGCGTAGGCGAGGGGCACGATGTGCTCGATCTGGACGGCGGCCCCCGTCTGGTTGCCGCGACTAAACGCGATAGTGAGGCTCGTATAGGGGTCATGCAAGACGCCCGTTGCGACCGCCGTCGGGCACCGGCTGATCGCAACATACGTCTTCTCCAGCAGGTCGCGGTCCAGAATGTCGTTACGGGTGTCGCACCCGTTGTGACCGCCAGCCGCATCGTTGTCGTCGGTCCACGACTCACCGAACGCGGCGCGCCGGTAATCATGACTCCGAACTCGCAGTGGGACCACCGCTACGCCCGCAAGCACGTCCTCACCCGGAGCCACCGTCGGGACATCCGCGATGAACTGGGCCGACTGCTCAGCCGCCGAGACCACCGTCTGATACGCCACCAAGACCGCGCACGCCGCGAAAAGCGCCAGCCATATCGTCCGCGCGCGAGTCATCAGATCGCCCCTCGTCCGCGACACGCCGCATCGCGCGTAGACGACATGCCGTCGACGCGCTGAACAGTACAAACGTCGCCAAGTCCCGTGACAGTTACGGATACGCCGTCGTCGATCTGCACCGCCGCGCCGATCTGGTTCCCGCGGACGAACGCGACGGTGGCATCGGTGTACGGGTCGTGCAGCACCCCGGTGGCCACCGCCGTCGGGCAGCGGGTGATCGCGACGTAGGTCTTGTCGACCAGATCGCGATCGAGGATGTCATTGCGGGTGTCGCACCCGTTGTGGCCGCCGGGGGCGCCGTTGTCGTCATCCCAGGCGTCACCGAAGGCGGCCCGCCGATAGTCGTGCCCGCGCACCCTGACCGGGATTTCCGGGACCCCGGCCAGCACGTCGACACCCGGAGCCACCGTGGGGATGTCGGCGCGCGCGAGGCGCTCACCGTCGGGCTGGGTGAGCACCTGCACGGCGACGACGACCGCCAGCACCACCCCCGCGGCCAGCGGCCCCCACCGCTTCACGACATGTCCAGGTACTGCACGCGTTCGGTGTCGGTGAACTGCGCGGCCAGCACGTCCAGCCCCGGCCGGCGCGGATTGGCCTCGTAGGCGCTCTGGCAGAATTCACGGGCCTCTTCGATGAGGTGCCGGTGATCGGCCAGCGACAGGAAATGCAGGGTCATCCGCCGGCCGGATTGGCTGTAGCCCAGCACATCCCCCTCCTTGCGCTCCTGCAGATCCAGATCGGCCAGCGCGAAACCGTCCAGGGTGCCGGCCACGGCTCGCAGCCGCTCGCCGGCCTTGCTCGACTCGTGGGTCCGCGACACCAGCAGGCACAGGCTGGGATGCTCGCCGCGGCCGATCCGACCCCGCAGCTGGTGCAACTGACTGATCCCGAACCGCTCGGCATCCATCACCACCATGACGGTGGAGTTGGGCACGTCGACTCCGACCTCGATGACGGTGGTGCACACCAGCACATCGATCTCGCCCGCTCGGAAGGCGCTCATCACGGCGTCCTTCTCCTCGGCGGGCAGCCGGCCGTGCATCAGACCGAGCCGCAGGTCCGACAGCGGGCCGCCGCGCAGGAAGTCGAGCAGCTGCAGCACCGTGATGGGCGGCGGGCCCTGTTCGTTGGCCGATTTCTCGGTCTCGTCGATGCGGGAGGCCACCACATACGCCTGCCGGCCGGCGGCCACCTCTTCGCGGATCCGGGCCCACACCCGGTCCAGCCAGGCCGGTTTGTCCTTGGTGAACACGGCATTGGTGACGATGGGCTGACGGCCCCGCGGCAGTTCCCGCAGCGTCGAGGTCTCCAGGTCACCGAACACCGTCAGCGCGATGGTCCGCGGGATCGGGGTGGCCGTCATGACCAACAGGTGCGGCGTGATGCCGCCGGTTGCCTTGGCCCGCAACCTGTCCCGCTGCTCCACCCCGAACCGGTGCTGCTCGTCGACGACCACCAAGCCGAGCTGGTGGAATTCCACCGACTCCTGGATCAGCGCGTGCGTGCCGATGACGATACCCGCTGCGCCGGTGGCGATCTCGTCACGCACCTGACGCTTCTGTTGTGGCGACATCGATCCGGTGAGCAGCGCCACCCGGGTGGCACCGTCGGGCGCACCGAGCTCCCCCGCGGTGGCCAGCGGGCCGAGCACCGACCGCACGGACCGGGCGTGCTGGGCGGCCAGCACCTCGGTGGGCGCCAACAGTGCGCACTGGAAACCGGCATCCACCATCTGCATCATGGCCAGCACCGAGACGATGGTCTTGCCGGAACCGACCTCACCCTGCAGCATCCGGTTCATCGGCCGAGTACCCGCCAGGTCGGCGGAGATGACGTCGAGCACCTCCCGCTGCCCGGCGGTCAGCTCGAACGGCAGCTGCCGCAGCAGGGCCGCGGCCAGGCCGTCGTCGCGTCGCGGGGCGGCCGGGCCGGTCTCGCCCAGTTCGCTGTAGCGCCGCGACACCAGCGCCCATTGCAGGCCGACGGCTTCGTCGACCGCCAGCCGCTCCTGCGCCCGGGCCCGCTCCATCGAGTTCTGCGCCAGGTGAACAGCGCGCAAAGCCTGATCCTCGGAGATCAGATTCCATTGCCGCACAACCTCTTCCGGAAGCACCTCGGGCACCGGGTCCAGCACGGCGAGCACCTGCCGCACACACCCGTACACGTCCCAGCTCTGCACCTTGGCCGTCGCCGGATAGATCGGGAAGAACTCCCGGTCGAAGGCGGCCAGCAGATCATCGGCGCCGGAGGTCTCGGCGATGGTCTTCAGCGATTTGGTACCGATGGTGCGGCCGCTCGGGGATTCGAGCACCAGGAACGCCGGATGGTCCAGTTGCACGGTCTGCCGGAAGAACTTGACCTCCCCCGACATCATCAGCCGAGTGCCCTTCACCAGATCCTTCATCAGATAGTCGGCGTTGAAGAAGGTGGCCGTCACCTCGGGTCTGCGGTTGCCTAGGGTGACCCGCAGGTACATCCGCTGCCGCTTACCGGGTTGGCGGCGCATCGGTTTGGCCACCGTCTCGGTGATGACGTCGACCAGGGTGACGTGATCACCCTCCGCGAGTTCGAGGTCCTCACCCTCGCCGCTGACCGAGATGCCGTCGCTGTACTTGCGCGGGAAGTGCCGCAGCAGGTCGTTGACGGTCTGCAGACCGAACGCCTCCTCCAACTTGGCGGCGGCCTTCGCCCCCAGGACGTTGACCAAGCGATCTCCGAGCGCGACCACGCCTATTCCACTCCGATCAGCAGTGCGTCCCCGTCATGGCCGGTGCGATAACACGTCACCTCGATACCCAGATGCCGTTCGTGCACGTGTTTGCGGAGTTGGTCACCGACCGTGTCGTCGACACCCGCGGCCATCAGCACCGTCACCAGCTCACCGCCGGACGCCAACAGCAGATCCACCAAACCCGATGCGGCAGTGGCGATATCGTGCGCGACGATCAGTACCTCGTCACCGGTGATGCCCAGTCCGTCGCCCGCCTTGCATGCCCCCGCCCACGTCAGCGCCGACTCGGCGGCCACCCGCACCGACCCGTGCCGAGTGGCGGCGGCGGCCCGCGCCATGGTGTAGCCGTCGTCGACGGTCTGGCGGCCGGCGTCGTGCACCGCCAGCGCGGCCAGCCCCTGCACCATGGACGCCGCCGGGACCGGGACCACGTCGATACCCCATCCGGTCGCCGCGGTGCAGCCGGCGACCAGTTCCTCGGCGGCGATATAGCCGTTGGGCAGCAACATCACCTGCGCGGCATCCGCCTCGACCAGTGCCCGCAACAACTGCTGGGCGGTGATCGGGGTGGCACCGGCCCGCAGCACGCGGGCGCCCTCACCGGCGAACAACTCCGCCGCTCCGTCGCCGTCGACCACCGCGAGCACGGCACGGTCCCGGGTCCGGTGCGCGTGCGGGTGCGCCCCGGACAGCGCAGTGATCTGGATCCGGCTCAACGACCCGACCGACAGGCCCGCCTCGACGGCGCCGCCCGCATCGTCGGTGTGCACGTGTACCGAGAACCTCCCGGCGCCGGCGTCGCCGATGGCCACCGAATCACCGAGACCGTCCAGCAGCCTGCGCAACCGTCCGGCGCCGTCCTGGCGGCAGTCGCTGAGCAGATACATGACCTCGAACTGCGGCGTGGCGGCGGTGGTCACCGTCTCGGCCTGACCGGCGGCCGGTTGGTAGCTCGGCCGCCGCGGCGCGGTACCGGTCAGGGTCGCCGTCATGGCGTCCAGCAGCACCAGCAGGCCACGCCCACCGGCGTCCACCACGCCGGCCTCGGCGAGCACGTCGAGTTGATCGGTGGTGCGGGCCAGGGCGGTCGCGGCTGCCTCGGCGGCCGAGCCGACCACCGTCACCAGGTCGGCGCCCGCGCCGGCCTGCTGTTCGGCGGCGCCGGCCGCGGCCTGCAGCACCGACACGATGGTGCCGGGCACCGCTTCCCCCACGGATGCTACGACCAGCCCCTCGGCGCGGCGCAGGGACTCGGCCAGCACCGGCCCGTCGATCTCGGCCAGGCCGCGCCCGGCGGTGACCTCGGCCAGCGCACGCAGGATCTGGGACAGGATCACCCCGGAATTGCCGCGCGCACCGTGCAGGGCGCCTTCGGCGAGCGCGGCCGCTACGCCGGCCACCCCCGTTGCGGCGTCGTCACCGGCGCGGTCATCGGCCCACACCACGGCCGAACGCATGGTGAACAGCATGTTGGTGCCGGTGTCGGAATCCGCCACCGGGAAGACGTTCAGGCGGTTGATCTCGTCGGTGTGGGTGATCAGGTGCCCGACGGCGTCGTGCGCCCAGCCGCGCAGGCCGGGAGCGTCGAGCCGAGCCCCCGAAATCTCGGACACATCACTCCTCACCTGACCGCACCGGACCGCGCCAGCCTAGCCACCGCGCCCGACAATCCGGTGCGCTGCTGCACAGGTTGTGGACCGTTTTGGTGATCCACCGACCCGGCCGGTATCCTGGTCAGGTTGTCGGGTCGGCTCGCGACGCCATTTGCGGCGCAGCATCCAGGCCCCCAAGTACTGATACGAGGAGTTCTAGGTATGGCTGCCGTGTGCGATATCTGCGCAAAGGGCCCCGGCTTCGGCAAGTCGGTGTCGCACTCTCACCGCCGGACCAGCCGTCGCTGGGATCCGAACATCCAGACCGTGCGCGCCGTTGCCCGCCCCGGCGGCAACAAGCAGCGCCTCAACGTCTGCACCTCCTGCCTCAAGGCTGGCAAGGTCACCCGCGGCTGATCTCCAGCCGCACGTCGTGCCGATAGGCCGGTGGACTTCGGTCCCCCGGCCTATTTGTGTTACGGCAGCAGCCAGTCGATCGGCTCCGCCCCCATCTTCTCCAGCAGTTCGTTGGTCCGGCTGAACGGCCGCGACCCGAAGAATCCGCGCGACGCCGACAACGGCGACGGGTGCACCGACTCGATCACCGCACAGCCACCCTCGGCAAGCATCGGCTTGAGGGTGGCCGCATCGCGCCCCCACAACACCGCCACCAACGGCTGCGGTCGGGCCACCAACGCCCGGATCGCCCGCTCGGTGACCGCTTCCCAGCCCTTGCCGCGGTGTGAGGCCGGGCTGCCCGGGCGCACCGTCAGCACCCTGTTCAGCAGCATCACCCCCCGCTGCGCCCACGGCGTCAGGTCACCGGTCGCCGGCACGGGGTAACCCAGATCCGTGCTGTACTCGTTGAAGATGTTGGCCAGGCTGCGCGGCACCGGCCGGACATCGGGCGCCACCGAAAAGCTCAACCCGACGGCATGCCCCGGCGTCGGGTAGGGGTCCTGGCCCACGATCAGCACCCGCACCTCCTCGAACGGGAACGTGAAGGCCCGCAACACGTTCTCGCCGGCCGGCAGGTAGCGGTGCCCAGCCGCCAGCTCCTCGCGTAGGAACTCGCCCAACTGCGCGACCTGGGGGGCCACCGGCTCGAGCGCACGCGCCCAGCCCGGCTCGACGAGTTCAGTCAGAGAGCGTGGTGTCACGAGCGCCAAAACTAGCGTGTCCGACACTCAGAACGACTGCCAGCCCGCGCTTCCCTGCCACGGCCGACCGTCCAGAAGCACACCCGCCGGCCCGTCGAGCACCCGCCCGATGGTGCGCCAGCCCGGCGGTGGCGCGCCGGCGAAGGTCGCCACCAGGGCGTGGTCCTCACCCCCGCCCAACACCCAATCCCAGGCATCGGCACCGACGGTGGCTGCCACCGGCGCCAGCACGGCATGGTCGGGGCGCATCAACTCGGCCGACAGGTCGATCAGCACCCCGGACGCCGTGGCGATATGACCGAGGTCGGCCGCCAGCCCGTCGGACACGTCGGTCATCGAACTGGCCCCGGCGCAGGCCGCGACGGGACCCTGCCCGTACGGCGGGGTGGGCACCAGGTGCCGCCGCCGAAGGTCGTCGTGATCACGAATTCCGTTGACCCACAGCGCATATCCAGCAGCTGAGCGACCCAACTCGCCTGCCACAGCCACGATGTCGCCGGCGCGTGCGGTATCCCGGCGGACGGGTTCGCGGCCACCGAGGTCACCGAGCACGGTCACCGAGATCACCCAGAGCGGCGCGCTGACCAGATCGCCGCCGACGATCCCGGCGCCGAATAGTGCCGCCTCCGTCCACATCCCGTCGCTCAGCGCGACGGCGGCGGCCGTCGGCGTGTCCTTGGGCGCCCCGAAAGCCACCACGAATGCCGTCGCCGTCGCACCCATCGCCTCGATATCGGCGGCGTTCTGCGCGATCGCCTTGCGGCCGATGTCGTGCGGACTGGACCAGTCCAGCCGAAAATGTCGATCCTGCACCAGCATGTCGCTGGACACCGCCGTCCGCCCGTCGGGGGCGCGGACGACAGCGGCGTCGTCACCGGGACCGAGCACGACCGCGGGTGGCTGCACCCGCCCCGCGGTGATCCGGTCGATGACGGTGAATTCGCCGAGCTGAGCGAGCGTGGGCTCACTGTCCGTCATCTCACCTGCCTCCACCTCGAACAGTCGCGCGACCTGCGGTACGTTTGGGCCCTGCGGCGCCGAGTCTATGTAGTGGAACGGAGGGCACACCCGGTGGTGGAGGCTTTCATGCTGATTCAAACCGAGGTGGGCCGCGCCGAGGTCGTTGCCAAGCAACTGGCCGGGCTGCCCGGGGTGCGCTCGGCCGAATACGTGACCGGTCCGTACGACGTGGTCGCCCGGATCGGCGCGGACTCCCTGACCGACCTGCACGACACCGTCGCCGCCGGCGTCCGCCAGGTCCCCGGGATCACCCGCACGCTGACCTGTCTGATCGCCGACGGGATCGCCCCATAGAGTTGCGCAGGTGCCCGAGTCCGATATTCACGACGGTCCGCCACGGGGCCTGATCATCGCGGCCGCCGGTGTTGCGCTGGCCGCGGTGATCGTCTTGCTGACCCTGGCCGCGATCCGGCAGAACGATCCGGCGCCGCGCCCGGTCGCCATCGCCGGGGCGCCCGCCCCGGCCGCGGACAGCCCGCAGTGTGCGGCGTTGCTGGCCAGCCTGCCCGATCAGCTCGGTGACTACCGCCGTGCGGTGGCTGCCGAGCCGGTGCCTGCCGGTGCCGCGGCGTGGCAGCCCAGCGATCCGACCGCCGATCCGGTGATCTTGCGCTGCGGGTTGGACCGACCCGGCGGTTTCGTGGTCGGGGCACCCCTGCAGGTGGTCGACGAGGTGAGTTGGTTCGAGGTCAAAGGCGACGGTGCGAGCACCTGGTTCGCCGTCGACCGGGGCATCTACGTGGCCCTCACGCTGCCGCAAGGGTCGGGGCCCAGCCCGATTCAGGTGATGTCGCGCACGATCGCGCAGGTGATGCCGGCCCAACCCCTCTCGCCCGGCCCCCCGGCCTGAGGCCCCGACCTGAGCGGTGGCTGTACCCAGGCCGCCTTCCTGAGGCACTATAGGAGGGATGCGACTCAGCAAACTCACGGCCGCCGCTGCGGGAACCGCCGCCGTCGCCGCCGCCGTCTTGATGCAACCGTTCACCGGCGACGGCCAGCTGCCCCACGCCACCGACGCGGTGGTGTTGATGTCGGGCACGCCCACCGCGCCGTCGCCCGGTGTGGTCGCCGCCAAGGGCGCCGCGGCCGCCCGCTGGCAGAGCACCACCCAAAGCGCGCTGAAGCGACTGAACATCGCGCTGGCCGACTTCCAGACCGCGATGGACGCCCAGAATGTCCCGAATATGCGTGACGCATGTGGCCGGATCGGCAGTGTCGGGCATTCGATCGAGAAGACGTTGCCGGCGCCGGTGGAGGATGTGACGGCGCCGATGAGTTCGGCGGCAGCCAGTTTCATCGAGGTCGGAACGCACTGCGATGACATCACCCCGGACGGCGATCGTGGCGCGTTGAACACCCTGGTGTCCGCCATCCAGTCCGGGATGGGCGATATCCGCACCGCCCAGGCCGCGCTTGCCGCGGCCAGCCCGAAGAACTAGCGCAGGCCGGTGCCGCGGGCGATGGCCGTGTCCACCATCGTCGCCAGCAAGGTGGGATAGTCCACGCCGCTGGCCGCCCACATCCTCGGGTACATCGAGATGGTGGTGAATCCCGGCATGGTGTTGATCTCGTTGATCACCGGACCGTCGTCGGTGAGAAAGAAGTCCACTCGGGCCAGACCCTGGCAATCGATGGCGCGGAACGCCCGGACCGAGAGCTGCCGAATCTCCTCGGCGACGGTGTCGTCGACCTTGGCGGGCACGTCCAGCTCGGCGGCGTCCTCCAGGTACTTGGTCGCGAAATCGTAGAAGCCGTCGTCGCGGCCCCGCACACCGGCGACCCGGATCTCGCCGACAGTGCTGGCCTCGACGCGGCCGTCGGGAAACTCCAAGACGCCGCATTCCAGCTCACGGCCCAGCACCGCCGCTTCGACGATCACCTTGGGGTCGTGCTTGCGGGCCTGCTCGATGGCGGCCGGCAACTGATCCCATGCCGTCACCCGGCTGACGCCGATCGACGATCCCCCGCGGGCCGGTTTGACGAAGACCGGCAGGCCGAGGCGCTCCCGGTCTTCCAGCTGCACCGTCGTGTGGTGGGCGCGTAGCACCACCTGGTCACCGATCGGCAGTCCCTCGGCGGCGAGCAGCTTCTTGGTGAACTCCTTGTCCATGCCCGCGGCGCTGGCCAACACCCCGGCGCCGACATAGGGCACGCCGGCCAGCTCGAGCAGGCCTTGGATGGTGCCGTCCTCCCCGTACGGCCCGTGCAGCACCGGGAACACCACGTCGACGGTGGCCAGCATCTCCCCGGCGGCCTCGCCGAGCGCGAGCAGCTGACCGCTGCGATGCGGATCGGCGGGCAAGGCCAGCGCAGTCCCGGAGGCACCGGTCACCTCGGGCAGCCGGCCGTCGGTGATGGCCAGCGTGTCCGGGCGCCCATCGGTGAGCACCCAGGAGCCTCCGGGTGTGATGCCCACGGCGACCACCTCGAACCGCTCCGGATCGAGATTGCGCAGGATGCTGCCTGCCGAAACACACGAAATCGCGTGCTCAGAGCTGCGTCCGCCGTAGACGACGGCGACGCGGATACGGGCACTCACAAACAGGAGACGTTACCGGCTGACGCCGGAGCGGGGTGGCTCAGGCCAGTGCACCCTCGATATCGGCCACGATGTCGTCGGTGTCCTCGATGCCCAGTGACAGCCGTGCGAACCCGTCGCCGACGGGGTCACCCCACCGGGCCCGGCGGTCGACGCAGGTATGCAGACCGCCGAAGCTGGTCGCGGAGACCAGTAGCGAACTGCGCTCGATCAGGGCGTGCACAGCCGCGGCGTCGGCCAACTCGACGGCCACCAGACCGCCGAAGCGTCTCATCTGCTCGGCTGCGAGCGGATAGGACGGATCCTCGGGCAGGCCGGGATAGCGCACCGACCGCACGGCCGGGTGGTCACGCAGCATCAGCGCCACCGCGGCGGCGTTGCGGCATTGTCGCTCGATGCGCAGACCCGCGGTGCCCAGGCTGCGCAACACCAGCCACGCTTCGAAGGTGCCCAGGATCGGCCCGGCCAACAGCCGGTCGCGCTCCACGCGCGCCATCAGGTCCTCGTTGCAGCCGGCGACGTATCCCGCCAGCAGGTCGCTGTGCCCGGACAGGGCCTTGGTGGCGCTGGCGACCACCAGGTCGGCCCCCAGGGACAGCGGTTGCAGCGCCAGTGGGGTGGCGGCGGTGTTGTCCACCACCAGAGTGGCGCCCTTGGACCGGCAGATGGTGGCCAGCCGGTGCAGGTCGACCACGTCCAATGTCGGGTTCACCGGTGTCTCCGCCAGCACCACGTCCGCCAGGGCGGCAGCGTCGCACATCTGCTCGGCCGTCGCTTCGATGACGGTAATACCATGCGGTGCAAGGTATTCCACGGCGTATCTGCGCACCTGGTAATAACCGTCGGCGGGCACCACCAGGGTGGTCTGCGGCCGGGTCAGGACGCGCAGCACCGAGGTGATGGCCCCCATCCCCGAACCGTAGGTCAGCGCGGCGGACGCGCCCTCCAGCTCGGCCAGCGCCGACTCCAGTTGACGCCAGGTCGGATTCGACGCCCGACCGTAGGTGTCCAACGCCGCGGATTCGTCGGCGGACAGATGATAGGCCGATGCAGGCACCGGTCCGGGAGCCACGGGATCACCGGGAACGGCATGTGCACCAATGGCATTCACACTCCGCGTGGAGTCCCCGTAACCGGCGCTCACGATGGCTCCTATTCCGGTTTGGTGCTGCGCCCCAACAGCAGCATGACGGCTTCCTTCACCGACAACCCGCGGTGGCACACCTGGTGCACGGCATCGGTGAGCGGCATCTCGACGTCGTAACTGGACGCCAGTGCCAGCACCGATCGGCACGAGGTGACCCCCTCGGCGACGTGCCCCTCGGCGGCCTGCAGGGCCGATTCCATCGAGCCGCCCAGACCGAGGCGTTCCCCGAACGACCGGTTACGCGAGTGGGGTGAGGTGCACGTCGCGACCAGATCGCCGACTCCGGCCAGCCCGGCCAGGGTGGCCCCCTTGGCGCCCAACGCGATTCCCAGCCGCATGATCTCGGCCAGGCCGCGGGTGATGATGGCGGCCGAGGTGTTCTCCCCCAGCCCGACGCCGGCGGCCATCCCGCAGGCCAGCGCGATGACGTTCTTGCAGGCGCCGCCGATCTCGGCGCCGACCACGTCGGCGTTGGTGTACGGCCGGAAGTACGGGGTCAAGAACGCCCGCTGCAGCGCCACCGCACGGCCGGAATCGGTGCATGCGACGACGGTGGCCGCCGGCTGTTCGTCGGCGACCTCCTTGGCCAGGTTGGGCCCGGACACCACCGCCACCCGCGCCGGGTCGGCACCGGTCACCTGCACCACGACCTGGCTCATCCGCATCAAGCTGTCCAGCTCGATTCCCTTGGCCAGGCTCACCAGCGTGGCATCGGCACCGATCAGGTGCTTCCACTGCTCGAGATTGCCGCGCATGGTCTGCGACGGCACTCCGAGCAACACGGTGCAGGCGCCGTCAAGCGCCTCCGCCGGATCGCTGGTCGCCCTGATGCGCTCGGGCAGCACGGTGTCTTCGAGGTAGAAGGGATTGCGGTGCGTCGCGTTGATCTCTTCGGCGAGCTCGGCCCGCCGCGTCCACAACGTGACGCCGTTTCCGGCATCGGCAAGCACCTTCGCCAGCGCAGTGCCCCAGGCACCGGCACCCATCACCGCGGCTTCGACCACGCTTCACCCTAACGCGCTGGGCGCTGCTGGCAGGATGGCACCTGTGACGCAGGAGCAGTCGGCGACGGACGCAGCCAGCGGGCTGCCACAGGTGGGACTGGTGATCGCGGTCAAGCGGCTCAACGCCGCCAAGACCCGGCTCGCGCCGGTGCTGTCCGCGTCCACCCGCGAGCGCCTGGTGCTCGCCATGCTGACCGACACCATCGCCGCTGCGGCCGCCGCCCCCGCGGTGAGTTCGATCACCGTGGTCACGCCGGATCCCGCCGCGGCCGCGGCGGCGGTCGACCTCGGCGCCAAGGTGCTGACCGACCCGACGCCCGACGGCCACCCCAACCCACTGAACAACGCCCTGATGGAAGCCGAAAGATCGCATGACGCAACGGACATCGTCGTGCTTCAGGGCGACCTGCCCGCGTTGCGGGCCGCCGAGCTCTCTGATGCCATTGCCACCGCCGCCCACCATCGACGGAGTTTCGTCGGTGACCGGCATGGCACCGGCACCTCGGCGCTGTTCGCGTTCGACTCGCCATTGGATCCCTTGTTCGGCGCCGATTCTGCACGCCGCCATGCTGATTCGGGCGCGGTCGAACTGACGGGCGACTGGCCCGGCCTGCGCTGCGATATCGACACCCCCGACGATCTGGCGGCGGCACTGCGGCTCGGCGTCGGCCCTGCCACCAGTCGCGTCGTCGGCAATCTCACGTGCACCGGGTGTGACGGGTAGACCCGTCGCACCGCGATGCGCAATGATCGGTGCATGACCGAAGCCGAGACGCGACCTACCGACGCCGAGTGGACGTCACCCGAAAGCACTCCCGACGCGCCCCCGGCCGCGACCTCGGCGCCTCCGGTGGACGCGCTGCCCGAGGACCGCTACCTCAACCGCGAGCTGAGCTGGCTGGACTTCAACGCCCGCGTGCTGGCACTGGCCGCCGACCCGTCCCTGCCGCTACTGGAACGGGCGAAATTCCTCGCCATCTTCTCCTCGAATCTCGATGAGTTCTATATGGTTCGGGTCGCCGGATTGAAGCGCCGCGACGAGATGGGGTTGTCGGTGCGCTCGGCCGACGGGCTGTCCCCGCGCGAACAACTGCGGCGGATCGGTGAGCGCACCCAACAGTTGGCGAGCAGACACGCCCAGGTGTTCCTGGAATCGGTGCGGCCGGCCTTGGCCGAGCGCGGCATCGTCATCGTCACGTGGAACGACCTCGACGAGCGCGAGCGCGAACGGCTGTCGACCTATTTCCACGAGCAGGTGTTCCCGGTGCTCACCCCGCTGGCGGTGGACCCGGCACATCCGTTCCCCTTCGTGAGCGGGCTGAGCCTCAATCTCGCGATCACCGTCCGCCAGCCCGACGACGGCACTCAGCACTTCGCCCGAATCAAGGTGCCGGACAACGTCGACCGGTTCGTCGAACTGCCGCCCAGGCAATCCGAGGACGGCACGGCAGGACCTATCCGGTTCCTGCCGCTGGAGACGCTCATCGCGGTATTCCTGCCGGTGTTGTTCCCCGGGTTGGAAATCGTCGAGCAGCACGCTTTCCGGATCACCCGCAACGCCGACTTCGAGGTGGCCGAGGACCGCGACGAGGACCTGCTGCAGGCCCTGGAACGCGAGCTGGCTCGGCGCCGGTTCGGCTCACCGGTGCGCCTGGAGGTCGCCGGTGACATGACCGAGAACATGCTCGAGCTGCTGTTGCGCGAACTCGACGTGCATCCCGGTGACGTCATCGAGGTGCCGGGTTTGTTGGATCTGTCTTCCCTGTGGCAGATCTACGGGGTCGATCGGCCCGACCTCAAGGATCGTCCGTTCGTGCCCGCCACCCCACCGGCTTTCGGCGAACGGGAAACTCCGAAGAGTATCTTCTCGACGCTGCGCGACGGTGACGTTCTGGTGCATCACCCCTATGACTCGTTCTCCACCACGGTGCAGCGGTTCATCGAGCAGGCCGCGGCGGATCCGAACGTGCTGGCCATCAAGCAGACGCTCTACCGCACCTCCGGTGACTCCCCGATCGTCAACGCCCTGATCGACGCAGCCGAGGCCGGCAAGCAGGTGGTGGCGCTGGTGGAGATCAAGGCCCGCTTCGACGAACAGGCCAATATCAAGTGGGCCAGGACGCTGGAACAGGCCGGCGTCCACGTGGTGTACGGGTTGATCGGACTGAAGACACACTGCAAGACCGCGCTGGTGGTGCGGCGCGAGGGATCGACCATACGACGGTATTGCCATATCGGTACCGGCAACTACAACCCGAAAACTGCCCGCCTGTATGAGGATGTCGGCCTGCTGACCGCCTCACCGGAGGTCGGCGCCGATCTCACCGACTTGTTCAACTCGCTCACCGGCTACTCGCGCAAGGAGTCCTACCGCAACCTGTTGGTCGCACCGTACGGAGTGCGCCGCGGCATCATCGAACGGATCGAACGCGAGATCGCCGCAACCCAGGACGGCGCGGACGGGCGAATCCGGCTGAAGGCCAACGCGCTCGTCGACGAACAGGTGATCGACGCGCTCTACCGCGCCTCCCAGGCCGGGGTGCGGGTCGAGGTGGTGGTGCGCGGAATCTGCGCGCTCAAGCCGGGAGTGCCCGGGTTCTCCGAGAACATCGTCGTACGCTCGATCCTGGGCCGTTTCCTGGAGCACTCGCGAATTATTCACTTCAATGCCATCAACGAGTTCTGGATCGGCAGCGCCGACATGATGCATCGTAATCTCGACCGCCGCGTCGAGGTCATGGCTCAGGTCAAGGATTCCCGGCTGACAGCCCAGCTCGATGACATCTTCGAGTCCGCAATGGATCCGGCCACCCGGTGCTGGGAACTGCGGGCCGACGGTCACTGGACAGCTTTGCCACTCGAGGGCCAGACGGTACGCGATCACCAGGTGTCGATGATGGAACGCCATCGGCATCCGTGACGGCTGCACGCGCCGCTGCCGCCACGCGACCGCATAGGAGTTGATGTGCCGAACACGGTGACCCGCCCCAAGACCATCCACGCGGCGGGCGCAGTGCTATGGCGGCAGAACGGCGACAGTCCCATCAACGTCGCCAGCGGCGACAGTCCCATCGAGGTCGCCATCGTGCACCGTCCCCGGTACGACGATTGGTCGTTGCCCAAGGGCAAGGTGGATCCCGGCGAGACGGAACCGGTCACGGCGGTGCGCGAGATTCTCGAGGAGACCGGGTACGCCTGTCAGTTGGGACGCCGCCTCCCGGCGGTCAGCTACCCTGTCGACGCCGACATCAAGAAGGTGCGCTACTGGGCGGCACGCACCATTGACGGTGAGTTCGTCCCCAATGCCGAGGTGGACCAACTACTCTGGCTGCCACCCGCGCAGGCGCTGGACCACCTGCAATACCCCCAAGACCGGAAGGTGCTGCGACGCTTCACCAAAGCACCGGCGCATACCAACACGGTGCTCATCGTCCGGCACGGACTGGCCGGCAGGAGGTCCCGGTACAAGGGCGACGACCGGAACCGCCCACTGGACAAGCGGGGTCGGGCGCAGGCCGAATCACTTGTCGGGCAGTTGCTCGCGTTCGGCGCCGACCGGCTGTACGCGGCGCCCCGGACACGCTGTCACCAGACGCTCCAGCCGCTGGCCGAGGAGCTCGGCATGCCGATCATCGACGAACCGGCGCTGACCGAGGAGGCCTACAACGACCACCGCGGTCGCGGCCGCTCCCGTGTGCTCGAGATCGCGGGTGAAGCAGTCCATGCCGCGGGTACGCCGGTGATCTGCACGCAGGGCAAGGTCATTCCGGATCTCATCGCGTGGTGGTGTGAACGCGACGGGGTCAAACCGGACAAGTCGCGCAACCGCAAGGGCAGCACCTGGGTGCTGTCACTGGCCGGCGAGCGTCTGGTCGCCGCCGATCACATCGGTAGTCCGCTGGCTGTCGAGGAATAAACCCGCAGGGCTGATCACACACGAATACGCCGCGGATCTTGCTGATCCACGGCGTATTCGTGTCGATATGGGGGTTGTGCTACTTGCGGCCGCGCTTGACGGGTGCTGCCTTCTTGGCAGGAGCCTTCTTGGCGGGAGCCTTGGTGGCGACCTTCTTGGCCGGAGCCTTCGCCGCGACCTTCTTGGCCGGAGCCTTGGCGACAACCTTCTTGGCCGGAGCCTTGGTGGCCGGAGCCTTCTTGGCCGGAGCCTTCTTCGCCGGTGCGGCCTTGGTAGCAGTGGCCTTCTTGGCAGGAGCCTTCTTGGCGGGAGCCTTGGTCGCCGGAGCCTTCTTGACGGCAGCCTTGGTGGCCGGAGCCTTCTTGGCCGGAGCCTTCTTGGCCGGGGCAGCCTTCTTGGCGGCGGTGCGCTTTGCCGGGGCGGCGGCCACACCACGCTTCACGGCCGGACCGTCGGCCGGGAGCTTTTGTGCGCCAGAGACAACAGCCTTGAACTGAGCACCGGGACGGAATGCCGGCACCGAGGTCGGCTTCACCTTGACGGTCTCACCGGTGCGCGGGTTGCGCGCAACGCGAGCGGCGCGACGGCGCTGCTCGAAGACACCGAAGCCGGTGATGGTGACGCTCTCGCCCTTGTGCACAGCCCGCACAATCGTGTCGACGATGTTCTCAACCGCCGCAGTAGCCTGTCGACGATCGGTGTCCAACTTGGCTGTGAGTGCGTCGATGAGCTCTGCTTTGTTCATCCAAACCCTCCGAAGTCAGTGGTCCACTTTGGACCGACTAGAGGACACGGTAAACCCATGTGCTGCATATTTCCAAGAGCCACGCGCAGTTTCAGGCATAGCTGAGGAACTTTTTTGGATTCGGTTGCCCCACTTGGGCGGTGGTACGGCCGTCCGAGAATGTGGTTGCCGGGCGGGATTTGGGCCCCCGGAAGACCCGAAATCAGGCCGGCAAAGTAGTCGGCTTGAAGCTCGGACGACGCTGCTCGAAGGCCGCTATCTCATCCTGTTTCCGCAGCGTAAGGCCTATATCGTCGAGCCCTTCGAGCAGTCGCCAGGCCGTGTAGTCGTCAATCGTGAACGGCACCATGACCGTTCCAGCGGTGATATTCCGATCTTGAAGATTCACAGTGATTTCCAGACCCGGATTCTGCTCGATCAACTTCCACAGCAGTTCCACATCGTCATGTGTGACTTCTGCCGCCAACAACCCTGCCTTACCCGCATTGCCCCGGAAGATATCGGCGAATCGGGGCGAGATGACGACCCGGAAGCCGTAATCCATGAGAGCCCACACCGCGTGTTCGCGGGAAGATCCGGTGCCGAAATCGGGGCCGGCGACCAATACCGACCCTTTGTCGAACGGCGCCAAATTGAGGATGAAAGCCGGATCAGTCCGCCAGGCGGCGAACAATCCGTCCTCGAAACCGGTTCGGGTGACCCGCTTCAAATAGACCGCCGGAATGATCTGATCGGTGTCCACATTGGACCGCCGCAGCGGAACTCCGATTCCGGTGTGAGTGGTGAAAGCTTGCATCAGAGTCTCCTTCTAGCGGGTCGGTGCGGGGGTCAGATCGGCGGGCGAGGACAGCGTGCCGCGCACCGCGGTCGCGGCGGCGACGGCCGGCGACACCAGATGGGTGCGACCGCCCTTGCCCTGACGGCCTTCGAAATTCCGGTTGGAGGTCGAGGCGCAGCGTTCTCCCGGCGCCAGCTGATCCGGGTTCATCCCCAGACACATCGAGCAACCGGCCTGCCGCCACTCGGCCCCCGCGGCGGTGAAGATCTCCCCCAAGCCTTCGGATTCGGCCTGCGCGCGCACCCGCATGGAACCCGGGACGACAAGCATCCGGACGCCGTCCGCCACTTTGCGGCCGTCCAGTATTTCGGCCACCACGCGTAGATCCTCGATACGCCCGTTGGTGCACGACCCGACGAACACGGCATCCACGGCGATATCTCGCATGGGGGTACCCGCTCGAAGGTCCATGTATGCCAATGCCTTTTCCGCGGCTTGGCGCTCGTCGTCGCCCGCCATCAATTCGGGGTCGGGCACATTCCCCGACAACGGCACGCCCTGCCCGGGATTGGTTCCCCATGTGACGAACGGACTCAGCGTGGCGGCGTCGATGTATACCTCGGTGTCGAATTCGGCGCCCTCGTCGGTGCGTAACCGGCTCCAGGCTGCCACCGCCGCATCCCAGTCGGCCCCGGTCGGCGCGTGCGGTCGGCCCTTGAGGAACTCGTAGGTGGTCTCGTCGGGAGCCACCATCCCGGCCCGGGCGCCGGCCTCGATGCTCATATTGCAGATCGTCATGCGGCCCTCCATCGACAGCGATTCGATGGCACTGCCCCGGTATTCGATGACGTGGCCCTGTCCGCCGCCGGTACCGATCTTCGCGATGACCGCCAGGATGATGTCCTTGGCGCTCACACCAGGGGGCAGCACACCGTCGACGTTGACCGCCATGGTCTTGAACGGCTTGAGCGGAAGCGTCTGAGTGGCCAGCACATGTTCGACCTCGGAGGTGCCGATACCCATCGCGATCGCCCCGAAGGCGCCGTGCGTCGAGGTGTGGCTGTCCCCACAGACCACCGTCATGCCCGGCTGGGTCAGGCCCAGCTGCGGGCCGATGATGTGCACGATGCCTTGCTCGGCATCGCCCATCGGGTGCAAGCGGATCCCGAATTCCTCGCAGTTGCGCCGCAGCGTTTCCACCTGGGTGCGCGAGACCGGGTCGGCGATCGGCTTGTCGATATCGACAGTCGGCACATTGTGGTCCTCGGTGGCGATCGTCAGATCGGGCCGGCGCACCGGCCGTCCGGCGATGCGCAGACCGTCGAACGCCTGCGGGCTGGTGACCTCGTGCACCAGATGCAGATCGATGTAGATCAGATCGGGCTCCTTGGTGGAGCCGGCACCCCCGCCACGCACCACAACGTGGTCGTCCCAGACCTTTTCGGCCAGGGTCTTCGGCTTCTGACTTTGCTCCATGACTGTCTCGATTCGTGTCGGGGCGTCCGGACGTGACGGGCTGGCAATCTCACGATATGGAACGCTAGTATCTCCCTATGAGACAGGATAGCGGCATAGGCGTCCTCGACAAAGCGGTGGGCGTACTGCACACGATCGCCGAATCGCCCTGCGGTCTGGCCGAACTGTGCGAGCGGACCGGCCTGCCCCGCGCCACCGCGCACCGCCTCGCCGCCGGCCTGGAAGTGCACCGGCTACTGGCCCGCGACCCGGAGGGCCGCTGGCGCCTGGGCCCTGCGCTGACCGAACTCGCCGGCCACGTCAACGATCCACTGGTCGCCGCCGGTGCGGCAATCCTGCCCCGGTTGCGCGAAATCACCGGCGAGAGCGTGCAGCTGTACCGGCGCGAGGGCACCGCCCGGGTGTGTGTGGCGGCACTCGAACCGCCCGCGGGACTGCGCGACACCGTGCCGGTCGGCACGCGGTTACCGATGACCGCCGGATCCGGAGCCAAAGTTCTGCTGGCGTTCAGCGATGCGGCCACCCAGCAGGCGGTGCTGCCGTCGGCGAAATTCACCGAACGCACACTGGCCGAGGTACGCAAACGCGGGTGGGCGCAAAGTGCCGCCGAACGCGAACCCGGGGTGGCCAGTGTGTCGGCTCCGGTGCGCGACGCTCGCGGCACGGTGATCGCCGCGGTGTCGGTGTCCGGCCCCATCGATCGGATGGGGCGCCGCCCCGGAGCCCGATGGGCTGCCGATCTGCTCGCCGCATCCGAGGCGCTGACCCGCAGACTGTGAGCCGCATCCCGCACAGATTCCGCCACTTCTGCATCTGCATGTAGCAAACACGGCAAATGGCTCTATCCTTCATGTGAACCGGCCCACACATCGGCTCGGAGGAGGAACCACGGCGACGCAGTCCCCCCAGTGGCTGGCCACCGCACGGATGTTGCGGAGGGCAGGCTTCGGCACGTCCGGCCGCCAGGTGGATGCGGCGGTAAGCCAGGACTGGTCGGTGTATCTGGACACGGCGCTGAACATGAACCCGGACGCCGACCCAGGGGCCGTCGCCACGCCGATGCCGACCCCCATCACGCCCCCGCTGCCGCCGGACAACGCCAACCAGCAGGCCCGCACGCAGTTCATCAGCGGCCTGTACGGGCAAATGCAGGAACTCTCGGCCTGGTGGTTACGCCGGATGGCCGCCGTGCAGCAGCCCATCCACGAAAAACTGACATTGGTGTGGCACAACCACTTCGCCACGTCGGCAGAGAAGGTGGTGGCGGCCGAACTGATGGCCGCCCAAAACCAGAAGCTGCGCACCCTGGCCCTGGGCGATTTCCGGGTGCTCGCCTACGCGATGCTGACCGACGCCGCGATGGCGCAGTGGCTGGACGCGGTGCGCAACACCTAGGCGGCACCGAACGAGAACCTCTCCCGCGAATTCATGGAGCTGTTCACGTTGGGGCACAACAACGGATACACCGAAGCCGATGTCCGCGAAGGCGCCAGGGCACTGACCGGACGCTATGTGGCACCGGGCGCCACGACGATCGTCTCGCCGGAGAATCACGACACGTCACCCAAGACCGTGCTCGGCGTCACCGGCAATCACGACGACAAGGCGTTCTGCGATATCGTCCTCGCCCAGCCCGGTTCGGCCGACTTCATCGCCGGAAAGCTGTGGCGGCTGTTGGCCTCGGACGCCCCAGCGCCGCCGGACACCCGCGCCAGGCTGGTCGCGGCGTACGGACCGGACCGGAATCTGAAGGCACTGACCAAAGCCGTCTTCCTCGACCCGGCGTTCACCGCCGCCGCGGGCAGCATGGTGACGCCACCGGTCGAGTGGTTGCTGGGAGTCATCCGCGCACTCGCGGTGCCGCTGGACGGCCCCGACACCATCGCCGGCTGCAGTGCCGTGCTGACCGTGATGGGGCAACGGCCGTTCTATCCCTATGACGTCGGCGGCTGGCCCCGCGGCCAGGCCTGGCTGTCCACCACCAGCACCGCCGCCCGCGTATGGGCGGCCAACAAGTTCGTCCCGATGGGCGACATCTCGATCGTGCAGGAGGCCGGTGCCGGAGATCGCGTCGATGCCGCCGGGTATCTCCTCGGGATCGGCGCGTGGTCGGACAGCACGGCCACCGCCCTCCGACCGCTGGCCGGTAATCCCGTCCGGTTGGTCATCGCTGCGGTCAACACCCCCGAATACCTGACGTCCTAGCGAGATACGCCGATGCCCCAGATGAACGAGGTTGTCCCGGGTCTCGTAGAAATTGAGGTGGCGGTCCCCCGCTCGTGACCTGCCGTGTGGTAGGTGTCGGGCGTTCCGCCAAGAACACCAGGAGAAGGGGACCGTCATGAAGAAGAGTAGCCAGAACCGGGCCGGGGACGCGAGC
>NZ_JAPFPY010000044.1 GCF_026240945.1 Mycolicibacterium sp. J2
CCTGTGGGACACTTGCACCGGAAGTGCCTTTCCGAAGTTGTGCCGATAAGTGCGTAGAGAACACTCATCATCACAGCTCAGAGGGCACTTTCCTCATTCCGACACCCACTGAACAGCCAATTCATCAGTGGATCGAGGCTAAGCGGCGCCCCGAGATCGTGCCTCCACGGTCTCGGGAGGGGGGATCTCATCCTGGCAAGCGACATCGTACTTGCTCGTCATGAAATGCACCTTCCTACGAAAAGAAGTGTTCATCAAACGTGCATCAAACGTGCATCAAACGCGGGATGGTTCAGTGTCAGCTGGCCGCCGCGTCCCTTCCTGGGGTATTAATTCGATAGGGTCTTCGATAGGGTCAAGGTCAGATTGGTGACGTGAAGACGTGAGACGGGAATTGAGAGATGACGGGTCGACACCGGGCAATGAACGAGCATCGCGCCCGCACCCAGGGGTACGTGTGGCTGGGAGCAGGCGCAGTCACGCTGGGTGTGGGTGCCGCCACGCTGGCCAGCGGGTCGGGGGTAGCGCACGCGGACGCCGCGCCCGGCAACTCGTCACCTAGTAAACAATCAAGCAGCTCTCACATCACATCGGTGAAAGTCGGTGCTCCCAACTCCGAACCGTCGTCAAGCAGCAACACCAGCAACCCAGCCGCTGCCAGCAAATCATCAAATGCCACACCCACTGCTGTCCACATTGACTCACTCACTGCTGCTGCCCATAAGGCGCCCGGAGGACTCACCACGATCCGTACTGTCGTGAGCGCGAACACGGTAAGCTCGCCGTCTACCTCACCCGCGCTTGCCACTATGTCGGGCGCACGACGGTCTGTCAGCACCGCCGCAGTGCCGTCTGTCAGCGCTGCCATCAGCGAAGTGGTATCCGTCGGCAGGCAATTGGTCCAGCTAAGTGGCGCGGCCACCCCGACGGGGGCGATTACCAACCTCCAGACAGGAGTGAATTCGGCGTCTCACGGCCATCCCGTCAGCGGGTTACTCGAGGTGGCCTCCGGTGGTGCCTCACTCGCAGCCTACGGGGCAGCCCTAGTTCCAGGATTTCAAGCCGCCGCGCCGGTTCTCGCGGGAGCCAGCGTGGCTTTCAAAGCCGCAGACGTCCTCGGGACCGCAATCCTTCATATCGGTACCCAGCGACACCGCCCGTAGACCGCGCCTTCGCCTCCGCGGCAAACATACCCATCAACGATAGGGGCCGTCGACCAATACAGCACCGCCCCAACTGATTCCCCGTTATAGCGCGTCGAGAACAACTGCTGCCTGCACACGATGGCCATCACTCAGATCGCCCGTGAGACCCCGGGGCGGGCCTACTACCGAAGAAAACGCGCTGCCGGAAAGTGCCACCGAGAAGCGTTGCGCTGCCTCAAACGACGCCTCTCCGACGTCGTCTACCGACAGCTCATCCGCGACGCAGCCAGACTTGGGGCAGGCCCGGGAGGACACTCGGGGGCAACTCCAACATCCAGCGCGGCCAGCTCAAACCCCGCACACTCACGCTTCGGACAAGTCACTTCCCGGGCCTACCAGCAGCCACCCTACAACCGACCCCGATACCAGGCTCTTGACACAGAGAGGCGCCGTCTAACGCTGCAGGCAATCGTCGGATCCGTGGCCCGAGGCAGTGGCTCCGCACCCGCAGCATCAGCGACCCCGACCCGAGCCCCTCGTTTTTCGGGCCTGGGGAATGTTTCGGCGTGCGTGGCTGGCCCAGACGAAGTGCTGCAAGCCCTCAGCTACCGAATCGGCGTGCAGGACGTGCTGCTCATCGGTCGGTGACAGGTGGCAACGGTCAGCCTTGGCGACCAGCACCCACTCGATGCTGTGGCGGCGGCACTGGGCGCCGAAGGTCGCCAGCAGATGCTCGAAGGCCGCGCTGTCACCGATGTCGGCGCTGTCGACATCGACGATCAACGGGCTGCCCAGGGTGGTGAATCGACTGAGGTGGCCCAGCACGGCCTCGACGTTGGCCCCATCAAGACCTCCCGTGACAGAGATGACCGAGGCGACACTGCGGATCTGGGCCCGCACCCATGCGCCGCGGCATTCGATGACATAGCCGATAGGAGACGGGTCAGCAATGGCTGCAACGCTCATTAGAGGACCGATCAGTTAGACGACATGGTGTTTACCACGAGTGAGGCGGGCCGCGCCGACCGTCCGCCGCGTTCTCGGGCTGTCCGCTTAACCGAGCGTGCACGACGTGGAATAAGCCTATCGCAGTATCGGCGGATGTGCTCAGTCAGCGACCGCCTGCGGGGAAGTCCGAGCCGGGTGGTGGGCGGGAAGCGCAAACATCCCGCGAAACGGTTGCGGGTGCATAATCCGCCCAGCAGACCGCCCGAACAGCACCTGCTTGACCGCGCTGTTGAGGTTGTCGTAGCGGATCTTGTCGACCGGTACCCTGCCCAGGCGGGCGAACCCGTAGACGTGGCCTTCCAAGAACGCCTCCTGGCCTTGGGTCGGTGCGCTGCCCACCCGGAGAACGACAGCCGCATGGTGAACAGCGCGGTCGTGGTCTTCACCCCGGCCAGCACCACCCACAGATCATGGAAATCGACCTCGGCCTCAGTACCGGGCCGATACGTCTGGGGCACAAACCCTTGCTTCCAACGGCCGACCCGCCTCCGCCGCGATCTGCGGGCGACGTTTCCGAACGTGGTCGCACACCGTCGAATACGACAAGCCGTCCGCGTCATGCTCATCGACCAGACGTGCCAAAACCTTTCGCGCGGTGGGGCGTTGCTCTTTCGGGACATCCAGATCCGACCGCAACATCTCATCGATGGCGCGCCCGTGGTGGACGATCCCACGGAATCGCAGAGGGCGCAGTCTGATTGGCGAGCACGCTATCCCGCTCGCCCGGTGGTGACCGACTGGCCGGCCACGTGCGCGATCGTGACGAGGTCGATCGCATCGTCGCCGCTGCAGCCGCGGTGCTCCCGTCGGAGCGGGTGCGGGAAGCGCGTCGGTGAGGATGTCAGAAAGTTGCCGACCGCGGCTCACCCCGCGGGGAGCAAATGGAGGCAATTGCACCACGTCCAACCAGGTTTGTCGACAACTGTCGAAAGGGTGAGTGAACGCCGGGGCCGTGGCGGCACAACGCGTCGCCGCAGGAGATCAGCGGCACGCTGGTGTGCGGTATCCAAGGCGACAATCCGGCCGTCGCGTGGACCGATATCGACAAGCAGTTGTTCAGCGTGGTGCAGGGCCGCCCAGGTGGTCCGACGCTCGACCACCTCTACGCCTGGTGGACGTCGCACTCCTGAGCGACCCTGCTGTCCTGCTGTTCGGGCGTTAGCCGACCGGCGGGGCGACCACGACGGTCGTGGTCGGCGCGGCACCCGCGGGCAGCGGCGTTCCCGCGCTGCCACCCGGCGCCGGAACCGCTTCGGCCGGAGCCGGGACCGCGGCGGCGCCGGCTTCGGGAGCCGCGGCCGGGGCGGCGGGCTGGGTGCCGGCCGGGACCAGTGCGGGGGCCTGCTCACCGGCGGGCAGCGGGGTGCCGGCGCTGCCACCGGGGACCGCTGTGGCCGTGGCATCGGCGGGCAACGGCGTGCCGGCGCTACCGGCGGGTGCCGGGCTGGTGCTGGCGGCCGGTGACGTCGTCGGTGCCGCGCTGGTGGTGGGTGCGCCGCTGGTGGTGGGAGCCGCCGAGGTCGACGTGGTGGGGCTGGTGGACGTCGTGGCGGCCGGTGTCTGCCACGACCGCGGCGACGAGCCGGTCGCGGGGCTCTGCACCGGTGCCGGCTTGAGCCAGACGATCAGATCCTGATCGGCGTTGGCGTACACCACGCTGTCGGGGGCCTCGCCGGTGACGTCGAAATAGAGCTTGCCCGTGGTCTTTTCGCCTTGCGGCAGCGTGGACGGGTTGACTCCCTGCGGCGTGGCGACGCCGAACAGTGCGCGGTAGGTGTCGCCGTTGTGGGCGCGCGCGTTGAAATTCGAGACGATGGGCGTGACGCTGCCCTGCAATGCCTCATCGGTCGCGGTGGCTTCCCACAGGGTGCCGTGCGGCTGGTAGGGGATGGTGTCGGTGCTGACCTTGAGCCCGGTGACCGTCCACCCCTGGACGATATCGCCGTTGGTCAGCTTGGCCTGGCTGCCCAGCTGGGAGGTGGTGGTTTCGTTGTCGGCGGTCGCGATGGGTGCACTGAAAGCAGCGAATGCCCCCGCGGCGGCGATTGCCGCCGATGCAAACCCCGCTGTGATGGTCGTGAACTTCACCGTGTTCCACTCCTGAGGTCGACGCGGCTCCCCCCGTGGGGCCGCCCTGTGAGCGAAATTAGCAGGCCCTGAAGGTGCGCGGAACGGGCGCCCGAAATCCGCCGAACGGAAATATCGAGCTCAGGCGCCGATTTTGCTGAGCGGTCCGGTTATGTAGCAAACAAAGTCGATCGAGTGGCGGGGGGTGGTCGACCGGTAATCACCGCCGTGGACATGTTCGGCAAACCACAACGGTGCCTTCACCGGTCCGTTGACCGGTGAAGGCACCGTTGTCGAGATCAGCGCCGGATATTGCAGTTCGGGGGATTACCGCAGTGGTGGCCACCATCGCAGGCATTGCAATGACAGGTGCATCCGGATCCGGCGCGGTTGGTGACGGGCTCGACCATTGCTGCTCAACTCCTCGGTGTCCGATGACGGACTCGGTGGAACATCAACATATGACAACATCACCATAGTTCGCGTCACCGTGAAAATAAAGGTTGTGAGCGGCGAATTGCCTTGTCGGGCGGGGTTTTGGAGGAGTAGGCCTTACGCGGTATCGCGGGCGCCGAGTCGCAGGTGCTCGATGTGGTATACGGCCTCGTCGAGCAATTGGGCGACGTGGTCGTCGTAGAGGCGGTAGACGATATTGCGGCCGGACCGGTCACCGGCGACCAGGCCGAGGGTGCGCAGCAGGCGTAGCTGGTTGGAGACCGCGGGCTGTTCCATGCCGACGGCGGCCGACAGATCGGTGACAGTGCACGGCGAGTGCCGCAGCCGGGTCAGGATCAGCAGTCGGTTCGGGGAGGCCAGGGCTTGCAATGTTTCGGCGACCTTCACCGCCGATGCCGCGTCGAGCGACGCCGCGGGCGCGGTGCGCCCTTCGACCCCGTGTCCCATGCGTCCATTCAAGCATGGTCAGCCCCGATAACTTGACACATTTAAAACTGTACATGTTTAGATGTATGGGTGATGACAGCGACGATGGCGACGTCGGTGCGGCCCGCGACGGCGGCGCGCCGGTCGACGATGTGGACGCTGCCCTCGGTGCGGTGGGCGACGCTGGCGTTGGCCTTATTCGTCGCGGGGGTGGCCGCCCAGCTGTTTGGCGCACCCGAATTCATCTGGTGGACGGCATATTTGGCGTGTTACGCAGCGGGTGGTTGGATCCCGGCCCGGGACGGGTTGCTGGAGCTGGCGCAGCGCCGACTGGACGTGGACCTGCTGATGATCGCGGCGGCCATCGGTGCCGCCGCGATCGGCCAGGTCTTCGACGGTGCGCTGCTGATCGTCATCTTTGCGACCTCCGGGGCGCTGGAGGATGTGTCCACCCGCCGCACCGAGGACTCGGTGCGTGCCCTGCTGGATCTGGCGCCGGAACAGGCGGTGCGCCTCGATGAGCGCGGCGCGGAGGAGATCGTCGCCGCTGCGCAGCTGGCCGTCGGGGATATCGTGCTGGTGCGTCCGGGCGAGCGGATCCCCGCCGATGCGGCGGTGTTCGACGGCGCGTCCGATGTCGATCAATCCTCGATCACCGGAGAGCCGGTGCCGGTGCCCAGGGCTGCCGGTGACGAGCTGTTCGCCGGCACCCTGAACGGATCAGGGGCGTTGCGGGCCAGGGTGATTCGCGATCCCGCCGATAGTGTGGTGGCCCGTATCGTCGCACTGGTCGCCGAGGCGTCGGCCACCAAGGCCCGCACCCAGCTGTTCATCGAGAAGGTCGAGCAGCGGTATTCGATGATCGTCGTGGTGGCCACTGTGGCGCTGTTCACCGTGCCGCTGCTGTTCGGGGAAGATCTGCGCGGCGCGCTGCTGCGGGCCATGACCTTCATGATCGTGGCGTCGCCGTGCGCGGTGGTGCTGGCGACCATGCCGCCGTTGCTGTCGGCTATCGCCAATGCCGGGCGGCACGGTGTGCTGGTGAAATCCGCTGTGGCGATGGAACATCTGGCGGATATCGATATCGTCGCCTTCGACAAGACCGGCACGCTGACCTTGGGGCGGCCCGAGCTGACCGCCGTCGAGGCTGCCGATGGATTCGAGCGCACCCAGGTACTGCGGCTGGCCGCCGCGGCCGAGCAGTACAGCGAGCATCCACTGGGGCGGGCGGTGACCGCGGCGGCCGGGGCGCAGGGCATCACCGTTCCCGCGGCCGCGGACTTTCTGGCCATTCCGGGTCGCGGCGTGCGTGCCATGGTCGGGGGCGCGCTGGTGCAGGTGCTCACTCCGGCGGCGGTCGCCGAGGAGCTGCCGGCGGTGCGGCGATTCGAGCAGCGGGGTGCCACCGCGGTGGTGGTGGTCGTCGACGGTGTGGTGGCCGGAGTGCTGGCCCTCTCGGACACCGTACGCCCAGGTGCGGCCGAGGCCGTCGATGCGCTGAGTGAGCTGACCGGGCATGCGCCGGTGCTCCTGACCGGCGACAATGACCGGGCCGCAACACAACTCGCCGCTCGGGTGGGAATCGACCGGGTGCATGCGGGCCTGCTGCCCGAACACAAGGTCGACATGGTCCGAGCACTGCCCGGGCGGGTGCTGGTGGTCGGTGACGGCGTCAACGACGCCCCGGCCATGGCCGCGGCGCACGCATCGGTCGCCATGGGTCGGCACGGCGCCGATCTCACCCTGCAGACCGCCGACGTGGTCACCGTCGCCGACGACCTGAGCACCATTCCCACCGTCGTGGCCCTGGCGCGCCGGGCCCGGCGGATGGTGCTGGCCAATCTGGCGATTGCCGCATCGTTCATCACCGTGCTGGTGATCTGGGACCTGTTCTGGTATTTGCCCTTACCGCTCGGCGTGGCCGGACATGAGGGGTCGACCATCCTGGTGGCGCTCAACGGGTTGCGGTTGCTGCGGCGGCAGGCCTGGCGGGTTTAGTTGCGCAGGATGGGTTTCAGCGTGTCGAGCACGGCCGGATCCTCGATGGTGGACGGCACCGGCTCGTCGCGGCCATCAGCGATGCCGCGCATGGTCTTTCGCAGAATCTTGCCAGAGCGCGTCTTGGGCAGTGCGGGCACCACGTCGACCAGTTTGAAACTGGCCACCGCCCCGATGTTGTCGCGGACCGCCTCGATGAGCTGCTCGGCCAGCCCGTCGGCCGTGGCGCCGGACTTGAGCACCACCAGCCCGCGCGGCACCTGGCCCTTGATCTCGTCGGCCACCCCGATCACCGCGCATTCGGCGACGGCGGGATGTGCGGCCAGCACGGCCTCGATCGACCCGGTGGACAATCGGTGCCCGGCCACATTGATCACGTCGTCGGTACGGCCCACCACGAACAGGTAGCCGTCGGAGTCGATGTGGCCGCCGTCGCCGGTCAGGTAGTAGCCGGGAAACGCCGAGAGGTACGACGAGACGTACCGGGCGTCGTCGCCCCACAGGGTCGGCAAGGTGCCGGGCGGCAGCGGCAATCGCACGCAGATCGAACCCTCCTCGCCCGCATCGCATTCGGTGTTGTCGGGGCGCAGCACCCGCACGTCGAAGCCGGGCATCGGTACCGTCGCCGATCCGGGTTTGATCGGCATCGGCTGGACGCCCATCGGGTCTGCGGCAATCGCCCAGCCGGTCTCTGTTTGCCACCAGTGGTCGACGACCGGGATCCCGAGTTTGTCGGAGGCCCACGCGAAGGTGGCCGGGTCCAGGCGCTCACCGGCCTGGAAGAGGTACCGCAGGCTGGACACGTCGTGCTCGGCGAGCAGCCGTGCCTCGGGGTCTTCCTTCTTGATGGCCCGGATGGCCGTCGGTGCGGTGAACAACACCTTCACCCGGTGTTCGGCGATCACCCGCCAGAACGCTCCCGCATCCGGGGTGCCGACCGGCTTGCCCTCGTAGAGCACCGTGGTGGCGCCCAGCAGCAGGGGCGCGTAGACGATATAGGAGTGCCCGACGACCCAGCCGACGTCGGAGGCCGCCCAGTAGACGTCGCCGGGACGGGTGTCGTAGATATGGCCCATGGACCACAGCAGGGCCACCGCGTGCCCGCCGTTGTCGCGGACGATGCCCTTGGGTTTTCCGGTGGTGCCCGAGGTGTAGAGCACGTAGAGCGGATCGGTGGCCGCCACGGGTACCGGGTCGGCGGGCTCGGCGATGGCCAGCGCGTCGGCCCAGTCCACATCGCGGCCGTCGACCAGCGTGCAGGGGGCCTGATCGCGTTGCAGGATGACGCACTTGGGGGTGTCGTGCTCGGCCATCTCCAGAGCAGCGTCGAGCATCGGCTTGTATCCGACGATGCGGGTCGGTTCGACGCCACACGATGCCGACACCACGACCACCGGCCGGGCGTCGTCGATGCGGGTGGCCAGTTCGTGCGCGGCGAACCCGCCGAAAACCACCGAATGCACCGCGCCGAGCCGCGCGGATGCCAGCATGGCGATGACGGCCTCGGGCACCATCGGCATGTAGATGACCACGCGGTCACCCTTGCCGACCCCCAGGCTACGCAGCACGCCGGCGAATCGTGCTGTGGCGTCGTGCAATTCGCGGTAGGTGTAGGTGCGTTTGGTACCGGTGACGGGGGAGTCGTAGATCAGGGCGGGCTGGTCACCCCGGTCGGCCAGGTGCCGGTCCAGAGCGTTGGCGCAGGTGTTGAGCTCCCCGTCGGGGAACCAGCGATAGAACGGCGGGTTGCTGTCGTCGAGCACCTGGCTCGGCTCGCGGGTCCAGGTGACCGCCTTGGCGGCATCGGCCCAGAACGTGGCCGGGTCGGAGAGGCTGGTCTCGAACAGTTCGCGATAACCGGACATACCGCAGAACCGTAGCTGCACATCGGCTGTGAGGATGGCGGGTCGGCCAGAATGGACTGCCGTCAGCCGAGACGCGGAATCACCTCGTCGCCCAGTCGCTTGACCCAACCGGCGGGGTCGGGGTTGCCTGGTATGGGGCCGGTGTTGATCGTGTCGACGCCGAGCGCCCCGAATTCGTCGAGCACCCGCAGGTAGGCGTCGACGTCGGCAAACGGGTCGTCGAAATGTCCGACGGTCAGTCTGATCTCGGAGAAATCGCGGCCCACCGCATCACAGTGGCGGCGCAGCACGTCGAGCTTGTGCGGCAGCTCCTCGAGCGATGCCGTGCTGTTCCAGACGTCGGCGTACTGGGCGACCATGCGCAGTGTCTTCTTCTCACCGGAGCCGCCGAGCAGGATCGGCGGACGACGGATCGGCTGGGGTTGGCAGATCGTCTCGGCGAGTTGGTAGTGCTTGCCCTGGTAGGGCCCGTCGTTCGCACTCCACATCTGCAGGCAGATCTGTAGGGTCTCCTCGAGCATCTCGAACCGGTCGGACAGCGGCGGGTAGGGGATGCCCAGCGCATGGTGTTCCCGCTCGTACCAGGCGGCACCGAGTCCGAGCATGGAGCGCCCGCCGGACAGCACATCCAGGGTTGTCGCGGTCTTGGCCAGCACGCCCGGATAACGGTACGTGACACCGGTGACGAGCATGGTCAAGGTGATGCGCTGGGTGAGGGCGGCCAGATAACCCATGCAGGTATAGCCCTCCAGGAACGGATCCGTGGCTGTGCCGATGTTCTCCATCTGGAAGAAATGGTCGGCGAGTGTGAACATCTCAACACCACCGTCTTCGGCGGCTTTCACCGTCGCAGCCAGGGTGGGCGCCAGCTTCTCGGGCGGGCCCGGCAGGAAATCGATGTAATGCACCGCAAGTTTCATTGCCACTAAGCGCCTTTCGTCATTCGGTGATTCGTTCGAGAAGGGTGAGTGCCTCGTTGATCACGGCCCGCTCGGCTTCGGTGTAGCGCTGTTGCATCGTGGTGGCGAGCCACTCCTGGCGGGCCTGGCGACTGTCGGCCGCTCGTCGGCGTCCCGACTCGGTCAGTGTGATGACTTGGCGCCGGCCGTCTTCCGGGTCGGGAGTGCGCACCAGATAGCCGAGCCGGTCGAGCGCGGCGAGCGTTGCCGTCATCGATTGGGAGCGCACCCGTTCGGCACCGGCGAGTTCACTCGTCGTGGCGGGGCCGTTCTTGAACAGCCGGATCAGGACCGAGGTCTGGGAGGGCGTCAAGTCGGTAGCGGTTTCTACCTCGCGCAGCCGAGTGCGCAGTCGGCTGAACAGGACCCGCAGGTTCGTGGCGGCCGTGACGGCGGAGGTGCTGACCGATGGCATATACGTAGGCTAGACTACGTAGGTGAAACTGTCGAATGTGCGCGGCCCCGGCTCGGTGCTGCTCAGTCGGAGAAACTGGACTCCGGCAGATGCGACCAACGCACCGGACGGGCGCCTTCGATGGCCTTGCCCGTGTACACCCGGAAGCCGAGTTCGGGCTGGTAACCGTGGATCTCGGGGGTATCCAAGTCCCGCAGGAAGGTCAGGATCTCCTGACTGAACACCTGTCCGGGCACCAGCACCGGGAAGCCGGGCGGGTAGGGCGTCACGAAGGTCGCCGAGACCACATGCTCACCGGCGTCGATCTTGTCGAAGATCGCATCGGTGGACAGGTACTCACAATTGCTGTCGGTATAGGACAGGTAGAAGGCGCGCCGCACGTCCCCTTCTGGGGTGTCGTCACCATCGCGAAAGGCAGGGTGGAAGCCACTGAAGTTGGGCAGCGGTGCCGAGTTCGTCGTCAGCCGGCGCACCGTCTGCTCAAAGCGGGCCCGCTCGTTGAGTCCCATCTCCGAAATCGACTCCTCCAACTCGGCGGCGATCTTGACCAGCACCTCCACCAGGTAGGCCACCGAGCTTCGGGTGGTGCCGATATTCGTCATGAACAACACCGTGTTGCGGGAGGTCTTGTTGATCTGCACCCCGTGCCGATCCATCAGCTGCTCCCGCTTGAACTTGTCACCGTCGTAGCCGGTGCGCCCGATCGACAGCGTGATGCGAGACGGGTCCAACACGAAATCGTCCGTATTCCACACCGCGGTCATGTTTTTCAGGCCCGACCGAAGCGGCTGTGCGATACCCGACGGCCGGAACTGTGCCGGAATCAGGTCCGCGGTACGCAGGCAGGACATGTACTTGCTCAGCAGCGGATGGTTGTCGATCGCGTCGCGCAGCTGCATGGCGTTCTCGATCTGGCGCTGCACCAATTCGACACCCTCCAAGGCCACCTGACGTCGGCCCAGGTCCAGCGAGGCCAGGATCTGGTAGTTCGGCGAGGTCGAGGTGTGCGCCATATAGGCCTCGTGAAATGCCTCGGATACCTTCTGCTCGAAGTCCTGGTCGAACACGTGGATCATCGATCCCTGCCGCAGCGAGGTCAGCGTCTTGTGCGTGGACTGGGTGGCGTACACCCGGACCCGTGCCTCGGCCGGATCCGGCCGCAGCCTGCGGTTGAGCATGTCCTCGTCGGACAGCGGTCCTTCTGCCGTGAGCTGGGCAGTGTAGGACGCGCGGTAGTCGGGGTCGGCGAGCTTGTCGCGCAGGCTGCGCGCGGACGCCATCGCGGTGCGCTTGCGGTACACCGGGTGGAAGCGCGCGAACGCGAACCACGCCTCATCCCAGAGGAACACCAAGTCCGGCTTGATGGCTAGGCATTCCTCCATGACCCGTTCGGTGTCGTAGACAATACCGTCGAAGGTGCAGTTGGTCAGCGAGATCATCTTGACGCGGTCGATCTTGCCGGCGGCCTTGAGCGCCAACAGTTTCGACTTGATCTCGCGCAGCGGCACCGCGCCGTACATGGTGTAGTCGGGCAGCGGATAGGCCTCGAGGTAGATGACGTTGGCGCCGGCCAGCATCATGCCGTAGTGGTGGCTCTGGTGACAGTTGCGGTCCAGCAGCACGATATCGCCTGGCGCCACAAGGGATTGGGTGACGATCTTGTTGGCCGTCGAGGTGCCGTTGGTGACGAAGTAGGTGTGCCGCGACCCGTAGGCCTCGGCCGCCAGCTGCTGTGCTTCGCGCAACGGTCCGGTCGGTTCCAGTAGCGAGTCCAGGCCGCCGCACGTCGCCGATGTCTCGGCCATGAACACGTCCAGGCCGTAGAAGCCGACCATGTCTTTGATCCAGTGCGAGTTGACAATAGACTTGCCCTGGCTGATCGGCAACGCGTGGAACACCCCGGTAGGCCGGTGGCTGTACTGCTTGAGGGCGCTGAAGAACGGCGTGCGGTAGCGGGCCGCCACGCCCTGCAGGATCGACAGGTGCAGCTCGAGCACACCCTCGCGGGCATGGAACACCCGGCGGAAGGACTGTCCGAGCCGGCCGGCGATGTCCTCCACCTCGATCTCGGTCATCAGGTACAGGTCGAGTTCGGGGCGTAGGTCCCGCAGTGAGGTGGCCAGGATCGCGGCCCGCTCGTCCGGGGACTTGTGGTCATCGAGATCATGCGACAGTTTGTGGTCGATGAACTCGGACAGGGTGGTCAGGTCGCGGGTCGACTGGTGGCTGAAACGGCGACGGATCACCACGGCCTGCAGGTTGACGTTGAGCCGGGCGGCGATCAGTGCCTCGTCACCGCTGCCGACCACCACCAGTTCGTAGACGAACTCGTCGTCGGGACGACGCCAGCTGCGAACTTCCTTGCGCAGCGCCCGTTCCTGAGCTTCGGTCATCTTCTCTACCACCAGCACCTCGAAGTAGAGCTGCTCGCGTTTGTTGACGGGCTGGCTCTCCAGCGTCCGCGGGTCGGCTGGGAACATGTCGGCGGTGTCGTCCAGTCCGGCGGTGTCCACCTCGCCGGTGCGGTAGGACTCGGTGGTCAGCGCGCGGTTGATCCGCGTGACGGCATGCGCGAACTTGTCGTACGTGCCTGCGTTGAACAGCCGCTGTACCTTCGCGAATTGTGGTGAGCCGGGAAAGGCCCAGTAGGGCTCCAGCGGCGTCAATTTGGTCAGCAGGTCGTGGCAGATGGCGACGTATTCGTCCTTGAGTTCCCCGGCGGTGCTGGGCCGGGTGAGCCGGTCGGCGGCCTCCTCCAGGCGGCACCAGGCGTCGCCGCGGAACTGCCAGACACTGTTGTACGCGCGGGAGTTTTCCACGGCTCGATCGTGTACCCGGCTCGGCGACGTGCGAGGGAGCAGCAGACGAACGGTTCGCGGCGATTACGTGACCGCGAACCGTCCCTGGTCTGTGTGCGGGGGCTACGCCGTGATGGTGGTCTGCTCGTCGATGATGTCGGTGGCGGCGCCCAGCGCGTCGGCCTCCGACTCGTCGGCGTAAGCGTTGAGCTGCAGCACATACAGGCCGTCGTCAGCCGGGATGACGACGGTCTTTTGGGCGATCACCCCCTGCTTGCCATCGACGTTGTAGTTGCCGCCCAATTGGAAGGCCTCGTAGCCGCCCAGGGTTGATGCGGCGCCCTCGTTCAACGGCTTCCAACCCGGCAGGTTCTCCAGTTCGCCAGGGGCGTACTCGAGGATCTGCTTGGGATCGACGTTGCCGGTCAGCTTGGACAGCAGCGCCAGGATGCGCGGCGGGTTGTCGGGGACCGCGCTGCCCGTGAAGACGATGGCGCCATAGGGGGCTTCGGGGAGTTCGTCGGTGGCCTTCCACCCATCGGGGACCGGAAGGTCGATCGACGGCCCGGGATCGCCCCGCTTGATCGACGTCTCGGTGATGCCGTTCTCCTTGATGTAGTCCACGATCGTCTTGTGTGTCCCGGGACTTTCCGGAGCGGCCTCGGTCGACGACGCCGAAGTGCTCTTCTTCGTCGACGACGCGGTGGACGAGCTCTTCGAGGACGAACTGCTGGTGGCCTCGGATTTCGAGTCCGAGCCGCAGCCCACGGCGCCGAACAGGCTGAGCGCGGCGACGGCCGCAACGGCGGCAGCACGAATCGTGGAGTGTGTCATGCGGGCACCGTAGGCAGTAGCGGTTGGGATCCGATTGAAACCGCTCACGGGTCATCGCCGTCGCCCCCGTCGGGTGGCTGCAGAAGTTCTTCGGGGTGGAAGTGGTGGTTGACCGTGTCTTGGCCGGTATCGAGAAGGGGCGGGGGCAACCAGTGCACCCGGCCGTCGTCCCCGATCTCGGTGCTCCAGCCGGTGTCGAAGGCGAGTTGGTTGTCCCGGTCGCAGCCAAGGCCGAGGTTGTCCGCGTCGGTCGGGCCGCCGTCGATCCAGTCCCGGTCGGCGTGCATGCCCTGGCACTGGATGGCGGGTCGGGTGCAGCCCGGGCGGCTACACCCGCGATCCCGAGCGACCATGACCAGCCGTTGCCCGACCGAGGCGGTGCGCCTGGCGCGGCCCAAGTAGAGCGGCAGGCTCTTGTGTCCGTCGAAGATGGCCAGGTAGTGCTCGGCGTGGCCGGCCAACCGGATGACATCACGCATCGGCACGAGGGTGCCCGCACTGGTAACCGCAATTCCGGCCTTGGCCGCCAACTCCGACAGTGTCGTCGAGATCAGCAGGGTGACCGGCAGCCCGTTGTGTTGGCCGAGCCGGCCGGACATCAGGGCGTGACGCAGGATCGCTTTGAGCGCGTCGTGGTTGCGTTGAGGTGGCGTGCGCAGATCCCGCGCCCGAGGTGAGGTGTGCTCGTCGGCGGCACCCTCAGTACCCTTCGGCTCTTGCTCGGCTGCGGCGTGGGCGTCGGGCTGCGGCGTGGGCAGCAGCGGGTTGACCGACTCGGGATCGTCGGGGTTGTTGACGCCCCTGGCACCCAGGACGGTGTTCAGGATCCGCAGATAGCCGGCAGTTTCGGCGTCGACGTGACCGCTGACCCGGGAGTACCCGTCGGGTCCCTGGCGCCCGATCGTGAGGCCGCGCTTGGCGGCAGCGGGGTCGGGCCCTTCCAGGCCGTCCTGGTTCATCAGGTACACCGCGCGTTCGGCCAGTGCGGATACCTCGGCGGGAGAGACGTGCCGCGCCGCGGCCGCCAGCGTCGCCTCCAACGCCGAGCAGCCGGCCGGGTCGCACACCTTGGCGGCTTTCTTCAGCCCGTCGCGGATGGCGCAGACATGATCGGCGCTGATCGCGCCCTCGGCCAACGCGGCCGCGGTCGTCGGCAGCACCGGTTCGATGGCGCCGCCACACGTCGGGTACCGCGGGCCCAGATCCTCGGCGAACGCGACCCGGCGTTTGGCCTCGGCCTCACCGATGTTCATCCGCGTCATCAACACCTTGGTCCAGGTACGTTCGCCGATCTCGGCGGGTGTCACCCCGGCCTGCAGAGCGGCCATGATCCGGTGATCCACATCGGCAGTGGTGCGGGCCCGGTGTTCACGACGGGACTGCAACGCCAACAACTCCGCAACGGTGAACGCGGTGAAGTCCAGTCCGGTCAGCGTTTCGCACGCGGAGTCGTACGCGTCGAAGGCGGCCAGCACCGACCCCCGATCCGACACCGCATTCGCTGACATGTTCGAAACGCTACGCCGCGCCACCGACAAAACCAGCGGTTATCCACAATCGCCGATTCATCCACAGATGCACCACCGCAACGGTTTTCGTGCCGAAAAATGAGTAGAATCCGCGTGCGACAATGGTCATCGTGACCGAGAACTGGCGCGAGCTGAACCTGGCGAACTGGGAATCCCGGGTGCCACTGCACATTGGGCCCGACGGCTACGACCTCGCCGGGTTCGACGACCCCGACCACCTGTCCAGTGTCGTCCGCTACGACCTGCCGCGGCTGGGTCGCCTGGACGGTTTGGACGTGGTGCACCTGCAATGCCATATCGGCACCGACACGGTGTCCCTGGCGCGGTTGGGCGCGAAATCGGTTACGGGGATCGACTTCTCGCCGTCGGCGCTGGCGGCCGCGCGAGAGCTCGCGCTCCGGGCCGGTGCCGACGTCACCTTCGTCGAGTCCGATGTCTACGAAGCCACGGGCGATTTCGACCTGGTGTACACCGGCATCGGCGCGATCTGTTGGTTACCCGACATCCGTCGCTGGGCCCGGACCGTTGCCGGTCTGCTGCGGCCGGGCGGCCGACTGTTCATCCGGGACGGGCATCCGATGCTGTACGCGATCTGCGACCCCCGGCCCGACGGGCTGCTCGTCGTCGAGTTCCCGTACTTCGAGACCGACGGCCTGACGTTCGTGCAGACCGACAGCTACGCCGGGTCGGGCGAGGTGACGTCCCCGGCCTCGGTCAGTTTCAACCACGGCCTCGGCGAGATCTTCACCGCGCTCACCGAGGCAGGCATGACCGTCACCGCGTTGGAGGAACACCGCGAGGCTCCGTGGAATCCGCTGGGCGATGCCGTCATTCCGAGCCCGGACTTCGACGGTGAGTTCGTGCTGGAGCACGGCCGGGACCGGGTACCGCTGACCTTCACCCTGCAGGCCGTCAAGCCTGAAAGCGGTACCCCATCCCTGCCTCGGTGAGCAGGTGCACCGGGTGCGACGGATCGTTTTCCAGTTTCCGGCGCAACTGCGCGAGGTACACGCGAAGGTAGTGGGTCTCCTTGGCGTACGCCGGACCCCACACCTCCTTGAGTAGTTCCTCGCGGCCGACCAACTTGCCGCGGTTGCGCACCAGCATCTCCAGCATGCCCCACTCGGTGGGGGTCAAATGCACCTCGACGCCGTTCTTGGTGACCCGCTTCATCGCCAGATCGACGGTGAATGACGAGGTTTCGACGACGGGCTCGTCCACTTCGGTCGCGGCGGTCCCGCGCCGGACCGCGGCGCGCAATCGTGCCAGGAACTCGTCCATGCCAAACGGTTTGGTGACATAGTCATCGGCACCGGCGTCCAGCGCCTCCACCTTGTCCGACGAGTCGGTGCGGGCCGAGAGCACGATCACCGGCGCGCTCAGCCAGCCGCGCAGGCCTTCGAGCACTTCGATACCGGACATGTCGGGCAGCCCGAGGTCCAGCACGATGACGTCGGGCCGGTGATCGGCCGCCGACCGCAACGCCTCGGCGCCGGTGGCGGCGGTGGTGACCTCGTACCCCCGCACCGACAGGTTGATCCGCAACGCCCGCAAGATCTGCGGTTCGTCGTCGATCACGAGCACTCTGGTGTTCATCGAAGTCCGTCTTTCGGTGGTGCGGCCAAGTCGATTTCGACGGTGAGCCCGCCTCCTGGCGTATCGGAGGCGGTGATCGTGCCGCCCATCGCCTCCACGAAACCGCGGGCAACCGACAGCCCGAGGCCCACCCCGGTGCTGGTGTCGGTGTCGCCGAGCCGTTGAAAGGGTTCGAACAGCTGCTCTTCGGTGCCGCGGGCCACCCCGGGTCCTTCGTCGATGACGGCGATCAGCACCCGGTCACCGACGCGGCCCGCGGTGACCCGGACCGGTCGGTCCGGCGGGGAGTAACGCAACGCGTTGTCGACCAGGTTGGCGAGAACACGTTCCAACAGACCACTGTCGGCCAGCACCACGGCATCGTCGACCTCCACCTTGACCCGGTCCAGTTCCTTGCGTGCAAAGCCGGTGGTGCCCTTGTTTATTCCGATCAGCGCCCGGGGCACCGTCTCCTCCAGGTAGACCCGGCGCAGCTCGGGGCGCACCACGCCGGTGGCCAGCCGGGACGAGTCCAACAGGTTGCCCACCAATGCCGTGAGCTGGTCGACGGATTCCTCGATGGTGGCCAGTAATTCGGCGGTGTCCTCTGCGGAGAACCCGATGTCCTCCGAGCGCAGGCTGGACACCGCGGCCTTGGCCGCGGCCAGCGGAGTGCGCAGGTCGTGGCTGACCGCCGACAGCAGCGAGCGGCGTAGTTCGTCGGCCTGGGCGATGGCCTCGGCGCGGCTGGCTTCCTCGGTGAGTTCGCGCTGTTTCACCAGTCCGGCAGCCTGTTTGGCCACTGCGCCGAGTACCCGCAGATCCCTGGCTGTCAGTTGGCGACCGGACAACAACATCCAGAACTCGTCATCACCGACCTCGACCGCGGTGTCGGCGTCGTCGACACCGACGCAGGGGTCCTTGCCGACACAGGCGACGGTGCTGAAACCGTCGGCGCCTTCGCGGACCAGGCTGACCGCCCGCTGCGCGTAGGTCTCCCGGACGCGTTCCAGCAGCATGCCCAGGTCGGCCCCGCGCAGTACCGATCCCGCGAACAGGGCCAGCAATTCGGCTTCCTGCGCCGCCCGGGTGGCTTCCCGGGCTCGGCTGGCCGCACCGTCGACCAGGACGGCCACCGCCACCGCCACCAGCAGCAGCACCACCACGGTGACGGCGCTGTCGGGTTCGGCGATGGTGAAGGTGTAGCGCGGGGCGACCAGGAAGTAGTTCAACAACAGCCCGGAGAGCAAGGCAGAGAAGGCCGCCGGGGTTTTTCCGCCGAGAAGGGCGACGACGAGCACGCCGATGAAGAACAGGGCGCTCTCGCCGCCGATCCCCAGGAAGGTGTCCAGCCAGACGGAGGTCACCGCGCAGATGACCGACGGGACGATCACCGCAGCCAACCAGGAGGCGATGTGCTTCTGCCACGGCACCATCGACGAATACGAGCGCGCCCGTTTGGCTTCCGGGTGCGTCACCATGTGCACGTCGATCTTGCCGGACTGCTGCACCACCGACGCGCCGATACCTTCGTCGAAGATGCGGGCCCAGCGGGACCGTCGGGAGGTGCCCAAAACCAGCTGGGTGGCGTTCATCTCGCGGGCGAACTCCAACAGCGCGGCGGGCACGTCGTCGCCGACCACGGTGTGCAGGGTGGCCCCGAGGCTCACCACCAGCTCGCGCACCTTGCCCATCTGAGGGGCCGACACGCCGGACAGACCGTCGCCGCGGACGACATGGACCACCATCAGCTCGGCACTGGACTTCGACGCGATGCGTGATGCCCGGCGCACCAGGGTTTCCGATTCGGCGCCACCGGTGACGGCGACGACGACGCGTTCGCGGGCCTCCCAGGTGTCGGTGATCTTGTTGTCCGCGCGGTATTTCGCCAGTGCGGCGTCGACCTGGTCGGCCAGCCACAACAGCGCCAACTCGCGCAGCGCCGTCAGGTTACCGCGACGGAAGTAGTTCGACAGCGCGGCGTCGATCCGTTCCGGGCCGTACACGTTGCCGTGGGACAGCCTGCGCCGCAGCGCCTCCGGCGTGATATCGACCAGTTCGATCTGGTCGGCCGCGCGCACGACCTCGTCGGGCACCTTCTCCTGCTGTTCGATGCCGGTGATCTGGGTGACGACGTCGTTGAGACTTTCCAGATGCTGGACGTTGACCGTGGAGATGACGGTGATGCCGGCATCGAGCAGCTCCTCGATGTCCTGCCAGCGTTTGGTGTTCCTGCTGCCCGGGGTGTTGGTGTGCGCCAGTTCGTCGACCAACACCACCTCGGGGTGCCGCGCGATGACGGCGTCGACGTCCAGCTCGGGGAACCGCCCGCCGCGATATTCGATATAGCGCGGCGGGACGATCTCGATGCCGTCGAGCAGTTCGGCGGTTTTGGCGCGGCCGTGGGTTTCCACCACCGCGGCCACCACGTCGGTGCCCCGGTCCAGACGACGGTGCGCCTCGCCCAGCATCGCGAACGTCTTACCGACGCCGGGTGCTGCTCCGAGATAGATGCGCAGTTCGCCGCGCTTGGCTTTGTGCGTCGAGGAGCCGGTGGTCACACCAACATCATCCACCGCGGCCTCAGCTCTTCACGGGATACTTTTGGTCCAATTCCAGGTTGAGGGCCAGCACGTTGACCCGGGGCTCGCCGAGGAAGCCGAGGGTGCGCCCCGACGAGTTGTCGTCGACCGCCGCGCGTATCACATCTGGGCTGACACCGCGGGCCTTGGCCACCCGGTCCACCTGGATGGCGGCGTAGGCGGGGGAGATGTCCGGGTCAAGGCCGCTGCCGCTGGCGGTGACGGCGTCCGCGGGCACCGCCGGGTCGGCCGGCGCGGCACCCCTGATGGGCACGATCTGGCCCAGGCTGTAGTCCTCGCCGAATTTGGCGCATTCGACGCGCACGCCCTCGTAGGTGGTCAGGAACGGCACCTTGGTGGTCTCGCACGGTTCGTTGACGCTCACCACCCGGGTGGGGTGCACCACGTTGCCCGCGGCGTCGCGGGGCCCGATCACCGACAGCACCGCGCCGACACTGTCCCCGTCACCCGTGCAGAACGGGCGCGCCCCGTTGACACCTTCCAGTTCCCCGACGGCAGCGCTGCGCTGGCACACCAGGGTCAGCAGGCCGGCCTTGAAGCCGTTGTCGTCGGCCGGTGCGGACGGGTCGGCCGGGGTGTCGACGAGGCTTTCCGGACCCAGGTTGCTGGCGCCGCTGGCCAGTGGGTCGTAGCCCGGACCGGCGGCCGACGGGCGGCTCTGGAAGTACTGCGGCAGGGCGTTGCCCTTGTCGTCGGTGAACGACTGACCGATCAGGCTGCTGCCCAATGGTTTTCCGTTCGCCTCGATGATCGAGCCGTCGGCCTTGTCGTGCAGGCCGGGGATCTGGGCCACCAGCCAGATGAACACCGGATAGCCCAGGCCGAGGATCACGGTGAGGACCAGCAGGGCGCGCAGTGCAGCCATGTGCTGACGAACCAAATTGGAGAAGAACATGTCACATCCCTGGGAGGAACTGGATAACGAGGTCGATGAGTTTGATGCCGATGAACGGCGCGATGATGCCGCCGAGGCCGTAGACGTAGAGGTTGCGCGACAACAGCTTCGACGCGCTGCTCGGGGTGTAGCGCACGCCGCGTAGTGACAGCGGGATGAGCGCCACGATCACCACGGCGTTGAAGATCACCGCCGAGAGGATCGCCGACTGCGGGCTGTGCAGCCGCATGATGTTCAGCAGGTCCAGGCCGGGGAACAGCGAGACGAACAGGGCCGGGATGATCGCGAAGTACTTCGCGATGTCGTTGGCGATGGAGAACGTCGTCAGCGCACCTCGGGTGATCAACAGCTGCTTACCGATTTCCACGATCTCGATCAGCTTGGTCGGGTCGGAGTCCAGGTCGACCATGTTGCCGGCCTCTTTGGCCGCCGAGGTGCCAGTGTTCATCGCGACGCCGACATCGGCCTGCGCCAGGGCCGGCGCGTCGTTGGTGCCGTCGCCGGTCATCGCGACCAGCTTGCCGCCGGCCTGCTCCTTCTTGATCAGGGCCATCTTGTCTTCAGGGGTGGCTTCGGCCAGGAAGTCGTCCACGCCCGCCTCGTCGGCAATGGCCTTGGCGGTCAACGGATTGTCGCCGGTGATCATGACGGTGCGAATGCCCATGCGGCGCATCTCGTCGAAACGCTCCCGCATGCCCTGCTTGACGACGTCCTTGAGATGGATGACGCCGAGCACCGATGCCGTCCCGTCGAGCACCTGACCGACCACCAGCGGGGTGCCACCGGCGGCCGAGATGCCGTCGACGATATCGCCCAGTTGGGCAGGGACCTGGCCGCCCTGGCTGCGGACCCACTCGGCCACCGAACTCGCCGCACCCTTGCGCAGGGAGTGCCCGTCACCGAGGTCGACACCCGACATCCTGGTCTGTGCGGTGAATTCCACCCAGTGGGCGGTGCTGAGTTCACCCGGGGTGCGGGCCCGCAGCCCGTATTCCTGCTTGGCGAACACCACGATGGAGCGGCCCTCCGGCGTCTCGTCGGCCAGGCTGGACAGTTGCGCGGCGTCGGCCAGCGTCTCGGGTGAGACACCGCTCACCGGAACGAAATCCGCTGCCTGCCGGTTGCCCAGGGTGATGGTGCCCGTCTTGTCCAGCAGCAGGGTGTTCACGTCACCGGCGGCTTCGACGGCGCGCCCGGACATGGCCAGCACGTTGCGTTGCACCAGTCGGTCCATGCCGGCGATGCCGATGGCCGACAACAGTGCGCCGATGGTGGTCGGGATCAGACACACCAGCAGGGACACCATGACGATGCCGGAGACACCGCTTCCGGTGAGCGCCAGCGAATCCGGTACGCCGGGGTTGTTCATCTTGGAGTAGATGGCCAGCGGCTGCAGCGTTGCCACGGCGAACACGAAGATGATCGTGAGCGAGGCCAGCAGGATGTTCAGCGCGATCTCGTTGGGGGTTTTCTGCCGGTTGGCGCCCTCGACAAGGGAGATCATCCGGTCGATGAAACTCTCGCCCGGCTTCTGGGTGATGCGCACGACGATGCGGTCGGACAGCACCGTCGTACCGCCGGTGACGGCCGAACGGTCGCCACCGGACTCCCGGATCACCGGCGCCGACTCGCCGGTGATCGCCGATTCGTCCACCGAGGCAATGCCTTCGACAACGTCACCGTCACCGGGAATGACCTGCCCGGCCTCGACGACGACGTAGTCGCCCTGCTGCAACAGGGGAGCGGCGACTTCTTCTTCGTTGACGGGGCGGTTCGGGCCCCAGTCGACGAGGCGTCGGGCCATGGTCGAAGTCTTGGTCTTGCGCAGGGTTTCAGCCTGAGCCTTGCCCCGACCTTCGGCTACCGCCTCGGCGAGGTTGGCGAAGATGACCGTCAGCCACAGCCAAATCACCGTCAGCCAGCCGAACCAGGAGGGTTCGACGGCGGCCAGGATGGTGCTCCATACCGCGCCGATCTCGACGATCAGCATGACCGGGTTGCGCCACAGGGTGCGTGGGTCGAGCTTGCGCAGGGCGTCGGGCATCGACTTCCACAGCATCTTCGGATCGAGCAGGCCGCCTTGAATGCGGTTGCCGCCTGCTGGTTTTGATGCGTGCGACTGTGGTGCGTCGAGGGTCGGGGTGGTCATCAGTGGATTCCTTCGGCGAGGGGGCCGAGCGCGAGCATCGGCAGGAAGGTGAGGGCGACCAGGATCAGCGTGACACCGGCGACCATGCCGACGAACTGCGGTCGGTGGGTGGGCAGCGTGCCGATCGATTCGGGTGTCTTGCCTTGCTTGGCAAGTGTTCCGGCCAGGGCCAGCACGCAGATGATCGGCAGGAACCGGCCGAACAGCATGGCCAGACCCAGTGCGGTGTTGTACCACTCGGTGTTGACGCTGATGCCGGCGAATGCCGATCCGTTGTTGTTGGCGGCCGAGGTGAAGGCGTAGAGCACCTCCGACAGGCCGTGCGGTCCGCCGTTCAGCATCCCGGCCCGCTGGCCCGGCATGGCCATGGCGATCGCGGTGCCGGTGAGCACGATCAACGGTGTGATGAGGAAATAGGTTGCGGCGAGCTTGATCTCCCGCGGGGTGATTTTCTTGCCGAGATATTCCGGGGTGCGACCGACCATCAGGCCGGCGACGAAGACGGTGATGATCGCCAGGATCAGCATGCCGTACAGGCCGGAGCCGGTACCACCGGGCGCTACCTCACCGAGTTGCATGTTGAACAGCGTCATCATGCCGCCGAGGCTGGTGTACGAGTCGTGGAACGAGTCGACCGCGCCGGTGGATGTCAGCGTGGTGGCGCTGGCGAAGACGGCCGAGTCCGGTACCCCGAAGCGCTGCTCGACCCCTTCCATCGCCGAGCCGATCGCGGTGGGCACGGTGCCGTGGTGCTGCAGCTGGAACAGCAGCATCAGGCTGGTGCTCGCCAGCGCGATGATTGTCATCACGGCGGCGATGGCGTAGCCCTGCTTCTTGCTTTCGACCATGCGCCCGTAGGTGCGGGGCAGTGAGAAGCTGATGACCAGCAGCAGGAAGATCTCGACCCAGTTGGTCCAGCTGTTGGGGTTCTCGAACGGGTGCGCGGAGTTGGCGTTGTAGAAGCCGCCGCCGTTGGTGCCGAGTTCCTTGATGGCCTCTTGGCTGGCGACCGGCCCGCCGGGGATGGTCTGCTGGGCACCGTTGAGCGTGGTGACCACCTGGTCGTGCAGGTGGAAGTTCTGGATGGCGCCGCCGGCGATGAGGATGATGGCGGCGACGACCGAGAGCGGCAGCAGGATGCGGATGCTGCCGCGGACCAGGTCGACCCAGAAGTTGCCGAGGTCACCGGTGTTGCGCCGGGCCAGGCCGCGGATGAAGGCCATGGCGACGGCCATGCCGACCGCGGCGGAGACGAAGTTCTGCACGGCCAGGCCGGCCATCTGGACAAGGTGCCCCTGGGTGGATTCACCCGAGTAGGCCTGCCAGTTGGTGTTGGTGACGAAACTGACCGCCGTGTTCCAGGCCAGCGCCGGGGTCATCGGGGTGGCCGGATCGTTGAGGTGCAGGGGCAGCTTGCCCTGCACCAACTGCAGCACGAACAGGAAGATGACGCTGATCGCCGAGAAGGCCAGCACGCTGCGGGCGTACGAGCCCCAGGTCTGCTCGGTGTCGGGATCGGCGCCGATCGCCTTGTAGATCAGGCGTTCGCCACGAGAGTGCTTCTGGGAGGTGTAAACCCGGTACATGTAGTCGCCGAGCGGGACATGCACGGCCGCCAGCGCGACGATCAGGGAGACGAGGAACAGGATCCCCGCGGTTTGACTGCTCACTAGAACCTCTCGGGAAAAAGCAGTGCGGCGAAGAGAAACAGTGCCAGCAGGATTGCCAGGCCCAGGCCGACGATGTTGTCGTAGCTCACAGGCCCTCAACCCACTTCTGCACGAGGCCGAGCAGGGCGAAGATCGCCACCGTCAGCGCGAGGTACACCACTGTGGACATGTCACTCCGTTCACTGAAGATCAGGCCTCCGGCATCGGCGGCCAGGTCGAAGCTAGACCCGGCCGGCGGGCCCATCCGCGGCGTTGACGGTTTCTTTACGGGCGGCGCGCGGTCCTTTACGGTCTTCGTTCGATTCCGGACGTCTGCCGTGGTCACGGGTCTTTACACCCGTGGCGCCGATCACGTCTGCGCCGTCAAGAGAACGTCAAAGTTCCAGGTGCCGGTGTCAAGACCGTGCAAGAGCTCTTTTGTCCGGGTGGGTTGCGAGGGACAGTGGTTGTAGCGGCTTGATCGGCCGGGACTCTGATCAGACAGAAGGTTCCGTGGTGCACACGCTCGTCAGTCCAGGTATGTCCTCGGCGCATCGCTTCGCCCGACGGCTGTTGCACGTTCAGGCCGTCGACGTCCTCGACGAGACGGTGTTGCTGCGCCGATGCGGTATGTACCGCAAGGCTTTTCCGATGGCGACGTTGAACTTTCCGGCCGCCGTGCTGCGCTCTGCGGTGGTGGCCGACTGGACCCGGCGCCACGGTGTCGGCGTCGAGGCCTGCTCCGTCGACGAGGTCGACCGGGCGATGGCTCGCGGCGTATCACCGAAACAGATTGTGCTGCATTGCGGTTCGGGAGTCGATGCGGCCTCGGTGCGCTGCGCCGTGGGTGTTGGCGTGACACGATTGCGGATCAGTTCCGTTGAGCAGCTCGACGCGGTCGGTGCGGCTCGAGTGGTGGTGGATTGCGCGGCCTCGAGTTGGGAGGACGTGGCTGCGGCGGTCATCGCCCGGCCCGGTGTGGAATTGATCGGTCTGCACCGGCATGTCGCGCGACCCGACGGTGTCGACGGTGCGGACGCGCTGATCGAGATGGTGGCCGGGCTGGCGCGGCTCAGCCGTCGGCACGGGGTGATTCTCGGGCAGCTGAGCGTGTCGGGGGTGGGTTTCCCGGCCGCCGACATCGCGGCGCTGCGGGTAGCCGCCGAGATGGTGTACGAGATCGTCGGTGACGGGTGTGCGCTGTGCCGATATCCGCGGCCGGTGCTGGCGCTCTCGCCTGCACCCGGAGACCTGTTCTAGCTGCCGCCGCCACAGCCTCCGCCACCACAGCCGCCCCCTCCGCAGCCCGCGCCGCCCCCGCAGCCGGTGTGGCCGCCTCCGCACCCGCTGTGACCATGCCCGGCGCCGGTGCATCCGCCGCCGCCGGCCAGATAGGTGCCTCCGGCCGCCGCGCCGCCGGCAGTCCCGCCGCGGGTGGCCCAGTATTTCTTGGAGGCGCGTTCCTGTCCGCGGTGGTGTAACCACACCATCGCGGTGCCGAGGGGCACCAGGATCGCCACTGTGACGAGGGCGGCGAGCAGGCCGTTCATCCTCTTACGGTAGGTGAGGTGAGGCCGGTCGGCCATCCACTGTGCGGGGGATTCGGGGTGGGATGTCGACTGTGGTGGGTCGGGCGCTAACGTCGTGGTCGGCGTTGAGCCCCCATAGCCCAATTGGCAGAGGCAGCGGACTTAAAATCCGCCAAGTGTCGGTTCGAGTCCGACTGGGGGCACTGGAAAGTCCCAGGTAGAGACGGTTTCCGGCTCGAACAAGTGGGCGATTGCCCACACTTTCGGCTGTCGCGTCAGCGCCGCGTCAGCCGCCAGATGTCTTCGATACCCAGATGGCATGACGAATTGAAGGTCCAGTGGCGGGGCCGCATTTGCCCTTGACGGCGTTGCGCCCAGATTTGAGTTCCTAATGGATGTCAAGCGACGTGTTGGCTCGTAGGGTGGGTGTTGGCGGGCCTGGATGTTGGAGCGCTTGGCGACTCCTGTGACTCCTGGCCCGCCGCCTGCTTGCGGCGGACTCGCATGCGGTGGTGCCGTACGTGGTC
>NZ_JAPFPY010000045.1 GCF_026240945.1 Mycolicibacterium sp. J2
AGCGCCAGTCCCGCGGCACTGTTCCGTCGACGGACCCAGCCCTCCAACTCGGTGCGCTCATCCTCGGACAACACGATTTCGACGGCATGCGGCGACGGCATCACCCATGCTAACAAGAGAAGACAAATTAACGACTCAGGACACTAGTCTCCGGCCACCGGCGGTGAACTTGCCGGTGCCGGGATACCCGGCCGGGTCCGCCGGGCAGCCAACCGGGCGTAGGCGATCAGCCGTTTGAACCGGCCCGGCCGTTTCGGCTCGTCGTCGTCCTCGGCGCCCACGTCCATCGGGACGCCTTTGTACACCCACAGGTACACGCTGATGGTGGTGACGATGACGATCATCACCACCGGGCCGATGACGATGCCGAGGAATCCGAACATCGTGATCCCGGCGAACACCGACAGCAGCATCAGCGCCGAATCCAGTTTGGCTTCCTTGGGCACCAGGATCGGCCGCAGCACATTGTCGATATTGGTGACCACCAACAGGTGGAACGCGACGACGAAGATGCCGCCGCCGATATTGCCGAACACCGCCATACCGATGCCGAACGGGATGGTGACGATGCCACTACCGAGCGGGATGACCGACAACGCCGACAGCAGCAGGGCGAAGATGAAGAAGCCGTCGTGGAATCCGGCGATGTAGATGGAGATGGCGCCGGCCACGCCCTGCGCCAGGGCGATGACGAACTGGCCCTGGACGGTGCCGCGGACCATGGCCGCCATCTTGGCCAGGTACAGGTCGGTCACCTCCCCGCCAAGGGGATTGAGCCGGCGGATCAGCAGCCGCAACTCGTCGCCTTTGACCAATATCGAGATGAAGACGTAGAGGAAGATGACGGCCGCCGTCACACCGCCGAGCAAGCTGCCCGCCGCGCTCTGTAAGAACTCCAGGCCCCACTGTCCGGCGCGCTGCGCGAACGTCGCCACCCATTTCTGCAGCTCTTCGGGGGTGACGTTGGTGCTCTGCAGGAAGGGCACCCGGTCCAGCAGCTGGTTGACCATCCGCAGGGCTCGGTCGCCGAGCGAGCTCAGGTCGGTCTTGCCCACCCAGTCGCTGACGCTGCGGATCATCACGCTGATCTGCGCGACACCGATGGCCACCGTGCCTGCGATCGGGACGATCACCATGACCAGCGCGGCCAGCAGTGTCAGCGTCGCGGACAGGCCGCTGCCGAGGCGTGTGTTCAACCGGGTGTAGAGCGGGTCGAACAGGTACGCCACCACCGCTGCCACCACGATCAGGATGAAGAAGCCCCGCAGAAAGTACGCCCCGAAGGCGATGGCGACCGCCGTCGCGATGGCCAGCGCCCGCTTCTGGGTGAGGGTGAACTCGGTATCCACAGGCCTATCTCACCGGATCGGTCACTGCGCCGCGAGTTTCTGGATGTGCCCCAGCAGATCGGGATAGCGGCGGAGGTGGGCGCCGCCGTTGAGGTCGAGCACCTCACCGGTGAGCCAGGATGCCGTGGTGAGAAACAGGATGGCCTCCGCGACGTCCTCGGGTGTGCCGGCGCGGCCCAGGGGGGTGTTCTCCACATATTCCTCGACCACACCCGGAACCAGGGCGGCGCCTTCGGTGAGCGGGGTGTGCACGAAGCCGGGGGCGACGGCATTGACCCGGATCCCGCGTGCCGCGAACTCCAGTGCGGCCACCTGGGTCAGCATGGACAACCCGGCCTTGGCTGCGCAGTAGGCGCTCATGCCCGCCGCCGGCTGCCGTCCGTTCAGCGAGGAGACCGACACCAGCGAGCCACCCTCAGCGAGATGCCGCCCGGCGTGCTTGGCCACGATGAACGCCCCGTTGAGGCACACGTCGACAATGGCGCGAAAGTCCTCGGTCGGCATGTCCACGATGAGGCCGATGGTAGAGAAGCCGGCACAGTTCACCACCGCCGACAGGTCCGTGCAGTTCTCGAAAAGCGTTGCGATGGACTGTTCGTCGGTGACATCGGCGACGACGCCGGTGTGGGGTGCGCCGAGTTCGGCGGCGCGGGCTTGGGCGCCCTCGGCGTTGCGGTCGGCGATGACGACGCGGTAGCCGGCGGCGGCCAGCGCTCGGGCCGCTGCCCAGCCGATGCCGGACGCGCCGCCGACGACGACGGCCGATCGTGTCGCGGTGGTCGTCGCGGTTGTCGTCGCGGTGGTCACAGCCGGCTCCCGTCCGGGCGTGGGTCGCCCCATTTGGTTTTGATCGCTTCCCACGGGTCGGCGTACCGGCGCCCGGTGCCGTAGTAGGCCGTGCGGCGTTGCAAGATCTGGCGGGCCAGCGGCGCGATCAGCCGTAGCAACGGACGCTTGACGCCAGCGTTCTCGGCGGCCTCGATGAGAAGCTGGGGCCAGGAATGATGTTGGAAGCCAAGCACTTCCTGGGCCCGGGTGGTGTCCATCCAATCGGTGGCGAACCAACCGTCGTCGTTGTGCGGGTCGCCCTTGAGTCCGGTGGGCAGTCCGCCGACCAGGCCGAGCGCGGCGGCCATGGCGGGTGCGACCTCGCCCTGCAGCAGTCGGTGGGTGGCGTCGTCGCCGCCGATCAACAGGGTTTCCCCGCGGGCGTCCGCGGTGGTGGCGGCGGCGAACGCGGCGGCGACATCGCGCACGTCGACGGTCTGCAGCCGGCCATCGGTGGGCAGCATGCCCTCGAAGTAGAAGTTGTCCATGTTCATGTACGAACCCGGGTTGGCCGTCAGGACCCCGCCGAGTCGCAGGATCACCCAGTCCAGCGCCGATGACCGCACCAGCGCCTCGGCCTTGACCTTGTGGTCGCCGTAGATGTCGGCCGGGTTGACGGGGGTGTCCGAGCGCAGCAGCCCGGTCTGCGTGTGCGGATTGCGCGACCCGTACACCGCGATGCTCGACGCCAGCACGAATCGCGGTGGTGCAGGCAGCTTTTCGGCCGCCGCCAGCAGGGTGCCGGTGGCGCCCACGTTGACCTTCTCTGCCAGGCCGCGGCGCTGGTAGATGAACGGCGGGATGACTGCGGCCAGGTGAATGATGGCCGAGGGTGCCGTCTCGGCCACCAGCGCGCCGACGGCGGCCGGGTCGGTGAGATCGGCCCAGCGCACCGTCACCCCGGCCGGCAGCGCGGCCGCGGCCTTGCGGTTGGCGGGCGTATCGAGATCGGTGGCCACCACCCGGCGGCCGTCGGCGGCCAGCCGGCGCACGGTGGCCGACCCGACCAGCCCGAAGGCGCCGGTTACCAGCAGGGTCTCGGTCATGGGCCCTCCGTTGGTGGATTAGAACGTGTTCCAACCCTAGCGAACGGGGGCGCAGCGCATTTGCCGATCGGACTCGGCGGATCGGAGGCGGTTTGGTCGACCGTCGCCGGGTGCCGTATTCTGGACCTCAAGTTTCCCCGGCACTGTAGACGCTGAGCGAGAAACCAGAGGCCGGGGTGCTACAGCACCGCCGGCCTCGTCCATCTTCCGGCCCCGGCGCAGCTCCGGATCACCCAGCTCACACGGACGCGGGCTGGCCGGTCTTGCTTGCCATCTGGTGGAACAGGTCGGTGTAGTAGGGCAGGCATTCGGCCATGGCCTGTTCGGTGGTGAACAGCGGCCGGTAGCCCAGATCGCGCTCGGCCTTGGCCACCGAGAAGTAGTTGTTCAGGTAAAGCCGTTCCACCGCAAGGGGTTCGATCAACGGCTCGGGAATGCCGAACTTGAAGTGCAGCCACTGCCAGACCATCATCGCCCTGTGCACCAGCCGGCCGGACACCCGGAAGGTGGGCAGCGGGCGGTCGCATGCGGCGAGCACCGGTCGGGCGAACTCGAACATGTTGAGGGGCTCGGCGTCGTTGATGAAGTACGCCTGACCGGGTGCGCTGCCGCCGGGCACCAGGTGCTGGGCGGCCAGGATGAAACCGTGAATCAGGTTGTGCACGTAGGAGTTGTCGAGCTTGATGTCCTTACTGCCGACCAGCACCTTGACGTGTCCGGCGAGCACATTCTCGAACACCTTGCGAAACATCGTCTGATCGCCGCGGCCCCAGATGCCGCTGGGGCGGATGGAGCAGGTCAGCATGCCCCGCTCGCCGTTCTCGCCCAGCACGAATTTCTCGGCAACCACCTTGGTTTCGGTGTAGAGGTCGTTGAACCGGTTGGTGTACGGCAGGGTTTCGTCGCCGTTGGGGATATCCTGCCCGCCCATCACGACGCTGTTGGACGCGGTGTAGACGAAGCGTTGCACCCCCGCCGCCTGGCCGGCGTGCACCAGATTCTTGGTGCCCTCGACGTTCACCGAGAAGCTGCGCTTGCGGTACTCGTCGGTGACCGAGGCCCCGCCCATCAGATCGATGATCGCCGCGGTGTGGAAAACGGTGTCGATCCCGGCGACGGCCTTGGCCACGTCGCCGGTGTCGGTGATGTCGCCGACGACGGCCTGCAACTTCGGATGGTCGGGCAGGGGAGAGGGGACCCGGTCGAAGGAGCGCACCTGGTGGCCGCGTTCGAGCAGTGTGGTGACCAGGTTGGCGCCGACGAATCCGGAGCCTCCGGTCACCAGGACGTGGCCAAGTGCGGTCGTCAGCGTTGCGTCACCCATGCCGAGAGCATAAATGAAACGTGTTCTAGTTTAAAAGGCCGTTGCTGAAATCGGCCCGCACCGGTGGCGGGATCACTCGTCGTCGGGGTCGGCGGCACCCAGCGCGTCCTCGACTCGTTTACGCGCCCCGGCCAGGTGTTCCTCGCACCGTTTGGCCAGCTCCTCACCCCGTTCCCAGAGCTTGAGCGAGGCATCGAGGTCCAGGCCGCCCTGCTCAAGTGTGCGCACCACCTCGACCAGCTCGTCGCGTGCCTCTTCGTACCCCAACTGACTAATGGGCTTCATCTGATCCCTCGCTCGTGGTGATGACGGCGCCGTCGGCGACGCGGACCCGCAGCCGGGTGCCCGCCGGGGCGTCGGTCACGGACCGCAGGACGGCTGCCTCGGCGCCGTCCACAACCTGCACGACGGCGTAGCCGCGTGCCAGCGTCGCGGCCGGCCCCAGCGTGGACAGCCGGGCCGTCAGGTGTTCCAACCGGTCGTTCTCGGCGGCGATGAGCCGGCTGATGTCGCGGCGTGCCGCGGCGCGGGCCCGCTGCACGTCGTCGGCGCGGGCCTCCAGCGCCAGCAACGGCTTGGCCAGCACCGGCCGGGTCCGCAACTGGTCGATCAGGCGTTCCTCGCGATGCACCCAATGCCGCAGTGCGTGCGCGGCCCGCCGGCGCAGATCGTCCACCATGGCCTGTTCGGCGGCGGCATCGGGGACCAGGCGTTTGGCGGCGTCGGTCGGGGTGGCGGCGCGCAGGTCAGCCACCAGGTCGCACAGCGGATTGTCCGGCTCGTGCCCGACCGCGCTGATCACCGGCGTGGTGCAGGCGGCGATGGCGCGGCACAGCGTCTCGTCGGAGAACGGCAGCAGGTCCTCGACGCTGCCGCCGCCGCGGGCCAGCACGATCACGTCGACCTCGGGGTCGGCGTCGAGTGCGCGGATCTCGTCGACGATCTGTGGCACCGCGTTGGGGCCCTGCACGACGGTGTTGCGGACCGCGAACCGGACTGCCGGCCAGCGGGCCGACGCCACCGCGATGACATCGTGCTCGGCAGCCGACGCCCGCCCGGTGATCAGCCCGATGGTGCTGGGTAGGAAAGGGATCGGGCGCTTGAGCCGCGGGTCGAACAATCCTTCGGCATCCAGCAACCGGCGTAGCCGTTCGATACGGGCCAGCAGCTCACCGACACCGACCGCGCGGATGTCGGTGACCCGCAGCGAGAAGGTGCCACGGCCGGTGTAGAAGACCGGCTTGCCGAACACGATTACCTGGGTGCCCTCGGCCAGCTTCACCGGGGCGTTCACCACCAGGTCGCGGGCGCAGGTGATGGTCAGCGACATGTCGGCGGCCGGGTCGCGCAGCACCATGAACACGGTGCCCGAGCCGGGCCGCATGGTCAGCTGGGCGATCTGGCCCTCCACCCACACGGTGCCCAGCCGGTCGATCCACTTGGCCACCCGGGTGGCCACCGCCCTGACCGGCCAGGGATTCTCCGGTGACTGGCCGGGATCGCTCACTTCGCCGTCGCGCGGGTGATCCTGTTGGCGAGCAGGGTCTGGAACGGCGCGCGAGCCTTGGTGGCCTCCTCGTAGGCCAGCAGGGCCTCCAGCTCGTCCACCTTCAGGGACGTCATCCGGGCGCGCAGCTGAGCCAGCGTCAGCGCGTCGTAGCCGAGATCTGCGACCACCGCCGGGGCCGAGCCGTTGCTGTTCGGCGCCGGACTGTCGGCGACCGGGCGTTCGGGTTCACCTTCGCTGTAGAGCGCGAAGCGGCCTTCGTTGGTCCGGGTGACCGGGATGTCGACCGCGTCACCGTCGTCGGCGGGCAGGTCCTCGTCGAAGGTCGCCCACTCGGGCTGCTCGTCCTTCGGCGGGAACAGGTTCTCCAATGTCTCGTCGCCACGGATCACCAGGTCGGCCACGTCCTGCTGGACTTTCATCACCAGATGCGCGACCTGGCTGACGACCGTCATCGGGTAGGCGAGGATGGTCTGCGGGAGCTTGCGGGTCTCGTCCAGAGCGGTCACCGCGACACCCACCAGCAGTCGGACTCCGTACGGTGCTGTCGACATGGCTGCCAGCCTACGGCTGGCCCGTTGCGGGGGCAGGTAAGTACCCTGGAAGGCATGCCACCAACCGTCAACATGGGTATTCCGGGCGCCTCCAGCTCGGTGAGTTCGGGGGTGGCCGGCAAACGTGTGCTGCTCGCCGAACCGCGCGGGTACTGCGCCGGTGTGGACCGCGCCGTCGAGACCGTCGAACGCGCACTGGAGAAGCACGGCGCCCCGATCTACGTCCGGCACGAGATCGTGCACAACCGCTATGTCGTCGACACGCTGGCCAAGGCCGGTGCGGTGTTCGTCGAGCAGACCGACGAGGTGCCCGAGGGCGCCATCGTGGTGTTCTCCGCGCACGGCGTCGCCCCGACCGTGCACGAGGAGGCCGCCGCCCGCAACCTGCGGACCATCGACGCCACCTGCCCACTGGTCACCAAGGTGCACAACGAGGCCAAGCGGTTCGCCCGTGACGACTACGACATCCTGCTCGTCGGGCACGAGGGGCACGAAGAGGTGGTCGGCACCGCCGGCGAGGCGCCCGACCATGTGCAGGTCGTCGACAATCCCGACGCCGTAGACAATGTGACCGTGCGGGACCCCAACAAGGTCATCTGGCTGTCCCAGACCACGCTGAGCGTTGACGAGACCATGGAGACCGTGCGCCGGCTGCGGGAGAAGTTCCCGACGCTGCAGGACCCGCCCAGCGACGACATCTGCTATGCCACCCAGAACCGGCAGGTCGCCGTGAAGGCCATGGCGCCGGAATGCGAGCTGGTGATCGTGGTCGGCTCGAAGAATTCGTCGAACTCGGTGCGCCTGGTCGAGGTGGCGCTGGGCGCCGGGTCGCAGCACGCCTACCTGGTGGACTATGCCGACGATATCGATCCGGCCTGGTTCTCCGGCGTGACGACGATCGGGGTGACCTCGGGCGCCTCGGTGCCGGAGATCCTGGTGCGCGGCGTGCTGGAACGCCTGGCCGAGTACGGCTACGACACCGTGCAGCCGGTCACCACCGCCAACGAGACGCTGGTGTTCGCCCTGCCCCGTGAGATCCGTCCGCCGCGCGGGTAGCGGCTAGCTCTCCTCGTCGAACCGGCGCGTGGTGCGCGGCCGGTGGTCCTCATCGCTGCTGCGATAGCGCACCCGGGAGACCGGGTGGTGGTCGGTGGCTGCCGGCGGACGTTGCCGTTCGTCATAACGCGGTTCGCGCCCGTAGCGCTCGTACCCCTCCGGGCTCTTCGGGCGGCGGGGCCGCTCGTAGTAATCCGTCGGTTCGTACGGGTTCGGGGCCGGCCGGCGCGGCTCACGGGCAGAGGGCCGGGGGCGGCGAGGCTGCCGGGCCGGGTCGATCGGCGGCTCGCCGTCGCGGCGGCTGCGGCCCTGACGTTCGCGTGCCGCCATGCGCTCACGGCGGTCGGCGGCCGCCGCGGAGGCGGCGATGTCGTTCTCCGGCGGGCGGGTGTGGCGGGCGCGGGACGGCTCACCTGCCCGGGCGCCACGACGCGTCGTCGAGGGGGCGGCGTCCGGGTTCGGCCGACGGGCCGACCTGCGGCGCGGGGGTGCGGCCGGGTCATCGGCGGTCTCAGCGTTGTCGGCGTTGGCCGTGGCGGCCGCTGACTTTTGGGCGAAGCGCCGTGCCACTCGCCGGGCCGGAGCGTCCGACGCTGTCGCGGCGGAGACGTGCGCCGCCGGCTTGTCGGGCCACAGCCGCTTGTTCGACGCCCCGATGTACCAGCGCACCATGCCGATGACCAGCACCGCGGCGGCGGTGAAGAACATCAGCGGGAAGCGCTCGATCAGCGGATATCCACAGTTGATCAGGATTTCCTTGATCCCGCCGATCTCGGCGCTGTGGAACATGAAGTAGGCGCCGGGGACGGCGATGAACAGGATGAGCGGCGGTTGGATGACGGCGGTGAACACCGCGGATTGGCGAACGGCCAGGACCGCCAGCACGCACCCCAGCACGTAGCACGTCGCGAAGACCGCGCCGAGCTCCTTGTGGCCTGAACCGGCGTCGAAGGCGAATCCGATCGCGGTGAAGACCACCGCGATCACCACGGCGCTCCACCACGGCAACCCCGGGATACGGGGGAGCGCGGAGCGGTCGACCACCGCGTCCGCCTGCTCTACGGGCTGAGCTGACACATGTTGACCGTACCGGCTTCTGCTGCGAGCGTCCGACCAGCACGCTGTGTCAGGTTCCGCGCGTTCTTTCTTCTAGACTCTGGAGTCCGTGAGCTTGAACCTGGGAATCGTCGGATTACCGAACGTGGGCAAGTCGACGCTTTTCAACGCGTTGACCCGGAACGACGTGCTGGCGGCCAACTACCCGTTCGCGACGATCGAACCCAACGAGGGCGTGGTCGCGCTGCCCGACCCGCGGCTGGACGCGCTGGCCAAGGTGTTCGGCTCGGAGAAGACCGTGCCGGCGCCGGTGACCTTCGTCGATATCGCCGGCATCGTCAAAGGTGCGTCCGAGGGTGCGGGGCTGGGCAACAAGTTCCTGGCCAACATCCGCGAGTGTGACGCGATCTGCCAGGTGGTGCGGGTGTTCGCCGACGACGATGTGGTGCACGTGGACGGCCGGGTGGACCCGCGCTCCGATATCGAGGTGATCGAGACCGAGCTGATCCTGGCCGATATGCAGACGTTGGAGAAGGCGGTGCCGCGGCTGGAGAAGGAAGCCCGCAACAACAAAGACCGCAAGCCGGTGCTGGAGGCGGCGCTCGCGGCCCAGGCCGTGTTCGACGGCGGCAAGACCCTCTTCTCGACCGGGCAGGACTGGTCGGTGCTGCGCGAGCTGAACCTGCTGACCACCAAGCCGTTCCTCTACGTGTTCAATGCCGACGAGTCGGTGCTGACCGACTCGGCTCGTGTTGCGGAGCTGCGGGAGCTGGTGGCCCCCGCCGATGCGGTGTTCCTGGACGCCAAGATCGAGGCCGAGCTGCAGGAGCTCGACGACGAGTCGGCCGCCGAGTTGCTGGAGTCGATCGGCCAGACCGAGCGCGGGTTGGACGCCTTGGCGCGGGCCGGTTTCCACACGCTGAATCTGCAGACGTATTTGACCGCGGGCCCGAAAGAGGCGCGCGCCTGGACGATTCACCGCGGCGACACCGCGCCGAAGGCCGCCGGGGTGATCCACAGCGACTTCGAGAAGGGCTTCATCAAGGCCGAGATCGTCTCCTTCGACGACCTGATGGAGGCCGGTTCGATGGCCGCCGCCAAGGCCGCCGGCAAGGTCCGGATGGAGGGCAAGGATTACGTGATGGTCGACGGGGACGTGGTGGAGTTCCGGTTCAACGTGTGAGTGACGGGAGGCCGATGAACGGCGATCTGCTTCTGGTCTACCGCGACTATCTGGCCTGCTTGAACGAACGGCGATGGGACGACCTCGGACGCTACGTCGCTGAGGAGGTCGTCTACAACGGGGAGCGGATAGGCCTGAGCGGCTGTCGGGCGATGCTTCGGGCCGACACCGCCGCGATACCCGACCTTGAGTTCGTCCCGGATATCCTGCTCGCCGACGACCGCGTGGTGTCGTGCAGGCTCTTCTTCCAGTGCACTCCACAGCGAGCGTTTCTGGGTTGCGAGCCCACCGGCGAACGGATCTCGTTTCCGGAGCACGTCTTCTACGCCTTCGAGAATCGGCAGATCGTCGAGGTCTGGTCGGTGATCGACAATGAGACGATTCGCGAGCAGTTGTCCGAGTAGTCGTCCCCGCAATGTCGTTCGTTGCGAAGCCAATAAGCGCAGAGCGCATGTCGGCCTGTCTCGCCTGCGTGATGAAAGGCGGCGTGCCGCCGTACCGGTCGTCGGATCCGACGCCCATCGATTGGCCCGTGTAGTCGGCTGATCATTGGCCCACAATCGGGCCGACGATGGCCTCTACGCTGAGCGCATGTTGCCCATCGGCCCGTCCCCGACCAACACGTTAGATGTTCTGCTGCACCGCAACACACCGATTGCGGCAGGCTCCGGCGCCATGATCGCCACCGTCACCGTGCCTCCTGGTGACCCGGGTTCGGGTCCGCACCGGCACTCCGGTCCGGTGTTCGGATACGTGCTGCAGGGTGAGATCCTGTTCGAGCTCGAAGGCGAGCGTCCCTACGCCATCAAAGCGGGAGAGGCCTTCTGGGAGCCGGGATTTGATGTGGTGCACTATCAAGCAGGTAATCTGCGCGACGACATCGAGAGCCGGTTCGTGGTGTTTATGTTGTGCGCCCCTGACGTGCCGATGATGACGTACCTGGACAGCGACGAGGTCGCGGCCCGCGCTCATCTGCGGCACGAGAGCGTGCAGGGGTGAGTATGCGTGTTCTCCTCGCGGGTGGCACCGGTGTGATCGGTCGGCGCATCATCCCGCTGCTGGTTGCGCAGGGCCATGACGTCACCGCGTTGACGCGGCGTGCCGCGTCAACGGCCCTGATCGAGGGCCTCGGAGCGCGCCCCATCGTGGCCGACGTCTACGAGCCTGCCGCCCTTGACGCCGCGATGCGGCTCGCCCGGCCCGACACGGTGATGCACCAGCTGACCGATCTCGGTGCAGGGGATCGCCTGGCCAACGCGAAGATTCGACGGATCGGAACACGGCACCTGGTGAACTCCGCGCTGGCCGCCGGCGTCACCCGGATGATTGCCCAGAGCATCGCCTGGGCGTATGAGCCGGGCGATCGCCCCGCCACCGAGGACACGCCACTGGATCTCGCGTCGACCGGAGATCGCCTCGATACCGTGGCAGGGATCGCCACGCTGGAGAATGCGGTCAACGAACTACCCGAGGCAGTGATTCTGCGCTACGGGATCTTCTATGGTCCCGACACCTGGTACGCCCCGGACGCTCTGATGGCCGAGACGGCCCGAGCCGGTGGTCTGACAGCGACAGCCGACGTCACGAGCTTCGTGCACGTCGACGATGCCGCTGCCGCCGCCATGGCAGCACTGACGTGGGCGCCTGGTGCGGTCAACGTGTGTGATGACGAGCCCGCCTCAGCCGGCGAGTGGATGCCCTTGTTCTGCAGCGTGGCGGGAGCCGGCACACCCGAGAACAGTGGTACCCGAACGGCGTGGGCCCGCGGAGCTGACAACCGGGTGCTGCGGCATGATCGCGGGTTCACTTTGCGCTACCCGACTTGGCGCACAGGATTTTTGGCTGGATGAAGGCGGCCGGCTACCGGCAACTTCGAGTCATGGCGCGGGGACATCTGACCGAGATCTTCGAGGCCGCCGGCCTGCGCGAGGAGGCGATCGCGGTCGACCTCGTGCATCCGACCTTCCAGGAGTGGCCGCACGCGCATCGGTGTGAGCGCTCGATCGGCCGTCCAGATTTGCCGCGGCCACCCTGACGTGCGGGTATTCTGACCGGAAGGCCCGATGGCCAGCGAGTAGTTGACACTGGCGTCAGGAGCGTGAGCGTCGTGGCAGATGAGACGAGGTCGGTGAAGCCGCCGCCCGAAGCGCCATGCCCCGTTCCCGAACTGATCGTCGCGGGTCAGACGCCGTTGCGTCGCTTCGTCGCGGAGAGCTGGCAGCGCAGCCTGGCGGTCGGAGTCGATCCCGACAGTGGTGCCCGGGAAGCTGCCGCAGCGGCCCGCTTGTCCGAACTGCGCAACAGCCATCCGCTGGCGACGACACTCCCGGTGATCCGCAAGCTGCTGGTGGACTACGCCGCCGACTCCGGCGTCGTCGTGGCCGTCACCGCGGCCGACGGCACCATGCTGTGGGTCGAAGGCGATCCGGAAGCCTGCCGCAAGGTGGCCGCGATGAACTTCGTGCCGGGTGCGGACTGGAGCGAACAGGGCGCGGGCACCAACGCCCCCGGCACCGCGTTGGCCCTGGACCGCGAGGTACAGATCAACGGGCACGAGCACTTCTCCCGGCTGGTCCGGCCGTGGACGTGCACCGCGGTGCCGGTGCACGATCCGATGACCGGTCTGGTACTGGGCAGCATCGACCTCACTGGTGGTTCTTCGATCGCGTCGGCCCAGACGCTGGCTTTGGTGCGTGCCACCGCCGTGGCTGTCGAGCAGCGACTTGCGTTGTCCTACAACCACAGTCCGTCGGCTCAGGTGGCGTCACCGGGTCGCCTGAGCGTGCTCGGCCCGGACCGGCCGAGCTGGCATACCGTCGACGAACAGGGCCGCGCCCGCGCCCAGCAGCTCTCCGGCCGGCACGCCGAGATTCTCGTGCTGCTGCTGCAGCATTCCGAGGGGCTCAGCAGTGACCACCTCGCCATGCTTCTCGACGAACGCGAATTGGACGCCGTCACCATCCGGGCGGAACTGTCGCGGCTGCGCCGCATCGTCGGCGCCGATGTGATCGGGTCACGGCCGTATCGGCTGCTCGGTCCTTTGGACAGCGATATGGGGGAGGTCTTCGCGGCCCTGCGCCGCGGCGACGTCAACGCCGCACTGAACGCCTACCGCGGACAGCTGCTGCCACGGTCCGGGTCGCCGGCCGTCGCACGGCTGCGTACCGAGTTGAGCGCCAGCGTGCGTGGCGCGGTGCTGGCCGCCAGTTCGGCCGGCGACGTGCACGTCCTGCGCCGTTGGCTGGATCTGCCCGAGGCACGCGATGACCGCCAGGGCTGGCAAACGCTGCATGATCACCGAGGTACCGACGACCTGACCCGGGCCCAGACGCATGGGCATCTCACCGCCCTGGACACCGCCCTGTCCTGACGTTGCACCAACGTTGCGATTTTTCCCAACTGTGCTGCAACGGGTTGCAAACTACCGTGAGTGACGACCGACACAGTCATTCATAGAGCAGGAGATCAATCGTGACTGTTTATGCACGCCCGGGTGTTGAGGGCGCTTTGATGTCGTTTAAGTCTCGTTATGGGAATTTCATTGGGGGGCAGTGGGTGGCTCCGGTGGGGGGCCGGTATTTCGAGAATCGGTCGCCGGTGACGGGGCAGGTGTTTTGTGAGGTGCCGCGGTCGGATGAGGCTGATGTTGAGGCGGCGTTGGATGCGGCGCATGCGGCGGCGCCGGCGTGGGGTAAGACCTCGGTGGCCGAGCGGGCGGTGTTGTTGAACAAGATCGCTGATCGGATCGAGGCGAATGTGGAGTCGATCGCGGTGGCGGAGTCGTGGGATAACGGCAAGCCGGTCCGGGAGACGTTGAATGCTGATATTCCGTTGGCGATCGATCATTTCCGGTATTTCGCGGGGGCGATCCGGGCGCAGGAGGGGTCGTTGTCGGAGATCGATGAGGACACGGTGGCGTATCACTTTCATGAGCCGTTGGGGGTGGTGGGGCAGATCATTCCGTGGAATTTCCCGATTTTGATGGCGGTGTGGAAGTTGGCGCCGGCGTTGGCGGCGGGTAATGCGGTGGTGCTCAAGCCGGCTGAGCAGACTCCGGCCTCGATTTTGTATTTGTTCGAGGTGATCGGGGATTTGTTGCCGGCGGGGGTGGTCAACATTGTCAACGGGTTCGGGGTGGAGGCCGGCAAACCGTTGGCGTCGTCGAACCGGATCGCCAAGATCGCGTTCACCGGGGAGACGACCACGGGCCGGTTGATCATGCAGTACGCGAGCCAGAATCTGATCCCGGTGACCCTGGAGCTCGGTGGTAAGTCGCCGAATATTTTCTTCAATGATGTGTTGGCCGAAAACGACGCCTATCAGGACAAGGCGTTGGAGGGGTTCACGATGTTCGCGTTGAATCAGGGTGAGGTGTGCACGTGTCCGTCGCGCAGTCTGATTCAGGCCGATATTTTCGATGAGTTTTTGGCGTTGGCGGCGGTGCGGACGAAGGCGGTGCGGCAGGGGGATCCGTTGGATACCGAGACGATGATCGGGGCGCAGGCCTCCAATGATCAGTTGGAGAAGATCTTGTCGTATATCGAGATCGGTAAGAGTGAGGGTGCTCAGGTGGTGACCGGGGGTGAGCGCGCGCAGCTCGGTGGTGATCTCAATGGTGGTTATTATGTGGCGCCGACGATTTTCACCGGGAACAACAAGATGCGGATTTTCCAGGAGGAGATTTTCGGGCCGGTGGTGGCGGTGACGTCGTTCACCGATTACCAGGATGCGATGGCGTTGGCCAATGACACCTTGTACGGGTTGGGTGCGGGGGTGTGGAGCCGCAACGGCAACACCGCGTATCGGGCGGGTCGTGATATCAAGGCCGGTCGGGTATGGACGAACTGTTATCACCAGTATCCGGCGCATGCGGCGTTCGGTGGGTACAAGCAGTCCGGTATTGGTCGGGAAAACCACCATATGATGCTCGATCACTACCAGCAGACCAAGAACCTGCTGGTCAGTTACAGCGAAAACGCCGCCGGCTTCTTCTAAAGACCTTCAATGCAGATCACGCCTCGAGTCGGTCGGCTAGGGGCGTGATCCGCGTTATGGGTAGACAACGAACGCGGCATCGGTCACACTCTTTTAAAGGTTGGAAAAACTACCTTTAGTGCTGGCGATGAATCGAGGGAGTGGAAGTGACAGCGAGCCACGGCGCGGTGGAGGAACACCTGGAGAGCGCCAGCTATCTGCAGAAGCGGCAGCTCAAATCCGGTAGCGCCGGTTGGATCCTGCTGGCCGGGCTGGGTGTCAGCTATGTCGTGTCGGGTGACTACTCGGGGTGGAATTTTGGCCTGGCGCAAGGCGGATTCGGCGGTCTGGCCATCGCTGCGGTGGTGATTGCCGGTATGTACCTGGCGCTGGTCCTGGGCATGGCCGAACTGTCCTCGGCCTTGCCCGCCGCGGGCGGCGGCTACACCTTCGCGCGCCGAGCGCTCGGTCCGTGGGGTGGATTCGCCACCGGCACAGCCATTCTCATCGAGTACGCCATCGCGCCCGCCGCCATCGCCACGTTCATCGGCGCGTACGTCGAATCCCTGGGACTGTTCGGGATCACCGACGGATGGTGGGTCTACCTGGCCGCTTACGTCCTGTTCATCGGGATCCACCTCTCGGGCGTCGGTGAGGCGCTCAAGGTCATGTTCGTCATCACCGGCATCGCGCTGGTCGGTCTGGTCGTCTTCGCCATATTCGCCGCCGGGCACTTCGACGCGGCCAACCTGACCAACATCCCGGTCGACACCGACACCGTGGGTGCCTCGACGTTCCTGCCGCACGGCTACCTGGGCATATGGGCCGCCATCCCGTTCGCGATCTGGTTTTTCCTTGCCGTCGAAGGGGTTCCGCTCGCCGCCGAGGAGACCGCCAACCCGGAACGCAACGTGCCCCGGGGCATCATCGCGGCCATCACCGTGCTGCTGATCACCTGTGCCGGCGTGCTGATCCTCACCACCGGCGCCGGCGGCGCCGAACAGATGTCATCGTCGGGCAACCCACTGGTCGAGGCTCTCGGTACCGGCACGGCAGCCAAGGTGGTCAACTACATCGGTTTGGCGGGCCTGATCGCCAGCTTCTTCTCGATCATCTATGCCTACTCCCGGCAGCTGTTCGCGCTGTCACGCGCGGGATATCTGCCAACTCGGTTGTCGGTCACCAACTCCCGCAAAGCGCCGACCCTGGCTCTGATCGTTCCCGGCGTCATCGGCTTCCTGCTGTCGCTCACCGGCAAGGGCGCATTGTTGCTGAACATGGCCGTCTTCGGTGCTGCGGTGAGCTACGTACTGATGATGGTCAGTCATATCGTGTTGCGCTGGCGCGAGCCTGAGATGCGCCGGCCCTACCGCACCCCCGGCGGCGCCGTGACCACCGGATTCGCGCTGGTCATCGCCGTCCTCGCGGTCATCGCAACCTTCCTTGTCGACAGCGTCGCTGCGCTGTCCTGCCTGGTGGTGTTTGCCGCGTTCATGGCCTACTTCGCCCTGTACAGCCGACACCGTCTGATCGCCAATTCCCCCGACGAGGAATTCGCGATTCTGGCCGAGGCGGAGAGCGAGCTCAAATGATCTACCGGCAGCAAATCGGTGGTGTCGGTTACCGTTTCGACGGTCTTGTCGAGGTGTTGGCGAAGGCCACCCCGCTGCGCTCCGGTGATCAGCTCGCCGGCTGCGCGGCCGAGTCCGACGCCGAAAGAGCAGCCGCGGCATGGGTATTGGCTGACCTGCCGTTGCAGACATTCCTCGACGAAGAGGTGGTGTCGTACGACGACGACGAGGTGACCCGGCTGATCTTCGACAGCCACGACCGTGACGCCTTCGCCGACATCTCGCATCTGACCGTCGGCGGGTTCCGGGACTGGCTGCTGGACAACGCCTCTCGCGACGACGGTGCGATTCGTATCGCGGCCGTCGGTCCCGGCATCACCCCAGAGATGGCGGCTGCGGTCAGCAAGATCATGCGCAACCAGGACCTGATCGCGGTCGCGGCCGCCACCGAGGTCACCGCCGCGTTCCGGACGACGGTCGGACTGCCGGGGACCTTGGCCACCCGGCTACAGCCCAACCACCCCACCGACGACCCGCGGGGAATCGCCGCGGCGGTACTCGACGGCCTGCTGCTCGGCTGCGGTGACGCGGTCATCGGCATCAATCCGGCCACCGATTCACCGCACGCCACAGCCGATCTGCTGTATCTGCTGGACTCGATCCGCTCCCGCTACGACATCCCAGCGCAGTCGTGCGTGCTGTCGCACATCACCACCACCATCGGGCTGATCGAGGAGGGGGTGCCGGTGGACCTGGTGTTCCAGTCGATCGCCGGTACCGAGGGCGCCAACACCGCGTTCGGGGTGAATATCGACCTGTTGCGCGAAGGTAATGCCGCAGCACGGTCGTTGCGGCGCGGCACCGTCGGCGACAACGTGATGTATCTGGAGACGGGTCAGGGCTCGGCGTTGAGCTCCGGTGCGCATCTCGGCGTCGGTGGTAAGCCAGTCGACCAGCAGACGCTGGAGACCCGCGCCTACGCCGTCGCCCGCGACCTGCAGCCGCTGCTGGTCAACACCGTGGTCGGTTTCATCGGTCCCGAATACCTCTATGACGGGAAGCAGATCATCCGGGCAGGCCTGGAAGATCACTTCTGCGGCAAGCTGCTCGGCCTGCCGATGGGCGTCGACGTCTGCTACACCAACCACGCCGAAGCCGACCAGAACGACATGGACAACCTGCTGACGCTGCTGGCCGCCGCAGGCGTTGCCTTCGTCATCACCGTGCCCGGAGCCGACGACGTCATGCTCGGCTACCAGAGCCTGTCCTTCCACGACGTGCTGACCGCGCGTCGAACCCTCGGGTTGCACCCGGCACCGGAATTCGAGCACTGGCTGCGCGATATCGGCATGGTGGACGCCACCGGCCGACTGACGCCGTTCGACGTCACCCGATCACCGCTGCGATCACTGACCTCGGCGGGCGCGTCATGAGTTCCGACGAGCCGGCCCGCCAACAATTCTGGGACGAGCTACGCACCACCACGCAGGCTCGGATCGGGCTGGGTCGTGCCGGCAATGGACTACCGACGCGAGAGGTGCTGGCGCTCAACGCTGCCCACGCCGCCGCCCGCGACGCGGTACACCTGCCGCTGGATGTCGAACAGCTGGCCGCCCGTGTCGCCGAGATCGGTATCGGTGTCCCGGTGACGGTCACCAGCCAAGCGACATCGCGGGGCGAGTACCTACGTCGGCCCGACCTCGGCCGCAGCCCCGCCGACCTGTCGGCGGTGCCAGAAAGCCCGGCCGATATCGGTTTCGTGCTCGCCGACGGACTGTCACCGACGGCGGTGATGCACCACGGCGTCCCGCTGCTGCGCGAACTCGCGGCCCAACTCGGCCAGACGTATTCGTTGGCGTCCCCGGTGATCGCGACACAGGCGCGCGTCGCCCTCGGTGATCACATCGCCGCCCAGGGTGGCTACGGGACACTGCTGGTCATCATCGGTGAGCGGCCGGGCCTGTCCGTGTCGGACAGCCTCGGCATCTACCTGACCCACCGGCCCCGCCGAGGGTGCACCGATGCGGATCGCAATTGCATCTCAAACATCCACCCACCCGACGGGTTGGGCTACCAGGAGGCGGCGCGCGTGGCGGTCAGTCTGGTGGCCGGGGCCCGGCAGCTCGGGCGGTCCGGGGTGGCGCTCAAGGACACATCGCGGGCGGTGGCCCTCGGGTCGGGTGCGGGCGCCCAGCTGCCGTAGCACCGGACTTGTCGGTGGTGCCGCCTAGCATCCCGACCATGAAACTTGTGTCCACGCGCATCATCACCGCCGATGTCGGTCGGCTGGTCGCCTTCTACGAGCAGGTCACCGGCACCGCAGCGGTATGGGCCAATGAGTTGTTCGCCGAGATCCAGACGCCGGTCGGCACCCTGGCCATCGGCAGCGACAAAACCGTGCCGCTGTTCGGCGCGGGATCGGCCGAGCCGGCCGCCAACCGCAGCGCGATCATCGAGTTCATCGTCGACGACGTGGATGCCGACTATGAGCGGTTGCGGGGGAGCGTGGGCGAGGTGGTCACCGAACCGACGACGATGCCGTGGGGCAACCGGGCGCTGCTGTTCCGCGACCCCGACGGCAACCTCGTCAACCTGTTCACCCCGGTGGCCGACGCCGCGCGGGCCAAGTTCGGGGCCGTCAGCCCACCGAACTGATGCTCGCTCCGCAGATCGGCAGGTCGATCGGCAGGGTGCGCGCGACGACATCGTTGGGCGGGGTGACCACCAACTGTCCCCACCGGGCGCATGAGTTCCCGGATTCGGTGTCGATCATCGAGGTCAGCACATCGGCGCTGCCGACCTCACCGGGCTGCAGCGTCAGGCGCGGCGCCGCGTTGGCGGGCCGTCGCGGGATGTTGATCAGCACGCCGCCGGCCGGTGTCACCAGATCGGCACCCGGATAGCCCACCATGGTGCACGCCTGATGTGACGAGTTGCGGAAGGACACCACCACGCGCCGTTGCGTGTTCGCGGATTCCATTGCTCCGTTGGTGACCTCGAGCGCATCGTCGGCGCAGGGGCCGACCTGCTGCGGTACCTGGGCGGGTGGCTGCTGCGGTGCATGGGATGGGGTGACCGTGACGGTCACGGGCGCCACCGAGGAGACGGGCGCCGGCGGCGGGTTGGCGGTGACGGTCACCGTCGATGCTGGTGGTGACTGCTGGGCGGTGCATCCCGCAAGCAGGGCGATCGCCACCACCGGCAGCGACCGAGCGACGATCTTCATGAGACACGTCCTTTCGTGGTGTCAGGTGTCCCCACGCTATGGCCTGGTTCTTGACGGATTCTTGGCACCAATCCCGAAAGGGGCTGCACCACAGTGACGCCCAGAGCGCCGAGCTTGCCGACAGGGGTTACGGCCTGGCGGGCGGAACGGGTGCGGCCTGATGCGGCGTACCCCGCCACGGATAGACGGTGTTGGTCGCGATATCCACGGTCCCCTCCGACGTCCAATACCAGTCGTGGCAGATGTTCCAATCCCAGGTGATCACGCCGAACTCGGCGCCGGGGATCAACGGGTCGCCCGGGCACCAATGGGTGCAGGTCAGGCCGCCGGGGCAGTTGCCACCCTGATAACTGGGGCCGTCGGCGTCCGCGGTACCGGCGCCGCCAAGCACGATCAACCCCACCCCGCCGGACATGACGACGGTGGCCGCCATCCGCGTAAACCGGTTCATCTTTCGGTCCCTCCATCAGGCGTCGCTGTCCGGACGCGTCGTGGCATCCAGTAGACGTCGGGCCGGGCCGCTACCGATCCCAAATGGCGCAGACACCCGGGAATCGGACACGGACACCGCGGTGTTGCATGGATTGTCGGGGTCGAACGAGACATGCGTGGTCAACGAGAGTTGGCCGCCTGCGGACTCGGGACCGCGGTCACCGTTCAGTCCAAGGGAGTGACGAACAACGCGGCTGGCCCTGCAATGGCGGGGGAGTCGAACAGCTGCATCGATTCGAGCGGAGCGCGCGGATCCAGGGCGCCGGCATCGTTGCGGCTGCGGAGCGAAAACCATAGGCGCCCAGCAGGATCCGACTTCAAGGCCGCCGGACGGCCGCCTTCGGGTGGCGGGTACATGGCGATGGTCGACGACGGGTCCGGCGCTTCGGGATGCACGGCACCCAATGCGTCCGAGCCGAGGACGGTGAACCACACGCGGCCATCGCATGCGGGAAAGATGTTGGCCGGCAAAGCGATAGCGGGATTGCTGAATGTCTGCACGACACCGTCGCGTACCCGGCCGATGCGGTGGTTGCCGATGCTGGTGAACCACATATCGCCGAACGCGTGAATCGGCCCGGTCGGTGCATCGAGCTCCGGGCTGGCGAACACTGTGATGGCGGCCACTCGCCGAGCTCAACTAAAAAAGCTGCCGTCCAAGGAGTTTCGGAGACCGGACCGTCGACCTCGGGGGTAGTATCGACGATCCGGTCTGCTCGTTGTAACGCAGAAATCCCCGCGGTTATGCCAGGGGTGTCGCAACGTCGACGGCGATCTCGTCCCCCAGGGTGTATCCGGGGGTCAGTGACAGTGTGTCGCCGCTCCAGAACTTGCCCGGATCGAAATAGTTTTCCCGCTTCTCGGTCTGCAGCAGGCCCATGTCCTCGTAGGTGATGGCGACCGTCTCCGCGCAGTACGCCGTCTCCAGGCCGACGGCCCGCCGTCGCGACTTGCTGCGCTCGGCGGACTCCCGCACCTTCGTGTGTACGAATGGCAGCCCCCGGGTGAAGTCGCTGACGATCGGCAGCCGCCCGCGCAACCACCGGCCGGTCAGCCGGGCCGTCGTCGGGAATGCCGTACCGTTCATCCGGGCGATCACCCGCAGCATCTGGTCCTCCTGCTCGCGGGTGGCATACGGGGACAGCTGACGTAACCAGCAGCGCTGCCCGTAACCGTGCACCCACTGCTCGACGACCTCGCGCGCATCGTTGAGTTGCACGCCGCGGTGATGCGTGCCGGTCCACAGGTCCAGCAGCTTTTGGCCGAGTTCGGCATGCCAGATCAGCGGCGGCAGGTCGTCGATGGCCACCGTCATGCCGACGTGGTTGACCGGCGCGTTGGTCAACGTCTGAATGGCGCGGTCCGGACCCGAGTCGCCGCGGAACAACCAGATATCACCGGTGCGGGTCTCGTTCAGTGCGCGGTCCAGTGACACCGTGTGTGCGTCCACCCCGGCAGCCTATGCAGCACAATCGCTTGATGCGAAGCATCTGGAAGTGGGTCGGGTTGGCCGGCGTCGCCGGGGTGGTGGCCGGCGGGGTGCTGGTCGCGCGGGATCAGCGCAAGCGTAAGGCCTACACACCCGACGACATCCGGGCCCGGCTGCACCAGCGGCTGAACGAGGCCAACCAGAGCGGTTGACTCCTGGCGAGCGGCCCTGGAATGCCACTTCGTGCGGCGTGTCGGTGTGCAGACACGGCCGCTCGCGGGAGAAACGATCAGCGGTTGACGAAGTCGACCACGACGTCGGTGAAGGCGTCGTTGTCGTCGCCCGCGGCGGTGTGTCCGGCGTCGGACAACTCGATGAACTCGGCGGCCGGCACCTTTGCCAGGAAGTCGCGAACACCCTCTTCGCTCACCACGTCGGAGAGTCGGCCGCGGATGAGCAGGATCGGTACGGTGAGGTTCATCGCGGCCTGTTCCAGCTTGTCCACCCGGGTGAACGGGTCGTCGCCGGGCTTGGTGAGAAACGCGGGATCCCAATGCCAGTACCACCGGCCGTTGCGCAGCCGCAGGTTCTTCTTCAGCCCTTCGGCGCTGCGCGGTTTCGGCCGGTGCGGCAGGTATTCGGCCACCGCGTCGGCGGCCTGCTCCAGCGAGTCGAAGCCGTGCACGTGGTTGAACATGAAGTCGCGGATACGGGCGCTGCCGTCCTTCTCGAAGCGCGGCACCACGTCGACGAGCACCAGTTTGGTCACCAGGTTGGGTCCGGCCTCGTGGGCGGCCAGGATGCCGGTCAGCCCGCCCATGCTGGCGCCGATGAGCACCACCGGCCTGCCGATCTGGTAGAGCACCTGCAAGGTGTCGGCGCACAGCGTCTCGACGGCGTAGTTGGCGGTGGGGGACCGGTCACTGTCGCCATGGCCACGGCTGTCCAGCGCGACGACGTGCATGCCGGCCTCGCCCAGCACGTGCCCGGTGTTCTTCCACGAGTGCCGGTTCTGGCCGCCGCCGTGCAACAGCAGGATGGTCGGCAGGTCCGTCTCGATTCCGGCGTTCCATTCGTCGGCGACCAGGGTCAGGTCGTCGACACCGCGGAATGTGACCGTCTGCGGTGTGTTGTCTGCTGCGCTCACGGGCATCCTCTCGCCGACCCCGCGATCACGTTACCGAGCCGCCCGATACCGCAAATGACCGGTCCGCCCGCGCGGGCGTCCCTAGAATCACGGCTGTGCCGCCGGAACGTTTCCTCGACGAGGAACGTGGCCGCATCACCGGGGCCACCTACGAGTGCCTGGTGGAACCCCACGAGGGCCCGGTGCCGGTGTCGGCGATCCTGGCCAGGGCCGGTGTGTCCAGCCGGGCGTTCTACCGCCATTTCGAGTCAAAAGACGAGTTGTTCCTGGCGATGTTGCAGGACCTGGCAGCCACGCTGTCGGGCTGGCTGGACGAGATCGCGAGGGGACCCGGCGCGCCGGGCGAGCAGCTGCGTGCCTGGATCGACCAAATGTTTGCTCTGGCGACCGAACCGTTGGTCTCCAGCTACCTCGCGGTGATGGAATCCGACGAGATGCGGTCCGCGAAGGGCTATCCGCATGTCCGCGAGCAGGCCCGCACTGATCGGGAACGGATCCTGGCCGAAATACTGCGCCGTGGTGTTCAGGATGGCTCATTTCCGCTGGCCGAACCGGAGTTTGACGCGGTGGCGATCAACGCGTTGGTCAGCAGACAGCTCAGTGTGCCGGTACCGGCCGATCCGGCGCTGGTCGACATCGCCAAGCACCAAGTGTTCGGTTTCGCCTTGCGCGCGCTCGGCGCTGGCAAATTTTGATGTGGAGCCTTCCGCGTCGTGGATCCGCGGTGACCGGCGCGGCGGCTCGCGGTAGATGTTGCTGGCGGGAAAATCGTTGTGTACGTTCTTGCCCGTCCCTGGTGATGCCTGTGGTCAGATTCGTGTGACACGGCTTCGTCGGGGCGCAGGGAAGGGAAATAGCAGGTAATGCGGAAGAGGTGCAGCTGGGGACGGCGTCGTTAATGGCCTACTCCGATGCGGTGCCCGACGTCGTCGCAAAACCCGTGCGCGCGTTCGGCGGCTTCTTCTCTATGACGCTGGACGTCTTCGTGCTGATGTGGCGGCCGCCGTTCGCCTGGCGTGAGTTCATCCTGCAGTCGTGGTTCGTCGCGAGGGTGTCGATCCTGCCGACGCTGATGCTCACGATCCCGTATACGGTGCTGCTGACCTTCACGTTCAACATCCTGCTGACCGAATTCGGTGCCGCCGATTTCTCCGGGACCGGCGCCGCGCTGGGCACCGTCAGCCAGATCGGACCTATCGTCACCGTGCTGGTGATCGCCGGTGCCGGCGCCACCGCCATGTGCGCCGACCTGGGCGCGCGCACCATCCGCGACGAGTTGGACGCCCTGCGCGTCATGGGCATCAATCCCATTCAGGCACTGGTGATCCCGCGTGTGCTCGCGGCGACGACGGTATCGCTGGCGCTGTCGGCCACCGTGGTGCTGGTGGGTCTGACCGGCGCGTACTTCTTCTGCGTCTACGTCCAGCACGTATCACCGGGTGCCTTCGTTGCCGGCCTGACCCTGGTGACCGGTCCCGCCGACGTGGTCATCGCGCTGGCCAAGGCCGCGCTGTTCGGCCTCGCAGCCGGCCTGATCGCCTGCTACAAGGGCATTTCGGTGGGCGGCGGTCCCGCCGGAGTGGGTAACGCCGTCAACGAGACGGTGGTGTTCACGTTCATGACGCTGTTCGCCATCAACGTCGTCGCGACGGCGGTCGGTGTGAAGGCCACGATGTGAGCGGGGCCCGATGAGTGGGGCACTGGGACATCGCCTGAAGCGCAGCGTCGGCGGTGTGGTCGACAGCTGGAACCAGGTCGGCGTGCAGACGAAGTTCTTCGGCCGCACCCTGCGCTCGATACCCGACGTCTTCATCAACTACCCCAAGGAACTGATCCGGCTCATCGCCCAGATGGGCCTCGGTACCGGCGCTTTGGCGATCATCGGCGGCACCGTGGCCATCGTCGGCTTCCTGACCGTCAGCACCGGCGCTCTGGTCGCCGTGCAGGGCTACAACCAGTTCGCCGAGATCGGTGTCGAGGCGCTCACCGGTTTCGCCTCGGCCTTCTTCAACGTGCGGCTCATCGCACCGGCGACCACCGCCATCGCGCTGTCCGCGACGATTGGCGCCGGTGCCACCGCGCAATTGGGCGCCATGCGGATCAACGAGGAGATCGACGCGCTCGAGGTCATCGGCATCCGCAGCGTCGCCTACCTCGCGTCGACCCGCGTGATCGCCGGTGTCATCGTGGTGATCCCGCTGTACTGCGTCGGCGTGTTGATGTCGTTCTGGGCGGCCAAACTCGGCACGACCGCCATCTACGGCCAGTCCATCGGCATCTACGACCACTACTTCGACACGTTCCTCAATCCCATCGACCTGATCTGGTCGTTCGTGCAGTCGATCGCCATGGCCATCGTGATCATGCTGGTGCACACCTACTACGGGTTCACCGCCAGTGGCGGGCCTGCGGGCGTCGGTGAGGCCGTCGGCCGGGCGGTGCGCACCTCGCTGGTGATCTCCGCATTCGTCGTCGTGATGATCTCGCTGGCCGTGTACGGGCAGTCTGGCAACTTCAACTTGGCCGGCTGACGCATATGGACGATTACTCAGGGGAGAAGGGCCTGGCGCCCGGTTGGTGGACGCTGTTCCTGGTGCTGTTCCTGGCCGGTTCGGTGTGGCTGTCGTATTCGCTGTTCGCCGGCGACCTGAAATCCACCGTGCCGGTGACGTTGACCTCGGATCGTTCGGGTCTGGTCATGGAGACCAACGCCAAGGTGAAGATGCGTGGCGTGCAGGTGGGCAAGGTCAGTGCCATCTCCGGTGGCAACTCCGAGAGCGCGGCACCGGTGTCGCTGCGCCTAGAGATCGACCCCGACCAGATCCGGTTCATCCCGGCCAATGTGGAGGCCAGGATCCGGGCCACCACCATCTTCGGCGCCAAGTTCGTCGACCTGGTGTATCCCGACAGCCCGAGTTCCCAGCGCCTGCAGAAGAACCAGGTGCTCACCTCGCTGAATGTCACCACCGAGGTGAACACCGTCTTCCAGAACCTGGTCGGCGTGCTGGGCAAGATCGACACCGCCAAGCTCAACGCGGTGCTCTCGGCGCTGGCCGAAGGTGTGCGCGGGCAGGGCGAACGCATCGGTCAGGCCACCACCGACGCCAACCAGGTGCTGCTGGCGGTCAACCCGCGCAGCGAGACCATCCGCGCGGACTGGAAGTCGCTGCAAGGCTTCAGCGATGCCTACAGCGGTGCGGCACAGGACATCCTGTCCACCCTCGACGCAGCGTCGACCACCGCGGTCACCGTCGCCAGCCACGCCCAGCAGCTCGACGCACTGCTGTTGGCCACCACCGGGTTCTCGAACAAGGGCATCGAGCTGCTGGCTCCCAATCAGGCCAACCTGATCAAGGCGGTCAACACGCTGCAGCCGACCACCGACCTGCTCTCCAAGTACGACCCCGAGTACACCTGCATGCTCATCGGCGCGAAATACCTTCTGGAGCACGGCGGCTACGAGGCCACCGGCGGCAACGGCAAATCGTTCATCTTCGACACCGGTATCCGCCCGGGCAATGACCCCTACAAGTTCCCCGAGAACCTGCCGGTCGTCGGCGCCAAGGGCGGCCCCGGCGGCAAGCCGGGTTGCGGGTCGCTGCCGATCGTCGACCAGAACTGGCCGGTGCGCCAGCTCATCACCAACACCGGCTTCGGCACCGGCCTGGACTGGCGGCCCAACCCGGGCATCGCGTTCCCGATGTACGGCAACTACCTGCCGACCACCCGCGCTGTGCCCGAACCGCCGAGCATCCGCAACACCTTCGGTGGTCCGGCGCCCGGCCCCATCCCCGGTCCCGGCGCGCCGGCGTACGGTGCGCCGCTCTACGCGCCCGACGGCACGCCGCTGTGGCCGGGCCTGCCGCCCGCGCCGCCGCCGGGTGCCCCGCGCGATCCCGGCCGCACGCCGGGCTCGGAACCGTTCGTGGTGCCCGCACCCGGTGTGCAGCCGACACCGCTGCCGCCGGTACCCCTGCCCGAGGAGGCCGCCCCGGCACCGTAGACGCAACGAGCACACCCGAAGTCAGCAGCACGAGAAGGAACGAGCCATGAAAGACAATCTGGTAGGCGCGATTTGGCGCCTTGCCATCTTCCTGGCCGTCTGCCTGCTGGGTGTCTTCGGTTTGTTCGCGATCTTCGCGCAGCTGCGGCTCGGCGAGTCCACCCACACCTACCGGGCGTTGTTCGCCAACGCTTCGGGCATGGAGGAAGGCGATTTCGTGCGGATCGCCGGTGTCGAGGTGGGCAAGGTCGGCGCGATGCGCATCCAGGACGACGGCACGGTGCTGGCCGAGTTCACCGCCGACGATTCGGTGGTACTGACCGAGGGCAGCCGCGCGGTGATCCGCTACGACGACCTGATCGGCGGTCGGTACCTGGCCCTGCAGGAAGGTGTGGGAAACACCAAGAAGCTCAAGCCCGGTGACACCATCCCGCTGGCCCGCACCTCACCGGCGCTGGACCTGGACGCGTTGATCGGCGGGTTCCGGCCGCTGTTCCGCGCGCTGGATCCCAACCAGGTCAATGCGCTGTCGGGCCAGCTGATCAGCGCGCTGCAGGGGCAGGGCGCCACCATCGGGTCGTTCCTCAGCCAGACCGCCGCCCTGACCAACACGCTGGCCGACCGGGATCAGCTGATCGGTGAGGTGATCGTCAACCTGAACACCGTGATGGGTTCACTTGGAGATCAGAACAAGCAATTCGCCAAGGGCATCGACGGGCTGGCACAACTGATGGACACGCTGGCCCAGCGCCGCACCGACATCGCCAACGGTGTCGCCTATGCCAGCGCCGCGGCCGGCAGCATCGCCGATCTACTCGAGCAGGCACGTCCGCCGCTGGTCAAGACGGTGCACGAAACCGACCGTGCCGCAGGCATCGTCGTCGCCGACCACGACTACTTCGGCAACCTGCTCAACACGCTGCCGGACTCGTATCAGATCCTGGCGCGCCAGGGCATTTACGGTGACTTCTTCAGCTTCTACCTGTGCGACATCATCCTCAAGCTCAACGGCAAGGGCGGTCAGCCGGTGTACGTGAAGGCGGCCGGGCAGGACAGCGGGCGGTGCACGCCGCGATGAAGTCCTTCTCCGAACGCAACCAGCTGATCGTCGGCGCCGTCGGTCTGCTCGTGATCGCCGCCATCATCGTCGGTGCCCTCAACTACGACAAGTTGCCCTTCCTGGACCGCGGCAAGGACTACTCGGCCTACTTCGCCGAAGCCGGCGGCCTGCGCAGCGGTGCGGCCGTTCAGGTTTCCGGCATGCGCGTCGGGCACGTGACGGCCGTGGAACTGGACGGCCAGCGGGTGTTGGTCAAGTTCAAGGTCGACGACGGGGTACGCATCGGCGACCGCAGCGAGGCCGCGGTGAAGACCAAGAGCCTGCTGGGCACCAAGATCCTGGAAGTGTCCCCGCGGGGTGAGGGGACGCTGCGGGCCACCATCCCGCTCGAGCGCACCACGCCCGCCTACCAGTTGCCGGATGCGCTGGGCGATCTGGCCGCCACCATCAGCGGGCTGAACACCGACCAGCTCTCGGATTCGTTGCGGGTGCTGTCGGAGACCTTCGCCGACACCCCGCCCGAACTCAAGGTCGCGGTCGAAGGTGTGGCCCGGTTCTCCCAGACCCTCAACGAGCGCGACGCGCAGCTGCGCGGCCTGCTCAGCAATGCCAACACCGCCACCACCGTGCTGGCCGAGCGCAGTGACCAGATCGTCGGCCTGGTCCGCAACACGAACGCGCTGCTGGCCGAGCTGCAGGGCCAAAGCGCTGCGCTGGATAGTCTTTCGGGCAACATCTCGGCGCTGAGCCAGCAGGTGCAGGGGTTGATCGCGGAGAACAAGACCACCCTGCGGCCGGCTCTGGACAAGCTCAACGGGGTGCTGACCATCCTGGACAACCGCAAGGACAGACTGCGTAAAGCCCTGCCGCTGCTGAACTCCTACGCGATGTCGCTGGGTGAGTCGGTCAGCTCCGGGCCGTTCTTCAAGACCTACATCGTCAATCTGCTTCCCGGGCAGTTCATCCAGCCCTTCGTCGACGCCGCGTTCTCCGACTTGGGCCTCGATCCGAACGTGCTGCTGCCCTCGCAGCGCACCGACCCGCAACTGGGCCAGCCGGGCACTCCGGCCATGCCCGTCCCGTTCCCGCGCACCGGTCAGGGCGGCGAGCCGAGGATGAACCTGCCCGATGCGATCACCGGTAATCCCGGTGACCAGGGCTGCGGGCCGCCCGGTCTGCCGCTGCCCGGGCCCACCGGTTGCTACCCGTACCGGGAGCCAATTCCGCCGGGCCCGCCCGGTGGTCCGCCGCCGGGACCGCCGGCGATCGCGCCGCCGGGAATCGCTTCCACCCCAACGCCGTTCCCCAGCCCGGTACTGGTCCCGGCGCCGGGTGAACCGGCACCGGAGACCGGGGCGAGCGCAGCGACGGGGCAGAGTTCCGGGGCGAGCGCAGCGACGGGGCAGAATTCCGGGGCGAGCGCAGCGACGGGGGCCGGCCAGTGAACTCGGCAGTGAACGTCCGCAACGCCCGCATCGGTCTGGCACTGGCCCTGGTGCTCATGCTGGGCGCCGGCGTGTACCTGGTGACACGGGCCAGCGACACCCTCAACCGGACGAACGTCGTCGCGTACTTCGAGAACAGCAACGGCATCTTCGTCGGCGACGACGTGGTGATCCTCGGGGTGCCCGTCGGCCGGATCGACAAGATCGAGCCGGAACCGCAGCAGGTGAAGGTCACGTTCCACTACGACGACCGCTACAAGGTGCCGGCCGACGTGAAGGCGGCGATCCTGTCGCCGATGCTGGTGACCTCGCGCGCCATCCAGCTCACACCCGCCTACTCGGGCGGGGCGGTGCTCAAGAACGACGCCGTCATCCCGCGGGAACGCACCGTCGTGCCCGTCGAGTACGACGATTTCCGCAAACAGTTACAGCGCCTGACCGAAACCCTGCAGCCGACCGAGCCCGGCGGCGTCAGCACCCTCGGTTCGTTCATCAACACCACCGCCGACAACCTGCGCGGCCAGGGCGCCAGTATCCGCGACGCGCTGACCAAGCTGTCCCAGGCGTTTTCGGCGCTCGGTGACCACAGCACCGACATCTTCAGCACCGTCAAGAACCTTTCCATCCTGGTGTCGGCGCTGCAGGACAGCACCACGGTGATGCGCCAACTCAACCAGAACCTGGCCTCGGTGACCGGGCTGCTCGCCGACAACCCGAACGAGGTCGGCAATGCCGTCAAGGATCTGTCCGACACCGTCGGGCAGGTGCAGGCGTTCGTGGCCGACAACCGGGAGGCGTTGGGCACCACGTCGGACAAGCTGGCCGGGGTGACACAAACGCTCAACGACAGCCTCGACGACGTCAAACAGTTCCTGCACGTCGCGCCGTCGGCGTTCCAGAACTACGTCAACATCTACCAACCGGCGGTGGGCGCGGTCGCCGCTGTGCCGGCGATCAGCAACTTCGCCGACCCGATCTCGTTCCTGTGCGGCGGTATCCAGGCGGCCTCCCGGATGGGTGCCGAGCAATCGGCCAAGTTGTGCGTGCAGTACCTGGCGCCGATCGTGAAGAATCGCCAGTACAACTTCCTGCCCCTCGGGTTGAACCAGTTGGTCGGCGCGCAGGCCCGGCCCAACGAGATCACCTACAGCGAGGAATGGATGCGGCCGGATTACATCCCGCCACCGGGCCCCGCGCCGGCGATCCTGCCGCCCCCGGTGGCCGATCCCGCGGCTCCGCCGCTGCCGGCGGAGGCACCCCAGGTGACCGATCCGAACGCCGGTCTGCCCGGCCTGATGGTGCACAGCGGCGGTGGCTCATGAAACGGCTGATCCTTGCACTGGCCTGCCTGGCGCTGGGCGGATGCTCATGGCAGGGCCTGAACTCGGTGCCGCTGCCCGGCGTCCAGGGGCAGGGTCCGGGCGCCTACACGGTCAAGGCCGAGATGCCCGATGTGGACAACCTGGACCGCAATTCGCGGGTCCGGGTCGGTGACGTCACCGTCGGCAACGTCACCGATATCCAGCGGCAGGGCTGGCACGCGCTGATCACCATGAAGCTCAACGCCGATGTGGTGCTACCGGCCAATGCGACCGCCAAGATCGGCCAAACCAGCCTGCTGGGTTCCCAGCACATCGAACTCGCGCCACCCAAAGACGTTGCACCGCAAGGCCGGCTGCACGACGGCTCACTGATTCCGCTGGCCAGCAGCGGCGGTTACCCGACCACCGAGCAGACGCTGGCGGCCATCTCCTTGCTGCTCAACGGCGGTGGCCTGGGAAATGTGCAGGACATCACCGCGGCGTTCAGCCAGGCGTTCACCGGCCGCGAGGCCGACCTGCGCAGCCTCATCGATCAGCTGAACATCTTCATCGCCAACACCAATGACCAGAAGGACGACATCATCACCGCGGCGTCCAGCCTCAACGATCTGGTCGGGCAGGTCGCCGCGCAGAAACCGGTGGTGGACAAGGCGCTCAAGACGGTGCCCGACGCGTTGGCGGTGCTCAAGGATCAGCGCAACCAGCTCGCCGAGGCGGTGACCCAGCTGGGCAAATTCAGTGCACTGGCGGCGGATTCGGCCAACCAGACCCGTGAGGCGCTGGTGGCGGAGCTGAAATCGCTCGGCCCGACGCTGGAACAACTGGCCAATGCCGGGCCCGCGCTGACCCGGTCGCTGAGCTTCTTCACCACCTACCCGTTCCCCAAGGAGACGCTGGCCAACTGGATGCGTGGTGACTACGCCAACCTCACCCTGGTGGTCGACCTGACGCTGAGCCGGCTGGACCAGGGTGTGTTCACCGGAACGCGCTGGGAGGGCGATCTCACCGAGCTGGAGATGCAGTGGGGCCGCACCATCGGTCAGCTGCCCAGCCCTTACACCGCGGTGAATCCGCTCGTGGTGCCGTACCGCTGGGATCAGGGGCCGTAACCATGGTGTTGACCAGACGTATCCTGCTGCAGTTCGCGGTGTTCACCTTCATCGCGGCCATCGCCATCGGCATCATGGTGTTCGGCTATATGAACCTGCCCAACTTGCTGTGGGGCGCAGGGCATTACAAGGTGACGCTGCAGCTGCCCGAGACCGGCGGACTGTATCCGCGCAGTAACGTCACCTACCGCGGCACCCAGGTGGGCCGGGTGGAAAGCGTCGGCCTCAACGAACACGGCGGCGTCAACGCCGTGCTGTCACTCACCGACGATGTGAAGATCCCGGCCGACCTGGAAGCCCAGGTGCACAGCCAAACGGCGATCGGTGAACTGTTCGTCGAGCTGCTGCCCCGCGCCGACGGCGGCCCGTACCTGCGCAACGGGGACGTCATCGCCGCCGACCGGGCCACCGTGCCGCCGGACGTCAACGCCCTGCTCGACGCGACCAACCGCGGGTTGGACGCCATCCCCCGGGAGAACCTGCAGACCGCCGTAGACGAGGCCTACCAGGCCGTCGGCGGATTGGGCCCGGATCTGTCGCGTCTGGTGAAGGGCTCCACGGCGCTGGCCATCGATGCGCGCGCCAACCTCGATCCCCTGACCGCATTGATCGACCAGTCCAAGCCGGTGCTGGACACCCAGACCGATACGTCGGGAGCCATCCAGGCCTGGGCGTCGCACCTGGCCACCATCACCGGGCAGCTGCAGTCGCAGGATCAGGCCGTGCGCGGCGTGCTCAGCCAGGGACCGGGTGCCGCCGACGAGGTGCGGGCGCTGCTGGGTCGGCTGCAGCCGACGCTTCCGGTGGTGCTGGCCAATCTGGTCAACATCAACCAGGTGGCCATCACCTACCAGCCGTCGCTGGAGCAGTTGCTGGTGCTGTTGCCGCAGGGCACCGCCACCTCGCAGGCCGTCGGCACCGCGAACCGCAACACCAAGCAGAATTTCAAGGGCGCCTACCTGGACCTCAATCTGAACCTGAACCTGCCGCCGCCGTGCACCACGGGCTTCCTACCGCCGCAGCAGTGGCGGGTGGCCGCCGACGTGGACTACCCGGACCGCCCGGCCGGGGACCTGTACTGCCGCATCCCGCAGGACGCGGCCGGCAACGTGCGTGGCGCACGCAACCTGCCGTGCGAGACGGTGCCGGGTAAGCGGGCGCCGACGGTCAAGCTGTGCGAGAGCAACGAAAACTACATTCCGCTCAACGATGGTTACAACTGGAAGGGCGACCCGAACGCCACCCTGTCCGGGCAGGCCATCCCGCAGGTGCCACCGGGTACCCCACCCGCGCCGGCCGCACCCGCGGTGCCGTCGGGAGCCCCACCGCCCCCGCCCATCGCGGCCGCCGAATACGATCCCAGCACCGGCACGTACGTTGGACCCGACGGTCAGGTGTACACCCAGTCCAATCTGGCCCGCAGTGCGAGCGAGGAGCAAACATGGCAGACGATGCTGCTACCCCCGAAGGGGCGGTAAGCGAGTCCGCAGACCAGACAGCCGACGGCAAAACAGAAGCCACCGAGACCAGTGAAGCCACCGAGACCGCCGGAGCCGCGGCGGTCGAGGACGGTGCGGAGGTCGACGCCGTCGAGCCGGATGCCGGTACCGCGGCCCCGGAGCGTTCGCATGTCACGCTGGCCCTGATCGCCGGCCTGGTGCTGGTGCTCGCCCTCGGCGGGCTCACCGGCTGGCTGGGCTTCCGGGCCTACCATTCCAAGCAACTCGACGATCAGCGCAAGGTGTTCCTTCAGGTGGGGCGCCAGGGCGCGATCAACCTCACCACCATCGACTTCGAGCACGCCGACGCCGACGTGCAGCGCATCCTCGATTCGGCCACCGGCACGTTCTACGACGACTTCCAGAAGCGGGCCGGGCCGTTCGTCGAGGTGGTCAAGCAGGCGAAGTCCAAGTCGGTCGGCACCGTGACCGAGGCCGGTCTGGAATCCGACACCGACACCGGGGCGCAGGTGCTGGTGGCGGTGACGGTGCAGACCTCCAATGCCGGTGCCGCCGAGCAACAGCCGCGGCTGTGGCGGATGCGCATCACCGTGCAGAAAATGGGTGACGACGTGAAGGTGTCCAACGTGGAGTTTGTGCCATGACCGAACCGAACAAGGACGTCGACACCGTGTCCAGCGACGAAGCGCAGGAGATCACCGAGTCCGGGGCCACCGAGGCCACTGGGACCAGCGAGGCCGCTGCGACGCCCACCGTCCCCGACAAGGCCCCGGCCGCCCCGCAGCCGAAACGGTCCGTCGACTGGACCCGCGTGGTGGCGTACGGCGTGCTGCCGGGGCTGGCCCTGGTGCTGGCGCTGGCCGCGGGTTTCCTCAAATGGCAGGACAACTCGGTTCGCGACGGTGACAAGGCTCGCGCCGAGTCGGTCCAGGTGGCCAAGGACAGCACCATCGCGCTGCTGTCCTACAAGCCGGACACCGTCGAACAACAGCTCAATGCGGCGCGTGATCTGCTGACCGGCGAGTTCCAGGACGCCTACACCTCGCTGACCCATGACGTGGTCATCCCGGGCGCCAAGCAGAAGCAGATCTCGGCGGTGGCGACCGTCCCGGCCGCGGCCTCGGTATCGGCCGACCCCAACAAGGCCGTGGTGTTGGTGTTCGTCAACCAGACCGTGGTGGTCGGCGCCGACGCGCCCACCGACACCGCATCCAGCGTGCGCGTGGCGCTGGAAAAGCACGGCGATCGCTGGCTGATCTCCAAATTCGACCCGGTGTAGCCATAAGCCGGCTCGCACCCGTCGACGCCCAGATGTTCTGGATGTCGGCCAAGATTCCCAACGACACTTTCATGGTGTTCGGGTTCGACGGGGTGCCCAGCGACCTGGACCGGGCGCTCGACGAGCTACTCGAGCGGGCCCGCACCAGCCCGGACCTGTCGCAGCGCATCGACGACTCGTCGCGGCTGCGGTACCCGCGCTGGGCGCCCTGCCCGCCCGACCGGTCCCGGTTCCTGGTCCGCGAACCCACCGAGCGAACCTGGGACGGTTGCCTTTCCGTGGTCAACGGCCTCGTCGGCGACCAGCTCGATCCGCAGGTGACACCCTGGCGGCTGCACGTGTTCACCGATATCGACGGTGTCCCCGGCGCGGCCGGGCGGGGGACGGTGGCCGCGCTGCAGATCACCCACACCCTCGGCGGTGCCGGGCGCACCAATGCGCCGGCGGCGCTGATGTTCGGCCGGCCCGGCGCGGTGCCGCCGGTGCTGGCGCCGCGTGCCGCCCCGCTGTCGTTGCCCTGGCGCACCATCGAGGCGGTCCGGGCGCAGCGAGAGCTGTTGCGTGACAGCGAATCCGGACGGGTACCGCCGCCGGCGCCGGGACGCCAGCCATTGCGCACCAACGCGCCGCCGGCGGGACGCCGTGCGATGCGCAGCGTGGTGCTGCCCCGGGCGGCGCTGTCCGGGGGTACCGTCACCGTGGTGGCCCTGGCCCGCATCGCCGGTGCGCTGGCCGCGCACCTGGCCGAACTCGGCGAGGACACCAGCGCGCTGGGCGCGGAGGTGACGATGACCAAACCCGGTGCGCGCCAGGTGTACAACCACTTCCGCGCCGCCGGTGTGGGCCTGCATCCGGAGCTCGCGGTGCAGCCGCGGATCGCTGCCATCGCCACGGAACTGCGGGCCCGTCGGGACCGGGCGGCACACCCGGCGATGCGGGCGTCGGACCGGGCGTTCGCCGCCACCCCCGCGCCGCTGCTGCGTTGGGGGATAAGCCAATTCGACCCCACGGCGCGGTCGGCGACGGTCATCGGCAATACCGTGGTGTCGAGCATCAACTGCGGTGCCGCCGATTTCGGCTTCGGCGGGTGTCCGGTGCGGGTGGCCACCGTATTCCCCGGGTTGTCACCGATGATGGGCCTGACCCACGGTGTGATGGGACTGGGGGACACCGTTTCGATCAACGTGTTCGCCACCGAGTCGGCCATCGGCGATGTGGACGCCTACGTGGCCCGGCTGAAGTCCGCCTTCGCCTAGCGGATGACGGCGGTTGCGGTGAGCTCCAGAAGCTGCTGGGGATGGATGAAGCCCGAGCAGCCGATCCAGGTGCTGGTCGGGCGGTGATCTCCCACCCAGTCCTTCAGAAGCGGTGTGCAGGCGGCGAGGGCGGGGACGTCAGTGGTGTAGATCGTCCAGGCCACCAGACCGTCACGGCCGACGCCGACGGCGGCGAGCGAGCGCTCGAGTACCCCGAGAACGTACTCCAACTGTCCGGCCAGCGATGTGCTCACGACATCGAGCTCGCCGGACTCATCGGTCAGGGGTGCGATACCGGAGACGTAAACGGTGCCGTTGGCGACGATGGTCTGCACGATCCCCAGGTCGTCGAACAGGTTGGGATCGAGGTAGCCGATATCGGGTACCGAGCGGGTGATGGTGGTCGGGTCGGTCATGCCAGTGCTGCCTCTCGGGTTTGTGGATCCGGATCAGTTTCGGGGTTGGTGGGGGCGTCAGGGTCGCCGACGATCAGGTTGGGGTCCAGGCGCTCTGGGAAACGGACTGCGAGGTAACCGAGAATGGCCAGCCCCATCACCCACCAGGCTGCCACGCAGTAACCTGCCAGACTCATGGGATAGGACAGCGCGGCGACGAAACTGAACGCCGTGATGCCCGCGCCGGCACAGAACGTCGGGAACAGGAACAGCAGGCCCAGCACCGGGACCACCAGATGCACGAGCACCCGGAACTCCGAGCGTCGGAAGCGAAGGTAGTACACCGGACAGGCGACGCACACGGCCATGTAGATGGGCAGCACCGCGACCGTCAACACGGTGCCGGTGAACATGAATCCGGATACCGGCCCGAACACCAGGCCCATCCCGAGTGTCACTGCGACGGCAACGCTGAACACCACGGCGATCGCTGCCACCGGCGATCTGAACCGGTGGTGTGTCTTGTTGAGGAACCTCGGTAACGTGCCCGCCCGGCCCATCGCCCAGGCGACGCGGGTGGTGGCCATCGCTGCACCGTTCGCGGACGCCAGACCCGAGCTGAGCAAGGTGATCAACAGGATCACCCAGCCGGCACCCCAGAAGGTCCTGGTGATCTCCATCCAGGGGTCACCGTCTCCGTAGGCCAGAAAGCCCGCGTAGTCGTCGGGCCCGAAGTACACCGCCGACGCGTAGGTGGTGAACACGAAGAAGATGCCCACCAGCAGAACGGATCCGATGACAGCCCACTTGATGGTGCGGCGCGGGTCACGGGCTTCCTCACCGAGTGGTGCCGCGGCGTCGAAGCCGATGAACGCGAGGAAGGCGTAGACGGCGCCGGCGATGATGCCGCTGATGCCGCTGAATCCCTCGACGGTGGCGTGGTTGGTCCAGAACACGCTCAGCGTGTTGCGGTCGCCGGCGGCCACCACCATCCAGATCGAGATCACCAGCATCACAAGGATTTCCGCGGCGCCGAGCAGCATGCCCACTCGCGTGCCGAACTGCGCGCCCAAATAGTTCATCACCAGCGCCAGGGCGATGCAGACGAGTGCACCGATGATCCACCACGCGGTGTAGCCCAGACCCAGCGCACCGGCGAACGAAGTCCCCACCATGTTGCCGACCAACAGTGCCAGATAGGGCAGCGCCGCCGCGTACACCAGCAGCGTGCCCCAGCCGGCGAGAAAACCTGCGCCACCGTGGAACGCCGCGGCGAGATACGAGGACATCCCGGCGGCCGATGTCACCCGTTTGGCGAGTTGTCCGATCGCGATGGCGACGAAAAGGCAACCGAGCAATGCGAACACGACGGATGCCGGCAGGGCGCCACCGGCGAAGCCGGCCCCGGCGATGACGGCGAAGGCGGCGCCCACACCGGGGGCCATCGTCGCGATGGAGACGAAGGTGGCTTCGCCCAGGGTGACGCTGTTGCGGGCGAGCCCGTCGGACACGTCGGCGGTCATACCCGGGCCCCCGAGGTGTCGGTGATGGCGTTCATCAACGTGTTTGCCGAGTCCTGGCGGCCAGCGGCAGATTGCATGTCTTCGATCGACAGATGACCGGTGACGTCGTCGCGCACCACAGACAGCGGATCGGCCACATCACCGACATAGCCGATGGCGAAGCAGCCCAGTTGATAGCCCATCAGCTTGAGCAGATCGTCATCGAGCGTCCGGGCGATCTCCAACGGTGTGGAGAGGTACTGGTTCTCCTCCTGTCGCACCGATCCGACGGCGTAGGTGATGTTGATCGCCTGACGCACCTTGTCGGTGGTGGTGTTGGCGCCACCGCCGTGGTAGATCTTGCCGTTGTACAGCAGCACCGAGCCGCGCTCCATCTCGGCAGGAAGCGAATCCTCTTGGGTGAACTTCTCATTCGTGCCGAGCAGGTGACTGCCCGGGACCACCCGGGTTGCACCCATCTCGGCGGTGTAGTCGCTCATCGCCCACAGCGTGTTGCACTGCACCTGGTAGTCGGCCGGGAACGGGAAGAAGTCCCATGCCAGTTCGTCGCGATGGATGGCCTGGGCGGGTGATCCGGGGCCGTGGAGATGACCTGGGTCAGGTGCAATTGGAACTTGGAGGCGTGGCTCAAGTAATCGCCGGCCACCGCCAAGACGGTGGGATGGGCGACGAGCTCACGGGCGGCGGGCGACCGTGCGATGAGGGAGCCGGTGCGTCGGGTCTTGACGCCGAGGAAGTCGTCGGCGCCGAATGCGGTGTCCTCGATATAGGGGGCGAGTTCCTCGGCGACGCGGTCCATGTGGGACGCGGGCACCAGGTTGTCGATGATCACGTAGCCGTCTTCGCGAAGAGCGCGGGTGATCTGCTCGGGATCGGCGGTGGGCGGGAGGTGATTGAGCTCTGGCACGGCGTTACTCCTCGGAGTGAGACGATAAAATCAGACTCTAGTCTGAACTTCAGTCTGTTTCAGGAGTGCATCGCGGCGTAACAACGCGGTAAATCCGACTAGAGTCTCATTCATGGCCGAAACGATGCGCCGACTGCCCGCTCAGCGGCGCAGTCGGGAGACGGTCCAACGAATCCTCGACGCGGCCGAAAATCTGCTCGCCACTGTCGGATACGAGCGCGCGGTGGAATCTCCGGCGCTGCTGCTGGACAAGTCCGGGGTCAGCAAGGGTGCGTTCTACGCCTACTTCACCAGCCCGGAGATGGCCATGGAAACGGTGGCGCTGCGATACATGGAGCGCTCCACCGCGATGGCCGATGATTTCGCCCGAGCGGATTACGGCAGTTGGGAAGAGGTGACGGCACGGGCGATATCGACATACAGCGGCTACTATCGCGATCCCGTCGTGCGGGAGCTGTGGCTGAACGGGCACCTGTCGCCGGTGGCCGTCGCCGAGGACGAGCGTGCCAATCTCTATATCGCCACCAAGCTCTGGGAGGCCCTCACCCGGGTCGAGCCCGAACGCACTACCCGCCTGCAGGTGGTGCACTGTTCGGTTGCCATCGAGATTCTGGATTACCTGCTGCGCTTCGCCTTTCGGCACGAACCCGATGGTGACGTGCAGTTGATCGAGGAATCGGTTGTGGCGATGACCGAGTATCTGCGGACCCGAATCGACACCTAAGCTTCGATCCGTGGATGGGCCCCGCTGAGGTGTAGGGAGGCTGATTCTTGCCACGATTTCGGTTGTGGGTAGCAGGTATCGGCTGGTCTGCTCCAGCTTTTCCTGTCTGCTCCGGTCGGGCCTTTCGGCGGTTGGTCAGGCGGTGGCG
>NZ_JAPFPY010000046.1 GCF_026240945.1 Mycolicibacterium sp. J2
GTTCCCGGTGTCACCAAAGTCTCCGGAGTCACCCGCCCCACCGGGGAGCGCCTCGATCAAGCGCAACTGGCCTGGCAGAACGGTCAGATCGGCGACAAGATGGCCGGCGCGGTCGCCGACGGCAACGCCCGCCGCGACGACCTCACCAAACTCACCGACGGCGCCGATCAACTCGCCGGCGGACTGGCCCAACTCGACACCACCGTGCGCACCGCCCTGACCCCCCTGGCGGGCATCCTCACGCAAGCCCAATCCGCCGGCACGCAGGTCAACAAGTTCCGTCCACTGCTGCGACAACTCTCAGCAACGGCCCCTGCAGTCGATCAGGCCATCCAATCCGGCCCCGGCCTACGTCCCCTGGCCGACCAAGCACAACACGCCATCACCACCTTGGACCCGCTCGTGGGTGCCCTCAACACCTCGCCGTGGTGTGCCACCACACCCCAATGCGCCCAGATCCGCGACCAAGTACAGATCCTGATCACCCTGCGCAACAACGGCTTCTTCACCCAGATCGCCGACCTCGGCGACCGCTACAACCCCGCCAGCAATGCCACCGTCGCCGGCACCCTCACCACCGTCCAAAACGCCGTCACCTCATTGGACAAGGCTTTCGGGGCGCTGGGGAACCCCGCTGACCTGGCTGGCAACCTGCGCCGCCTCCAAGACGGGATCGGCCAACTCGCCTCCGGTGCCCAAGCGTTGGCCACCGGTGTGCGCACCCTGGCTGACAGCAACATCGAAATGCTCTCCGGCATGAGCCAGATCGCCACCCAACTCCAGAACTCTGCACGCGCCGCCCAGGACTCCGACTCGGCAAGCGGTTTCTACCTGCCCGCCAACGCCTTCGAGAACCGCCAATTCACCGACGTCGCCAAACAATTCCTCTCCCCAGACGGCAAAACAGCACGGTTCATGATCGAAACCAGCTACGACCCCTACAGCGCCGAGGCCATGGACCTCGCCCACCGGATCACCACCACCGCCAATACCGCACGCCCCAACACCTCACTAACTGAGGCCACCGTCTCCGTCGCCGGCTTCCCCGCCGTCAACTCCGACATCCAACGATTCCTCTGGGCAGACTTCGCCCAACTGGCCCTGGCCACCACCGTCATCGTCGGCCTCATCCTGGTGCTGCTACTACGAGCACTCCTGGCACCGATCTACCTACTGGGCACCGTCCTGCTCAACTACCTCGCCTCCATCGGATTCGGCGTCCTGATCTTCCAATGGATACTCGGACACGAAATCGCTTGGCCCGTACCTCTATTGGCGTTCATCATCCTCGTCGCCGTCGGCGCCGACTACAACATGCTGCTCGTCTCCCGACTACGCGAAGAATCCGGACCCAGCATCCGCGTCGGAGTGCTGCGCACCGTCGCCAAAACCGGCGCCGTCATCACCTCCGCCGGGCTCATCTTCGCCGCCAGCATGTTCGGCCTCATGGTCGGCTCCGTGGCCATCATGATCCAAGCCGGCCTCATCATCGGCTTCGGACTCCTGCTCGACACCTTCCTCGTACGCACCCTCACCGTGCCCGCCATCGCCACACTCCTCCGCGAAGCAAGCTGGTGGCCACAACGTGCGCCAACAAACCAACCCCCGCCAGCAGTAACCTCCCCCAGATAAACAGGTCTGCGAAACCCGGCGTCCGGTTCGGTGCGTCCCGCGGCGGTCAACACGGTCACCTCGCCCTTACCGCGCTTGGCCAGCTCCACGGTGCGGGCGATCGGATCGGCGAACACCGGCGCGCCGGGTACCCACACGCCCTGGCCCAGCAGGACCGCTCCGGCCCGCCGCAGCTCCCGCCACACCGCCACCCGATGTCGGGTCGGGTCGTCGCCTGACTCGACGAAGTACGCCCGGCTAGCTCTGGTCGAAGCCGCTCAGATGCTGCCACCGTGATCTACGTGCTCGTCGGTCGGTGGGACCTCCTCGGCCGCTCGCCGTCACCCCTCGGAGCTGCCGAGCAGCGGTAACATCGAATGCCGATATCGGGTTCGTCACTGCGATGAAGGGCGTGAGGTGGTGCGGGAGTTTCAGCGCGGCGCCGTGCGGCTGCACATTCTGCATCACGCCGCCCTGGAGGAGATCCACGGAGCCTGGCTCACCGAGGAGCTCGCGCGCCACGGCTACGACATCAGTCCCGGCACCCTGTATCCGACGCTGCATCGGCTGGAAGCTGACGGGCTGTTGATCTCGGAGCAGCGCGTTGTACAGGGCCGCACCCGGCGGGTGTATCGCGCCACCGAGGCCGGCCAGCACGCACTCGACGAGGATCGAAAAGCGTTGGCGGAGTTAGCGCGTGAGGTTCTCGGCGAGTAATAGCCCGGCTTTGCGGCAGTGATCTTGCTGTGCCATTCATCGTGCTGCGGCACGACCGGCGCGGGTGCGGCGCAAACCGTAGAGCAGAGCACCGATGGCGATGACCACCACCCCGGCTATAACCGACGTAAGCGGCAGCGCGAATGCGAGTACTGCGCACCCGGCCACCCCAATCACCGGCACAATCCGCTGTGGACGGCCTTGTGCGGGGGTTAACGTCCACGCTGAGGCGTTGGCAATCGCGTAGTACAGCAGCACGCCGAACGACGAAAAGCCTATTGCGCCACGCACATCGGCGGTGGTGGCAACGACAATCACCACCGCAGCCACCGCCAGTTCGGCGCGGTGCGGAGTCTTAAACCGTGGGTGCACCGCTGCCAAGGCATTGGGCAGGTGACGATCGCGGGCCATCGCCAAAGTCGTGCGAGACACCCCCAGCACCAGGGCCAGCAGCGACCCCAACGCGGCGACCGCCGCACCGATCTGAACCACAGGGACCAGCCATCCCGCACCGGCAGCGCGGACCGTATCGGCCAGGGGGGCACTTGCGGAGCCCAGCCGATCAGCGCCCAGCACCGCCAGCGCCGCGACCGCCACCACGGTGTAGACGACCAGGGTGATTCCCAGCGCCAGCGGGATCGCCCGAGGAATGGTGCGAGCCGGGTCGCGGACCTCCTCGCCCAGTGTGGCGATTCGGGCGTAGCCGGCGAAGGCGAAGAACAACAGCCCACCCGCCTGCAACACCCCACCCACCGTGATGTCCGTGCCGATCTCCAGACGGCCGGTGTCCGCCTGCCCGGAGGACAGGCTGACGACGACCACCAACGCCAACACAGCTAGGACAATGGCCACGATCACCCGGGTCAGCAGCGCCGACTTCTGCACACCGCGATAGTTCACCGCCGTTAACGCGACCACCGCGGCGGCCGCGACCGCGTTCGCGTACGCGGGCCAGACGTAGGCGCCGACGGTCAATGCCATCGCCGCACACGAGGCGGTCTTACCGACCACAAACGACCAGCCCGCCAGATACCCCCAGAACGCGCCCAACCGTTCGCGCCCGTATACATACGTACCGCCCGACTGCGGATATTGAGCAGCCAACCGCGCCGAGGATGTCGCGTTGCAGTAGGCCACCACCGCAGCCACCGCCAAGCCCACAAGCAGCCCCGACCCCGCCGCCGCGGCGGCGGGCCCCAGCGCTGCGAAGATGCCAGCACCGATCATCGACCCCAGGCCGATCACTACCGCATCAGAAACGCTCAGCCGACGCTGCAGGCCCGGCTGCTCACCCGGTGACTGAGTCCTCATCATTGCCCTCTTCGTCCGCGTGGGTCCACCGACAGCCGTAACGGTATCCGATATCGGTAAACGTTACCGACCCGAACCCGGCCAACCAGAAGACCTGAGTTGTGCGCGCTCGTCTCACATCTAGAGAAACGAGACAGCATGAGGGGGCCACTCCCCCCTTGGCATCACTCCAGGTGGCGCAGTCTCATATCCCGTCTCACACCGCGTGTCTCAGATCCTCGATGTCGGAGGTTGATGAGACGGTGAGGGTGTGACGGCGATCCTTGGGTACGCGCGGGTGAGCACGCTGGGTCAGGACCTCGATGTACAGCTCGCGGCGCTGGCCGCTGAGGGCGTCGAGTCCGGCCATGTGTTCACCGACAAGCTGTCCGGTGCGGTGAACGTGGGGAGGCCGGGCTTGGCGGCGCTGCTGCACTACGCGCGCGAAGGTGACACGGTGGTGGTCACGGCCATCGATCGGTTGGGCCGATCGGTCGCTGAAGTCACCCGGACCATTGCGGATCTGGGTGAGCGTCGAATTCTGGTGCGCGCCTTACGCGAAGGGGTGGATACCGGCACGCCCACCGGTCGGGCGGTGGCCGCCATCATGGCGACCTTGGCTGAACTCGAATTGGAACTCGGCCGCGAGCGACGAGCCGCCTCACGTGAGTCTCGGCGTGCCCGTCAACTGCCGGCCACGAAGCCGGCGAAGCTGACCGCGGAGCGCCAGAAGCAGTTGCGTAGGTTGGCGGCGACCGGTGAGCCCGTTCCCGAGCTTGCGAAGGCGTTCGGCATTAGTCGCGCCACGGCCTACCGGTATCTATCGCAGCTGGAGGTCTAGATGCGCCAGCCAATCATATTGTTGGAGTCAGATTTTCATCGTCTTGCCGCAGTTGCCGCAGCGGATGAGTCCGTGCTTGGTGACCCGGACGTTCACGAAGGTGAATTGGCAGTACGGGCAGGTGATGGTGGGGACGGACACGGCCATGGTGGCCTCACTTTCCTTGAAGGTTCTGCGTGGTGGAGAGCAATCCGAGCGGCGGGGCGGTACATCGAGGACCGGAGATCCCCGCCGCTCGGAGAAGCGGTCAGCCGCGTTCGGTGACCGTGGTGTTGGGGTGCCGTGCAGCGGTGGAGGCCTTCACGAACTTGCCGGTGATGGCGCTGCGGTGATGGGTCCCACTGCTGTGGTTGGCGCCCCGTTCGGTGACCGTGGTCCTGGGGTTGCGCGCCGCGGTGGACGCCTTGACGTAGCGACCGGTGGCCGCGCTGCGGTGATGTCCCTTGGCCATTGACGATGTCCTTTCTCGTGCGTCCGGCCCGTGGAGTGGAGCCGAACACTTTGGTAAATGCCTTTCTACTTTAGTGTATCAGATGTTTCTACTATCGTGTAAAGCCGCCTACGATGGTGCTATGACCACCGACAACGCTTCCCTCGGCCCCACCCTGCGCGAGCTTCGCGAGTTCTCGGGGAAGACGTTGAAAGCCGTGGCCGAGCCGTCCGGGATCAGTACCGCCTACCTGCAGAAACTCGAACGCGGCGAGGTCAAGAGCCCATCGCCGAAGGTGCTCTACGGTCTGGCCGAAACGCTGGGCGCGGACTATCTCGAACTGATGCGTCGCGCCGGATACGTCGTGCCAGGTGGCACGACGCACGGCAACACCCTGGCCCACGCGCTGAGTTCCGAGGGACTCACCGCGGAGGAGGCGGAAGCCCTCACCACGTACCTCCAGCTCTTACGACACAAGCAGCGGCAGCGAAATGCTTGAGGACCTTGACAGCGCCCAGGACATCGAGCAACGCACTCACGCGCTGCTCAAGGCCGCTGATGCCTACGGCCGGTACCCCACGCCGGTGGACGACATCGTGTCGGCGCGCGGCCTTCTGGAGGCCGATGACTTCACCCTCGACGAAGGGGTGCTCGCCACGATGCCCAAGGCGGTGCGCGATCTCGTTCGCCGCGGATTCCGGGGCCTGCGCGGCGCGCTGGACCGTCGTGAGCGCACAGTTCACGTCAGCGAGCTGGTCACCCACGAGGTACGCAAGAACTTCGTCAAACTCCATGAAGTCACCCACGACCTGCTGCCCTGGCAGCAGCAGCTCGTCCACACCGACAACGAAGAGACGTTAAGTCCTTCAACCAACCGACTCTTCGAGCAGGAAGCCAATCAGGGTGCCGCTGAGCTGCTGTTTCAGCGACATGGATTCACCAACGACGCCAGAAGCTTGGAGATCGGCGTCGCCAGCGTGACCCACCTCGCCCAACGCTACGGATCGTCTCTTCGGGCGGCGTTTCGGCGCTACGCCGAAACGCACCAGGACGCCGTCCATGTCCTGTGCCTGAGCAAGATGCCCAACAGCGACGGCAGCTACGACCGTCAGGAAACACCTCGCTCCCCGAAGTGGGTGGAGCGCTTCGGAAACACGCGATACCCGCGACGCCTGCACCCCTCGGCCTACCCCTTCCTGGCGGCGATCGAGCACGGGCTCGGTGAGGTGCCCATGGTTGATCTGGCGGGCGTTCGGGTCAACGTCCGAGTGGAGACGATGAACACCGGCTACGCGGAGATCATGATGCTCTGGGTCAAGTCCGAGCGCCGGCGTCTCCTGCGTCCTATCCGTGTTCGACTGGCTCACGAATGAGCGGCAGGGTTTAAAAACGTAATGACGTATATACGTCATTACGTTTTGCGAACACGTGCTAGCTCGGAACGTCAGCTCGGCGGGCGCCCTGGCCAGTCCAAACGTATAAACGTAATTACGTTATGACGTAAAGCCGCCTATACGTCATGGTGCACCGGCGGCCGGCCGCTGCGCCAACACTGTGTGTACCTTGCTTCGTCCCGCGACCCAATCTCGCAGGTTGTGGCTAATTGAGTTCAACAGCGGTAGTAGAACCCGGTCGTGCTGATGACGGACATCGACGTAGAGCAGCGAGTCCATGTGTGACACCCGGTTTCTCAGTTTCCGCAAATCGCGAACCTTATTGCCGGTGCCGTACCCGCGCGGGTCGCGCTGTACGTGCGGAAATCCCCCCTGCAGACAGTTACGCCACAGGTCTCGCCGAGCTTGGAGGTTCACCTGGTTTTGCACGGGGTGGCCATTAGGGTCCAACCACGCCGCGTTGAACTTCTCCGGCAGTAGGTTCGCCCAGGTACCGAACATAACGTGCGCAACCAGATCGTCGTGAGTGATCGCACCGCCGTGACGGGGATGGTTGGCCGGCCGAGCCCGGCGGGACTGGTCAGCCGCCTTGTAGAGGTTATGGCGAGTCGTGCTGAACACGTTCGGTCCCGACAGGTACGGAATCCCGGCAACATGATTGATCCATTCAGGCGAACCCACATGCTGCTGCGACCACGTGCACAGCTGCACGTCGATGGCATGCCGCACTGCTACCTCGGCGATTCCCAACGGGTCCTGCAGAGCTGCGGCGACCTCAATGTTCCACTCATATAGCGCCAAAGCATCAGCGTCTTGACCGCCAGAAAGCGACCGATAATGCGCCAGCCGTGAGGGGTGCAGGCTCTTGAAGATCTCCGCAGGATTCACCGACACAACTGGTTACTGTGCCAGACAAACAAGGAAGCCCCCCTCGGAGAGGGAGGCTTCTTCACGAACAGCCGGACGAGCCGACCGCATCTGCTGACGACCATACACAATAGTGGAACACCTGTAAAGCACTATCCACAATAGTGGAACGCCAATGAAGCACTCTGATGCTTCCGACATGCCGTTAAGACGTAACAACGTAAAGACGTCATTACGTCTTTACGTTGTCGGCAAGCCACCGATCAGCTAATTCAGTGAGAATCTTGCTCATGCTGGTGTCGCCGTCGAGGGCGGCTTGCTTGAGGCCGCGAACAGTGGAACGAGGCAGGTAGACCGTGGCCCGCTGCATGTCATCTGCCGGCGACCGGAACGCTTCGGCCGCCCGCTTGGCGGGCTCTGTCTTCACCCGCGCGGCCATTTTCGAAGTCAAGTCAGACATGAACCAATGCCCCCATCAGCTCGTCGAACACGTCGTCATAGCCGTACAGGTGGTTTGGTGTAGACCCGAACGCCCGGCGGATGCCCTCTCGGCGAACAATCCGCGTTTCGATCACCGGCACGCCCTCCTCCTCCAGGAGGGTCTTCACTTCGTCAGCTAGTCGGGTCCGCAGATCGACGCCGGTCAGTAGCACCGCCGTGGGGCGGTGCGCGGTGATCTCCAAAGTTGGCCATACCCGGCGGACATCCAGCGGTGAGGCCCCTGTGGGTACCACGACCAAATCGGCCAGCTCGATCGCTTCCTGAATAACCTGCGCCGTACCCGGGGGAGTGTCCACGATCGTCAACTCCTGGTGGCCACTGACGTCCAGGGGGCGGCGTGCCGGCACCACCGGAAACGGCAGCGGGTCATCCTGGGCGGCCGCCGCCCATTCCAGCGCCGAGCCCTGCGGGTCGGCATCAATAAGTACGACATCGCGACCGCGGCGCTGGGCAGCGGTCGCGAGATATACCGCCGACGTCGTCTTCGCGACGCCGCCCTTGGTATGGACCAAAGAAACCGTAGGCATTCCCAAACCTTACGTCACAGCGCAATGACGCACATACGTCAACACGCTATTACGTCTTTACGTCTTCCGACGTAAGACGGCATTTTTCAGACCGTTACCGAACCGTGACCACCTGGCTTGTCGGCAAATCGGGTCGAAACAAGGCATTAGAGGTCGTGAATACCGCACCCAGCATCCTCGCGACCCGCCGCTGCACCTGCACCCCGCCGGCATATACCTCCCGATGAGTGCCAGAGAACTACCTGCCGCACCGCGCGACGGAAAACAGCTCTCGCCCCGGTACTTCACTCGACGAGAAAGGTCCGGCCAGTGCAGTGGAAAACAGCGCACTTCCGCCCAGAAGAAGAGAGCGGAGCTCAACCACCCCGCTCCGGGAGCCGCTTTCCCGACCAACCAGAGAAAGAGCACCAACCATGAGCGGAACTGACCTGGCCGTGTGCATCGCTGCCATCCTCGGAGTTGTGGCCATCGTCGTGAGCGTCTGCGTTCTCGCTGATCGCATCCACGCCCGCAACCCGGAATCCAAGCTCACCATGGGAGATACCGGACGCGTCATCAGCGCCGTCCTCGGCGTCGTCATCCAAGCCGCCATCGCGATCCTCACCAAACGACCGTGACGCGATGACTCGCCGGCTACCCGGTGCCCGTGCGTGGACCCCACCCTTCCTCGCCGCAAATTGTGGTGATCGGGGTGGTGGTGGCTGTCAAGGCCGAGGCCGCTTCGCGGTCGACCACGGTCGAGCCTTGACAGCCACCACCACCCCGCACAAACGCCGGCCACTACGAGGAAGGGGCGGCTCTGGGTGTCTCAGGATCAGCGAGACGGAGTCGAAAGCTGGTCCAGCAGGGCTATCAGGGCACCGAGCTTGTCGCGCTGGGCGGCCTCTAGGCGTGGCTCCAGCTCGAAAAAGCCTTCCTTGACCTCACGAATCAGGCGGTGGACGTCGGCAGTCCACTCGGCGGTCTCAATCTCACTCGGCGCGCCGATAATCACCACCCGAGCCGCTGACAGTGCCCGGTCGACCAGCAGATAGAAACCGGGGCCGATCGCCGTGGTGGTGACGGGCTCCAGCACGGTGGCGTCCTGGCCGGCCAGGACCTCATCGACACTGCCGGCCGACCACTGCAAGGTCCGTTCCAAAGATCGGCGCAACCGGGGGCTCAGACGACCCGCCCGGTTGTTTTCGATCGCGCGAAGGGTCGGTGTCGAGGGACCACCGCGATCGGCCAGTTGCTCCTGGGTCAACCCCAGGGCGATGCGCCGCTCGCGCACAGCCTCGCCCAGCTTTTCCCACGACATGATGGCCACCATCATCCATCGCGGTCATACGTTCCGGCACCGCCCCATGCGGCCCAGTAATTATCGATAATTATCGGTTATATTGGATTCATGCCCCCTCGCATCCGCCCCGTTACGCGGCAGTCCGAGCCCGTCCGCCTGTACCGCACCGATCAGCCCACCCCTTGCACCGATAGCTCCCGCGATGGTGACCGGTGGTTCTCGCCGTTCAAAGACCGCATCCACGCCGTGAGGGCCTGCCAGGCCTGCCCATTCATCGGCCGCTGCGGGTACAACGCCGTGGCGGCGCGCGAGGAATACGGGGTATGGGGCGGCCTGTCACTTCCCGGGGATCGGTCAACCCCTGAGCTGCTAGAGCATGCCTATCGGCATTTGCTCGCACAGTTCGAGCGCCGGCACATCACCGAACTCGGCGAATCTGCCCTCCCCGCAATGCCCGACCCCTATGCGCGCCGACGCCAGGCATCGGCGAACCACACGGCCGCCTGATTCCAGTCTCACGCGTCACGGCAGTCCCAAACGAACCGCGTGTCGGTACCAGGTACAAGGCGACTTCCGCGTAAGGATCAGACCATGGCCCAACCGCATAAAGGTCCGCGCGAGCAGATCAAGGTTCGCGCGGATGCATCTGTCTACGCCCGGCTCCGCGAAATGGCCGCCGAACGCGGCACCAGCGTCAGCCAGCTCTCCGCAGACCTGCTCGCTATTGCGGTGGGTCGACCCGAGGCTGTCCGCGAACTCGATAAGGAGGTTCTGCCGCTGGCGATGTAGACACACGCCCGCCTGTAGGCGGGCAAATGTGACATTTCCATAAGCGGTGCAGATCCAAACCTGAACATGACAAAGGCCCCGCCGTAGCGAGGCCCTGTCTGGGTTTGAACCGAGTTACCAGCTCGGTTCCGGGTCCGCACCCGTTGCCCCGAAAGGGACGTGTCTTGCTGGACTCGTCTCACGGTAGCGCACGGCTGCGCGGTGTTCCAGAAATGGCGCGCAATCAGTGCGCAAATCGTGACCTCCTCAGCACCCGATCAGCTCGGGTGAGTAGTGCATGGCCGGCGCCGTTGGGCGGTGCCATTGCACCCACACCGCGTGCCGTCCGCGCGCTGGCCAACGAGCGCCGGCGCGGCTGGGTGGAGCGTGCCGGCGCGTGTGCGCCGCGGGCGCCGATGTGGACCAGCCGTCAAGGGTGGCTCGAGGGACTCCAGAACTGGGCTCAGTCGCCGGCCCTGGGCCGGCTGTGTGCGGCCGAGCGGGTGTCGATCACCGCGGTCACGCTGCTGTCGATCGCGGCGGTAATGGCCGAGCACGCCGATCACGCCACCGGCCGCCACGTCGCCGTTACCCGCGCCACCATCGCCTCCCGGGTGGGTTGTGACGTGCGCACCGTGACGGCCGCCTGGCGAGTCCTACGGCTCTCCCAATGGGCCGTCGAGGCTCAACGCGGTCACGGCTCTCCGGGCACCCCTAGCATCGGCCGGCGACCCTCGGTGTACCACCTGGTGCCCCGCCGCGAACCTCGCCCGGTGAACCGGCCTGTTGTGCATGATTTCCACCTACCGCCGTCAGGCGGTCTTAGTCTTTCCCCTCCCGTAGGGAGTAACTCACCAAGCGAGCGCGCAAGCGCGCCCGCCAACAAAATCTCTGATCCGAAAAACCGACCAGCGCACCGGCGGCGCATCACCCCCCGGCCACTTGCCGTCCAACGCCTCGCTGCGGCCCTCGTTGCCGGCACCCACGGCCTCAACCGCGTCCACATCGGCACCATCTGCGATGCCCTCACCACCGCCGGCATCGACCCCACGGTCTGGACTGCCCGAGCCATCACCGAAGCGCTCAACGCCGACATGCGTACCCGCGGATGGACCTGGCCCGACGACATCGCCAACCCCGGTGCGTTCCTGTCGAGTCGGTTGCGACGGCTGTCCTGGGCACCTCCGCAGCTTCCGACAGAGTCCGGCGGCTACGCCGCCGCCAGCATCGACCAGACGCCGCGCTCGGAGCCGCTCACCGACGCCGCGCGTGCCCGGATTACCGCCGCTCAAGAAGAGATCCGCCGCGTGCTTCGCGGTCGCGCTAAACGGACCGCCGCTGAGCCTCACCGGCGCACGCCCAGCACACGTTCTGCGACGGCCGTGCGGCCTATCGTTCGGCCCATGACGGCGTCCACGGCCACCGACCCGGAGAAGGCTGCTTCGCAGTCGGCTGTGGTGCGCCACGGGTGGCGTACGGAGTTCGTCCGCCCGACCGCTGATAGGCACCGATGAGCAGCCCTGAGATTCGGCAGCTTGTGGCCCAGGCGTACATCGACTACGACCTGCTGCCGTCAACCTGGCCACCCCGCCAACAGCGCGCGTTCCTGGCCGCCGAAGCGACCCGGCTCAGCCGCCAGGTGGCCGAGCTGGCCGCCGACCTCAGCGAGCACGCCATCGGAGACTGGACTGCCCGCACCGGGGACCATCCCGACATGCTGACGAGAGTGGGGCTGGTCAACACCGCGGCGATGCAGGCCAAGGAGATCGTGCTGACGCGGGAACTGTACGACCTGATCCCGCCGACACCGGAGGACCTCGACGACGCTCCTTGGGTGCCACCCGATCGCAGCGAGCTGGCCTGGGATCGGCGCTGGACGCATACCCAGTACCGGACCGACCCGACCGCCGAGCATGAGCACCTTGTGACGGTAGTGTGGCCGTCCCCGGACTACTCGGCCGTGTTCCGGATCAAGGCCGGTTATCTGATCGCCGCCCGCGCCGAAGACCGGCTGCCGCTGCCCCGCAATCGCGACGACCCGTTGGCCGCCGAGCTGGCGCAGATGGTGTACGCGGATCTACGCGCAGACGGCCTCCCCGCCGGCCCCACACCGGTGTGATCCGAACCCGCCCGCAGCGGTACCGCTTCAGCGGCCGCCGCCGCGCCGTCCACGCCTCGGCGCGGCGGTCCGATGAGAACGCGTTAACCGCGCCCGAACGCGGGCCGCAGTCGCCGGTCGAGTCGCGGAAAAGTGAGCCGAAATTTTCGGCGCTGAATCATCGCTCTCACCAACACCTCTCACCGAACATCCCCCATCTCTCCTGCCGCCCAACAGCTTTACCGATCTTTACCGCTTCTTACCGATTTACCGCTCTTTACCACTTTTTACCGCATTCCCCACCCCACATCCGCTGTCCCTCACAGCAATTCACTACAAACTACCGACTACAGGCATGGCACATTAGCACAAGGGGTGCAAGCATGGGTGGGAGCGAACCTTCGGCCCGCTCCCACCCCACCGCTGGGGCTGGTTATCCCGCCGACCAACGCAACGAGGTGCCACCGGTGCTCACCATTTCGCCCCCGATGAAGCGGGGCTCGGTGCGCTACTACAACAACACAGCCAAGGCCGCTGGGGCTGCCATGGCGGACCGCCAAAAGGCCGGCGGTGGGTTGGGTGAGTACTACACCGAAGGCGACACCCGCGCGCCGCGATGGATCGCTGTCGGCGACCGCGAAAAGCTCTCGGAACTGACCGGGTTGAGCACCGGTCAGCTGGCCGGTGGCGAGGCCGACATGGCCACCGTGGAGCGCTGGCTGGACGACGGAATCGCCCCCAATGGAGCCACCGGTCGGGCCTACAGCAAGAACTCCGTACACGGCTTCGATCTGGTGTTCGGGGCGCCGAAAAGTGTGTCGTTGCTGCGGGCGTTATCCACCGATGACGTGCTCATCAAAGCGCTCACCGAGGCCCACAACACTGCCGTGGACGCCGCCATGGAGTACCTCAATAACCACGTCGGCTACACCCGGGTCCACAACTCGGTCACGGGCCAAAAGGACCTCGTTCGGCTGCCCGGTTTGGTGGCCGCGGCCTACCAACACGAGACCTCCCGCGCCGGTGATCCGCACCTGCACACCCATGTTCTGCTGTTCAACAAACAAGCCCGCTTCGATGGCGAAATGGTGTCCTTCGACAGCAAGTCGTTGCACGACGAATCGCGCGCCGCCGGCATGGTGTACCAAGCCACACTGCGTTACGAAGCGCACCGACTGGCTGCCATCGAATGGGGCGATATCGACCCCTACAGCGGCCTGGGCGATGTCGCGGGCGTGCCCAGAGACCTGATCGATGAGGCGTCACAACGCTCCTCTGCCTTGCACGAATGGGCTGAGGCCAACCTGATCGCCAACGACGCTGACACACTGTCGGCCGCGCAGCTCTCGGCAGCCCAAAAGGCCACGCGGCCGGCTAAACCCGAACACAAACCCTGGCCCGAACTTCGTCAGGAATGGGCCGACCGGTTCGGCCCGTTCGAACTCGACCACACCGCCCAACAGCAGGCCCGCCACGCGCGGCGCACCGCCCGCGGGAGCCGCACCGACCTTGAAACGGTGGTGGATGCCGCCCGCGCCGCGGCCGCCGACATCACCAAACCGGCGTTCACTCGTGCCGATCTCATCGAAGCGATCGGCGCCCGACTCCCGATCGCCATCGATGGCGCACCCCAAGGTCCACTGGGCGTGCTGGAGGTCCTGGCCGACCGAATGGCCGTCCCGCTGACTGCCCCGCGTCAGGCCCATGAACGCGAAAAATACGAACGGTTCACCACCGCGCCGATCATCGCCGAAGAGGCCGCCATCGTGGCGCTCATGGGCGCCAGCAACCCCGCCGCGGCCCTGCCCGCCACCGTCCTCGACACCGAGGATCTGTCCGCTGAGCAGGCCCGCGCCATCACCGCCATTGCCACCAGTCCATGGCTCGTCCAACCCCTCTCCGCTCCCGCTGGAGCGGGCAAAACAACATCGCTGCGGGTGCTGCGTGAGGGCGTGGCGCGCAGCGGCGGCCACGATCGGGTGCTGGTGCTCGCGCCCACCGGCAGGGCCGTTGACGTCGCTGTGCAAGAGGCCGCCGGTGACACCGGCCGGACCATCGACAGTGCCCTCACACGGCTGCGTCGGGGGTCGCTGCAACTCGATGCGCGCACTCTGATCGTCGTCGACGAGGCCGGCATGGTCGGGACCCCGCAGTGGCGTGCACTGCTGGCCGCCACCACCGCGGCAGGGGCCAAAACCGTCCTTGTCGGCGACGCCCATCAGCTGGCGCCGGTGAAGTCGCGCGGTGGCATGTTCGAGCAACTATGTGCCGATCTGCCTTGGACCCAGCACCTCACCGAAGTGTGGCGCATGCGCGACGCTGAGGAGCGCACCGCGTCGCTGAGCGTGCGCCACGGCGGGGCTAAAGCACGCCGCCGCGCGGTGGACTGGTACCGCCGCCATGACCGCCTCGCTACCGGGGACGCGGTGTCGATGGGTGACGATGCGGTGGCCGCCTTCAAGCGTGATCGCGAGGCGGGGAAAGACGCGCTGTTGGTCGGCGATTCGTGGGAGATGGTCGACGAACTGAACATCCGCATTCACAACGACACCATCGAGGCCAGCGCCCCCACGGTGGCCGCCGCCCGCGGTCATCGGATCGCTGTCGGCGACCTTGTGATGAGCCGGGAGAACGACCCCAGCATTGCCGTCTACGACGCCGGCGAGATGCGCCTCACGACCGATGCACCCGTGCGCAACGGACAACGCTGGGAGGTCTATCGCGTGGACCCCGAAACCGGCCGGGTGGCCGCCCGCCGCCTCGGCGATGGGGCTCGCGTCGCGTTCGAGGGCGACTATCTCCGCACCCACGTGCACCTCGGTTGGGCGGTCACCGTGCACGCCGCCCAAGGCGCGACCGCCGACACCACCCACACCTTGCTCTCGGCCGAGCGAGCACACAGGGGATTGGCCTACGTCGGGCTCACCCGAGGCCGCGACACCAACCACGCTTACCTCTACACCCGAGACGCCGAGGAAGCCGACCACGCACACGGTGAACGCACCCCTGGTGTCCACGTCGGGCAGCGTGGAACCGCCCGCGAAGCCGCCGCGCTCCTGTCCCAAATCGTCGGTCGCGATGTCCGCGACCAGACGGCCGCCGTCGCGGCCGCCGACACCGACCGAGAGCTGCTGACCGAACCCGTCGTCGACTTGCTCGAGGCGCGCACCCGCGCCCGCGCAGCCGCCCGCATCGCCCACCACCACCACCTCACCGACCGCGCTCAGGCTGCCGATCGCGCCCGGGCGGAGCGCGCCGTTGCTGCCGAGCTGCCCATGCTGGCGGCCGAGGTGACTCAGATTGAAGCGTCCTGGCAGCTCAGCCCGGCCACCGTGTACCCGCCGCCGGCACACGGGTGGGAGGACCTCGACGACGCCAGCAAGGCGGCGGTGGCCACCATCACCGCGAGCATGCAGAACGTCCAGGTCCTCACCGTGGGATCGGACGCCGACAAGCACGCCGCCCTGGCCGCGGTCACCGCCGCGGCGCACGGCAAGAACAAACACGTCCTGGCCGTACCGGCCACCCGCGCGGCGGCCGCAGACGCCACCAACCAGCCCTACGACGTCGACCGCATCGCCAGCCCGCGCCGAACTCGCGAATTGATCGACAACGGTCAGTGGACCATCCCGCCAGGCAACCTGGTCGTCATCGACGACGCCGATCACCTAGACCCAAAACTGTTGCGCTACTTCACCGAACACGCCACCGCCACCAACACCAAACTCCTGCTCGTCCACACACCGACCCCCGAACAGCAACCCGGCCACACCGTCGTCCAGGCCCTCGCCGAGACCCTGCCGTGGACACAACACATCGGCGCTCCATCGACCCCGCAGGCCCATCGCACCGCCACCGAACGAGTCACCACCCTGCTAGGCGAACCCCACGCGGCCGCACCCTCACCGGCGAACTCGGCGGCCGTCGAACTACTCGACCGCCGCAACCGCGCCCTCGACACCTACCAGAAGACCCAGGCACGCAATCGGCGCTGGACCGATCGTCACGCCCAGCAGGAACGCGAACGCGCCCACACCCGCGACCGGGGCGGCTTCGAACTCTGATATCACGCCCACTATCGCGAGTGAAAACACCACTGCTATCACCGCCCATAGCGGGACACCTATCGCGCACGCTGGATACAGCCGATATCGCGACTGCTATCACCGGAGGTTGACCGCCTACCGGTGGCTGGTCGCGACCACCGACATCAGCGAGGGAGTGGCAATACCGGCCATCGCTGCAGCGTAGGCGACATCAGCGGGGCTTTCCTCACGCCAGCACAGCAGAGTCTCCACCCGCCGGCAGCGCTGGAACAGCTCGCGATACGTCACCAGCTGGTGCCGGTCTTCCACACCCAGAATTCCGGGACGTTGTGAACCCGTCATCAGATTCGCGTCGGTGTACTCGGCCTGCAACGCATCCCATTGCGCCTCAGCAGGCCACTGCCGGCCCACCACCAGACGACCTACCGCCTGCGCTGTGGAGGACAACTCCGGACCGCCGAACACCGCCTGCTGAATCAGATATCGGGCATACACCTCGGCCGCGTCCTCATCGGCGGCCAACTCGCGATACAGACCCGAGTTGAGGGTCTCCAAGCGATGCGAACGGTCGCGGGTGAGCGACCCAGCCAAAGCCTCCTGAGCAGCACTGGATGGACCCACCCCGATCGCCACGTCCGGAGTGGCCTCGTCGACGAAATCGGACGCATGCGGCCAGCCGGTGGCCACGGCCGAGACCGCATAACCCATCGCCCGGACCGCGCGCACCACACGCTCAGCCGGGTTGAACCAGCCAAACCAACGATCGTCGAAATCCGCGTCCAAGTGCGCGGCCACCGGCATGCTGCGCAACAGATACACCCCGGCGGGGATGAAGCATGCACCCTCGTTGTTGCACACCCACAGATCAGGAACCCCAGTGCTGCCGCGGGCCACGGCCACCGCCCATTCCAGCCCCGGGAACGCCACACTGGACGCCGCCGCCAGATCCGCAACAGCCGTCCGCGCGTTCTCCAGATCGGTCATGGACACATCCCGGGGAACCCGCGCAGGAGGAGCGCTATCGCGCACCCCCGGCAGAAAACCCGGAGCCCCAGGAGCCGCATTGCCTGCACTGGCGGGCGGCCCAGCGGCCGCCGCCCCCGACGATGACGACACAGCCGCTCCAGCCGCACTAGCGGCGCTCGCCGCGGCAGGCGGCAACACCGAACCATACGAAGACATCGGTGTCGACATGCCACCACCCACATTCGCCGCCCCAGCCGGAACGCCCACCCCGCCAGCGGTCGACGAGCTGGCCGGGCCGGGAGCAGAGCTGGCGGCCGCCGGTGCCGCTGACGCAGGAGCAGTACCCCCAGCCAACGGAGCCGCCGCCAGCGGGCCTGTGGGTGTCTGCGGAATAGCCTGCGCTGCAGCAGTATTAGCCGGTGAGAACCCACCCGCGGTCGAACTGCCCGCCGCTAGGCCGCGCCCAAACTCACTACCCAGCGATGATGCCGGTGACGATGCTCCGGACGCCTGCGACGCACCACCAGTCGCCGACGAGCCACCGGACAAGCCGCTGTTCATGCCGCCAGTCAAGCCCTGCATCGACCCGGCCCCGCTGCTCAGGCCGCTTAGCGGTGAACTCCCGCCACCGCCACCACCACCCACTGATGGAGCCGACAACGGTGAAGTAGGCAGCGACTCGCGACCAGTTAGAGGCGGGGACGTAATACTCCCTCCGCCGCGATCAGTGGAGGGGCGAGTCCCTAATGTCGACGAGGGGACGTTTTGAATCGATGTCGGCAGTCCATTAGGACTGTCCGAGCTGGGATTTGTTCCCAGCCCGTTTCCGTCGCCGTGCGGCTTTTTTCCGTCAAGTGCATCGGCTGGCGAAGCTTCATTTGCGGGCTTGTCTGTCGAATGCTCGGTACCTAGGCCGCCCCCATCACCTGTTGACGGCGGCGCTTCCGGTGGAGGGCCGAATTGCTTCGTCAGGCCAGCGGTCTCTTGTTGGCCGTAACCCAGTAATTGTGTTGAGGCCACTTCGATGTGTGGGCGATATTTCGCGATGATGGGTCCCACGGCAACGGGTTGGCCCCGGTTAGTCATCAGGGCTTGTTCGATTTCTCGGTGTGCGGCGTCGTGTGCGTTACGCATCTTGCGTTTCGCGGTGTGGATATCTTTACTGAGTCGGTCACTGCGGATGGCAACGTCCTTGGCGAGGTCCACCAAGTTTTCGTGTGCTAGATGCAGTGTCCTGTAATGTCTTTGGGCGGCTTCTCGCCCCTCGCCCTCGGTCCAATCGCCATCGAAGACCCGACCGGCCTGGCCGGTCGCAATCTGGTCTGCCTCGGCATGATCCCGCGCCCACTTTGCCACCGCTTGTGAGTAATTCATGACAGCAGACTCAGAGACCTCGGGCCACTCCCCCGGGGCGATCAGCGCAGCCGTGTATGCCCCTGATGGACGGGGGATATCGCTGGTGCCGTTAGGCTCGGCTTGATCTGGATTGAACCCATCCGGCGCAGGGCGAGCGGCCACCACTTGCTGGAAGACCTGCGTGGCAATTACGCGGTATCGCCGATCCCAGCCGGCTCTACCTGTTGCGTCCTGACCACTATTTGTCGCCGGCATCAGTGCGGCAACCCACACGCATCGGCCAACGCATATGTCGCGACATTCCCCACGTCCGTCAACCGATTCACCTCGATAGCTGGTCTACCCGCCAAAGCTGCGCTGGAGACGTCTATGGCGGACTGGATGTACTCTTTCGCTGCCTCGGCGACATCATTGGGCGTAGCCGGGGATATCGAATTCTCTACTGCCGCAACGCTGTTCATTTTTCTAAGGACGACCGGAATGTTGAGATCGCCATTCACGATCAGCCCGTCCGATGCTCCCGTGCCTCTAACTGCGGAATCGAATGTGTGGCACACCTTGCTCTTGGCTGCGTCCTGTTCGGCGGGCGTATAGGTGGGTGCGGTCGGCGAAGGCGATGGCGCGGCTGTGCTGGAGGTGCTGTCCTTGGTGACCGCGTAGGTGATTGCCGAGGCCGCGGCTACGGCCACGATGTTGGCCGCCACCACAGCAACAATCAGACCCCAGCGCCGAGGTTCGTGGGAGACCGGGTGGACCGGTGGTGGCGGCCCGTACGGTGGTTGGCCCACCCCGTTGGTGGGCCAATGTGGTTGCGCAGCTTGAGGTTCGGATGACTGCCACGGCGATCCCATTGTGATGCGCCTTTACGTCCTGAGGGCGTCGGCGTTGGCTGCCTCAGTGGTCTCAACGGCGGCCACCGTGGTGAGGGTGGCGACCTGGCCGGCAGCGGTGCGGGTACCGACCTCCAGGGCCTTGGCTTCTAGTAGCGCGGTGGCCACCGTGAAGAACGGAGCGGTGTACTGGTCTGCCGCCGGCGGCAAGGGAACACCCGAGGCGCTGGTCCTGGCGCGTCCGCTGTCGGCGCTGGTCAGGCCATCCTGAGTGGCATGCGGGTCCATTTCAAATGATGACGGCAACTCAATTCCCCTCGTCTGCGTCTGCTTCCAGGTTGCGGTGTAGAGCCTCGATTTCGAACGTTGTGGCGGCCACCTCGGCTTGGTACGTGGGATGCTCAGCGGCCATCGGCTGCAGCTCGGCGGGTAGTGCTTGCGAAAATTGGGCCCACTCATCGGATCGCACACCTTCGCGCGCCGCGGTGACTTGCTTGCGGATCCACGTCCCAAACTGACGCTGCACCGCCATCGGATCATGAATGTCGGCGGGGAATGGTTGGCCGACCGCGCGCGCGGCCGAGTCGGCCATGACCGCAATCGTCGCCCGCCACTCTCGTTCCGCTTTGTCCATCTCGCGCAACACGGGCTGGACCCACTTATCCCACTCCCTGCACACGGTGGGCCAGTCCTCGGCCAGGACGGCCTTCCACAGCGCTGCTGGCGGCCTACCATCACCGCGGCCAACCTGCGCGAACCACGATGCCTGGTGCCGCACCATCAGCATCGCGCTCACGCTGGCTGCGCAGCGTGAGCGCTGCTGTTCGCCATGGTCCATGTGTCAGATTTTACGGCTCGGTCCTGTCAACAGCGCGGTCCCAAAACAGATTGCAGATCCTTAACTGGCTGGTCAGCAGGGGCTTCTACCTGTATGTACCGGCGGTCGGTCCTTTTCGGTACAGCGGGGTCATACTCGGTCAGTGGTGGAGCGTGAGTTGTTGCGTTGGCTGGTCGATGCCGGTGGGCAGGCGGCTGAGCGCTGTCTGGGGCGGCTCGTCGACGACACGGCGGAACGTCGGGACAGTGTTGATCTGATGTGGCCTGCCGTGCCGTGGGTGTTATGAGGGAGCCCCCGATTAGGGCAGTCCATAGCGGCGGCGCAGCTCCTCGCCGCTGATCGTGTTCCCAGCGGCATAGTCGGCATCTGCAACAGCAAGTTCGTCCCACAGGTCAGTTTCAGCTCGCCAGCTCTCCATCGATGTCTGATCTGCTTTGTCCATCGCATCAGCCACCGCGTCGAAGTGTGCCGGCGTGCTGCCGGCAGCATCGTCGGTCATAGCTCCATTCTCGTCGCAACCGACCTATCCGCACTGTGACCCGCGCCGATCTAAGTAGGGACCGGTGTGACACGCCGAGGTGGCGTGCTTCCATTCGGGCGCATCTACCTGCGAGTACAGTGAATGAGGTGCCGTTAGTGCGCCCAAAATCCGGTTGAGCCGGTTGAGGCCAGCACATTCCCCAGCTTTTTCTGTCACCCCGCTTTGGCCTCGATACCGGTAGACTTGCCGCACAATCGCAGTAGCACGACTGTGTCCACATCCGGTCGCTACCCTCGAAAACCTTCTCTCCCGCCCTGTTAGCGGGCTCACCGAGCAACTGCGCACACAGCCAGTTCCGTAGGTTGTTCAGCCATCGAAATGTACTGCTGGACTGATCTTTTCATGGGTTCACCCATGAAAAGGCGCGCTTAGTGCGCGTCGAAGCCGGGTCTTCCCGGCTTTTTTTGTGCCCGGCCCCTGGTCGGGCACTTTCTGTTGGTACACCTCGCAAGGAGGTCAATATGGTCGTCTCGGGCGCGTGGAATCTGGTCTGGATTCTGCCTGTGCTGGTGATGGTCTACCAAGCGGTGTTCTGCCGGCGCGATGAGCCGTCAGAACGCATCGTGGCCATCCTCGGTGGGCTCGCCGGGATCGTGGGCGCCGCCGCGGCTGCGCTTCGCGAGTGGCTTCGGTAGCCCCTGAAATGAGCGTCCTTTCCGCCGGGAGAAAGCTGCCGATGCCGCCGTAGCCTCCTGTGCGCGGACGGCCCCGTCAGCGGCTTCACGCGCACACCACGCTGGCTTTCGCCTCGCAGTCGTCGAATCTCGATTTCGACGCGCGAGGCTTTTTCATGCCCAGACACGGCCAGGGGCCACTCCTGCGCGGTCACATAGGCCGTCACGCGGCGGACCAGTGACCAGTTGCGGGCGGCCTACTGCAGCACTCGACGGACCCATGTACCGGTCGGGGCATCAAGGCAGCGACCGGACCCGGGCTCGCCCGACACCAGACGACGCCAGTGCTGCGCCGGATGTGGCTGGGAGCTGAGGACCGGCCAGCTCGACTGTGAGTCCTGGTCGAAAAGGACGTCGTCAGCCTGAATTGCTTCGATGAGCACCCACTGAGCGCTGATTTGGTTTCTCATGCCGTGAAGGGTAGTTCGACGCCGAATACTCTGCTGCACAGCTTTTTGGCGGCCTCGCGCTGCCTGAGTGGGGCACGGGATTTCAGACCCAACCGGGCCGCTTGCGGGCCGGGCGGGAGCCGTCTTGTGTCTTTTGCCCCAGGCCGGGAGAGCCAGGCCCCCCTCGAAGGCTAGCCGCGGCGCGACGGGTGGCGAGCGTCTGCAATCTGCTGCAGCTCGTCGAGGGACAGCAGGTAGTCCTCTCGGTGGAATCCGCGGTCGCGGCTGGCCTTGATGCGGCGGTGTTCGGCAACCATGCGTATGTAGGTGTCGAGCATGAGGGCGTGGGAGTTCCCTTCGTCGTTGCTCTTCCACTGTTCGTGCAGTTCAGCCCACCGGCCGTCGCTCATGAGGAACTCGACGTAGCGGGCCATGTGGTTTTCGAGTCCGTCGTTGCCGTCGAAGCCCTTAAATTCCAGCTCGTACTTGAGGTCCTCGTCGACGGTGGTCCCGTCTTTCTCCAGCCGCCGGATGCTGAAGGTGATGATGCGGAACATGTCGAGGATGTCCAGGACGCGGCCGCAGTCACGCTTCGACAGCTCGGGGTTGAACCCGGCGACTTCGCGCCAGTACTCCCCGGTGTAGCCCGCCTCGATCACCCGCGCCCGCCCCAGCTGATAGTCGGCGTCTCCGTCCACGTCGTCGTTGTCCTCGGGCAGCACGCGCGCGAGGATGCGGTGAAGCAGGGAGAGCACCTGCCGATCGGCAATCCGCATCGTCTCCGGCGCCGGTAGGTCGCCGTGGTCCTCTTTGGACTCATACCCAGGGACGAGCGCGGCCATGAGCAGATCGCGGACGTACTCGCTGACGGTGACACCCTCCGCGTCGGCCATGTCCTTGAGTTCATCGCGGACCTGATCATCGACTCGGATATTCAAGACGGCCATACCGCTCTCCTTAACGTAGTGACGTATGACGAATGTGAATTAGTGTCATACAGCATTACGTGGATGACAAGGGTGCACTGGCTCGGTCGGCGATGTCGCTCGGGGTCCGTTCAGACGACTTCGCGATCTGCGGGGGTGGCGGCTCTGCGGTGGGTTGCAAGGAAGTCGTCGATGAGGGTTGTGCAGTCCTCGCGCGTGATGGTGCGCAGACCGGTCATGCGTGCGAATGCGAGGGGTCCGACGAGTTGGCAGATCGCGAGGTCGCGGTCAATGTTGCCGAGTTCGGCGTGAGCTTTCGAGCTGGTGAGGATGGCGTCGAACGGTTGACGGTACTGGTCAACGACGCGGGCCCGCAGCGCCCCGGATGCGTGACTGTTCTCGGCCTCGTCTTTGGCGCCGGTCGGCCCGAGTGACAGCCATGCCAAGGTGGTGACGTGCAGCGGGGCGTCGTTGAACAGGGCGGCTTGGCGGCTGAGCAACTCGATCAGTTGATCGCGTAGGGAACCGCTGGTCGGCGCTGGTGTGCTTACCTGCGGCAGTAGCCGCTCGAATGTGGCAGCCAGCAGATGCGACGAGCTCTGAAAATGCCGATACAGCGTGGTGCGGGCCACCTTGGATGCTTTGGTGACGGCATCGATGGTGACGGCCTCGACCCCTCCGGTGCTCAACAGTGTTGCCGCAGCATCCAATAGTCGATTCCGTGACCGGATCCGCCGCGGATCGATGTCGTCATCATCGGGCAGGGAGGGCTGATTGCTGTCGCTCACGGGTCACCTCGGCGGTCGATTTCGACGATGTCGCACCGGGAAGCCTAGCAGTTGTGGTACTACCAGTATCGCAGCGAAACTAAAGGTATCTGGAGTGTGCTTGTGTCAGATTGTGCGGCGCCGTCGGAACGGCTGCCCTCACACACCCCGACCTGCATGGGGTGTGGCCCGGACAATCCGCACGGCCTGCACGTGGAGGTCTACCGCAGTGCGGATTCGGTGTATGCCGATGTCACATTCGACGAGCGCCACATCGGAGCCCCCGGCCTGGCGCACGGTGGGGCCGTCGCCGCCGCCTGCGATGACGTGCTGGGCTTCACGCTATGGATCGCCGGCACGCCTGCGGTGACGCGCAGTCTGACGGTGGAGTATCTGCAACCAGTGCCGCTGCACCGGCCCCACCGGATCACCGCGCACATCAGCGCCCGCGAGGGCCGGGCGTTGCACGTCGCGGCGACCGGCACCTGCGAAGGGGCCACCCGGTTCACCGCGACGGCCGTATTCATCGTGGTTGATACCGCACATTTCGCCGCCCACGGCGATATCAGCGGTTTCGGGGAGATCCTCGAGCAGTTCTCGCGCCGCGGCGGCGATCACACACCATGACCGTCACCAGCGCCCGAGCGAGCGACACGCACACCGGGCTCGTCGAGGAGCATTTGGTTGGCGATCAGGTTCACGCAGCCGGGGTGCCACGTTCGCGCGTCTCGGCCCGTCGTCGCGAGGCCATCATGGATGCCGCCTTGGCTATAGCTGCCACCGGCGGGTACGACGCGGTGCACATGCGATTGGTCGCCGAGCGCGTCGGCATGGCCGTGGGCACGCTGTACCGCTATTTCCCAGCCAAAACACATCTGCTGGTCGCGGCGCTGAATCGCGAATTTCAGCGTCTCGACGTCGCCGGCAACTGGACAACCGGTGCCGGCACACCGCGGCAGCGATTGGAGCGACTGACCACCCACCTGCACGACCGGTGGCAGCGCGAGCCGCTGCTGACCGACGCCATGACTAGGGCCTTCGCCGTGGCCGACACCCGCGCCGCCGCGGAACTCGATTCTGCCGCTGCGACGATCCACACGCTGCTGGCCAGCACCCTCAGCGCGGGCGAGCCGACACCGGCACATCTGGTTGTCGCCGGCATCATCTCCGACATCTGGTTGGCCAACCTGCTCGCCTTCATCAGCGGGCGGGTGTCCGCGGAGGAGACCCGTGACCGCATCGACCGGGCCGTTCATCGGCTACTCGACAGCGCCGCCGCGCACTCCGAGGAACCGTAACGATACTTCTAGTATCGCAGCGATACCTGCCGCACCCTTAAGGGTGCGACTCAATGGTGCGTCGAAGGAGAAGGCCATGTACACCCAATGGATCGAAGATTGTGTCGTGCAACGGGTTTCGGTGCGCGACGGCTTGGTGCTCGACCTGGACGACTACAATGAGGTCGTCATCTCGCGTCCCCTGCGGCTCACTCTGCCCGCAGCAGATCGCTTTCCCGCGGAGGCGGTCCTCATCAATCCCTTGCAGATCTCGGTGTACGAGCGCCCGCTGCTGAACCTGGCCGGCGCAGTGTGCACCCAGGCCTGGTCGGGTGACGACGGGGGGTTGCACCTGAGCTTCTCCCGTGGTCACCGCATCGACGTTGATCCCGACGAGCAGTTCACCGCGTGGGAGCTGTACGGCAAGCGGCACGGCTACATGGCCTGTCTACCGCACGGGCGTGTCCGCGTGGTCCGGCACGACATCCCCGAAAGCGACGACGCCAACATCGTGAACCGATAAGCCACCGCTGGCCGCAGACCCCGTCGACTATCCGATTTACGCTACATCATGTAGCGTAGCGATACCGATAGTATCGTAGATCTAGGGGGTTCGGTGACCAACCGCACGACAGGGTCTTCGGTAACACCGGCCCGCGCTGCCCGGCGCGAGACTCCCGCCGATCCCGCATCCAGCCGCGAATACAGTGCTCGGCTCGCAGCGTTGGGACGATTCACTGTGCGGCACAAAGCCTTGACCATCGGTGTGTGGATCGGCGCCGCGATCGTTTTGGCGCTGCTGTTCCCGCAGCTGGAAACGGTGGTGCGCCAGCAGTCGGTGGATTTGATTCCGCGCGACGCCCCGTCGCTGCAAACGGTGGAGCGGATGAGCACCGCCTTCAACGAGCAGGGGTCGAAAACCATGCTGTTCGTGGCCATGGAAGACCCAGCCGGGCTGACCCCGGCGACCCAACAGCGCTACGACCGCCTTCTGGAACGACTGCGCGCTGACAGTCAGCACGTCCTGCTGGTGCAGGATCTGCTGGCCGATCCGGTCACCAGAACCCAGGCCGTCAGCGCCGACGGCACATCCTGGTATCTGCCGGTGGGAGTGGCCGGCACGCTGGGTGACCCCACTGCTGCGGAGTCGGTCAAGGCGGTGCGTGACATCACTGCAGAAGTGTTCGCCGGTTCGTCCACGACCGCGCAGGTGACCGGGCCGCCGGCGACGTTCAGTGACATGATCGCCGCCGCCGAGCATGATCTGCTGTTGATCTCGATCGCCACCGCCGCCATGATCGCGCTGATCCTGCTGATCGTCTACCGGTCGGTGTTCACCGCGCTGCTGCCGCTGCTGGTCATCGGGCTGAGCTTGGCCGTCGGGCGCGGCGTCCTGTCCGCGCTGGGCGAGATGGGTATGCCGGTCTCGCAATTCACCGTCGCGTTCATGACCGCGATCCTGCTCGGCGCCGGCACTGACTACACCGTGTTCCTGATCAGCCGCTACCACGAGCAGCGCCGCGCCCAGGTGCCGGCCGAGCAGGCCATCATCCACGCCACCGCCAGCATCGGCCGCGTCATCCTGGCCTCCGCCGCCACCGTGGCCCTGGCGTTCCTGGCCATGGTGTTCGCCCGCTTGAGCGTGTTCGCCGCCCTAGGCCCGGCGTGCGCCATCGCGGTCCTGTTCGGTTTCCTGGCCACCGTCACCCTGCTACCGCCCGTGCTGGCATTGGCAGCTAAACGCGGTATCGGTGAACCCAAATCCGATCGCACCCGCCGCTACTGGAACAGCGTCGCCGTAGCGGTGGTGCGCCGCCCGGTGCCACTGCTGATCGTCAGCCTCGTCATCCTGCTCGCGCTGTCCGCGGTGGCCGCAACCATCAAAATCAGCTACGACGACCGCAAAGGCCAACCCGCCACCACCGCCAGCAACCAGGGCTACCAACTGTTGGACCGCCACTTCCGCAAAGACGTCGTCATCACCGAATTCCTCGTCGTCGAGAACCCCACCGATATGCGCACCGGCAAGGGACTGGCCGACCTGGACGAAATGGCCTCCCGCGTCTCCCAGGTTCCCGGTGTCACCAAAGTCTCCGGAGTCACCCGCCCCACCGGGGAGCGCCTCGATCAAGCGCAACTGGCCTGGCAGAACGGTCAGATCGGCGACAAGATGGCCGGCGCGGTCGCCGACGGCAACGCCCGCCGCGACGACCTCACCA
>NZ_JAPFPY010000047.1 GCF_026240945.1 Mycolicibacterium sp. J2
CCATGTGAGCATGAGAAAGCGGGCCTCCTTCGATGGAGCAACTGGCGTCAGACACCAGCAGCTTCGAGGGAGGCCCGCCCTTCTCGGCGGAGCCACACGGGTGGGGAATTTCGATGAGCGTCAGTGGGGAATTTCAGTGAGCGCGGTCAATGGCCGCAGGCGATCGTACAAACGTGCATTATTCACTTGCTGCGCAACACTTTTCGGCTCACGTCCCGCAAGTACTGGGATGAGATCAAACGGGATGTGAAACCGATCTACACTGCGGTCAACGCTACCGCGGCCCGCGCAGCGTTCGACGAGCTGGCCGAGAAATGGGGGCAACGCTACCCGGCGGTGATACGCCTGTGGGACAACGCCTGGGACGAGTTCATCCCATTCCTGGACTACGACGTGGAGATCCGCCGGGTCATCTGCAGCACCAATGCCATCGAGTCGCTCAACGCCCGCTACCGCCGCGCGATCAAGGCCCGCGGCCACTTCCCCTCCGAGCAGGCCGCCCTCAAGTGCCTCTATCTGGTCACCCGATCACTGGACCCGACCGGTGCCGGCAGGGCACGATGGACGATGCGGTGGAAACCTGCCCTGAATGCGTTCGCGATCACCTTCGCCGACCGATTCCCGGCAGCCGAAACCTACTGATGAAAAACACCGGAAACACCGTTAGCGAGATAGTCCCCGTCGGCCATCATTGTGTCAGACGGCCCCGCCGTTCTGAAGCATTAACGCGTGCCCGACAGCGCGATGCCGGGGTCAGGAAGTGAAGCCGGGTATCGGGTAGCGTTGGTTGAGGACGTAGTTTCCGACTTCAGCGATTTTGTAGGAGACGGGATCGTGCAGCGTGTGGGTGCGGATGTTGCGCCAGAACCGGTCGAATCCGTATTTGGGGTGGGTGCCGCGGGCACCGATGACCTCGAAAATACGGCTGGTCACGTCCAGGGCCGCTTGGGTGGCTATGGCTTTGACTCCAGAAATCTGCACCATGAGTTCGCCGCGTTCCTGCGGAGTTAATGCGTCACCTTTGTCCCACGCGGCCTGTAGGAGTTGTGCGGCCTCGCGGGCTGCAGCATCGGCGGCTTGTAGTTGGATGCCGAATTCGCCGTAGCTGCGAATGGTGTACGGATCCTCGACGGCTTGAGTGACCCCGGCCGGCGTCCAAGGACGTGCCTGCGTTCGGGTGTACTCGCGGGCTGTCTCGAGCGCACCGCGCGCGATCCCTAGGTAAACCGAGGAGAACACCAACTGCACGATCGGGCCGAACAGGCTTCCGCGCCCGGACGCCAGGAACGCCTCGAGGATGGCATTGGGTTTGCCGAGCACCTCGTCGGGACGGACTGCAACATTGTGGAATTCGGTGGTGCCGCTGTCGGTGCGCCGCATCCCCAGCGCCTGCCAGTCATCGTTTGGCTGAACGCCTTCCCTGGTGGTGGGAATAGCCGCCGCTACGATGGCGCCCTGCTGCGGGAAACCTTCCGGTATCACACCAAACACCAAGAGCAGGTCAGAGCCCTTGGCGCCACTGCTGAAGTGCTTAATGCCGTTGAAAAAGTACCCGCCGTCATCGGCCGGGGTGGCCGTTACTTTCCAATCCAGGATGTGGCTGTTGTTCTCGCTGGAGGCGTTTCCGGTCCACCAATTGTTTTCGGCCAGTTGACGAAGCAGGCGTTCCTTTTGCTCGGGCGAACCCCAGAGATCGATAACGGCTGGGGTGCTGAGGTGGTATCCGAACAAGTGCCCCAGGGATCCGTCGACCTTGGCGATTTCACGCACCACTTCCAGGGCGGTAGGCCAGTCGGCTCCCCAACCGCCGAGGTGCCGGGGAACGGTCACCGAGAGCAGCCCACTGGCGCGTAGATTCTCACGCTCTTCTGTCGCCGAACCACCAGCCTGGTCGCGCTCGACGACGGTAGCTTGCCACTTTCGCGTCAGCTCGCGCGCAACCTCGATGGGGTCGCCATGCCTACCGTTCTGTGCCGTGGCGGTGTCATCGGTCAACGTCATTGCTGGTCTCCAGTCGTGGATTGGGTGAGGAATTGCGGTGCTGCCCACTGTGTGAGGTCCACCGGACGGTCGAGCAGGTTGTGGTCGAGGAGGAACTGTTGAGTTTGGTCGACAACGGCCAGCGCCGAGTCGTCAAGCGTTGGGATCAAATGTTGGGCGAAATCAGCGCCGAAACCGCGTCCGATCGCCGAGGGCGTGACCCCGAGGTTGGCGGCATGGATGCCAACGGTGTCCTCGGGGTGGGCCTGTGCCCAACGGCCGGCTTGGACCGCTGCGTCGACGAGTCGTTGCACCAGGTCGGGTCGCTCGTCGACCAGCTGGGCGCTGACCGTCCAGACACTGGCATACCGGTTTCGTTTGTCGTCGCCGAGATCGGCGAGTACCCGCGCGCCGCTGAGGTCTTCTAGCTCCGCCGCCCAGGGCAGCCACGTGAACAGCGCATCAACGTTGCCGCTGTCCAGGATGTCGCTCTGGTGGGCGGCCACGTCGGGAAACAGGTCAGCGCCTTTGACACTGGCCGCTGCTTCCAGCCGCTCTTCGGGCACGTCGACGCCAGGGCTTTCGATACGCACCAACTCGACGTCGTCGACCCGTATCCCCCCGATGTGCAGGGTGCGCAAAAGTCCCCGCGCCTCCCAGGTGCCCAGCGCGATCAGTGTTTGCCGCCACGGATCTAATTGCCGGTAGTCGCCCAACTCGCCGGTGAGAATGCGGATCGCTGCGCCGGACACACCCACCCGCCGACCCCGCAGCTGCTTCGGTGATGTCACCGGGCTGTCAGCACGGACATAGATCCCTTGCCGGCCGGCCAGAGGGGTGATGCCCAACAAGCGGGTGCGTCCTGGTGCTCGCAAGCCCTCACTGATAAGAGGTGGAATTTCGCCACCAAAACGGGTGTAGGCGGGATGATCGTAGGTGAAATGCAACCCAGCTTGCGCGCCGCTCAGCACATTCAGCGAAATACCGTTGCCAGCCAACAGGTTTGACTCCAGCGCTGTCAGCAACGCGTTAGGAACCGGGCAATTGCTGTAGGCAAGAATATCTCGATCGATGTCCGTGGTGGTCATCAGATGCTCCCAACTTCAGGCCGAGCCAACCCAAGGTGCTCACGCAGCGTTGCCCCCTCGTACTCGGTACGGAACACACCACGTTGCTGAAGCAGCGGAACCACCTGGTCGACGAATTCCTCGTAAACACCAGGCAGATACGCCGCCGAAATGATGAAGCCGTCAGCGGCCCCAGCCTCAAAGTGACTAACCAACTGATCAGCGATCTGTTCGGCAGTTCCAGCCCACTGCGGCACAAACCCGACGTTGGTGCCGTATCGGCGACCCAGCTCGGCCAACGTCAGGTCCGCACCGCCACCGGCCACCGCGGAAAACATCTGCAACATGGTCGGCACGTGACGATCACCGAGGTCGGCGACGATGTCAGAAAACTTCGTATCCAGCGGATACTTGGAGAGATTCAAACCGCTATGGCTCGACAACGTCGACAAACCCACCTCGGGATGCACCAGCGAATTGAGATATTCCAGACGCTCCCGAGCCACCTGCTCAGTCTCACCGAGCACCGGCATCACCGCGGTGAATACCTTTGTTTGCTCCGGGTCACGCCCCGCGGCCGCAACGTGAGCTTTGATGTCCTGATAGACCGCGCGCATGATGTCGAGGTTGGGCGAGACGCTGAATACCGCTTCAGCCCAGCGCCCCGCGAAGCGACGCCCCCGCGGCGACAAGCCGGCCTGCAAGATGACCGGTTCACCCTGACGGGACCGTGGAACCTGCAACGGGCCACGGACCGACAACCAGCGGCCACGATGATTGACGTATTGAACCTTCTTGGGATCAGCGAACCGACCGCCAACCTTGTCCAACAACAAGGCATCCTCGGACCAAGAACTCCATAGCTTCTTGACGGCCTCCAAGAACTCGTCAGCCCGGTCGTATCGGATGTCATGCTCAAGGTGCTCATCCACACCGAAGTTGCGTGCCTCGGAGTCGTTCAGCGACGTGACCACATTCCACGAGATCCGGCCATCAGACAGATTGTCGAGCGTGGCAAACACCCGAGCCACGTGATACGGCGGGTAATAGGTCGTCGAAACCGTAGCGCCCAGACCCAATCGCTGCGTCACCGCAGCCATCGTCGCCACCACACTGGTCGGCTCCAACGCCACCGCGCCCTGGCCACCCAGACCGACTCCGGTCTCCAAATTATCGCCATAGCTATCTTCGATAGCCAGGCCATCAGGAAGAAACAACAGATCAAACTTGCCCCGCTCCAGGGTCCGCGCAATCTGCTTGTAGAACTCGCCAGTCAGAAAACCGTTCGTCGCACCAACATGGCGCCACGCGCCATGCGCATGAGTGACGTTGCCAGCCGAGAAAAACCCGGCCAAATGTAGTTGGCGTTGTTCAGCCATAGTCAGCAGTGCCTCCGTGGGGATCAGTTACCGAACAGCAATGCTCAACTACTGCAACCGACCCCAACAGAGTTAGGAGCCCGATGATTCAAAGGGGCACCCAACACGCCACTTCCTCCGGACGACCCACCCGACCTTCGCCGATTCTCGCCCCCGGACGAGTGCCGTCAAAGCGCCACCTGAGAGCAAGATCACCAACCGGCGGGGTGTGCACCTCCGCCCGGCTTCGACACCCTGACGGCCACCGCGGCGGTATCGATGTAAAAATCAATGAAGCGGATGGCTACCGCGCGGAACTCGCACCTCGCTAGCACGCACCGTTACCAGCTTGTTAGGCTATACATCGGCTACTAATCGGGCTATAATTCGTCAATGCGAACCGTACCGCTCAGTGAAGCCAAGGACAAGCTTTCGGCGCTTGTCGAGGAAGCCGATACGACCCACGAGGTCATTCAGATCACCCGGCATGGCCGTGTCGCCGCAGTCATCATGTCTGCTGATGATCTGGAGTCGCTGACCGAAACTTTGCACGCGCTAACGACTCCCGGCGTGGTTGACGGTCTGCGCCAGGCCGACGCCGACTACGCCGCCGGCAACACCATCTCCGGCGACGAGTTGCGCCGCCGCTACGGACTCACGTGAGCGATCAGCTCTGGTCGGTTCAACTGTCGCCAGGGGCGATCAGAACGCTGGAGCGGCTGCCACACAAGGTGGCTGCGGCGATTGCCGAGTTCATCACCAAAACATTGCCGAGCGACCCGTATGTCATGTCCAAACCGCTACGGTTCGAGCTGGAAGGCTGGCGGGTAGCCCGCCGGGGCGGTTACCGCGTCACATTCCGCGCTCTCCCCGACGAGCACGTTCTGTACATCGGCTGGATCGAGCACCGAGCACACGCCTATCGGCCACGCTAATTCGTCACTGTGACGTAATGACGGGCGGGCGGTTCTTTGGGCGTCCCCGAGGAGACCAAGGAAGTTCTACTGTCAGTTCTCATCTGACTTGAAGCATTCTCACTTGATCTGACACAACGGCCTCACCTCCAGCCCACCTCAGGCTCCAGGCTTCGTCCGTGACAAGGTGCATCATGAAGCGATGGGTGGTTTCGAGCGCCTACTCGCCGCGGCGAAGGCCGTGGTCGCGCCACGTCAGTTGACCGAGTCCGCCGTCTGCGGCACTGTCGGCGCTGCAATCGAGACCGCCAACGGCGACGTGTTCGTCGGTGTCTGCGTCGACACTGCGTCATCAATGGGCTTCTGCGCTGAGCATTCAGCCGCAGCCGCGATGCTCACCGCAGGTCAGAGCCAGATCGTGCGAATGGTTGCCGTGAATCGCGCCGGCGCTGTCCTGGCGCCCTGCGGTCGCTGCCGAGAATTCATCATTCAGCTTGACCCGGCGAACGCGGACACCACCGTGATGATCAACATCGACCGCTCAATCTCACTCCATGAGCTGCTGCCGTTTCACTGACCATTGCGATTTCCGGTCTGCAAACCCGATCGGCGAAAACCTGTGACTACGGGAGCATCTGACACAAAGGATGGCCGATTGCCCATTGGTGTCAGATCAAGCGAGAAAAATGGCTACCGGAGTTCTCATCCAATCTGATACACCGCAGGTCAACGCATCGCTCTCGCATCAGCTCGAATGAGAACGGACATCTACGTGGCCACCACCATTGATCTCGATTCATTTCTGGCCGAGCGCACTCGCTATCTGGTCGACGCCGCGGCCCGCCGGGCGTCGCGCGTCGACTTCGGCGCCGCGCGAATGCATTACGAGACCACCGACGCCTGGGCGTCGCTGTCGGGGTGCCGTGAGTGGCGGGGGTGCATTCGGATGTCTGCCCTTGACGCCAACCCTGCAGCCCCGGAGGTCGAGGTGGGTGTCGTGCAGTTCCTCATCCTCCAAGCCGGCTACGAGAGCCCTGCCGAAACGCTGCCGCTGTTCGGGGATCGCGCAGCTTCCTTCGCCGAACTGTTCGACGCGGAGTGGTTGCGCCCGGAGTTGGACGAAAGCGACGACTTCACTGGCGGTATGCCGATCAGCGCCGTGCTCGTCGTGCTCGATGCCGTCGTGGACGACAGGATCGACACCGATTCCGGCCTTCGGGCGTGGGCCGTGGCCGAGACCATCCACACCATGCTCCCCACGACGGCAGGCTTAGTCCTGATGCCGGCTCTATTCACGGCCGCGAAACCGAAGCATCGGTTGGTGTCGTCTGAGCTGCTCGACGCGGACTGGCCGCGGGTGGGGTGCGTCTCCGTGCCGGGGCATCCGGGCTTCTACGGTCAGGCCACCAGCTACGTGTATCTCGAGGACGCGCGCGATGCGCTCGCCGCGGTGCGGGAGCGGCCGGTGGGTATTCCTCTGGATCGCTAGCGCGCACACGCGGCGGCGTCAGGACGCCTGCGGTGCGTGGGGCATCTGGGAGGATTGATGCCGATGGATGACGGATCACTCCCCCGGCGTCGGGAACCCGGCCCCGAGGCGACCAAGCCAGAGCAGATCCGCGACGTGGCGATGAGGTGCTTCGCGGAGCGTGGAATTGCGTCCACATCACTGCGGGTCATCGCCGAGACGGCCGGGGTCAGCCTGGGCCTGATACAGCACTATTTCGTCACGAAAAACCAGCTCATCGAGTGTATCGATCGGCATGTTCTGTCCATCTTCGACGAGGCCCTTGGCGGGCAATCGGAGGTGAGCGCGGCCGACCCCGCTGCCGACGCCGGGGGCCGATTCGCCGAGCTGATGTACAAGAACCCGGACGTCATGGACTACATCGGCAGGACCCTCGCCGAGGGTGGTGCAGTTGGGAGCGTGATCTTCGACGGGCTGTATGCGATCAGCGCTGCACAAGGCGCCAGATTTGCTGAACAAGGCCTCGTGCCTAACGACCTCGATCCCGTGTGGGCGAACCTGTTGCCGCTGGTTCTGCGGGTCGGCACGATCATGCTGCGACCGCACATCGAGCGATACGTGGACGGCTCGCTCTATGAGCCCGCGCAGACGTCTCGGTGGGATGCCGCTGTCAGTCGGATGATTCGTGAAGGCCAGATGAGTTGAGCCCGGCGGCCGCATCCGCCGTTCCGGCTCTCGGGCGTAGTTGGCGGCCCGGACCGACCTTTATCGTGAGAATGCAGCTGACATGCTGCGGACCGGAGGGGGCTCAGGGCGGACGCTTCGCGACTTCGCGGGGCTGACGGCGTGAGGGAAGGAAGGGACGACGGGATATGCAAGCGGGGGTCGATACCGCCGAGGACGCCGGCGGTGAGAACACTGAGCCATTACCCATCGTCGACGCCGATGCCGATGCCGATGCCGATGCCGATGCCGAGGCTGCCAGCGGCCAGCCCCTGCGGCCACTGACCGATCTGTCCTACGACTTCAATGCAACACGCCACTCCCCTCGTTCCTGGCCCCGATTCGCGCTACCGGGTCGGATGCCGAGAGTGCGCAGCAAGCGGTTCGCGATTGGTACAGCCTCGGTGAGTGCTGTTGTGGCCGCGGCCGCCGCGGCCTGGCTGTTGTGGCCTCACGGGTCCCCACCCACTGCCTCTCCCCCAACATCCACCGACAGCACCGCCGAGCTGCGTGCGTTCGTGCCCACCGGCTTCGCCGATTCATGCCAGCCGGAGTCGGCCGCTCCCCCGGCGCGCGCGCAGCTGGCCTGCATGGGCCGCTTTGGGCCCTCCGCGCCAGGATCGGCGTCGTTCACATTGGCCCAAGATGCCGTCGCCCTGCCGGGTCTGCTTCGAGCCAACCTCAAAGGCACCCAGGTCGTGGTGTGCCCGGGCAACATCCAATCGCCCGGGCCGTGGCGGCGTAACGCCACACCATCACAGATTGCCGGGACTTTGGTCTGCGCTCTGCGAGGCGATCGGGCTCTCATCGCGTGGACGACCGATGAGCATCGCCTTGTGAGTGTGGCCGAAGCCGGAGCCCAGGGTCCCTCTCTGGCGCACCTCTACACCTGGTGGACCGCGCATTCCTAGCTGTCCGAGCCTTGGCCGGGACGCAACAGTGGCCGTGATAGCGACCGCAACTATGCTGGTGACAGCCCTGTGACGCTGCGCCGGCGGCGCGGGGCCAGGCGGAAAATTCCACCTGGGAAAACGGGCTGTGCGGGCCGCTGTGGGCCAAACTCCCCCACCCTGGTGTGTCGGGTGCTGGGACGAGGCTAAGGATGCGAGAGCCGCCGTTAGAGGCCTAAACCGATTCTTCGCTCCGCACTATCACGGGTGACAGTGTGTGCAACAGTGCACGCCGCTTCGGCCCGCGACAGTAGGTCTGCTATTGGTCACGTGCGTGTTTTGTGATAGCAGACACCAACGCGTGGTGTGTGTCTGGTAGTGCTAGCGGACGCAACGCAGCTTGGTGATATCGCCCGCAATAGTGGCTCTGGTATCGGTTGCGTTACTATCTGCGATATAGGTCGCCAGGTGCGGTGCTAATAGCAGACACAGCGTCGTACTGTGAGTCGGTAGGTGATTCCTCACACAGGGAAGGTGCGTATCAGTGAGTGACGGCACGTCAGGTGTAGCGGTCCGCGAGGCCGCCCACGGCGCTTCGGCTGACCGCGAGTCCGCGGCCGGGGATGGCGCACACGCGACATTGGAGCGACTCGGAGTGACGCCCACGCCGGCGCTGCTCGACCTTCTTCCTCGGCTCATTGTCACCGTGGCGGCATGGAAGGGCGGCGTGGGAAAGACGGAGATCGCCAAAGAGCTGGCTTATCTGCTGGGCGCCGTTCTCGTCGACCTGGACTGGGACGAGGGCGGCGCTACACGGGCGTGGGGTTACCGCCACGAAACGCGCACCGCGGCGCCGCTACTCGATGCGCTGGAGGCGGGGCGGGTTCCGCGTCCACTGTCCGGGCATGGTGTCCGCGCCGATTTGATCCCGTCGCACCCGGATTTCGCGATCCACCAGCCGCCGGCCGATCAGATGGCGACTGCGCTGGAACGGTGGTCGCAGGCGCTGGGCCGTCCGCTGGTCGTCGACACGCATCCGGGGGGAGTGAGCTCGACGATGGGCGCGGTGTCGGCCGCGCACGTCATCGTTGTGCCGGTCAATCTGGAGACCCGCGCGTTGAAGGCCACCGAGAGCATGGCCAAAGAGCTGCAGGGCGGATATCCGCTGCTGTTCGTCATCAACCGACTGGAAGCTGCTCCGGAAGCAGAACTACGGCAGGTAGAAAAGCTCAGCGAGACCTTCGGTGTACCGGTCGGGCCGCCGGTATCTAGCCATACGTTCCTCAAGCGACGCAAGTTGACGATGGCGGTATGCGCACCCGGTAAGTCCGGCGTGATCCCCGCGCGCGCAGCTGGCTTTGTCGAGGAGATGCATGAAGTCACCAGGAGCGTCCTGGACCTTGCGCTCCTCAAGGCACACGAGCAGTAGGGAAGAGGGAATCCAAACCATGTCCGATGGAATCGCAGCGATCAGAAACAAGAAGGCCAACCGCGCGTCACGTCAGGCGCCCCCACCGCGCCATCCGATGACCCCCGGTGTGGTGTCGCAGTTTGGCGCCGGTCGCGGTGAGCAGGCAAGCCCAGCTGAGCCCGCAGAGGCGCCCGCAGATCCCGAAAGCGTGACCGACCAGGTATCCGAAGAGCCCGCCAGCACGGCAGCTCCCGCTCAGTCCGTTCCGCCGGCAACGCCCGCGAAGACAGGCTCCGCCAGGCCGGCACCGCGCACGGGGAGCGCCGCGGCCAAACGCACCCTTCCCGACCTGGAGATTGATTGGAGCGACCCGCTCATGCACGTGGCGTCGCCGACCCGCGTGAGCGTCGCGAATTCGGTGGCGGCCAGGTTCAAGGCTGTCGCAGATCAGGCGGCGGCAGCACCTCAGACTGAACTCATCATGGAGGCGATCAGCCGCCACCTGGCCGAGCTGCCAGAGCTGGTCCTGCGACGTCGCCCGGAGGAGAGCGGGACCGCACCTGCGGGTTTCTATGTGAAGCGAGCACCAATTCAGAAGGCCGAACCGTGGCAGCCGGTCTACATGCGTCCGATCGCGGGAGAGCTGGAGGCGCTGCGGCGCATCGTCGAATGGGTGAACGAGATCATCCTGACCGGCCACCCCGGCAGGCAGAAGACATCACGCTCGGAGATCGTCACCGCAGCACTGGACGCTTCTTACCCCGCGGCGTAACGCCCGCGGGGGGGTAGGTGACAGCACGCGCAACAGTTGCTCTGATAGCGGACGTGTCAGCGGCTCTGCCAGTGTGGAGTTGAGACGGGCACTCGTTACGCGCGCAGGCCCTCAGTCGGGGTGGACAGGAACCGGTTTCCTTGGCGCATAGCTAAAGCCGCTGCGGCGCTGTTGGATTGAGGTTGATACACAGGTCCCCGCTGATACGGGCCCGGCGCGGCGACGAGTGCCACGCTCGGTGAGTGACCTGTGGTCTCGTAGCCACCTCGCCCCGAAAGCAGTGAGAACCATGACCGCAGTCGACGATGTGCTGACGTTCACCGAAGGTGATCGCAGGAGCACCCCCGCTGAGCAGCTGTCCGACGATCTTCCTCGCTGGTTCGACACGGGTGATCCAGAGCCCAGCACGACCGAAGCCCCAGCCTTGGTGCGGGCGAGCCGCGCCGTGGCTGTCGCGATCACCGCGGCGATCGCTGTCTCCAGCTTCGTTCTGTCGTTCGCCGCGCTCAGTGACCTCGCGCGACGCACGGGCAGCTGGACGGGCTGGCTTCCCTATCTTTGGCCCGGAATCGTCGATGGCGCAATAGTTTTGGCGACGATGGGCATCCTGGCGACCGCAGCGTATCCCGATCAGCGCAGGAACAGGCAGTTCTTCTGGGCCATGCTCGCGGTGGGAGCGCTGGTCAGCATCGGCGGCAATGCGCTGCATGCCATCCTGCCTGCGACGGCACCGCTGCCGACCGCCCTGGCGTTCGCCGTAGCGTGCGTGCCCCCTGCTGGGATTTTGGGCAGCACCCACGCTGTTCAAATTTTGTGGCGATTCAACCCATCGCGCGTTGAGGCCATCCGGCCCGCGCACCGCACTGTCGAGGCGTCCGCGCGGGTGGACCAGGACCGCGGTCAGCGGTGGCTGGCGTTGGCCCGCGAAATTCACCGCCGCGGACGGTTGACGAATCACTCCGAAACCACACTGAGCCAGGCTCTGTGGCGGTTGTTCGAGGTGCGTCCGCAGATGTCGCTGCGGGCCATCGGGGAGGAGGTCGGTGTCGGTCACCACGATGTCATCGCCCGAATCCGCCAGACCGCTACCGAGGTGGTGCGAGAGCGTCCCGAATTGGCTCCTACGCCCGTAGCTATCGAGGGTCAGCCGGGCTTAGCGTCGTAGATAACAGCCGACGTGGTGAACAGAGAGGACGTCCGCTCGTGACTTTTGGCCTTCCGAGTCTTCCCAACATTGTGGAGGACGTGCTCGAACCGGCGGTTGTTAACGCGGTTAAGGTCGTGACCGCAGTGGGCCGTGTGTTCGGTGATGACGATCACCCACCGTCACAGACTCCGTTGCAGCGCACCAACACTGCGCTGTATGGGCCTGGCGGTCCTCCGGCTGCACCCCCGCCAGCTCCCGCCCCGCCGGCAGACCAGGCCGGCGGATTGAACGATGGTGCGACCAACGCCGGCGACCAGTACAACAAGCACGTCGATGGCGCCGCCCTGACCGATGACAAGCTGGCGGCGCTACTCAAGCAGATTTTCGAGTCGAATCAGCAGGCGCGAGACAAGGTCAACGCGATCCTGGCCGATATTCAGGCCAAGTCGAAGCAGATCGCCCCCGAGATGGGCGATCCCGCCTCGGTGATGGCCTTCCAGAAGTACATGGATCAGAAGTTCGGCGAGATCCAGAAACTGCTCAGTGATTCGCAGGTCGACGCCAAGACCCAGGCCGCCATCATGGATGCTCTCGGCCAGGAGTACCGGACCAGCGGGCCAAAGTCCGGTGAGGGGGAAGACAAGGGCTCAGGCGGCGGTGATGGTGGTTCCGGGGGAGAGTCCTCCGGCAGCGGTGGGGGCGGGGATGCCGCGCCGCCGCCGGCCGACGCTGGGGCCGGTGCACCGGCGGATGCCGGTGCCGGCGGTGACCCGCTGACCGATCCGCTGGCCGGCATGGGCCCGATGGGCATGGGTGGCATGGGCGGCATGGACCCGATGTCCTCGCTTGCTGGCCTGGGTTCGGCGCTGCCCGGCATGCTCGGCGGCCTCGGCGCGGGTGGTTCGCCGCTGGATTCGCTGGGCGGCGCACTTGGCGGGCTAGGTTCGGCATTGCCGGGTCTGGCCTCGCAGTTCTCCGATAAGAACGGCCAGGACCCGGGCAGCGCGGATGACAAGTTCTCCGATACCAAGGGCGACGGTAAAGCCGACAAACCGGAGGACGCCTTCAAAGACGATCAGGGCAAGACCGACGACCCGCCGGCCGACAAGGGCAAGGAGGACGGCAAGGCCCCCGCAGATCCGAACACGGTGCAGCCGGTGTCCAACACCCCGGCCGCGGCAGCCCCGGCGGCGGCGCCGTCAGCGGATGCCCACACCGTGCGCCTGCCTGACGGAACCTCGGTGGTCGCTGCTGACGACCAGCGCAAGAATGCGATGGATGCCGTGCTCAGTGGTAAGTCGGTAAGTGATGCCTACGGTGGTCAGATCCCGCCGGCGGGCTCACCGGTGATGAATCCGGTCGACCGCAACAGTCTGCGACCAGGCGACTACGCCCAGTACGAGGCCAAACCGCAGGTGATGTACATGGGCAATGGCAAGATTTGGCTTGATGGCCAGCTCAAGCCCGTCTCGGCGTTGCCCAGCTCGTCGGACTTCTTAGGCTGGACCGGACCGCCGGCAGCTGGGGGCGGGACGCAGGCGAGCGTGCCGGCGCCAGCAACCGGCACGCCGGCATCAGCTTCGGTTACCGCGGCGCCGCCGACCGGTAACTCCACGGCATAGGGGAGCCCGCAGGATGCAGTCAGAAGCCGAGACGGCCGAACGTACCTACGTCGAGACCTCGCGCAGCGGGTTGCTGCTGGTGGAGCTGGACAGCACCGGCGGTGTCGTGCGGGTGCAGCTCGAGCCGGAGGTCAACGCCACCTGGTCGGCTGAGACCCTGTCGGAGCGCCTGATGCACCTGCACCGGCTGGCGTTGATGCGGGCCCGCTTCGCCCAACGCCAACGTATGAACGACCTCGGCGCCGATATGCCGCCGGATGACACCTATCCCAGTGAGTCCGAGATCGCCGCCTACCGCGCCCGATATTTGGATTTTTGAGGCCGCGCTAACCCCGGTACACCGGGGTTACGCTGGGCAAACAACCCATTGAGTGAAAGGACGAAGCCATGGCCAACCAGCTGAGGGTCGATTTCGATGCCTGGCAGGACCACGCCTCCTGGTGGGACAACGAAAGCGCCGAAGCAGCTCGGCGCATGGCCGCTGATCCGGACACCCTCGAATCTGCCCGGCATGCCTTCGGCAAGATCGGCTCCTCGACAGTTGGGCAGGCCTACGCCGAGACATTGGCTGCTCGCCACGAACTCGGTCAGCGCCTGGCCGCCAACGCCCAGGCCGTGGCCAACCACATCCGCAGCAATCTGCAGACCTACGCTGATCAAGAGCACGAGAACCAGCAGACGCTGCGGACTTAGATCCGGGTTCCTTGATGGCCAGTAGCGCAAATCTCTTCGTCGACCCCGACGGCGTGCGTGCCGCCGGGGCGGGCCTGTCGACGGCCAGCTCCGAGGCGGCGACACCCGCGCCGGCGGTCACGCCCTGTGCGGCAGACGCAACGTCGGTGAAGATCGCCAATGCGCTCTCGGCGTCGATCAGCGAGCTGGTCAACGCCACCATGGCCGTGAATCACAAGACCGCCCAGGCCAGCTCGCGAATGCACAGCACCGCCACCACTTACGAGGACCAGGAACAGGCCAACGCCGCGTCCCTGGCGGGAGGCGCTCGCGGCCGTGCGACCTCGATCCCCGTCGGTGATGCGCCGAGCATCGGCGGTCCATCGTTGGTTGCACCCCCGATACCGGCACCGGGGGTGCAACCAACGTCAGGGAAGGACATCGCCGCACTCGTGCACGGTGGGCCCGGGCCCGAAGCGCTGGAGACCGCCGCCCAGGCGTTGAATGCTCATGCCGCTCAACTCGATTCGGCCGCACAGTCGGTGCGCTCGGCCCGCTGGACCAGTGAGCAGAATTGGGATTCCTCCGCCTCCGAGCAGGCCAGCACGCACCTGGCCACACTGGAGGCGACCTACACCCGCCACGCCGACCAGTCGCGCGCCTTGTCGCAGGATGCGACCGTGCAGGCCAACAACTTTCGGCAGGCCCGCGCCAACATCCCCACCCCGCAACACTTCGCTGATCTAGAGCAGCGGCTACGCTCTGCGGCCGCGCACAACGCGCAGAGCGGGGGACGTTACACCGCTGTCGTAGCCCAGCTGCAATCCGAACTGGCTGCAGCGCACCAGCAAGCGATCAACAGCTACACCACCTACACCGCTGGCGGGCAACTGCAAGCCAAGCCTCTGGAGCCGGGTGTCGCAACCACTACACCTCCGGGCGTGCCGGGCCAGTCGGCTTCGGCGCCGGGGAGCGAGGACGGGTCACCGCCTGGGGTCGGTGACCCTGCAGATGGCACGGGTCTGGCCGGTAACCCTCTGGCTGATCCCAGCGGCGGCGGCGCGGAGATGCTGCAGACGCTGTTGCCGACGGTGCTCGGGGTTGTGGCGGGTGCGGCCGGCGGCCTGCTCGGGGCGCTCAGCGGTGCCGCGGACAAAGTTCAGCAGACCGGGAGCCAGCTCGTCGGCGGCCTGGCCCAGGGCGGCGCCTCGGCGCTGCAAGGTTTGGCGGGAAGCCAACCCGGTGGGTCTGACCCGTCGGTGGGTGAGGGCGGGGGTCCTGGTGATCTCGGGATGGGTGATGGCGGTGGTGGCGCTGAGCCCGGCGATACCGAGCCCGCCTCGGCGGGAGATGGAGGCCTGGCGGCGGCGCCGGCCTCCGCGGCTGCTGCTCCCGCGGTGGCGCCCGCACCCACGGTGGGGTCGGGCACCCCGACAGTGAGCGGCGGAGCCGGTGGCGGTGCCGGGATGGGCGCGCCGATGGGCATGATGCCGCCGATGATGGGTGGCCCTGGCCGCGGCGGTGGCGGTGAGGATGACAAGCGCCTCTATGAAGAGAAGCGGCTGCGTCTGACGACTCCACCGAATGCTGAACCGGTCAAAGGCAGGGTTGAGGCTCGCGAATCCCGTTCTGAGAGAAGAGATAAGAAGACATGACGCTGACTGACGATCAGTACGTCGCCCAAGCCGAGGCCGCGCTGGCTCACATGCGGGCCCGCAACAAGGCGTTCCTTGACGCCGTGGAGGGCATCAACGTTCCGACGATGCACGACGACGTGCGTGCGCGCTTCGACAGTAACGGTGATCTCGTCGACCTCGACATCGCACCAGAAGCGATGAGCACTTACACCAACGTCGAACTCGAAGATCTCATCACCGCGGTCCTTCGTGAAACCCGCAAGCAGCTCACCGAGCAGATGCATGGCCTGTTCGTGACATACCTCGTCCCTACTGACCCTCGGTTCGACCCCAACGCGATCGGCGAACCGTACGTCACGCCGCCACCACTGGACGCCTGACACCAGCTCATCACGCGGTCCGCAGCGGGATAGCCGAGCGCGCACAGGACGCGACACAGCTGCCGTCGAGTGAGCGGAACCCGGTGAAATCGACTGCGGACGTAGACCATTGGCGTCAGTGGCAAGCGTGCGAAGCGCGCGCGGCAGCCCGTTTGGAACCCCTGGATCATCATCGTTGGCCCCGTACGCGTGCCACGAGCTCGGCGCGCGCCTGGCGCTCGGCCTCCTCGCCGGCCGCACGCTTGCGCGCAGCGCGGGCCGCGATCTCCGCCGCGACCTGCTGGGCAGCGCGATGCGCAGGCTTGCCGAGGCGGCCCTGGGCTTCACGCCGCGCGATGCGGGCAGCTTCCATCTCGGCGCGGAACTGTCGACGCTCCTCTTCATGACGGCGCAGGCGTTCCTGCTCCATCGCTAGCTCCAGCGCAGCGGGCCGGTCGTCGAGTGAATTGTTGCGCTCGTGCCAGCCGATCGCCGTGCACACCAGCCCGATCGGCTTGTACGGCTCGGCCGGCATCCAGTGGCCACCGGTGCGTTCCCAGTCGCGCAGCAGCTGGTTGAGGTCCTCGGCCGTCCAGCCGTGTGCTGCTACGGCCGTCAGGCTGCGGCTCCACACCCGGGGGGTGTACCGACGTGCCCAACGCGGTGTTTGGGGCGCACGGAGCCACTGACGGGCCAGTGCGTACCCTCCGGGGTCGACGACCGCGTGTCGAGACCGAGACTTCTTGGGTCCAGGCGGGCGCGAAGCGCCGCGTTTTGTTGAAGCCGAAGGCTTTCGGGCTTGCCCGGTAGTTACTTTTTTCTTCGAAAACAAGAGATAACTACTTAAAAGAGACCCTACGGGATGGGGTGTCAATTGTGGATAACTCGGCACGTGCAAGGCCCACACACTGGCCCATCCGCGCCCTCGATCCCCAACCCTCCAGCTGGCCATCCGCTCGGTGCGGGTGCGCTGGCGGCCGCGGAACACTTCGGTGGCCACCCCCAGCAGCCGCAGCGCCTTCGACGCCCGCTGAACCGTGCTCTTGGACAGGCCCGTATCGCACACTAGACGCTCGTTGGTGGGCCGACAGTTACGCCCGGTACGGAAGTCGGCGTAGCGCGCGCGGGCATCGGCCACGCGCACGATCGCTTTGAGTGAGACTGCCGCGCCGGGCAGGTGCGGCGCGACCCGGGTGCGGTAGTGGCTGTAGTAGGCGATGGGCACCGTCACCCGCGCCCACAGTTGGGCACCGCCCGTCCAGCACGGCACGCCGGCATAGGCGTCGTCGGACAACTCCAGGTAGATGTCCTGGGGAAGCTGCCAATCCGGCTCGGAGACCCCGACGCCGACAACTGTGGCAAACCACTTCCGCACGCCGCCGGCAGCGCGCGGTCGACGCCGCGGTGTGCGCGCAACGCCGCGTTGATGGCGCTGCGCAGTGCAGCCGCGATACGGCCGCCCAGGCCCTCCCGGCGGCCGCGGCGAACCGGGACCGACCGTGGGCAAAAAAGGAGTATGAACACGGCGCGCATCATCTGGTGCTGAACGCAGATGTGCGCTACCGTGGGAAGTGGTCTTCGACAACCATCTACCCTTCGGGGTTCCCAACGCCCTCCAGCGCCAACTGGGGGGCGTTGAACGTTCAGGGGACTTCGCGGTCCCGGCTGAACGAGAGTTATGAAGTTAGGCCGTCTGCTTCCTCATCCCAGGCTCGCCAATGCACAAACAATTCGGGCAGGAAGCGCGCTTCGCTCACATCGCCAACGGCAACGCCTCCGTTCGCTCCGCGCGGGGCTCGATGCCCAACCGCTCGCGGATCACGTCCGCGTTGTAGTGGCACTGGGCGAGGCCGACTCGCTGGCGCCGGCGTTCGATTTCCTTACGCACGTCCGGATGGACGCGCACTGTGGCATCTGGCTTACGCTCACGCAGTCGCCGCCGCGGCGGCGTAGGAATCTCGGGCTGGCTGCTGACCTCGGCAAGCAGCCGCTTCACCGCCGTGGCACTGAGGGTGTCGTCGACGAGGCTCAGCTGCTCAGGCTGGGGAAGCAGATCCGGGCGGCCGACGTGCTCGGTGAGTAGAACGCCGAGAAATGCGGAGCGTTCCAGAGTGCCGCGCAGCAGGTCGACGACGGCTAGTTCTGGTTTATCCAGGGCCGCCTTAACGACCACACGAGCCCCTAGGGAGGGGCGTCCGGTTTTGCGGGGCGAACCCGCGCCTGAAGCGGTATCAGCCTTTCCGGCAGAGTGGTTTCTGGAAGCCATGCCGGTCATGCTTGTCCATCGAGCGTCGATTCTAGGCTCGACACGCCGGTTACTCGTGATGCTTTTGTGACTGAGGGTGCGGTTTACCTCGGGAAATACCGGGCCCGACCGCGCGATCGGTAACGATCGGGAAAACGAGGGGCGTCTGTTCGCCATGGGGGAGTCGGCGCCAATCGCGTAGCGGGACGCGGAATCAGGCTGTATGCGCGGTACGCGACCGCGGGATTGTGGTGCGCCGGAGCGGTGCGGCGGGCACGCATCCGGTGCCTGCGGCGTGGAGAAGCGCGTCGACGGCGGCGGGGTGCCGGAAGATCACACGCCGGGGGCCAGACCAGTTACAGGTGCAGAGCGCTTGATGCTGCATGGCGCCGACTTCGACCCACGTCACGCCATCGGTGGAGGGGGCTACGGGCTTCGTGGCGGGCAAGGCCGCGTTCGAGGTCATCGGCTTGGTCCGCGTCAGGCTGCGCTGGTGTGGACGTCGGCGCTGGCACGGCGTCGGCGCACCGACGAGGACGGCATGGCCGGGGCGGGCAGGCCGGGAAGTTCGACCTGCCGGCGGCGCTCGAACTGGGCCAGCAGGTAGTCATAAGCCGCGCCCAGAAGCTCGGGGTCGCTCTTATCACCGGGCAGGGAGATGCCTCCCCAGACGCCGTACTCCTCCCGGGCGGCGACTGCGTTGTAGCCGCAGCGGCCGATGAACGGGCAGACCTGGCACGCCCGGACCGCCAAGATACGGTCCTTGAATTGGGAGAACCACAGCTCCTGGCCATTGCGCGTCCGGTTCGGGTCGACGGTCTGGCAGGGTGTGGTCTCGCTGGTGTGGTAGAGCCGCACCCCGACCTGGCTGCCGCGATCCACCGAACGCGCCCCGGAAGATGCCTGCTCGATGGCGGTCTGATTACTCATCGTCGGGGTGTCCTCTCATGCCTAGAAACTGTGATTTTTCATGCTTACGCTTGCACCGTAGCAGGATTTTTCACGGTTTCGCATCCTTACGACCGTGAAATCTCGGAAATTACACACCTAGAAGTAGGCGCGCACCGCCTTAACCGCAGCTCAGAGCTGTTTCTAGGGAGGCAGACTGGTCACAATGGAAGCATGAATTTTCACAGTCTGAGGCAACGTTGGCGCCTCACCAGAGGCTGACGGCGGCCCGCCCGCTTAGCGTTGGTCTGTGTCCACGGCGCAGCCATACCCCCGGCCGAATGTGCAGGTGAAGCCCCCAACGGGACGAGCGTTGCGTGATTTATCACGGTTTGTCGTGGCAGGAACAGGTTTTTTCACGCTCACTAGGGCAAAATGTTGCCCATCATGTCTTGGGATCAGCTCGCGGCGGCGGTCCGGGCGCGGCGCACGGAGTTGGGCCTGACACAGGTCGACGTGGCCACGGCCGGACGTGTCTCCGTGGACACGATCCGCAATATCGAGCATCGCCGCCGCACGCCCAAGCGAGTGAACCCGCGTACCGCCCGCGCCATCGAGGACGCCCTCAAATGGGAACCCGGCAGCATCGAAGACACCCTCGCCGGCGGCGAGCCCAGTCCCGTCAAAATGAAGGCCGCCCGGGCCACTAAGCCCCCGAGGGAACAGCGCTTTCGGCGCCATCCGCGACCGATCGCGGACGCGCCTTCGGGAACACGCGGCGGAGATGGTGCAGACCCAGCCTCTACGGGGGACAAGCCGGCGGCCGAAACGCCCACGGACAGTTCGCCGCCCTCCCCGAAGCAGCTGGACGGCGGAGATCGGTTCGCTCTGGCCCGGCAGATTCTCGCCCTGCGGTCAGCCCTGTCCGAACACCAGCGTGCCATCAGCCCGGAGGCGCGAGAAGCGTTGATGAGCGAAATGGCGAACTCAGCGCGCGAAGCCGAAGAGGCCATCGTGCGGATCATGCCCTGGCTCGATGAGGGTGAACGCGGCGAAGCTATCCAACTGCTGGTCAAACTCCGAGAACCTTTGGGCGAGAACACGACTGGAAGCAACTGAGCCCATGAAGATTACGTGCCACCCCGACGACGTCGTATGGGTGATCAACGAGCTGCACGCCGTCGCCGAGATTGTCCGAACCTACGGCGACTTGGGCCGCACCGGCGCCGACCAGCCCAGGTTGGGGAATACGCCGACGCAGCTCTACCTTTTGGCTGCCGCGGTGGAAGCGCAGATGCGCGCCCTGCTGCACGCCGACCAGCTCTGCGCGTCCCGGCTGTTCCGGGTGCTTCCGTCTCCGGACGATCCGCCGCGCTCAGTGACGCATTTCGATCTGACGGCCGCTGACACTGTGGTGGTCAATGCGGTTAGCACCGAAATCTGCGTTGCGGAGCTGAGCGAAGCTCACCAACGGCTGATCGCGGCCACCTCGCGGCTCCGTACTTCGCTCCAATCGCAGGCTATGGCGCCGCTGTACGAGAGTTTGGACAACGAGGCCGAACAACTGCGCCTCCTCGTCGCCGCGTTCGCCTGACCGATCACCGGGGATGCGGAGGCAGCTGATACCACAGCCCCGGCGCGATCTGCTTGGAATCAAACGGCGCCAACTGCCCCTCGGGAACCTGGATGAGACGGCGCACATCGATCGGAAACTCCGGCGGCTTATCCGGCACACCGGGAGCGTAGAAAGCGTGCGGCTCCGGTACCCACGTGCCAGAGCCGGGAATGAGTTCCTGGTAGCGCGACGGGCCCAGGGCACCCGGCGCAAGCTGCACGATGTCCTTGAGGTCGACCGGCGATTCGGCTGGACCAGAGGGGACATCTGGATACCACACACCGGAATGGGGGACCAGTTCGTGGTAGCCGTTAGGGCCCAACGACTTTGGATCCTGGACCACCATCTTGCTCAGGTCGAGCCAGTATTTTCGCGGATCATCTGGTGCCGGCGACAACGGCACGTCGAGGGCCTGGACCCCGCCGAAACCCGGCCGGGGCGGGGGCTCCAACGGCGCACCAACGAGTGAGGGGTTGCCGGCGCTGCGCGCGTAGTCGGCGTACTGCGCGGTGGCCTTGGCGTGCAAGCCGCCCAGTTCGGTCTGCAGCGCCGCCACCACGGGCGCGTAGCGCCCCATATTGGCCGGGTTGGCGTTGGCTTGCGCGGCCTGCTTGAGCCGCTGCTCGGTGTCCTCGAACTCCTCAGGCTTGGGTGTGTTCGCCCGGGCCCGCGCGTAATTGTCAGCGTGGGTTTCCAGGGCGGTAGCGGTGGCGGTGGCGTGTTCGCCGTGCCGCTCATACCACTGGCTGAGTTCGTTAATTCGTTGGGACGCTTGGTCACCGGCGTCTGATTGCCAATCGGCCGAGATGGCTGTGCTACCGCTTTGAAGCTGGCGGGCAGCGTCCTGCAACTGGCTGGCATGGCTGCGCATCTGCTGGGCGGCACTGTAGAGCCCGGCAGGACCTGGACCACCGTGGAGCAGCCTGGCGATGTCCTTGCCGTTGGTCGGGGGAGCGCCGAGCTGCGGAGCGGTGACCGCCGGAATGGTCGGGGCCGCCAGGTTCGGTACAGGCGGCGCGGCGCTGGCCGGGGCAGCGGAGCCACCGCCGGCCGAGCCCAGGCTGGCGGCGTTGAGCTGCTCCTGCTCGTCGTAGGTGTTCGCGCTGCTGGCCAGCATTGATCCGCGAGCTTCGGTGATGACCTGAGCGAAATTGCTGTAGCCGGTGATGGCGGCGCATCGTGCCTGCAGCGTTTGGGTGACCGCTGCCGATACCGGGTCCGAGGCGGGCGGCGTCACGGTGATTCCCTGCGTGGAGCCGCCAGAGGCCGCGCCGGCCACCGCAGCGGCCGTATGGGTAACGGCGGCGGTATCGATCTCCAGCTGTGCCATCTCGACCTCCCTACTGACCGACTGGTACGCGCGGCGCTGCGCCGCGCCCCGTTGCAGCAACGTTAGTGGCTCGGCGAAGGGGGTTGCACCGCCCAAATTCGAGCAACTGCCGACGAGCACAGCAATCCATTGGGGGGATCACGTCCGCTGTGCTCAGCCGACAGCTGCCAACTCGCAGTCTAGAGGCGTCGCAGTTTGTCATACCGCTGCTTGATACTGACCACATGTGGTGGGACGAGCAGCTCCGAACCGGCCCTGCGGGGTCGAGCGGTGATCTTTGCGTGCTCCCGGCAGCGCCGTCGCCCGCGGCGGCACCGCGCACGCCTCAGGCTCCTGGCGCTGACCGGCGGGTACCAGCGTCGGCAGCCCACGATCCGTGGCAGTGGTGGTGGAACCACGCACGTGAGAGTGCGAAGGCCTTCCTGGCTGGCCACAATCCGCCGGAAATCGCCATCTTCGGGCCGGTCCTCGGCGATCAGGAGCAGGGTCTGCTCGAAGCTGACGTGACCATGAGTTACCTCTACGGTGGTGACGGAAGATACGCGCGAAGCGACTACTTCGTCGTCGGCCGGCCGGCGGTGATGGTCGGCGCCCTGGCGGTCAACGCCGCGATCAACCATCGCCGCAAGGTCGCTGCGCGTCGTGATGCCCAACCCAGCTGGCGCGACCATCAAAGCGTCCACCTATGGAGCACAACCGACCGTCTGATCTGGGACGGCGGCTCCGGCCTGGCAAGCCTCTGGTACGGCGACATCACCGGTTTCTATCCGGAGTTGGACTCCTGGACGCTGACGCTGGCCACCAACGACGGGCAAGCGCCGGTGCGTTTGCAAGGTCCAGCGGTACCCCTGGTGTCGCTGTGGACCGCCACCGCAGTGCAGGGACCCCGGTGGTGGCAGGACCCACGCTTAGCGGCCCTGCTGCGCTGATTCACGCCAAGGACATCTCCACAGAGCGTTCGCGGTAATTTTCTGGGGCGGTGTATCAGCCCTGCTCCGCGGGTAGGATCGGCCCCATGCCCGCGAAAACTCGCATCGACACCGAGGCCACTGCGGCTGCCTTGGCGACTGTGGCCGAGCAGCGCATGACGGCCATCGCCGGGACAGATATCACCCTGCCGCAAGGTCAGTACGTGAGCGGAACGAACGCCATCGCCGCCGGGCTCATCGCGACTCGGCTGGCCGATCTGGCCCGACTCACCACCGCAGGTGGGGTCGCGGCGCAGTGCAGTGTGGCGACCTACGAAACGACAGAGCAAGCGAACGCGGCCACGCTGACAACGTAAGCGGCAAAGGGAGGGGCACACCATGAGCGCTGGCACATCTGCCTGGGCACCGCCGACCGGCGGCGTCCCGCCCCAGCCAGCTCCGCCGCACAACGTCCCGCCCTACGGATGGAATCCGCCGCCGAACGGGGGCACGCCAGTCCCTCTCCAACAGGGTGCACCGCGGCCTCCGAAGATGTGGCTGTGGGCGCTGGTGACATCCATCCTCATGGTGGTCGCTATCGCGGCAACAGCTGCTATCACGTACGCGATCGCACACTCCACGTCCATCACGCCGGCCGTCGCGCCCTCCGCTCCCACATTCACCGCGGCAGAGCAGGCCGCCGCCAAGCAGTCCCTATGCCAGACATTCGATATGACCACCGCTGGTCAGCAAGCTCAAGGTGGTGTAGTCGTCGACGGGCAGCCCAATGTCCCGGTGCTGCTCCGGAAGATAACCGGCGCCGTGTCCATCATTCAGGCGCTCGTACCGGCAACACCCGAGAATGTTTCAACACCCGCGCGCCAATACGTAGCGGCGAATCTCAGCTTGATGAACGCGAGCTTAGGGCAGGGCAGCCTCGATGAAATTAAGAAGCTAACTGCTGCAACCAATGACGCCACTGGCGCGCTTGCGGACGCGTGTGGACTGCCGCGCTAATGCCAGCCGCAACCAACGCAAGCAGCACTGTCGCGGATGCAGCTTCATCCAAGGTGGGCCACTCCAAAACGGCGGCAGAGGTAGCGAATTCGCAAGCCGCCAAGCTACTGGAGAAGTTCAACGCTGCTAAACCGACGCTGCCAGACAACTACGTACCGGGCCTGGGCATGCCAGGCGGCGGCGACATTCAACTCCAGCCGGGCCTGTTCACCGGCTCTCTGATCGGCCCCGGGGTGTGGCCTACCGAGTCTGAGAGCGGACTGTCCCAAGCCGCAGACAAACTCAAAAAGCTCCGCGAGCACCACCGACAAGCCTCTGCGGCCGCTGAACGCTCAAGAGACGATGTGTTCTCGCCAGGCGGTCACTGGAGCGATGGCGCGGGCGCGGACGCTGCTTACGAACACTACGAAGCAGAGCACAGGGCTCACAGCGCAGTGGTCGATGTGCTCGACGAAGTAGCAACCACTCAAGGCGAGCTAAGTAAGCTAATCAGGTTGGGCAAGCGCAACATTCGCGACGCCCACGACGCCGCGCACCAAGAGATCGAGAAGTACCTCAACGCACCCAACGGTGTGTCCACAGGTCAAATCGCTGTCACCCTCACGAAATACCGGACCCTCATCGAAGAACACCGCACCGAGCTGCACGGGTGGATGGCCGAGCAAACGAGCATGCTCACAAACAAGTTCGGCATCCCCGAAGCACCACCAGGATCACCCTCGGGCCAAGACAAGCCGGCCGACGATTCTGGTAGGAATACCGGCGACCCCACCGGCGATCCCAGCACCCACGCCCCCGACCCTGTTCAGTCCACCGGCAATCATGGAGACGGGCACGGGCGTGACACCGGCGCATCGGATGGCCCAGGTGCCGCAGCGCAACCTGGCGACCAGGGTTTGCCAACTGCACTCGGACCTCTACGTGGGACCGCGGAGCCAAACGTCCCCGCGACAAGCGGGGGCTCTAAGTCACCGTCGATGCCTTCGATGCCTTCGCCCCCCTCCATGGGAAGTGGTGGTGGCTCTGGTGGCGGGGGATCGTCGCCGTTAAGCAGTCTGGGTAGCGGGATGGGTGGCATGCAGGGCATGTCCGGCGGCGCTAAGGGTGTTGGCGGAATGTCCAGCCCTGCTTCGGGTCTGCAGGGTCCAGCCTCTAGCGCGAGTCCGGCGTCACTAGGTAGTGAGTTCGGCCGCGGGATGGCAGCCGGTAACGCAGCGGCGGGTGGAATGCCGCCGCTCACGTCCGCGCCGCCGCAAACGCCTTCTGGACCGCTGTCGGCGGCTCCGCTTGCGCAGACCTCGGCCCCGGCTTCAGCGGCACCCACGGCGTCGACTGTTCCGGCCTCGGCTACGCCCACCGGTGCGGCCGCCGGGGGTGGCGGCATGGGTGGCATACCAGCCGGGGGTCTCGGTGCCGCGGGGGGTTCTTCGGGTGCGTCTCCTCAGATGACGTCCTACGGTTCGGTGCTTCCCCCGTCGGCGCCCGCCGCGCCCGCGGCCGGCGCCGGTGCTGCTGGGCCGGTGTCTTCGGCCCCCGCGGCGGCCGGAGCGGCTGCCGGTGCCGCTGCGGGCGCACCTGGCTTCTTGCCAGGACTGCGTGAGGTGAACAACCAGCGGGTGGGTCGCGACGTATCCATGACTGATCTGGAGAACGCGCGCACTGCCGTTGCGGATCTCGCGGCGGCCTCGAGCATCGTCTACCCGGGCTTGGAGTGGGCGGTGGCAGTCACGCGGGGAGCATCGGGCTTTCCGGAGATGTGGGTGACCACGAACGAAGGCGCTGGCTACATTCCTCCGGGGGTGTATGTGCGCAGGTCAATGCCGTTGGCCGCGCATTTCGATCCCGACTTTGATGCGCGCTGGCTGGGCTGGACCAACCCGGCGGAAACTGTGCTGAGGGCAGTACGGATGCGTGGTGATGCCCTATCTGCCATCGCCACAACATCCGCGCACGATTCAGATGAAGTCCGCTCAGCGACACCGGATGTCGCCATCGGTGTGGCGCCAGCCGGACCACCTAGTGAGGCGGAGGCGTCGGCGCTGACGCGGGATCGCTCGCATCGCCTGGAGACCATCGCGCCTGCGGTGTTCGTTGGACTGCAACGTGATCCAGACGAGGCTGAGCGGTACGCGCGCCAACTCACCCAGCAGGTCGTGTTCTCCGGCCCCGAAATGTCGACGGCCGCTATGTCGGTGGCGCGGGCGATTATTGCCGGGCAATGGCCGTCAGAGCGCGAATGGGCCGAACTGACCGCTCAATACGAAACCGACCTGCTGATGGCCGGCGCGCAGCGTCCGGGTCTGATGGGCGTCGAGGAGCCCCATCAGCTGGCCTCCTATCAACGCGTGTTCACGGAGTGCCGCCGGCTGGAAACGCTGTGCTGCTGGCAGAACGGCGATATCGCTGACGTGGTGTACGCCGCGATCACCGCGGGTGTGAGCGCGCCAGCTCTGGTCTGAGCGAGGCGGCTAACCATTCCGCTTTTTTGGGGCGGTGCTGTTCGGGTGGTGGCGGTTTTAGTTTGAGCGGGTGGGCGGCTCGGGTGTGGGCGCGTATATCGCGCAGGTGGACCGGGTGCTGGCCTCTGCCCAAGGTGTCTTCCCCGCGGCCGGTGGCCCAGGCTCGGTGAGCAGCCAGGGCCCTGGTGTTCCT
>NZ_JAPFPY010000048.1 GCF_026240945.1 Mycolicibacterium sp. J2
GGTGAACCTGTGGGACACTTGCACCGGAAGTGCCTTTCCGAAGTTGTGCCGATAAGTGCGTAGAGAACACTCATCATCACAGCTCAGAGGGCACTTTCCTCATTCCGACACCCACTGAACAGCCAATTCATCAGTGGATCGAGGCTAAGGTGACACCGCCGGGTGGGTAGTCGATGAGCCCCAGCTCGGATCGTCCGCTGCGCAGCGCCGCGCAGATCATGTGCCCGAGTTCCAGCAGATCCTGGTCCGTGCCCGTGGCCTTACAAGGGACACTCGTCGAGCACCCCAGTCCTTTGGACGTCAGCAGGTCGATGTACTTCTGGGCGCGAGGGCCTGGGCAATCCGCCCGAACGGGTCCGGCGCCGAAGGCCAGGACTGCGCCGCCGGAGAGGGTGACGGCAAGAAGACGCCTCAGCGATCGGGCGTGGCGCCGCGTGGGATGGCTGAGGACGCCGATAGCCGAACCATTGTTTGCTGTTCGAGCACGCATCCGACATCCCGCCCGCTCGTCCGACCTACCGCGCCACGTGTTATCGACCTGTTCGCATTCAGTTTTGCGCACGTCCCCCCAGAGCGTGGTGACTGATTGAATGCAAGGAATCTAGCACAAATACCATAGCCACATATTGTTGCCAGCATTGTTTACAACGTGGATTAACACCGTATTTACGGTGTTAGGGCGACATTTGGCTCTGGCGGGATAATTTGCCACAGAGCGCGACTACGGGCGAGCATGGCACATCCCGAGCGGACCGCCGCAGCATCACCACCACCAGCCACCGTCCAGACCGGATCTCGATTCGGGTACGAGATCGGGCCAGAGGCTGAACCACAACCACGAGCGCCGCAGCTGACCAGAAGTTGGCTACGAAGTCCATGACTCGGTTATCCGCAACGGTCGGCGGATATGAGCGTCGTACTCCGCTGCTCGCCGAATGCCTCTCGCGACCCCGGTACCAATGTTGCTCGCGCTGCGGGTGGCCGCGAACAGTCGCTGGGAGTCCGTAGGCCCATCCTCGACTGGTTCCTCGAACATCATGTGTCAGACGGCGGCTGGAACTGCAAATGAGTCGACGGCTCGACCCGATCGTCCTATCGCTCAACGCTCAATTCGCTGAAAGGGTTGCTTGCCTGCGACACGACAAACGGGGGCACCCAGGAAACCCGAGCTGTCCGGCGCCGTGGACAGGAATACTTGTGACAACGCAACCCTTTCCGCCGTCTCACGACGAACGAGCCGGCGCTCGCATGGGTGACCCGAGTCGCCTACCCATGTGGTGCACCCCGGCTGGATGCGGGCCAACTGTTCTGCGCCTCGCCATGTGACACGCTGGACCCATGACGGAGAGCAATCGCAGTACCGCCGAGTTGATCGTCGAATGTTTGGAAAACGAGGGCGTCACCCACGTGTTCGGGATCCCTGGGGAGGAGAACATCCGACTGGTCGACGCCTTGTCCCGTTCGTCGATCGACTACGTGCTCACCCGCCATGAGCAGGGCGCCTCGTTCATGGCCGAGGTGTACGGCCGGCTCACCGGCAGCGCTGGGGTGTGTTCGGCCACGCTGGGTCCCGGCGCGATCAATCTGCTGCTCGGCGTTGCCGATGCGACCACCAATTCAGCTCCGGTGCTGGCACTCTCAGCACAGGTGGGAATGCAGCGCAGCTATAAGGAATCGCATCAGAGTGTCGACCTGGTATCGATGTTCGCACCCGTCACCAAGTGGTCGGCGCTGGTGGCAACACCTGAGTCAGTTCCGGAAATGGTCCGCAAAGCGTTCAAACTCGCCCAGACCGAGCGGCCCGGCGCGGTGTACCTCGCTGTCCCCGAGGACGTCGAGGAGGCCGACGCCCCCACCAATTCCGCCCCGCTCCATGTCAACGTGCCGCGCCCGGATGATCCGTCGGCCGCGCAGATCGCACGGGCCGCCGAAATCCTGCGAAGTGCACACAACCCCGTGCTGCTCGCCGGGCACGGCGCGGTGCGCAGTGACGCGTCAGCCGCCGTACGGCGGTTCGCCGACTCGCTGCGTATACCGGTTGCAACGACATTTCACGGCAAAGGTGTCATACCGGACGACCATCCCCTCGCCCTGGGGGCCGTCGGGTTCATGCGCCACGATTACGTCAACTTCGGGTTCGACCAGGCCGATGTGATCGTCGCTGTGGGCTACGAGTTGCAGGAATTCGATCCGGTCCGGATCAATCCACGCGGGGACGCCAAGATCATTCACGTGCACCGGTTTCCGGCCGAGGTCGATGTTCACTATGACGTCGCCGTCGGATTACATGCCGACATCGGCCGCAGCCTCGACGCGCTGGCCGGCGCGGTGGGCACCGACCAGCAGTCTTCCTCCGGCAACGAACGCATCCGGGGTTTGCTCGCCGCCGAACTCGACCGGGGTCGCGCCGACGACAGCTTTCCCCTCACCCCGGCGCGAATCGTCGCCGATACGCGGGCGGCGCTCGACCGGGACGACATCGTGTTGGTCGACACGGGTGCCCTCAAGATGTGGATGGCCCGGCTGTACCCGACCTATGAACCGAACACGTGCCTCATCTCCAACGGACTGTCCACCATGGGGTGGTCATTGCCCGGTGCCATCGCCGCAAAGATCGCGCGTCCGGCAGCGAAGGTCCTCGTGGCGACCGGTGACGGATCGTTTCTGATGAACTCCCAGGAGATCGAGACCGCACTGCGCGTCGGGACGCCGATGGTGATCCTCATCTGGGTCGACGATGCCTACGGGCTGATCAGCTGGAAGATGGACCTGGAGATCGGCCACAACGTTGACACCCGCTTCGGCAATCCCGACTTTGTCTCGTACGCAGAGAGTTTCGGTGCCCGCGGCTACCGTATCTCCGCTGCAGACGAGCTGCTGCCCACCCTGCGCGAGGCGCTGGCAACCGATACCGTCAGCGTCATCGCATGTCCAGTCGACTATCGCGCCAACAGCGCCCTGATCGCCTCGCTCGGCGAACTGGACGAGTCCTGGTCCTAGCTCGCGCCGTCGATGTTGAAGAGTCGGCGCGCGTTGTCGCTCATGAAGTTCTGACGATCGGTCTCGGTGGCGAACTCACCAAGGAACGTCGCGACCTGTTCCTTAGTGGGCCGTTGGAACGGGTAGTCGGTCGAGAACATCAACCGCTCGATCGTGGTGACGGCGAGTGTGTGGCGCAGCAGAGCGACACTGAGCATGCCGGAACTGGTGATGTAGATGTTGGATCTGACGGTCTCGGTCACCGAGCGCTGCAGTCCGGCGAAGCGGGCGAGCCCGTTGGCCCGCTCAGACCACAGGGGAAGCAGCTCACCCCAATGGCCCAGCACGATCTGCAGATCGGGGTGACGGTCGAAGGTGCCACGGACGATGAGCCGAAGCGCGGCAAGCCCCGCCTCGATGTGCCAGCCCCAGGCGAAAGTGGACAGCGCCAGATCGGTCATCTCATCGAAACCGCTGTAACTGACATCTCGGACCACGCGTGGCGGGATCTGCGGGTGAATGAAGATCGGCTGCCCCAGGGCGGCGGCCGTTTCGAACAGATCGTCATAACGTGGGTCGTCGAGCATGACGTCGCCGGTCCTGCCGTACACCATCGCGCCGACCAGACCCAGCCGCGTGGCACGGTCCAGTTCAGCTCCACAGGCAGAAGGATCGGCCATCGGCAAGGTCGCCATCGCCCGCAGGCGGGTCGGATGTCGCGAGACCGCCTGCGCTGCGATGTCGTTCATATCGCGGCTGAAAGGCACTGCGTCAGCCGGTGAGAGCGGCCCGGTTCCCGGCGGAGCGAGGGAGATCACCGCGAGATCGATGCCTTGGTCGTCCATGTCAGCGATGCGCGCGTCACCGAGGTCCTCGAGTCGCTCGGTGATGCCGTGACCGTCGTTGAGCGCGAGGCTGTCGTCACGGCGCTCCGGTGGCAGCTGCGTGAGGGCGGCGGTGAGTTTCGGCGACGTCCAATGCTCCTCGATGGCGATGACGGTCATCTCACCCCTTCGCTCAACAGGTGTTTAGCGAAACAGTACCACCGTGCCGGGGTGGGCGTTAAGGTGAAGCGTGGCGACGACGCGAGCCGCCAAACGTGCGGCGACGGCTCAGCGGATACTCGAAGCGGCTCAGCTGGAGTTTGCGCGGCACGGCTATGGCGGGACCACGATCCGGTCGATAGCCGAGCACGCCGGCGTGGATCCGTCGTTGGTGATGCAGCATTACGGTTCGAAGGCGGCGTTGTTCACGATCGTTGCGAAGCTACCGCAGGGCGATGATCGCAGCGCTTCGGAGCACCTGATCGACGTCCTCGGTGTGCGATTGACCAATCTGGCCCCGGAAACCCGCGCCCTGGTCCGCTCGATGTTGACCAATCCCGATGCCGAGACGCACATGCGCGAATTCCTGCAGGAGCGCATCGAGAACCTCACGGCCTCGCTGTCGGCCGAAGATGCCGAGCTTCGGGCGACCCTGGCAGTGAGCAGCATCCTCGGGTTGACCATTGCCCGGCACTTCCTGAAACTGCCTGCCTTCGAGTCGGTTTCGAGCGACGAGCTATTACAAGCAGCCGAAAAGTGGCTTCATGGGATCGTGGATTCGGCGCAGCGGTAGCCCTGGCAGACAAGTGATTGCAGGCGGCTGGCTTACTCGGCAACGCGCCAATGCGCGGTCATCAGCAGGTTGTCGAATACCGATCGTTCGGGCAGGTGCTCTCCATAAGCGAGCTCCTGGATGTCGTGCAAAAGCTGCGCGGCGAAGGTCGCCAGTTTCGTGTTGGTCTCCTGCGATCGCCACTTGAGTAGGCCGAATGCGGCGTTGTGGTCGATGCGATAGATCAGCATGAGCATGCCGCAGAGATGTTCGATTCCGGTGCGGCGGTCCATGATGTCGTTGACCGCGGTTGTGATCTGGGCATCTTGTTGTTCGCGATTGGATGACACATCGAGATAGAACCCGCGCGTACCGACCACGTTGCCGGCCTCGTCGCGGATACGTTCCCCGATGACCACAACCTCGTGGATCTGCCCCTGGGTGTCGATGATGCGATGCCGGGTACTGAATGGACGCCGCGTTTGGCGGATGTCGTTGAGAGTGGTTACGACGTGAGCGAGATCGTCGGGATGCTTGTGCGACAGCACCAGCTCCGTCGTAGGGCGGGCCGTGCCCGGCGCATACCCGTGGATGCGTTCTACCTCAGGTGACCACTCCCAGCGCTCGCCGGCGGCATCCTCGGCGAAGTAGAAGGCATAGGTGCCGACCACCTGCGGTGATCCGCCAGCGACTGCCTGCTCGATGGGCAGGTCGTCATCACGATCGCCGTTCATAGGAGAAAGATAAACACTCGTTGGCGATCCGGCGACGGTTTGATCTTGTCGCAGTCCTTCGTGCGCGGGCACGCGACCCACCCTCCGCCGCCACGAGCCGCTATACGTCCGGGCCCCACTCCGTGCGCATCAAGGCGCTGAGATCTGACAACGAGTCCACCCGCACATCGGCAAGAGCTGCGGCGTCTTGCAACGAATGCAGATGCCCCCACGGGCCACGCCGGACGAGGGCCGTGCGCATACCGGCCGCCCGCGCGGGCAGTACGTCATTGTCGAGGCGATCCCCGACATACAAGATGCACTCCCCCGGTACACCCGCTTCTGAGATCAGGCGGTCAAAAAATGCCGGATCCGGCTTGGCCACACCCCAAACCGCCGACGAAGCCAGGAAATCCACCTCCAGACCGGCCGAGCACAGCATCTGCTCGATGCCCGCCGGCTGGTTGCCCGCGACACCGACAATCATCCCCAGGCAGCGGGCTGTCGCTACGCATTCCAATGCATCGGGATAGAGCTGCCCCAGAGCAGGATTCAGGCCGCCGACTGGCGCGTCGACACCGAGGATTTCCCACGCGTGGTGATGATCCTTGCCCGCCGCGATCACCGCACCCACCACCGCACACAGGGTGAACGGGGTTACGCCCACCTGCTGAGCCAGACCTGTCCACATCCGGGTTTCGTCAACCAGCGTCTCCCCCACGTCAAACACGACACAACGAATCTCTGAAACGAACCCCGAGCCCACCACCCCAGTGTCACAGGCCGATCGGCCCCCGACGGTCACTCGACCCGGAACGCATGCAGCCGCGCTGTCGCCAACACTTGGGGCGCACCCCATTGCTCAAAGGTGTCAACGACCCTGAACCCCAGGCGTTCAGCCAGCCGAAGCGACGCATGATTGGCAGTCTGCGTGACAACCAGCACCGGCTGATCCACTAGCTCCGCCGCAGCAACCTGCAGCACGGCGCGGGCTGCCTCGTCTGCCAGCCCCCGGCCCCACGCATGCCGCCGGAAGACATATGACAACTCGAGCTCGCTCTCACCTTCGTCGAGATGACCCGGTACATCCCAACTGCGGCGGTCGAGCACGACCGTCCCGAACATCTCGTCGGTCTCCTTGTCGGCCACGACATAACTGCCGGCAGCCGGCAACAAGCCGGCTGCGCCCACCGATGCGAAAGCCTCCCTGACCTCACCTTCGGGCCGGGGCCCGCCCAAGAAGCGACGCACGGCGGCATCAACCTGAATCTCCACGAGACCCTCAACATCACCGCGGTGGGCCATCCTCAGCACCACCCGCTCACCTTCGATGCGGGCCGCCGAGACCGTTGAACCATCAGCCATGGGCACACCTGACACAAGTCATTCGGTTCCTCGTCGCGTTACTCGAACTCCAGGACATCTCCGCAGCAACCTTCGACTGTGCCGCTCGACCAGCCGGGCGCACGCGAACCTCCGACCATGCCCGTCTGGTGGCGAACAAGCCAAATTCGTTGTGCGCCGGACCCGCTCCTTCGTGGGGACAAACGTACCGGGAGCCCGTGATTTTTCGGACGACGTGGCAAACCACGTACCTCGAGCAACCTGGGCTGCCATGCTTGGGCTCTACTACCGAGAAGGGCGACCCGCGGTGAGCGAACCCCGACAACCTCCCGCCGTGATGTCGGGCGGTTCTGTCGACGGCCTGCTGATGCAGTGGTGGCGTCAGAGCGACGACTACGAATGGCGGACGGAATTCCTGCGCAGCCGAGGCATGCTCCCCATTCTGCGCAAAATCATCGCCGGCATTGGCGTCACCATGGGCTTGCTCGCCGCGATCAACGTGGCGGCGCCACCGGTCACCGACACCACCCTCATCCGGATCGGGTGGGCCGCCGTCGGCCTCGGCTCGCTGCTGTGGTCTGCGCGATGGGCCTTCTGGGAGTGGCCGAACGAGCGGCAATCGGCTGCCCTTCTGATCTATGTCGACATCATCATGACCCTGTCAACCCTGCTGTTCGGGGATGCCAAATTAGCCATGTCGAGTATGCCGCTGCTGCTGTGCGCCGGCGGGTACGTGGTCTTCTTCCACGGTCCGCGGCTTCACCTGGCCCACATCTTGTGGTGCGTCGTATCCGTCGTCGGGATCGCGATCTGGTTGGCCGAAACCACACCCGAGTACGGTCTTCAGATCGCAGTGTCGCGAGCGGTTATCGCACTTCTCGTCACAGTGTGCATCCTGCCTGCGCTGCACTTCGGTTTCTGGTTGTTGCAGAGTAGTTCCCGGCTGGCGCTGATCGATCCCCTGACCGAGATGACAAACCGGCGCGGCCTGTCGGTGGCGATGAAGCGACTCGACGAGGCGGCACCGCCGAGCTCCGGGCTGTGTGCGCTGTTGATCGACGTCGACGGGTTCAAACGCATCAACGACGCATTGGGCCACGCCGTCGGTGACGAGGTCCTCATCCGTATCTCCCGCTGCATCAGATCCAGTGTGCGCCGCGACGCCGTGGTGGTGCGCTGGGGCGGAGAAGAGTTTCTCGTGGTGGACCGCATCGCCGACCACTACGCCCACGTAGTCGCCGAGCGCATTCGTCTGGCCGTATCAGCCGCCGCACAGCCGACCGTCACCGTGAGCATCGGACTCGCCACAGCGACACGTGCCAACCAGACGCTCACGGAGATCATTTCAGCCGCCGATGCCGCGATGTATGAGGCGAAAGGCCAGGGCGGAGACCGCATCGTGTTGGCGAGCCGGGACGACAGTGCGAACCCCTCGCAACCCTAGGCCCAAACGGAGCGCTTCCCGGGGCGACAGACGTCACGCGTTCACGGCGCGCCAGAGAGCGTGCGCTGCGTCGAACGAACTAGCCCGACTACGGGCGATGATGATGGTGAAATATCCCCATGAGACGTCTTCTCGGCGGTGACCAGACGAGATCCGGCCTGGGCCGCTCGCATCTGGCCCTGCGGTCGCTGCAAAAGCAGGCTCATGATCGACTCGCCGAACCGGGCGCATACGACGACTCCGAGGTCGCCGTCATGCTGCGGGAGATCGGGATAGCCTTGGTCGAGGTGCAACAGCCCACCCTGCTCGTCACCGCCAGATTGCAGAGGATCGCAGCACAGTACACCGCTCATCCTGTCCGAATGATCGTGCTGCCAACAGTATTGGTGATCCAGGTCGGCAACGTCGCCTACGAGGTAGAGACCTCGACGCACTCCACGGTTCAGCTCGATCTCGCCGGCCGCATCGACGCCATCGCCGAGCTCGCCGAGGCCGGCGCAATCACGCCAAGCGAGGCAATCAAGACGGTCGCCGCAGCCCGGGTTATGAAGCCGCGCTTCAACCCGATCACAACGATCGTCGGCTATGCGGTCACCTCGGTCGGCTTCGGGATGGTGATCAACCCCACGTGGGCTTCGTTGCCAGGGTATTTGTTTCTAGGACTCGTCGTGGGCGCCGTCATTGCCATCGGCCGGCCATTCCCCTCACTCACCGCGGTGTTGCCGACTCTGGCGGCCATGATCGTGACGATGCTGGCCACCTGGTTCGTAGCCGATGCCGCCAATGACGGGCTACTGAGAGTGATCAGCCCCGCCCTTGTTGCACTTCTACCCGGAATGTCGCTGACCATCGGCGCCATGGAATTGGCCAGCTCTCAAATCATCTCGGGAGCCAGCCGGCTCGTTTACGGCGTGGTGCAGCTGATGCTGTTGGTCTTCGGCGTGGCGTTGGGAATCCACGTCGCCGGCCAAGTGGCGCCGCAGACCCCGTCTCCGCAGATGGGGTCATGGTCGATGTACGCGGCAATCGTGGTCGTGGGCTTTGGGCTCTATATCTATTTGTCCGCACCGAAAGGGTCACTGTTCTGGATCACCTCTGCCGTGGCGGTTGCCCTGGTAGGTCAGAAGATTGGCGGGATATTGATCGGCTCGGAGCTTTCGGGGGTCATCGGAGGCTTCCTCGTGGTCCCGTTCGCCACCGTGGCATCACGACTGAAGACCTCACCACCGGCGATCGTGATGTTGCTGGCGGCCTTCTGGTCATTGGTCCCCGGTGCCTTGAGCTTCCAGTCGATGAGCGAAGTCGCCACCGGCAACGGCACCGACGCCACGAGTCTGGGCCAGACCGTCGGCGCCATCTTCTCCATCGCCCTCGGCACCCTGGTCGGCTGGAGCGTCTTCACTCCCAGCTCGAAAAAGGCGCGTTAGTCGACTGTTTGGTACCCCTAGGCTCCGGTTCGGCGGCGCTAGGCGGTGTTGAGCGCCGCGCGGATGTTGGCGTCCTGCTGCTTGCCGTAGTCGGTGACCAGATCGAGCGGGACGGGATCGCCTGCATTGCCGTTGAACCGCACCATGGCGACGGCCGGCCCCCGGGTGAAGAGCAAGACGCTCTCCGCTTGCCCGTTGGTTGCCTGACCGGTGATCAACGTTCCATTGTCGCCAATCGCCATCGGACGTGATGAAGCGCCGAAAATGTCGGCAAGAGCGTCACCGCGACGTGCATCCAGCGCTGCGGTTGCCGCCTGGGGGTCGGGCAGCATGACCACCGTATCGGTGATCGCACGGGTGCCGTCGCGATGGGTGTAGACGACCTTGATGCCGGACTGACCGTCGGGATCGATTACCGGGGCATCAGCGTGATAGGCAACGGAATCGGTGATCACGTTGGGATCGACAGGCAAGCCGTCATAGTTCATGGAGTCTGCCAGGGCGGCCGGACACGTGAGGGTAGCTATGGCAATACTCACGGCGGCGGAGAGGACGAAGCGGCGAGTATCCCTGGAGGCCTGCCGAGTCAGCATGGGTAGCAACCGAATCCGTGCCAGCCGTCGCGCCAGAAGAAGCCGGCGCCACAACCGCGATCGCCGGTCGAACCCTGGCAGTCGAACATCTGCACCCCAGGCAAAGGCGAGGGTGCAGGCGATGGAATCCGAGGAGTGTCGACAACCTGACCGGCATTCGCGGCCGGCGCGCTCAAGAGTGCACCGCCTGCCAACATCACCCCCACAGCCAAGCTGCGCATACGAGATCTCATATCAACCCCCTCTGAGTAATTGACGCTTACGACATCAGTGTGCATCCTGCGCGCCGCACCCACTGGCGATTCAAGAAACATCGGATAGATGAATGCGGAGACTTGGGAACGTGCCCAGCTGACGACCGCTGGACTCGTGGCCGGTGTCGTTGCTCCGGACGCGTCGATATCGGTGCGCTAGTGAACAGTCGGCAGCAGCGCTGACGCGATCGTGGCAAGCGCTCTCACCGCGGCTGCGGCATCGCGCTGATACTGCGCTTGCACGATGGCGCCGTCAATTGCCACGCCGAGCGCTTGTGCCGTTCGGGTTCGGTTCGCACCCGGCGGAAGTGTCGCTTTGATGGCGGCGACCATATCGGCCTTATGGCGCGCTGCGATGGCGTGCACCTCGGGCAGTTCGGAGCCGATCTCGTTGACACTGTTGATGAACGCGCAGCCGCGGAACGCGTCTGACGTCAGCCATTCTTCGATCGCGGATACCACCGCGGGCCGGCGGCCCTTGCCAGTTCCGTGACGATCGAGCGCGTCGACAAACCAGTCCATCCAACGCCGGTGCCGCAATTCCAGAAACGCCAAGATCAGGGCATCCTTGCTGGCAAAGTGCCGATAGAACGTCACCTTGGTGACGCCGGCTTCGGCTATCACCTTGTCGATACCGGTGGCTCGAATCCCGTCGCGATAGAAGAGCCGGTACGCGGTTGCCAGTATCCGGTCTCGAGCCGGGAGGGTCGGCACGTCGATCTGGGGATCCAGAGTGTGGGTGATGCTCACCCCATCACAGTAGACAACTCTGTCTACATACGCTAGCGTCCTTACATGTAGACAGACCTGTCTACATAAACCGTCGCCTCAGAGAGAGTCAATGGACATGACTTCTGCAGTGAGCATCAAACCCCCAGTGCCACCTTTCACTGACGAATCAGCCGCTGTGAAGGCCCGGCTGGCCGAAGATGCCTGGAACAGCCGCGACCCGCAGCGCGTAGCCCAGGGCTATTCAGTCGACAGTGTCTGGCGCAACCGGTCGGTGTTCGTGACAGGCCGTGCACAGATCATCGACTTCTTGAGCGACAAGTGGGATCGCGAACACGAGTACCGCCTCATCAAGGAACTGTGGGCGCACAGCAACGACCGTATCGCGGTGCGGTTCGCGTACGAATACCACGATCACTCCGGCCAGTGGTTCCGCGCCTACGGCAACGAGAACTGGCAGTACAACGAACACGGCTTGATGACACACCGCCACGCCAGCATCAACGACCTGCCGATCGAGGAAGGACAACGCAAGTTCTTCTGGGACACGAATGCGCCACGACCAGCCGATCATCCCAGCCTGTCGGATCTGGGTTTCTGACGCTTGGGGTCCGCAGCCCCATCCGGCACCCCCGTGCCTGACGCGAAATCCGATGGCTGGTACCGGTGTCACGTCTCGGGCGGGCGGTAGCCCCGCGACTCGACGAGGTCGTAGGCGAGTCGCCTGAATGCGGCGGCCGCCGCACTCCGGTAGGCACCTTCGCGCTGCAGAATTACGACGGAGCGTGCTGGTATGGGCGGATCGAGCGGGACCAGGCCCAGATACTGGTGGTCACGCGCAACGGCATCAGGCAACACAGTGGCTAACGATGTGCGGTGCACGATCTCGATAAGCGCCTGAATCGAGTTGGCCTCCAGCGTGATCCGTGGTTCCACGCGGTGTTCGGCAAAAAACGCGTCGATGTACTTCCGGGTGGCAAAGTCGGCGCTGAGCAGCGCCAGGTGTTCGCCATGCAACTCCTTTACCGGCAGCGGATCCGGAAGCTCATCGGCGTGCGAGCGGCTGGCGACCAAACTCAGTGTCTCGCTGAACAGCACATCGGCGGCAATCCCAGGCGCGTGCGAACCGGCGAAGGCGATACCCACGTCAAGGTCGTCAACGAGCAGGCACGCTTCGATGTCGTTTTGGGACCTCTCGGACACCGTCAGCCGAATGCCCGGATGCCTGCTCTGAAGATCTGCGGCGAGTGGGCCGACCAGATAGGCCGTGAATGTCGGCGTGACACCCAACCGTAGGTGACCGCGGGACAAGTCCTGGACGTCATGGACGGCTCGTTCGGCCGCGGCGATTTCACGCAGTGCGTGCCGAACGTGGCCCACATACGCAACGCCGACATCTGTGAGCCGCACAGCGCGGCTGCTCCGGTCCAGCAGTTGAACGCCGACAACGTGCTCCAACTGCTTGATCTGCTGAGACAGCGTGGGTTGAGATACGTAGAGCACCTCGGCAGCCCGAGAGAAACTGCCGTGTTCGGCCACGGCCAGCAGATAACGCAGATGGCGCAACTCAACAGCCGTCATCCACTGACTATAGATGGCATCGATCGATTCGCTTGTATATCTCTATTGGACCCTATAGCCGCCCGTAGAGCATGGTTGAGCAGTAACCCGCCAAGGAAGGAAACCCACTCATGATTCACGCCCAATTCGACCCCACGGCCCGCCAACTCCTGGCCGCCGCGGCCGTCGAGGCCAAAACACGCAAGGACCTGTCCTGGCAGCAAATCGCCGATGCCGCGGAACTGTCCGTCGCCTTCACGACCGCAGCCGTTCTGGGCCAGCATGCGCTACCGGAAACATCAGCGCGCGCCGTCGGCGCCCTACTGGGACTGGACGAGGACGCGGTGCGACTGCTGCAGACCATCCCCACCCGCGGGTCCATCCCCGGCGGCGTGCCCACCGACCCGACCATCTACCGCTTTTACGAAATGCTGCAGGTCTACGGCACCACCCTCAAAGCGCTCGTCCACGAGCAGTTCGGCGACGGCATCATCTCTGCCATCAACTTCCGACTCGACGTGAAGAAAGTTGCCGACCCCGACGGAGGCGAACGTGCCGTCATCACGCTCGACGGCAAATACTTGCCGACCGTGCCCTTCTGACCCATCCCCCATCCGTGGATACCCACTGCACCACAACGCAATTCAGGTCATCGACGTGGCCGGCGAGGTATCCATGGTGGCCGCGCTGATCACGGTCGGTCGGTCAACGGCCCGTGTAGGTGGCCTTCCCCGGGCCGACATCGAGGAAGCTGCGCACCGCACCGCGCAGGTCGTCGGTGGCGAACAATGCACCCGAGACGTCCGGAGTGATGGTGTCGGCATGGGCCACACCGCCCGAACGCCACGCTGCGACGATCGCCTTGGTCGCCGCGTGCGCCTTGGTCGGGCCGTCGGCGAGGCGCTCGGTCAGTGCACGGGCCTCGGCGTCGACGTCGTCGTGCACCGCATTCACCACTCCCCAGTCGGCAAGCGTCGTTGCGTCATAGAGGTCCCCCGTCATCACCAACTCACGGGCGCGTCCCGAACCGGCCCGTTCGGCCAGCCGCTGCGGGCCGCCCATCGACGGCGTCAGTCCGACGACCGTCTCGACGAGGCCGAACTTCGCCCGCGGGGCCGCCAGAATCAGGTCACAGGCCAGTGCGATTTCGAACGCTGCGGTGAGCGTCAGCCCATGCGCGGCGAACACCACCGGGCACGGCAGCGCTTCGATCGGGTGGATGATCCCGTCGAACAGCCGCCGCCACAGGTCGGCGCCCTCCTGCGGCGTCAACCCGTCGAAGACGTGCACGTCGACGCCCGCCGAGTTCACCTTGCCCTCGGCTCGTAGCAGCAGCGCACGCGGCGGCTCGGTGGTCAACTCGCGCAGCCGCACAGTCAGGGCGTCGAACATCGACTGATCGAAAAGGTTGAGCGGGCCGTGCGCGAAGGTCAGCACGGCGACGTCGGCGCCGCCGGCAGTCATCGTGCGTTCGAGAGTGAGCGGTTCAACAGGCACGCCGGCCAGCGTGCCACACCCCCCGGCTGACCAGCGGCCCAGGCCCGCGCCCGGAACGCGCTACCCGCCGGTAGCTAAACTTCGGAGCAGAGTCCCCGCACGAGGAGTCAGCCATGAAGCGCACATTGTTCGACGCAGACCACGAGGCGTTCCGCGAGTCGGCCCGCGAGTTCGTCACGCGGACCCTGGAGCCCAACGAAGAGAAGATGATCGAGCAGCGCTTCGTCGACCGGGACAGCTGGCTCGAGGCGGGCCGCAACGGGTTCCTCGGCCTGGAGGTGCCCGAGGAATACGGCGGAAGTGGCGCCGAGGACTACCGCTTCAACGCCATCTTCAACGAGGAGTTGGCGCGTTCCAGCGCTGCGGTCGCCTCGGCGTTCTCCATCCAGTTCGACATCGTCGCGCCGTACCTGGTGAAGCTGAGCACCGAGGAGCAGCGCCAGAAGTACCTGCCGCGGTTCTGTTCCGGTGAGCTGATCACGGCCATCGCGATGACTGAACCGTCGGGCGGCTCCGACCTCGCCGCGCTCAAGACCACCGCCGTGCGTGACGGCGACGACTACGTCATCAACGGGTCCAAGACGTTCATCACCAACGGCACCCAGGCCGACCTGATCATCGTCGCCACGCGCACGTCGCCGGAGAAAAAGGCCCGGGGCATCACCCTGTTCGCCGTCGAAGCGACCGACGAGGGCTTCTCCCGCGGCCGCAAACTCGACAAGGTGGGCCAGCCCGAGGCCGATACCGCCGAGCTGTTCTTCGAGGACCTGCGCGTGCCGTCCTCGCGGATGATCGGCGAACTCGACAGCGGGTTCATCCATATGATGCAGCTGCTGCCGCAGGAGCGCATCAGCGGTGCCGTGCAGAACCTGGCACACGCTCGCCGCACCCTCGATGACACCATCACGTACACCAAGGAACGCAAGGCGTTCGGCCAACAGATCGGGTCGCTGCAGTACAACAAGTTTCTGCTCGCCGAGCTGATCACAAAGCTCGACGTCGCACAGGCTTTCATCGACAACTGCGTGCTGGCCCACACCCGCGGCGAGTTGTCCGCGATCGACGCCGCGAAGGCCAAATGGTGGAGTTCCCAGGTGCAGAACGAGGTCCTGGACCACTGCGTCCAGCTACACGGCGGCTACGGCTACATGAACGAGTACCGGGTGGCGCGTGCATGGAAGGACGCCCGCGTGACCAAGATCTGGGCCGGCTCCAACGAGATCATGAAAGAACTCATCGGGCGAGACCTCGGTTTGTAGCGCCGGTCACCCTGATGATGCCGCCCTCGGCGAAACGCACCAGCGCCTGATGACGCTCGTCGATGTCGCGAGCGTGCAGGCGGCCCCTGGTGAGGCTGTCCAGGCGCATGTTGTTGGAGTAGGTATGCATGGACGCCGCGACCAGATGCAGGTAGGCGTCATGGAGCGCGACATCGCCGGCGTCGGGAAACACCTCGCCCAAACGGGCGATGAAGTCGGCGGCGATGCCGTTGAACTCCTCGGCGACCAGGCCGCGAATCGGATGCCCGGAGTTGGCGAGCTGGGCGACCAAGCGAAAGTAGTTGTCCCAACCGGGATCACCGGCACGCTCACGCATCGGCTCACTGAACGCCCCGATCAGAGCGCGCAGACGCAGAGCGCGGCTGCCCCGCTTGGGTAACGCCGCCAAGCGGGTCCGACGATCGTCGTTGAGCGGCTGGATGCGACGCAGCACCACCGCGCGGAACAGCCCCTCCTTCCCGCCGAACTGTTCGCTGACCGCTGCCAGGCGTGTTCCGGCATGGTCGGTGATATCGCGGACACTGATACCGAAATAGCCCTGGTCGGCAAAGAGCGCCTCGGCACTGTCGAGCAGCCGGTTGCGCAGGTCGGCGCGGCCGGCTTCACGCGACGTCGCGCCTGCGCTGAGCGCCGCACGCGTGCTCATGACCCCACAATCCGATGTTCGATGGTGCCGATGCCGTCGATACTCAGATGCAGGACATCCCCGCTGCGCAGCCAGTGCCCGGATTCCATGCCGCTGCCGCCGGGAAGTGTTCCGGTACCGAATAATTCACCGGGGTACAGGCGTTCGCTTCGGGATGCGTGCGCCAACACGTCGCCGAGACTGTGGGCCATACCGGCGCTGGACACCGTCGTCACCACCACGCCGTTGATCGACACGCGTCCTTCGAGTTGACCGACGCGGGGCAGTATCTCCTCGGCAGTGACCGCGATGTCAGACATCGAACTGACGAAGTGTTTGGCCTTTTGCGGGCCCAGGCCAGTGTCCATCTCGGCGCGCTGCACGTCGCGGGCGCTGAAGTCGTTGAGCACCACGAACGCACCGATCGCGCCCAGAGCCTCGGCCGGTGTCGCGTTGTAGAGGCCGCGGCTGAGCACGAACCCGATCTCCAGCTCGAAATCCAGGGCTCGACTATAGGACGGCGGGGCGATCGGGGTGCCCGACGGCACGAACGTCATCGCGTTGGACATGTAGTAGATCGGCTGCGAATAGAAGAGCTTATGGGGTTTCAGGAGCGGGAAGGGGCGCCCGGTGACCGCTTCGGCGGCCGCGATGATGCGGTATTGAGCGTGATGGAACCGGCGTACCAGGCCCCTGCTCGCATCCAGGACGTGACGCTCGTAGAGCATGAAGTCCCGAAACGACACCGGCTGAAACGGCAGCAAGAGTTGGCTGCGCTGGAGATGCTCGTCGACGCGGGCCATCTCCCAGGCATCGTCGAAGATCTGCCCGCCCACCGGTGAGCGGTCGTCGACGGGGTGCCAGTCGCCCACGCCGGTGAGCGTCTGCAGTTGCAGACCGGTGCGGGTGCGAACGCGTCGCAGCAACATGTCGTGCCTTCCCATCATGTCGGAACAGTTGTTCCGAACTCTGCCGCTTCGATGCTAACCTCGGAACGATTGTTCCGGGAACGAAGGGCTCAGTATGGGCGAGACCACCGATGGGGATGTTCGGACTACGACCGTGACCAAAGCCACCCTGTTGCAAAAGCTCTTTGTGACGGCCTGCGCCGCCACCCGCACCACCAACCTGGCGACGCGCTGGACCGGCGCGGCACCGTTCTTGCCGAAACTGTTTGTCCTGCGCTACGCCAACATGGGCGGCCTCGACCACACCGAGTTCGCCCGTCAGATCCGCCAAGCGCGGTCCTTCCGCGACGACCGCTGGTGCGCGCACTGGGACCGCATTGCCGACCAGCATGCCCGCCGCGCCACCGACCTGTTGCGCCAGCTTGCCGGCGACGGCACCTCTGTCACCTACGACCTCGCCGACCCGACCGCCGAGGAGATCACCACCTTGGCGAGCTTGATCGCCCCCGCGGCATCGCTGTTCGCCGACCATGGACCACAACCAGGCCAACGCTTCATCACCTCAGTTGTCGACAGATATGCCCAGCTGGCTGACCGCGATCGAATTACGTTGGCGTTCAATGCTATCGACGCCTGGGTCAAAGCCATCACCTACTACCAGATCAGCGCCTTCCCCGGCCACAGCAGCCACCGCACGCGGGCCTACCGGCGCTCACGAAAGCTCTTCGACACCCTGATCACTGCCATCGCCCCAGCGATCAATATCACCGCAGAACACGTCGAGATCCCCATCGCCGGCGGTGATGTCGTTCGCGGCTGGCTCGTCCTGCCATCTGGCCCCGGCCCACACCCAGTTACGTTGATCACCAACGGTCTGGAGGGCACCGTGCAGGAACTGGCCGTCGGGCAGCTGCGCTACCGCGCATCCGGCCTCGCGGTGTTCATGATGGAAATGCCCGGCAGCTATTCCTACATCAATCCCATGGGCGCCGCATCCGAGACGATCTACCACAACGTCATCGACTACCTCAGCGCCGACCCCAGGCTCGACCACGGCCACATCGCGATGGTCGGAGTGAGCTTCGGTGGCTACTGGGCCGCCCGGATGGCCGCCGCCGACGACCGCCTGACCTGTGCCATCGCATGCGGAGCCCCCACCCACCACTCCTTCAGTGGCGGATCGCTGGGCACCCCCGAGATCATCATCAGCGCACTGTCCGACACTCTCGGGGCCACCGGTCCCCTCCACCTGCTGCGCTCCCTCAAAGCCCTCTCCATCCGGGATCGCTACGCGCACATCGCTATTCCCCTACTGTCCATCAACGGTGACCATGACACACTTATGGCCACCCAAGACACCATCGACCTCGCCGACACTGCACCGCGAGGTGAACTGCTGCTCTATCCCGACGACGACCACTGCGCCATGCGGCATTACCGCGACTGGCTCGACCACTCGCAAAACTGGCTGATCACACATCTCACGGCGGCGAGGTAGCCCAGCCGCTCGCCCTGCCCACCGTGTTACTCACAAACACTCTTTGTGGGATCACAACACCGGCGCGACTACCTCGTTGCGCTCAACAGCGGCACGATGGCTGTGCAGTCCTTTCGGGTACCGGACGCCTACCGCGAGCGTCATTGCCGGCGGTGCTGGACCCACCCAGCTTGAAGGAGAACACGCGCATGCAGTCACCAGCCCTCCGTGGGCCGTCATTCCGGCCGGCAATCAGCTCGCGTCACCCGGGAAGATGACTGCGGTACTACCCGCTGTGTCCTGGACATTGGCGGCCGCAGCTGTGATGTCGGCGTTGGTGGTGACAGCAGCATCGGAACCGCCTGCACGCCAGGACTGCAGAGCAACCGCCGTTACCGACACCTGCAGTGCCACAGCACAGGCTGCCGTCACCACGACGCCGCCAAAGATGAGCGGACAACCGCGACCGAATGATCCGCGGTGGCGAGCGCTTGGTTACGACCCGAAATGGCCGACGGTGGGTCACAACCCGAAGTGGCAGAGCCTCGGATACGACCCGAAGTACAAAGGATTCCAGCCACCATCAAAGCCGACGGGGCTGGTGCCCGGTGAGCACAGCCCTAGCGACCTTTCTTACGCGTGGTTGCGCCAAGGTCACCAGGCGATTGCGTGATCCATGCCCATGCGCCAAATCCGACCCGACACAGAATCGCCCTTGTATGGTCAACCCATGGCCGACCCCCGCGTCCTGGAGTTTGACCTGCCGCACCTGCGCATGACGGCCCTGGAGTGGGGTCCGTCCGACGGCCGGCTCGCGCTGTGCGTGCACGGCTTCCCGGACAGCGCGCACAGTTGGCGCCATGTTGCTCCGATTCTGGCGGATAACGGGTTTCGGGTGATCGCACCCTTCACCCGCGGCTACGCGCCCACCGGACCCGCGCCCGACGGCGACTATCACCTCGGCGCACTCATGTCCGATCTCATCGAACTGCACGCTGCGCTCGGGGCCCCCGCTGACGCCGCGCTGATCGGGCACGACTGGGGTGGGTGGACGGCCAATGCGCTGGCCGCTTCCCCCGACTCCCCCTTCGCCGCCCACATCTCACTGGCCCTGCCGCCGATCCGCGCCATCGCGAAGGCATCCCTGCGCCCGACCAAGACAGTGACCATGGGAGCTCGCCAGCTCCGAATGAGTTGGTACATCTTGTTCTTCCAAACCCCGTTGGTGCCGGAGCGGGTGCTCGACCGCGTCATCCCCCGGCTGTGGAAGGACTGGTCCCCGCCTGGTACCGACGTCGACGACGATGCCGCCCGGACACTCGCCGCGCTTCCCAGTGCCGCGCATCGCCGCGCCGCCGTCGGGTACTACCGCGCGAATATGCGGTTCACACCGGCATCCAAGCCTTACAAGCAGCTGCACCGCTACCGGCTCAGGCTGCCGCGCGTCCCGGTGCTCTTGTTGCACGGCGACACCGACGGCTGCATGCAGGCGGGTTACCTGGACGGCGCCCAGGACTTGCTACCGCCCGGCAGCAAAATCCACATCATCGCGGGTGCAGGGCATTTCCTGCAGGTAGACCAGCCCGAGGCGGTTACCGCAGCCATTCTGCAGTATCTCGGCTAGGTCTGCCCCACCCGTCCGGTCAGCGATTGAATCGTCTGGATCTCGCTGTCCCGGTAGGCGCGTCCGTCGGGATACAGCAGGTCGTGGAACCACAGCTTGGGTTCCGCCGGGGACGGGTGGTCCCACGAATCCCACGGGAAGTAGGTCTGCGTCTTACCGGCCACCAGACCCCAGTTGTACATTCCGATGTTGCGGCGCTTGGCAATCGGCAAGATGGCCTCGATGGTGCTGCCTTCCGGGCGGGCCAGATATTCCGTGCACAGCAGCGGACGCCCCAGCGGGACGAGTTCGTTGACACGGTCTTCGAAGTCGGCCGGCTTGCCGTAGGAGTGGAAGCTGATGACGTCGGAGTTGTCCAACTGGATGCGGGCCATCGCGCTGAGCTTGCCCGGCGCCCAACTCCCCTGCCAGACCCCGCTCGTCAGCGGTTGGACCGGATTGGCCGCACGTGCCCACTGGAACACCTGCGGCAGCAGCGCCGTCACCAACGCGATCTTGTCGGACCGTTCGGTCGTGCGGTAGACCTTTGCGGGGTTATCGGGTTCGTTCCAGAGATCCCAGCCCAGCACCCGGTTGTCGTTACGGAAGAGGCTGATGACACCGGTCACATAGTCATACAAGACATTCCGATAACGCTGGTCGCCCAGCAGCGCCGCACCCGGGCTTTGCACCCAGCCCGAGTTGTGCACACCGGGAACCGGCGCATGCTGCGGGCCCAGCTTGGGGTTGGGATCCCAGCACGAGTCGAAGAACACGAACAGGGGCTTGATCCCATGGCTTGCCGCGATGCCGACGAACTGAGCCAGCTTACGCTGAAATCCCGAACGGTCCTGGGTCCAGAGTTGGTCATGCAGGAACACCCGCATGGTGTTGAACCCGATTTGCCGGGCCACCCGAAGTTCGCCATCGATTCGCCGGGGGTCGTAGGTGCCGGACTGCCACATCTCGATCTGGTTGATGGCGTTTGCCGGAATGTAGTTGGCCCCTACCAGCCAATCTTGAGCTTTGTACCAGGCATTGGCTCGTTCGGCCGGCCACCGCCCGGGATCTGCCGAGGCGAGGGGGATGTGGGCGAGTGCCGCTCCGGTGGCCAGGAACAGGGGCAGTTTGAGGGCGGTACGACGATCCACTTGCCGAACATAGTTTGCCAACACTCTCCTTGAGGTCCCGCTGAGGTTGTCCCGAGTTCCGTGGAACTTCGGTGGCGGCCCGGTGAGCATCAGGCTGCGCTCACCTGATCATTGTGCACGACGGGTCCGACAGATTGGGCGAACTCACGCTCAAGAGCGGCGCGCAGTGCCGCGAGGTGCAGGTGACCGT
>NZ_JAPFPY010000049.1 GCF_026240945.1 Mycolicibacterium sp. J2
GCACCGTCGGTGTCTCGGTAGAGCGCGACTGCGTCCCGTTTGAACTCGTCGGGATAATTTTTCCTTGCCATCGTGGACCGATCATCTCGCTTCCCCCGCCAATCTTGCGGGATTCAGCGTGTCCAACACTCGGGGTCAAGGCCCGGCCGCCACGTCGGCGGGTAGCGGCAAAACCGGCATCCGCGCATCCAGGCGGGGGTTGAAGAAGTAGGCCACCGAGATGCGCTCGGCCGCGCCGATCTGGACGCGGTGTTCGGTCGCGCGCAGGTAGCCGTCGGTGGCGATCTCGAGCATCTCGCCGATGTTGACGATCAGCGCACCGGGCAGCGGATCGACATCGACATATCCTGCATCGGTGCGCACCTGCAGGCCGGTGCTGCCCGGCTCGGCGAGCAGCAGGGTGAGGACGCCGGCGTCACGATGGGCGCCGACGCCCTGGCCGGACGGGGCGCCGCCGGGATAGCGGATGACCTTGATCAGCGTCGCCGGGGTGGCGGCGAACGCCGGCTCGAACACGTCGGCAGGACTACCCAGGGCAACGGCCCAGTGCCGCAGCAGGCTACGGCCAACCTGCGCCAACGCGGCATCCCACGCGGCGATGACGGCGGGCAGTTCCGGTAGCGCGGCCGGCCATTGGTTGGGGCCCTGCAGTCGCAGATAGAGCTCGTCCGGATCGGGCAGCGGGGCGCGTTCCGGACCGATGTCGATCTGCTCGCGCCAGTCCACCTGGCCGCCGGTGAGCTCACCGCCGAGGCGGGTGTAGCCGCGGAAATGCGGGCTGTGCACCATGGCGACGGCGTCCTTGTCCGCCTGCGGCAGCGCGAACAGTGCGCGGGCCTGGGTGAGCAGGCGTTCGGTCAGATCGTCGGGCACGCCGTGCCCGGTCAGATAGAAGAACCCCACCTCATGCGCCACGCGACGCAGCCGGTCCCGCAGTTCGGCGGGATCGTCGCGAAGATCGACGACGGGCAGCGCCGTGTGGACGGAGGGCACGGCTCCATTCTTGCCGCCGGCCGGCCCGGTGGCCATGGTCTGGCTCAGGCTGAACGGAATGTCACCGAGTGACCTCGAATGACAGGCGACTACTTAGATTTCGACTCGCCGTAGTAGCTGTACGAATACGCGTACGCGGAGCTCGACTTCGTCGGGATCATGGTGAACACCGACCCGAGCAGCGTCGCACCGACGCTGCGCAGACTCTCGACCGCCTGGGCAAGCTGCTCACGCTTGGTATGGCCATACCTCACCATGATCAAGGCACCGTCGGCATTGGCGGCAAGGATCGCCGCATCGGTGACGGCCAGCAGTGGCGACGAATCGACGATCACGTAGTCGAAATGGGCACGCAATTCCGCAAGCACCTTGGTGGCTGCCTGGGATGCCAGCAGTTCACTCGGGTTGGGCGGCGTAGCGCCGGCGGCCAACACCGACAAACCGTCGAACTGGGTCTGCTGCAAGGCATCGTCCAACGGCACGGCCCCACTGAGCACCGTGCTGAACCCCACCGTGCCCACGAGATCGAGGTATTTGTGCACGCTAGGCCGACGCATGTCGCCGTCGACCAGCGCCACGTTGTTACCGGCTTCGGCCAGAGCCAAGGCGATGTTGATCGCGGTTGTCGACTTCCCCTCGCTGGGAATCGAACTGGTGATCACGATGACGCGCGGCGGGTTGTCGACAGCGAGGAAACTCAGATTGGTGCGCAGCTTGCGGAACGACTCCGCAATCGCACTGTTGTCCTTGCCGAAGAAGATCGGCGGCGTCTTTCGGCGTTCTTTGTCGAGCTGAATTCCGCCGACCACACCGACGTCGGAGATCTCTTCCAAGGTCTCCCGGCTTTTGACGGTGTTGTCCAGGAGGTCGCGGACTATCGCCAACCCGATCCCGAGGGCGACACCAGCTGCGAGGCCGAGCAAGATGTTGCGGGTCTTCTTCGGGCTGACCGGCGTATCCGGCACGGAGGCGCGCTGCTCGACGACGACACGGGCGTCGGGCGCTGTCCCGCCTTGCACCGTCTCCAATTCGCGCACCATGACTACGAACTCATCGGAAAGCGCATTGGCGATATCACGCGCTCGAACCGGAGACGGGTCGAGCACATCGACGTCGATGAGCACCGTTCCGGTTTTCGCCGTCGCCTTGACCTTCTCCTGCAGCTGCTCGGCTGTCATGTCCAAGCCCAGCTTGTCGATGGTCCGTTGGGCGAGCGTCTCCCCCATGAGCAACTGCGCGTACGACACCACCCGCTCCTGCGAGAAGCGGTTCCCTTGGTAGATGTCAGAGACGCTGGAGGCGGTCGAAGCCGAGACGAACAACCGCGTCGATGCCTGGTAGAGCGGGGTGGTCAACAAAGTCACCGCGACCGCGACCGCTGTGGCCACGAGCACGGAGGCAAGGATCGTAATCCACCGTGTCCGAATCACCTTCAGGAAATCTTGTAAGTTCAACGCCCACCCTTTGCCGTAACTCTTCCGCACGTCGCTGCTCTGCAGCCGGAAACTAGACGTTCGCGCAGCATACCCCCGGTCGCCGGGTGAAACCCCGTCATCGTGCTTTGGCGACGCCGTGTGCAATTAGAAGTTGCTCTCTGCAAAGACCAATTGTTGGTCACTGCGAGCATTCCGGCACCTTGACGACGGGTTTGACGTTGTCGATCAACGGTTGTACCGGAACCCGCGCTGCACCTGGCACCGTCGGCTCGGAGAGCCGGAAAACCAGCTCTCCGGCCTGCCGCGGCGGAATGGCAACTTGGATCTCGAACGTCGGGTGACCCCGTTCCGCACCGGTGAACACCGGAATGCGTTCACCATTGGAGAAAGCACTCAACAGCTTGGCGCCCTTCGTCGCAACGAGACGAACCGAGGTCAGCATCGATCCGTCCGGAAGCTTGATGGGCATGTTCGACTTGATGCCGTTCGGCACGGCGACATAGGCGGGCAACGGCGTGTCCGGCGCCTGGCTCTTCAGTTTCACGGTGACGGTGGTGTTCCGTTGATCTTGCGAGCAGCCATCGGCTGCATACTCGATTTCACGGCGCAGGTAGTAGTCCATCTTGTTGCCGCCGAGGTTGTTGATGACAACCTCGGCGTAGGGCGCGGCATCATCGGGTACGACATGGGCCAGGGGCGTCTGCTCGAGGAGCTGCTGATCCTGTGGTGAGGCACTCCAGACGGCGATCCGCCGCTCGCTCACCGCATGTCCAAGCGCGTCGAGCAGACGCCTTGGCGATTGCACGGCCCCCGTCATCTTCTTCACCACGGCGTTGGCAATGTTCTGCAGGTAGTTCTTCCTTGCCACCTGGTCTACTGGGAACCTCTGGTAGGCAATCGATTCCGTCAACTCAACGACATTGGCTTCGCTGATCTGCTCGCCGTCGGCCAACGTTACCGGTCCGACCGCGCCGAGGATGTAACTCAATGCCACCGGATCGATCGCGATAGCGCCGTCGACGTTGACTCCCGTTTGTTGCGCCCACATCGATCTCCAGATCTGAGCCGCATAGGGAAAGTGTGAGCTGAGATTGCTGTTTCGGAAATCCGTACCCGGATTCGTGAACCCGTACTGATCAGCGTATTCGGGTCCCAAATCGAGTGGGTTGAACGGGCCCTTCAGCTCCGTGTTGGGCCCCAACGCCTCGACCGTGGGCGTGCCGTTGTCGAGATGGAGAATGCCGAAACCACCGAGAATGCCGCCGGTGCCTCGCGCCTCCGCGTTGGTCTGGAATCCCATGAAGTACGTTCGCGGTCCGTCGGCACCCATCATCGACGGAGCCAATCGAGCCGCAAGAGCCACGTTCTCCAACAGCGAGCTGATCTTGACGGTCTGCGATTGGACTTCGTCGCGGGCCGAGCCGAGAACCGAAAGATACGAGGGCACCGATATGGCGTCTGCCTCCGCTTTCAGCCGACCTGCGTCTTGCGAGATCTTGCCAAGTGCCGGCTCGTTCTCCTGGAGCAAGCGCAGGTTCAGCCGCGCACCTTCGAACAGCTTGCTCGGCGAAATGGCGACACCCACCCGCGCCGCAGGCTGGAGAACATCGCTGGCGAGGCCGAGGACGACATCGGATATCTGCCGTCCCGTCTCGAACGGGCTACCCAGCCAGGGCACCGCCGCCGCCACGGTCCACGGGATCGAATGGACCGCGGCATTGGCTGATCGAGCATGCGACTCCGCTGCGTCGGCGAATTGCCTGGCGTCATCGACACGACCGTCGGTGAGCGCCTCCTTGGCCTGCCGGGCACCGGACCTGGCCTGCTCAAGTTCCCCCTTCGCCGAATAGGCTTCGAATGCCAACCATCCGAAAAATCCGGCGATGATCAACACCAAAACCAAAACGGAAATCTTGGTTTCCCTGCGACCCAACAGATCGCGTAAGCGTTCGAACCGTGGCGCGCCGTCCTCCGTTACCGGACCATCGTCATCGCTCGAAGATTCGCTCAGCAGAAGCCGCCTTCCCCATTCGGCCTGCAGACCACTCGTCGGGCCTGCACCATCACCGGGACGCCGTCAGCGGCGTCTCGCGAGCTGGGCGGATCGGCCTAGCAACCCCTGCCGAAGGACAGCGTCACCGTCCCGTAGGGCCCGACCTTGGCGCTGGCGCCCAGCAAGCACACCTGGAAATTCAAGCCGCCGGTGATCGATTCATAGATCGGTTTGAGGAAGCCCGGAATCAGGGACAGCGGCGTGAAGACGAGCACCGTTGTCTGGGCCGGCGGATTCGGGTTTGCGGAGCCAACCCACCACAGCGGATTCTGCAGCCAGTTGTAGTTGTGAGTATCCAGGGCGATGTTGTCGAGGACCTGAGTCACCGGCGCCAGCGGCGCCGGAGTCGCGATATCGGCCTGGGCGGCAATCGCCGGCGTGAGAGTCGCAGCAGCCGCGACAGCACAGGCCGCGGCTCCCACCTGAAACTTGGTTGCTGCGTCGGAAAAACGTATCGCGAATGCAGACATTTTCTATTGGCCTTCCGTCAAGGAATCTGTGAAAAGAATCCCAGACCCCCGGCCCGCTGTCAACACGAACAGTGCAGGTGAGAGGTCGTTTCTACGCATAGGCAAATTTTGGTCGGTTGTTGTGCGGTCCCGCTATCTCGAGCCAGCTTTTCCCGAAGAAGCTTTTGCGCTGGATACATAACTAGTCAGCATCTTCGCGGTGTCGGTCGGACGGTATCCGCACGACTGTATTTTTGCCAGGTCCAGTGCGCTATTGCGGGGACGGGGTGCGACCGGTCCTGCAATCGAGGCAAAGTACTGTTCGCTGCTCACGCCCGTCACCCGGCCCGGGTCATGACCCGCCAGCGCAAACACCTGGCGCGCGATATCCGCCCACGTTGTGATGTCCCCCGAACACGTCACGTGATAAGTACCGAAGGCAGCGCGTGTTCGTATCAGGTGCTCGATAGCTGCGGCCAACTCGCCAGCCGACGTGAGCCGCCCGAACTGGTCGTTGACGACCGCCGGGTTTACCCCTCGTTCGGCGAGCGACAACATCGTCCGGACGAAGTTGGGCCCATCACCGATGACCCACGCGGTCCGCACGATGTAATGGCGCGGGACGGTGGTGACGATCTGGTCGGCGGCGGCTTTGGTTTGGCCGTAGACGCCCAGTGGACTGAACGGGTCGTCTTCTCGGTAGGGACGGTCGGCTGTGCCGTCGAAGACATAGTCACTGGATACCTGCACGAGGGTGAGCTGGTGCTCGACGGCAATGCGAGCCAATGCCGCAACCGCGGCCACATTGGTCGACCAGGCCGCTAACCGCCCAGGCCCGGTCTCGGCAGCGTCGACTGCGGTGAAGGCGGCGGCGTTGATGACGGTGTCGTAATCGCGCCAGCGCAGAGCTGCGCCCAGCTCCGGAGCAGTGAGATCCAATTGCGTCCGGTCGGCGAATTCCACGTGCCCCAGACCGCCGTAGACAACACGTAGTGCCCGCCCCAACTGCCCGTCGGCGCCCAGAACCAGAATCTTGCGCGGCGGTATGGGATGGACCTCCGCCAGTCCGGGGTTGGCCCGGTCTTTGGCCGACAGCTCAGCCTGTTCCAACGGAATAGGCCACGCGATGTCCAGTGTGCTGTCGGCCGGATTCACCGAGGTATACGTGGCAGTCGGTGAATAGTGGTCATTCACCAGATAGGTGTACGCGGTACCCGGCTCCAAGGTCTGAAAGGCGTTGCCGACACCGCGCGGCACGAAAACCGCCTTGGCGGCGTCGAGCTCTGCGGTCACCACCGTCCCGAAAGTCGGTCCGGCCCGGAGATCGACCCACGCGCCGAAAACACGGCCTGCCGCGACCGAGATCAGCTTGTCCCACGGTTCCGCGTGGACACCCCGCGTGGTGCCCGCCGCTTCGTTGAAGGACACGTTGTTCTGAACGGGGCCGAAGTCCGGAAGTCCGGCGGCCACCATCTTCTCCCGCTGCCAGTTCTCCTTGAACCAGCCGCGATTGTCGCCGTGGACGGGCAGGTCCCAGATCGTCAAACCCGGGATGGCGGTCGTCGACTGCCGCAGAGCTTTTCCGTGTTCGACCACGATTACTGGCCCTGACGGGCGTAGAACGCCTCGGTCGCATCCTTGGCCGGTGCCCACCATGCCTCGTGGTCGCGGTACCACTGGATGGTTTCGGCTAAACCGTTCTCGAAATCCCGATAGCGGGGCTGCCAGCCGAGCTCAGTACGCAACTTGGTCGAGTCGATGGCGTAGCGGAGATCGTGTCCAGCACGGTCGACAACATGGTCGTACGCATCGGTCGGCTGGCCCATCAACTTCAGGATCATCTCGATGACCGACTTGTTGTCTCGCTCGCCGTCCGCGCCGATGAGATAGGTCTCGCCGATGCGCCCCTTTTCGAGGATCGTCAGCACTGCTGAGGAGTGGTCGTCGGCATGAATCCAGTCTCTGACGTTCTGACCGGCGCCGTACAGTTTGGGCCGGTTACCCCGCAGAATATTGGTGATTTGCCGGGGAATGAACTTCTCCACATGTTGGTAGGGCCCATAGTTGTTGGAGCAGTTGGAGATTGTGGCTTCCACACCGAACGAACGGACCCACGCACGCACCAACAGATCGCTCCCGGCTTTTGTGGAGGAGTACGGCGAGGACGGGTTGTACGGTGTGGACTCGGTGAACCTGTCCGGATCATCGAGGGCCAGATCGCCATAGACTTCGTCGGTCGAAATATGGTGGAAGCGAACGCGATGTCGACGGGCAGCTTCCAAAAGAGTAAAGCTGCCAACCAAATTCGTGTGCAAGAACGGATGCGGATCGCTCAACGAATTATCGTTATGCGACTCCGCTGCGTAATGCACCACTGCATCGGCGGCCTCGACAAGCTCGTCGACCAGCGCCACATCGGCGATGTCGCCGCGAACGAAGGCCATCCTCTGCTCGGGTAGTCCCGTCAGCGACTCACGATTACCCGCGTAGGTGAGCTTGTCGAGCACCGTCACGTGGTGATCGGTGTTCTCGACAACGTGACGCACGAAGTTCGATCCGATGAACCCGGCACCGCCGGTGACAAGAAGTCTCGCCATCAGCGGCCCCGCTCCAGAAGATCGAGTAAGTACACCCCATAACCCGATTTCACCAGAGGTTCTGCCCGCTCGCGCAACTCCTCATCGGTGAGATAGCCCTGTCGCCAGGCTATCTCTTCGGGTACGCCGATCTTCAGTCCCGTCCGTCGCTCCATCGTGCGGACGAATTCGGCAGCATCCGTCATCTGATCGAACGTCCCCGTGTCGAGCCACGCGGTTCCCCTGGGGAGTACCTGAACATGCAATCTGTCCTGCGCCAAGTACATCCGATTGATATCGGTGATTTCGTACTCACCGCGCTTACTGGGCTTGAGAGACTGCGCCATGGCGATCACGCCGTTGTCGTAAAAGTACAGGCCGGGTACCGCGTAGTTACTCTTCGGCTCTTTCGGCTTCTCCTCCAACGACACCGCCAACCCGTTGTCGTCGAATTCGATAACACCGTAGGCACCGGGGTCGGCGACCCAGTAGGCGAAGATCGCACCACCGTCAACGTCGTTGAAGGCCTGCAGTTGGGTGCCCAAGCCCGGCCCATATAACAAGTTGTCACCCAGCACCAGGGCGACGCTCGCCGTCCCGATGAAATCGGCGCCAATGGTGAACGCCTGGGCCAAGCCGTCCGGTGACGGCTGTTCGGAGTACGTGATCGAGACCCCGAACCGCGAACCGTCCCCAAGTAAGCGAGCAAAACTCGCCGCGTCGTGCGGGGTGGTGATCACCAGGATGTCGCGGATACCTGCCAGCATCAACGTCGACAGTGGGTAGTACACCATCGGCTTGTCATAGACCGGAATCAACTGTTTGGACACCCCTATGGTGATCGGGTACAGCCGCGTTCCGGACCCGCCAGCCAGGATGATGCCCTTCACGCGGTCATCGTGGCACAGCCAAGGCCGGTGGGCTAACTTGTAGCTCGACGGCATCTGCGGCGTCACCGACAAGTGCTCCGCGGCTCAGACCGGGACCGAATTGGGAGTTGACCTGCACGTCCTCTTCATTTGCACCGGGAATATCTGCCGATCCCCGACGGCAGAGCGGCTCGCCGTTGCCCTCGGCGTCGAGCGGCGTATTCACAACTTCGCGGCTTCCAGTGCTGGCACGCGGGCAGTGATCGGGCATGCCATGCATCCCGAGGCTGCGCAGGTGCTTCGGAATCTCGGCGGCGACCCCTCCGGTTTCGCGGCACGACAACTCACCCCGGCGATCGCCGGCGGTGCCGATCTTGTCCTCACCATGACACGAGCACACCTCGATACCGTGTTGGAATACGCGCCCAGGCAGTTTCGCAAGACCTTCACGCTCTCCGAAGCCGCGCTGATGGCCACCCAGAACGCACCTTGCTCGGTGGCCGACCTCGCGGCACTGCGGGCTGGCCGCGCGGAACCTGCCGCCGACGTTCCCGATCCGATCGGACAAAATCCGCAGATGTACGCCGAGGTCGGAAGCCAGATCGCCCGGCTACTGCCGCCGATCATCGGCATGTGCGAGCGCATCGCGGCAGCCGGCGACTGACCACCCGATGTGGCTCACTCTCCTGGCGATGGCCGTCGCGGTCAGTCTGGAACCGTTTCGGATCGGCATGACCGTCGTGATGTTGAACCGCCCGCGTCCCCAACTGCAGTTGGCCGCCTTCCTGGCCGGCGGCTTCACCATGGGTCTGTCCGTGGGAGCCGTGGTGTTGTTCCTCCTCGAAAGCCACCTGCCCACCGCTCATTTCACATTGCCGCGGGTGCAGATCGTCATCGGAACGCTGGCATTGTTGGCGGCCGTGCTGGTGACGGCAACTCCGGGAAGCGCACGCGTGGCGCCGACCTGGCTGACCCGGTGGTTGCAGGGGCGCTCCCTGTGGGCGGCCGGCTTCGCCGGGTTGGGTATCGCCCTTCCGTCGGTCGATTATCTGGCCGCTCTCGCGGTGATCGCGTCATCAGGCACCGGAGCGTCAAATCAGTTAGCTGCGCTCATTGCATTCAACGTGGTGGCGTTTGCCCTGGTGGAAATCCCCTTGGCCGCGTACCTGGTAGCCCCCGCTAAAACCACCGCGACGATGGCAGCGCTCAACGATTGGGTCAAAGCCCGGCGCAGGACAGAAGTCGCCGCCCTGCTCGCCGCCGTGGGCGTCGTCCTCCTGGTGGCCGGCCTGCTCGGAATCTGAGCTCGCGGCGCACCCACCCAGGCCCCGCTTTACCTCAGCGCCGAGGCTGTATGCGCAGGTCAAGAATTTACGCTTCGTTCACATAGGCTTCGCGACCCTTGTTTTCTCGCCGCGGCCGACTGTCCGCTACTTATGGAGCGGCCGCGCCGCCGACGCCTTGTCGCCGTGACGCTACCCACGATCTGCCGAATGCGACACCACCCGCGATGAGCGACAGCGAGCATCTACCTCCCGGACTCCATGGTCAGCAACCTCGCCATTCATCGCCACTATCGCTGCGCAGCGGCGGCAACAACCAGTCGAACAGCGATCCATATTGTTGAAAAGCCGCGTCAGGCAGGGAAAAGCTCTCTACCGAAGTCAGGCGAAACCATCGCAGTTCCGGCAATAGTCCTACAAAAACTGTTTGCCAGATTGTGTCAGAGCTTTGCAATAGGCGCCGCCGTTCGCCTGCAACCCGTGGCGGCAGCCGCCACGAACGCCGCCCTCGCCCGTTGCACGCGCTGCACTCCCGCTCGCCAAATCGGAGTCAACTCAGCAAATTAGTGGCGCGGTTGAGAACGCCTTGATGACACGTCGGAACGCCCCGCGCCCGAAGCCCGCTCACCGACCGGTTTATTACTTCTGAACTGGGCATTTACCAAAGAAACAGGCAACTCCGTGCCGTACACAAACTTCTTACATGAACGTCAATAGATCCCGGTGCAGATCTTGGACGGACCCGTTACGATCGCCCTGAACTGCAGAAAAGGGCGTGAAATCGATATGAGCGACACCGTTCGAACTCTCACATACCGTGAGGCGGCCGGGCGACCGTTCAGCAAACTTTTCAACCAGCTTCACAGGGTCGCATTGCCGATGGTTATGCCCGCGGCCGACGATCCGACGTGCACCCACGGATCATTGCCCCAATTGACGAAGGCGTCAGTCATTTCCGCCTTTGCGCTGTTCTCGCGCAGAACACAGGGAGTCAAATTGTTTGCTAGTTTTGAATGGACGGGCGCATGACTGAGGTAGCCGACGCCATTTCGGATTCCACTGCTTCCCAGAACTCCACAACAGGCAACCTCGCGATGAAGAGGCTCCCCACCTACGTCGCCAGTTCCTACGTTTCCGGGTCCTATGCCACCCAGTCCGGGCCGCGCACGGAGACAGACGACCTCGCCGGTCCAAGCATGTCTGCCCTGTCGAGGAGACACCTGGGCGCGGATACCGACGTTCGAGTCCTCGATAAGGCGACAACGCCCGACAACACGACAACGCCCGACAAGACGACAACTCACCGCCCTTTCCTCAGCCGCGTGCGCGGGTACATGGTGGTACCGGTTGTCGACGGCGCCATGATGCTCGCCCCGCTGGCCTGGCGCCCCCCTCAGCTCTTCTCGATGCTCATGCTGGCAGTGCTGGGCATCCTGCTGCTCACCGGAGGAACGAAGTACACCGCTCCCCTGCATCTGAGCGTTCTCGACGAGTTACCGTCACTGCTCACCAGGCTGCTGGCCGCGACCGCCGTGGTAGCCACCGCCATCCTGTACACACATCAGAGGACCGCGGTCCTGACCTTTCTCGAAACAGCGGCGCAGGCAATCACCCTGGTAGTCCTCGGCCGCCTGATCACCACCAGGCTCATCGCCGCAAGCCGTCGCCGCGGCCTGACAAGGCACCACACAATTCTCATCGGTGGGGGTCCGGCCGCCGCCGAACTGGCCCGCACGCTCAGCGAGCATCCGGAATACGGACTCAAGGTCGAGGGCTTTGTCGACGATTGCGATATCTGCCCCGCCGAGCAGCATCTGCCACGCCTGGGCAGGGTGGTCGACCTCGACATGGCCGTGGTGACGCGCGGCGCCGATACGCTTCTCATCGCTGACGGCGCGTTCGAGGAGCGCGCCCTCATGACGGCCGTCCGAACCAAGGCATGTCTGACCGCCGAACTGTTGATCGTGCCGCGGATGCACCATTTCCACACCCAGACGGGCATGGCCGATCAAATCGGCTCGATCCCGATCATGCGGATACGCAACCCCAATCTGCAAGGCCCCACCCGCGTGATCAAGCGGGTGTTCGACATCCTCGTATCGACCATTGCTTTGGTGCTCTTGATGCCGGTGCTGGCATTGGCCGCTCTCGCCGTTCGCCTCGAAGGCGGACCGGGGGTGATTTTCAAGCAGGTACGAATCGGCAGGGACGGTAAACAGTTCGAACTCCTGAAGTTCCGCTCGATGCGGCCGGCAAACGAAACAGAATCCCAGACACAGTGGAATGTGGCTTCGGACAACAGAGTTGGACGAGTTGGACGATTTCTGCGCAGTACCTCGATCGACGAGCTACCGCAACTGTGGAACATCTTGCGTGGTGACATGACCGTGGTCGGGCCCCGACCAGAACGGCCGCATTTCGTGCAGCAGTTCTCCTCCGAAGTGGACCGATACGCCTACCGCCATCGCGTGCAAGTCGGCCTGACCGGCTTCGCCCAGGTGAGCGGTCTCAAAGGGGACACCTCGATACTCGACCGCGCCCGGTACGACAACTTCTACATCGAAAACTGGTCACTGTGGCTGGACATCAAGATCATCATCCGCACATTCCGGGCGGTCGTGCTGTACCGCGAGAGATCAGCCCGCTAGGGCCGGGTGTGCCTGCGACAGCGTCACGCACATCGAACCGTCCGGGGCCACCCAACCCGCCTCCCCACCAGCACAGCTAAGGATTCGACGATGCGGACACTGGAGGAAGTTCTCACGGAGACGATTGCGGTCAAGTCCCGGATACTCGACGACGGGATCTTGCTTGAGACGGTTCGCAATGTGGCCGAACATCTCGTCAGCGGTTACCGGTCCGGGGCCCGGGTGTACATGTGCGGAAACGGCGGTAGCGCGGCAGACGCCCAGCATTTCGCCGCCGAGCTGACCGGTCATTTCATCTTCGATCGCCCAGCGCTGGGAGCCGAAGCGTTGCACGGCAATCCCTCCCACCTGACCGCCGTGGCGAATGACTACGACTACGACACGGTTTTCGCACGAGCCCTCGAAGGGTCCGCCCGACCCGGGGACACCCTCGTGGCGATCAGCACCTCCGGGAACTCGGCGAACGTGCTGCGAGCGGCGATGTCCGCAAAAGAGCTCGGCGTGACGGTAGTTGCGATGACCGGAGAATCCGGTGGCAAACTCGCCGACCTCGCCGACTATCTGATCAACGTGCCCTCCAGCGATACCGGACGCATCCAGGAGTCACACATTGTCTTCATCCACGCCATCTCTGAACATGTTGAGTACAAGCTCTTCGCTCAGCAGCCCTAGCTGGGGCACCTCGCACGCGACCATCGCGAAGATGGTCGCCGATCGGGCCGGACGTGACTGGTGCCTGTTCTTGGACCGCGACGGCGTCCTCAACCGTCAGATCGTGGGCGACTATGTCAGAAGCTGGCCGCAGTTTCAGTGGTTACCCGGTGCGTTCGCCGCCCTGGAGCAGCTGAGCGACTGGGCTCCGCACATCGTGGTCGTAACCAACCAGCAGGGCATCGGGAAAAAGCTGATGACAGCGGATCAGGTCTCGAGTATCCACGCCCGCATCGCCGGAGAGCTGGCGCTGTCGAGGGTCACGATCGACGAGTTCCGAGTGTGCCCTCACCTCGATATGGCATCGTGTCGATGCCGAAAACCCGCACCCGGAATGGTGCTCGACTGGCTGCGGGTGCACCCCGATGTGGACCCGACACTGAGTCTTGTCGTCGGGGACAGCCCGTCCGATATCGCCATGGCCCGCAACGTGGCCGCCGCGACCGGCGGTTGTTCGAGTGTGCAGATCGGGACACAGAAACCCTCAGCCCGGGCCGACGCCACCTTCGGATCACTGTGGGATTTGGCCACAGCTGTTGGACAGACGAGAGAAGGGCACGACTGATGGCAGTGATACGCGGACGTGCGCCCTTACGACTGGGGCTGGGCGGCGGCGGAACCGATGTGGATCCCTACTCGACGGAGTTCGGCGGCCGCATCCTGAATGCGACGATCGACAAGTACGCCTACGCTTTTGCCGAACTCGGCAGCGATGATTCGGTTGAGTTCCGCTCCCCGGATCGGGACTGCGTCGGACGAGCCAGCATGTTCGACATCTCAAGTTTGGAGCAGAAATTCCCGTTACACGTGGCTGTCTATCGGCGCGTGGCATACGAATTCAACGGTGGGGCACCGTTTCCCTTGCAACTGGCAACACAGGTGGATGCACCTCCCGGCTCAGGACTCGGCTCATCCTCAGCCCTCGTGGTCGCCATGCTGACCACCACCTGCGAGCTCCTTGGTGTCACGCCCGGCGCCTATGAACTGGCGCGCATGGCCTGGGAAGTCGAGCGTGTCGACCTGGGGATGGCCGGCGGCTGGCAAGATCACTACGCGGCGGCCTTCGGCGGCTTCAACTTCATGGAATCCAATCGCCGGGGCGATATCGTGGTCAACCCTTTGCGAATTCAGCCGGCTGTCATCGCTGAGCTGGAGGCGTCACTTCTGCTGTACTTCGGCGGTGTTTCACGGCTCTCCTCGGAAGTGATCGCCGAACAACAGCGCAACGTTGTCGAGCGCGACGAAGAGGCGCTCGCCGCAACGCATGCCATCAGGGCCGAGGCGCTGGAGATGAAAGACCTTCTTGTCGTGGGGGACATCTACGGCTTCGCCGATTCCTTGCTTCGTGGCTGGGAAGCCAAGAAACGGATGGCTTCGCGTATCTCGACGGCCGCCATCGAAAACGCCTATCAGGTAGCCGAAGCGCACGGCATGGTCGCAGGCAAAGTGTCGGGCGCCGGCGGCGGTGGCTTCCTCATGATGATCGTCGATCCTCGACGGCGCATCGAAGTCACCCGCAGCCTTCAAAGTGAATGCGGTGGATCGGTTGTACCCTGTCTATTCACGAAGGCAGGGGCGTCGACGTGGCGGGTTCCCGACAGAAAGCGATCGCGGGTCAGTGCATAGAAGTCTGTCGGGGCGCATCGGCGGCCAGACACCGCCCGCCAGAGGGACCGAGAGACCGGAAGCACCCAACCCACATTCGGACGACCTCGCGTGAAGCTGTTCTGGTGGTCACCACGACGGGATCCGCGCGCCGCCAAAGCGGAGCTGCGGGCCAACGCCGGAACATGGATCCAGTTGCGCGCCAACGGCGGTCGACTGCTTTCCAACTTCGGCGACGAGATGTCGCCATTGCTGTTTCGCGCACTCGGGTATCGCGTGACGTGGGCACCGCTGTCCTCCGCCGATGTGACCGGCGTCGGTTCGCTGCTCGACCTGTACCTGTGGGCTCGGCAGCCGACCACCGCCGTGGTCTGGGGTTCGGGCCTGCGCGCGGCATCGACGGCACAGGCGCGTGAGGTGATACGACGATCGGTTGGCACATTCGCGGCGGTCCGTGGCCCACGGACCCGCGACGCACTCGGCCTCCCGGTGAAGACACCGCTCGGCGATCCAGGCCTGCTTGCACCGGCCCTGCTCGACGGCAAGACGTCGCGCCGCGGCACGCACGCCGTCGTGATACCGCATTTCCGGACGTGGTCGCACGGGGCATCCCGGAGTCAACTGAAGGCCCTGACCAGCCTGGGTTACCGAGTGGTCGCGCCAAATCAGGATCCGGTTGACGTCGTGCAGGCGATCAGTAACTCCGCGATCGTGTATACCTCGAGTCTGCACGGACTGATCGTCGCCGACGCTCTCGGCGTTCCAGCAGCCCTCGTGCGGTTCGCGAATTCAGAGCTGTCGGGAGAGCCCGAGTTCAAGTACCTCGACTACTTCGAGAGCGTGCAGTCGTCTCCGCGGTGGATTGTCGTCGACGACATCATTTCCCCCCGGGCTGCCTTGCTTCACCAGATCGAGGCGGAGTCCGAGACCAGACAGGGTTGTGCGGCGGCCCTCAGACCAGGGCTCGAAGCCTCGAGCCGTGCACTGGCGAGCGTCGTATGACGACCAGGTCCGTTCGCGCGTTACCGTCACTCACGGGCGGGCGATGACGCGCGTCCTGCTCATTTCGCCCTACTCCCCACTCGAGCAGCATGATCATGCCGCAGCCGACTACATGGCGCCACTGATCCGCGAACTGGGCAAGCTCGTGGAGTTGCATGTCTATGCGCCAACCAGTTCCGCTGTTCCGACGTCGGTCGTCGACGGCATCGTCTACCACCCGGCCGCACCCGTGCGCACCAACATGGCTGCCGCCGGTGGCCTGTACCCGTACCACTTCCGTTCGGCATGGGCGAGGACTTCGACACGTGACGTGCTGCGGGTCGCCGTCGAGATCCAGCCCGATATCGTCCACATGGAATACCTCCAGCCGGCCGAGGCGGCCCTTGCCATCCGGGACATTCCCGTCACCGTGACGTTGCACGACCTGGTAACGCGCGCATTCCGGCAGTCCATCCGAACGTCCCGGTACACGGCGCGCGGCGTGTTCGATCGGGTGGAACTCCGTCGATGCCGGCACTGGGAGACCGCCACCATCCGGCACGCGTCCCATGTGTTCACCCTCTCCCAGAGCGACGGCAAAGATATTTCTGATCTGGTGCGATCCTGGTCTTCACCCAGGATCGGTATCGAACTCGATGTACCCGCCTGGTCACGAACGGACCGGACGACACCGGTCCTGCTCTTCCCCGGTGCGATGTGGCGTACCGCGAATGCTCTTGCCGCCGAATATCTCACGCACAAGGTCTTACCGTTGGTACGACGCAGACATCCCGCTGCCACGCTGCGGATCGTCGGCGCCCGACCGCGACCCTCGGTGCAAGAACTGGCTGACATCCCGGGAGTCCAGGTGGTCGGAGCGGTAGACGACTACCACGGGGAGTTCGCGCGGGCCGACGTCGTGCTCACCCCGTCGTTGGTGGAAGCTGGGGTGTTGCTCAAAGCGCTGCATTCGATGGCAGCTGGAGCGCCAACGGTCCTGAATTCTCCTGCGGCGCGAGGATTCAACGGTCTCGACGACGGGCGTGAGGCATTGATTGCAGACGATCCACAAGCTATGGCCCAAGCGATTTCGCGTGTGCTCGACGAACCGGATTTTGCCTGTGAACTCGGCGCTGCCGGCCGACGCTTCGTCGAGATGCATCACTCCTGGGCGTCCTACGCCCAGGAGTACGCCCGCGTCTTTTCCGCCCTCTCATCGCCCTGAGCCCGACGCACGTCCCCGGTAGACCGCAGCCGCCGGAAACTGTCAGCTCGGCTTGTTCGCCACCACAGGCCGGCGCCGCAACGTCGGATCCAGTCCTTCGACTGGCGTAGCGGCCGACGACATCAGGCCGTATATCGTCCCCATCACCAACATGACCAGCGCCCATAGCGGATCGGCGAGGAGCCCCCATCCGGTGAATGCACTGAGCATGAAGGGGATGAAGAAGGCCACGGATGCCACCGCAGGCGCGCCCGCCGATCCGGTCGCTTTGCGCAGGCGAAAGCCACGAACAAAGGTCCACAGCACCGGTAACCACAGCAGGATGGCACCGCCGATACCGAGTTCTACCGCGGACAACAGGAATACGTTGTGCACCGGTACGCCCGAGGCCGTGAGCGCATCCGAAATCCCGATCACGCTGACATAGCTGTTGGGGCCGACACCCGTCAACGGATGGTCCAGCATGGCCTGTATGCCGACATCTTGCAGAATTCCGCGCCCACCGCCGTTCGGATCCTCCGCAAATCGACGCTGTAGGACCGGAAAACTGACCAGCAGCCCGACGAAGGCCAGGCCGATCACCCCGAATCGCTTGCCCCGCCCCACATTGGGCCTGTAGGTGAGCATGGCCCACACCGTCAACAAGAGGAACGCGCCGATGATCTGCGCTCTACTCTGGGCCGCCAGGCAAATTCCGATCACCAGCGCAAACGTCACCGCCATCCGCCCACTGCGCCACGACACTGACGAATCCCGTAGGGCGAGGATCAGCGTGAAGATGGCCAGGGTCGAGTTGGCGAGCAATCCCGGATGACTGAGCAGGCCGTTGTACCGGCCCTCCAGGAGTGCGGACTGTTCTGCAGTCATCGGGTTAAGGTCGATACCCACGATCTGCCCCACGACCACCACCGCTTGTACGAACAACACCCCGGTGAGGATCCGGGCGGTGCGCTCGCGGGCTTCGGAATCAGCGCGGATCAAGGTCGCACACGAACTGCCGAGAAGCCAGGCGATCAGCCCCGTGCACAGGTGCGCGATACCCGCGTCGTGCTCGTCGGACCTGCCCCAGACCGCCGCGGTCCCCACCACCAGCCACAGGACGACGGGCACCACCAGACGCAGTCCAGGCCAACGCACGCTACCGGTCAGGTTGATCAGGAATGCGGTCAGCACGGCCACCACCACCGAACTCACGACGACGGAGGCGGCGGCGATGTCGACATGCTTGTACACGTCCCCGAGGTACAAGATGTACACCGGCCCGAGGTAGCAGACGGCCGCCACGAACGCGATACTCACGGCGGCTCCCTGCGCCGCATTCTTCTGAACCGATCGCGCAAGCAACAGAGTCGCCGCAATGGCGATGATGAGCATGATCCTCATCGATCACACCGCCTCGACGGGGCCAGCCGTGCTGTCAGCGGCGCCGCGGTCACCGTGGTGGCGTCGCGATTCACGACGCTGCCAGCAATCCAGCGATCCACGCCGCCCCCTTCGACTTGTGCTTGGCACAATAGGTCGCGAAACCTCGCCAGTAAACCTTGGATTTCCCGACCCCGCGCGTTGAGGTGCTCTCGTAGTGCAGCGCCTCGATATCGCGGAGAACGAGATTGCGGTAGCCCTGCGCACTCACCCGGCGCGCCAGGTCGACATCTTCGTAATACAGGAAGAAGTCCTCGTCGAATCCACCCACCGACTCGAACAGTTCCGACCGAATCGCAAAGCAGAACCCGGAGACCCAATCGACCTCCAGTTCGGGACCCTCGCGCAACGTATCGGCGAGTGAGTTCCGTCTGCCGAGTGCGCGTCCACCGGCCACGATGATCCGGTTTCGCAGGTTCACCGGCAACAAGTCGTCCAACCGGGTGGCTGCTGCCACCTCTTTCAGCAGCGAAGGCCACGGCCCACCGGCGAATCCGTTGCGTCCGTCCGGGTAAAGCATTCTCGGCGCGACCATTCCGGCGTCGTCACCACTGACCCTGGTGTGAAGCCGCTCGACCACCTGCGGCGTCACCACGCAGTCCGGGTTGACCACGATCAGGGTTGCCGGCCCGTTGAGATCCGCCAGGGCGGCTGCGACAGCACGGTTGACACCACCACCGAACCCGTGATTGTGCCCGTCGGAAAGGACCACGATCCGATCGTTGCCGATCGCTTCGATTACCGAACGGGTTGCGTCATCCGGCGAGTTGTCCCATACGAAGACACGCAGAGCCGGCACCGCGAGCAGGGCGTTGATGCACTCGCCGATCACTTCTTGGGATCGGTACCCGACGACGATCGCCACCGGAAGCCTCATCGGGGGCTCGATATCTCCGAATCGGTGGCATCCCTTGCCGCGAGAACCCTGGCGGGGACAGTGTGAAAATTCGTCAAGACGAGATGTGCTCCATACGCTGTCGGATTCACCGGTGATGAGGCGTCGCTGCATCTCGCAGAATAGGTGATCCGGCCCGGGCTTGAGACGCGAAGCCCTGATGTGCAGTGGTCGGCTGCAGCGTCGACGGGCGCCCGCGTCGTCGTGACGATATCGCTGGGCGATGCCTGAACCGTAGCCAGACGAACGCCCATGAGCCTGTTGGATACCAGCGGATCTGATCGTCGTTGCAGGTTGGCGACCAGGAAGCGCCGTTACGCTCGACGTCCGCGATATTCATTCGGAAAGCACGAATATTCGCCAGATCAGCACTGTCTCGCATGATCGTTGTCACCGGTCGGTCCGCACTGCGGCAGATAGCCGAAGGGATCCAAACCTATTGTCATCGTTGAACAATCACCGCACTCCCGATACCACACCAAGTGACGGGAGAACACTTAAGGTGAGCGGGACAGCACTTGGAAGTGTTCCGCACGTGGCCTGACCACAAGCGGCGGCCGTCGAGACGATAGGGATCACCGGCAATGCCCGTACAACCACTGCCTGATGTCAAGGTCGCAGTACGCCAGTCACTCATCCGGTTGGGCGCTCACACGGGTGCGCGCCAACTGGCAAAGGTTCGAGCAGTACTCAGTTATCTCGAGTTGGGCCATTGGCTGAGCGCGGAGCCTAACGGGGTGAACCCCGTGGTTGTCGAGGACAAGTGGGCCTTGTTCTCGATGGCACTGCAGCGATTGAATGGCAATGCGCCGCTGTACCTGGAGTTCGGAGTGTTCGAAGGACGTTCGATGCGGTGGTGGTCGGAACATCTGACCATGCCCGGAGCGGCCTTGGTCGGTTTCGACAGTTTCGAAGGACTGCCCGAGAACTGGCGTCCAGGCTTCGATTCGAGGTTGTCCCGGGTCTCGTAGAAATTGAGGTGGCGGTCCCCCGCTCGTGACCTGCCGTGTGGTAGGTGTCGGGCGTTCCGCCAAGAACACCAGGAGAAGGGGACCGTCATGAAGAAGAGTAGCCAGAACCGGGCCGGGGACGCGAG
>NZ_JAPFPY010000005.1 GCF_026240945.1 Mycolicibacterium sp. J2
CCTCGATCCACTGATGAATTGGCTGTTCAGTGGGTGTCGGAATGAGGAAAGTGCCCTCTGAGCTGTGATGATGAGTGTTCTCTACGCACTTATCGGCACAACTTCGGAAAGGCACTTCCGGTGCAAGTGTCCCACAGGTTCACCGCTTCGTCGGCGGTCTTTGATGATGAGCGTCTCGTGTCGTACGCGGGGCTGGTGCCGGTGATGACGCTGGCGACCCAGACCGGGTTGTCGGCGTTGTTGGCCGACAAGGTGGGCATCGCAGCACCGCGGATCAAGTCCGGTGCGGCCAACCCGGCACCGAAGCTGACGACCGTGATCGCCGGGATGTGTGCCGGCGCCGACAGCATCGATGATCTCGACCTCGTGCGCTCCGGTGGGATGAAGACCCTGTTCGACGACGTGTACGCTGCCTCGACGCTCGGGACCCTGTTGCGGGAGTTCACTTTCGGGCATGCCCGACAACTCGAGTCAGTCCTTCGTGAGCATTTGGCCGGGCTGTGTGAGCGCGTCCCACTGCTGCCGGGCAGCGATGAGCAGGTGTTTGTCGATATCGACTCGCTGCTGCGGCCGGTCTACGGGCACGCCAAACAGGGCGCTTCCTACGGGCACACCAAGATCGCCGGGAAACAGATCCTGCGCAAGGGCCTCTCACCGCTGATCACCACGGTCAGCACCGCCGCCGCGGCCCCGATGATCGCCGGTGCGCGGTTGCGGGCGGGCAAGACGAACTCCGGTAAGGGCGCAGCCCGGATGATCGCCCAGGCCGTGGCGACCGCCCGCGGCGCCGGGGCCAACGGCGAAATCCTGGTCCGTGGTGACTCGGCCTACGGCAACAGCACCGTCGTGAATGCCTGCCGACGCGCCGGGGCCCGGTTCTCCCTGGTGCTCACCAAATCGGCCACCGTCGCTGCAGCGATCGCGTCGATTCCCGACGATGCCTGGACCCCGGTCAACTACCCCGGCGCAGTCCGCGACCCCGATACCGGAGCCTGGATCTCCGATGCCGAGGTCGCCGAAACCACCTACACCGCTTTTGGTTCCACCAAGACCCCGATCACGGCACGGTTGATCGTGCGCCGCGTCAAAGACGCCCGCTACCCAGACGCCCTGTTCCCGGTGTGGCGGTATCACCCGTTCTTCACCGACACCACCGAACCCGTCGACGCCGCCGACATCACCCACCGCCGCCACGCCATCATCGAAACCGTGTTCGCCGACCTCATCGACGGACCCCTGGCCCACATGCCCTCAGGACGCTTCGGCGCGAACTCGGCCTGGATCCTATGCGCCGCGATCGCCCACAACCTGCTGCGCGCCGCCGGGGTACTCGCCGGAGGTGCCCATGCGGCCGCGCGAGGCGCCACGCTGCGCCGCAAGATCGTCAACATCCCGGCCCGACTGGCCCGGCCGCAACGCCGAGCAATCCTGCACCTACCCACCCACTGGCCCTGGGCCCAGCAATGGCTCACCCTGTGGCGCAACACCATCGGCTACAGCCCACCAATAGCCGCCACCGCCTGACCAACCGCCGAAAGGCCCGACCCGAACATCACAGGAAAAGCTGGGTAGACCAGCAACTACCGACTGCCCACGATCTGGGGCCATGACAAAAATCAGCCCCAAGAACCTCAACAGGGTCGATCCACGGATCGAGGCTTAGACCGGTATCGCGCCGGACTGCTCGTGGGCATCAGTGAAGCAGCCTTCTGCCCAGGCATCTCCGCGCCGCCAGCTCAGCCTGCCTAACTCCGGCCGACACCAGCGATTCCGCCTGACGCGCGGAGTTGTTCCCTGTGACTGCCGGAGCGTTCTACGAACCAAAGCACTGATGCCCTACCTGTTCTGCGCGAAGCTCATGTGCGTCCCGCTCGAGTGGTGTGGTGTCGGCGCCGGTCCGCGACCGGGCGGCGGGCTTAATCAGGCTGGGCTGGTGGGGGATTGAGTGGCGCAGGCCTTCCGGCGTGCCAAGTGTCGCCGCCGAATCGGCACCAGATCAATGTGCGACCGCTGTCGACCGCAGGCGGCGGCCCGAGGACCACCTCGGCCGCTTCGCCGATCTCCACCGATCACCGTCGACCAGCCACCCGGCACTGGGTAGCTGCCTGCAAAACCCAGCCGCTGCATCGGGCGCCGGACGGCGCTGGCAAGATTGACTGGCAATTGTTGGCGGCAGTTCCCGAGCAAATTCTGGGAGTGGCGATGGCTCGGTGGGGACGCGTGCCGGACCAGTATGACTGGATCAGTGCCTATCTGTACGACCGAGGCCTGCAACTGCTGTGGCGGGTGACGATCTTCATCGCCACCGTCTTGCTGGCGGCTTCGACAGCGTTGATGGGGTTCAGCCCCGAGGGACCGGGCAACCGGCTGACAACCGTCATCTGCTTCGTGGCGGCCGGGGCAGCTGTGGTCGCGGCACTGCCTTTCCTGCTGCACTGGCCAACGCGGCGGCAGTCGATGGCTTTCTCGTTGACCTCGTCAGCGACGATCGCCGCGGCCTGCTTGTCGTACTCCAACCCTTATGTGGGATTGGTGGGCTGCGCGACGTTCTCGGTGGTCGGGGGGTTCGTCGCCTATTTCCACACTCTGCGGGAGGTCATTCTCAACTGCGGGGTGGCCGCGATCTGCGCCGCAGTCCTGGCTGGTCGGGTCGTTGCCGAAACCGGCGACGCCTATCTGGCGGCCGCTGCGCTCGCGGTCGTGGCTGCGCTCAACGTAAGCCTGCCGTTCGGCATCGAGTCGCTGGTCCGCACCTTGCGCGTCGACCTGCGAAGCTCCGGCCGTGACCCGCTGACCGGATTGCACAACCGGCGGTCGTTCCACTACTCGGTGTACGAACTGATGATGCGCCACCACGGGAGCGGTGCCCATCTGATCATCACGATGATCGACCTCGATAACTTCAAGCAGCTCAACGATACCCAGGGTCACGCCGCCGGCGACGCCGCGTTGATCGGGGTGAGCGAAGCGCTGGAGAAGAGCTGCCGGCGCTCGGCCGTGATCGGACGGGCCGGGGGAGAGGAGTTCCTCGTCGCCGATGTCTTGCGCCAGCCGGTACCGGAGATCCACGCCGAGCAGTTGCGCCAGGCCATCGCCAACCTTCCGGTATCGGTGACCGCGAGTGTTGGTACTGCCAGCGCACCGATCGACGGTGACGCGGCCACCCCCAGCCTTCAACTCATCGACGACCTGATCCGGGCCGCTGATGACGCCATGTACCAGGCCAAGCGGGCCGGCGGAAACCAGATCTTTCACAACGGGCAGCGCTGATGACCGCTTCGAGCGAAAAAGATCAGGCCAGCACGGGTCGCCCGACTCGCGGAACGACCAGATTGGCCAACTCGATATCCTCTGCACGGTCCTGATCACTGACCGGCTGCCCATACGCCGGGTCGCCGATCAAATCCGCGGTCACGCCGCCGCGTCCAGTTGGCGCTTCGTCTCGTCGTCCAGCTCGATGTCACGCACCGCGGTGTTCTCCTCAAGATGCGCCACCGACGATGTCCCCGGGATCAGCAGCACGTTTGGCGCCACCGTCAACGTCCACGCCAGTGCGATCTGCGCGGGGGTGCGATCCAACTTCTCGGCCTCGCGCCGGACCGCGGGATGTCCGAGCACCGGGTTGTCCGCAGTGAATGCCGAGCCGAGCGGGAAGAACGGGACGAAGGAAATCCCACGCTCGGCGCACAGATCGAGAACCGGCTGCGCCGAACGGTCGACAAGATTGTAGGCATTCTGCACGGTCACGATGTCGGTGCGGTCGAGCGCGATACGCAGATGCTCCTCCGAGATGCTGCTCAACCCGATACCCCCGATCAGCCCCTCGTCGCGAGCGGCGATCATCGCGGTCAGCTGGCGGTCGAACAGCTCCCGGTCCACCGGGCCCACGGCACTGGGATCACCGGAGTGGATGCGTAGGTTCACCGCCGCCAATCGGTCGACGCCCAGCGTGGTCAGGTTCTCCTCGATATCGGCCCGCAACTCATCGGGCTCTTGCGCGGCGACCCAGTTCGCGTTGCCGTCGCGGCGGGCGCCGACCTTGCTGACCAGGGCCAGGTTATCGGGATAGGGGTGCAGTGCCTCCCGGATCAGCTCATTGGCCACCCGTGGACCGTAAAACTGGGCGGTGTCGATGTGGTTGATGCCGAGTTCGATCACCCGCCTCAGGACGGCGATTGCCTGCTCGTGGTCGCGCGGTGGCCCGAAGACCCCCGGACCGGGGAGCTGCATGGCGCCGAATCCGACGCGACCGACGGTGTGGGTGCCGAGCGAGAAGCTGTCCATGCTTCCTACTTACCTCCCGTCGCGCCGGTTTGTTCCACATTGAGAGGTTTAATGTGCGAGCGTGTCCCCGCGGAGGATCTCGGTGTCGGTCAGGCGGCGGACGCGGCAGGCATGCCGCACATCTGACATGACCAGGCTAACAACCACTTTCGCGCCAAACAGAGAATAATGTGCCGCGCGCACTACATGGTTTGGGTGGTCGGCCGGCTCTCTCCTACGATTTACTCATCCGTGTCGGACCCATGTCAGGAGGGATTGATGGGCGCCGAGCCCGCAAACACCCGGTTGGGAATCGTCTACCGGCCGCAGATTGCTCCCGAGCATCTGGCGGCCGCGGCCAGGGCGGCAGATCTGGCCGGCGTCGACGAAATGTGGCTGTGGGAGGACTGTTTCCTGGCGGGAGGCATCTCCGCTGCGGCGATTGCTTTGTCGCACAGCGAGAATCTGACCGTCGGAGTTGGTGTACTACCGGTCCCGATGCGCAATGTGGTGGTGACCGCCATGGAGGTCGCGACACTGGCTCGGGCTTTTCCCGGCCGCGTCCGCATCGGCTTGGGTCACGGCGTGCAGGAATGGATGGGCCAGATCGGGGAACGGGTGGATTCTCCGATGACGCTGCTGCGCGAGTATCTGACGTGCCTGTCCGCCCTGTTGCGTGGTGAGCGGGTCACCTTTCACGGACGCTACGTCAATCTCGATGGGGTGGCGCTGGACTGGCCGCCGCCGCAGGTTACCGAGGTGCTGGCCGCCGCGATGGGCCCGAAGACGCTGCGGTTGAGCGGCGAACTGGCGGGAGGCACGGTGCTGGCCGGTGGCACGACGCCCGAGGGTGTCCGGGCCGCGCTGGCCCATATCCGGGCCGGCGGCGAATTGCGCACCGAGCCCGCCGCACATTCGGTGGTGACCTACGTGCTGTGTGCCACCGGGCCGACCGCGCAGGCCGATCTGGCCGCCGACATCCGGTTCTGGGAGCTCGACCCGAATCAGGACGTCGGACTGGCGGGCGACGCCGACGAGGTGGCGGCCGGCGTCGGCCGGTGGGTTGCCGCCGGCGTGGACACCGTGGTGCTGCAACCGAGCGCCGATGCGGACGTGCAGGAGTTTGCGCGATTCGTCGGAAGGGACGTGCGGGCGGCGCTGACGCGCTGACGTTACGGGGTGCGACCGATGCCGACGATCCGGTCGATGACAGCAAGCAGTTCGTCATCGCCGGTGGACGGCACGGGCTTTCCCGCGACCGCGCGGGACAGGGCGCTGTAGTACCGGCCATCACCGATGAGCTTGATGGCCCGCGCCAGTGCCAGATCGCCCAACGCGGCATGCAGGACGGCCAGCCAATTACCGGACGCCTCCTCGATGGCGGTGCGGGCCTGCGCATTACCGGCCTGCTGCAGCCGGGACACCGCGACCAGTACCCGGTCCAGTGGTGTGCCCTCGTATCGCGACGTCCGGACGTAGTACCGTGCGGGACCCTCTTCGGCGCTGCGCATCTGATCGAGGTCCACGGCGGCGAGGGAGCGCAGTCGCTCACACAAGGCGTTGCTCAGCTCCTCTTTCGCAGGAAAGTGGTACAACAGGCCGCCTTTGGATACACCGGCTTTGGCCGCGACGGCGTCCAGAGTGGCGTACCGCTCGCCCTCGACGGCGAGCAACTCCTCATACGCGTCGAGGATGCGGTCGCGTGCCGAGTTCATCGGCAGAGCGTACATTCTCGCTTTCGAACTGTACCGTCTGGACGGTACAGTTCCGGGAGTGAAAGTCTATGCAGGGCTGTTGCGCGTCCCGGGGGTGCTGACGCTGGTGGCATCGCAGACCTTCGCGCGGCTGCCGCTGGGCATGCTGTCCCTGGCCGTCCTGCTACACGTCCAGGCCAAGACCGGCTCGTATGCGCTGGCCGGCGCTGTGGTGGCGTGCGTCAGCATCGGTGAGGCGCTCGCCATGCCACTGACCGCGCGGATTGCCGGCAAGCTCGGCCGCGCAACGACGTTGATGGCCGCTGCCATGGTGAACGGCTGCGCCTTGGTCGCTCTTTCCCTCGCGGGTTCGGCACCGGTGGCGCAGCTGCTGTTGGGGGTGGCGATCGGTGCCTCGGTGCCGCCGCTGGCGCCGGTGGTCCGCGCGCTCTACCCCTACGTCGTGTCCGGGCCGAGCCTGCGGGCATTGTTCGCGCTCGACACCACGGCACAGGAGGTGTGCTGGGTGGTCGGACCGCTGGTCGCCACCATGCTGGCCTCGACCCTGTCGACGGCGCTGCCCCTGGTGGTGGCCGGAGCTGTCACGGTGGTGGGCACCGCATGGTTCCTCTTCAGCGCCCGCCACGTGCGGCCGGCGCCGCGGCGCAGCAGTGCCGCCTTCGGCCGGATCCTGGGCAACGGCGCCGTCGCGCTGGCCATCGCGGCCAGCCTGCCGTTGATCGCGTCCTTCACCGCCCTGGAGGTCGGTGTGGTCGCGCGTTACGGCACGGGCAGCCTCATGACCGGTGCGGCGATCGCTGTGGCCAGCCTCGGCTCGCTGGTCGGCGGAATCATGTTCGGGCACCGCCGATTCGGTGTGCGTGGCCTGGCCGCCGCCCTGGCAACCGTTGCCGCCGGCACCGCCCTGTTCGGCGTCGTCGGACAGCACGGGCTGCAGTTGGCGGTGCTGTTCGCCTCCGGGCTGGGATTCGCTCCGGCCCTCGCCACGCTGTATCTGATGGTGTCGCGCGCCGTCGACGAGAACGCCTCTGCCGAGGCGTTCGGCTGGCTCAACAGCGGGGCACTGGCCGGCGGGGCGATCGGAACGGCGACTGCGGGCGTGGTGACCGACGCCCACGGCTTCGCCGGCGCTGTCGTGGTGTCGGTTGTCCTGGCGGCCGTGGCCGCGCTCAGCCCGCTGGTGGCTCGCGCCCGGGGGCCGGTGCGAGGACTCGGCGACACCGCGCACGAGGACGAATTGGCCTCGTGCGCCGCGTGACGCGGCGAGTGCAGCCGCGAACCGCTCAGTCCTCTTTACGGATCAGCTTGCCCAGCGCCACCCGGTCGGCGTTGAGCAGTTCGTCGATCCTGGGCTGGTTGACATCGGCGACGATGATCTCGCCGACCTCCTGGTAGACATTGCTGAAGATGCCGTGCTTCTTCATCTTCTCGGTCTGGTAGACGTTGTCGTCGGTGGGTGTCACGTAGTAGACGATCTCCGGCTTGAACCGGTGGATCAGCCACAGATGGATGACATCCATCAGGCGCTTCTTACGCAGCTTCTCGGCGTAGGTGTTCTGGTCACGGACGGTCAGGATGTTGCGGCCGTGCCGATCCTTGATCGGGTCGACCACGACGTCGGCCAGCTTGTCGTCGCCGTCGCCGTAGATACCAAGCTCCAGCACATCAGACCCGGCCCGGCGCGGGCGCAACTGCACCCGCAGTGTCTCGCCGAGCTGATAGTGCTCGCCCCACAGCGCAAGCCACTCCTCCAACAGCTTCTTGGGCACCTCTGTTTGCACCAGATGCTGATGCTGGGTGGAGCCCTTGCCCATCGATTTGGTGGTGGCCGTGCGTCCCGACGACGCGGCCAGCGCGGCATCGCTGCGCGGGCCGCCGACCAGCGTCTGCGGTGTGCGGTAGGGAGATTCGACCAGCCGCATCTTGCGCTGCAACCGCGCCAGCGCCAACATGCCGTCCTGGCGCAACGCCGTCGCGAACTCTTCGGCCGCCACCCCGTCGATCTGATGGCCGCCGTAGGTCATGAAGTTGAAGACGAACCCCATCTTGCCGAGTTCCTCAGGGAAAGAACGCATTTCGTCATCGGTCATGCCGGTGGTGTCCCAGTTGAACGACGGCGAGAGGTTGTAGGCCAGCATCTTGTCCGGATACACCGCATGGATGGCGGTGGCGAACTCGCGGGCATCGGCCAGGTCGGCGGTCTTGGTCTCCATCCACAGGATGTCGGCGAACGGGGCTGCGGCCAGCGACTTGGCGATCGCGTACGGGATGCCGCCACGGATCTGGAAGTACCCCTCGGGTGTCTTCACCCGCTCCGGGTCCCACGCGACATCGGCGCCCAATTCCTTGGCCTTCTCCCGTGCCGAGTACAACGACGCGGTCTTGGCGAACTTGCGCCATTCCTTGGCGCTGGTGGCCGGCGGCTCGCCCTCACGCTCGCGGAACTCCAGCAGGTCGGCCACCGCGTCACCGTAGGTCTGCAACCCGGCGTCGTCTTGCCAGGCATCGACGAACGCCGACTCCACCCCGTCGAACAGCTTGTCCAAGGACTGGCGCGGGTTGTCCTTCCACGAGGCGGCGGCGTCGGCCACCAACCGCAGGATGCCGTGGCTGTCCAGCCACGCCTCGGCCGCGGCGTACTCGCCGTCAGGTAGTGCGTAGAGCTTGTGCCCGTTCAGCTCGGTGACACCCAGATCGAAGAACCGCCGCGTCATCGCCAGGAAACAGGATTTGTACGACGGGATGCGCAAATTGGTGGCGCCAAGCAGGAAGGGCTGATCTCGTTCGTCGGCGCGGCTGTCGATCAGGTTGGCCGCCTCGGCGTCGGTGCGGGCGACGATGATGCCCGGCACCCGCATGATGTCGAGCTGGAACCGGGCCGTATTGAGCCGCTTGATCTGTTCGTCGGAGGGCACCAGCACCTTGCCGCCCTGGTGGCCGCATTTCTTGGTGCCGGGACGCTGGTCCTCGATGTGGTAACCGGGCACCCCGGCCTCGACGAAACGCCGGATCAGGTTGCGCACGTGCGGATCACCGCCGTGCCCGGTGTCCGCGTCGGCGATGATGAACGGCCGGTAGTCCACCGGCGGCGTCGCGGCTCGTTGCTCTTCGGTCATCTGCAGCCGCAAGTACTGCTGGTTGCGATCGGCGGTCAGCAGCGCGCGCACCAGGCCCGCCGCCTCGTCAGGCACCTGACTCAGCGGGTAGCTGGCCAGGTCAGGACCGGGATCCTCACTGATGGAGCCCTTGGCCGAGGTCGCCCAGCCGCCCAGGTAGATGCCTTTGATACCCATCCGTTTCATCACCACCGCCTGGCCCGGTGAATAGGGGCCGAAGGTGGTGATGCTCTTCTTCTGCGCGAACAGCTCGCGCAGCAGGGGGTAGAACGCGGTCGCCGCTTCCCGTGCCACGGGGTAGTCCGAGGGGATGGTGCCGCGTTGCTCGGCGACCTGGCGCGCCGAGTACAGCCGGGTGATGCCCTCGAACCGCGCGCTGTCGAAATAGGCCTGGGTGGCCGCGACGTCGTCGTCGAAAGCTGAGGTGGAAGTGACGTTGTTTTCGATCGCGGTCATGTCAAGCGCTCCTCGTCGAGCTCGGGTCCTGTTCCATCATTGCCGCCGTGGCCGGCCGTGACACCCCGTTCGCCGAAATCGGTGCGGTGCCGGCACCCGATCGCAAGAGGCACCGCGGCTGGTCCAGAGGCCTGTTTCATGCCGGTCAACCCAGCGGGACCGGGGTCATCTCGGTGAGCACGTTGAAGTCGAACCCGTCGGCTTCGGCCAGATACGTTCTGGGGGCCGTGTGTCCGGCGTCGAGGCGCTGCACGCCGCGCGCGCATTCGTATACCAGCGAATTCGACAACGTGGTCATCACGTCCACGTCGAGGGTGCCCGCAGTTCGCGCGAGCGCCGCCAGCAGATGCAATCCCTCGTAGCACGATTCACCCATCGTCCCGACCAACGGCGCATCGGCACCGAAGCGGCGGGCATAGCGCCCGACGAAGTCGAGACTGTCGGAGGTGCACAGCGACGAGAAGTAGCCGGCGCCCACGTACAGATCGCGGCAACTGTGATCACCCGCGGCCAGCAGCATGTTCTCGTCCATCAGGGGGGTCAGGCGGACCGCCTTGGCGTCCAGTTCGCGTTCCGCGTACTGCCGGTGGAATTCGACGGCGTCCTGCCCGACGAGCAGGACGACCACCGCCGTGGCGGTCGAGCGCTCGAGCCGGTCGAGCTGGGCGTCGAAGTTCGACGTGCCCAGCGGAACGTACATCTCGTCGACGAGACTCCCGGATCCTGTCGCGGCGAGATGCCCCCGGATGGTGTTCGCGGTGCCGCGTGGCCACATGTAGTTGTTGCCGACCAACGCCCAGCGGGAGATGCGCCTCTCCCCGGCGAGCAGCGTCATCGCGGGCAACAGTTGTGTTTCCGGCGTCTCGCCGGTGACGAAGACGCCCGGGCGCCGCTCGCCACCCTCGTACAACGAGTTGTAGATGTAAGGGATCGCGCCACCGATGGCCGAGGCCAGCGATTCCCGCACGGTGGACGTGTGTACGCCTGCGACCGCTTGTATTGTGCCTGCCATGGCGAGTTCAAGCACCTGCGCTCGAACCTTGTGCACCTGCGCACCGCCGTCGACGTGCACGAGTTTGACCTCGCGGCCGAGTATGCCGCCCTCTCGATTGATCTCCTCGGCAGCCAGTTCGGCGCACAGTTGTGCCGACGGACCGATGATCCCGAGCGGTCCCTGCAGCGGATTGACCACACCGACGACGACGGCGTCCGATTCCCTGCGTGCGTTGCTGTTCATGCGACCCATCTCCACCACCAGGTCGGGGTTGTCGTTCGATTACCCTGAACCACCCGCTACGGTAATCCACGGCGGGAGGTAACGACAGTTGGGAACGGTGAGCCAGGCTGCGCTGGCGTTGAGCGCGATTCAGAATTCGCTGCTGGATCGGGTGCGCGAGGTGCTCGCCGCAGAGGGATGCACCCTGGAGGAATGGCGGATTCTGGGTTGTCTCAAAGACTCTGGGGCGCTAGCCATGTCGGAGATCAGCGAAACGGCATCGATTCCGCCGTCGGCGCTGACGAAGATTGTCGACCGCATGGTGACCAACAACCTGGTGTATCGCCGGGCGGACGCCGTTGACCGGCGCAAGATCAACCTTCGGCTGACGTCACGGGGCGCGAGTTCGTACCGGCACCTGACTGAAAGCGTCGACCGCTGCGACCTGCTGTACGACCAGGATCAGTTGCAGAAGCTGACAGCGTTGTGCGACTTGGTGCGTGACGTGGCGGATTCCGCCCAGAGCAAGGGTGGGGTACCGGCGTAGCGAGCCGCTGCCGCGCTCGGTCAACGGGCATAGATCTCGTCGTAGATCGCTGCGATGTCATCGGCGCCGGGAACCCGTGGATTGTTGGCCGGGGATCCCGAGACCAGCGCCTGCTCGGCCATGGTCGGGATGAGCCGATCCCAGTCGGCGCGAGCGATCCCATACTGCTCGGGGGTCGGCACGGTGAGGTCGCGGCACAGTTCGGATATCCCCTCCACAAACTTCGCGGCGGCGACGGTGCTCGGATCGTGCTCGGTGGCCAGACCCATCGCGCGGGCGCAGTCAGCGTAGCGATCGGCGGCGCCGTCGATCGAGTACCGAGTCACTGCCGGAAACAGCATGGCGTTTGAAAGGCCATGTGCCACATGAAAATGGGCGCCGATAGGCCTGCTCATGCCGTGGACAAGCGCGACGCTGGAGTTCGAGAACGCCATTCCGGCCTGGGTGGCCGCCATCATCATGGCCGCACGGGCTTGCTCGTCGTGCCCGTCTGCGACCACTCGCCGGATGTTCTGCCCGATCGCCCGGATGGCGAGCAGGCACAGCCCGTCGGAAAACGCGTTGGCCTTGCGGCTGACATATGCCTCGACGGCGTGGGTGAGTGCGTCGATACCGGTGTCGGCAGTCAGTCGGGCCGGCATCGACATGGTGAGGCGGTGGTCGATGATCGCGGCGATCGGCAGGAACGACGGCCCGATGCAGAGCATCTTCTCGTCGGTGGCGCTGTCGGTGATGACGGTGAACTGAGTGGCTTCCGATCCACTTCCTGCGGTGGTCGGGATCGCCACGATCGGGAGCGCAGGACCGGTGTAGACGTTGGGTACCTTGAACTCTCGCATCGGCTTGTCGTTGACACCCAACACGGCCAATGCCTTGGCGGTGTCCATCGGGCTGCCTCCACCGAAACCGACGACGCTGTCAGCGCGATGTGCGGCCAGCGCGGCCTTGGCGGGAGCCAACGAGTCCGTGGTCGGATCGGGCACGGTGTCGGAGTACACGGCAACGCTGGCCCCGGCGGCTTCCAGTACTGCGACGAGTCTGTCGACCAGGCCGGTGCTGACCAGAAACGCGTCCGTCACTATCAGGGGACGCCGTGCGCCGAGGTCGGTAAGGACGATACCGGTTTCGTCGACGGAACCGCCGCCGACCCTCATTGTTCGCGGCACTGAAATGGCATGTGTCATAGATGTCCTCGATCTCGACTGTTGATTCGGTTCGTAGCGGTTCGGGCCCGTGGCCCACGCCGACCGACAAGGGAATCGCTATCAGCTTGCTGGGCGAATATGCACCAGTCAACCGTCAGATCCGCACGCCGCCTGTGCAGATCTGCACGGCAAGATGGGGGCATGGAATCTGCCGACAACCTCCGCTATCTGCTCGAGGTGACGCGCTCGGGCTCACCGCAAGATGCCGCGCGACGCCTCGGGGTCGACCGCACGACCGTGACCCGCCGCATCGCAAGCCTGGAGAAAGCCTCGGGCGAGCGACTATTCGATCGCTCCAGCGGTGCTTGGCAGTTGACCGACGCCGGCCGGCGGATGCTGCCGCATGCCGAGGCGATCGACGCGGCGGTCGTGTCGGCTTTTCAGGATTCCGGTCGGCATCAGGGCCTGCGCGGACAGTTGCGGATTGTCGCGTCCGACGGATTCGGGGCTTACCTGCTGACCCCGGGGCTGCGACCGTTGACCGACGAACATCCCGATCTGGAGGTCGCCGTGGTCACGGCCACCGCCCACGGTGTGCTCACCATGCGCGATTTCGATCTGGCCATCACCTTGGAGGAACCATCGCCCCACGCAGGAGTGGTGCGTCCGCTCGCCGACTACGAGCTGGGCCTGTATGCGGCGTCGGCATACGTCGGGGAACACCCCGAAGTGCGCAGTCTCGGTGACCTCGCTTCCCACGTCGTCATCTGGTACGTCGAGGCCTTGCTCGACGTTGCCCCCCTGCGGTTCTTGGCAGGTCTGCTCCCCGGTATCCGAGCCCGCGTCCAGACGACCAACATCACCGGGCATCACCATGCGGTGCGCGCCGGTTTGGGCATCGCGCCGCTACCCACCTATATCGGTGATGCCGACGACACGCTGACTCGTTTGCTGCCAACGGAATTCGCCGTCACGCGGCACTACTGGGAGGTTGTTCCGCGCGAGATATCGCGGCAGGCGCGCGTGCGTGCGTTGCGTGCTCTGTTGGACGACTTGGTCCTGGCGCACCCCCGGTTGAGGGTGCCTGCCACACCCTGATGGTCGTTCAGTAGATAGTTTCCAAAACAGGGAAATAGCAGTTCAGAACAATGCATGTAACATATACGAAACATACTGGTGAGTAGTTAACCATTACGTAACATAAATGTCTTCAGTGTTGACCGTCGAACTGGCTAGCGTGTGCTTTCGATCACCAGCGGATCGAGGCGCGGATTCCCGGCCGGAAAGGTTTACACGTGAAGGACATTCAGGTCGCTGCCGTTCAGTTCGAGCCGACACTGTTCGACAAGCCCGGAAACATCGACCGGGTCGCAGATCTTGTCACCCGTGCCGCCGCCGGCGGCGCCCAACTGATCACCGCCCCGGAGATGTGCACCACGGGTTACTGCTTCTTCGACCAGGGCGAGGCCGAGCGGATGGCCGAGCCGGTACCCGGGCCCACCACGGATCGTTTTGTTCAGATCGCCCGTGAACACCAGTGCTACATCGTGTTCGGAATGCCGGAGCGTGACGAGGGCACCGGCTTGCTCTACAACACCGCGGCCTTCGTCGGGCCCGAAGGCCTGATCGGAAAACACCGAAAGACGCACGCGTACATCGCCGAACCGAAATGGGCCGCCCCTGGAAACCTCGGGCATCAGGTGTTCGACACCGAGATCGGGCGCATCGCCGTGCTGATCTGTATGGACATCCACTTCGTCGAGACCGCACGACTGGTTGCGGTGGATGGAGCCGAGGTGATCTGTCATCTGAGCAACTGGCTGGCCGAACGAACCCCGGCCCCGTATTGGATCTCGCGCGCATACGAGAATGGTTGCTACGTCATAGAAAGCAATCGATGGGGACTGGAGCGGGGTGTGCAGTTCAGTGGCGGCAGCTGCATCATCGCACCTGATGCGACCATTCTCGACCAGATCGACTCCGGCGACGGCCTCGCCACGGCGACCATCACCGTCGATGCGGCACAACTCGACCGGGCGGATCGTCCCGCGCTGCGCGCGCGACGGCCGGAACTCTATCGTCAGTTGCAGATCAACAGCTATCTCTGGAATCCGAAGGACTTCTTCGGTCTCTACGGCCACCGAGGACTGCCGGAGGGCAAGTCCGCGACGGTTGCAGTGGCGCAGCTCACTCCGGCGCCCGATCTCGCGGCCAATCTCGCCACCATCAACCGGCTGTTCACATCGGCTGTCGCCGAACGCGGCGCGGAACTTGTCGTCTTTCCGGAGTTATCGCTGACCACCCGCCCGGTGACGCTGCGGGATCCAGCAGTCGGACAACTCATGCGGGCAGCCGCAGCGGCATCGGCATGGCTGGTGGTGGGTCTGGCAGAATCCGATCCCGTCGATGAGCGGCAGTACAACTCACTGGTACTGATCGGTCCCGATGGCATCGAGGCGGTACACCGCAAGATCCACCTGCGAGACGGCGAACGACCGCTGTTCGAAGCCGGGGCGGCCTGGACGTATGCCGATATCCCGCTCGGCCGTGTCGGACTACTGCATGGCGATGACCTCCTGTTACCGGAATCAGGCCGGATCCTGGCCCTCAACGCTTGCGATGTCATCGCGGGAAGCGCCGACAATCGCGAGCGAATCATGATGGGCCACAGCGGAAGTAAAGTCACACAGAGCTACCCGATTCCCACCGGGCCGTCGTTGACGCATTGGCACCACATGCGGGTGCGCGCGGGTGAGAACAACGTCTACCTGGCCTTCGCGAACACCGTCGACGCCGACGGGGGCGGCGGCTGCTCGGGCGTGTTCGGTCCGGATACCTTCGCGTTCCCGCGCAACGAGCAGGTGCTGGCCGGTGCGGAGGGCGTGGCGGCCGTCCGCATCGACACCAGGGACTCGGCCTCGGTCTACCCGTCGAACGTGGTGCGCCGTAAAGACCTCGTCACCATGCGCTTGCCGCACTGGTACGGCGCGCTGTCGGGCCCCGACGCACCGGCACGCGACGCCGAGTTCGAGGACTGGCCGGTTCACGAACCCAGTCCGGCAGTGCTCTCGTAACCGAGACGCCACAGGTGTGGCCCGCTCGTCCCAGGGCCACCCGGTCCCGTCGCGCCACGTGGTGCTGACGGTCGATACATCATGCCCCAGGCGGGGCGCCCTCACGAAGAAGGTGAAACCTTGTCCCTCAAAAGCTATTTCCAGGGCCCTGCGACAAGTCTCGACGAGCAGGTCGAGAGTTATGCCACCACTCGGGTACCCGACGATCAACGCTGGCGACGCCCCGCCGTGCTGCTCGTCCTGAGTGGCAACATCACGGCGATGTTCTGGTTCGCCCTTGGTGGCCAGATCGGCTTTCTGGTCGGCTGGCCGATGTTCCTCATACCGGTGGCGTACATGGTGATCGGGGCGACGATCATCGGTGCGCTGGTGATGCGCATCGCCAGCCAGGAGGGCCTGTCGCTCACCTTGTTGTCGCGGGGCCTCGGCTTCGGCGCCAAGGGCTCGGCGATCGCCTCCATCGTGTACGCCGTCAACTATGTCTTCTATTTCGTCTTCGAGGGCAGCATCGTCTCGCACGGCCTGAGTCACCTCTTGGGCATCCCGATCGACTCGGGACAGGCGACGGTGGTCTTCGCCGTGATCGCCGCGGCAGCTCTCTATTTCTCCTGGCGCGGAATGCACTCCATGAATCTGCTGCAGCGATTCGGGCTGCCGATATTTATCGTGCTGTTCGTGATCGGCATGGTGATGCTGGCCAACGGCTACGTCTTGGTGGGCCCGGGGGAGTGGGCGGCCCAGGGCGGGCTGACCGCGACGTCGATGTGGCAGGCAATGAGCCTTACCAATGGGCAGGTGGTTTTCCAGGCTTTGATCGCCACCGACTACGGCCGGTTCGTCAAGCGCTCAGTCGGCTATGCCGGCACTGCCGGGCTCATGTTCGTCGAACTGGCCATGATCGTGGTCGTCATGTTGTTCGGTGTGCTGCTCGGTTTCACCATGCTCGGGCACTTCGACGGTACCGACACGCAGCGTCAGCTATCGGCCACCGATCCCGGCTTGATCTTCGCCGTCGTGATGGGAGTCTTGGGGGTGGTCTTCGCCGTCATCACCCAGGTCCGCATCAACGTCATGAACCTCTACTCCGGCTCGCTGGCCCTGTCCAACGCATGGGATGCGCTGGCGTCCAAGCGGGTTGGCCGACAATGGTGGATGGTGGCACTGTGCGTCGCCGGCATCGCGTGCTATCCGGTGAACATCCTGCAGTACACCGGGGAGTTTCTCGCGGTCACCGGCATCATGACCAACACCTGGATCTTCATCCTGCTCAGCGACTACTACGTGTGCCGGAAGCTGCTCAACCTGGCTCCCGCTCACGACATCGAGTATCGGGACGGGATGGTCAAGGACTGGAACGTCTGCGGAATGGTCGCTCTCGGGTCCAGCCTCCTGGTCGGTGCGCTCGGCGTGGCTGGGTTGTACCCGATGTACCTCGCATCGTTTGCCGCGATGCTGCTCGGCCCGGTGATCTACATTCCGCTGACGATCGCCACCCGGGGCCGCCAGTACGGGGTTAGGCTCCCGGAATCCGGCGACGTGCGTGAGGATACCGGCGCCCGAGTCGGCGACGGTGCCTAGCCAACCGTGGACGTGCAGGCCGGCTCGGCCAGACCGAGATGGTCGCGCAGCGTCGCACCGGCGTAATCGGCGCGGAACACCCCACGTTCCTGCAGCAGCGGCACCACCTTGTCGACGAACGGGTCCAGACCGCTGGGCGTCACATGGGGTACGAGGATGAAACCGTCGCTCGCGTCGGATTGCACGAGGTGGTTGATCGATTGTGCGACGGTTTCCGGCGATCCCACGAAGTTCTGCCGCCCGGTCACCTCGATGATGAGCTCGCGGGTGGTGAGGTTCTCCGCCTCGGCCTTGGCGCGCCACTCGTTGGCAACGGCGATCGGATCTCGATGCATGCGCACGCTAGCCCGGCCTTTGGCGACGGTGTTCTCCCCGACGATGGGATCCACCGCGGGGAGCGGACCGTCCGGGTCATGGTCGGACAGATCTCGATTCCACAGCTGCTCAAGGAATTTGATTGCCGTCGCCGGTGACACCTGGGCCAGGCGCACTTGGTGGGCGGTATCGGCGGCCTCGGCATCCGTATCGCCGAGGACGAAGGTCGCCGCGGGCAGGATCAGCAGCTGATCATGGCGACGCCCGTATTTCGCCAGCCGGCCCTTCACGTCGGCGTAGAACGCCTGTCCGTCGGCCAGGGTGCCGTGCCGGGAGAAGATGGCGTCGGCGGCGGCCGCCGCGAACTCGCGACCGTGGTCGGAGTCGCCAGCCTGGAAGATCACCGGCCGGCCCTGCGGGCTGCGCGGCACGTTGAACCGGCCACTGATGTCGAAATATTGGTCGTGATAGGAGAACGCGCCCGCCTGCTCATCGGACAGGAACACCCCGCGTTCCTTGTCGGCGACGATCTCGTCGCCGCACCAGGAGTCGAAGAGGGTGTGGGCGGCCCGCAGGAAGCTCTCGGCCCGTGAGTATCGCTGGTCCTCGGCAAGGTATCCGCCGCGCCGGAAGTTCTCCCCGGTGAACGCATCCCACGATGTGACGACGTTCCACGCGGCGCGGCCGTCGGACAGGTGGTCCAGTGAGGCGAATTGCCTTGCCACTTCATAGGGTTCGTTGAAAGTCGAGTTGATGGTGCCGGTCAGCCCCAGCCGTTCGGTGACCGCGGCCAGGGCAGCCAGCACTGTGAAGGTGTCCGGCCGGCCCACCACGTCGAGGTCGTAGATCAGTCCGTTCTGTTCCCGCAGGCGCAAACCCTCGGCCAGGAACATGAAGTCGAACTTCCCCCGTTCGGCGGTCTTCGCGAAATGCACGAACGAGTCGAACGCGATATGGCTGCCCGAGGCCGGGTCGCTCCAGACCGTGGTGTTGTTGACGCCCGGGAAGTGTGCGGCCAGGTGAATTTGCTTGACGGGCTTGCTCATCGGGCAACTCCTGCATACCGGTTGGTGGGGCGGGGGAGACCGAGCAGGTCGCGCAGGGTCCCGCCGGGATGGTCAGTGCGGAACAACCCGCGGCGACGCAACTCGGGAACCAACCCACCGGTGATCTGGTGCAGGTCGTGCGGCAGGGTGGCCGGGCGCAGCCGGAAACCGGCCGCGCCTGCGGCATGCCACCGCGCCAGCAGGTCAGCCAGCTCGGTGGGAGTGCCCACGAACACCTCTGCGTCGCTGCGGTATTCGGCACCCAACCACTCGTCGAGGCGGTCTTTGCGGGCTCGGGCCGCCACGGTGGTATCGGCGAGGAACACCACCAGGTCGGCGAACACCCGCACCGCGTGCTGCCCGGAGGGCTGTCGGGTGGCGATGGTGTTGACCAGCGCGGTGGTCTCCCCGGCGCTGTGCGGGGTGACGAATCCGATATCGGCGCCCTCGGAAATGAGCCGGTACGCGGGGTCGACGTGCCCGAGGGCGGCGACGATGGGCTGGCCCTGCGGTGGGCGTGGGGTGATCGACGGTCCCCGCACCGAGAAATGCGGGCCCTCGAAGTCGATGTAATGCAGCTTGGTTCGATCGATGAACCGCCCGGTGCTGACATCGCGGATCTCGGCGTCGTCCTCCCAACTGTCCCAGAGCCGGCGCATCACCTCGATGTAGTCGGCGGCCTCACCAATCAGATCGTCGGGGGATTCGGGCGCCGGGGCGAGCGAAGCGACGGGGGAATCAAATACAGCGCGGCGACCGAAATGCCGGGCCGTCTCGGGGCTGGGCGACACCTGGATCCGCACTCCTGCCCGCCCCGAGCTGACATAGTCCAGGGTGGCGATCGCCTTGGACAGGTGAAACGGCTCGGTGTGGGTCGCGATCACGCTGGGGACCAGGCCGACACGGCGAGTGGTCGGGGCGACGCGGGCAGCGATGAGCACGGCGTCCAGGCGACCGCGGACGCGATCCGTGCGCGCATCGGCCCGCCAGGGATGGTCGGACTGCAGCGCCAGGCCGTCCTCGATGGTCACCAGGTCCAGCAGACCCCGCTCGGCGGTCCCGACGAGGTCAGCCCAGTACCGGGCGGTGAGCAACTCGTCGGGGCGAGCCTGCGAATCGCGCCACGCCGCCGGGTGCCATCCGGTGCCGTCCAAAGCGACGGCGAGGTGGATGAAGTCGGGGTCAGCCACGGGGAGTGCCTCGCTTTCCTGGGGTGTCACCGACAACGCGCGCTCCACGGGGACCATTCCGGGCAAAGCCACGCCGACCCGTCCAGTGTCCGACGCTGTCCTGCGCGTTCAAGAGATCGGCGCACGGTGATGGCAAGGCAATCGCGACCGACTCAGACCGCAGGCGCGATACCCAGACCACCGCACAGAAACAAGAACGCCGTCGCGAACGGGCTGTCAGCGGTTGAGTCCCGCACCTGCGCCCAATCCACCGCTTCACGGATCGCGCGCACCGCGGGTAAGAGCGCGCCGAAATCACAGTTGTGTTCGTCGAACGCGCGCAATTTATGGGTGATCACGCACGTCGGGGTGAGCACCGGCATCGGGATGGCCAACACATCACGGATTTCGGCGTGCCCGAGCGCCGCGGCGGTAACCGGAACCCTGTTGATCCGGAACAGCACATCGACCACCACCTCCGCGGCGGTGTCCAGGATCACCTTGAACAGCCAGTCCTCGGGGCACGGCAGTAGCTGGAAGCCGGCCGCGCGCAGCGTCGCAACCGCCGCGTCGACGTCGGATTCGGCGACCACGAAATCGACGTCATGGACCGGCTCGGGCCCGCCGTACACCCACATTGCGTAGCTGCCCGCCAGGGCAAACTGGGGTCCGTCGCGCTTGAGCGCCGCCGCGGCATGCCGCAGGCACTTCCGCAGTGCGTCGTGTCTGGCGCCGAGGGCACTGTCATGGGTGTGGTTGTGCTCGCTCATTGGGTATGGAGTACCCATGCGGGTTGCCACTTTCAACATTCTGCACGGTCGAAGCCCGGGCGCTGGGGTGGACATCGACGCGTTCGCCCACTGCATCCGCACCCTGGACGCCGACCTGTTGGCCCTCCAGGAAGTCGACGTCCACCAGCCCAGATCCGGCAGTGTCGACCTGACAGCCATCGCTGCCGACGCCATGGGTGCGGTGGCCCAGCGGTTCGCGGCCACCATCGCGGGGACCCCCGGCGCGGTCTGGGCCGCCGCCACGGGAGCCGAACAGCCGGGCACGGCCGCTTACGGTGTCGCGCTGCTGTCCCGTTATCCGGTGCGGGACTGGCATGTCGCCTATCTGCCCCGGATCCCGTTCAGCTTCCCGATGTACCTGCCAGGTCCGAATCGCGTGATGATGGTCGACGAGGAGCCGCGCGCCGCGCTGGCCGGGTGTTTCGACACCCCGTTGGGGACGTTTACCGTGGCCAGCACCCATCTGAGCTTCGTTCCCGGCTGGAATCGTTACCAACTGCGCCGGCTGTCACGGGTCCTTGCGGCATTTCCCGGCCCGCGAATGTTGTTGGGAGACCTCAACCTCACCGGCCCCGCGGTGCGCCGGTGGTCCGGTTTGCGGCCATTGGCGACCGCGAGCACGTTTCCCACTCATCAGCCGAGCCGCCAGCTCGACCATGTGCTGACCGACCATCCGCGGTTGCGGGCGCGCCGATGTGCGACACCACAATTGGCGATCTCCGATCACCGAGCCTTAATGGTCGATGTCGAACTGGCTCCGCAGCCGGTATCGAACACCCTGTCCCCGTGCGCGGCACGAGAAAATGAAGGAGAAGGCTGATGCCGAATAATGGCCCTGACGAAAAGTCCGAAGAAGACGTCGCCGACGACCCGCACGTGGCTGCCAGCCGAGCCGGCGGGGACGGCGACGACGGGGCTTACGTCGGCCGAACCAACCCCGACGACGCCATCGACGCCGGAGAATCCGGTGCCGAGGCGCGGGGCTTCTAATGAGGGAAACTGACGATCAGCACCAGTACCGCGAGTAAGATCACGGCCCAGGCTGCAACTGGCACCAGCACGCCGCCGCGCCGACGGGCGGTGACGAATGACGCCACCACCGCCAGCGCGGCGACGGCCGGTACCCCGTACTGAATAAGGGTGAACCCCAGCGTGTTCAGACGCGCGCAATCGGGTTCACTGCATCCCGCGGTACCCATGATCTGCAGGTAGGCAAATCCGACGACCGCGGCCGCGGCAGGCAGGGTTGCCAGGGCGAGCACCCAGTTGCGTACCGACGAACCAGATGACGCCATGGCTGACCCCTTTCACGCTTTTTCACGTTCTCCTACGCGGTGAATTTAGTTCCAGACGAGCACGTCTTGGCCGCCACTGTTGTACACCACGCTCTCCGGTGCCGGGCCGGTGACGTCGAAATAGATCTTGCCGGTGTCACTGGTGCCCTGCTGCAGCGGCGTCGGGTTGACACCCGTCGCGCTGGGGGCCGGCACGGCGCGGTAATCGGTGCCCACGGCCGAGCGGGCGTTGAAGTCGGTCACCACCGGGGTGGCGGTGCCCTGCACGGCCTGCACCGTGGCGGTGGCCTCGTAGAGGGTTCCCTTGACCGGAACCGGCAGCCTGTCGGTGCTGGGGCGCAGATTCTCGACGGTCCACGCCGTCACGGTGCCGGCTGGGCCGTTGAGTTCCTGCTGATTGCCGTAACTCTCGCTGGCCGGCGCGGCACCCGCCGACGCGGCAGTGATGACTGCCAGCGACACGGTGGCGAACGTGGTTCCGGCGGCACCGGCGATCGTTGTGGCACGCATAGTTCTTCCTCTCCGTTGTGGGTTCGGACTCCGGTCGACTACCCGGGTCCGCGGAGCGGGAAACGTCAGATATCGCGTGCCCAGGTCCAGCCGGTGATCGCCGGATCGTCCTCCCCGTATTCGCGGGTGTAGTGCTTGGCCGCAAGTCGGGCGTCCACCATCTCCTGGCGCAGGACCGCCGCCGAGCTGACCAGGCCCGGTACGCGATCGATGACGTCCATCACGAGATGGAAGCGGTCCAGGTCGTTGAGCATCACCATGTCGAACGGAGTGGTGGTGGTGCCGCGCTCCTTGAACCCCCGCACGTGCAACTGATCGTGATTGGCGTGCCGGTAAGTGAGCCGGTGGATCAGCCACGGATAACCGTGATAGGCGAAGATGATCGGCTTGTCGGTGGTGAAGAGGGCATCGAAATCGCGGTCGGATAAGCCGTGGGGATGCTCCGATTCCGGTTGCAGGCGCATGATGTCGACGACGTTGACCACCCGTACCCCTAGCTGCGGTAACCTGCGGCGCAGGATATCGGCGGCGGCCAGCGTCTCCAAGGTGGGAATGTCGCCGGCGCAGGCGAGCACCACATCCGGCTCACCGGTTGTGCTGCTGGCCCACTCCCAGATGCCCGCCCCGCGCGTGCAGTGCGCGATCGCCTCGTCCATGGTCAGGTAGGTCAGCGCGGGCTGCTTACCGGCCACGATCACATTGACGTACTGACGACTGCGCAGGCAGTGATCGGCGACGGAGAGCAGGGTGTTGGCGTCTGGTGGCAGATACACCCGCACCACCTCTGGCCGCTTGTTGGCCACATGGTCGATGAAGCCAGGGTCCTGATGAGAGGCTCCGTTGTGGTCCTGACGCCAAACATGTGACGTGAGAAGGTAATTCAGCGATGCCACCGGACGTCGCCAGTCCAGTCGCGCACTGCTGGACAACCACTTGGCGTGCTGGTTGAGCATCGAGTCGACGATGTGCACGAAAGCCTCGTAACAGCTGAACAACCCGTGCCGGCCGGTCAGCAGGTAGCCCTCCAGCCAGCCCTGGCACAGGTGCTCGGACAGGACCTCCATCACCCGGCCGGTCGGCGCAAGATGCTCGTCGTCGGGGGAGACGGCGGCCAGCCACGCCTTGTCGGTGACGTCGAAGACCGCCGACAGGCGGTTGGACGCGGTCTCGTCGGGACCCATCAACCGGAAGTTGTCCTGGTTGCGCGCGATCACGTCACGGAGAAAAGTGCCAAGCACGCGGGTGGCCTCGGCGGACTCGGTGGCCGGCCGGCCGACCTCGACCGCGTAATCCTGGATCGGCGGCAGGTCGAGGTCGCGCAACAGCACGCCCCCGTTGGCGTGCGGGTTGGCCCCCATCCGGCGGGACCCCTCGGGTGCGAGGGCGCGCAGATCGGACCGCAAGGCGCCGTCCTCGTCGAACAGCTCGTCCGGGCGGTAGCTACGCAACCAGCGTTCCAGCGCTGCCAAATGCTCGGGATTGGTGCGGGTCTCCGACAGCGGCACCTGATGGGACCGCCAGGTGCCCTCGACCTTGACGCCGTCCACCTCGGCGGGCCCGGTCCAGCCTTTCGGCGTACGCAGGATGATCATCGGCCACACCGGACGGCCGGTCTCACCGTCGGTACGGGCGGCCCGCTGGATGGCAGCGATCTGGTCGAACGCGTCGTCCAGTGCCGCCGCGAGCTGCTGATGCACGTTTTCGGGGTCGTCGCCGGCAACGGTGATCGGGAGGTAGCCGTATCCGGTGAACAGCGACTCCAACTCCTGCTGCGGGATGCGAGCCAATACCGTCGGGTTGGCGATCTTGTAACCGTTGAGATGCAGGATGGGCAACACCGCGCCGTCGCGGACCGGATCGAGGAACTTGTTGGAATGCCAGCTCGCCGCCAGCGGCCCCGTCTCGGCCTCGCCGTCACCGACCACCGCGGCCACCACCAGGTCGGGGTTGTCGAAGGCGGCACCGAACGCGTGCACCAGTGCGTAGCCCAGTTCGCCGCCCTCGTGGATGGAGCCGGGGGTCTCGGCCGCCACGTGGCTGGGAATGCCACCGGGAAAGGAGAACTGTCGGAACAGTTTCCGTAACCCCTCGGTATCCTCGCCGATCCCCGTGTACACCTCGCTGTAGGTGCCTTCGAGGTAGGTGTTGGCCACCAGACCCGGGCCGCCGTGACCGGGGCCGGTGACGAACACGACATCGGAGTCCCGGTGCCGGATCACCCGGTTCAGGTGGGCGTACAGCAAGTTGAGCCCCGGGGTGGTACCCCAGTGCCCCAACAACCGCGGTTTGACGTGCTCGGGCACCAGCGGCTCGCGCAGCAGTGGATTGTCCAGGAGATAGATCTGGCCCACCGAAAGGTAATTGGCGGCACGCCAGTAGGCATCCAGTTGCGCGAGCTCGCGATCGGAGAGCGGTGCGGTGGTGGTCATGTAACCGGTGTACCCGTTCGTCGCGACTCTACGAAAGGGGCTTAGGTCACGACGTTGACCGGACGGACGCCCCAGATGTCGTCGCAGTACTCTTCGATGGCCCGATCCGAGGAGAATTTGCCGCTGCGCGCGCTGTTCAGGATCGACATCCGGGACCAGGCGTCGCGATCCTTCCACGCGGCGCTCACCCGATCCTGGCACTCCACGTAGGACGCGTAATCGGCCAAGACCAGGAACGGGTCGTCGTAGCGCAGGTTGTCCACCAGCGGTCGGAACACCTCGGTGTCACCGTGCGAAAAGTGGCCTCCGGCAATCAGATCGAGTACCGAAGCCAGCTCGGCGTCGGCCTCGATATAGTCTGCCGGACGGTACCCGTCGTGCTTGAGTGCTTCGACCTCTTCGACGGTCAGGCCGAACAGGAAGAAGTTCTCCGCACCGGCCTCCTCCCGGATCTCGACGTTGGCGCCGTCGAGCGTGCCGATGGTCAGCGCGCCGTTCATCATGAACTTCATGTTGCCGGTGCCGGAGGCTTCTTTGCCGGCTGTCGAGATCTGCTCGGAGAGATTGGCGGCCGGGTAGATCAGATGAGCGTTCTGCACGTTGAAATTCGGCAGGAACACCACCTTCAGGTACTGGTTCACCGTCGGGTCGTTGTTGATCATGTCGCCGACCGCGGTGATGAGTTTGATGATGCGCTTGGCCAGGAAATATCCGGGGGCTGCCTTGCCGCCGAAGATGAAGGCCCGCGGCGCGATCTCGATGCCGGGGTTCTTCTTCAACCGCAGATACTGGGTGACGATGTTGAGTACGTTGAGGTGCTGGCGCTTGTACTCGTGGATCCGCTTGACCTGGATGTCGAACAGCCAGGTCGGGTCCAATTCGACCCCGGTCTCGGCCACCACGAAATCGGCCAGCCGGGCCTTGTTTGCCCGCTTCATGTCTCGCCATTCCTGGCGGAAGCCGGGATCGTCGGCGAACGGTTCAAGGCCACGCAGCCGGTCCAGATGGGTCAGCCAGCCGTCACCGATGGTGCGGTCGAGCAGGCTGCGTAACCCCGGGTTGGACAGCGCCACGAAACGCCGCGGCGTCACACCGTTGGTCTTGTTCGAGAAGCGTTCTGGCCACAGCTCGTAGAAGTCTTTGAGCACACTGGATTTGAGCAATTCCGAGTGCAGCGCCGCGACTCCGTTGATGGCGTGGCTGCCGACGGTGGCCAGGTAGGCCATCTTGACAGTCTTGCCGTTGTCCTCACCGATCAGCGACATCCTGCGCACTCGCTCCTCGTCACCGGGGAACTTCGCGCGCACCTCGTCCAGGAACCGGCTGTTGATCTCGTAGATGATCTCCAGGTGGCGCGGCAGGCTCTCGCCGAACAGGCCCAACGGCCACTTCTCCAGGGCCTCGGGTAGCAGGGTGTGGTTGGTATAGCCGAAGGTCGCGACCGTGATGGCCCAGGCCGTGTCCCAGTCGAGGCGGCGCTCGTCGACCAGCAGGCGCATGAGCTCGGCGACGCCGATCGAGGGGTGGGTGTCGTTCAGTTGCAGCGCGAATCGTTTGGGCAGATCCAGAACCGATACGTCGGCCAGGTCGTCCATGATGTGCAGGACATGCTGCAACGAGCAGGAGACGAAGAAGAACTGCTGCAGCAGCCGCAGTCGCTTGCCCACCTCTGGTTCGTCGTTCGGGTACAGCACCTTGGTGACGGTCTCGGAGGTGACCTCCTCCTCGACGGCTTTGTAGTAGTCACCGGTGTTGAAGGCGTCCAGTGCGAAAGACTGCACCGCCCGGGCACTCCACAGTGTGAGCACGTTGCACGTCTTCACCCCGTAGCCCTGTATCGGCGTGTCGTAGGCCACACCCTGGATGATCCGGCCGGGGATCCAGCGGACCCGCTGCACACCGGCGTCGTCGGCGTAACGCTCGGTGTGGCCGCCCCACAGCACCGGGTAGTGCACGTCGGGTTTGGCGATTTCCCAAGGGTTTCCGTTGACCAGCCAGTTGTCGGTCTTCTCGACCTGCCAGCCGTCGTGAATCTCCTGGTCGAAGATGCCGAACTCATAGCGGATGCCGTAGCCGATCGCGGGCCGGGCGAGGGTGGCCAGCGAGTCGAGGTAGCAGGCCGCCAGCCGGCCGAGGCCGCCGTTACCGAGCCCGGGCTCCTCCTCGCAGGCCAACACCTCGTCCATATCCTGGCCGAGTTCGGCCAGTGCGGCGCGGGCGGCGTTCTCGATGCCGAGGTTGAGCAGATTGGCCCCGAGCTGCGGACCCATCAGGAATTCGGCGGACAGGTAGCAGGTGACCTTGCTGCCGAGGTCCAGTGACGTCTGGGTGGATGCAACCCGATTGTCCTGCATGCGGTCCCGGACGGCGAGCGCCAGCGCGCGGTAGTAATGCTCCGGCCGCAGCGCCGCGGCAGGGCGGCCGATCGAGTACCGGATGTGATCGACGATGGCGCGGCGCAGGGCGTCGGCCGACAAGCCGGTGCGGGCACGCTCGGCGGTGGGGGAGGGCGCGTCGAGATCGGTCATGGGTGCAGTCTGGCAGGGGTACGTGCACATCGCGCGCGCAAGAGGCGTCGGGCGGGTTAACTGATGTGAGACGCTGCGGGCATGTCCGGTGTACCCGAGCTTGTCGACGTCCTGCCGCAACACCGCGTGGATGAAGCCGCTCTCGCTCGTCATCTGGGCGCACACGGTATCGAAGGTCCGCTGATGATCCGCCAGTTCCAGGGCGGCCAGAGCAATCCGACGTTTCATTTAACTACCGGCGCAGGCGAATTCGTGCTACGCAAGAAACCACCCGGCGCGCTGTTGCCACGTGCCCACGACGTCGGTCGCGAGTATCGGGTGATGGCGGCACTGGCCGGCTCGGGGGTGCCGGTGCCACGGATGCGGTTGATGTGCCAGGACCCCGAGGTGATCGGGACACCGTTCTTCGTGATGGACCATGTGCCGGGCCGGGTGTTCCCCGATCGGGTGCTGCGCGACGGGACACCGGCCGAGCGGGCGGCCATCTACGAGGACTTGGCCCGGGTGCTGGCCCGATTGCACGGCGTGGATTGGCGCGCGGCCGGGCTGGGGGACTTCGGTCGGCCCGACGGGTACCTGGCCAGGCAGGTCGCGTTGTGGACCCGGTCCTGGGCAGCCGTGAAGGTGGAGGACTGTCCGGATATGGAGCGGCTGGCCGCCTGGCTGCCCGAGCATCTGCCCGCCGACCAGGAGGCGACCATCGCGCACGGCGATTACCGGCTGGGTAATGTGCTGATCCATCCCGCCGAGCCGCGCATCGTCGCGGTGCTGGACTGGGAGCTGGCCACCATCGGGGACCCGCTGGCCGACCTCGGATATGCGGCCATGACATATCACCTGCCCGGTGACGACGATCCGCTGACCGGGGTGGCCGGTGAGGATCTGACCGGTACCGGCATCCCCACCGAGCGCGAGTTCGTGGCGACTTACTGCCGGCACGCCGGTGTGGACGTGCCGGACAACCTGGACATCTACATCGTGTTCTCGATGTTCCGGCTGGCCTCGATCGTTGCCGGGGTGTGGCGGCGTGGCATGGACGGTAACGCCTCCGATGCCAGGGCGGGCACCGGCGTTTTCCGGGATCGCTATCGCCACCTGGCCCGGCGGGCGTGGGAGCTGGCCGCCGGGCTGTGAAAACCGGAGCCGGCTTCCTATACTCACGCGATGAGGATGAAGGTGTGGCTGGCGGTCGCCGTCGGAATCGCCTCGGTGGCAGTGGTTCCGGCGACCGCGCACGCCGATGTGTGCGGCAGTGTGGGCGGGCGGCGCGGGAACGTCAGCGTCGGGGGATGCACCGATATCGCTGGTGCCATCGCCGACTGGGCGCCGCCACCGTCGGAATACGCGCCGCTGCCCGAGGACTTCGACACGCCCCCGCCGATCGGTTCCAACGTGAGCATCTGCGGCAACGTCGGCGGACCCCGCGGCCGTGTCAGCGTCAGCGGCTGCACCTAGCCGGCAGCTACACCGCCGTCAGATACCGTTTGGTGATGATGCGTTGTGCCACAGCGGTTATCGGTCCCCCCAGTCTGCTCCACCCGGTGGCATGCCGGGAGAATGCGATGACCTCCGCGTAGACCGTGCCGTCGGAGGGGTCGTAGCGGACGGTGAACAACTCTTCGCCGGATTCCGGGTGCCCGGGCAGTGTGCCATAGGCGAACCCGCGGCGGTTCTCCTCTGCCACGACGTAGACGACGCGGCACGGCGCGCGCAGCGGCCCGAAACCGACGGTGACCTCGGCGCCCACGGTGGCGGTGTCGTTGTCGGCGCGGGCCAGCACCCCGGCGCCGCGGTGCATGCCCCAGCGCAGAACCGCGTCACCGGCGGATTCGAAGCGTGCTCGGCCCGTGCCGATCGGCGCCGCCACGTGCACGTGGTGATAGCCGGCGGGTAGCGGGCCCTTGGTCGCACCGATCTCGGAGTAGGTCAGATCCACCGTTTCACTATCGCAGTCAGGACGGCTGGTCGGGTGATACCTGAGCGGTGCGGAACCTGTCGCGGTAGGCCCTTGGGGACAACCCGAGCTGGGCGACGAACACTCGGCGCAGCGTCTCGGCGCTGCCGAATCCGGCGATCTGCGCGGCGTCGGCCACGCTGTGGCCGGCATCGAGGGCACCGCGGGCGGTATCGATCCGGACCTTCTCCACGTAGCGCGCCGGGGTGGTGCCCAGTTCGGCCTGAAACAACCGGGTCAGCTGGCGGGTGCTCAACGCGGCAACGGCGGCAAGGTGTTTCACGCTGTGATCGGCTGCCGGGTCGGCAGCGATGGCCGCCGTCACCGCACGCAACGCCGACTCAGGCGGCGGGTCGGCCTCGACCAGGGCGGAAAACTGCGACTGACCGCCGGCGCGTTTGAGGTACACCACCAGCGAGCGTGCCACCGAGCGCACCAGATCGGTTCCGTAATCCTGTTCGACCAGGGACAGTGCCAGATCGATTCCCGCCGTCACCCCTGCCGAGGTGTACACCTCGCCGTCGCGCACGAAGATCGCGTCCGGTTCCACGCTGACCTGTGGGAATGCGTGCGCGAGCAAGGTGACGTGGCGCCAGTGCGTGGTGGCCCGCCGGCCGTCCAGCACGCCCGCGGTCGCCAGGATGAAGGCGCCGGTGCAGATCGAGGCCAGCCTGCGGGTGCGCGCCGGTACCGCGCGCACCGCGTCGACCAAACCGCGATCGATGGGTCTGCCGACCAGCGCGTCGCCGCCGGCGACCAAGACGGTGTCCGCCGATTCGATGTCATCGAGCCGATCGGTGACCGCGAACGGGGTCCCGATCGAGGTGGCCACCTCGGCGCCGTCGGGGGAGGCGATCCGCAGCCGGTATCGGGCGCCGAATCGGTTGGCTTCGGCGAAGACCTCGGCGGGCCCGACGGCATCGAGCAGCTTCACCCCGTCGAAGACGACGATGACCATTTCCCGCGCTGCCACTGCTCCATTGTGTCGCATTCTGTGGGAAAGGCGGCCGATCGGCCATGCCCGGTGCCGGCCCCGTACGGCAAGACTGGACGTCAGAACGTCGTAAGAACCTGTCGAACAAGGAGATTCGATCATGACCGGTGTTGCCGAAACCATCGCCGATATCACCATCCCGGATACCGCGCTGGTACGCGATGTCACCGCCTTCATCCGCGATACCGAGGACGACCTGCTCTACCACCACTCCCGCCGGGTGTTCCTCTTTGGGTCGCTGCGCGCCCGTGCGCGGGGTATTTCGCCGGATCCGGAGCTGCTCTACACCGCCGCGATGTTCCACGACATCGGACTGACCGAGAACTACCGCGCCTCGCAGTTGCGTTTCGAGGTGGACGGCGCCAACGCCGCGCGCGAATTCCTCCGCGCGCGAGGTGGCGACGAGGCATCCGCACGTCTGGTCTGGCTGGGTATCGCGCTGCACACCACGCCGGGCGTGCCCGAATTCCTGGAACCCGAGGTCGCATCGGTGATCGCGGGCGTCGAGACCGATGTTCTCGGCATCGGACGTGACCAGCTGCCGCCCCAGGTGGTGGCCGCGGTGACGGCCGCGCACCCGCGGCCCGACTTCAAGAACCGCATCTTGCAGGCCTTTGTCGACGGTAACCTGCACCGGCCGGCCAGCACCTTCGGGAACATGAATGCCGACGTCCTCGCCCACTATGACCCCTCGTTCGTCCGGGAGGACTTCGTCGAGATCATCCGGGCCAGTTCCTGGTCCGAGTAACGCCCGTCAGAACGGCGGGGGTTCGGCGTTCTCATCGATGGTGTGCTGGTTGAGTCGCCGTTCGGCCTCGATGCGGGCGGTGCGCATCGCAGCGCGGGTGCGGCGGCGTTGCGGCATGGACAACTCCCGGTCGGCGATGTCACCGACCGGTGCGGGCGGCGGCGCCGCGGTGTGAACCAGTCTGTCGGGGAACAGGATTCGGCTCAGCGGCACGGTGGTGTAGGTGTGGCCGGTGGGGCTGGTCCAGGTGTGCGATCCGTCAGGATGCTGCCGTTTGATCCAGCCACCGAAGGTCTTGAGCAGATGGTGGGTGCTGCACAGGGCCGACAGATTGCCGGGGTGGGTGGCCCCGGCCGGCCAGGGCACGCTGTGGTCGAGATCGCAGTGCTTGGCGGAGCGGTTGCAGCCGGGGAAGACGCAGACGAGATCCCGGGTGCGGACCCAGCCGGCGATCTTGCTGGTGGGGCGGTAGCCGGGCGCCGCGGGCAGATCGGCGGGGTCGGCCAGGGACGTGACGCGGGCGCCGGTGGTCACCAGTTCGGTGAGCACCGGACCCGGCAGCACACCACCGTCGATGAGCACACCGGGTGCGGCGACGGTCGCCACGGGGCCATGGCGGCGCGCACCGTCACCGTGCAGGTCGGGGTCACGGAGCGCAGTCGACGGTGGTGCCGATTCGGTCAGTACGTACACCGTGACCGTTGACGACCGCAAATCCTCCTGTACTGCCGGGCAACTCGGATTTCCGCACAGACACGCGAGCCGATCTGCACCGGGGTCGGCGCCGAGCAGTCCGAGGGCGTCAGCCATCCGCTGCGGCGTGGTACGCGGGTCGTCGGCGCAGACCGTGGCGGCGATCGCGGTGAGGCGGGTGCGCAGGACAGTGGCGTCGGTGGCGAACAGCCGCCCGTAGACGCCGACCGTGCCGGCGAGACCGTCGGCACCGCCGAACTCCAGGTACCGCGAGCGCGCCGCGCAGCGGGTGCCGTGCACGGCGGACGGATCGAATTTCTCGATCCACACGTCGATCGTGTTCTCCAGCCCTTTCTGCGACAGCGTCCCGAGGTGCGGGGCGATGCCTGCCAACGCGGCATCGATGAGCGCCAAGGGTTCGTCATGGATGACCAGGCGAGTGCGCCACGTGATGGCGGCAGCGATTTTGGCCGAGATAGCACCGGCGGCCAGCAGGTCCCCGACCTTCGGTAGCCGGTCTCGCAGGGCGACGGCGATGCGCATCTGCGCGGAGGCGGCCTGCTTGGACAGCCCGCAGGCGGCCGACACGTCGGCGGTGGCGTATTCCCAGCCGTCGATCGCGGCATGGGCGATCGCGTCCTCCTCGTCATCGCAGTGGTGCGTGACGATCGCGGCGATCACCGCCCATCGCTGCGCCGCGGCGGTTGCCTCGGCCCGGGTGGCTGCGCGCAGTGCGTCGATCAGCGCTGCGGCGTCCTTATCGGCCGGTTCGAACATGTGTTCATGCTACGCCCGGCCACCGACAACTTGGCGCAGAAATGAACAGCGGCAACATCATTCGACCCGTGCCGCTGAAAAGTCGCTCGGAGGTGGGCAATCGGAACCACGCCGCACTCCGGACTCACGGCACGATCAACACGTCCAACGTCCGTGGGCCATGCACCCCTTCGACCCGTTGCAACTCGATATCACTGGTCGCGCTCGGCCCCGAGATGAAGGTCAGGGGCCGCGTCGGGTCCAGGGCGGCGAAACCTTGCGGCACGGTGTCGACGATCTGATCCACTCGTACGACGCAGATGTGGTGATCGGGCACCAGGGTCAGGGCTCGACGGCCCTGTGTGGGACCGGCATCCAGCACGATGGTTCCGGTCGCCGCGATGCCGACGGCGCAGCCGGTGAGCACGGCATCGGCGCGGTCCAGCTCCGAAACATCCAGCGGGGGCGCATCGATCAACGTGTGCACGCCGGTCACCCAGTCGGCAGGGGCGTCGGCAGGTGTCACCACGGTCGCATCGGCCGCGACGAGGGCGCGTACCGTCGCCGCGATGTCCGTGACACGGTGCACCCGGGCCCGGTACTCGGCAACGGCCTCGGCGAAGCGCTCGACATCGGCCGGTCCGGTGAGCGGATCCCGAAAGTAATCCCGCGGTACGGCAACAGGTTCCGGTGGTGCGCCGGTCAGCGCCGCACGGATCCGGCCCAGCATCGCCGCTCGTGCATCCGTCACGTGTTGCTCCCTCGGGTGCGCGCCCACCACTGCCGAAAGGTCTCCTTCGGTGGTTCGGGGATATCGCGGCTGGCGGTCCATTTGGAGGCCGGCCAGGGGAGCGCGCTGATGCGGTGATCTTTTCCGGCGATCAATCGCCCTGCGCCGAGAGCTTTTTCGGCCAACGCGAACCGGCCGGGCGCCGACATCGCCCACCCCGCGGCCTTCATGGCCAGGTCCTGCCCGCCGGGCAGTCCACCCCTCACACCCCTTTCCGAATCCACCTGCTGGGCGCGCAGATGCACCAGAATCGACGGGATGTCGATGCGCACCGGGCAGGCGTCGAAACACGCACCGCACAACGACGATGCATAGGGCAGGCTGGCGTTGGGGTCGTCGTGCCCGGTGGTGCCGGTCAATTGGGGCGACAGGATCGCCCCGATGGGTCCGGGATACACCGACCCGTACGCGTGGCCGCCGGTGCGCTCGTACACCGGGCACACATTGAGGCAGGCGCTGCACCGTATGCAGTGCAGCGCAGCGCGTCCCACCTCGTCGGCCAGTACCCGGGTCCGGCCGTTGTCCAGCAGCACCAGGTGGAAGCGTTGCGGACCGTCGCCGGGGTGCACCCCGGTCCACATCGAGGTGTACGGGTTCATCCGCTCCGCTGTCGAGGACCGGGGGAGTAGTTGCATGAACACTTCCAGATCCGCGAACGTCGGGATGATCTTCTCGATCCCCAGCACGGTGATCAGCGTCTCGGGCAGGGTCAGGCACATCCGGCCGTTACCCTCTGATTCGACCACGGCGAGCGTACCTGTCTCGGCCACAGCGAAATTCGCGCCGCTCACGGCGACCTTCGCGGTGAGGAACTTGCGCCGCAGATGAGCCCGGGCCGCCATCGCCAGCACCCGTGGATCGTCGGTCAGTTCACCGGCCTCGGGCATTTCCCTGGTGAAGATCTCGCGTATCTCGGCGCGGTTGCGGTGGATCGCGGGGACCAGGATGTGGCTGGGTTTGTCGTGGCCGAGTTGCACGATGAGCTCGGCGAGGTCGGTCTCGAACGCCGCGATGCCCTCGGCCTCGAGGTGCTCGTTGAGGCCGATTTCCTGGGTGGCCATGGACTTGACCTTGACCACCTCGGTGCTGCCGGTGTCGCGGATCAGGTCCGTGATGATCTGATTGGCCTCGGCGCCGTCGCGGGCCCAGTGCACCACGCCGCCGTGCGCGCTGACATTGCGTTCCAGTTGTTCGAGCAGTTCGGGGAGCCGGGCCATGACGTCTTGTTTGAGGGCGCTGCCGGCCGCGCGTAGCTGCTCCCAGTCCGCGCATTCGTGCACCGCGGCAAGGCGCTTGGCGCGGATCGTATGGGTGGCGTGGCCGATGTTGCGGCGCAACTGGGCGTTGTCGAGCGCGGCGCGCGCGGCTTGGGGGAAAGGCACGTCGCCGCGTAGGTTCCCGACGCCGGGGGTGCCCAGGAACGTCATGCGCTTGCGCCTTGCCCGGCCAGGATCTCGGCCAGGTGCACGGTGCGGACCCCGGCCCGCAGCCGGCTCAGGCCGCCGCCGATGTGCATGAGGCATGACGAGTCCCCGGCGCTGCACACCTCGGCGCCGGTGTCGAGGATGTTGGTCATCTTGTCGGCGAGCATCGCGGTCGACGTGTCGGCGTTCTTCAGGGCGAAGGTGCCACCGAAACCGCAGCACGAGTCGGCGGCCGGCAACTCGACCAGGGTCAACCCGCGGACGTTGCGCAGCAGTCGCAGCGGCTTGTCGCCGACGCGCAGCATGCGCAACGAGTGACAGGTCGGGTGATAGGTGACCCGGTGTGGGTAGTAGGCCCCGACATCGTCGACGCCGAGGACGTCGACCAGGAATTCCGAGAGTTCGAAGGTGCGGCCGGCAACCGCCTCGGCGCGGGCGGCCAACCGTTCGTCACCTGCACGCCGGGCAACCATGGCGTGCTGGTGGCGCACCGAACCCACACACGATCCGGACGGGGCTACGACGGCGTCACACCCCGCCGTCTCGAAGACGTCGACGTGATGGCGCACCACCGCGGTGGCCTCTTCGAGATAGCCGGTGTTGATATGCATTTGCCCGCAACAGGTCTGGCCGGACGGGAACACCACCTCGTGGCCGAGTCGCTCCAGCACGGCGACGGTGGCAATTGCGGCTTGCGGAAAGAGCGCATCCGCCAGGCAGGTCGCGAACAGGGCGATTCGCATAGCGTCCTCAGACTAGCGTCGGTGTCGCCGCGGCGACGGTGAACGTGCGTGCAATACCGTGGCGGGTGTGGTGAACCCAGCGACGCACCCCGGCGGCGGTTTCAACCCGCCCGAGCCCACCACCAAGGGCGGGCCGGACTACGGCCGATTCGTCGACGCGGTGCGCACGCTGCAGGACCACGCCCGCGCCGCCGACGCACCCGACGCGGTGATCGGAGAGGCCGCGGATCTGATCGAAAAGGTGTCGGCGCTGCTGGCGCCCTACGCGGCCGACGAATGGCATTCGCCCTCCGGCCGCCGGATGGACCTGCCCAACCGCGGCAACATCATGTCGGTGCCGGTCGACCTCGTGGTCACCGACGCCGGTCGGATCGGCGGGACGGCGCGGTTCCGTCGCTTCCATCTGGGCCGCAACGGTGCCGTGCACGGTGGTGCGTTGGGGCTGCTCTTCGATTCGCTGCTGGGCTTCACCACCGCCAAACTGACCAAGAGCCCGTACCAGCGCACCGCGCACCTGGGTATCGACTACCGCAAGATCGTCCCGATCGAGAAGGAGCTGCAGGTGGACGCCGGAATCGACAGGATCGACGGGCGCAAGATCTTCGTCAGCGGCCGACTGTTCGACGGTGACGAGCTGCTCACCGAGGCCGACGCCCTGTTCGTCCGGCTCAAGCCGGGGCAGCCGTGAACGAGTCGGCCAATCAGTCCACGTACTCGGCGGCCAAGCGACGCTGGGCACGCTGGCGTGACGGGCTGCGGGAACGGCCGGTCGCTGATTTCGTCTACCGCGTCGTCATCGGCGTGGTGGGCCTGCTGGTGCTGGCTGTCGGCATCATCGCCATCCCGTACCCGGGCCCGGGATGGGCGATCGTCTTCCTCGGTCTGGCGATCCTGGCCACCGAATTCCGCGCCGCCCAGGTGGCGCTGCACTGGGTGAGGCAACGGTACGACGCCGTGATGGCCTGGTTCGGCCGCCAGCACATCGCCGTGAAAGCCCTGAGTGCGGCCTTCACCGGGCTGGTGGTGGTGGCCAGCCTCTGGGGTTTGGGTGCCCTGTATTGGTTCGGCGATCTGATCGGCTTCCAACCGGCCTGGCTGAAGAGCCCGATCGGTATCGGCTCCGACTGACCTACCCCGATAGCATGGTCGCGTTCTGTGTACCTGCCTGAGGAGAGTTCCCGATGAGCGCCGCCGCCAGCCCCGCCCCCGCAGCCCCGATCCGGGTTGCTGCCGGGACCACCGCTGGTGCAGCCGTCCGCGCTGCCGGCCTACCCGAACGGGGCGCGCCGGATGCCATCGTGGTGGTGCGGGACGCCGACGGCCGGCTGCGTGACCTGTCCTGGACGCCTGATGCCGATGTCGAGGTTGTCCCGGTGGCCGCCGACACCGACGACGGCCGCAGCGTCATCCGACACTCGGCTGCGCACGTGCTGGCCCAAGCGGTGCAGGAGCTGTTCCCGGAGGCCAAGCTCGGCATCGGCCCGCCGATCACCGACGGCTTCTACTACGACTTCGATGTGGCCGAACCGTTCACGCCGGAGGACCTGGCCAAGTTGGAGAAGCGGATGGCCAAGATCGTCAAGGACGGTCAGCTGTTCTCCCGCCGCGTGTACGAATCCAAGGAGCAGGCCCGCCAGGAGCTGGCCAACGAGCCCTACAAGCTCGAACTCGTCGACGACAAGTCGGGCGACCCGGACGTCATGGAGGTCGGGGGCGACGAGCTGACCGCCTACGACAACCTCAACGCCCGCACCAAGGAACGCATCTGGGGGGACCTGTGTCGGGGGCCGCACATCCCGACCACGAAGTACATCCCCGCGTTCAAGCTGACCCGTAGTAGCGCGGCGTACTGGCGCGGCGACCAGAACAACGCCAGCCTGCAGCGGGTATACGGCACCGCGTGGGAATCGCAGGAGGCGCTGGACCGGCATCTGGAGCTCATCGAAGAGGCGCAGCGTCGTGACCACCGCAAGCTCGGGGTAGAACTCGACCTGTTCAGCTTTCCCGACGAGCTCGGGTCGGGCCTGCCCGTCTTCCACCCCAAGGGCGGCATCATCCGCAAGGAGTTGGAGGACTACTCGCGGCAGAAGCACGAGCAGGCCGGCTACCAGTTCGTCAACACCCCGCACATCACCAAGGAGAACCTGTACATCACGTCGGGCCACCTGGAGTGGTACGCCGACGGCATGTTCCCGCCGATGCAGATCGACGCGGAGTACAACCCGGACGGCAGTGTGCGCAAGCCCGGCCAGGACTACTACCTGAAACCGATGAACTGCCCGATGCACCACCTGATCTACCGGTCCCGGGGCCGGTCGTATCGCGAATTGCCGTTGCGGCTCTTCGAATTCGGGTCGGTGTACCGGTATGAGAAGTCGGGTGTCGTGCACGGGCTGACCCGGGTGCGTGGCATGACGCAAGACGATGCGCACATCTACACCACCCGCGAACAGATGCGTGACGAGTTGACATCGTTGCTGCAGTTCGTGCTGGATCTGCTCTCGGACTACGGCCTGGACGACTTCTACCTGGAGCTGTCCACCCGCGACCCGGCGAAGTCGGTCGGTTCCGACGAGCTGTGGGAAGAGGCCACCGCGACGCTGCGTGAGGTGGCCGAGGCCTCCGGGCTGGACCTGGTGCCCGACCCGGGCGGCGCAGCGTTCTACGGGCCCAAGATCTCCGTGCAGGTCAAGGATGCGCTGGGCCGGCACTGGCAGATGTCGACCATCCAGCTGGATTTCAACATGCCCGACCGGTTCGAGTTGGAGTACACCGCCGCCGACGGTAGCCGGCAACGACCGGTGCTGATCCACCGCGCGCTGTTCGGATCGATCGAGCGGTTCTTCGGGGTGCTCACCGAGCATTACGCGGGGGCTTTCCCGGCCTGGCTGGCGCCGGTGCAGGCAGTCGGGGTGCCGGTTGCCGACAAGCACGTGCCATATCTGGAAGAGATTGCCGCCCAACTGAAGTCGCTCGGTGTTCGGGTCGAGGTTGATGCCAGCGATGACCGGATGGCCAAGAAGATCGTGAACCACACCAACCAGAAGGTGCCGTTCATGCTGCTCGCCGGAGACACCGATATCGAGTCGCAGGCCGTGTCCTTCCGGTTCGGGGACCGCAGCCAGATCAACGGCGTGCCCCGCGAGACTGCCGTGGCGGCCATCGCCGACTGGATCACCCGTCGGGAGAATGCAACGCCCAACGCCGATCTGTTCAAGGTGGACGGGTGAGCGACGCTGACGGGGTGGGCGCATGACCGACGGGGACCGGATCGTGGACACCGGTGTCGGCGACCCCGACCATCTGCAGCGGCTGTGGACCCCGCACCGGATTAGCTATATCGCCGAATCGCCCATGAAGAAGGGCGCCGGTTCGGCGCTGTCCTCGGAACCGTTCACCGACATCCCCCAGATGGCGGACGAGGACGGTCTGATGGTCGCCCGCGGTGAGCACGTCTACGCGGTGCTCAACCTGTACCCGTACAACCCGGGTCATCTCATGGTGGTGCCCTACCGGCGGCTGTCCGAACTGGAAGACCTCACCCCTGCGGAGAGCGCCGAGCTGATGGCGTTCACCCAGAAGGCGATTCGCGTGATCAAGGCGGTGTCGCGGCCGCACGGCTTCAACGTCGGGCTGAACCTTGGATCATCGGCAGGCGGGTCGCTGGCCGAGCACCTGCACATGCACGTGGTGCCGCGGTGGGGCGGCGACGCCAACTTCATCACCATCATCGGTGGGTCGAAGGTGATCCCGCAGCTGCTGCGCGACACCCGGGAACTGCTGGCGACGGAGTGGGCGAGGCAGAGCGGGGCGAGCGAAGCGACGGGGAATCAGAGCGGGGCGAGCGAAGCGACGGGGCAGTCGGGCAAATGAGTGACTTCTACCTGATGACCCGGGCGGCGTACGTCAAGCTGTCCCGACCGGTCGCCAGGGCGGCTCTGCACGCCGGATTCACCCCCGACAGCATCACGGTGCTGGGCACCGCCGCGTCGGTTGTCGGTGCGCTGACCCTTTTCCCGATCGGCCAGCTCTGGTACGGCGCGCTGGTGGTGTGGTTTTTCGTGCTGGCCGACATGCTCGACGGTGCGATGGCCCGCGAGCGTGGCGGTGGTAGTCGGTTCGGGGCGGTGCTGGACGCCACCTGCGACCGGATCGCCGACGGTGCGGTGTTCTGCGGGCTGGCCTGGTGGGCGGCGTTCGGCATGCACAACGCCCAGCTGGTGGTGGCCATCCTGATCTGTTTGGTGACCTCACAGGTCATCTCGTATATCAAGGCCCGCGCCGAGGCCAGCGGCCTGCGCGGGGACGGCGGCATCATCGAACGCCCGGAACGGCTCATCATCACCCTGACCGGTGCCGGACTGAGTGGTTTGTTCGGTGTGCCGCTGATCTTGGAGATCGCCATGTGGCTGCTGGCCCTGGCCAGCGTGGTGACTGTCGCCCAGCGGCTGCATGCGGTGCGGACGTCGCCGGGCGCCATGGATCCGCTGACCCCGACGCCCCCGGCGACCGAGGTGGGCGAAGAGTGAGCACACCGTCGGCCGGGCTGCCCAAGGTGCGCGGACTGCGGGTGCCGCTGGGAGGTGAGCTCACCGACCTCGGGTACGCCGCGGGCTGGCGAATGGTGCGAGCCATGCCGGAATTCGCCGCGCGCAACATGTTCGAGGCCGGCGCTCTGTATGCCGCCCGCGGTGGTGGCCCGGCGCAACTGCGCAAGAACCTGGCCAGGATCCTGGGAGTGCGCCCCGCCGACGTGCCCGGCAGCCTGATCCGCGCGTCGCTCGCGTCCTACGCCCGGTACTGGCGCGAGGCGTTTCGGCTGCCGTCGATGGACCACCGAGTGCTCGCGGGCCGGTTGCAGGAACTGGTCGAGGGCGACGGGCATGTCGCCGATGCGCTGGCGGCGGGCCGGGGCGCGGTACTGGCCCTGCCGCACAGCGGCAACTGGGATATGGCCGGCGTGTGGCTGACCAACACGTACGGCCGATTCGCCACGGTCGCCGAACGCCTGAAGCCGGAGTCGCTGTATCAGCGGTTCGTGGATTACCGGGAGAGCCTGGGTTTCGAGGTGCTGCCGCTCAACGGCGGGGCGCGCCCGCCCGGCGAGGTACTCGCCGACCGGCTGCGCGCCAACGGACTGGTGTGTCTGATGGCCGACCGCGATTTGACGCGCTCCGGTATCGAGGTCGAGTTCTTCGGCGAGGCCACCCGGCTACCGGCCGGCCCGGCCCGGCTGGCGTTGGAGACCGGTGCAGCCCTGCTGCCCACCCACTGCTGGTTCTCCGGTGACGGCTGGGGCACCCGCATCCACGCGCCGCTGGACACCTCCTCCGGTGATGTCACGGTGATCACCCAGGCGTTGGCAGACCACTTCGCGGCGAACATCGCCCAGTACCCGGCCGATTGGCACATGCTGCAGCCGCAGTGGCTGGCCGACCTCTCCGATGAGCGCCGCGCCCGGCTCGAAGGCCGGTAGGGGAGCACCGATGCGCATCGGGATGGTGTGCCCGTATTCGTTCGACGTCCCCGGCGGCGTGCAGGCCCACGTGTTGCAACTCGCCGAGGTGTTCCGCTCCCAGGGGCACGTGGTGAGCGTGCTGGCGCCCTCCTCGCCGCATGTGCAGGTGCCGGACTATGTGGTGTCGGGCGGCAAGGCCGTGCCCATCCCGTACAACGGGTCGGTGGCCCGGTTGCGCTTCGGGCCTGCCACGCATCGCACCGTCAAGAAATGGCTCAGCCAGGGCGATTTCGACGTGCTACACCTGCACGAGCCGAACGCCCCGAGTCTGTCGATGCTGGCGCTGATGATCGCCGAGGGCCCGATTGTCGCCACCTTCCACACGTCCACCACAAAGTCGTTGACGCTGAGCGTCTTTCAGGGAATCCTGCGGCCTTGGCACGAGAAGATCGTCGGCCGCATCGCGGTGTCGGATCTGGCGCGGCGGTGGCAGATGGAGGCACTGGGCTCCGACGCCGTCGAGATTCCCAACGGGGTACCCGTCGCGGCATTCGCGTCGGCCCCGCTTTTGGACGGCTACCCGCGCCCCGGCCGGTGCGTACTCTTCCTCGGCCGTTTCGACGAGCCGCGCAAGGGAATGGACGTGCTGCTGGCCGCGCTGCCCCGGCTGGCCGCCGCCTTCCCGGATATCGAGGTCCTGGTGGTGGGCCGAGGCGACGAGAAGGCCTTGGCCGAGAAGGCCGGCGACCTGGCCACCCATCTGCGATTCCTCGGCCAGGTCGACGACGCCACCAAAGCCTCGGCACTGCGCAGCGCCGACGTGTACTGCGCACCCAACACCGGCGGGGAGAGTTTCGGGATCGTGTTGGTGGAGGCGATGGCGGCCGGCACCGCGGTGGTGGCCAGCGATCTGGATGCGTTCCGGCGCGTGCTGGACAACGGCCAGGCCGGCCGGTTGGTCCCCGTCGACGATGCCGACGCGCTGGCCGATGCGCTGATCGCCGTGCTCGGTGACGACCCGCTGCGGGCCCGCTACGTCGAGGTGGCCGGCACCGTCGTGCGTCGCTACGACTGGTCGGTGGTGGCCGCCGACATCATGCGGGTGTACGAGACGGTGGCGATGTCCGGGGTGCGCGTGCGGGTGGCCGACTAGTGCTGGTTGTGACGATCGTGCTGGCGGTGCTGATCGGCGCCGCGATCCTGCTGACCGGCTCCTGGGCCTATCTGACCGCCAACCGGCTGGACCGCCTGCACGTGCGATACGACCTGTCCTGGCAGGCGCTGGACGCCGCCCTGGCCCGGCGGGCGGTGGTCGCGCGGGCGGTGGCCGTCGACGCCTTCGGGCAGGACCCCGAGGGCAAGCGACTGGCCGCACTGGCCGACGCCGCCGAACGTGCCCCCCGCGCGGCACGCGAAGCCGCCGAGAACGAACTGTCCGCGGCGCTGGGCGCCGTGGCCCCGTCGGCGCTGCCGCTGGCCCTGGTTGCCGAACTCGCCGATGCCGAGGCCCGGGTGCTGCTGGCCCGCCGGTTTCACAACGACGCCGTCCGGGACACCCTGGCGCTGCGCGAACGGCCGATGGTGCGGTTGTTGCACCTCGGTGGTACCGCCGCGCTGCCCAGCTATTTCGAGATCGTCGAACGCGCCGGGCCGGCAGCGCGCGGCACCGCCTCGGCCGGCACACGGGTATCCGCGCGGGTGGTCTTGCTCGACGAGGACGGTCACGTGCTGTTGTTCCGCGGATCCGACCCGGCCCGCGACGGTGCGGACGCCCGGCCGTGGTGGTTCACCATCGGGGGCGCCGTCGAGCCCGGCGAGGGCCTCGCGGACGCGGCGGCCCGCGAACTCTTCGAGGAGACCGGCCTGCGGGTTCCCGCGGCCGACCTCGTCGGACCGGTGTGGCGCCGGGACGCCATCATCGACTTCAACGGCGCGGTGATCCGCAGCGAGGAGCTGTACTTTGTGCATCGCACCCCCCGGTTCGAACCCGTGGCGATCGGCCACACGGCCCTGGAACGCCGCTACATTCACGGCCACTGCTGGTGCGATGCGACAATGATCGCCGAGCTGGTCGCCAAGGGGGAGTCGGTGTATCCGCTGCAGCTCGGCGAGTTACTGGCACAGGCCGGAGAGCTCGCCGATGTGCGCGGTGCCGGGCCTGGAACCCAGCCTCAAGAGATCCGCTGAGGCTGCGGATCCAATTGATTTGGCGCCACGTTTAGACTAGATCAGTAGTGAACTGGAGGAGATTGCGATGGATTTCGTCGGGCAGGAGCGCAGCGACCGGGAAAACGGTGTGGCAGCGCAGAACGGTAACCAGACCGGCACCGCCCGGGTGAAACGCGGGATGGCCGAGATGCTCAAGGGCGGCGTCATCATGGACGTGGTCACCCCAGAGCAGGCCCGGATCGCCGAGGCCGCCGGTGCGGTGGCGGTGATGGCCTTGGAGCGGGTGCCCGCGGACATCCGCGCCCAGGGCGGGGTCTCCCGGATGAGCGATCCGGACATGATCGAGGGCATCATCGACGCGGTCACCATCCCGGTGATGGCCAAGGCCCGCATCGGGCACTTCGTCGAGGCGCAGATCCTGCAGAGCCTGGGCGTGGACTACATCGACGAGTCCGAGGTGCTGACCCCGGCCGACTACGCCAACCACATCGACAAGTGGCGCTTCACCGTGCCGTTCGTCTGTGGTGCCACCAACCTGGGTGAGGCGCTGCGCCGGATCACCGAGGGCGCGGCCATGATCCGGTCCAAAGGTGAGGCCGGCACCGGCGATGTCTCCAATGCCACCACTCATATGCGGACCATCGGCGCCGAGATCCGCCGCCTCACCTCGTTGAGCGAGGACGAGTTGTTCGTGGCGGCCAAGGAACTGCAGGCCCCCTATGACCTGGTTGTCGAGGTGGCCCGGGCCGGCAAGCTGCCGGTCACGATGTTCACCGCCGGCGGCATCGCGACCCCGGCCGACGCAGCGATGATGATGCAGCTCGGCGCCGAGGGTGTGTTCGTCGGCTCGGGCATCTTCAAGTCCGGCGACCCGGCTGCGCGGGCGGCGGCCATCGTGAAGGCCACCACCTTCTACGACGATCCCGACGTGCTGGCCAAGGTCTCCCGCGGTCTCGGCGAGGCCATGGTCGGCATCAACGTCGACGACATCCCGGTGCCTCACCGGCTCGCCGAACGCGGCTGGTAAAACTCACAACGTGGCGATTGAAGAGATCCTCGACCTGGAGCAGCTCGAGGTCGACATCTATCGCGGTGGGGTGTTCAGCCCGGAGTCGGGCTTCCTGCAGCGCACGTTCGGTGGACACGTCGCGGGCCAGTCCCTGGTGTCGGCCGTGCGCACGGTGGACCCGAGGTTCCAGGTGCACTCCCTGCACGGGTACTTCCTGCGGCCCGGCGACGCCCGCGCGCCGTCGGTGTATCTGGTGGAGCGGATCCGCGACGGCGGGTCGTTCTGCACCCGCCGGGTGAGCGCCATCCAGCACGGTCAGACCATCTTCAGCATGTCGGCGTCGTTCCAGACCGACCAGAGCGGGATCGAGCACCAGGACGCGCCGCCGGTCACGCTGCCGCCGGACGACATTCCCGACTTCAAGTCGGTCAGCAAGGTGTTCGACGACGCCAGTTTCCGGCAGTTCGACGAATGGGATGTCCGGATCATTCCGAGGGATTCGCTGAACCTGGTGCCGGGCAAGGCATCTCAGCAGCAGGTCTGGTTCCGCCATCGCGATCCGCTGCCCGACGATCCGGTGCTGCATATCTGCGCGCTGGCGTATATGAGCGATCTGACCTTGCTCGGCTCGGCACAGGTGACCCATCCCGCGGAGCGCGCGCACCTGATGGTGGCGTCGCTGGATCACGCGATGTGGTTCATGCGCCCGTTCCGGGCCGACGAATGGCTGCTCTACGACCAGTCCTCGCCGTCGGCGTGTGGCGGCCGTTCGCTGACCCAGGGCAAGATTTTCAATCGCTCCGGCGAGATGGTGGCCGCCGTCATGCAGGAGGGGCTGACCCGATACCAGCGGGATTTCGTCCCGCCCTCCACGTGACCGTCCGGGTCGGCGTGCTCGCCCTACAGGGCGATACCCGCGAGCACCTGGCCGCGCTGCGCGAAGCCGGTGCCGACGCGCTCACGGTACGCCGGGCTTCGGAGCTGGAATCGGTTGATGCGTTGGTGCTTCCCGGTGGGGAATCCACCGCGATCAGTCATCTGCTGCGGGAGTTCGAGCTCTTGGCGCCGCTGCGTGCCCGGCTGGCCGGCGGGATGCCGGCTTACGGGTCATGCGCGGGGATGATCCTGCTGGCCGACGAAATCTTGGACGCCGGAGCCGAAGGCCGGCGCGCCGAGCCCTTGCACGGTATCGACATGACGGTGCGCCGCAACGCCTTCGGACGCCAGGTCGACTCCTTCGAAGAGGACATCGCGTTCGAGGGGTTGGACGGCCATGTGCATGCGGTGTTCATCCGCGCGCCCTGGGTGGAGCGGGTGGGCCCGGAGGTCGAGGTGCTGGCCCGCGCCGGCGGCCATCCCGTCGCCGTGCGGCAGGGCCGCATGCTGGCGACGGCCTTTCATCCCGAGGTGACCGGTGACCGGCGGGTGCACAAACTGTTCGTCGACTCACTCGGTTGAACATTCGGCCAACGCGGCCATGGAGTTTGCTGTCACAGCGGCCGCCGGTGGCGCGCACAGCTTGTTCACATGTAGACGGTCCTCAATGGCTATGTGACACCCCAAACGACCGCGACATTCTTCGTACCGCCCATCGACGCCGACCCTGACTTGCCTGGGGCGCAGCCCAAGAACCTGCAGCGCTGGGCGCTGCCGCTGCTGCTCGTCGGCACCGCCGTGCTCTATCTGTGGCATATCACGGTCAACGGGATGGGCAATCAGTTCTATGCGGCGGCGGCGCAGGCCGGGTCGCAGGACTGGGAGGCGTTGCTGTTCGGGTCGCTGGATGCGCGCAATTTCATCACGGTGGACAAGCCGCCGGTGTCGCAGTGGGTGATGGGGCTCTCGGGTCAGTTGTTCGGGTTCAGCAGTGCCAGCATGTTGGTGCCCGAGGCGTTGATGGCTGTGGGGTCGGTGGCGCTGTTGTATGGGGCGGTGCGCCGGGTCGCGGGGCCGTGGGCGGGGTTGTTGGCTGGTGCGGCGTTGGCGTTGACGCCGGTGGCGGTGTTGATGTTCCGGTTCAACAATCCGGATGCGGCGATGGTGCTGTTGATGACCGCGGCGGCCTATTGCGCGGTGCGGGCGCTGGAGCGCCATGGGGCGCGGTGGATGGTGTTGGCCGGGGTGGCGTTGGGGTTTGCGTTCCTGGCCAAGATGCTCGAGGGGTTGATGGTGATGCCGGCGATCGGGGTGATGTACCTGGTCGCGGCGCCGGTGGCATGGCGATCGCGGTTACTGCACCTGCTGGGGGCGTTGGTGGCGTTTGTGGTGTCGGCCGGTTGGTATGTGGTGCTGACGTTGGTGTGGCCGGCGTCGTCGCGGCCGTATCTGGCCGGTTCCACCGACAACAACTTCATGAACCTGGTCCTGGGCTACAACGGTTTCGGTCGGGTGCTCGGGCACAACAACTACGGGTTCCAGGACGAACCGCAGATCGGTGTGGCGGCCGGGCAGGCCGTCGGGCAGGCGCATCGGGGCATGGGCGGTTGGGGCGATCAGCAGCACGGCTTGCCCCGGCTGTTCACCGGTGAGTTCGGTTACGAGATCGGCTGGCTGCTGCTCGGTGCGCTGCTGGCGACGGTGCTGGTGCTCATCTCACGTGGTCGCGCCCCGCGCACCGATATCGTCCGGGCCGGCGCCATCCTGTTCGGCGGCTGGCTGCTGATCGACGGCCTGGTGCTCAGCTTCATGAAGACCAATGTGCACCCGTACTACTGCATGTCGCTCGCGCCCGCGGTGGCCGCGATGTTCGCCATCGGTGTCGCCGAGACGTGGCGCCGCCGCGACGGCTGGTTCGGGCGGATCGGCCTGGCCGTACTGCTGCTGACCACCGGCGGTTGGAGCTGCTGGATCCTGGGCCGCAACGCGGGCTGGCTGCCGCCACTGCGGTGGGTGATCGTCGCGGTGACCGTGGCGGCCACGCTCACGCTGCTGTGGGCGCTGGGCGCACCGCGCAGGCGGGGGATCGCCACCGCGGCGGTGGTGGTGGCCGTGCTCAGCGCCCTCACCGGCTCGGCCGCGTACTCGCTGGCCACCGTCGGCCAGCCGCACACCGGCGGGGGACCGTCGGTCGGCCCCGCGCACGCCGACAGCAGGCACGGTGGCTGGGGGCAGCCGACCGACAATGCGGACCTCGACGCCATGCTGAAGAACACCCACACCACGTGGTCGGCCGCCATCAACCGGTCCTCGGCGGCGGCGGCGCTCGAATTGTCCACCGGCACTTCGGTGATGGCGATCGGCGGGTTCATCGGCAGCGACCCGGTGCCGACCCTGAGCCAGTTCCAGGACGATGTGGCCGACCATCAGATCGGCTACTACATCCTGCCCGACTCCGCCGGCCACGGCGCTTTCGGCCGCAACGTCCACACCGACATCTCGGACTGGGTGAAGGCCCATTTCACGCCGGTCAAGGTCGGCACCAACACGGTGTACGACCTGACCGCGCCGAAGGCCGGCGCGGGCTCAGACCACCGGCAGTAGCAGGCGCGACGAGGAGGCGACGGTGTTCAGGCTGCTGGTGCCCACGCTCGCATGTCGGAAGTTCATGATCGCGGGCACGTCCGGATCCTGATCGTCGCCGGCCAGCACCAGCTGGATGCGGTGCCCCTTACCGAAACGCCGGGCATTGGGCACCAAAGGAATCCGGTATTCGACGGGCTCGCCGATCGGGACCGCCACGGGTGTGCGGCACGGTAACACCGGGGCTCCGGGTGTACTCGCGGCCGGGTCCACCTCACGAAGGCCGGCGCGCAACCAGCCGGCCGTCACATCGGTCACCTCGCCACCGGGTGCCACATCCTGCAGAGTAACCAGCCACGCGGTGTCGGCAGCGGTGGCCGATGCGATGAGCCGCAGCTCGATCTCCCCGACGACATCCAGGTCGGCCGACAGCTCCGGCGACGTCCAGGTCAGCAGCGCCGGTGGGTCGAGCTCGCCGGCCTTGACCCGGCCGGTCCCCGCCCCCAATGTCATGAAACCCCTTGTGCCGGGCTGCCCTTCGTCCGTGCTGAGAACACCGTCGGCGCGCAGTGCGTATTCGGTCACCGTCGCCACCGGCGGCCAGGACGGACTGGTGTGCCATTGCGCCGACTCGTCACCGGGAAGGGCGTACCGGACGCGGTCGCCGTCGAGAATCCCGGTGTCGCGCCCCTTGAGCCAGTGGTCGTACCAGGCCAGTGCCTCGGTGTGCAGGCTTTCCCACGGCCACGTCAAGCCGTACCGGTCGAGCAGGCCCAGTTGCACATTCGGGTTGTGCGCCAGCGCTTTCCACGTGACGAACGTCGAGGGCAGGTGCAGCGGTACGTTCTCCCAGTCGCAGCCCAGGTAGACGGGGATGTCGATATTGCCGAGCAGCGGTGTGAGATCCCGCTCGTCCCACCAGTCGTCGCGCACGGGGTGGGTGACCATCACATCCAGCCAGAGGTCATCCCAGGGGTGCGGGTCGTGCGGCAGTTTGAGCAACTGGTGCATCAGCGTCACCGCGGCCTCGCCGTTCATCGTGCCGAACTTGCGGTGCAGCGGACCCAGATTGAGCACCTTGCGGGCGATCTGGAGCGGCAGGCTGCGCCAGAAGTCGTCGCTGCGGGCGGCTGTCAACCCCATCATCGACAGGAACGGCGTGATGAAGGCCGAACTCACCAGGCCGTGGTGCGAGGCCGCTTCGAACAGGTCCGCGGTGACGGCCAGCGGGAAGATGGCCCTGAGGTGCGGTGGCCGTTCGACCGCGGCCTCCAGCTGGGTCATCGCGAAGTAGCTGATGCCGATCATCCCGACGTTGCCGTCACACCACGGTTCGGCCGCGGCCCATTCGACGAGGTCGTGCATATCGCGCCGTTCCTGCCCGTCGAAGAAACCGAATTCGCCACCCGATCCGCCTGTGCCGCGCAGGTTGGCGATCACGTGCGCGTAGCCGCGCGATACCCAGAACGGGGTATTGCCTGCCTCGATGAAACCCATCGGTGCGCCGAGGTCCTGGATCTGCCGCGGGTAGGGCGACGCAGCGATCAGGGCGGGGAAGCGGCCGTCGGCGTCGGGTCGGTGTACGTCGGCCATCAGCGAGATGCCGTCGCGGACCGGCACGCCGATGTTGATATCGCGCCGGATGCCGTACTGCGGCCGGCTGAGATTGCGGAACGTGCGGCCGGTGGTCTGCGGCCCGTTCAGCGAGGCTTTCAGGGGGGCTTTCGGAGGAGACGTGGCCATAGTTTCACGCTACGTTGAAACAAGTCTCAACGCAACGTGAAATATTGCTAGGGTGTCTGCATGGCGAAAAGCGCGGTGCCCCCTGGGCCCCGAGACGAACGCGGCGTCCTGCAGGCGCGCATCCTCGCCGCCGCCCGCGAGGCGTTCGCGGACACCGGCTATGCCGGGACGACGATCCGGTCGGTGGCGCGGGCGGCCGACGTCGACCCGGCGCTGGTCTACCACTACTTCGGGTCCAAGGATGGGCTGCTGGATGCGGCCACGACACCACCTCGGCGCTGGTTGGACAGCGTCGCCGCGACCTGGGCGACACCGCTGCCCGAGCTGGGCGAAGCGCTGTTGCGGCTGATGCTCGGCGCCTGGGCCGACGACGAGATCGGGCCGGTACTGCGCTCGGTGCTACAGACGGCGGCCCATGAGCAGAGCACGCGGGAAAAGCTGCGTCGCGTGGTCGAAAGTCAGCTGATGGGGGTGGCGCAGCTGGGTACCGACGAGCGCGAACGCAAGGTGCGCAGTGGCCTGGTGTCGTCCCAGATCATGGGATTGGCGATGATGCGCTACATCTGGCAGATCGAGCCGGTGGCCACCATGACCGAGGAGGAACTGGTCGCTGCCGTCGCGCCGAACCTCCAGCGCTATATCGAAGGAGATCTGGCCAAGTAGACTGGACAGCCGGAGTTTGACCAGAAAGAGGGCGTACCTGCATGAGCGGCCATTCCAAGTGGGCCACCACGAAGCACAAGAAGGCGATCATCGACGCCCGCCGGGGCAAGAACTTCGCCAAGCTGATCAAGAACATCGAGGTGGCGGCCCGCACCGGTGGCGGTGACCCGGGCGGCAACCCGACCCTGTACGACGCCATCCAGAAGGCCAAGAAGTCCTCGGTCCCCAACGACAACATCGAGCGCGCGCGCAAGCGCGGCGCCGGTGAAGAGGCCGGCGGCGCCGACTGGCAGACCATCACCTACGAGGGCTACGGGCCCAACGGTGTCGCGGTGCTGATCGAGTGTCTGACCGACAACAAGAACCGGGCCGCCGGTGAGGTCCGCGTGGCGATGACGCGCAACGGCGGCAACATGGCCGACCCGGGTTCGGTGGCGTACCTGTTCTCCCGCAAGGGCATCATCACCCTGGAGAAGAACGGTCTGTCCGAGGACGATGTGCTGGCCGCGGTCCTGGAAGCCGGCGCCGAGGAGATCAACGACCTCGGCGAGAGTTTCGAGATCATCTCCGAGCCCACCGACCTGGTTGCCGTGCGCACCGCGCTGCAGGAAGCCGGGATCGACTACGACTCGGCCGAGGCCAGCTTCCAGCCGTCGGTCAGCGTGCAGGTGGACCTGGAGGGCGCCCGCAAGGTGCTCAAGCTCGTCGACGCCCTGGAAGACAGCGACGACGTGCAAGAGGTCTACACCAACGTCGACATCCCCGAGGATGTCGCCGCCGCGCTCGACGAGGACTAGAGCGCAGCGCTGATCGGCGTATCCCCGCCGATCACCTCGAAGGTCCGGCCGGCGCTGTCCGGCCGGTCCAGCACGGCCAGCAGCACGCCCGCGACATCGGCGCGGGGGATGGTGCCGCGTCCCGTCGACTCCGCGATGGTCACCTTTCCGGTGCCCGGTTCGTCGGTGAGGCCGCCCGGCCGCACGATCGTGGTGCGCAGGCCGGTACGCGCCCGGACATTCGCATCGGCGTCGGACTTGGCCCGGATATACGCGCGGAACACCTCGTCGTAGCCCGCGTCCAGGTCGCGGTCGTCGGCCGCGATCGCGGACACCATGACATAGCGACCGACACCGGCGACCTCGGCCGCGTCCGCGAGCAGCACGGCCGCGTCATGGTCGACGGTCTGCTTGCGGGCCACCCCGCTACCCGGACCGGCGCCCGCAGCGAACACCACCGCATCGGCACCGCCGATCACCTCGGCGACCTGCTGCACCGTCGCCTGCTCCAGATCCAGCACCACGGGCACGGCGCCGGCGGTCTCCAGATCGGCGGCGTGGGCGGGATTGCGGATGATGCCCGTGACCGTGTCGCCACGTGCACTGAGCAGCTGCTCCAGCAGCAGGGCGATCTTGCCGTGGCCGCCGGCGATGACGATATTCATGTCTCCAGCGTGCCAGCGTGTCCCTACCTGGCGGTGACGGACCGGGCCGCTACGCTAATCGAACACGTGTTCTGTCGGTGAAGGGGTTGGCGTGCGGGTAATGGGAGTCGATCCCGGGCTGACGCGTTGTGGTCTGTCGGTGATCGAGACCGGGCGCGGCCGCCACGTCATCGCCCTCGACGTCGACGTGGTGCGCACACCCGCCGACACGCCGCTGCACCGACGGCTGCTCACCATCAGTGACACCGTCGAGCACTGGATGGACACCCACCTCCCCGATGTCATCGCCATCGAGCGGGTGTTCGCCAACCAGAACGCCAACACCGCGATGGGTACCGCCCAGGCCGGCGGTGTCATCGCGCTGGCCGCGGCCAAGCGGGATATCGACGTGCACTTCCACACACCCAGCGAAGTGAAGGCCGCGGTGACCGGCAACGGCAGGGCCGACAAGGCGCAGGTCACCACGATGGTGACGAAAATTCTTGCCTTGCAACAGAAACCGACACCCGCGGACGCCGCCGACGCGCTGGCGTTGGCTATCTGCCACTGCTGGCGCGCCCCGATGATCGCGCGGATGGCCGCGGCCGAGGCCAAGGCTGCCGAAGCCAAGCGCGCCTACCAGGCCCGGTTGAAGGCGGCCCGGGCATGATCGCGTCGGTGCGTGGCGAGGTCATCGACATCGCGCTCGACCACGCCGTCCTCGAAGCGGCCGGTGTCGGTTACAAGGTGATGGCCACCCCATCCACGCTGGCGACGCTGCGTCGCGGGGAGGAAGCCCGGCTGATCACCGCGATGATCGTCCGCGAGGACTCCATGACGTTGTACGGCTTTGTCGACGGCGAGGCCAGGGACCTGTTCACCACGCTGCTCGGGGTGTCCGGGGTGGGCCCCAAGATCGCGCTGGCCACCCTGGCGGTGTACGACGCGCAGGCACTGCGCCAGGCCCTGGCCGACGGCGATGTCACCGCGCTGACCCGGGTGCCCGGGATCGGCAAGCGCGGTGCCGAGCGGATGGTGCTCGAACTACGCGACAAGATCGGTACCGTCGCCGGCGCAGGCCCGGCCGTCGCCGGCGGTTTCGGTGTTCGCGGACCCGTCGTGGAAGCGCTTGTCGGGCTTGGCTTTCCGCTCAAACAGGCGGAGGAGGCCACCGACAAGGTGCTGGCAGGCGATCCGGAGGTCAGCACGTCGGGCGCCTTGCGCGCCGCACTGTCGATGCTGGGTAAGAAATGAGCCGATTCGACGAGGATTCAGAACCCCAGGAGCGGGACGTCTCGCCCGCGCTGACCGTCGGCGAAGGCGATATCGACGCCAGTCTGCGGCCCCGCTCACTGGGGGAGTTCATCGGCCAGCACCGGGTCCGCGAGCAGCTGCAACTGGTCATCGAGGGCGCCAAGAACCGCGGCGGCACCCCGGATCACATCCTGCTGTCCGGTCCGCCCGGTCTCGGCAAGACGTCGCTGGCCATGATCATCGCCGCCGAACTCGGGTCGGCGCTGCGCGTCACGTCGGGCCCGGCCCTGGAACGTGCGGGTGATCTGGCCGCCATGCTGTCCAATCTGGTCGAGGGTGACGTGCTGTTCATCGACGAGATCCACCGGATCGCCCGCCCCGCCGAGGAGATGCTCTACCTCGCGATGGAGGACTTCCGGGTCGACGTCGTGGTGGGCAAAGGCCCCGGCGCGACGTCGATCCCGCTCGACGTGGCGCCCTTCACCCTGGTCGGCGCCACCACCCGGTCCGGTGCGTTGACCGGGCCGCTGCGCGACCGGTTCGGCTTCACCGCGCACATGGACTTCTACGAACCCGCCGATCTGGAGCGGGTGCTGGCCCGCTCGGCCGGAATCCTCGGCATCGAATTGGGTGCCGAGGCCGGCGCCGAGGTGGCCCGTCGCTCCCGCGGGACACCCCGGATCGCCAACCGGCTGCTGCGCCGGGTGCGCGATTACGCCGAGGTGCGCGCCGACGGCATCATCACCCGCGATATCGCCAAGGCCGCCCTGGAGGTCTACGACGTCGACGAACTGGGTCTGGACCGGCTGGACCGGGCCGTGCTGTCCGCGTTGACCCGCAGCTTCGGGGGCGGCCCGGTCGGGGTGTCCACCCTGGCGGTCGCGGTTGGTGAGGAGGCCACCACCGTGGAGGAGGTCTGCGAACCGTTCCTGGTGCGGGCCGGCATGATCGCCCGCACCCCGCGTGGCCGGGTCGCCACACCGCAGGCCTGGACACACCTGGGGCTGCAACCCCCGGTCACCGGGTTGGGCCAAGCCGGGCTGTTTGAATAGACGGCATGCTGACCGCCGGTGTGATCGTCGCGGCCCTTGCCGCCCTGCTGCATGTGTACATCTTCGTGATGGAGTCGTTGACCTGGACGTCGGCCCGGACCCGGGCGACCTTCGGCATGTCCGCCGAAGAGGCTGCCGCCACCAAGGAACTCGCCTTCAACCAGGGGTTCTACAACCTGTTCCTGGCGATCGTGTCCGGTGTCGGCATCGCTGCACTGCTGTCCGGCCACACCGCCGTCGGTGCGGCGCTGGTCTTCGCCGGCGTCGGATCGATGCTCGCGGCGGCGCTGGTGCTGTTGTTGTCGTCCCCCGACAAGGCGCGCGCCGCCATCACCCAGGGGGTACTGCCGCTGATCGCGGTGATCCTGGTGGCGGTGGGATTGGTCTGACCTGCAGCTCCGGCGGCTCGGGATTGGCCATGCCGGGCAGCGGGTACCTCATGCCCAGGCATGAGGAGGAAACATGACTGAGAGCACTGCGACCACCGGAACCCCGGCCCGCACCGGCAGGCTGGCCATCCCGCGCAGCCGCGGCGCGGCCAGCGGATTACTGGTGATGATCTTGGGGGCCTGGGGTGCCCTGGCCCCGTTCATCGGGCCCTATCTGCACTTCGCCTACACGCCCGACCAGGCTTGGACGTGGACCACGGCCCGCGGCTGGCTGGAGGTGCTGGCGGGCGCGGTAGCCGTTCTCGGTGGGCTGTTGCTGTTGATGTCGGGCAACCGCGCGACCGCCATGTTGGGTGGCTGGCTCGCCGTGGCCGCCGGCGCATGGTTCATGATCGGGAGGTCGTTCACCGCCACCTTGGCGCTCGGCGATATCGGCGCCCCCGCAACGGGGCTGGACGCCCAGCAGGTGCTGCTTCTCGAACTGACCTTCTTCACCGGCCTCGGCGCCCTCATCGCCGTGCTCGGGGGGATGGCCGTCGGCAGGCTTTCGGTACGCAGCGTCCGCGATATGAGCTACGCGCGCCGGGCACTGCCGACGTCGACTACGTCGGCGCAGGTGACCGAGCCGGCTCAGGTGACCGAGCCGGTCCAGCCCAGGGAGGGAGTGTCCCGGCGCCGCGCGTTCTGGCACCGGCACACCCCCGTACCGCACTGACATCCGCCCGCACAGCGGCTGCCCTCACAGGGTCTTGAGGGCAGCCGCCAGGACGTCCAGACCTTCGTTGAGCAAATCGTCGGAGATGGCCAGCGGCGGTAGGAAACGCAGCACGTTCCCATACGTGCCGCACGACAACACGATGACCCCCTGAGCGTGGGCGGCCGCGCACAGCGCCTTGGTCAGGTCGGCATCGGGTTCGGTGGTGCCGGGCTTGACCAGTTCGACGGCGATCATCGCGCCGCGGCCGCGGACGTCGCCGATGCGGTCGTCATCGGCCTGCATGCGACCGAGGCGTTCCTTCATCAGTGTCTCGATCTCGGCGGCGCGGGCCACCATATTCTCCGACTCGATGGTCGCGATGGTGGCCAGCGCTGCCGCACACGCCACCGGGTTGCCGCCGTAGGTACCGCCCAGCCCGGACACGTGCGGGGCGTCCATGATCTCGGCTCGGCCGGTCACCGCCGACAACGGCATGCCGTCGGCGATGCCCTTGGCGGTGACGATCAGGTCGGGCGCGATGCCCTCGTGTTCGCAGGCGAACATCTTGCCGGTGCGGGCGAAGCCGGTCTGCACCTCGTCGGCGATGAAGACGACGTTGTTCTTGCGGCACCAGTCCAGCAGTGTCGGCAGGAAGCCTTCGGCCGGGACGATGAAACCGCCCTCACCTTGGATCGGCTCGATGATGACGGCGGCCAGATTGTCCGCACCGACCTGCTTGTCGATCACGCTGAGCGCTCGCTTGGCGGCCAGTTCACCGTCGGTCGCCAATTCCTTGCCGAACTCCGCGTCGCGGAACGGGTAGGACAGGGGAGCGCGGTACACCTCGGGGGCGAACGGGCCGAAGCCGTGCTTATAGGGCATCGACTTGGCGGTCAGTGCCATGGTGAGGTTGGTGCGGCCGTGGTAGGCGTGGTCGAAGGAGACGACGGCCTGCTTACGGGTGTAGGAGCGGGCGATCTTGATGGCGTTCTCGACGGCCTCGGAGCCAGAGTTGAACAGCGCCGACCGCTTGTCGCCGGCGACCGGAGTGAGCCGGTTGAGCTGCTCGCACACCGCCACGTACTCCTCGTAGGGAGTCACCATGAAGCAGGTGTGGGTGAACCGCGCGGCCTGGGCGGCGACGGCCTCCACGACCCGAGGCGACGCGTTGCCGATGGTGGTCACCGCGATACCCGAGCCGAGGTCGATGAGCCGGTTGCCGTCGATGTCCTCGACGATGCCGCCGGCGGCGCGCGCGGCGTAGACGGGCATGGTGGTGCCGACCCCACGGGACACCGCAGCGGTCTTACGCTCGATCAGCGCCGACGACTTCGGGCCTGGGATGGTGGTGGCGAGATGACGGGTCTGCTCGACGGCAGTCACGGTTGGCTCCTGATCGGTGTGCACAGCGGGGATGACACGGGATCCGAGCCTAATCGGCTACCCACCCACGCGGGTGAAAACAAAAGCTGGACAGCGCTTTGACTTCGAATCGAGTGTTACAACCAGTATATTGCCACGATTTCCGTCGCCATGAAGACACTCTGGGGGTGGATCGCGGGCCGTCGGGAACTCGCCGCGGGTTCCGGGGCGGATCGGCGGGCAATCGGGGTGATGGCACACTGGTCAGCGACGAGGCGCCGCGACCGAGTTCGCACCGCCATGCCCGCGCAACAACCACGAAAGACAGCCGTCCCATGGATCTGGTCGTATTCCTGCCGCTCATCATCATCATGGGCGCGTTCATGTTCTTCGCCTCGCGCCGCCAGAAGAAGGCCATGCAGGCCACCATCGATCTGCATGAATCGCTGCGCGTCGGCGATCGGATCCACACCACCTCCGGCCTGCAGGGCACCATCACCGGCATCACCGACGACAACGTCGAGCTGGAGATCGCGCCGGGAGTCATCACCACCTGGATGAAGCTCGCGGTCCGGGACCGCATCGAGGACGCCGATGACGAAGCCGGTGCTGAGGACGAGTTGGGATACGCCGACGAGCAGTCCGGTGCGGTGGAACTCACGGATCGTCCGGCGCCCAAGGCTGACGGCAACTGACCGCAACCGGTTCAGGCTCACCGCGTACCCTCCCCGTAACGCTCGTCCCGTGTAGACCCCTTCCAAGGAGACCCAACAACCGTGGCATCGACTTCGGCGCCGGTGCATCCTGCCCGTTACCTGGCGCTCTTTCTGATCCTTCTGGTCGGCGTCTACCTTCTGGTCTTTCTCACCGGTGACAAGCAGGCCAAGCCCAAGCTGGGCATCGACCTGCAGGGCGGCACCCGCGTCACACTGACTGCGCGCACCCCCGACGGCTCCCGGCCGACCCGGGAATCGCTGATGCAGGCGCAGGAGATCATCAGCTCCCGCGTGAACGGGCTCGGCGTGTCCGGGTCCGAGGTGGTCATCGACGGGGACAACCTGGTCATCACCGTGCCGGGCAGCGACGGCAGCGAGGCGCGCAACCTCGGCCAGACCGCGCGCCTCTACATCCGCCCGGTGATCCACGCCATCCCCGCGCAGGGCCAAGGGCAGCAGCCGCCGCAAGGTGCTCCCGGCGCACCCCCAGGTGCCCCGCCCGGCTTGCCGCCGGGCGGTCCGCCGCTGCTGGCGCCCGCCGAGCCGGAGGCGCCGATCAAGCCGCCCACGCCGCCCGGCGCGCAAACCCCGCCGGCGCCGGCACCGCCGGCCCAGCCCAGGCCGTATCCACAGGAGCCTGCCCCGACGCCGTCGCCGGCGCCTGGCAGCCCCGCTCCCGGCGCGCCGGCACCTGCACCCGGTGCGCCCGCTCCCGGCGCCCCGGCGCCCGCACCAGCCCCGCCGGGCAAGCCGGATGCCAAAGCCGATCTGGCCCAGCGCATCTCGGATGAGAAGCAGCTGCGGCAGAGCACCGATCAGAGCATCCAGCTGCTGGCGCTGCAGTTCCAGGCCACCCGCTGTAACGACGAGGACGTCCTCGCCGGCAACGACGACCCCAACTTGCCGCTGGTGACCTGTTCGACCGACCACTCCACGGTCTACCTGCTGGACAAGTCGATCATGAGTGGCGAGCAGATCGAGAGCGCCAGCTCGGGCCTTGACCAGCAGCGCGGCGACTACGTCGTCGACCTGCAGTTCAAGAGCGAGGGCGCCAAGATCTGGGCGGACTTCACGGCCGCCAACGTCGGCACCCAGACGGCATTCACCCTCGACTCGCAGGTGGTCAGCGCGCCGGAAATCCAGGAGGCGATTCCCGGCGGCCGCACCCAGATCACCGGCCGGTTCACCCAGGATTCGGCGCGTGAGCTGGCCAACGTGCTCAAGTACGGTTCGCTGCCGTTGTCGTTCGAATCGTCGGAAGCCGAAACCGTCTCGGCGACACTCGGATTGACGTCGTTGCGGGCCGGCCTCATCGCCGGTGCGGTCGGTCTGGCGCTGGTGCTGGCCTACGCACTGCTGTATTACCGCGTGCTGGGCCTGCTGACCGCGCTGTCCCTGGTCGCTTCCGGAGCGTTCGTCTTCGCGCTGCTGGTGCTGTTGGGCAGATACATCAACTACACCCTGGATCTGGCCGGTATCGCCGGTCTGATCATCGGTATCGGTACCACCGCCGACTCGTTCGTCGTGTTCTTCGAACGAATCAAGGACGAGATCCGGGAAGGCCGGTCCTACCGATCGGCGGTACCCCGCGGCTGGGCACGCGCCCGCAAGACCATCCTCTCGGGTAACGCGGTGACGTTCCTGGCAGCGGCGGTGCTGTACATCCTGGCCGTCGGCCAGGTCAAGGGCTTCGCCTTCACCCTCGGCCTGACGACCATCCTCGATGTGCTGGTGGTGTTCCTGGTCACCTGGCCGCTGGTGTACCTGTCGACCAAATCAGCGACGCTGTCCAAGCCGGCGTTCAACGGCCTCGGCGCGGTCCAGCAGATCGCTCGCGAGCGGCGTGCCGCGCACACCACGGGACGGGGATAACAGATGGCGGCCAAACACAGCACTGACAGCGGCGACGTGGAAACCGAGGCCGTCGAGGCGCCGGCCCTGGACGCGACCGAATCGTCGAACCTGCCCCAGCACGGCTTCTTCGTCCGGCTCTACACCGGCACCGGTGCCTTCGAGGTCATCGGTAAGCGCAAGATGTGGTTCATCGTCAGCGGCCTCATCGTCGCGGTGGCGGTCGGGGCGATCCTGCTGCGCGGCTTCAGCTTCGGTATCGACTTCGAGGGCGGCACCAAGGTGTCCATGCCCGTCGACGGTGCCAAGGGCCAGGCGACCGCCGAGCAGGTCGAGACCGTGTACAGCAAGGCGCTGGGTCACGCCCCGGAATCGGTGGTCCTGGTCGGCAACGGTGCGTCGGCCACCGTGCAGATCCGCACCGAGACGCTGAGCAACGCCGACACCGAGAAACTGCGGGTGGCTCTGTTCGACGCGTTCGAGCCCAAGGGCTCCGACGGCAAACCCAGCAAGCAGGCCATCAGCGATTCGGCCGTGTCGTCGACCTGGGGCGGCCAGATCACCAAGAAGGCGCTCATCGCGCTGGTGGTGTTCCTGGTCATCGTCTCGATCTACATCACCGTGCGCTACGAGCGGTACATGGCCATCTCGGCGCTGGCCGCCATGTTCTTCGACATCATCGTCACCGCCGGCGTGTACGCGCTGGTCGGTTTCGAGGTCACCCCGGCCACGGTCATCGGCCTGCTCACCATCCTGGGCTTCTCCATCTATGACACCGTCATCGTCTTCGACAAGGTGGAGGAGAACACCCACGGATTCGAGCACACCACCCGGCGCACCTTCGCCGAGCAGGCCAACCTGGCGGTGAACCAAACCTTCATGCGGTCCATCAACACCAGCTTGATCTCGCTGCTGCCGATCCTGGCGCTCATCGTGGTGGCGGTCTGGCTGCTCGGTGTCGGCACGTTGAAGGACCTGGCGCTCGTGCAGTTGGTCGGCATCATCGTCGGTACGTACTCGTCGATCTACTTCGCCACCCCGCTGCTGGTGACGATGCGGGAGCGCACCGATCTGGTGCGCACCCACACCAGGCGAGTGCTGCGCCGGCGCGCCGCGGCCGCCGGTGGCGGGTCCGCCAAGGGTGCCGTCGAGGAATCCCCAGGCGCCTCCGAGATCGCCGAGGATTCGGCCACCGTGACCACCCCGGCACCGGACAAGCCCGTTCCCGGGGTGCGTCCGGCCCGGCCGAACCGACCGTCGGGCAAGCGGCGTCGCTAGTGCGCGGGCGGGCGATCACCCGGACCGGTGCGGCGCTGGCCGCGCTGACGCTGGTGGCTTCCGCTTGCTCGAGCGGGTCCGATCACGTCATCGACTACGCCGTCGACGGCACACTGATCACCTATAACACCAACACGGTGACCGGTGCGGCCTCGGGCGGACCGCAGGCCTTCGCGCGGGTGCTCACCGGCTTCACCTATCGGGGCCCCGATGGGCAGATCATCGGCGACCGCGACTACGGCAGCGTCGCGGTGGTGAGCCGGGCGCCGCTGGTGCTCGACTACGAGATCAACGCCAACGCGGTGTACTCCGACGGCAAGCCGATCACCTGTGACGACATGGTGTTGGCCTGGGCCGCACAGTCCGGGCGCAACCCCGGGTTCGACGCGGCCAGCACCGCCGGGTACCGCGACGTCGCCACGGTGGACTGTGCGCCCGGCCAGAAGAAGGCCAGGGTCACGTTCGCCCAGGACCGCGGCGTCCTCGACTACGGGCAGCTGTTCGGTGCCACCTCGCTGCTGCCCTCGCACGTGATCGCCGATCAGCTCGGTCTCGGCGACGGTGCGGTCACCACCGCCCTGCAGACCGGCGATGCACCGGTGATCGACCGGATCGCGCAGGCCTGGAACACGCTGTGGAACCTCGGGCCCGATATCGACCTCACCCGGTTCCCGTCGTCCGGCCCGTACAAGATCGACGCGGTGACCAAGGACGGCGCGGTGAAGCTGACCGCCAACGACAAATGGTGGGGTGCCAAGCCGCTCGCGCAGCGGGTGACGGTGTGGCCCAGGGGCGCCGACATCCAGGACCGGGTCAATCGCGGGGAGTTCGACATCGTCGACATCGCCGCAGGTTCGTCGGGGACGCTGAATCTGCCCGCCGGGTACACCCGCGCCGACAGCGCGTCCGCCGGGATCGAGCAGTTGATCTTCTCGGCGCAGGGGCCGATGGCCGCTCCGCCTGCCCGCCGCGCACTGGCGTTGTGCACACCACGCGACACCATCGCCCGCAATGCCGGGGTGCCGATCGCCAACGCCCGGCTCAGTCCGACCGCGGATGACACGCTTTCCGCGGCCGAGAACGCAGGGGAGGCGGGTCAATTCGAGGTGGCGAACACCGATGCCGCCCGGGCCGCGCTGAACAACCAACCGCTCACGGTGCGGATCGGTTACCAGAGCCCCAACGCCCGACTGGCCGCGACGGTCGGGTCGATCGCCCAGTCCTGCGCGGCGGCCGGGATCACCGTCACCGATGCCTCCGGCGAATCGGTGGGCCCGCAGAGCTTGCGCGACAACACCATCGACGTGCTGATCGGCAGTACCGGCGGTGCCGTGGGTAGTGGATCCACCGGATCGTCGGCGCTGGACGCCTACGATCTGCGGTTCGGCAACGGCAACAATCTGTCCGGGTACGCCGACGGGCGTATCGACGGGATCATCGATGCACTGGCGGTCACCGCCGATCCCAAGGAGTTGAGCCGGCTGCTCGGCGAGGCCGGACCGATCCTCTGGGGCGATGTTCCCACTCTGCCGCTGTACCGTCAGCAGCGCACACTGCTCACGTCGAAGCGCGTGTCGGCGGTGCAGTCCAATCCGACCCGATGGGGTGCCGGATGGAATATGGACCGCTGGGTCCTCGAAGGATGAGCAGGATGAGACATGTCTAGCGCCGCGGCCGTGATCGCCGAGCTGACCCGCAACGTCGCCGACTTCCCACAGCCCGGCGTCCAGTTCAAGGACCTCACCCCGGTGCTGGCCGATGCCCGTGGGCTGGCCGTGGTCACCGACGCGCTGGCCGAGGCGGCCGACGGCGCCGACCTGATCGCCGGTATCGACGCCCGCGGATTCCTGCTCGGTGCCGCGGTGGCGTTGAAGCTCGGCACCGGCGTGCTTGCGGTGCGCAAGGGCGGAAAGCTCCCGCCGCCGGTACACGCCGAGCGTTACGACCTGGAATACGGCTCGGCGACCCTGGAGATCCCGGCCGACGGGATCGACATGACCGGGCGGCGGGTACTGGTGATCGACGACGTGTTGGCGACCGGCGGGACGCTGGCCGCGGCCGCTCGGCTGCTCGAACGCAGCGGGGCGCACGTGACCGGGGCTGCGGTGGTGCTGGAACTCTCGGGGCTCGATGGACGTTGCGCGGTACAGCCGTTGAGGGTCACCAGCCTGACCACGGTGTGAACGGGGTGCGGGATATCCTTTCACTCCAGGAGGTGAACATGGCCGACGAACCCGTCACAGGGCAGACCGTCGCGGTGCCGCCGCAGCCGGGGGACACCGCGGCGCTGGACACCTCCAAGATCAGTGCCTCCCGTCGGGTGCGGGCCCGGTTGGCTCGCCGGATGACCGCGCAGCGCAGCCTGGTGAACCCGGTGCTGGAGCCGCTGGTCGCGGTACACCGGGAATTCCACCCGAAGGCCGACCTGGCGATCCTGCAGCGCGCCTACGATGTGGCCGAGCAGCGGCACGCCACCCAGCTGCGGAAATCCGGTGACCCGTACATCACCCACCCGCTGGCCGTGGCGAACATCTTGGCCGAGCTCGGCATGGACACCACCACGCTGGTGGCCGCGTTGCTACACGACACCGTGGAGGACACCGGTTATTCGCTGGAAGCGCTGACCGCCGACTTCGGCAGTGAGGTCGGTCATCTCGTCGACGGGGTGACCAAGCTGGACAAGGTGGCGCTGGGCACCGCCGCCGAGGGCGAGACCATCCGCAAGATGATCATCGCGATGGCGCGTGACCCGCGGGTGCTGGTGATCAAGGTCGCCGACCGACTGCACAACATGCGCACGATGCGCTTCCTGCCGCCGGAAAAGCAGGCGCGTAAGGCCCGCGAGACACTGGAAGTCATTGCCCCCCTTGCTCATCGGCTGGGTATGGCGACGGTGAAATGGGAACTGGAGGATCTGTCGTTCGCGATCCTGCACCCCAAGCGCTACGAGGAGATCGTCCGCCTGGTGGCTGACCGGGCGCCGTCGCGGGACACCTACCTGGCCAAGGTTCGGGCCGAGATCGGCACGGCGCTGAGCGCGATGAAGATCAGCGCGAAGGTGGAGGGCCGGCCCAAGCACTACTGGTCGATCTATCAGAAGATGATCGTCAAGGGCCGCGACTTCGACGATATCCACGACCTCGTGGGCGTGCGGATCCTGTGTGACGACATGCGTGACTGCTACGCAGCGGTCGGAGTGGTGCACTCGCTGTGGCAGCCGATGGCCGGCCGGTTCAAGGACTACATCGCCCAGCCGCGTTATGGCGTGTACCAGTCGCTGCACACCACGGTGGTCGGCCCGGAGGGCAAGCCGCTGGAAGTACAGATCCGCACCAACGAGATGCACGACACGGCCGAGTTCGGTATCGCGGCACACTGGCGGTACAAGGAGGCCAAGGGCCGCAACGGTTTACCCGCCGGGCACACCGCCGCCGAGATCGACGAGATGGCCTGGATGCGCCAACTGTTGGACTGGCAGCGGGAAGCCGCGGACCCGGGGGAGTTCCTGGAGTCGCTGCGCTACGACCTGGCCGTGCAGGAGATCTTCGTGTTCACCCCGAAGGGGGATGTCGTCACGCTGCCCACCGGTTCCACCCCGGTGGACTTCGCCTATGCGGTGCACACCGAGGTCGGGCACCGCTGCATCGGCGCCCGGGTCAACGGCCGACTGGTGGCGCTGGAGCGCAAACTCGAAAACGGGGACCAGGTCGAGGTTTTCACCTCCAAGGCCACCACCGCGGGACCGTCGCGGGACTGGCAGACGTTCGTGGTGTCCCCGCGTGCCAAGGCCAAGATCCGGCAATGGTTCGCCAAGGAGCGCCGCGAGGAGGCGCTGGAGGCCGGTAAGGACGCCATCGCCAGGGAGGTGCGCCGCGGCGGACTTCCGTTGCAGCGCTTGCTCAATGCCGAGTCGATGGCGGCGCTGGCGCGCGAACTGCACTACGCGGACGTCTCCGCGCTGTACACCGCCGTCGGCGAGGGGCACATCTCGGCGCGGCATGTGGTGCAGCGCCTGGTGGCTCAGCTGGGCGGCGACGACGAGGCCGAGGACGAGATCGCCGAGCGGTCCACCCCGGCCACCATGCCGGTGCGGCAGCGCACCTCCGACGACGTCGGCGTCTCGGTGCCGGGTGCGGTGGGGGTGCTGACCAAACTGGCCAAGTGCTGTACCCCGGTGCCGGGGGACAGCATCCTCGGGTTCGTCACCCGCGGCGGCGGGGTGAGCGTGCACCGCACCGACTGCACCAACGCAGCCTCGCTGCAGCAGCAGTCCGAGCGCATCATCGAGGTGCATTGGGCGCCGTCACCGTCGTCGGTGTTCCTGGTGGCCATCCAGGTGGAGGCGCTCGATCGACACCGGCTGCTCTCCGATGTCACCCGGGTGCTCGCCGACGAGAAGGTGAACATCCTGTCGGCATCGGTGACGACGTCCAACGACCGGGTGGCGATCAGCCGGTTCACCTTCGAGATGGGCGATCCCAAGCATCTGGGTCACGTGCTGAACGTGGTGCGCAATGTGGAGGGCGTGTACGACGTCTACCGGGTGACGTCAGCGGCGTGAGCCGCAATCAAGCTACAGCGGCCTGAACTGCCCGGCGGGTGCTCCGCGCACCGACGCCCGCCGCGCCCAGGCAGGCCAGCGCGACCGCACCGGCGAACCACGGGAAGACCGCGTGCAGCTCCCACTGGGTGGCGGCCCACCCTGCCACGATGGTCGGCACCGCCATGGCGGTGTAGGCCAGCAGATAGAACGCCGACATCGTCTCGCCGCGGCGGTCGGCGGGCACCACCTCAGACAAATGGCGCAGTGAGCCACCGAACCCGAGTCCGAAGGTGGCGCCCAGCAGCGCGGCGGCGGCGAACACCAGCCATTGATTGTGGGTGGCCAGCACCGGGATGGTGACCAGCAATGCCACCGCCATCCCGATATCGCCGTAGATGGCGGCCCGGTGCGCGGGCACCCGGGTGGACCACAGCTGGGCCAGCGCGGCGGCGAATGCCGTGGTGCCGACCACGATGCCGCCGAACACCAGGTTGTGCACATGGGTCTGCCGGGCGGCCAGCGAAGGGTAGAGCGAGAGCAGCACGCCCAGGACCGACCAGGAGGCGGCCGCGCCCAGGGCGGCGAACCAGAAGTCGCCGCGGATATGCGCGGGTACGGCGGGCCGGGCGATCCGGATGGGTCCGCGGGTGCGGGCCAGGTGTGGTTCGCGCAGCGCGACGACGCCGATGCCGACCACCGCGACGACGGCGGCGACCACCGCGTACGGCGTGCGCATGGGGTGCGGGGCGTACTGGGCCAAGATGGCCGAGCCGAGGATGGCGACCGTCATGCCGATGTTGAACGCCACGCCGGACAGCTGGCCGGAGCGCACCCGGTGGTGCGGCCGCAGATCCAGCAGTGCCGCGGCACCGGCGACCACGATGGACCCCACGGCCGCGCCGTGGATCACGCGAGCGAGCAGCAGCATGGCCATGTTGTCGGCGATCAGGAACACCCCGAGCCCGACGATCATCGCGACCAACGCGCCGAGCAGCACCGGTTTGCGGCCGACCGCGTCCGAGATGCGGCCCGACACCAGCACCGCGCCGAGGGCCGCGAGCGCGTAGACGGCGAAGATGATCGTGGTGGACAGCGGGGTGAGGTGCCAGACCTCCTCGTACATCCCGTACAGGGGCGCCGGAACTCCGGACACCCCGAGTGCGACGCCACTGAGAACCAGCAGCAGGGTGTAGGCACCCCGCTGCACCTCGACGGGGGCGGCCACGTCAGCCGTCACGTTGTCTCCTCACGGGTGGTGCCGACACACGTCGTACTGGCAACAACAAGGTGCCCGGAAGTCATCTCAGCGCGTGCCGTGAGGCACCTCACAGGTATTCTTCGACGATGCGCGCAGCACCCGCGGTCGTCATGGTCGCCCTCGCCGTCTTGCTGGCTGGTTGCGGTGCCACCATCAAGCCCGAAGGCGCTGCCGAGCAGGTGGTCAAGGTGGTGTCCAAGACCGGGTTCAAGCCGACCGACGTCACCTGCCCGTCGGGAGTCAAAGCCGAGGTCGGCACGGAGTTCGACTGCCATTTCACCGGGCCCGACGGCGACTACACGGCGCATATGAAGGTCACCAGGGTCGACGGCGCGGCCGTCGAGTTCTACATCCAGTCCAAGCGCACTTAGATCAGGTCGATCGCCTCCGCGATCGACGGCAGCACCCGGCCCGGCCGGAACGGATAGCTGGTGATATCGGCCTCGGTGGTGGAACCGGTCAGCACCAGGATGGTGTCCAGGCCGGCTTCGATACCGGCCACCACGTCGGTGTCCATCCGGTCGCCGACCATGACCGTCGTCTCCGAGTGCGCCGCGATGCGGTTGAGCGCGCTGCGGAACATCATCGGGTTCGGCTTGCCGACGAAGTACGGTTCACGTCCGGTGGCCTTGGTGATCATGGCCGCGACTGAACCGGTGGCCGGCAGCGGCCCCTGCGCGGACGGGCCGGTCACGTCGGGGTTGGTGGCGATGAACCGGGCGCCGTCCCCGATGAGGCGGACCGCCTTGGTGATCGCCTCGAACGAGTAGGTCCTGGTCTCACCGAGCACCACGAAATCGGGTTCGGTATTGGTCAGGGTGTACCCGATCTCGTGGAGCGCGGTGGTGAGGCCGGCCTCGCCGATGACGTACGCCGAGCCGCCGGCGAGCTGGTCGTCCAGGAACGCCGCCGTGGCCAGGGCTGAGGTCCAGATGGCTTCCTCGGGCACGCTCAACCCGGACCGACTGAGCCGGGCGGCCAGGTCGCGGGGGGTGAAGATGGAGTTGTTGGTCAACACCAGGAACGGCCGGTCCTTCTCGGTGAGCCGGGCCAGGAATTCGGCGGCACCGGGCAGGGCGTGCTCCTCGCGCACCAGGACGCCGTCCATGTCGGTCAGCCAGCACTGCGCGGGCAGACGCAGCCGTGTCGACGAGTCGGCGGCGGCCATGTTGGGCATGAGAAGTGTTCTCCCGGTTGATGTTTCGACCGCCACGCCGGATGGCGGTACGGTATGGACACCAGCCTAGTCGCCGTCGCGTTACTGCACCCGCACTGTCGCGATGTTCACCGGGGTGGCCGGCTTACCGTCGTCGCCGCCACCGGTGACGCCGCCGGCGGCGATCTGATCGAGCACCGTCAGGCCCGTCTCGTCGATGGTGCCGAACGCGGTGTAGGTGGGCGGCAGCTGCGAGTCCCGGTACACCAGGAAGAACTGGCTGCCGTTGGTCCCGGGTCCGGCGTTGGCCATCGCCAGCGTGCCCCGCGGATAGATCACCGGCGTCTTCACGGCCGGATCGGTCAGCCGGTACTGGTTGGTCGGGTATTCGTTGGGGAACTGGTAGCCGGGCCCGCCCTTGCCCGTGCCCGTCGGGTCACCGCACTGCAGCACGCCGAGCTCGCTGCCGGTGGTCAGCCGGTGGCAGGGCGTCCCGTTGAAGAATCCCTGCGCGGCCAGGCTGGCGAAGTTGTTGACCGTGCACGGTGCCTTGGCGTTGTCCAGTTCGATCGGGATGGCGCCGCGGTCGGTGGCGATGACGCCGGCCACCGTCGCGGGGTCCGTCGGCACCTTGCCCATCCGGGGCGGGGCCACCGGCCGGGCGGCCTTCTCGGTGGTCGGCAGGTACTGGCAGTTGGCGCCCAGGTTGACCGGCGGCTTGAACGACGGCAGGGGAGTGCCGACCGCCGGTGTGGCGGGGCTGACGGGATCCCAGTCGTAGCGGTCCAGCCCGTTGCGGAAGTCCTCCAGCACCAGCCGGGCGAGCACGATGCCGACCACCAGCGCCAGGATCCCCAGCACCGTCGCCACGTAGCCGATGACCAGGCCGGCGATCGCGATGCCGCGGCCCTCCTCGCCGCTGCGCTTGATCTGCGACAGCGAGATGTGGCCGAACACAATGCCCAGCGGGGCGATCAGGAATGCGCAGATCAGCGAGGCGATTGCCAGCGCGTTCGTGGGGCGGGGAGGTACAGGCGGTGGATACCCCGGCGGCGGATAGCCCACTGGGGTCGGCCCGTACTGAGCCCCGTATGGAGACCCGTCTGGAGGCCCGTACGGCGGGGGAACGGTCACCGACTCAGTCCAGCTGGATCGACTTCACCGTGACCTCTTGGGCGGGCTTGCCATCCTGGCCGCCGCCCGCAACGCCCGCCTTGGCGATCTTGTCCAGCGTCTCCAGGCCCGTCTTATCGATGGTGCCGAACACGGTGTAATTCGGCGGCAGCTGCGAATCCTGGTACACGAGGAAGAACTGGCTGCCGTTGGTGCCGGGCCCGGCGTTGGCCATGGCCAACGTGCCGCGGGGGTAGAGCACCGGCTGCTGTAGCGCCGGGTTGTCGGGCTGGTACTGGTTGGTCGGGTATTCATTGGCGAACTGGTAGCCCGGGCCGCCGGTGCCGGTGCCCGTCGGGTCACCGCACTGCAGCACCGCGAGGCCGCCGGTGGTCAACCGGTGGCACTGCGTGTCGTTGAAGTACCCCTGCTGGGCGAGGCTGGCGAAGCTGTTGACCGTGCAGGGGGCCTTGGCGTTGTCCAGCTGCAGGCCGATATTGCCCTGGTTGGTCGCCATGCTGACGCTGATCTGCGGCGGATCCGTCGGCACCTTGCCGGTCCGCGGCGGGTTGACCTTCTTGCTGGCGGCTTCGGTGGTCGCCGGATACTGGCAGTTGGCGCCGAGGTCGGCGGGTGCGGCGAAGGCGGGCAGCTTGCCGTCGGCGGCCGGCTGCGGAGCCGCGCTGGAGGAGCTGGGTGACGCCGACGCCGTGGCGCTGCCGGAATCCTTGTTGGTGTAGATGACGGTGAAGACGGCAGCACCGGCCACCACGATCACGCCGACCACCGAGGCGATGATGGTGAAGAGCCGCCGCCGGCGGGCCTGCGCGGCGCGGCGCTCCAGCTGCCGCTCGAGCTTGCGCTGGGCAGTTTCCCGTCGTTGTTTGTTCGTCGGCACCGCCGCTGTCCTCCTACGTCAGGGTCATACTCGGCACCGAGTGTGCCAGGCGTTACTGAATGCACGTGGCGCGACCCGCGGTCGACAAACGCCGCATGGGAAAATGGTGCGGTGTTGATCACCGGATTCCCGGCCGGCGTGCTGGCATGCAATTGCTATGTCATCGCGCCGCACGACGGTGCCGACGCGATCATCGTCGACCCCGGACAGCGGGCCTCGGGTCCGTTGCAGCGGATCCTGGATCGGCATCGGCTCACCCCGGCGGCGGTGCTGCTCACCCACGGCCACATCGATCACATGTGGTCGGCGCAGAAGGTGGCCGACACCTACGGCTGCCCGGTGTTCATCCATCCCGAGGACCGCGCGATGCTGACCGATCCGATCATGGATCTCGGCTCCGGGCTCATGATGGGGATCGGCAAGCGGCTGGTGGGCGCGTTCTTCACCGAGCCGAAGCAGGTGGTCGAGCTCACCGACGACGGTCAACTGCTCGACCTCGGCGGTATCCCCGTCACCGTGGACCACACGCCCGGGCACACCCCCGGGTCGGTGGTATTCCGGGTGGGCCAGAGCGCTTTCACCGGGGACACCCTGTTCAAGGGTGCGATCGGTCGCAGCGACCTGCTGGGCGGCAGCGGCCGGACGCTGCTGACGTCCATCGTCAACAAATTATTGGTGCTCGACGACGACACCGTGGTACTACCTGGGCACGGCCCGAAGTCCACCATCGGCATCGAGCGCCGCACCAACCCCTTTCTCGAAGGTCTGACCCTGTGAGTGAACGCCGTGTCTGAATTCAGCAGCTTCCGGGCGCCCAAGGGCGTGCCCGACTACCTCCCGCCGGACTCGGCGCAGTTCGTCGCGGTGCGCGACGGCCTGCTCGGCGCCGCCCGGCGGGCCGGGTACGGCGATATCGAGCTGCCGATCTTCGAGGACACCTCGTTGTTCGCCCGCGGCGTCGGGGAGTCCACCGACGTGGTGAGCAAGGAGATGTACACGTTCGCCGATCGCGGGGAACGGTCGGTGACACTGCGGCCCGAGGGCACCGCCGGCGTCATGCGTGCGGTCATCGAACACGGCCTGGACCGCGGCCAGTTGCCGGTCAAGCTGTGCTACGCCGGGCCGTTCTTCCGGTACGAGCGTCCGCAGGCCGGCCGGTACCGCCAGCTGCAGCAGGTCGGGGTCGAGGCCATCGGCGTCGACGACCCGGCGCTGGACGCCGAGGTGATCGCCGTCGCCGATGCCGGGTTCCGCTCGCTGGGGCTCGACGGTTTCCGGTTGGAGATCACCTCACTGGGTGACGACACCTGCCGGCCGCAATACCGGGAGTTGTTGCAGGAGTTCCTGTTCAAGCTCGACCTGGACGAGGAGACCCGCCGCCGCGCGCAGATCAACCCGCTGCGTGTGCTCGACGACAAGCGGCCCGCGGTGCGGGAGATGACCGCCGATGCGCCGTTGATGCTCGACCACCTCTCCGATGTGGCCAAGGTGCACTTCGAGACGGTGCTGGCACACCTGGACGCGCTCGGTGTGCCGTACGTGGTCAATCCGCGGATGGTGCGCGGGCTGGACTACTACACCAAGACGACATTCGAGTTCGTGCACGACGGGCTGGGTGCGCAGTCCGGGATCGGTGGCGGTGGGCGCTACGACGGGCTGATGCGTCAGCTCGGTGGCCAGGACCTGTCCGGGATCGGCTTCGGTCTCGGGGTGGACCGCACCCTGCTGGCGCTCAAAGCCGAGGGCAAGACGGTCGGTGCGGCCGGTCGCGTCGATGTGTACGGGGTGCCGCTGGGGGAGACGGCCAAGCTCGAACTGGCCAAGATCGCCGCGGGGTTGCGGGCCGCGGGTGTGCGGGTCGACCTGGCCTACGGGGACCGCAGCCTCAAGGGCGCGATGAAGGGTGCCGACCGCTCCGGGGCGCGCCTGGCGCTGGTGGCCGGTGACCGCGATATCGAGGCGGGGACGGTCGGCGTCAAGGACCTGTCCAACGGCGCGCAGACCGATGTCCCTGCCGCGGATGTGGTGTCCGAGGTGCTGTCCCGGCTGGGCTGACTCCTCCCGGCGAGCGTCCGTGTTTGCACAGCGACACGCCGCATTTGGCGTGCAAAGGGGGCCGCTCGGCGATCACGAGTCCGCTGTGGTGGTTCGGTCGTCACGACACTCTAGGGTCGGCGTATGCGAGTTCTGGTGCAACGGGTGACGTCGGCCCGGGTGGTGGTCGCAGGGCAGACGGTCGGGCGGATCGACCCGGACGGGCAGGGCCTGCTGGCGCTGGTCGGCATCACCCACACCGACGATGCCGCCCTCGCCACGAAGATGGCCGAAAAGCTCTGGCGGCTGCGGATTCTCGACGACGAGAAGGCCGCCGCCGATGTCGACGCGCCGATCCTGGTGGTCAGTCAGTTCACGTTGTACGCCAACACGGTGAAGGGTCGCAGGCCGTCGTGGAACGCCGCGGCGCCCCGGCCGGTTGCCGAACCACTGGTCGATGCCTTCGCCGAGGCGTTGCGGGGTCTCGGCGCGACAGTCGGCACCGGCGTGTTCGGCGCCGACATGTCGGTGGAACTGGTCAACGACGGACCCGTGACAGTGCTGCTGGAACTGTGACCGCCGGGCTAGATCGCGACGACGGCGGTGCCGTCAGATGGCGACGACGGCGGTGCCGTCAGATGGCGACGACGGCGGTGCCGTCAAATAGCTAGCGCTTCGCGGACCTGGGCCTCCGATGCCGACCCGCCGGTTCCCGACGACGTGACCCGCCCGGATTCCAAGATGTAGTACTGCTGCGCAGACTCCAGGGCGAATCCGATGTGCTGCTCGACCAGCAGCACGCCGAGATCCCCCCGGTTGGTCAGGGCGGTGATGGCCGCCTCGATCTCGGCGACCACCGACGGCTGGATACCTTCGGTGGGTTCGTCGAGGATCAGGCATTTCGGTCCGGTGATCAGCGCTCGGGCGATGGCGAGCTGCTGGCGCTGGCCGCCGGAGAGCAACCCGGCCCGCCGCGTCAGCAGCTCCTTGAGGGCGGGAAACAGATCAAGCTGCTCGTCGATGAGGGCTTTGGCGTTCTTGCGCCCGTCGGCGACGACCTGCAGGTTCTCGGCCGTGGTCAGCTGCCCGAACGACTGCTGGCCCTGCGGCACGTAGGCGAGGCCACGGGCCACCCGAGCGCTGGGCCGTAGTTTGGTGATATCGGCGCCGTCGAAAAGGACCTTTCCGGCCGTGCATTTCAGCAGACCCACCGCGGCCCGCAGCAGGGTGGTCTTGCCGGCACCGTTGTGCCCCAGGACCGCGGCCACACCATCGGATGGCACCTCGAGGCTGACCCCGTGGATGACCTCGGAGCGGCCGTAACCGCTGCGCACGTCGACCAGTTGCAGCATCAGACCTCCTCGGTGTTTCCGGCGGCCGCGGTACCGAGGTAGACCTCCTGGACCTTCGGGTTGGCCTGCACCTCGGCGACCGAGCCCTCGGCGATCACCTGCCCGCGGGCCAGGACCGTGACCGAGGTCGCGAAGGCCCGCATGAAGTCCATGTCGTGCTCGACGACGACCACGGTGCGCTCACTGCCGATGCGCCGCAACAGGTTTCCGGTCTCCTCCCGCTCCTCGTGGCTCATCCCGGCCACCGGCTCGTCGAGCAGCAGCACGTCGGCGTTCTGCACCAGCAGCATGCCGATCTCCAACCACTGCTTCTGCCCGTGTGCGAGCACCCCGGCCGGTTTGTCGGCCAGCACGGACAGACCCGTCGTCTCAAGGGCCTCCTCGATCGAGGGCAGCACACCGGACCGCCGCCGCAACAACGTCCACGGCGACCGACCGGCCCCGGCCGCGATGTCCAGGTTCTGCAGCACCGTCAGCTGCTCGAAGACGGTGGCGGTCTGAAACGTCCGGCCCACCCCCTCGCGAGCGATCTGGTGCACCTTGCGGCCCAGCAGTTCCTTGCCCGACTTGCTGACCGACCCGGTGGCCGCGACCAGACCGGTGATGGCGTCGATCACCGTCGTCTTCCCGGCCCCGTTGGGGCCGATCAAGAACCGCAGATCGCCCTGGAACAAGGTCAGGTCGACATCGCTGACGGCCTTGAAACCGTCGAAATCGACGGTCAGGCCTCGCACTTCGAGATACTGCGTGCCCATGCCGACGTTGCCGCCGGCCACCGGCTGCGCGGCTTCGGTCTCGGTCATGTGGCGCTGCCCACCTTCTCGGGTTCTGGGTCCGGGTCCGGTGCGGACCGCGGCTCGGGTGTGGCGCGTCGCCGTTTGAGGAACACCCCGAGCCCGGCCAGGCCGGCCGGGAAGAACCCCACGACGACGATGAACAGCAGACCCTGGGCGTAGGTCCAGGCCGACGGGAACTGTTCGGAGAAGGCGGTTTGTGCCCATGCGACGCCGATGGCGCCGAGTACCGGGCCCAGCAGGGTGGTGCGTCCGCCGATCGCGACGCCGATCAGGAAGGCGATGGACGGCACGATGCCGACCTGTGCCGGGGTGATGAACCCGATGATCGGTGCGAACAGCGCACCGGCGATGCCGGCGAACAGCGCGGCCGTGGTGTAGGCCACCACCTTGATGTTGGCCGGGTCGTAACCGAGGAACCGGACCCGTTCCTCACTGTCGCGCACGGCCACCAGCAGTTCGCCGTAGCGGCTCTGCATCAACTGGCGCACCACCGCCACCACCACCAGCAGGACGCCCGCCGCGATGAAGTACAGCATCTGCCGGTTGACCGGGTCGGACAACCGGAATCCGAAGAAGTTGCGGAATCCGTTGAGCCCGTTGCTACCACCCAGCGTCGCCTGTCCGACGAGCAGGATCGCCAGCGCAGCCGCCAGCGCCTGGGACAGGATGGCGAAGTAGGCGCCCTTGACCCGGCGTTTGAACACGCCGAGGCCCAGGAGCGCCGCGATCGCCGTCGGCACGACGACGATCGCCAGCATGGTGAACGCGGGGGAGGCGAACGGCTCCCAATAGGCGGGCAGTTTCGGGATACCGGCGATCTGCATGAAATCCGGCACCGCCTGCTTGCGGATCTCGGCGTCGGCGATCTTGAGGTGCATGCCCATCATGTAGGCGCCCAGCCCGAAGAACACACCCTGACCGAGCGTCAGCATTCCGCCACGGCCCCAAGCCAATCCGATACCCGCCGCGACGATGGCGTAGCACAGGTACTGGCCGAGCAGGCCGAGGCGGAAGCTGGACAGCACCCCCGGGGCGACGCCGAACAGCAGGACCGCGGCCACTGCGAAACCCGCCCAGGTCTGCCAGCGGCCGATGAGCGCCCTCTTCACACCAAACTCCTTGTCCGCACGGTGAACAGGCCCTGTGGCCGCGCCTGCAGGAAGACCACGATGATCACGAACACGATCACCTTCGCCAGCGACGCCGTGGTGCTGTACTCGATGAAGGAGTTGAGCAAGCCGAGGCCGAACGCGGCGATCACGGTGCCCTTGATCTGGCCGAGTCCGCCGACGACGACCACCAGGAACGCGTCGATCAGATAGCTCTGACCGGTGGTGGGACTTGTCGACCCGATCAGCGTCAGCGCCACCCCGGCCACCCCGGCCAGCCCGGAACCGATGAAGAACGTGGTGATATCCGTTCGGCGCGAAGAGATCCCGCTGGTCTCGGCGAGGTCCCGGTTCTGCACGACGGCCCTGATCCGGCGGCCCATGGGGCTGGCCTTGAGTACGACGGCCAGCACCGTCACGCACAGCACGGCGAGGACCAGGATGAAGATGCGGGTTTTCGGGACGACGGCGCCGAGGACCTCGATGCCGCCCGACAACCAGGCCGGCGCGGTGACGTTGACCGCCGGCGCGCCGAAGATATCGCGGGCCACCTGCTGCAGGATCAGGCCGACGCCGAAGGCGACCAACAGGGTGTCCAGCGGACGGTGGTACATCCGCTGGATCAGGGTCATCTCCAGCAGCACACCCAGCAGGCCGCCGACACCGAACCCGACCACCAGTGAGATGAGCAGGGAGGCACCGGTATTGGCGATCAGCTGCTGCACCAGGTAGGCGGTGTAGCAGCCGGCCATGATGAATTCGCCGTGTGCCATGTTGATGACGCCCATCTGGCCGAAGGTCAGCGACAGGCCCAATGCGGCCAGCAACAGGATCGAGCCGAGGCTCAATCCCGTTGCCAGCTGTCCGATCAGGACATCCACGTGTCAGTTCCCCGTCGTCAGCCCGACAGGCCGGCGGCCCACGGGTAGGACTTCAGGTACGGATCCGGGGTGATGGGACCCTTGGACTCCCAGATGGTGTAGATCAGCCCGTCGGGATGGATCTCACCGATGCGGGCGGTCTTGGTGATGTGGTGGTTCTCGCCGTCGATGGTGACCAGGCCCTCAGGAGCGTCGAAGGTGACGCCACCGGCATTGTCCTGAATGGCCTTGGTGTCGAAGGCTTTCGCCTTCTCCACGGTGTTCTTCCAGAGGTACACCGAGACGTAGGCCGCTTCCATCGGGTCGGAGGTCGGCTTGTTCGCGCCATAGGCCTTCTTGTAGGCGGCCACGAACGCCTTGTTCACCGGGTTGTCCACCGTCTGGTAGTAATTCCAGGCGGTGAGCTGGCCTGCGATGTTCTGGGCGCCGATCCCGGTGACCTCTTCTTCGGCGATGGACACCGACACCACCGGCATCTTCTGCGGGGTCAACCCGGCGTTGGTGTACTCCTTGAAGAACGCCACGTTGGAGTCGCCGTTGAGGGTGTTGAACACCGCCCCGGCGCCCGAGGCGCGCACCTTGTTCACGATGGTAGAGAAATCGGTGGAGCCCAGCGGGGTGTAGTCCTCGCCCTTGATCTCGATCCCGTTGGCGCCGGCGTAAGCCTTGATGATGCGGTTGGCGGTCTGGGGGAAGACGTAGTCACTGCCCACCAGATAGAGCGATTTGACGCCTTTCTCCTTCAGATAGTCCAGGGCCGGGACGATCTGCTGGTTGGTGGTGGCGCCGGTGTAGAAGATGTTCTTGCTCGATTCCAGGCCCTCGTATTGCACGGGGTAGTACAGCAGCGAGTCATTGCTCTCGAAAACCGGGAGCATGGCCTTGCGGCTGGACGATGTCCACCCGCCGAACACCGCAGCGACGCAGTCGTCCTTGATCAGCTTCTCGGCCTTCTGGGCGAAGACCGCCGGATCCGATGCGCCGTCCTCGCCGACGACCTGGATCTGCTTGCCCAGCACCCCGCCCTTGGCGTTGATCTCGTCGACGGCCAGCTTGATGGCGTCGCGCACCGTCACCTCGGAGATCGCCATGGTGCCCGACAGCGAGTTCAGCGAGCCGACCTTGACGGTGGAGCCCGAGGTGTCCACGCAGGTCGCCGCGGCGGTGGTGCTGTCGCTTTCGCCGGCCTTGCTGCCACATCCGGACAGCACGAGGGCTGCCGCGGTGACCACGCTTGCGGCCGCGAGGACCGACCTGTTGGCGCCTCTGCTGAGGGCGGGGCGTCGAAGTCGCATCTATTGCCTTTCCGTCGATTTCGCGTCATGCGAGGGAATCGGGGAGAAATCGGTCACACGGGGTCGTGTGTCGAATCGGCACGTTAGAGCTGGGAAGTTTCTGTGGAATGTCTGGATGTGACGAACAAATTAACCTGTTGGTCGATCGGTATTGGTCCGTTGTTCGCCGTGCTGCGAAGGTGTGGATCGAGGCCGGTGTAACGATCGGGTAGCGTCCGGCGATGTGACGGACATGCGAAAAGGTATGAGCAAGGTCGGGGCGACGGTGTCAGCGGTGCTGGTTTCTGGAGCGGCGCTCGGAGTCGGAACCGGCGTGGCCCAGGCCAATCCGGCTGCGGGTCACCAAGTTCGCTACACGCTGACGTCGACGGCCCCGTACGACTTCCAGGTGCTGTATCTGACGGCTCAGCCGGCCGACAAGGCGGCATACAACGCCGACGCGTACTCGTATGTGAAGCGCGAGACCATCAATGTCGCGCCGGACCGGCCGTTCGTCTTCGAGACCACGCTGGCGGATCCGCAGTGGGCGATCCTGCAGGTCAGCAGCACCACCAAGGGTGGTGTCGGTGCGCCGAACCCGCACTGCGAGGTTGCCGTGGACAACCAGGTCATCGTCGCGCAGGACGCGCCCTACAGCGTGGTGTGCCAGGGCTCCCAGTGGTAGCTGCCCAGCGGTAGTCGCTTGACAGGATGTATCGAACGGGTGTTCGATACATCCATGCGGTGGGACGGGCAAAGCGTACGCGTCGATGACGGCGCCCTGCCCGGCCTGCAACGCCTGGGGTTCGTCCGCAGCGTGCGCACCCCGCAGTTCGAGGGCATCACCTTCCACGAGGTGCTGTGCAAATCGGCGCTGAACAAGGTGCCCGACGCCTCGATGCTGCCCTTCCGCTACACGGTCAACGGGTATCGCGGGTGCTCCCACGCGTGCCGCTACTGTTTTGCCAGGCCCACGCACGAATACCTCGATTTCGATCCCGGTGCCGATTTCGACTCGCAGGTCGTGGTTAAGACCAACGTCGTCGACGTCCTGCGACGTGAACTGGCCAGGCGGTCGTGGACCCGGGAGACGGTGGCGCTGGGGACCAACACCGACCCCTACCAGCGGGCCGAGGGCCGGTATGCGCTGATGCCGGGCATCGTGGGTGCGCTGACGGCGTCCGGTACGCCGTTCTCGATTCTCACCAAAGGCACGCTGCTGCGGCGCGACCTACCGCTGATTTCCGAAGCCGCACGGACGGTTCCGGTGAGCGTGTCGATCTCGTTGGCGGTCGGGGATCCCGACCTGCATCGTGAGGTGGAGCCGGGCACTCCGTCTCCACAGGCCCGGCTCGGGCTGATCAGCGCCATCCGCGAGGCCGGGCTGAACTGTCATGTGATGGTGGCCCCGGTGCTGCCGCGGTTGACCGATTCGACCGAGCAGCTCGATGACCTGCTCGGCCGGATCGCCGCGGCCGGCGCCACCGGGGTCACGGTGTTCGGCCTACACCTACGCGGCTCCACCCGCGGCTGGTTCATGCAGTGGCTGCAGGCCACGCACCCCGAACTGGTCTTCGAATACCGGCGGTTGTACCGGCGCGGCGCCTACCTGCCCGCCGACTACCGCGACGAACTTCGTACCAGGGTGGCGCCTTTGGTCGCCCGGTACGGCCTGACTGGGCGTCCAACGCCGCCCATGGCGGGCGCCGGTGTCGTTTCCTCCGAAGTCGCGGCACCGGCGCACCCCACCTTGTTCTGATGAACCAGCGTTCTGAGCTGGGTTGTCAGCGGCCCGCCGGGCCGACATCCCAGGCGTGGTGCACGATATCGTGCAGGTGATAGACGGCGATCGTTGCGACGGTGAATTCACTTCCGTTGCTGCGAAATCCGCGTCGGGACCAGGCGTCGTCGGGCACCGACCGGTAGGTGTCGGCCACCGTGGCGGCGGCCTCGAACAGCTCCCGGGCCACCACCGCAGGATCCTGCGACGGGTAATCGCCGGCCAGCGCGGTCGCATCCTGATCCCAGTTCGGGAACCGCGGTTCGTCCTCGGTCAGCATCAACCGCACCCGATGGTCGAAAATCCGATGCACGTCGCGGATGTGGCAGCCGTACTCCAGGATCGACCACACGTCCGGTGCCGGCCGGTCCCGAACCCCGGCCCGAGTGAGCCGGTCGACCCACTCGGTGGCGTCGGTGGCGATCCGGTCGGCGACCTGGAGGTGTCCGGTGCCCGCGGGATCGAAATCACAGTCCGGGCACGGCCGAATGAGTACCCATGTCCAGTCCTTGGTGTCCGGCACGATCGGGTCGGTGCTCATCCCAGATTGCGCGCGGCGAACGTGTCGCACTTCTTCGGGTCGCCGGTCTGGTAGCCGGTGGTGAACCACTTCTGCCGTTCGGCGGACGAACCGTGCGTCCACTGCTCCGGGTTGATCCGGCCGGTGGCGGCTTTCTGGATGCGGTCATCGCCCACCGAGGCGGCCGCCGACAACGCGTCGGCGATATCCTTGTCGCTCAACGGTTCCAGGAACGGAACGCCGGTGCTCTCCTGCTTGGTGACCGACGCGTAGTGCGCCCACACCCCGGCGTAGCAGTCGGCCTGCAACTCGGTGCGCACCCCGTTGCCCTCGGCGCCGCCGGGGCCCTGCTGGGCCCGGCCCAGCACGCCGAGCAGGTTCTGCACGTGGTGGCCGAACTCGTGCGCCACCACATACTCCTGGGCCAGGGGTCCGCCGCTGGAGCCGAACTGGTCGACCAACACGGCGAAGAAGTCGGTGTCGAAGTAGGCGGTCTGGTCCACCGGGCAGTAGAACGGGCCGACGTCGGTGGTGGCCGGCCCGCACCCGGTGTCGACCTGACCGGTGAACAGCCGCACCTGCGGCCGGGTGTAGCCCTTCAGCAGCTGGCTCCACACCCCGTCCACCGAGTTGCCGGTGGCGATGATGCGGCAGCCCAGGATGTCGTTGGCGTCGCGGCCCGTCTTGCACTGGGACACGTCGAATCCCGGGGTGACCGACTCTTGGTTCTGGGCGACCTCGTTCTGCCCGAGCACGGTGTTGGGGTCGACCCCGAGGAACATCGCGACCACCACGATGAGCAGACCGCCCAGGCCGCCGCCGATGGCGATACCGCGCCCGGGCCCGCGCCCGCCACCGCTGCTGGAGGTGGTACTGGTATCGATCTGCATGCCTTCGTTGAAGGTCATTGCCCCCACCACCCCCATCTGCATGTCGGCGCCCGGCTGGGCTCAGCTTTCCACACTACGATTGCGACGTGTCCATCGTCGCCGAACTTCCGACGATCGTGACGACCTCGCATGGCGTACTACGCGGCGATACCGAAGGTGGTGTCGGGGTGTGGCGCGGGGTCGCCTACGCCGAACAGCCCTTGGGCGACCTGCGCTTCCGGGGGCCCCAGCCGTTACGGCCGTGGTCCGGTGTGCGCGATGCGCTGGAGCATGGGCCGCTGCCCCCGCAGGGCCGATCCTTCGTCGGCGGCGGCCGCGACGACCCGAAGATGCGCGACGAAGCCTGCCTCACGGTCACCGTGTGGTCACCCGACGTGTCCGGCTCGCTCCCGGTGATGGTGTGGATCCCCGGCGGCGCCTTCGTCTACGGCGCCGGGCAGTTGCAGCTGTACAACGGTTCCCGACTGGCCCGCAACGGGAACGTTGTCGTGGTCAACGTCACCTACCGGCTCGGCGTGTTCGGCGGATTCGAGCTCGGTGATCTGGGGGAGGGGTTCGACGACAATCTGTGCCTGCGGGACCAGATCGCGGCATTGCAATGGGTGCGCGACAACATCGCCGCGTTCGGTGGCGACCCCCAGCGGGTGACCGTGTTCGGGGAATCGGCCGGGGCCACATCGGTATTGGCGTTGCTGGCCAGCCCCGCCGCCGACGGGTTGTTCACCCGCGCCATTGCGCAGAGTCCCGCACTGCCGCTGATCGCCGACCGGCAGACCAGGGCCCGACAGGCGTATGCCTTCCTCGGTGAAGTCGGTGTCGACCCACGTCAGCTCAAACAATTGCCGCAGCGCAGGTTGCGCCGGGCCGCCGGCATGGTCCAGGCCGCCAGCGCCGCCGACACGCCGACATTGGCGTACGGGCTCACCCACGGGGTGGACCTGTTGCCGCACCACCCCATCGAGGCGGCCAGGATCGGCGCTGTCCACCGCATCCCGCTGATCATCGGAACCAACAGTCACGAGGCGTCGATGTTCGCCTGGGGCAAGCCGCCGATGCTGCCCACCACGCCGGCCGGTGTCGAAGGCTTCTTCGCGCGCCGGGCGCCGGATGCCCGGGACCGGGTACTGGCCGCCTATCCGTCCTACCCGCGTCGGCGGGCGTTGGTCGATTTCGGCTCCGATGCCATGTTCGGGGCACCGACCTGGGCGTTCGCCGATGCGTACAGCGCCTGGGCGTCCACCCACATGTATCGCTTCGACCACACCACCTGGACACTGCGGGCGCTGGGCCTCGGTGCCACCCACGGCAGCGAGATCGTGCACATCCAGCACAGCTACGGCTCCTATCTGGGCCGCAAGCTGCATCCGCTGGGCCGACGGGTACAGCCGGGCGTAGGCAGGCGCATGCAGCGCACCTGGCTGGAGTTCGCCAAGGGCGGCCTGCAGGAGTGGCCGTTCTACGACGCGCAGGGCCGGGCCACCCGGCTGATCGGCAGTGCCCGCGATGTCACCGTCGCCGACCCCGACGAGCGCCGGCGCGCGGCGTGGGATGGTCTGTACTGACGTGCCTCAGGCGGCGAAGCGGCGGTCGGTGTACCGGCGCAGGTTGTGCAGGAAGCGCTGGAACATCCACGCCATCAGCGGCCTGCCCACGGTCAGGCCGAGGTGGGCGGCGATGCCGTTCGGTTTCATCGCCATCACCCAGGTGAGGTTGCAACCCGCCCCGGTGGGCACCACCCAGTAATCCTCGGCAAACGCCGCGATGCTGTTGGTTGAGGCCTGGTTGAACCGGAAAGCCATGTGGCTGTGCGGTTCCCAGGACAAGAACTCCTCGTCCCCGACGATGTGGCCGCGCATGTGCACGGTGCGGGTGGTTCCCACACCGTAGGGCTGCGGGCTGGTCCAGGTGACCTTGGTGATCACCGACGCCCACTGTGGCCACGAGTCGGCGTCGGCCAGCACCTCGAATACCTGCTCCGGGGTGATGGCCAAGTCGACGGTGCTGACGAATCGAAACGGTGCCTCGGAGATGAAGTCCAGATCAACGGGTTCGCACGGATACATTCTCGGCACCCTCCGACCCTATCCGGCGTGGTCCGGGGGATGCTCATCGTGTAGCGGTGTCGGGATGCGCCGATTGCACTCTCTAGACTGGCTCAGTCGTTCCACCCGACTTCAGAGGAGCTTTTGTGCTGCGCAGCCATGCCGCCGGTTCGTTGCGGTCCACCGACGCCGGTCAGACGGTGACCCTGGCGGGTTGGGTGGCGCGCCGGCGCGACCACGGCGGTGTCATCTTCATCGACCTGCGGGACGCCTCCGGGGTGTCGCAGGTGGTGTTCCGGGATGCGGGCGTGCTGGAACAGGCGCATCGGCTGCGCGCCGAGTTCTGCGTCGCCGTCACCGGCGTCGTCGAGACCCGGCCGGAGGGCAACGCCAACTCGGAGATCGCCACCGGTGACATCGAGGTCAACGCCACCACACTGACGGTACTGGGGGAGAGCGCCCCGCTGCCCTTCCAACTCGACGAGACCGCCGGTGAGGAAGCCCGGTTGAAATACCGCTACCTGGATTTGCGGCGTGAAGGTCCCGGTAACGCAATCCGGTTGCGCTCCAAAGTCAATGCCGCCGCGCGCGGGGTGCTGGCGCAGCACGATTTCGTCGAGATCGAGACGCCGACGCTGACCCGGTCCACCCCCGAGGGTGCCCGTGACTTCCTGGTTCCGGCCCGGCTGCAACCGGGGTCGTTCTACGCGCTGCCGCAGAGCCCCCAGCTGTTCAAACAGCTGCTCATGGTCGCCGGGATGGAGCGCTACTACCAGATCGCCCGGTGCTACCGGGACGAGGATTTCCGGGCCGATCGCCAGCCCGAGTTCACCCAGCTGGACATGGAGCTCAGCTTCGTCGAGGCCGATGATGTCATCGCCATCTCCGAGCAGGTGCTCAAGGCGGTCTGGGCGCTGGTGGGGTACGACCTGACCTTGCCGTTGCCGCGGATCAGCTACGAGGAGGCGATGCGCCGATTCGGCTCCGACAAGCCCGATCTGCGCTTCGATGTCGAGTTGGTGGAATGCACCGACTATTTCAAGGACACCCCGTTCCGGGTGTTCCAGGCCCCGTACGTGGGTGCGGTGGTGATGCCGGGCGGGGCCTCCCAGCCCCGCCGCACGCTGGACGGTTGGCAGGAGTTCGCCAAGCAGCGCGGCCACAAGGGCTTGGCCTACGTGCTGGTGGCCGAGGACGGCAGCCTCAGCGGTCCGGTTGCCAAAAACCTCACCGACGCCGAGCGTGACGGGTTGGCTGCGCACGTCGGTGCGCAGCCGGGTGACTGTGTCTTCTTCGCCGCGGGCACGCCGAAGGCCGGGCGGGCGCTGCTCGGTGCCACTCGGATCGAGATCGCCAAGCGGCTGAACCTGATCGACCCGGCGGCGTGGGCATTCACCTGGGTGGTGGACTGGCCGCTGTTCGAACCGGCCGACGACGCGACCGCCTCGGGGGACGTGGCGGTCGGTTCGGGAGCCTGGACGGCGGTGCACCACGCGTTCACCGCGCCGCAGCCGCAGTCGGTGGACACCTTCGACACCGATCCCGGCACCGCGCTGGCCGACGCCTACGACATCGTCTGCAACGGCAACGAGATCGGCGGCGGGTCCATCCGTATCCACCGCCGCGACGTCCAGGAGCGGGTGTTCGCGATGATGGGCATCGATCACGCCGAGGCCCAGGACAAGTTCGGATTCCTGTTGGACGCCTTCACTTTCGGCGCTCCGCCGCACGGCGGTATCGCCTTCGGCTGGGACCGCATCACCGCGTTGCTGGCCGGGGTGGACTCGATCCGCGAGGTCATCGCGTTCCCCAAGTCCGGGGGCGGGGTGGACCCGCTGACCGACGCGCCTGCCCCGATCACGGCCGCCCAGCGCAAGGAGTCCGGGATCGACGCGAAGCCGAAGGCCGCTACCGCCGTGGACTCGGCACCCCAGGCCTGAGCAGGTCGGCGGCCCACGGCCGTTTCAGTCTGCGCCTGGGGCTGGGCCGCTACCTCGACGCCGGTGCCACCGACCTGCTGCTGATGCCGATACTGACCGGACCCGACCCGTTACGCCGGGTCTGCGAGGTCGCCACCGGAATAGTCACGCCCGCCGGCGACTTGTCGCCTACATGAGCGATATCGACAAGGACAAGCTGATCGCCGACACCGCCGCCCTCGACGAGTTCAACCGCAACGTGGTCGAGGAATTCCGCGCCAACCACGGCAAGGTCGCGGCCTTCTCGGGCGGCACGCTGTTACTGCTGCACACCATCGGCGCGAAATCCGGTCAGCCGAGGCTCTCACCGCTGGCGTCGCTGGAGGTGGACGGCAAGATCCTGATCGTCGGCTCGTATGCCGGCGCGCCCAAGGACCCGGCCTGGGTACACAACCTGCGTGCTCATCCGCGGGCCCGCGTCGAGACCGGCACCGAGACCTACGACGTCACCGCGCGCGAGCTGTCGGCCGACGAGCGGGCCGCCGCCTACCCCAAGATCGTCGAACTGGCCCCCGTCTTCGCCGAGTACCAGAACAAGACCAGTCGAGCCATCCCGCTGTTCGAATTGCAACGCGACTGATCCCGCTTACTCTGGCAAACAAGCTGGGGATGAGCGAGGGGGATGTGGGGTCAGTGTCAGACGGTGCCGGTGTAAGCCAGCAAAGAAACCATGGCGACAACACCGTCGCCTATATCGATCAGGCGTCCTACACCGCGCTGCGGGCGCTGGGCCGTGGGCCGGTGATCCAGTTCACCTGGATCTACGACCGGGGTGTCGATCTGGACGGCCTGCGGGGGCTGGCCCGCAATCTGGACCGGACCATGCTGGGCCGCCGGTTGGAGCGCTCGCCGCTGCCGTTCGGCAGGCATCGCTGGGTGTCCGGTCCGGGTCCGGCCGATATCGAGGTGATGGCGGCGACCCGCCCCCGCGCGGGCGTCTGGAAGTGGGTGGCCGAGCGATCGGTGGTGCCGGTCGATCCCGAGCGGGGTCCGGTGTGGCACGTGGCCGTGCAGCCCCTGGCCGAAGGCGGCGACGCGGTGTCGCTGGTGGTGTCCGATGCCGGCGGCATCATCGGCTCGATCGCGGACGCGGTGGCCGGCAGGGCGCGCGACCTCGGATACCCGCCGCCCCGATCACGCCGTCCCGGCGCCGCGCTGCGCCAGGACCTCGCTGCGACGATGCGGACCCTGAGCCAGGTGCCTGCGGCCATCCTCGGTGCCGTACGGGTCGCCCGCGAGCAGCAGACCGGATCGGCCGGCGCGGCGCCTGCCGTGTCCCCGGCGCGCACCGACGAGATCGCCGACGTCCCGACCCTCGCGGTGCGGGCTGACCTTGCCGAATTCGACCGGGTGGCCTCGGCGCTCGGCGGCACCCGCAACGTGCTGTTCGCGGCGGTGGCCGCGCGTCTGGGACACCGGATGGGGCGCGTCGATGCCGGTGGCCGGGCGATGCTGTCCTTCCCGGTCAGCGAGCGGACCGAGGGGGACGTCACCGGCAATGCGCTCAACACGATCACCGTGCTGGCCGACCCGAAGGCGGTGCTCGGTGATCTCGGCGGGTTGCGGCGCGATCTGAAGCAGGCCCTGGTTCGCATGGCCGACAGCCGGGCCACGATGGCGGCACCGTTGCCCCTGACACCGTTTGTCCCGCGACTCCTGGTGCGCCGGGTGGAGAAGATGGTGCTCAAGGTCGGCCAGCCGATCGGCTGCTCCAATATCGGTGAGCTGCCGCCTGCGGTGAACCGTCCCGACGGCACCGATGCGGATTACTTCGATGCCCGGATGACCGAACCGGGTGTCACCGCGGCCGAATTCGCCGGGCGCGGTGGACACCTCTGGCTCGCCGTGGCCTTCCTGCGCGACCGGATGTCGCTCAGTGTCGCGTCGTGGCGGGTATCCGGGCCCAATTCGGCTGCGGCCCTGGCGGATACCGTCAGGGCCGCGTTCGCCGATTTCGGATTGTCGGCGGCCGTCGAGTACTGACCCGGCCGCCGGCACCCGTCCCTACAGCCGTTCGATGATGGTGGCGTTGGCCATGCCGCCGCCCTCGCACATGGTCTGCAGGCCGTAGCGGCCGCCGCGTTGTTCGAGTGCGTTCACCAAGGTGGTCATGATGCGAGCGCCGCTGGCGCCCAGCGGGTGGCCGATGGCGATCGCGCCGCCGTTGACGTTCACCTTCGCCAAATCGGCACCCGTGTCGGCGGCCCAGCTCAGCACCACCGGGGCGAACGCCTCGTTCACCTCGAACAGGTCGATATCCGCCAGGGTGAGTCCGGCCCTCCGCAGCACCTTCTCGGTGGCGGGGATGACCCCGGTCAGCATGTACAGCGGGTCGGATCCGACGACGGTGGTGGTGTGGATCCGGGCCAGCGGCCGCAGCCCCAGCCGGGCAGCCGTCTCGCCGCTGGTGATCATCACCGCCGCGCTGCCGTCGGACAGCGGTGAGGAGTTACCCGGGGTGATCTCCCAGGCGATCTGCGGGAAACGGGCGGCGTAGGCCTCGTTGTAGAACGCCGGCCGCAACCCGGCCAGCGTGTCGACGGTGGTTCCGGGCCGGATGATCTCGTCGGTGCTCAGGCCGGCGATGGGTGCCAGCTCGTTGTCGAACAGCCCGGCCTTGGTGGCCGCGGCCGCCTTCTCGTGACTGCCTGCCGAGAACTCGTCCAGTTGGGTGCGGGACAGGTTCCACTTGGCGGCGATCAGCTCTGCGCTGATCCCCTGGGGTACCAGGCCTTCGGGGTATCGGGCGGCCATGTCGCGGCCGGAGGGATCGCTGCCGGGCAGCACCGAGGTGCCCATCGGCACCCGCGACATGGATTCCACCCCCGCGGCGATGACGATGTCATAGGCGCCGGCGAGCACGCCCTGGGCGGCGAAGCTGACGGCCTGCTGGCTGCTGCCGCACTGGCGGTCCACCGTCGTGCCGGGCACGGTCTCGGGGAATCCCGCGCCGAGCAGCGCGTTGCGGGCGATGTTCAGGGCCTGGTCACCGACCTGGGTGACGGCGCCTGCGATCACGTCGTCGACGAGGGCGGGATCGACGCCGGTGCGTGCGGTCAGTTCCCGCAGGCTGTGTGCCAGCAGGTCGGCCGGCAGCACCTCGTGCAGCGCACCGTTGGCTTTGCCCTTGCCGATCGGGGTGCGTACCGCACCGACGATGACCGCGTCACGACCTGAGTATCCGGACATGTGTGCTCTCCTCTGAGCCAGGCAATCTCTTCTGAGTATTGCCATCTATACCTAGGTGCAACAGCTGAGTATATTCACATCAACCCAGAGGTAGAGTGAGTTACATGACAGTTCTGCAAGGGGTGCTCGCGGACCGGGATGCGTGGTCGGCCGTCGGGCAGTGCCCTATCGAGAAGGCCATGGGGTTGGTCGGCACCAAATCGGCCATGCTCATCATGCGGGAGGCGTTCTATGGCACCACCCGGTTCGACGACTTCGCCCGCCGCGTCGGGATCACCAAGGCCGCCGCCTCGACCCGGCTGTCCGAACTGGTGGAAGCCGGGCTGCTGACCAAGCGGCCCTACCAGGAGCCCGGGCAGCGCAGCAGGGACGAGTACGTGCTGACAGAGGCCGGTGCAGACCTGATGCCCGTCGTGTGGGCGATGTTCGAATGGGGCCGCAAACACGTCAAGGACAGCGCGCTGCGGCTCACCCACCTGGACTGCGGCGCGGAGGTCGCCGTCGAGTTGCGCTGCGCCGAGGGGCATCGGGTGCCTGCCGAGGAACTGGGCATCCGGGTGAAGTCGCGGCGCTGACCGCGCTGCAAGGTGACCGACGGTGTGGTGGGATTCCCGTCATGGGAATCAAGGTGGCGCTGGAGCATCGCACCAGCTACACGTTCGACCGATTGGTGGAGGTGTACCCGCACGTGGTGCGGCTGCGTCCGGCGCCGCATTCCCGCACCCCGATCGAGGCCTACTCGCTGCAGGTGGAGCCGGCCGACCATTTCATCAACTGGCAACAGGATGCCTTCGGAAACTACCTGGCCCGGTTGGTGTTTCCGAACCGAGCGAGCAGTCTGACCATCACGGTCGGCCTGATCGCCGATCTCAAGGTGATCAACCCCTTCGACTTTTTCATCGAGGACTGGGCCGAGACGGTTCCGTTCACCTACCCGCCGGCGCTCGCCGAGGATCTCAAGCCCTACCTGCGGCCCGTCGAGGGCTCCGATGAACTGACCGCGGCATGGGTGAAGAACTTCACCGTCCCTGCCAAGACGAGGACCATCGACTTCCTGGTGGCACTCAACCGTGCCGTCAACGCCGACGTCGGCTACAGCGTGCGGATGGAACCCGGTGTGCAGGCACCGGATTTCACCTTGCGCACCGCGATCGGTTCCTGCCGGGATTCGGCGTGGCTGCTGGTCGCGATCCTGCGCAAGTTGGGCTACGCCGCGCGGTTCGTGTCCGGCTACCTGGTCCAGCTGACCTCCGACGTGGAAGCGCTCGACGGTCCGTCCGGCCCCGCCGCGGATTTCACCGATCTGCACGCCTGGACCGAGGTCTATGTTCCCGGTGCCGGATGGATCGGGCTGGACCCCACCTCCGGGTTGTTCGCCGGGGAGGGACACATCCCGCTGTCGGCGACCCCGCATCCCGAGTCGGCCGCGCCGATCACCGGCGCCACCGGCCCGTGTGAGACCACCCTGGAATTCACCAACGTGGTGACCAGGGTGCACGAGGACCCCCGGGTCACGCTGCCCTACACACCGACCGCCTGGTCGGCCATCGTGGATCTGGGCGAGAAGGTCGATGCCCGGCTGGCGGCCGGCGACGTGCGACTGACCGTCGGCGGCGAACCCACCTTCGTGTCCATCGACAATCAGACCGACCCGGAGTGGACCACCGAGGCCGACGGTCCGCACAAGCGGCAGCGCGCCTCCGCACTGACCGCCCGGCTGAAGAAGGTGTGGGCTCCGCACGGCTTGGTGCAGCGCAGCCAAGGCAAGTGGTATCCCGGGGAACCGTTGCCGCGCTGGCAGATCGGCTTGTTCTGGCGGCCGGACGGCGAACCGGTGTGGAACGACCCGACGCTGTTGGCCGACCCGTGGGCCGAAAGCCTGCCGACACCGGTGCCCGACGGGTCCGACGCGGAGTTGCTCGCCGCCGTCGCGGACGGACTCGGCTTGCCGCAGACCCAGGTGCGCCCCGCCTACGAGGACGCCCTGAGCCGGCTGGCGGCCTCGGTGCGCCAGCCCGCCGGTGATCCGGTGCCGCCCACAGATGACCTGGCCATCGACGACGCGAAGCGGCGCGGTGCCATGCTGGCGCGGCTCGACGAATCCGTCGTCGAGCCCGCCGCGCACGTGCTGCCCCTGCATCGCCGCGACGACGATTCGGGCTGGGCCAGTGCGGACTGGAAACTGCGCCGCGGCCGGATCGTGTTGCTGGAAGGCGATTCGCCGGCCGGCCTGCGGCTGCCGCTCAACTCGATCAGCTGGCAGCCGCCGCGGCGCACCTTCGAAGCGGACCCGCTGACCTCCCGCGGCGCGCTGCGGCGCGGTCCGGTCCAGCAACAGGCGCCCGTCGAGCAGACCGAGGACGCCCCCACCACGGCCCTGGTGGCCGAGATCCGGGCCGGCTTCCTCTACGTCTTCCTGCCACCCACCGACACCTTGGACGATTTCATCGACCTGGTGTCGCGCATCGAAGCCGCCGCCGCGTCGATCGACACCCCGGTGGTCATCGAGGGGTACGGGCCACCGCACGACGCCCGGCTGACCGCCATGACCGTGACCCCAGACCCCGGCGTCATCGAGGTCAACGTCGCGCCGACGGGCACCTTCGCCGAACAGCTGGCGCAACTGGAGACGCTCTACGAACAGGCCCGGCTGGCCCGGCTGTCCACCGAGTCGTTCGACGTGGACGGCACCCACGGCGGCACCGGCGGCGGCAACCACATCACCCTCGGCGGGATCACCCCGGCCGATTCGCCACTGCTGCGCCGCCCGGATCTGCTGGTGTCGCTGCTGACCTACTGGCAGCGGCACCCGTCGCTGTCCTATCTGTTCGCCGGCCGGTTCGTCGGCACCACCTCACAGGCCCCACGGGTCGACGAGGGCCGCTCGGAGGCGTTGTACGAGTTGGAGATCGCCTTCGCCGAGATTGCGCGGCTGGCCGAGGTCGGCGCGTCGAAACCCTGGGTGACCGACCGGGCGCTGCGCCACCTGCTCACCGACATCACCGGTAACACCCACCGTGCCGAGTTCTGCATCGACAAGCTCTACAGCCCCGACAGCCCGCGGGGCCGGCTCGGCCTGCTGGAACTGCGCGGTTTCGAGATGCCGCCGCACCACCAGATGGCGATGGTGCAGTCGCTGCTGGTGCGATCGTTGGTGGCGTGGTTCTGGGACGAGCCGCTGCGTGCCCCGCTGATTCGGCACGGTGACAACCTGCACGGGCGATACCTGTTGCCGCACTTCCTGATTCATGACATCGCCGATGTGGCCGCGGACCTGCGTGCGCACGGTGTCGACTTCGACACCAGCTGGTTGGATCCGTTCACCGAGTTCCGCTTCCCGCGGATCGGGACCGCGGTGTTCGACGGGGTGGAACTCGAACTGCGCGGGGGTATCGAACCGTGGAACGTGCTCGGTGAGGAATCCACCGCGGGCGGCACCGCACGCTATGTCGACTCGTCGGTGGAGCGGGTCCAGGTGCGCTTGATCGGCGCCGACCGGCACCGCTATGTCGTCACCGCCAACGACCACCCGATCCCGTTGCTGGCCACCGACAAGGCCGACGTTCAGGTCGGCGGGGTGCGGTACCGGGCCTGGCAGCCGCCCAGCGCGCTGCACCCGACCATCACCGTCGACGCCCCGCTGCGGTTCGAGCTCGTCGACGTGCTGACCGGCACCTCCAAGGGTGGGTGCACCTACCACGTCGCGCACCCGGGCGGGCGGGCCTACGACACCCCGCCGGTCAACGCCGTCGAGGCCGAATCCCGCCGCGGACGCCGCTTCGAAGTGGCCGGGTTCACATCGGGTCGGATGGACCTGGCCGACATCCGGGAGAAGCAGGCCCGCCAGTCCACCGATTTGGGCGCTCCGGGCATCCTCGATTTGCGCCGGGTGCGTACCGTTCTGCGGTAATGGTCCTTCGCACGAACGGCTCACCGGAGCCGAACATCGGTGTGACCGCCACCGCTTCGGGCTCCACCGAGGATGTGCTGGTGGGGTATCGCGCTGCCCGCGCACAGCAGGCCCTGTTCGATATCCGCGGCATGGCGGGCAGCGGCTACGACGAATTCGTCGACCCCGCCGGCGGTATCCGGCCCACCTGGCAGGAGCTCGCCGAGTGCGTCGCCGAGCGCGGCCGCAACGGCCTCGACCAACTGCGCGCCACGGTGCGCGGCCTGGTCGACGACGACGGCATCACCTACGTCCACGTGGACCCGTCCGCACCGGCCAGCAACGGTGTCGCGGTGCCGTGGCACCTCGACGCGCTGCCCCTCCTCGTCTCGGCCGCTGACTGGAACACGCTGGAAGCCGGTCTGGTGCAGCGATCCCGGCTGCTGGACGCCGTGCTCACCGACCTCTACGGTGACCGGCGGTCGATCACCAGCGGGGTGCTGCCACCGCAGTTGCTGTTCGCCCATCCCGGTTACATCCGGGCCGCGCACGGTATCGAGGTGCCCGGCCACCATCAACTCTTCCTGCACGGGTGCGATATCAGCCGCGCCGCCGACGGCACCTTCCGGGTGAATGCCGACTGGACCCAGGCACCCTCGGGCGCCGGGTACGCGATGGCCGGCCGGCGCGTCATCACCCACGCCATCCCCGAACTGTACGAGCGGGTGGGCCCGCGGCCGGCCTCACCGTGGGCGCAGGCCCTGCGACTGGCCCTCATCGACGCCGCCCCGGACACCGCCGAGGAACCCGTCGTCGTCGTGCTCAGCCCGGGCGCGCATTCCGAGACCGCATTCGATCAGGCCTATCTGGCCACCGTGCTGGGCTTCCCGTTGGTGGAGAGCGCGGATCTGGTGGTGCGCGACGGCCGGTTGTGGATGCGCTCGCTGGGCACCTTGAAACGGGTGGACGTGGTGCTGCGCCGCATCGACGCCGAATACGTCGACCCGCTCGATCTGCGCGCCGATTCCCGGCTCGGTGTGGTGGGACTGGTCGAGGTGCTGCGCCGCGGCGCGGTCACGGTGGTCAACACCCTGGGCAGCGGCATCCTGGAAAGCCCTGCGTTGCTTCGTTTTCTGCCCGAGCTGTCCGAGTTGCTGGTGGGTGAGACGCCACTGCTGCACAGCGGCGGGGTGTACTGGGCCGGCTACCCGAACGAGCTCTCGCACATCCGGGCCAATCTGGCCGCGCTGCTCATCAAACCGGTCGACGGCGGGCGGACCATCGTCGGGCCGACCCTCTCGCCGACCCGACGCGAGGAACTCGGCGCCCAGATCGCAGCCACCCCGTGGCGCTGGGTGGCCCAGGAGTTGCCCGAATTCTCCTCGGCACCCACCGATTACTACAAGGGTGGGCTGTCGGCGGCCAGCGTGGGCATGCGACTGTTCACGGTCGCGCAGCGCGGGGGTTACGCACCCATGATCGGTGGGCTTGGCTTCCTTCCCGCGCAGGGCAGTTCGGCGTACACGTTGAACACCGTGGCCGCCAAGGACATCTGGGTACGCGCCCCGGAGCGGGTCAAGGCGATACCGACACCATCGGTGGAGCCGGCTCCGACCTATGTCGTCGCCGCACCGGCTCCGGTGATGACGCCGAGCCCGACTCGGGCGGTCAGCTCGCCGCGCGTGCTGTCGGACCTGTTCTGGATGGGGCGGTACGCCGAGCGCGCCGAGAACATGGCGCGGTTGTTGTCCGTCACCCGCGAGCGCTACCACGAATACCGGTATCGCCAGGACATGGCGGGCAGCCAGTGCGTGCCGGTACTGCTGGCCGCGATCGGCCGGATCACCGGCACCGACACCGGCGGCGGCGACGACCACGAGATGATCGCCGTCGCACCGAGCACCCTGTGGGCGGTGACCGCCGACCGGCGCCGGCCGGGCTCACTGGCGCAGTCGGTGGAACGGCTCGGGCTGGCCGCCCGTGGGGTGCGTGACCAGATGTCCAACGACACCTGGATGGTGCTGGCCGCGGTGGAGCGCGCCGTCGGGCACCGGACCGCCACCCCGCCGGACTCGCAGACCGAAGGTGACGCCTATCTGGCGACCGCGCACAGTCAGACGCTGGCGGGCATGCTCGCGCTGTCCGGGATGGCCGCCGAGTCCATGGTGCAGGACGTGGGCTGGACGATGATGGACATCGGCAAGCGCATCGAGCGGGGCCTCGGGCTGACCGCGTTGTTGCGGGCCACCCTGACCGAGGTACGCAGCCCCGACGCCGAGCAGACCATCACCGAGTCCACCCTGGTGGCCTGCGAATCGTCGGTGATCTACCGGCGCCGGACCCTGGGCCAGGTCAGCCTGGCCGCGCTGGCCGACCTGGTGCTTTTCGAAGGTGAGAATCCGCGGTCGCTGGCCTATCAACTGGAGCGGCTGCGGGCAGGGCTCAAACGGTTGCCGTCGGCCTCCGGGGCGTCGCGCCCGGAACGGCTGGTCGACGAGATCGCGGCCCGGTTGCGCCGCACCGACCCGCAGGACCTGGAGCTGATCGCCGCCGACGAGCGCGGCGAGACCCGGGCCGAGCTGGCGGATCTGCTCGACGGGATCCACGCCGGCCTGCGCGACCTGTCCGGCCTGATCACCGCGTCGCACCTGTCCCTGCCCGGCGGTATGCAGCCGCTGTGGGGGCCCGACGAGAGGCGCGACTTGCCGTGAGCGTGAGGGGATACGAGATCACCCACCGCACCACGTACCGGTACTCCGACGTGGTCACCAGCTCCTATGGCCGCGGCTTCCTCGTCCCGCGCAGCTCGTCCCGGCAGCGGTGTCTGGCGCACGAGCTGCTGGTGGATCCCGAGCCGGCCGACAGCTCCACCGGCCGCGACGCGTACGGCAACATCAGCTCGTATTTCCACGTCACCGAGCACCACCGCATGCTGACGGTGACCAGCCGTTCGGTTGTCGAGGTCGACGTGCCGCCACCCGGCCAGTACGACGGTGCCGAGCTGCAGGTGCCGTGGGAACGGGCCCGGCCGGCCGGACTGGCCTGCGAATTTGCCATGGACCTGGTGCCCCCGGAGATCAACGATTCCGTCATCGCCTATGCCGCACCGACTTTCACGCCGGGGCGGCCGCTGATCGACGTCGTGCGCGAACTGACCACCCGCATCTACACCGACTTCAGCTACCTGCCGGGATCAACCACGGTCTCCACCGGGGTGGCCGAGGTGCTGGCCGCCCGCGAGGGCGTGTGCCAGGATTTCGCCCGGCTGGCCATCGCCTGCCTGCGGGCCAACGGTCTGGCGGCCAGCTACGTCTCCGGGTATCTGGCCACCGACCCGCCGCCCGGTAAGGAGCGCATGGTCGGCGTCGACGCCACCCACGCCTGGGCTTCGGTGTGGACGCCGGGGGACCGCTGGGTGGCGTTCGACCCCACCAACGACCAATTGATCGACGAACGCTATGTTGTCGTGGGGTTCGGGCGAGATTACGCCGACGTGCCCCCGTTGCGCGGCATCATCTACACCGATTCGGAGAGTAGCGTGATAGACGTCGCGGTCGACGTCGCGCCGTACTAGGGGGAGAGTGCATGCGGGACTTCACGTGTCCGACCTGTGGTCAGCGGCTCTCGTTCGAGAACTCGGTGTGCCTGTCCTGCGGTGCGGCGCTGGGCTTTTCGCTCGACGATATGGCACTGCTGGTCATCACCACCGGCGGGGAGAGTGCCAACGCGGGCGCGGTTCACCCCACCGAATACCAGTTGTGCGCCAATCTCCACCTGGCCGAATGCAATTGGCTGGTGCGGACCGCCGACCAACAGCTCTGCGTGTCCTGCGCGCTGACCCGCACCCGCCCGGGTGACGACGACGCCAAGGCGCTGGCGGCCTTCGCGATCGCCGAGAAGGCCAAGCGCCGCCTGATCGCCGAGCTGCACGAGTTGCGTTTGCCGATCGTCGGGCGCGACCTGGACCCCGATTATGGGCTGGCCTTCGACCTGCTGTCCAGTGAGCATCAGCAGGTGCTGACCGGGCACGTCAACGGCGTGATCACCCTGGATCTGGCCGAGGGCGACGACGTGCACCGCGAACAGTTGCGGGTCGAAATGTCCGAGCCGTACCGCACCCTGCTCGGGCACTTCCGCCATGAGGTCGGCCACTACTACTTCTACCGGTTGGTCGAGGCGGCGCCCGAGGACCGGGCACGGTTCGAGGAGCTGTTCGGCGATCCGGACGCCGACTACCAGGCCGCGCTGGACCGGCACTACCGCGACGGCGCGCCGGCGGGCTGGGACGAGGACTACGTATCGTCGTATGCCACCATGCACCCGGCCGAGGACTGGGCCGAGACCTTCGCGCACTACCTGCACATCCGCGACACCCTGGACACCTCGGCGGCGTTCGGGTTCGCCCCGGCCGGCGCCACCTTCGACCGAAAGGTCTTGGGCCCCAGTGGTTTCGACACCATGATCGAAATGTGGTTGCCATTGGCGTGGGCGCTGAACATGGTGAACCGCTCGATGGGCAAGGACGACCTCTACCCGTTCGTGCTGCCGCCGGCCGTCCTGGAGAAGATGCGCTTCATCCACACCGTGGTCGACGCGGTCACGACCACGACGGCGTGAGCAGGCTCTCCGCGGTGGCGGTGACCGCGTCGGCGGCCGGGCGAGGGTGCCAGCCCAACTCGGCGGCGGCTTTGGCGCTGCTGACCTTCTTCGGTTCACCGAGCAGCCCGGCGAAGACCTGGAGCTCCGGCCGTTGGGCCGCGGCGGCTCGGAACGCGTCATCGTCGGCCACCTGCTCGGGAACCCGGGCGGCGCGCGCACCCAAGCGCTCGCGAAGGGTGGCCGCGATCTGGGGCAGGGTCATCGCCTCGCCGGCACTGGCCAGATAACGCTGTCCGGCCGCGCCCGGTGCCGTCATCGCGCGCACGTGCAGATCGGCAACGTCGCGCACGTCGACCACGCCGAAGGACGCCTGCGGCAACGGCGTCGGCCGGCCACGCAGCAGTGCCGCGATGATGCCGACCGAGCTGGACAGCTGCGGCCCGAGCACCGGCCCGAACACGCCGACCGGATTGACCACCGTCAATTCCGGTGCGCCCGGGTGGTCGGCGGCGAACTCCCACGCCGCGCGTTCGGCGAAGGTCTTGGACAGTACGTACGGGCTGTTCTCGTCGGCGGTATCGGTCCAGTCCGCCTCGTCGAACACCCAGCCCGACGGCCGCGGGCTGTACCCGACGGCGGCAAACGACGATGTCAGCACCACCCGCCGGACCCCGCCCGCGGCCGCGGCGCGCAGCACCCGCAGGGTGCCCTCGCGGGCCGGCGCGATGAGCTCGTCGGGATTCTCGGGTTGGCGCGGCGGGAACGGCGACGCCGTGTGCAGGACGTATCCGCAACCGGCGACGGCGTCGGCCCATCCGGCGTCCGCGGTCAGGTCGGCGACGGCGAAGCTCAACCGGGCGGTGTCGGCCCCGGCCCTGGCCAGCGTGTCACGTACCTCGGCGATCCTGGCCGCCGAGCGCACCGTCGCGCGCACCGGGTGGCCGCCCGCAAGGAGTTGGGTGATGGTATGTCCGGCAAGGAATCCCGAGCCGCCCGTGACGAGTACCGGTTGCTTGTCATCGGTCACCGTTGTGCGCCTTCCTGACGGAGTAGTCGATCGCCGAGCGCGATGAGCTCCGGGATCAGCTGTTCTTCGGTGGCGCGGTCACCGCGGTCGCGTGCCGCCCACATCTGCGCCTTGGCCGCGACGTAGCGCTGTCGCAGTTCCAGGCGGGCGATCTCGGCGCCGAGCCGCTGGGCGTGCTCGGCGAACAGCCGGTGCTGGTCGGCCGCGGCGGTTTCGTCGCCGGGGCCACCGCGCATGTTCTGGACGTAGCTGCGCATATCCCGCACCGACATGCCGGTGCCGCGCAGGCAGGCCAGTGCCTCGGCCGCCGCGACGGCCTCCGCCGGATACCGGCGATGTCCGCTGCTCTCGTCCCGCGGTACCGGCTCCAGCAGGCCGACGCGTTCGTAATACCGCAACGCCGACTCGGCCAACCCGGTGCGCCGGGACACCTGCGCGATGGTGAGGTCGCCGGTGCGCGACCCGGCCAGCTCGATCGTCATGCCACCACTCTGCCGAACCTGAAGCGCTTCAAGTCAAGCTGCCGTGTCACGGTCGGGCGACGAGGGCATGTCGCACCACCGCAAAACCGACCCGGCTTCCTAGGATCGCCCGGTGACTGATCGCTACGGCTCCGACATCCTGGCCCGGAACCCGCACACGCCCAAGCGGGTTCGCTCCGTGGAACACCCGGCGGACAAGGGCCTGGTGGTCGAGGAACCGACAAGTGGATTCGTCGGCGCGGTGGTGCGCGTCGGGAACAACCGGGTGGAGCTGGAGGACCGGCACGGCCGGATCCGGTCCTTCCCGATGGGCCCGGGCTTCCTGGTCGAGGGCAAACCCGTCATCCTGACCGTCCCCAAGGTGGCCAAGGCCCCGGCCCGCACCGCGTCCGGATCGGTCGCGGTGACCGGCGCGAAAGCCAAGGTGGCGCTGGCCAGCCGCATCTATGTCGAGGGCCGTCACGACGCCGAACTGGTCGAGCAGGTGTGGGGTGCCGACCTGCGCATCGAGGGTGTGGTCGTCGAGTACCTGGGCGGCGTCGACGACCTGGCCGCCATCGTCGCCGAGTTCCAGCCCGGGCCCGGGCGCAAACTGGGCGTACTGGTCGACCACCTGGTGGAAGGTTCCAAGGAGTCCCGGATCGCGCAGGCTGTCGGCAACGGCCCGTACGGTGCACACACCCTGGTGGTCGGGCACCCGTTCATCGACATCTGGCAGGCCGTCAAGCCGGCCCGGCTCGGTATGGCGCAGTGGCCGGTGATCCCGCGCGGCACCGATTGGAAACACGGGATCTGCGCCGCCCTGGGCTGGCCGCACGCCAGCCAGGCCGATATCGCCGGCGCCTGGCAGCGGATCCGCGGCCGGGTACGTGACTGGAACGACCTGGAGCCCGCCCTGATCGGCCGGGTAGAAGAGCTCATCGACTTCGTCACCGCACCCGCAGCTATGTCGTGACGCCGTGGTAAGCAGGGAGCGTGTCTGACAGCCTGTTCGATGTGCCCGGTGGGGAGCCGTCCTCCTCCGCCCGCATCGACACGCCGTCGGCGGCCAGCCCGTTGGCGGTGCGGATGCGCCCGGCCAGCCTCGACGATGTCGTCGGCCAGCAGCACCTGCTCAAACCGGGCTCGCCGTTGCGCCGCCTGGTGGAGGGATCCGGCGCCGCGTCGGTGATCCTGTACGGCCCGCCCGGCACCGGCAAGACCACCCTGGCATCGCTGATCTCCGGGGCCACCGGCCGCCGCTTCGAAGCGCTCTCGGCGTTGTCGGCCGGGGTGAAAGAGGTGCGTGCCGTCATCGACCAAGCTCGACGCGCCGCCATCCACGGCGAACAGACCGTGTTGTTCATCGACGAGGTGCACCGGTTCTCCAAGACCCAGCAGGACGCGCTGCTGGCGGCCGTGGAGAACCGGGTGGTGCTGCTCGTCGCGGCCACCACGGAGAACCCGTCGTTCTCCGTGGTCGCGCCGCTGCTGTCCCGGTCGCTGATCCTGCAGCTGCAACCGCTGGGCCCCGACGATATCCGCACCGTGATCCGGCGGGCGGTCACCGACCCGCGTGGGCTGGGCGGTGCCGTGGCCATCGCCGACGACGCGGTCGAGTTGCTGGTCAAACTGTCCGCCGGTGACGCGCGCCGGGCGCTGACGGCGCTGGAGGTCGCGGCGGAAACGGCAGGCGGGGAGGGCGGCGTCGTCACCGTCGAGATCGTCGAACAGTCGTTGGACCAGGCTGCCGTGCGCTACGACCGCGACGGTGATCAGCACTACGACGTGATCAGCGCGTTCATCAAATCGGTGCGCGGGTCCGACGTCGACGCCGCCCTGCATTACCTGGCCCGGATGCTGACGGCGGGGGAGGACCCGCGGTTCATCGCGCGCCGACTGATGATCCTGGCCAGTGAGGACGTCGGCATGGCCGACCCCACCGCGCTGCCCACCGCGGTGGCCGCCGCGCAGACCGTCGCGCTGATCGGGCTGCCGGAGGCCCAGCTCACGCTGGCGCACGCGACGGTGCACCTGGCCACCGCGCCGAAGTCGAACGCCGTCACCACCGCGCTGGGGCAGGCGATGGCCGATATCCGGGCCGGCAAGGCCGGGCTGGTGCCTGCGCACCTGCGCGACGGGCACTATTCCGGCGCCGCCAAACTCGGCAACGCGATCGGCTACAAGTACGCCCACGATGCGCCGGGAGGTGTTGCGGCCCAACAATATCCGCCCGACGAACTGGTGGGCACCGACTACTACCGGCCCACCACGCACGGAGCCGAACGCGAGATCGGGACCCGGCTGGACAAGCTGCGAGCCATCGTGCGAAGGAAGCGGTGAACCGAATGAAGACCGAGGTGCTCGACGTCGACACCACCCGGCGGCGGATCGTCGACCTCACCGACGCGGTGCGCGCATTCTGCGCCGCCCAGGGCGGCGACGGTTTGGTGAACGTGTTCGTCCCGCACGCCACCGCCGGCCTGGCCGTCATCGAGACCGGGGCCGGATCCGATGACGACCTGGTGGATGCGCTGCAGCGTCTGCTGCCGCGCGACGACCGGTACCGGCACGCGCACGGGTCACCGGGCCACGGCGCCGATCACGTGCTGCCGGGCCTGGTGTCCCCGTCGGTCAGCGTGCCGGTGGGCGACGGCGCGCCGCTGCTGGGCACCTGGCAGAGCGTCGTCCTGGTGGACCTCAACCGGGACAACCCGCGTCGATCGGTGCGGCTGAGCTTCCTGCGCGGCTGAACCAGCTCCGACACCCGCGGGTGTCCTCCCGCGCCACGCCACGCACAATGGGGTAAACGGCGCGATGAGCAGCCCGGTACTGTTATGCGGTCGACCACCGGCCCAGCGAATTAAGGACAGCAGCACGTGCAGACACACGAGATCAGGAAGCGTTTCCTCGATCATTTCGTGAACGCGGGACATACCGAGGTGCCCAGCGCTTCGGTGATCCTCGACGATCCCAACCTGCTGTTCGTCAACGCCGGCATGGTCCAGTTCGTGCCTTACTTCCTGGGCGCCCGCACGCCGCCGTACGAGACCGCGACCAGCGTGCAGAAGTGCATCCGGACCCCCGATATCGACGAGGTGGGGATCACCACCCGGCACAACACCTTCTTCCAGATGGCCGGCAACTTCAGCTTCGGCGCCTACTTCAAGAAGGGCGCCATCGAGCTGGCCTGGTCGCTGCTGACCAACCCGGTGTCCGAGGGCGGGTACGGATTCGACCCCGAAAGGCTCTGGGCCACCGTCTATCTCGACGATGACGAGGCGATCGGGCTGTGGCAGGAGGTCGCCGGGCTGCCGGCCGAGCGTATCCAGCGCCGCGGCATGGCCGACAACTATTGGTCGATGGGCATCCCAGGGCCGTGCGGGCCGTGCTCGGAGATCTACTACGACCGCGGCCCCGAGTACGGTATCGACGGTGGGCCGGAGGCCAACGAGGACCGCTATATCGAGATCTGGAATCTCGTCTTCATGCAGAACGAGCGCGGCGAGGGCACCTCGAAGGACAACTTCGAGATCCTCGGCCCGCTGCCGCGCAAGAACATCGACACCGGTATGGGTGTCGAGCGGATCGCCTGCCTGCTCCAGGGTGTGGACAACGTCTACGAGACCGACCTGGTGCGGCCCGTCATCGACCTGGTCGCCGGCATCGCCCCGCGCGGGTACGCCCAGGGCAACCACGACGACGACGTGCGCTACCGGATCATCGCCGACCACAGCCGCACCGCGGCCATCATCATCGGCGACGGGGTCAGTCCCGGCAACGAGGGCCGTGGCTACGTGCTGCGCCGGCTGCTGCGCCGCATCATCCGGGCGGCCAAGCTGCTGGGTGTCGAGCGCCCCATCATGGCCGAGCTGATGAGCACCGTGCGCGACGAGATGGGGCCGTCCTACCCGGAGTTGGTCACCGATTTCGAGCGCATCAACCGCATCGCGGTGGCCGAGGAGACCGCGTTCAACCGCACGCTGACGGCCGGGTCGAAGCTGTTCGAGGACGCGGCGGCGTCGACGCGTGCGGCCGGCAAGTCCACGCTGTCGGGCACTGACGCCTTCACCCTGCACGACACCTACGGCTTCCCGATCGATCTGACCCTGGAGATGGCCGCCGAGGCCGGACTGACCGTCGACCAAGAGGGTTTCCGCGGCCTGATGGCCGAGCAGCGTCAGCGCGCCAAGGCCGACGCCGCGGCACGCAAGCAGGCCCACGCTGACCTGTCGGCCTACCGCGACCTGGTGGACGCCGGCCCAACCGAATTCACCGGCTTCGATGAATTGTCTTCGGAGGCAAGGATTCTCGGGGTCTTCGTGGAGGGCAAGCGGGTCCCGGTGGTGGATCACGAGAGCGCCAAGGGGCAGCGCGTGGAGCTGGTGCTGGATCGCACCCCGTTCTACGCCGAGTCGGGCGGGCAGATCGCCGACGAGGGCGCCATCACCGGCACCGGCGCCTCGGTCACCGCCAAGGCGGCTGTCACCGACGTGCAGAAGATCGCCAAAACGCTGTGGGCGCATCGCGTCACCGTCGAATCCGGTGAGTTCGTCGAAGGCGACACCGTCACCGCCGAAGTCGACCCGCGGTGGCGCCACGGTGCCACGCAGGGGCACTCGGGCACCCACATGGTGCATGCCGCACTGCGACAGGTGTTGGGGCCCAACGCCGTTCAGGCCGGCTCGCTGAACCGTCCTGGCTACCTGCGCTTCGACTTCAACTGGCAGGGCGCGCTCACCGACGAGCAGCGGTCCGAGATCGAGGCGGTGACCAACGAGGCCGTGCAGGCCGACTACGCGGTCAACACGTTCAACACCGAGCTGGACAAGGCCAAGGCGATGGGTGCCATGGCGCTCTTCGGCGAGAACTACCCGGACGAGGTGCGGGTGGTCGAGATCGGTGGTCCGTTCTCACTGGAACTGTGCGGCGGCACCCACGTGCGCAGCTCGGCACAGATCGGCCCCGTCACCCTGCTCGGTGAATCGTCGGTCGGCTCCGGGGTGCGCCGGGTCGAGGCCTATGTCGGCCTCGAGTCGTTCCGGCACCTGTCCAAGGAACGCGCGTTGATGGCCGGGCTGGCGTCGTCGCTGAAGGTGCCCTCGGACGAGGTGCCGGCGCGGGTGGCCAACCTGGTGGAGCGGCTGCGGGTCGCCGAGAAGGAGCTCGACAAGGTGCGGCTGGCGAATGCCCGTGCCGCGGCGGCCAACGCCGCCGCCGGCGCCGAAACCGTCGGCAAGGTGCGCCTGGTCGCGCAGCGGATGGCCGGCGGCATCTCGGCCGGTGACCTGCGCAGCCTGGTCGGTGATATCAAGGGCAAGCTGGGTGCCGAGCCGGCGGTCGTCGCATTGATCGGTCAGGGCGAAGATGACTCGGTGCCGTTCGTGGTGGCCGTCAACGCCGCCGCACAGGATCTCGGGTTCAGCGCCAACGATCTGGTGAAGCAGTTGGGTGCGGCGGTCAACGGCCGTGGGGGCGGCAAGGCCGATCTGGCACAGGGTTCGGGCAAGGGGGCGGCGGGTATCGACGCGGCGTTGGCCGCGCTACGCGCTGAGATCGCCCGGAGCTGAGGGCGTGGGCGACACCGAGCGTCTGCCGGACAGGCCGGGGTCCGACGATCCCGGCCGGGGCCGCAGGCTCGGTATCGACGTCGGCACGGTACGGATCGGGGTGGCCGGCTGCGACCCCGATGGGATTCTGGCCACACCGGTGGAGACGGTCCGTCGCGAGCGCGACGGCCGTCACCTACGGAGGTTGGTGAAGCTCGTCGCCGAACACGAGGTCGTCGAGGTCGTGGTCGGGTTGCCGCGTACCCTCGCCGACCGGGCCGGCACGTCGGCGCGCGACGCCGTCGAGCTGGCCGATACCCTGGCCGCCAAGATCGCGCCGATACCGGTGCGTCTTGTCGATGAGCGGCTGACCACCGTGAGCGCGCAGCGCGCGCTGCGGGACGCAGGTGTCCGAGCCAAGAACCAACGGACCATGGTCGATCAGGTTGCGGCAGTAGGGATTCTGCAGACCTGGTTGGACCAGCGCCGGTCCGCGCTAGGGGTTGACGATGACTGAGCGCTGGAATACCGAGCGGAATGAGCCGGTCGCGGTCGGACCGCCGCGGCGCCGGATGAGCCGGGCCGCGCGGGCCCGGGCCCGCCGGATGCAGCGACGCAGGCGGTTGTTCAGCGGACTGGCGGTGGCCGTCCTGGTCGCGGTGGTGCTGGGCGTCGTGTTCCTCGGCTCCAGGTTGTGGCACGGCATGTTCGGTGGCAATGACTACGCCGGTGACGGCACCGCCGACGTGGTCATCGAGGTGCACAGCGGGGATTCCACCACCGCGATCGGCCAGACACTGCAGCAAGAGAACGTGGTGTCCTCGGCGAAGGCGTTCGTCGAGGCGGCGACGGGCAATGACGCCATCGCGGCGATCCAGCCCGGTTTCTACAAGTTGCGCACCGAGATTCCCGCCTCCGGCGCGGTGACCCGGCTGGCCGACCCGAAGAACCGGGTGGGGCAGCTGGTCATCCCCGAGGGCCGCCAACTCGACGACGTCGCCGACGTGAAGACCAACGCGGTGACCGACGGCGTCTTCACACTCATCTCGAAGGCCTCCTGCGTGGACATCAACGGGGAGCACCGCTGCGTGCCCGCCGAGGACCTCAAGAAGGCCGCCGGCTCGGCGGACCTGACCGCGCTGGCGGTACCGGCCTGGGCGAGCTCACCGGTGACGGCGATGGGAACGGATCACCGCCGACTGGAGGGGCTGATCGCCCCGGGCAGCTGGAACGTCAACCCGTCGGGATCGGCGCAGGACATCCTGGGCAGCCTGATCAAGGCCAGTGCGGCGCAGTACGAGGCCAACGGCCTGCTGGACGCGGCCGCCACGACGCACCTGACGCCCTACCAGATCCTGGTGGTCGCCTCGTTGGTGCAGCGCGAGGCCAAACCGCAGGACTTCGCCAAGGTCGCCAGGGTGATCTACAACCGGCTGGCCGAGCATCGGAAGCTGGAGTTCGACTCGACGGTCAACTACTCGCTGGACCGCCAGGAGGTGGCGACCACCGACGCCGACCGGGCCCGGGTGACACCATGGAACACCTATGCCTCCGAAGGCCTTCCGGCCACGCCCATCTGCTCGCCGGGTCAGCCGGCGCTGGCGGCGGCCGAGAACCCGGCGCCGGGGGACTGGCTGTACTTCGTGACCATCGACATGCAGGGCACCACGCTGTTCACCCGCGATTACGAGCAGCACCTGGCGAATATCGAGCTGGCCAAGCACAACGGGGTCTTGGATAGTGCCAGATAGGCGGCCCGGCCGGAAGGCCGCCGTGCTCGGCTCACCGATCAGCCACTCGCGCTCGCCCGACCTGCACCTGGCGGCCTACCGCGCGCTCGGCCTGACCGACTGGACCTACGAGCGCATCGAGTGCACGGCCGAACAGCTACCCGGCCTGGTCGGCGGGCTCGGCCCGCAGTGGGTGGGCCTGTCGGTGACCATGCCCGGCAAGTTCGCCGCGCTGGCGGTGGCCACCGAACGGACCGACCGCGCCGCGCTGGTCGGCTCGGCCAACACCTTGGTGCGCACCGACACCGGCTGGCGGGCGGACAACACCGATATCGACGGGGTGATCGGGGCCCTCGCTGCCCATGTCGACGGCCCGCGGCGGGCCGCCGTGCTCGGTTCGGGTGGGACCGCCCCGGCGGCGGTGGTCGGTTTGGCAACCCTCGGTGTCGGCGAGATCGCCGTCGTCGCCCGAAGTGCGGAGAAGGCAGCGCCGTTGGTGGCCCTGGCCGAACCGCTCGGGGTCACCGTGCGGTGGGTGCCACTCGGCGCCCGGGTTGACGCGGATGTGGCGGATGTGGTGGTCAGCACCCTGCCCGCAACCGTCGCCGCCGAGTACGCGCCGACCGTCGCCGGGGTGCCCGTGCTGCTGGACGCCATCTACGACCCGTGGCCCACTCCGCTGGCCGCCGCCGTGACTGCGGCCGGTGGCCTGGTGCTCAGCGGTCTGCACATGCTGCTGAACCAGGCTTTCGCTCAGGTGGAGCAGTTCACCGGGCTGCCCGCCCCCAAAGAGGTGATGAGGCAGGCACTCGGCGGGCTTTAGCCTCGAGGAGTGGCGCTGCTGGTGTCCGGATGCCTGACGGCGGGATGGTTGATCGCGTTGAGCGCCTTCGATATTCGGCACCGTCGGCTGCCCAATGTGCTGACGCTGCCCGGGGCCGCCGTGGTGTTGGGTGCCGCGGTGGTGGCCGGACGGGGCTGGCCCGCGCTGGCCGGGGCCACCGCCCTGAGCGGGGTGTATCTGCTGGTGCACCTGGCGGCGCCGGCCGGTCTGGGGGCCGGCGACGTGAAACTGGCGATCGGGCTGGGTGCTCTGGCCGGGTCCTTCGGTGCCGACGTGTGGACGCTGGCAGCTGTGGGAGCCCCGATGCTCACCGGACTCGTGGCGCTGACCGCGATCGCCACCGGCCGTCGCGGCGCGGTGCCGCACGGTCCTTCGATGTGTGCGGCCACGGCAGCGGCCGTGACGCTGGTGCTGGTGTAGGCCCGAATGCGCCCGCCGTGTTGCCGCAGTGGAGTGCACCGGTCGACGGATTGGGTCGCCCTGATGCCCGCATGGGAGAATGACACCCGTGTTGCGTTGGACTACCGCTGGTGAATCTCATGGCCGCGCCCTGGTGGCGATGGTCGAAGGCATGGTTGCGGGGCTGTCCGTAACCTCCGACGATATCGCCACCCAGCTGCAGCGGCGCCGGCTCGGCTACGGCCGCGGCGCCCGGATGAAATTCGAGAAGGACCAGGTCACCGTGCTGGCCGGGGTACGTCACGGCGTCACCCTCGGCGGACCCATCGCCATCGAGATCGGCAACACGGAGTGGCCCAAGTGGGAGACGGTGATGGCCGCCGACCCGGTGCCGGCCGAACAGCTCGACAATGACGCCGCCCGCAACGCGCCCCTGACCCGGCCGCGCCCCGGCCATGCCGACTACGCCGGCATGCTCAAGTACGGCTTCGACGATGCCCGCCCGGTGCTGGAGCGCGCCAGCGCCCGCGAGACCGCCGCGCGCGTCGCCGCGGGCACCGTGGCCCGCGCGTTCCTGCGCCAGGCGCTCGGCGTCGAGGTCATCTCACACGTCGTCTCCATCGGCGCCTCCAAGCCGTACGACGGTCCCGCCCCGCTGCCGCAGGACCTGGATCGCATCGACGCCAGCCCCGTCCGGGCCTTCGACGAGCAGGCCGAGCAGGCCATGATCGCCGAGATCGAGGCGGCCAAGAAGGACGGCGACACCCTCGGCGGCGTCGTCGAGGTGGTGGTCACCGGCCTGCCGATCGGGCTGGGTTCGTTCACCAGCGGCGACAACCGCCTCGACAGCCAACTGGCCGCCGCGGTGATGGGTATCCAGGCGATCAAGGGTGTCGAGATCGGTGACGGTTTCGAGACCGCACGCCGACGCGGCAGCGTCGCCCACGACGAGATGTACCCCGGACCCGACGGCGTGCTGCGTTCAACCAACCGCGCGGGCGGCCTGGAAGGCGGGATGACCAACGGTCAGGCGCTGCGGGTGCGGGCGGCGATGAAACCGATCTCCACGGTGCCGCGGGCGCTCGCGACCGTCGACATGGCCACCGGCGACGAAGCGGTGGCCATCCATCAGCGCTCCGATGTGTGCGCCGTGCCCGCCGCCGGTGTGGTGGTGGAGACCATGGTCGCGCTGGTGCTGGCGCGGGCCGCGCTGGAGAAGTTCGGCGGCGACTCGTTGGCCGAGACGAAGGCCAACGTCGAGAGCTACCTGGCTGCGGTGCGGGAGCGTGAACCGGTCCAGCAGGCCTCGGGATAACCCATGGCGCCCAAGGCTGTGTTGGTGGGGATGCCGGGTTCCGGTAAATCCACGATCGGGCGGCGCCTGGCCAAGGCGCTGGGTGTGCCGTTGCTCGACACCGACGCCAAGATCGTGGAGACCACCGGACGCAGCATCGCCGACATCTTCACCGAAGGCGAAGAGGAATTCCGCCGCATCGAGGCCGACGTGGTGCGCGCCGCCCTGGCCGAGCACGAGGGTGTGGTATCGCTCGGCGGCGGCGCCGTCACCACGCCGGCGGTGCGCGAGGCGCTGGCCGGGCACACCGTCATCTATCTGGAAATCAGTGCCGCAGAAGGGGTTCGGCGTACCACCGGCAGTGCGCGCCCGCTGCTGGCCGGTGACGACCCGGCAGAGCGGTACCGCACCCTGATGGCCCAGCGGGTACCGCTGTACCGCGAGGTGGCCACCATGCGGGTCAACACCAACCGGCGTAACCCGGGCGCCGTGGTGCGGCATATCGTCACCCGGCTGGACGGCTGCGGGCAGGGACACCGATCGCGGCGCCGGCGCCGCCCGCCGTGGCGGCGGCCCACCATCTTGAACCCGGCACCCACCACCGACGCGCCGCCCACCCCGGCGACGCTGGCCCGACGAGCAGAGGCGCGCAATGAGTGAACCGGTAACCGTTGAGGTTCGCGTGGACCGGCCGTACCCCGTGATCATCGGCACCGGTCTGCTCGAGGACCTCGGCCGCGTTCTGGAGGGTCGGCACAAGGTCGCGGTGCTGCACCAGCCCACCCTCACCCAGACCGCCGAGGCGATCCGGATGCACTTGCAGGACAAGGGAATCGACGCGCATCGCGTGGAGATCCCGGACGCCGAGGCCGGTAAGGAGCTGCCCGTCGTCGGCTTCATCTGGGAGGTGCTCGGCCGGATCGGGGTGGGACGTAAGGATGCCCTGGTGAGCCTGGGTGGTGGTGCGGCCACCGACGTCGCCGGATTCGCCGCGGCCACCTGGCTACGCGGCGTGGACATCGTGCACGTGCCCACCACCCTGCTCGGCATGGTGGACGCGGCCGTCGGCGGCAAGACCGGCATCAACACCGACGCGGGCAAGAACCTGGTGGGCGCCTTCCATCAACCGCTGGCGGTGCTGGTGGACCTGGCCACCCTGCAGACGTTGCCGCGCAACGAGATCGTGGCCGGCATGGCCGAGATCGTGAAGGCCGGCTTCATCGCCGACCCCGTCATCCTCGACCTCATCGAGGCCGATCCGGAGGCCGCCATCGACCCGGCCGGGACGGTGCTGCCGGAACTGATTCGGCGCGCGATCACGGTCAAGGCCGAGGTGGTGGCCGTCGACGAGAAAGAGTCGGCGCTGCGCGAGATCCTCAACTACGGGCACACGTTGGCGCATGCCATCGAACGCCGCGAGCGGTACAAGTGGCGGCACGGCGCCGCGGTCTCGGTGGGGCTGATCTTCGCCGCCGAACTGGGACGCCTGGCCGGCCGCCTCGATGACGACACCGCCGACCGGCACCGCCGGGTGTTGACGGCGCTGGGGCTACCGGTCAGCTATGACCCCGACGCGCTGCCGCAACTGCTGGAGTACATGGCCGGGGACAAGAAGAACCGATCGGGCATCCTGCGGTTCGTCGTGCTCGACGGGCTGGCCAAGCCCGGACGGCTGGAAGGGCCGGACCCGACCCTGCTGGCGGCCGCCTACTCGGTGGTGGGAAACCCGTAACCGCTACTCGGCAGCCCTATTCGGCGCGCTCGGGCTGCACGGCGGCGAAGACATCGGTGTCCGCGCGTTCGTCGCCCTCGCGGCGGCGCTCGTAGGGCGGCGCCTTGCGATCGACCGTCCAGCGGCCGATGGTCACCGCTACGACACCGGCCACGAAGACCAGCAGCGCGGTGAACGCCGCGAACGAGGTGAGCTCACTGATCAGATTGCCGGTGTACACCGCGGGGTAGACGAGCCCGATGAACCAGGTGATCAGGTCGCCGAGCAACCCGGCGACCAGGCCGGCCAGCAGCCACACCATCGCGAGGTCGGCGCGCCGGTCCGGATCGGACTGGGCGGTGGCATCCGACCGGCCGTCCAGGTAGCCCCACACCAGCACGGGCACGGCCAGGAAGAGGCCCAGCGCCGGGCTGATCCAGCCGGCCTGCGTCGGGAAGGCGTCGACCAGCGCTCCTTGGATCAACCGGAGGACCACCACCACCGCCGCAAACACGAGTCCGCGCAGCAACCACTTGCTCATGAGGGCACAGCGTAGCGAGTACCGTCAGCGGTCGTGACGATATCTGCGCGCCGAGTAAAGCTGAGAGCGGCGCTGGCCGCAGCCGACCTGGATGCGATGCTGGTAACGGACCTGGTCAACGTGCGCTACCTGTCCGGTTTCACCGGATCGAATGCCGCGCTGCTCATCCTGGCGAACGACGACACGCCGGTGTTGGCCACCGATGGCCGCTATGTCACCCAGGCCGCCGCCCAGGCGCCCGACGCGGAACTTGTCATCGAGCGCGCCTGCGGACCGCATCTGGCCGCCCGCGCCGCCAGCGCGGGCATCCGGCGGCTCGGTTTCGAGAGTCACGTCGTGACCGTCGACGGCCACACCCGGTTGCAGCGGGTGGCCGAGGGGGTCGAGCTGGTCCGGGCGCCCGGCATGGTCGAGGGATTACGCGAAGTCAAGGATGCCGGCGAGATCGCCATGCTGCGGCTGGCCTGCGAGGCCGCCGACGCGGCCCTGCGCGAGCTGGTCGAGGAGGGTGGGCTCCGGGCCGGACGTACCGAGAAGGAGGTCGGCCGAGAGCTGGAGTCGTTGATGCTCGACCACGACGCCGACGGAGCGTCCTTCGAGACCATCGTCGCCGCCGGCGCGAATTCGGCGATCCCGCATCACCGCCCGACCGATGCGGTCCTGGCGCCGGGTGATTTCGTGAAGATCGACTTCGGCGCGTTGGTGGCGGGCTACCACTCGGATATGACCCGCACCTTCGTGCTGGCGCCGCTGGCGACCTGGCAGCAAGAGATCTACGACCTGGTGGCCACCGCACAGCGGGCCGGCCGGGACGCGCTGGCCCCCGGCGCCGGACTCAGGGATGTCGACGCGGCATCACGGCAGGTCATCGCCGATGCCGGCTACGCCGAGAACTTCGGGCACGGGCTGGGACACGGGGTCGGATTGCAGATCCACGAAGCGCCGGGAATCAGCGCGTCGTCCGTCGGTACACTGCTTGCTGGCGCTGCGGTGACCGTGGAGCCCGGTGTCTACCTGCCCGGCCGGGGCGGTGTCCGAATCGAGGACACCCTGGTCGTGGGCAGTGCGGACGCACCCACACCCGAGTTGCTCACCCGGTTCCCCAAGGAACTGGTCGTCATCAACTGATCTAGGAGCTGTACAGACCGTGGCATCAACCGCCGACTTCAAGAACGGACTCGTCCTCAACATCGAGGGCCAGTTGTGGCAGATCACCGAGTTCCAGCACGTCAAGCCAGGTAAGGGCCCGGCCTTCGTGCGCACCAAGCTCAAGAACGTGCTGACCGGCAAGGTCGTGGACAAGACTTTCAACGCGGGCGTGAAGGTGGAAACCGCGACCGTCGACCGCCGCGATGCCACCTACCTCTACCGCGACGGTGCCGACTTCGTCTTCATGGATTCGGAAGACTACGAGCAGCACCCGCTGCCGGAGGCGCTGGTCGGCCGGCTGGCCGGCTTCCTGCTCGAGGGCATGGTGGTGCAGATCGCCTTCCACGAGGGCGTACCGCTGTACCTCGAACTGCCGGTCACCGTCGAACTGGTGGTCACCCACACCGAGCCCGGTCTGCAGGGTGATCGTTCCAGCGCCGGCACCAAGCCCGCCACCGTGGAGACCGGCGCCGAACTTCAGGTGCCGCTGTTCATCAATACCGGCGACAAGTTGAAGGTCGACTCGCGCGACGGCAGCTACCTGGGACGGGTGAACGCTTAACCATGAGTGATCTGGGCGAGCGGAGCGCAGCGGAGCGACGGGGTGAGTGATTTGGGCGAGCGGAGCGCAGCGGAGCGACGGGGTGCCTGACCGTCGCGGGGACCGCGGCAGGCACCAGGCCCGCAAACGCGCCGTCGACCTGCTCTTCGAGGCCGAGGCGCGCAGCATCACGGCCGCCGAGGTGGCCGACGGCCGCAACAAGCTGTCCCACACCCAGGCCGATATCACCGCGCTGAACCCGTACACGGTGACGGTGGCGCGTGGCGTCACCGAGCATGCCGCGCATATCGACGAGCTGATCTCGGCACATCTACAGGGTTGGACGCTGGACCGGTTGCCCGCCGTGGACCGGGCGATCCTGCGGGTGGCGGTGTGGGAGTTGCTGCACGCCGACGACGTCCCCGAACCCGTTGCCGTCGACGAGGCTGTCGAGCTGGCCAAGGAGTTGTCCACCGACGAGTCGCCGGGGTTCGTCAACGGTGTGCTCGGTCAGGTGATGCTGGTGACGCCGCAGATCCGGGCCGCCGCCGCGGCGCTGCGAGGTTCGGAAGGGACCTGATGAACGCACCTCAGGACTGGGCGCCGTACATGAACGTCAAGGATGCCGCCGGGGTGTACCTGCGTGACCCTGAGCTGGCGTTGGAACAGCTGAGGTCGGTCGTCGAGTTCCCCGGTATCGCGTCGTTCATCATGTCGCGAGGCGAGACCGAGGAGTCCTGGGGTTCGGCGCTGTGGCAGGAGGTCGTCGCCACCGACGGGCGCCGGCTGATCATGTGGCGTGCCGACGACGAGTACGCCGACGACCGCCGTCAGCTGGCGTCCTCGGTGCGGACCATCCTGCTGTCGACGATCACCGATCACATCCTGTCCACCCAGTTCGAGGTGCTCGACGACGGCACGCGCCGGCTGTCGGAGGTCCGGCTGCGGATGTACACGCAGCTGGTGACCCGGTCCAGGAAGACCTCGGCCACCGACAGCGACCTGTACTGCGAGTCGTTCCGCTACACCAAGTCCGTCGGCAACGGCGGGCTGGCGCAGATGGAACGGCTGCTGCAATTCGGCCGGGTGCTGTCGCGCTCGATGTGAGTATTCATTCTGCTCAGCACGATCTGAATCCCCGCGCGGCGGCGGGGGTGGCGCAATAACGCGAACACTCCCTTTTTCGGCAGGTACGTCCGTCGAGCGGGCGGCGCAATCGGCGCCGGCTGGCATCGGGGCTGGTCAGCCCGCCGGGACGGACCCTGGGGCGGCCCTACGGTGAGTGCGTGGCAGCCGACAACCCACACCCCACCCCGATCCGCCGCACCCGAGCCGACCAGGCGCGGGTGGTGGCCGACGTGCTGCGGCACCACATCCACGCCGGCGGCTACCCCGACGGGCTGCCCAGCGAGACCGACCTGGCCGCGGATTTCTCGGTGTCGCGCAACACCGTCCGGGAAGCGCTCGGGGTGCTCAAGGCCGAGGGGCTGATCGACCGCGGCACCAAGGTCGGCACCCACGTGGCGGTCCGCAAGTACGACCACGGTCTGGATGCGCTGGTCGGGCTGAAGGAGACCTTCAAGGACTACGGCGAGGTGCGTAACGAGGTGCGCGCGGTGCTGCGGATGGCTGCCCCGCCGACGGTGGCCCGCAAGCTCGACCTGGAACCCGGCACCCGGGTGGTCTATATCGAGCGGCTGCGCTATCTCGGCGACCTGCCGCTGTCGCTGGACCTGACCTATCTGGCGCCCGATATCGGTGATCTCGTGGTCGAGCATCCTTTGGAGACCAATGACGTGTTCGCCCTCATCGAACAGGTCAGTGGGCAACCGCTGAGCTCGGCGAGCCTTGCGCTGGAAGCGATCTCGGCCGACCCGCATTCGGCTGCGACGCTGCAGGTGCCCGACGGGGCCGCCCTGTTGATGCTGGAGCGGTTGACCCGTCTGGGTGACGGGCGTCCGGTGGACCTGGAGTACATCCGCCTGCGTGGTGACCGGATCACCATGCGCGGCAATCTTTTCCGTAACTAATCCGTCAGGAGCACAAGTGGCTTTGGTGAACACCCGTGTCGACGTACCGGTGACGATCGACGAATCCCTGTGTATCGAGGGCTGCACGCTGTGCGTGGAGATCTGTCCGATGGATTCGCTGGCCATCAACCCCGACAACGGGAAGGCCTATATGCACGTCGACGAGTGTTGGTACTGCGGGCCGTGTGCCGCCCGCTGTCCCACCGGAGCCGTCACCGTCAACATGCCATACCTGATCCGCTGAGGACCCACATGAAGAAACCGCTCGCGGTCCTGCTCGCCGCTCTGACGCTGTCGGGCTGCTCGCTGGACTCGACCACCAAAGCCGACGACACCGTCGACGTCGTCATCGGCTACCAGTCCAAGACCATCAACACCGTCACCGCAGGCACCCTGCTCAAGGCCCAGGGGTATCTGGAACACCGGCTTGCCGACATCACCACCCGCACCGGCACCAAATACAACGTCACCTGGCAGGACTACGACACCGGCGCCCCCATCACCGCGCAGATGGTGGCCGAGAAGATCGACATCGGCTCGATGGGCGATTACCCGATGCTGATCAACGGTTCCAAGACCCAGGCCAACGAACGCGCCCGCACCGAGATCGTCTCGGTCACCGGGTACAACCCCAAGGGCGCGTTGAACATGGTTGTGGTGGCACCTGATTCGCCGGCCCATACGCTGACGGACTTGGCGGGCAAGAAAGTGTCGGCCAGTGTCGGTTCGGCAGGTCACGGCACGCTGGTGCGCGCGCTGGCGCAGGCCGGTCTGGACCCCAAGGCCGGTGTCGAAGTGCTCAACCAACAGCCTCAGGTCGGCGCATCGGCCCTGGAATCCGGTCAAGTACAAGGCCTTTCGCAGTTCGTGGCGTGGCCTGGGCTGCTGGTGTTCCAGGACAAGGCCAAGCTGCTCTACGACGGTGCCTCGCTGAACTATCCGACACTGCACGGGGTGGTGGTGCGCCGGGACTACGCGGCCAAGCATCTCGAGGTGCTCGACGCCTTCCTGCAGGCCCAACTCGACGCCACCGACTTCCTCAACACCAAACCGCTCGAAGCGTCCCGCATCGTCGCCGCGGCCAGCGGGCTCCCGCAGGAGGTGGTGTACCTCTACAACGGCCCCGGTGGCACCTCCTTCGACACCACGCTCAAACCGTCGCTGATCGACGCGCTCAAAGGCGATGTGCCGTACCTGAAGTCGATCGGCGACTTCGCCGAGCTGGACGTCCCTGGCTTCGTGCAGGACGCTCCGCTGCGGGCGGCGTTCGGCGCGCGCGGCCTGGACTACGACGCGGCGGTCAAGGCCACCAGCACCCCGGCGGCCGGCGAACTCTGGCTGCAGGGTGCTGACACCACGCAGCCGGCGGCCACCCCGAACCAACTGCTGCGTGCCGTGCGTGACGCGCAGGCCCGCGGCGCCACGGTGCGCGCTGCGTACGTGCCCGACACCGAACTGGGCACCCGCTGGTTCGCCGACAAGTCGATCTGGGTGCGCGACGGGCAGAACTATCTTCCCTTCGACACCGTCGCCGGCGCACAGCGCTACACCGCCGCCCATCCCGGTAGCAGCACCGTCGACTATCAGCAGGCACTGGCGGGGGCGGTATGACCACCCTGGCACACCGGCCCGTGACCGAGGCCACCGTTACGCGGGCCGCGGGCGATCGCACCGTCTGGCGACATCGGGGAGTGCGGGTGGCTTCGGTGCTGGCCGCGATCGGGCTGTGGCAGGTGCTGACCGTCAACGGCATTCGGTTCTTGTTGCGCTTCGACACCCTGCCGACGATCACCGAGATCGGTGCCGCGCTGGGGCACCGCCTGGGCACCGCCGCCTACTGGCTGGACCTGGTCCAGTCATTGATCCGGATCCTCACCGGATTCGGGCTGGCCGCCGTGGTCGGGGTGATCACGGGCATCCTGCTGGCCCGCTCCGCGATGTTCGCCGACGTGTTCGGGCCGTTGACCGAGCTGCTGCGACCGATCCCGGCCATCGCTATCGTGCCGGTCGCCATCCTGCTGTTCCCCTCCGACGAGGCGGGCATCGTCGCCATCACGTTCTTGGCGGCGTACTTCCCGATCATGGTCAGTACCCGGCACGCGGTGCGGGCGCTGCCCACCATCTGGGAGGACTCGGTACGCACGCTCGGGGGCGGGCGCTGGGACGTGCTGCGCCAGGTGGTGCTGCCCGGCATCCTGCCCGGCTTGTTCGGCGGGCTGTCAGTCGGCATGGGGGTGGCGTGGATCTGTGTCATCTCCGCGGAGATGATCTCGGGCCGGCTCGGCGTCGGCTACCGCACCTGGCAGGCCTACACGGTGCTGGACTACCCGGCCGTGTTCGTGGGCATCATCACCATCGGCGTGCTGGGCTTCGGGACCGCAGCGGTTATCGAGTTGATCGGCCGTCGCGCCACCCGGTGGCTGCCGCGTGCCTCGGACACCACCCGATGAGTACCGCAGTGGTCCAAGGCCTGGTACAAGGCCTGAGCCTGGAACTCGAGGGGGTCACGTTGTCCTACACCGGTGTGCCGGTGCTGCGCGACCTCACCCTGACCGTGCAGCCGGGGGAGATTCTGGTGCTGACGGGGCCATCGGGATGCGGCAAGTCCACGGTGCTGCGGGCACTGGCCGGGCTGCTCACCCCGGACTCTGGTCACGTGCGCGCCGACGGCGTCGCCGTTGCCGGAACGTCGCGGGACCGCGGCATGGTCTTCCAGGACAGTGCGCTGCTTCCCTGGCGCAGCGTGCGCTCGAATATCGAACTGGCGCTGAAACTTCGGGGTGAACCGCGGCCGACCCGGCGGGCCCGGGCCGAACGCTGGATCGACGAGGTGGGCTTGACCGGATTCGCCGACTATCTGCCCAAGAGCCTGTCCGGCGGCATGCGTCAACGGGTGCAACTGGCGCGCGGGCTGGCCGGTGCGCCCCGCGCGGTGATGATGGACGAGCCGTTCGGGGCGCTCGACGCGCAGACCAGGGCCGCCATGCAACGACTGCTCATCGCGACGTGGCGGGCACATCCCACCACCATCGTGTTCGTCACCCATGACGTGGACGAGGCGCTGATCCTCGGCGACCGGGTCGCGGTGCTGGGCGGCGGGGGCCTGCGCGTGCTACGCGAGATTCCGCAGCCTCGTACCGAGAACATCGATCGCACCGCATTACGTACTGAAATCATTGAGGCATTGGATAATTCATGATCCCCGAGCTGTCTGACACCGTCCGGTTGGACTGTGATGTGCTGGTGATCGGCGGTGGCACCGCCGGTACCATGGCCGCGCTGACTGCCGCCGAGAACGGCGCCCGCGTGCTGCTGCTGGAGAAGGCGCATGTGCGTCATTCGGGTGCGCTGGCCATGGGCATGGACGGTGTCAACAACGCCGTCATCCCCGGCAAGGCCGAACCGGAGGATTACGTCGCCGAGATCACCCGGGCCAACGACGGAATCGTCAACCAGCGCACCATCTACCAGACCGCCACTCGTGGATTCGCGATGGTGCAGCGACTGGAACGCTATGGCGTGAAATTCGAAAAGGACGAGCACGGCGAATACGCGGTGCGCCGGGTGCACCGGTCGGGCTCTTACGTGTTGCCGATGCCCGAGGGTAAGGACGTCAAGAAGGCGCTGTATCGGGTGCTGCGGCAGCGCACCATGCGGGAAAAGATCCAGATCGAGAACCGGTTGATGCCGGTGCGGGTGCTGGTCCAGGACAACCGGGCCGTCGGTGCGGCCGCGTTGAACACGCGCACCGGTGAGTTCGTCGCCGTTGCTGCCAAAGCGGTCATCCTGGCCACCGGGGCGTGCGGTCGGCTCGGTCTGCCCGCGTCGGGTTATCTGTACGGCACCTACGAGAACCCGACGAACGCCGGGGACGGGTACGCGATGGCGTATCACGCCGGCGCCGAGCTGTCGGGCATCGAGTGCTTCCAGGTCAACCCGCTGATCAAGGATTACAACGGTCCGGCGTGCGCGTACGTCGCCAACCCATTCGGCGGCTACCAGGTCAACGCGGACGGGGAGCGGTTCGTGGACTCGGACTACTGGTCGGGCCAGATGATGTCGGAGGTCAAGAACGAGATCGAATCCGCCCGCGGGCCCATCTATCTCAAGGTGTCACACCTGCCGGATGAGACGTTGAGCGCGCTGGAGAACATCCTGCACACCACCGAGCGGCCGACCAGGGGTACCTTCCACGCCAACCGCGGCCACGACTACCGAACCCACGACATCGAGATGCACATCTCCGAGATCGGCTTGTGCAGTGGGCATTCAGCTTCTGGAGTCTGGGTCGATGAGCATGCCCGCACCACGGTGCCTGGCCTGTACGCGGCCGGTGACCTGGCCTGCGTGCCGCACAACTACATGATCGGCGCATTCGTGTACGGGGACCTGGCCGGTGAGCACGCCGCGTCGACACTGTCGGACACACCTGCGCCGCTGGACCTGCCCGGCGACCAGCTGGCCGCCGCGCACGAACTGATCTACCGGCCGCTGCGCCAGCCGGAGGGACCACCGCAACCGCAGGTCGAGTACAAGCTACGGCGGTTCGTCAACGACTATGTGGCACCGCCGAAGACGGCCGCCAAGCTCTCCATCGCCGTGCAGACCTTCGACCGGATGCGCGACGAAGTTGCCGGCATCGGCGCGCGGAGCCCGCACGAACTGATGCGCGCGGTGGAGGTGTCGTTCATCCGAGACTGCGCCGAGATGGCGGCGCGCTCCTCGCTGACCCGCACCGAATCCCGCTGGGGGCTCTACCACGAACGTGCCGACGTGCCCGAGCGCGACGACCGGGAGTGGAGCTTCCACCTGAACCTGCGCAAGGGCGCCGACGGCGAGATGGAGTTCCTCAAGCGCCCGGTCTCCGAGTATTTCGTCCCCGTGCCGGGGCTGGAGCATGTGCCGTCCGAGCATCCGGTGGTGCCGGTGCCGCAGCCGCCGCTGTTCGGCGGGAAGGCGCCGGCCACCGTGGTGTCCCGGGTGCCGGCCCAGCCCGCACCGCCGCCGTCACCACGCATCGCGGCGGTGCTGGCGTTGGCGGAACCGGCACTGGCCGACCTGGCTGAGTTCCTCACCGATCCGGACCCGGGTGTGCGTCGCACCGCGGTGGCGACTCTGGTCGAGAATCTGCCCGACGGCTACGGCCCTGCTCTGGTGGCCGCGCTGGCCGATCCCGATGCCGGGGTCCGTCAGCAGGCCGCCGAGGGTGTCAGGGAACTGGTCGAGGTGCTGCCGGCACCGGAAGTGCTGACCGCACATTTGAACTCATCCGATGCGGTGGTGCGCGCGGTGGCGCTCTACGTGACGAGTTCCCGGCGGGTGAGCGCGGACTTCGCCGCCGCACTCGAGGATGGCGACCACCGCGTGCGTATCGAAGCGGTCCGCGCCCTGGTGTCGGTCGACGACGCCGACGGTGTCGCGCGTGCCGCGTCGGACGACAACCGGGAGGTGCGCATCGCCGCGCTGCGGGGATTGGCCACCGTCGGTGCAGGGGTGTCGACGGTGCGGGCCAGCCTGACCGACCGCGATCCGCTGGTGCGGGCCGCGGCGCTGTCGGCGTTGGGCAGCCTCGGCGGCGATGACCGCGATATCGCGCATATCGAACGGGCGCTGGGGGAGTCGGCCTGGCAGATCCGGGAAGGGGCGGCCCGGGCGCTGTCCGGGATCGCGCGGGAGATTGCGGTGCCCTCGCTGTCGAGAACACTGGCGGATTCGCATCTGGATGTCCGCAAAGCGGCGGTGTTGAGCCTGACCCGGTGGGCGGACTCGGAGCAGGCAGCCCGGGAGGCGCTCGGGCTGGCACTGGCCGACGCCGACGCCGATGTGCGGGCCTACGCGCGTCGTGCCCTGGACGTGGTGCGGGCCTGACCGCAGCTGGGAGGGTGTATGCCTGTTGCCCGCCTCTGAGCGACTTTTCCGCGACAAAGTGCCAATTCCTTTGGAGCGCAGAAATACCGGCCGTTGTTGTCGGTGCCGCGGGGTAGGGTGAACGTATGTTCGATCCGGCGTCCCTCGGTGATGCGGAGCTGATCGATGCGTTGCGGGACAAGACCCGCGCGGAGGCGGTAGTCGCCGCCGAGCGGTTGGCCCTGATCGCTGCCATCGTCGCCCGCCACTGCGATGACGAGGATGACGGTATCGCCCACGCCGTGATCGACGGCTGGGAGTACGCCACCGCCGATGTCTGCGCGGCGTGCGGATTGACCAAGCAGGCCGCGGCTGGGCAGATGCGCATCGCGATCGCCTTGCGTGACCGGTTACCGAAAGTCGGGGCGTTGCTGGCCGTCGGCGAGATTTCGGCGAGAATCGCCGCGGCGATCACCTGGCGCACCCGCCTGGTGATCCACGACGACGCCCTGGCTCTCATCGACGCCGCCCTGGCCGGCATCGCGCACACGCTGGGAGCGTTGTCGCAGAAGAACCTCGAGGACAGCATCGACGTGTGGATCGAGAAGTTCGATCCCACCGCGGTGTCGGGCGCCCGCAGTGCCGCCCAATCGCGCTATCTGGAGTTCGGCGGCGCCGAAGACCCCGGCGGCACCACAGGAGTTTTCGGGCGGCTGCTGGCCACCGACGCCGCCATCCTGAAGGCCAGGCTCGCCGCGATTGCTGCCACCGTATGCGACGCCGATCCGCGTACGAAGACCCAGCGCCTGGCCGATGCGCTGGGAGTGCTGGCCGCCGATCCACACGCCGACCGGTTGCCCTGTCTGTGCGGGGACGCGAACTGTGCTGCAGCGGGCAAGGATCCGCGCGCGGCATCGGTCATCGTGCACGTGCTCACCGACGCCCCGCCGGATGCTGGCACGGCTCGCGGCCCAGCCGAAGCGGAACCTCGGCCCGACTCGGCATCGTCGTGTTCCCCGGCTGTGCTGCTCGGTGGTGGCGTGCTGCCCGCGCCGCTGGTGGGCGACCTGGTCGCCGCCGGTGCCCGCGTCACCACCGTCAGCGGCGTCACCGATCTGCCCGCCGAACCCGGCTACCGGCCGTCGGCGAAACTCACCACCTGGGTCCGCACCCGAGACCTGGTGTGCAGCTTCCCGGGCTGCAACCATCCGGCCCACCGCTGCGACCTCGACCACTGTGTGCCCTGGCCGGCCGGGGCCACCCATCCCGGCAACCTCTCGGCCAAATGCCGCACCCACCACCTGCTCAAGACCTTCGGCGGCTGGGACGATTGCCAGCATCCGGACGGCACACATACCTGGACCAGCCCCACCGGCCACAGCTATCAGACCGTTCCGTTGAGCCGAATCCTGTTTCCCGACAGACCTCTTGACACTCGGCCACCATCACCGGCGCCGATCGTCACCACCGGCGACCGTGGACTGGCCATGCCGCGGCGCCGGCGCACCCGGGCGCAGGCACACACCGCGCGGATCAAGGCCGCACGCCGCCTCAACGAGCAGGCGATCCACGAGAACGGCCAACCGCCGCCGTTCTGACGAAATCGGTCAGCGGCGAGGGTAATCCGGCAGCGCGATGGCGTCCGCGGTGGTGAACCACTTGCGTTCGGCGATCGGGCGAAACGGCCAGCGCTGCATCCACTTCATCACCTGTGCGGTCACGGCGATATCGCCGGTGGTCTTCGGCAGATAGCCGTCGATCCCGTTGGCCAGGGTCTGGCAGCGTTCGATATACGGGCGCAGCACCGTTTCGTACCGTGTCAGGGCATCCGGAAGCGCTTCGGCGGCAAAGGAGTCCGCGGGTCCCAGCTCGCCGGCCAGCACGTACGCCCCGACCAGGGCCAGGCTGGTCCCCATCCCGGACAGCGGTGACGCGCAGTACCCGGCGTCACCGACCAGCGCGACGTTGCCACGGGTGAACGAGTCCATGTGCACCTGCAAGAACGCATCGAAATGGAAATCGTCAGCCGCGGCCGCCGCGTCCAGCAGCTGCGGGCAATGCCACTGCGCATCGGCGAAATACCTTCGCAGCAAGTCGATCTGGGCTCCGGTGTCGCGCCGGTCGTAGTCGACGGGGGTGGACCGGAACGCCAAGCCGGCCTTGGCCACCGCCGGATCGTGCGACGGCCGCATCGAGGCGTTCAAGCCGGGCTCCTGATACAGCAGGAACCAGCCGTCCAGCCCGGCGGTGTCGGGAGCGCTGAACCACGCGTTGTACCCGCCCAGCGGGGTGGTGAACTGTTCCTCGGGCCCGAACACCAGGCGCCGCACGGTCGAATGCGGTCCATCGGCGCCGACGATCAGGTCGGCGGTCACGGTGCTGCCGTCGCTGAGCGTGACGGTCGCGCCGTCGATGGCCGAAATCGTGGTGCCGAACCGGTATTCGGTATTCGCCTCGGTGGCCCGATATAGCACCTCGACGAGGTCGCCGCGCAGGATCTCCAGCTTGGAGACCAGCCCGTTGCCGTGGAACGCCGTCACCGGCATCTCAGCCCGGCGCGAACCGTCGGCACGCACCCAGGCCGCCCCGCGCTGGTCCAGCGCCTTGGCCGTCACTGCCTCCAGCAGGCCCATCTTGGCGGTCACGTCGTGGCCCGCACCCCGCAGGTCCACGGTCTGCCCGCCGGACCGAATGCCGGGCGCCGTCTCCACCACCACGACGTGGTACCCGGCGGGGGACAGCCAGTATGCCAACGCGGGCCCGGCGATGCCGGCCCCGCAGATCAGCACCGTCGTCACAACCCCAGTTCCTGGTAGGTCCGGCGGACGAATTTCGGTTGGGCCGATTGCAGTTTCGCGACAGACGTGTTGCCGCGCACGGCTTCGGCGTCGGCGCTCAGATCGGGGTAGTTCTGGATGAGGTACAGCAGGATCACGTCATTGGCCGGATCGGCCTGCCACCAGGTCCCGAACGCCCCCGGCCAGCCGAAGGTGCCCAGCCCGCCCGGGCCGAAGAACTGCCGGGACTGGTCCGGATCGGTCACCACCGACATGCTCAGCCCGAACCCGCGGCCCATCCAGAACGGGCCGCCGAGGAAGTTCTGTTGCTTCTGCTCGGCGGTCAGCCGGTCGGTGCGCATCAGCCGCACCGACTCCTCCGACAGCACCCGGACATCGCCGACGGCGCCACCACCCAACAGCATCCGGGCGAACTGCAGATAGTCGTCGGCCGTGGACATCAGCCCGGCCCCGCCGGCGCAGAACTCGGGCGGGGTGAGCGCCGGCGGGCCCATCACGTCGTCGCGGAGGCTCCCTTCTGTCAGGGCGTACATGGTGGCCATGCGGCGGCGCTGCACCAACGTCAGTGCGAACCCGGTGTCACGCATGCCCAATGGCTCGAAGATCCGCTCCGAGAGCAATTGGTGCAACGGCTTTCCGGTCATCCGGGCGATGGCGATGCCCAGCACGTCGGTCCCGTGACTGTAGGTGACCCGCTCGCCGGGCTGGTGGGCCAGCGGAAGCTGGGCCAGTTCGGCCAGCCAACGGTCCTCGTTCTGCCGGTGCGACAGCCGCGAATAGGCGCGTGCCAGCGGGCCGGTCACCGAGAACGGGTAGGCGAGACCGGACCGGTGGGTCATGAGGTCCTCGAAGGTGATGGGCCGACGCAGGGGGACCGTCACATCCACGGGTCCGCCGGGCTGGGCCAGCACCCGCACTCGGGCGAGTTCGGGTATCCACGGTGTGATCTCGTCGTGCAGCGCGAACGTGCCGTCGTCCACCAGGGTCATCGCGGCCGCGACGGTCACCGGCTTGCTCATCGACGCGATCCGGAACACCGTGTCGCGCTGCATCGGAAGGCCGGCGGCCACGTCCCGATGGCCCAGCTCGTTGACCTGGACCACCTTGCCGGTATGCCAGACCAGGGTGACCGCCCCGGCCAGCAACCCGGAGTCGATGGCTTCGGTGATGGAGGCGCGGTTCGCGTCGAGACTCATCCGCGACACGATACTGAGGTTGCGCGTGAAAGCGGTCCGACTGCGTCAACCGGCCGCGTTGGCGGCCGCGGCCGCGCGGGCGAGTTCGGCCAACAGCGGCGGTACGTCGGCGCGATCGACGACCACCTCGATGACGGCCATCCGGTGGCGGTTCTCGGCCGCCGCGGCCAGGGCGGCGTCCAGTTCCCCGACGGTGCGGGCGTGGGCGGTCAGTGCGTCGGGCACACCGAGGGCCGCCGGAAGCTCCTGCCAGCGCCACGGGACGATGTCGTTGTAGTAGGCCGTGGGGCCGTGGATGGCCCGCTCCACCGTGTAGCCGTCGTTGTTGACGACGATGATCACCGGCGCGATACCCTCGCGCGCCATCACCCCGATCTCCTGCACCGTCAGCTGGGCGGCGCCGTCGCCGATGAGGAGAACGATCCGTCGGTCCCGATGCGCCAGCGCCGCGCCGAGGGCGGCCGGCAGGGTGTAGCCGATCGAGCCCCACAGTGGTTGCCCGATGAACGTCACCCCGGCGGGTAGGCGGTGCGCGGCCATTCCGTAGAACGACGTGCCCTGGTCGGCCAGCACCACATTGCCCGGGGTCAACGCGTCAGAAACCCTGTCCCACAACATCTTCTGGGTCAGTGCGGTGTCCGGTGCCGGGTCGACGTCGCGCACCGGCGGGGCGGGATCGGTCACCGCGGGGGAGGTGACACCCCGGTCGGTGAGGATGCCCGTCAGCGCCTCGAGCGCGGCGTCGATATCGATCGGGGCAAAGACCTGGCCGGCGACGGTGGCCTGCACCGGCCCCACGTCGATGGTGCGGGTCGGGTCGATCTGCTGGGAGAAGAAGCCGCTGACCATGTCGGTGAATTGCACGCCGGCGGTCACCAGCACCGGCGCCTCCTCGACGGCGCGGCGCACCGGCTCGGCGCTGGCCGCCCCCGCGTAGATGCCCAGGTAGTTGGGCGAGCTCTCGTCCAGAAGGCTCTTACCCCACATCAGCGTCGCGTAGGGCACGGTGTCGGCGGCCAGCAGGTCGGCCAGTTTGTCCACCGCACGGAGCCGGTGCACCAGCAGGTCGGCCAGCACCGTGACCTGATGTTCGCCGATGAGCCGCCGGGCCGCGGCGGTGAACAGGTCAAGGGCCCGCGGGCTGGTCCCGACGCCGTAGGCCGGTAACGGTGCCGACGGCGGGTCGACCGGGAATCGGGCCACGTCGGTGGCCAGCAGCAGATACCCGGGCCGTTTTTGCTCGCGCACCTCGGAGAGCACCCGGTCGATCTCCCTGGTGGCGGTCGCCGGGATCAGACTGGCCTGGGCGCAGGTGATTTCCCGGGCCATCCGGAAGAAATGCTCGAAATCGCCGTCGCCGAGGGAGTGGTGGACCACCCGGCGCGCGGCCTGGGCGTCCTTTGATGGTGCGCCCACGATGTGCACCACCGGTACGTGCTCGGCAAAACTGCCCGCGACGGCGTTCGCCGCCGACAGCTCGCCGACACCGAAAGTCGTGACCAGCGCTGCGATTCCACGTAGGCGGCCGTAACCGTCGGCGGTGTAGCCGGCGTTGAGCTCGTTCGCCCCGCCCACCCAACGGATCGTGTCGTGCGCGAGCACGTGGTCCAGAAACTCCAGATTGAAATCGCCTGGCACCCCGAACACCTCGGTCGCACCCAGCTCGGCCAGCCGGTCCAGCAGATAATCGCCCACGGTGTAGTCGGTATCGGTCATCAGCCGAGCCTACGCACGGGTGCATACTTTCTCGGGTGACCACAGCCGCGCAGGCTCCGATGAAGAAGGTGGCCTTCGCCAGCTTCGTCGGCACCGCCATCGAGTTCTACGATTTCTACATCTACGGCACGGCCGCCGCGCTGGTGTTCCCGAAGATCTTCTTCCCCAACCTGAGCCCGACGATGGGGACCATCTCGTCGCTGGCCACCTTCGCGGCCGCGTTCCTGTCCCGCCCGGTAGGCGCGGCCGTGTTCGGGCACTTCGGTGATCGGTTGGGACGGAAGAAGACCCTGATCGCCACCCTGCTGATCATGGGCGTCTCCACCTTCGCCGTCGGGCTGGTGCCCAGCGCGGCATCGATCGGGGTGCTGGCCCCCGTCATCCTGCTCACCCTACGGTTGTGCCAGGGGTTCGCAGTCGGCGGTGAGTGGGCGGGGTCGGCGCTGTTGTCGGCCGAGTACGCCCCGAGTGCGCAGCGCGGCAAATACGGCATGTTCACCCAGTTGGGCGCCGGTGCCGGATTGGCCACCAGCAACCTGGTTTTCCTGATCGCCAACGTGACCATCGGGGAGAAGAGCCCGGTGTTCCTGGAGTGGGGCTGGCGGGTGCCATTCCTGGTGAGTGGGCTGCTGGTGATCGTCGCCCTGTACGTGCGACTGAGCATCGAGGAAACCCCGGTGTTCACCGAGGAGCAGCGCCGCAACGCCGTCCCGCGGGCGCCGCTGACCGAGCTGGTGCGCAGCCAGACACCGCAGGTGCTGCTCGCCGCGGGCTGCATGGTCGGGATCTTCACCATGAGCTTCCTGGGCGGCACCTACCTCCTCAGTTACGCCGCCACCAAGATCGGCCATCCGCGCACCCTCATCCTGACCGTCGGGGTGCTGGCCGGTGTCGCGTTGATGACGTTCACCGCCATCTCGGCGGTGCTGTGCGACCGGTACGGTCGGCGCCGGATCATCCTGGCCGGGTTCGTCGTCGCGCTGCCGTGGGCCTTTCTGGTGATGCCGATGATCGACACCGGTTCGCCGTGGTTGTTCGCGTTGGCCATCGGCGGCATGTTCTGCATCTTCGGCACGTCCTACGGACCCATCGCCTCGTTCCTGCCCGAGATCTTCGCCACCCGCTACCGCTACACCGGCGCCGGGTTGGCCTTCAATCTGGCCGGCATCGTCGGTGGCGCGGTGCCGCCACTGATTGCCGGGGTGCTGGTCAGCGATTTCGGCAGCTGGTCGGTGGGCGCGCTGATGGCGGTCTTCGTGGTGGTCAGCATCGCCTCGACCCTGGCGCTGCCCGAGACGAAGGGCACACCACTGGCCGACGACCCGGCCGAGGTGGCCTGCTAAGCTACCCGGCAGTTCGACGTCCTTTAACGATCCGTCCCGAGAGGCGGAGAAGGAGGTCCGGGTTAATCGTGGGCACCGCTGATGCCGCACACGCCGACCGGGAATTGATGTCCGCCGCCGATGTGAGCCGGACCGTTTCCCGCATCGCGCACCAGATCATCGAAAAGACCGCGCTGGACGCGCCCGACGCGCCGCGTGTGGTGCTGCTCGGCATCCCCACCCGTGGCGTCCTGCTGGCCAACCGGCTGGCCGGGAAAGTCCACGAGTTCGCCGGGATCGAGCTGGCCCACGGCGCGTTGGACATCACGCTGTACCGCGACGACCTCAACATCAAACCGCCGCGGCCGCTGGAGGTCACCTCGATCCCGCCCGGCGGCGTCGACGGCGCGCTGGTGATCCTGGTCGACGACGTGCTCTACTCCGGCCGCTCGGTCCGCTCGGCGCTGGACGCGCTGCGCGATATCGGTCGCCCGCGGGCCGTGCAGCTGGCCGTGCTGGTCGACCGTGGCCACCGCGAATTGCCGATCCGGGCCGACTACGTCGGCAAGAACGTCCCGACGTCGCGCAGCGAGAACGTCAAGGTGCGCTTGCAGGAGAGCGACGGCTACGACGGTGTGAAGATCGCCCCCCACGGAGGACCGAGCCGCTGATGAGCGCTTGCGCGAAGAAGAGACAGCCCCGATGAAGCATCTGTTGTCCGCCGCCGACCTCTCCCGCGACGAGGCGACGGCGATCCTCGATGACGCGGACCGGTTCCGTGAGGCGTTGCTGGGCCGCGAGGTCAAGAAGTTGCCGACGCTGCGCGGCCGCACCGTCATCACGATGTTTTATGAGAACTCGACCCGTACCCGGGTGTCCTTCGAGGTGGCCGGTAAGTGGATGAGTGCCGACGTGATCAATGTCAGCGCCTCGGGCTCCTCGGTGGCCAAGGGTGAATCGCTGCGCGACACCGCCCTCACCCTGCGCGCCGCCGGCGCCGACGCCCTGATCATCCGGCATCCGGCTTCCGGTGCAGCCCAACAACTTGCGGCCTGGACGCTCGACGGGTCCGGCGGCCCGTCGGTGATCAACGCCGGCGACGGCACTCATCAACACCCGACCCAGGCCCTGCTGGATGCGCTGACCATCCGGCAGCGGCTCGGCTCGATCGAGGGCAGGCGGGTGGTCATCGTCGGTGACATCCTGCACAGCCGGGTCGCGCGGTCCAATGTCGAACTGCTGAGCACGCTGGGCGCCGAGGTGGTGCTGGTGGCGCCACCGACGCTGCTCCCGGTCGGGGTCGCGGACTGGCCGGTCAGCGTGTCGCATGAGCTGGATGCCGAACTGCCCGGCGCGGACGCCGTGTTGATGCTGCGGGTGCAGGCCGAGCGGATGAACGGCGGCTTCTTCCCGTCCACCCGGGAATACTCGGTGCGCTACGGGTTGAGTGAGAAGCGGCTGGCGCGGCTGGCCGAGCACACCGTTGTGCTGCACCCCGGCCCGATGCTGCGCGGGATGGAGATCGCCCATTCGGTGGCTGACGCGCCGCAATCGGCAGTCCTGCAACAGGTTTCCAATGGCGTCCATGTGCGGATGGCGGTGCTGTTCCACCTGCTGGTCGGGGCGGAATCCGAGAAGGCGGGGGTGGTTTCATGACGATTCTGATCACGGGTGTGCGGCTCTACGGCGAGGGTGAGCCGGTCGACGTGCTGGTGGCCGACGGGCAGATCGCCCAGATCGGCAAGGGCCTGACCGGTGACACCGTGATCGACGCCGCCGGCCAGATCATGCTGCCCGGTTTCGTCGACCTGCACACCCATCTGCGCGAGCCCGGCCGGGAATACGCCGAGGACATCGAAACCGGTTCGGCTGCAGCCGCTCTGGGCGGGTACACCGCGGTGTTCGCGATGGCTAACACCGACCCGGTCGCTGACAGCGCGGTGGTGACCGACCATGTGTGGCACCGTGGGCAACAGGTCGGCCTGGTCGACGTGCACCCGGTGGGTGCGATCACCGTCGGGCTGGAGGGCAAGCAGCTCACCGAGATGGGCCTGATGGCCGCCGGGGTGGGCCAGGTCCGGATGTTCTCCGATGACGGCATCTGCGTGGACGATCCGCTGGTGATGCGCCGCGCGCTGGAGTATGCCGGCGGGCTCGGGGTGCTGATCGCCCAGCACGCCGAGGAGCCGCGGCTGACCGTCGGTGCCGTCGCCCACGAGGGGCCCAACGCCGCGAAACTGGGGCTGGCCGGCTGGCCGCGCTCGGCCGAGGAGTCCATCGTCGCGCGCGACGCGATCCTGGCCCGCGACGCCGGTGCCCGGGTGCACATCTGCCACGCGTCCACCGCGGGCACCGTCGAGTTGCTGAAATGGGCCAAGGGCCAAGGTATCTCGATTACGGCGGAGGTGACCCCGCACCACCTGTTGCTCGACGACGCGGTGCTGGCCGACTACGACGGGCGCAATCGGGTGAACCCGCCGCTGCGTGAGGCCAGTGACGTGGCCGCGCTGCGTCAGGCGCTGGCCGACGGTGTCATCGACTGTGTGGCAACCGATCACGCGCCGCACGCCGAACACGAGAAGTGCTGCGAGTTCTCGCACGCGCGGCCGGGCATGCTGGGATTGCAGACCGCGCTGTCGGTGGTCGTCGAGACCATGGTGGCACCGGGCTTGTTGAGCTGGCGCGACGTCGCCCGGGTGATGAGCGAGGCGCCGGCAGCCATCGTCGGGCTGCCCGACCAGGGCCGTCCGCTGGAGGTCGGCGAACCCGCCAACCTGACCGTCGTCGACCCGGACGCCACCTGGACCGTCAGCGGTCCGGCGTTGGCCAGCCGCTCGGACAACACCCCGTACGAGTCGATGACCCTGCCGGCGACGGTGACGCTGACCCTGCTGCGCGGCAAGATCACCGCACGGGACGGACAGGTCGGCTCATGAACACCCCCACGCTCATCGCGTCGCTGATCATGGCCGCCGTGCTGGCGGTGCTGATCGGTTTCCTGATCCGGCAGATGCTGCGCGGCTGGTTGCATCGCGCGCAGCGCCAGGCCGAGCTGATCGGGGCGCTGCCGGCGTTGCCGGACACGGTCGGACCCGCGCTGATCGGGCCGACCAAGGGACTCTACGTCGGCAGCACCCTGGTGCCGCACTGGAACGACCGGATCGCCGCAGGGGGACTGGGCTTTCGCGCCAAGGGCGCGCTGACCCGGTATCCGGAGGGAATCATGGTGCAGCGCATCGGTTCCGGGCCGATCTGGATCCCCGACGAATCGATCGTGGTGATCCGTACCGAGCGGGCCATGACCGGGAAGGCCATGACCCACGACGGCATTCTGGCGATCCGCTGGAAGCTGCCGTCGGGAACCGAGATCGATACCGGCTTCCGGGCCGACGACCGCAACGAGAACACGAAATGGGTCAGAGAGGAAGCAGCGTGACCAGCCAGAAGGCAGTGTTGGTGCTGGAGGACGGCCGGGTATTCACCGGCGTCCCGTTCGGCGCCATCGGGCAGACCCTCGGTGAGGCGGTGTTCTCCACCGGCATGTCGGGTTATCAGGAGACCCTGACCGACCCGAGCTATCACCGCCAGATCGTCGTCGCCACCGCGCCGCAGATCGGTAACACCGGTTGGAACGGTGAGGACGCCGAAAGCCGCGGCGACAAGATCTGGGTGGCGGGTTACGCCGTCCGTGACCCGTCGCCGCGCGCGTCGAACTGGCGCGCGACCGGCACGCTCGAGGACGAACTGGTGCGCCAGGGCATCGTCGGCATCGCCGGGATCGACACCCGGGCGGTGGTACGGCATCTGCGTAGCGCCGGCTCGATGAAAGCCGGGGTGTTCTCCGGGGAAAGCCTGGCCGACGCCGACGAGCTGGTGCAGCGCGTCCGCAGCCAGCCGTCCATGTTGGGTGCCGACCTGGCCGGTGAGGTGTCCACCGACACCCGCTACGTGCTCGAACCTTTCGGTGCGCAGCGGTTCACGGTGGCGGCCGTCGACCTCGGCATCAAGACCAACACCCCGCGCAACTTCGCCCGCCGGGGCGTGCGCACCCATGTGCTGCCGTCCGGGACCACCTTCGACGAGATCGCCGACCTCAAACCCGACGGGGTGTTCCTGTCCAACGGGCCCGGCGATCCGGCCACCGCCGACCATATCGTCGGGGTCACCCGCCAGGTGCTGGAGGCCGGAATACCGTTGTTCGGCATCTGTTTCGGCAACCAGATCCTCGGCCGAGCGCTGGGCCGGTCCACCTACAAGATGACCTTCGGCCACCGCGGCATCAACATCCCGGTGATGGACCACGCCACCGGCAGGGTGGCCGTCACCGCGCAGAACCACGGATTCGCCCTGGAGGGTGAGGCCGGCGAGGAGTTCGACACCCCGTTCGGTCGCGGCATCGTGAGCCACACCTGCGCCAACGATGGGGTGGTCGAGGGCATCAAATTGATTGACGGACGGGCATTCTCGGTGCAGTACCACCCCGAGTCGGCCGCCGGTCCGCACGACGCCGAGTACCTGTTCGACCAATTCATCGACCTGATGGCAGGGGAGAAGTAATGCCACGCCGCTCCGACCTCAACCACGTGCTGGTGATCGGTTCCGGGCCGATCCTCATCGGCCAGGCCGCCGAGTTCGACTACTCGGGCACCCAGGCCTGCCGCGTGCTGCGCGCCGAGGGGTTGCAGGTCACGCTGATCAACTCCAACCCGGCGACGATCATGACCGACCCGGAGTATGCCGATCACACGTACGTCGAGCCGATCACCCCGGCCTTCGTGGAGAAGGTGATCGCCCAGCAGGCCGAGCGCGGCAACAAGATCGACGCCGTGCTGGCCACCCTGGGCGGGCAGACCGCGCTGAACACCGCCGTCGCGCTGTACGAGAACGGTGTGCTGGAACGCTACGACGTCGAGATGATCGGTGCGGACTTCGACGCCATCCAGCGGGGTGAGGACCGGCAGAAGTTCAAGGACATCGTGGCCAAGGTGGGTGGTGAGTCAGCCCGCAGCCGGGTGTGTTTCACCATGGACGAGGTCCGCGACACCGTGGCAGAGCTCGGTCTGCCCGTCGTCGTGCGCCCCAGTTTCACGATGGGCGGGCTCGGCTCTGGCATGGCGTACTCGGCCGAGGACGTCGAACGGATGGCCGGCGACGGTCTGGCGGCGTCCCCGTCGGCGAACGTCCTGATCGAGGAATCGATCTACGGCTGGAAGGAATTCGAGCTCGAGCTGATGCGCGATCACCACGACAACGTGGTGGTGGTGTGCTCGATCGAGAACTTCGACCCGATGGGGGTGCACACCGGTGATTCGGTGACCGTCGCTCCGGCGATGACGCTGACCGACCGCGAGTACCAGGTGATGCGCGATCTCGGCATCGCGATCCTGCGCGAGGTCGGGGTCGACACCGGCGGCTGCAACATCCAGTTCGCCATCAACCCGAAAGATGGCCGGCTCATCGTCATCGAGATGAACCCCCGGGTATCGCGGTCCAGCGCGCTGGCGTCCAAGGCCACCGGCTTCCCGATCGCCAAGATCGCGGCCAAGCTGGCCATCGGCTACACCCTCGACGAGATCGTCAACGACATCACCAAGGAAACCCCGGCCTGTTTCGAGCCCACGCTGGACTACGTCGTGGTCAAGGCGCCCCGGTTCGCATTCGAGAAGTTCCCGGGTGCCGACCCGACGCTGACCACCACCATGAAATCGGTGGGCGAGGCGATGGCGTTGGGCCGCAACTTCGTCGAGGCGCTCGGCAAGGTGATGCGCTCGCTGGAGAACAAGCGGGCGGGCTTCTGGACCGGACCGGACCGCGACGCCACCCTCGATCAGCTTCTCACCGATCTGCGGACGGCCACCGACGGTCGGATGTACGACATCGAGCAGGCGCTGCGCCTGGGCGGCACCGTCGAGCAGGTCGCCGAGGCGTCCGGGGTGGACCCGTGGTTCGTCGACCAGATCGCCACCCTGGTGGCGCTGCGCGCCGAACTGGTCGACGCCCCGGTGCTGGACGTGGCGTTGTTGCGTCGGGCCAAGAACAGCGGCCTTTCCGACCGCCAGATCGCCGCGCTGCGACCCGAATTGGCCGGGGAGGGCGGGGTGCGGGCGCTGCGCGAACGGCTCGGCATCCACCCGGTGTACAAGACCGTGGACACCTGCGCGGCCGAGTTCGAGGCCCGCACGCCGTACCACTACAGCAGCTACGAACTCGACCCGGCGGCCGAGACCGAGGTCGCCCCGCAGGCCGAGAAGCCCAAGGTGCTGATCCTCGGGTCGGGCCCCAACCGGATCGGGCAGGGTATCGAGTTCGATTACAGCTGCGTGCATGCGGCCACCACGCTGAGCGCGGCCGGTTTCGAGACCGTCATGGTCAACTGCAATCCCGAGACGGTGTCCACCGACTACGACACCGCCGACCGGTTGTACTTCGAGCCGTTGACCTTCGAGGACGTGCTGGAGGTCTACTACGCCGAACAGGCCTCCGGCGCGGGCGGTCCCGGCGTGGTCGGCGTGATCGTGCAGCTGGGCGGGCAGACCCCGCTGGGGCTGGCCGAGCGGCTGGAGAAAGCCGGGGTGCCGATCGTGGGCACCAGCCCCAAGGCCATCGACCTGGCCGAGGACCGCGGCGAATTCGGTGAGGTGCTGCGCAGCGCCGGACTGCCTGCGCCCCGGTTCGGCACCGCCACCAGCTTCGAGCAGGCCCGCCGGATCGCCGCCGATATCGGTTACCCGGTGTTGGTGCGGCCGTCCTACGTGCTGGGCGGGCGCGGTATGGAGATCGTCTACGACGAGGAGACCCTGCAGGGCTACATCGAGCGCGCCACCGAGCTGTCCCCGGAACATCCGGTGCTGGTCGACCGGTTCCTGGAGGACGCCATCGAGATCGACGTCGACGCGCTGTGCGACGGCACCGAGGTCTACATCGGTGGCGTCATGGAGCACATCGAGGAGGCCGGTATCCACTCCGGCGACTCGGCGTGCGCGCTGCCGCCGGTCACCCTGGGCCGCACCGATATCGAGAAGGTCCGCCAGGCCACCGAGGCCATCGCGCACGGGATCGGCGTGGTCGGGCTGCTCAACGTGCAGTACGCGCTCAAGGATGATGTGCTCTACGTGCTGGAGGCCAACCCTCGCGCCAGCCGTACCGTCCCCTTCGTGTCCAAGGCCACCGCGGTGCCGCTGGCCAAGGCCTGCGCCCGGGTCATGCTCGGCGCCAGCATCGCCCAGCTGCGTGCGGAGGGTGTGCTGGCCGCCGAGGGCGACGGCGCCACCGCGGCGCCGGACGCACCGATCGCGGTGAAGGAGGCCGTGCTGCCATTCCATCGGTTCCGCAAAGCCGATGGCTCGCAGGTCGATTCACTGCTCGGTCCGGAGATGAAGTCGACCGGCGAGGTGATGGGCATCGACCGTGACTTCGGTACCGCCTTCGCCAAGAGCCAGACCGCCGCCTACGGGTCGCTGCCGGCCTCGGGCACCGTGTTCGTGTCGGTGGCCAACCGGGACAAGCGCTCACTGGTGTTCCCGGTGAAACGCCTTGCCGATCTGGGCTTCCGGGTGCTCGCCACCGAAGGGACTGCGGAGATGTTGCGCCGCAACGGCATCCCGTGTGAGGTGGTGCGCAAGAACTTCGAGGAACCGGGTGCCGGGCGGCCCGAGGTGTCCGCGGTGGACGCCATCCGGGCCGGTCAGGTGGACATGGTGATCAACACCCCGTACGGCAACTCCGGGCCACGGATCGACGGCTACGAGATCCGGTCGGCCGCGGTGTCGGTGAACATCCCGTGCGTGACGACGGTGCAGGGCGCCTCGGCCGCGGTACAGGGCATCGAGGCCGGGATCCGCGGCGATATCGGGGTGCGGTCGCTGCAGGAGCTGCACAGCCAGTTGGGCGCCACCCCGTGACTCCGTTCGGGACGCGGCTTGCCGAGGCCGTCGCTGCCCGGGGGCCGTTGTGCCCGGGCATCGATCCGCATCCCGAACTGCTCACCGCATGGGGGCTGCCGGTGTCGGTGCAGGGCCTGCGCCGGTTCGCCGACATCTGCGTCGAGGCGTTCGGCGGGTTCGCGATCGTCAAACCGCAGGTGGCGTTCTTCGAAGCCTTTGGGGCGAACGGGCTTTCGGTGTTGGAGGAGTGCATCGCCGGGTTGCGTGCCGCGGGTGTGCTGGTGCTCGCCGACGCCAAACGCGGTGACATCGGTTCGACGATGGCCGCGTACGCGCGCGCCTGGGTCGGCGATTCACCGTTGGCCGCGGATGCCGTGACGGCCTCGCCCTACCTCGGGTTCGAATCACTGCGGCCGCTGCTGGACACCGCCGCCACCCACGGCAGGGGAGTGTTCGTGCTGGCGGCCACCTCGAATCCGGAGGGCGCGAGCGTGCAACTGGCCACCGCGGGCGGGCGCACCGTCGCCCAGACCGTGGTCGACGCGGCGGCCGCGGAGAATCGGGCGAACGCATCCGCGGGCCCCGGCTCGGTGGGTGTCGTGATCGGGGCCACCCTGAGCGAGCTGCCGGACCTGAGCGAGTTCGACGGTCCGGTGCTGGCTCCGGGCCTCGGCGCGCAGGGCGGCCGTCCCGAGGATCTCGGCCGGCTCGGTGCGAGGGTGCTGCCCGCGGTGTCTCGCGAGGTGCTGCGCGCCGGACCGGACGTCGCGGCCGTACGGGCCCGCGCCGAGCAGCTGCGCGACGCGGTCGCTTACCTGGCCTGACGGCGGCTGCAGACGGCCGCGAACGGCTGCGAACGGCTGCAGACGGCTGTGGTCGGCTGTGGTCGGCGCCGCGACGGCATCCACGAGGACCGCCCCCCAAAAAACATCTGCGCGGCGGTGGTGCCGCCGCGGTTGCGGGTGCGCAAGATCACCTGCTGGCGATCGGTGTCGGCTTCGGCTCGGGCGGACGACAGCCGTCGTTGGCTGGACAGCACGTGCGTCCCGGCGCGCGGCGTCGCTGCGGCATCACCCAGGTCGCCCGGCCCGGCGGGACAGCCCCGACACGCCGACGCGCCGTGACCAGCAAGAATTCTTATCCGACCGCCAGAATCGCCGGACCGGCGACGCTGTGGCCCGACGCCGACGAACAGACGAGCACGTCGTCGTAACGCGAAAAGCCCTGGATATGCAGGTAGATCGGGTATCGGGGCGCCAAAACCGCCGACGCCGCGGGTAGCTGCGGCTAAGGGCGCCGGCAGCCCGCCCGCGCCCTACACGCTGGCCTTTTGGCCCCGTTAGCCGGGGGTGGGGTTAGCTTTCGTCAGGATGCGTGGGTACGGTCGTCGTCGCTGGCTGGTTACGTAATCCAGCCGTGATGAAACAACAGATGGCGAGAGACGGAGGAACCCCGTGGCCCTTCCCCAGTTGACCGACGAACAGCGCGCGGCAGCGTTGGAGAAGGCTGCTGCCGCACGTCGAGCGCGAGCCGAGTTGAAGGACCGGCTCAAGCGCGGCGGCACCAACCTCAAGCAGGTGCTCACCGACGCCGAGACCGATGAGGTCTTGGGCAAGATGAAGGTCTCCGCGTTGCTGGAGGCGTTGCCGAAGGTGGGCAAGGTCAAGGCTCAGGAGATCATGACCGAGCTGGAGATCGCCCCGACCCGCCGCCTGCGCGGCCTCGGCGACCGTCAGCGCAAGGCCCTCCTGGAGAAGTTCGACTTCTCCTGAGCACGGACCGAACGAATAAGTGAACACTGGTGGAGGGCCGGGCAGGGCTGCCGTGGTGGTGCTGTCCGGCCCGTCCGCCGTCGGGAAATCAACGGTGGTCCGCTGCCTGCGGGACCGGATTCCCGACCTGTATTTCAGCGTGTCCGCGACGACACGTGCGCCGCGGCCCGGTGAGGTCGACGGTGTCGACTACCGGTTTGTCAGCGCCGAACAGTTCCAGCATCTGATCGACGCCGGTGAACTGCTGGAATGGGCCGAAATCCACGGCGGCCTGCACCGTTCCGGCACACCGGCCGAGCCCGTCCGAACTGCGGTGGCCAATGGTTCGCCCGTTCTGATCGAGGTGGATCTGGCCGGCGCCCGCGCCGTCAAGGCGGCGATGCCCGAGGTGACGACGGTGTTCCTCGCGCCCCCCAGCTGGGAGGCGCTGGAGGAACGGTTGACCGGGCGAGGCACCGAAACCCCCGAGGTGCAGGCCAGGCGGCTGGCCACGGCACGTGCCGAACTGGCCGCCCAGACCGACTTCGACGTGGTGGTGGTCAACAGGCAATTGGAGTCGGCGTGCGCGGAATTGGTATCCTTGCTGGTGGCCCGCTAACCGACTGCCTTTTCCGGCCGCCTCACGGCCACCAACTGCATCTTCTCTATCACCGATTACAGCCGGGAGAATCTCCGTGACCTCTGTCGAGAACCTCGACGCCGCCAGTGCCTACGACACGCCGCTGGGCATCACCAACCCGCCCATCGACGAGCTGCTCGACCGAGCGTCGAGCAAGTACGCCCTGGTGATCTACGCCGCCAAGCGCGCCCGTCAGATCAACGACTACTACAACCAGCTCGGTGACGGCATCCTGGAGTACGTCGGCCCGCTGGTCGAGCCGGGTCTGCAGGAGAAGCCGCTGTCCATCGCCATGCGCGAGATCCACGGCGATCTGCTGGAGCACGCCGAGGGCGGCGAGTAGCGCACGGCGCCGGCGGGACACATGACCGCACGCAAGCGGATCGTCGTCGGTGTCGCCGGCGGCATCGCTGCCTATAAGGCCTGCACGGTCGTCCGTCAGCTGGCCGAGGCCGGGCACTCCGTCCGTGTCGTCCCCACCGAATCTGCGCTGAGATTCGTCGGCGCCGCCACCTTCGAGGCGCTGTCGGGGCACCCGGTGCACACCGGGGTCTTCGAGAACGTCGACGAGGTCCCGCACGTCCGGATCGGCCAGGAGGCCGATTTGGTGGTGGTGGCGCCGGCCACCGCCGACCTGCTGGCCCGTGCCGTCGCCGGGCGCGCCGACGACCTGCTCACCGCGACCCTGCTGACGGCGCGCTGCCCGGTGCTGTTCGCCCCCGCCATGCACACCGAGATGTGGTTTCACCCGGCCACGGTCGACAATGTCGCCACCTTGCGCCGCCGCGGCGCGGTGGTCCTGGAGCCCGCCTCCGGGCGGCTCACCGGTGCCGACACCGGGCCGGGCCGGCTGCCCGAGGCCGAGGAGATCACCACCCTTGCCGCGCTGCTGCTGGAGCGCGGCGACGCCCTGCCCTACGACATGGCCGGGGTGAAGGCGCTGGTGACGGCCGGCGGCACCCGCGAGCCGCTGGACCCCGTACGGTTCATCGGCAACCGCAGTTCCGGTAAGCAGGGCTATGCGATGGCACGGGTGCTCGCCCAGCGTGGCGCCGATGTGACCCTCATCGCCGGCAACACCTCCGGCCTGATCGATCCGGCCGGCGTGCACGTGGTGCACATCGGGTCGGCGGCGCAGCTGCGCGACGCGGTGTCCAAACATGCCCCCGATGCGAGCGTGCTGGTGATGGCCGCCGCCGTCGCCGACTTCCGGCCCGCCCAGGTGGCGACCGCCAAGATCAAAAAGGGTGCCGGCGAACCGTCCTCGGTCGACTTGATCCGCAACGACGATGTCCTGGCCGGTGCCGTGCGCGCCCGCGCCGACGGCCAGCTGCCCAATATGCGCGCCATCGTCGGATTCGCGGCCGAAACCGGGGACGCCAACGGCGACGTGCTGTTCCACGCGAGGGCGAAGCTGCAGCGCAAGGGTTGCGACCTGCTGGTGGTCAACGCCGTCGGCGAGGGCAAGGCGTTCGAGGTGGACGACAACACCGGCTGGCTGTTGGGGGCCGACGGCACCGAGGCGGCTTTGCCGCACGGCTCGAAGACTTTGATGGCCAGCCGTATCGTGGACGCGATCGGGGCGTTCCTGGCAACGGAGTGATCCCGCCGGTATCAACCTGCGGATAAGGGTTGCGCCGGTCGGGGGTTGCAGGTTGGCTCGCAGTGGGCGCGTATACGATTCGACTACCTAACTACCTGGAGGAAAAGGCACTGTGAGCACAGGTCGACTGTTTACCAGCGAGTCGGTCACCGAAGGACACCCCGACAAGATCTGTGACGCGATCAGCGATTCGATCCTCGACTCGCTGCTGGCCGCCGATCCCAAATCGCGTGTGGCAGTCGAGACCGCCGTCACCACCGGCCAGGTGCACGTCATCGGTGAGGTGACCACGTCGGCCAAGGAAGCGTTCGCCGATATCAACGACACCGTGCGCAAGCGCATCCTCGACATCGGGTACGACTCCTCCGACAAGGGCTTCGACGGGGAGACCGCCGGCGTCAACATCGGCATCGGCCGCCAGTCGCCCGATATCGCCCAGGGCGTCGACACCGCGCACGAGACGCGCGTCGAGGGCGCCGGTGATCCGCTGGATCTGCAGGGCGCCGGCGATCAGGGCCTGATGTTCGGCTACGCCATCAAGGACACCCCGGAACTGATGCCGCTGCCGATCGCGCTGGCCCACCGGCTGGCCCGCCGGCTCACCGAGGTGCGCAAGAACGGGGTGCTGGACTACCTGCGCCCGGACGGCAAGACCCAGGTCACCGTGCAGTACGACGGCACCACCCCGGTCCGGCTGGACACCGTCGTGCTGTCGACCCAGCACGCCGCCGGGATCGATCTGGACGGCACCCTGGCCCCGGACATCCGGGAGAAGGTCGTCAACACCGTGTTGGCCGACCTCAACCACGAGACCCTGGACACCTCCGATTTCCGGCTGCTGGTCAACCCGACCGGCACGTTCGTCGTCGGCGGCCCGATGGGCGACGCCGGCCTGACCGGTCGCAAGATCATCGTCGACACCTACGGCGGCTGGGCCCGGCACGGCGGCGGCGCGTTCTCCGGCAAGGATCCCTCAAAGGTGGACCGCTCGGCCGCGTACGCGATGCGCTGGGTGGCCAAGAACGTGGTCGCCGCGGGGCTGGCGGAGCGGGTCGAGGTGCAGGTCGCCTACGCCATCGGCAAGGCCGCCCCGGTCGGCCTGTTCGTCGAGACCTTCGGGTCCGAGACGGTGGACCCCGCCCGGATCGAGAAGGCCATCACCGCGGTGTTCGACCTGCGGCCCGGCGCCATCGTCCGTGACCTGGACCTGCTGCGCCCCATCTACGCCCCGACCGCCGCCTACGGGCACTTCGGGCGTACCGACGTCGAATTGCCGTGGGAGCAGCTGAACAAGGTCGAGGAGCTCAAGGCTTCCGTCTGACGGAGTCAGACAATGGGGCTCCGTCTGACGGAGTCAGACAATCGGGCTCCGTCTGACGGAGTCAGACAATCGGGCTCCGTCAGATCTGGCCGGTCGCCGGCTATGAACTGAACGAGTAATCGTCGAGCGGGAAGCGGCGGCTGCGCCAGTACGCCTCTGGCGTGCTGGCCGGCCGCAGCGGGACGTCGCCGTTGCGGTCGAAGTAGTAGCTGTTGGCCGTCGAACAGCTGTCCTGCCAGAAGATCTGGCGGTGCCGCTTGCGCATCATCTCGGCGAAATACCGGTCGTTGGCGGCGCGGCGCACCTCGACACGCGTCGCGCCGTCCTGGCGGGCCCGGCGCAAACAGCGCACGATGTGGTGGGTCTGAGTTTCGATCAACGCGAAAAACGACGACCCCACATAACCGTACGGTCCGCACACGTTGAAGAAGTTCGGGAAGCCGGGCACGCTGACGCCCTCATAGGCCTGCATCCGCTGTGTCGACCAGAACTCGCTCAGTGACTGCCCGCCGGAGCCGATCAACGGGAAGGTGCCCGAGTCGACGTCCATCACCTTGAAACCCGTTGCCAGCACCAGGATATCGGCTCCGTGGAGCGTTCCGTCGACCGTCGCCAGCCCGGTTGGCCGCACCTGCGCGATGGGTTCGGTGACCAACGTGACGTTGTCCCGGTTGAAGGTGGACAGATACGTGTTGTGGAAGGCCGGCCGTTTGCAGCCCACCGCGTAGGCCGGCGTCAGTTTGTCGCGCAGCGCCGGATCGTGCACCTCGCTGCGCAGGTACCGGCGACCCAGTGCCTCCGCGCCCTTGGACAACGGGAGCACGCCGTGATACTGCGCCGACAGCGGGAACGTCACCTCGACATAGGCCTGGCTGAGGGCCCGCTGTACCGCGGTGCCGCCGGGCAGGCGCATCGCCCAGCGGGCCGCTGCGGGCAGCGGCACGTCGAACTTGGGGAAGCACCAGATCGGGGTGCGTTGGAAGACCGTGAGCTGCTTGACAATCGGAGCGATCTCCGGAATCAGCTGGACCGCGGACGCTCCGGTGCCGATGACGGCGACCCGCTTACCGGTCAGATCGACCCGGTGATCCCAGCGGGCGGTGTGCAGCGTGGTGCCGGCGAACTCGCCGACACCGTCGATATCGGGCAGCTTGGGGACGTTGAGGACGCCCGCGGCGTTGATCAGGTGCCGGGCGGTGACAGGTCCCGTGGAGGTCTCGACCCGCCAGGTGTTCTCCGCGTCGTCGAATACCGCGCCCGTGACCTCGGTGCCGTAGCGGATTCTCGGGCCGATCCCGTACTTCGTGACGCAATGATCGGCGTAGGCCTTGAGTTCGTGTCCGTGTGCATAGGTGCGCGACCAGTCCGGGCTCTGCTCGAAGGAGAACTGGTAGGAGAACGACGGAATGTCCACGGCGATACCGGGATAGGTGTTCCAGTACCAGGTGCCACCGGGTTGCGCGCCGGCCTCCACGATCAGGTAGTCCGACAGACCCGCCCGGTCGAGCGTGATGGCGGCGCCGATGCCCGAGAATCCGGCACCGACGATCAAGGTGTGGACGTGCGGTTCGGTCATGTCATTCGGCTAGGGATGCAGGGCCGCCCGCAACGCGGCCAGGCCGCGCTCGGTGGCCTCGGTCGCCGCGGGGGAGGCCAGTGCCAGGCTGACGTAGCCGTGCACCATCGTCGGCTCATTGCTGTACTGCACCGGAACGCCTGCGGCGCTGAGCAATTCGGCATACCGGCTACCGTCGTCACGGAGCGGGTCGTGCTCGGCGGTGCCGATGAACGCCGGCGCCACCCCCTGTAGCGACGCCGCGTTGGCCGGCGCGACATCGGTGGGCAGGCCGGCCGGGTCGTCGAGATCCATCCCGGGCAGATACCACTCCAGGAACGCTTCGATCACCTCGTCGTTGAGGATGTAGGCGTCCGGGTTCTCCAGGAACGACGGGGCGGTGCGGTCGCCGACGGCGACCGGATACCAGAGCAGCTGGAACACCAGCGGCGGCCCACCGGCGTCACGAGCCCGCAACGCCATCACCGCGGACAGGTTGGCGCCCGCCGAATCACCGGCCACCGCGATCCGGGCCGGATCCCCGCCCAGCTCGGCGGCATGCTCGCCGACCCAGCGCAGCGCCGCCCAGGCGTCCTCGACCCCGGCCGGGAACGGATGCTCGGGTGCCAGCCGGTAGTCCACCGACACCACGATCGCCTCGGCACCCACGGCGTGCGCGCGGGCCACGTGGTCGTGGGTGTCCAGATCGCCGATGGCCCAACCGCCACCGTGGTAGAAGACCACCACGGGAAGGTTGTCGTGCTGGGCCACCGGCGGCCAATAGATGCGCACCGGGATATCGGTGAGTTCCCCGTAAGAGATGGTGCGTTCCTCGATCCGCAGCTGCGGCAACATCTCGGCCGGCGGCCGCACCGCGCGCATCCGCTCCCTGGCCACCTCAACCCCTTCGGCTTTGGTGAACACCATGGGGACGGCGTCGAGCAGCGCCTTGAGGATCGGGTCGACATCGGGTCGGGTGCTGGTCATGCCTCAGGCTAGCGCGGCCCGCAGTGCGGCCAACCCACGATCGACCGCCTCGGTGGCCACCGGCACCACGCCGTGATAGCCGAGGTAGCCGTGCACCAGGGTGGGGGCGTGATCCACCTGCACCGATACCCCGGCCGCCGCCAACAGCTCGCCGTAGCGCACACCGTCGTCGCGCAGCGGGTCGTAGCCGGCGACGGCGATGTAGGCGGGCGCCACGTCGGCCAGCGAGGCGGCGCGGGCCGGGACCAGGGTGGCCGGCGGGTTCTTCAGATCCGCGCCGCCGGCGTACAACAGGGAGAATCCGCCGACGGCGCGGCGGCCCAGAATGGGGGCGTCGGCGTTCTCGGTGAAGGACGGCAACGTGGTGTCCCAGGTGGTCGCCGGGTACCACAGCAGCTGCATCCGCAACCGCAATCCCGCGTCGCGGGCCAGCAGAGCCACCACCGCCGCGAGGTTACCGCCGGCCGAATCACCAGCCACCGCAAGACGTCCCGGGTCGGCACCGAGCTCGTCGGCATGCGCGGCCAGCCACTGCGTCACCGCCCACACGTCGTCGACGGCGGCCGGGTAAGGGTGCTCGGGGGCCAGCCGGTAATCCACCGACACCACCACCGCGCCGGTGCCGACGGCGTGCTCGCGGGCGGTGCCGTCATAACTGTCGAGATCGCCGACCACCCAGCCGCCGCCATGGAAGAACACCACGACCGGCGGATGCGACTCATCGGTGTCGGGCCAGTACACCCGGACCGGGACACCGGCGACGGCCCGGTCCTCGGTGCGCAGGCCCTGGTGCACCGGGCGGCGGGGTAGCGCACGGAACCGCTCACGAGCGGCTTCGGCACCTCCCTCGGTGGTCAATTGGAACGGCACCGCTTCCAGTACCTTTTCCAGAATGGCGTCCAGGGCGGGTCTGTCGGTACCGGGTTCAGGCATGGCATCACCGTACGCAGCGCGATCGACCCGGCTGCTGTGGGTGCTGGCGCTGCTGACCGCGGCGGGGTACGGCGTTTTCCTGATCACGGTGGCACTGCGGGTCCCGGCCGGAGCCGAGCTGACCGGCCAATTCGCCCTGCAGCCCGCTGTCAAGGCCGCCGCGGCGGTCCTGCTGGCGGCCGCGGCGCTGTGGCACCCGGTCGGCCGGGAACGGCGCTGGCTGATACCGGCGCTGACGTTGTCCGCGGCGGGCGACTTCCTGCTGGCGCTGCCCTGGTGGCCGCCGTCCTTCGTGCTCGGGCTGGCTGCCTTCCTGCTGGCGCACCTGTGCTTTCTGGCTGCGCTGTACCCGCTGATCGGGCGCAGCACGCCCCGGCTGGCCGCCGCCGCGGTGGTGCTGTGCGCCTGCCTGGTGCTGCTGGTGTGGTTCTGGCCGGCGCTGCTGGACCAGGGCATGGCGGTTCCGGTGGTGGTCTACATGGGGGTGCTGGGCGCGATGGTCTGCGCGGCGCTGCTGGCGCAGCTGCCGACACCATGGACGGCGTTGGGTGCGGTGTGTTTCGCCGTCTCCGACGGGATGATCGGCATCAGTAAGTTCGTGTTGGGCAGCGAGCGGCTGGCCGTGCCGATCTGGTGGTTCTACGCCGCGTCGCTGCTGCTCATCACCGCCGGTTTCTTCTTCGGCCGACAACGGTGACCGCGGCCCGCCAGCCTGCCGAGCACGAGCCCATCGCGCGGGTGCTCCCGATGCTGTCGGTCCCGCACCTGGACCGCGAATTCGACTATCTGGTCTCGGCCGAGCAGTCCGACGACGCCCAGCCGGGCGTCCGGGTCCGGGTGCGTTTCCACGGTCGCCTGGTCGACGCATTCGTTCTCGAAAGACGTTCGGACACTGACCATTCCGGAAAGCTGGGCTGGCTGGACCGGGTGGTGTCCCCGGAACCCGTGCTGACCCAGGAGGTGCGTCGGCTGGTGGATGCGGTGGCGGCCCGCTATGCGGGCACCCGCGCCGACGTGCTGCGGTTGGCCGTGCCGCCCCGGCACGCCGCGGCCGAGAAACAGCCGCGCCCCGAACTGTCGCCGCCGGCGGCTGCGCACCCGTTCGACGAATCGGGGTGGGCCGCCTACGGGCGTGGCGACCAGTTCCTCGCCGCGATCGCCGAGGGCCGCGCCGCCCGCGCCGTGTGGCAGGCGCTGCCGGGGGAACGCTGGCCGCGCCGACTGGCCGAAGCGGCCGCGGTGGCGGTGCGATCCGGGCGCGGTGCGCTGCTGGTCGTCCCGGACCAGCGCGATGTCGACGCGCTCCATGCCGCCGCGGTCGAATGCGTGGACGAGTCCAGGGTGGTGGCGCTGTCGGCGGGCCTTGGCCCCTCGCAACGGTACAAGCGTTGGCTGGCGGTGCTGCGCGGGCAGGCGCGGCTGGTGATCGGCACGCGCAGCGCGGTGTTCGCCCCGGTGGCCGACCTGGGACTGGTCGCCGTATGGGACGACGGCGACGACTCCCTGGCCGAGCCGCGTGCTCCGTATCCGCACGCGCGCGAGGTCGCCATGCTGCGCGCGCACCAACTGCGGTGTGCCGCACTGCTCGGCGGTTACGCGCGCACCGCCGAAGCGCAGGCGCTGGTGCGCAGCCGCTGGGCGCACGATCTGGTGGCGCCCCGCGCCACGGTGCGGGCCAGGGCGCCGCGGGTGTCCGCGGTGGACGACAGCGCGTTCGACCAGGAACGCGATCCGGCGGCCCGCACCGCGCGGGTGCCCTCGATGGCGTTGCGGGCCGCCCGCACGGCGCTGGCCGCCGGGCATCCCGTCCTGGTTCAGGTGCCGCGCCGCGGCTACATCCCGGCGCTCGCCTGCGCCCGTTGCCGCACCGTGGCCCGCTGCCGGTACTGCACCGGACCGTTGTCGCTGCCCGACCGCGACGCCCATGGCGCGGTGTGCCGGTGGTGTGCCCGCACCGAGCTGTCGCTGCGCTGCGTCAGTTGCGGATCCGACGCGGTGCGCGCCGTGGTGGTCGGCGCTCGGCGCACCGCCGAGGAATTGGGCCGCGCGCTGCCCGGTGCGGTGGTCATCACCTCCGGCGGCGACAGCGTGCTGTCCACGGTGCGCCCCGGCCCGGCCGTCGTCGTCGCCACCCCCGGCGCGGAACCGGTGGCGCCCGACGGATACGGGGCCGCCTTGCTGCTGGACGGCTGGGCCCTGTTGGGCCGGCAGGACCTGCGCGCCGCCGAGGACACGTTGCGCCGCTGGATGGCCGCGACCGCGCTGGTGCGCAGCCGTGCCGACGGCGGCATGGTGGCCGTGATCGCCGAGTCGGTGATCCCCACCGTGCAGGCGCTGATCCGGTGGGATCCGTTGGGGCATGCCGAAACCGAGCTGAACGCGCGCTCCGAGGTGGGACTGCCGCCGGCCGTGCACCTGGCGGTACTCGACGGTGTGCCCGACGCCGTCGCCGCGCTGGTCGATGCCGCGGAGCTGCCAGCCGAGGCCGAACTGCTCGGGCCGGTGGATTTGCCGCCCGGTGCCCGCCGGCCGCCGGGTATCGCGGTGGACAGTCCCATCAGCCGCATGCTGGTGCGAGTGCCGCGGAGCAAAGGTCTGGACTTGGCGGCCGCGTTGCGCCGGGCGGTCAATGCGATGTCGGCTCGCCACGACCAACAGCCGGTGCGGGTCCAGATCGACCCGCTGCACATCGGTTAGTCGTCACCACCACACCGCGGCAGCACAGGCGATACCGAGCGCGGCGGTCACGATCCCGATCGCCGGGATGGCCCATCGTGCGGGTACGAGACAACCGCGGCTGCCCAGCAGTGCTGCGCGCCGCGCCCGGTGCGCGACACCAACGGCCAGCGGCGCGATCACGGCAAGTCCATGGGTCCACCCGGGCAGGCGGTCGGCACGGAAAGCCAGCAGGACAGCCACCGCCAGGAATCCGAAAGCTGTTCTTTCCCAGCTGAGTTGGGTGCGCTCGCGTTGCAGGCCAGCGGTGTTCATCTCGCCAGCACCGCCAGTGTCAACACCGCCGTGCCCACGATGAGCAGGAATCCGGTCAAGAGCGCAGGCAGGTGCGTCGTCGGCAGGTCGGCATCGGCTCTCATCGCCCGCTGCACTCGCTGCCAACGCCGCACCGACGCGGCCGCCACCGCGGCCCCCGCCGCGATCAACGCCGTGGCCAAGCCGCGGCGTCCCCACGAGACGGCGAACGGCCCGAGCAGTTGCGCGACGGCGACGCCGCCGGCGATCAGCCCGAGCGCCGTCCGGATCCACGCCAGGAACGTGCGTTCGTTGGCCAGCGTGAACCGGTAGTCGGGCTCGGTCATGCGCCGTAGCGCATCCAGATGGGCAGGCACTTGTCGAGCTGCTCCATGAACTTCTCCAGTCCGACGCGATGCTCACCGAGTCCGGTGGGGTCCACCCGGTAACCGGGAAAGGCGATCCCGATGCCGAACAGGCCGGGCGCGATGACGCCGTTGGCAGCGTTGTGCCGCAGCGGACCCCACTGCGGAGCATCGATGCGTCGCGGCTCGAAACCCACCGTGTAGATCACCTGATCGCACTGGCCCAACAGTTCCTCGAAGTGCGGGTCGTCCACCCGGCACCGGTGCAGCCGCTCGGGCAGCCGCCCGTCCAGGTTGTCCCTGGCCCATTGGGCGGCATGGCCTTTCAGGCCCGTGTCGTCGAACAACGTCCAGTCACCGAAATCGACGGCGTACCGAAGCGGGTGTTGGTAGAAGTTGATGATCTTGGCCACGGGCCGCTTCAGCAGATTGGGCAGCACCAGCATGGTCGAATGCGACGCGCCGAACACGGCGACGGTCGCACCGTCGAGCGGTTCGGTGCCCAGTTTGTGCGGATCGACGGCGACATCGAGCGGAATCTCGCGCAGGCCCGCGTAGTCCAGGCTACGGGCCTGTGACCCGATGGCCAGCACCACGTTGTCCGAGGTGCGGACGATATCGTCGGTGTGCACCGCCCAGCGCCGCTCGTGCAGCTCGAGCCGGGTGGCCGTGGTCTTGTGGGTGGCGACCCGATCCGCGAGGTGAGCGGTGATCCACTGCAGCGGTTCGGCAACCGCTCCCAGCGAACACGTTTGTTGCGGATCGAGGTGACGGATGGCGAAGTCGGGTGCCTCGCCGAATCCGAACGCCGCGGGGGCTTCGAGGAAGTCCAGGAAGCCGCTGACCCGGGTGTTGCTGGACACCACAGACCACCGGGACCCGAAGTCGCCGACCGCGAATTCTGGGTCTATCCAGGCGATCTCACCGGGCTCGATGCCGCTGTCTATCAGGCGGCCGACGGTGGCGATACCGGCAGGACCGGCTCCGATGATCGTCCATCGGTAGTGCGTCGGATACATGGCTGTGGGCTCCTTCGGATGTCTGGACGTGGTGCCGATCAGCACCACACATTCATCGTCGGCCCGACGGCGCCGCGCCGGTACGGCCCATGATGTTGTGAACTCACAAACCTCGTTTGTGAGTCGGCGGTCAGTGTCCCGCCTGCAACGCGGCGATGTGGCCGAGCAGATCACGAACCGCACCGGCCGGCGGCGTCCGCCCACCCACCCAGATGGCGCGCAGCTCTCGGTGTAGGTCCAGCTCCGGGGTGGCCACTTCGCGCAACCGCCCGAACGCGAGATCGTCGGCCACCGCGAGCCGGCTCATCACGGTGGGAGCCTGACTGGCCAGCACCGCCGCCCGGACGGCCGCCGCGGACGAGAGTTCCAGCAGGGGAGAAGTCTGCTCGGTGGGCTCGTGGCCGGCCCGGCGCAGAGCGGCGATGAGAGAGTCGCGGGTGCCCGACCCGGCCTCGCGGCAGATCAGCGGTGTCTGAGCCAGTTCTGCGGCGCTGACCGGTCGAGTCCGCCGGGCCCACTTGTGACTTGCCGCGACCACGACGACGAGCTCGTCACGGGCCACCACCTTGGTCCGCACACCCGAGGGCACCGTGGGGCTTTCGACGAAGCCCACATCGGCGGCGCCGCCGGTGACATCGGCGATCGCATGGTCACTGTTGGTGGCGGTCAGCGTCACCTCCGGAGCCGGTGCCCCGGTACGCACGGCGGCGGCGCGCAGCGAGACCAGCCAGCGCGGCAGCAACTGCTCGGCGATGGTCTGGCTGGCCGAAATCCTGATGCGGCTGCGGGTCTCCGCGCGCAGCGACGCCATACCGGCATCCACGTGGGCGGCGACGTCCAACAGTTGACGGGCCCACTCCGCGACCACCACCCCGGCCGGTGTCAGCTGCGAGCCGCGCGGTGTGCGGATCGCGAGCTTTACCCCGGTCTGGGCCTCCATCGACGCCAGCCGGGCAGATACGGCCTGCTGGGTCAACCCGATCTTGCGCGCGGCCGCGCCGAGACTGCCGGTCTCGGCCACCGCGATCAGAACCTCGAACTCGGTGAGACCGGGCATGCGCGAACTCAAAGCCATGACCTGATGAAAGCACAGCACCACCCGTATCGGCCCGGGCCAGCGTCCCTTTGGTCACAAACGATGGTTGTGGACCGACAGCAATCGCGCCACTACTGCGACTGTCCGGCACGGCGAAACATGAATGTCGTTCCCACCCAACCGATATAGGAGGAAGCAGAAATGACCCACATGACGAAGGTGACGATGGTCAGTCTGGCACCGGTGGCCGCCGCCGTGGCGATCGCCCTGGCGCCGGCAGGCGGTGTGGGTGTCGATCCCCAAACGCCCTACGGCACCAACCCGTCCACCAGCACCGTGCCGACCTATCACGTCGACAACCAGGACGAGGTCGACACCTCCGGCGGATTCGTCGACCGACCCTTCTGAGCACCAGTCACCACCCGAAACAACAACAACGAGGAGCACCGCATCATGCGAATCACCCACACCGCAGCAGTCGCCATCGCCGTCGCCGCACTGGCCATCGCGGCCGCGCCCCAGGCCTGCGCGGATGTCGACGTCGTGCAGCACGCCGGGCACGCCGAGGTCGTCGCGACACCGGGCCCGGCCGCCGACCATGCCGCCCGACTCCAGACGCCGTTCGGTGGGGCGCCGGTCCTGGCGTTTCACCACTGACCCGGTCGTCGCGCGCCGGGCCGGTCGAAATGCTGCGCCGTGTATGGGCAAAACGCCCCGTTGCACATAAGGTAGTGCACAGCCAGCGCACAGGAGGTGAGGATGGGGCGGCTGATCCGGTGGTCGATCCTGTTGATACTCATCGCTTTTGGCTTCCTGTGGCCGGCGGTTTTCAGCGGCGGCTCCGGATCGGGCGCCCCGGTCGACGACCCGGTGCGGATCACCGATTACACCGCCTCCTACTCCGTGGACGCCGGCGGACGCCTGGACGCGGTGGAAACCATCACCGGTGAGTTCCCCGACGACCGGCACGGCATCTTCCGGTACTGGGACGTGGCCAATCCGAACAGCCCGCACGTACGCCAGACGCCGAAAATCGATGCCATCCTGATGGACGGCCGACCGGCCCCGTATCAGATGTTGTGGGAAAGCGGTGAACGATTCCGGGTCGCCAAGATCGGCTCCGCCGATGTGACTCTGAACGAGGGCACCCACGTGTTCGAGATCCGCTATCACATCGACGGTGTCCTGGACCCGGGAAAGGTCGGCGCCGACAAGCGGTTCGCGTCGAGCACCGGCGCTTCGCAAGCCCCGACGGCCTTTTACTGGAACGTCATCGCACCGTCCTGGAACAACGTCATCCAGCGGGTGAACATCACCGTGACGCTGCCCGCCAAGGTGATCGGTGCGCAGTGCTCGGTGGGCTTCGGCGCCGGCCGAAGCTGCGCCGATCTGACGGTGCGTGGTGACACCGTGACGGTGCGGGCCAGCGGTCTACAGCCGCGCACCCCTGTCACGCTGCGGGCCGGCGTCGACATGCCGACCCCGGCCCGCGCCGAATTGCCGTGGCCGTACCCGTTCGACCGGATCCTGGGCCAGTCGGTGACCCAGGTGGTGGTGCTACTCGGGGTGTCGGCGCTGGCGGGTCTCGGCGCGGTGCTGGCGTACCGCACCACCGTGGAGCCCCCGCCGGGTTTCCCGCTGCAGTACGCGCCACCGCCCGGGCTGGGGCCAGTCCAGTGTGAATACATCCGCACCGAGTCGATCCCGAAGGACGCGCTGACCGCGACCCTGTTCTACCTCGCCGAGCGCAAACTCGTGGAACTGCGCCAGGTGAACGACAAGCAATGGAACATCCGCGGTATCGCCATCCCCGGTGCCTGGGCGGACGTCGACTATCCGAGCGCAGCCGTCGGTGGGGCGCTGAAGGTGATCGGCCAGGGCACCGAGTTCGAGGCCAAGAAGACCGTGACGGCCGGCAAGAAACTCACCAAGGCCAAGACCGATCTCACCGAGGCCATCCACGAGTGGGCGGCCAAGGACGGGTTGCTGGTCAAACGGCGCAAAGAGCTGTGGGTGCGTACGGCCAACGCGGCGGCCGCCGTGCTGATGGTGTGCGGTTTCTTCCGGTGGGGATTCCCGATCACCTTGTGGGCATTGCCTTTTGCGGCGTTCTTCGTGCTCTCGCTGGGCTCCTGGGCCGATGGGGTCGGCACCCGGCGCACCGAAGCCGGGCGGCAACTGTGGTCGCAGGCCGGCGGATTCCACCGGATGCTGACCACGGATTCGGCTGAGAGCCGCTTCGACTTCGCCGCTCGCAAAGACCTCTACACCGCATATGTGCCCTACGCGGTGGCCGCCGGCGCCGCCGCGCTCTGGGCGCAGAAATACCAGGCGACCACGGGAGTGGTTGCCCCGCAACCGGAGTGGTATCAATCGTCACGCGATGACTCGGCACGCGTCACCGGTGGTTCGGGCGGCCCGAGTTTCGACAGCTTCGAGTCGGCGTTGTCGTCCTCGATCGGGGCCTATACCGCATCGCAGTCGTCGTCATCTTCCGGCGGCAGCGGTAGCAGCAGCTCCGGCGGTGGCGGCGGCGGTGGTGGTGGCGGCGGCGGTGGTTCGTGGTGAGGAGAGCGCTGTGCGGTTCGTGCTGATTCTGGTGCTACTCATCGCGGTGGCGGTGCTGATCGGCTTCGTGGCCGGGTATAACAAGCTGCGCGGTGCCGAGGTGCGGGTGTCGGAGGCGTTGTCCGGTATCGACGTCGAGCTCACCCGGCGCGCTGCCCTGATCCCGGCCCTGGTGCACACCGTCGGGTCGTTCGCGACCCACGAGAAGGCCGTCCTGGATCGGGTCACCGATGCGCGGGCCCAATTGACCGCCGCGACCGGCGGGACGTCGGTCACCCAGCGCAGCGCGGCCGAACGGAGCCTCGACGATGCCGTCGGCCGGGTGCTGGCCCTCGGGCAGAGTTACCCGCAGCTGAACTCGTCGAACAACTTCCTGGACCTGCAGCGCAACCTCGCCGACACCGAGAACAAGCTGGCCTTCGCCCGGCAGTACTACAACGACGCCGTGGCCACCCTGAACCGGCTGGTGGCCACCATGCCGTGGATGTTCGTCGCCCCGCTGGCCGGGGTGGCCGAACGGGAGTTCTACCAGGCGCCCCGCTAGCGGGCCCTAGACTGGCTCGGTGCGTCTCGTCTTTGCCGGTACCCCCGAACCCGCGCTGCCCTCACTGCGCAAGCTCATCGATTCACCCCGTCACGAGGTGGTCGCGGTGCTGACGCGCCCCGACGCCGCGGTCGGCAGGCGGGGCACACCCGTGCCGTCACCGGTCGCCCAGCTGGCGGCCGAACACGGCATCCCCGTGCTGCGGCCTGCCAAACCCAACAGTGTCGAATTCGTCTCGGAATTAGCCGAATTCGCGCCGGAAGCCTGCGCCGTGGTGGCTTACGGCGCCCTGCTGCGCGACGAATTGCTCGCGGTACCCACGCACGGCTGGATCAACCTGCACTTCTCCCTGCTCCCGGCCTGGCGCGGCGCCGCACCCGTGCAGGCCGCGATCGCCGCGGGGGACACCGTGACCGGTGCCACCACCTTCCGCATCGAACCGGCCTTGGATTCCGGACCCGTGTACGGGGTGGTGACCGAGACCATCCGCCCCACCGACACGGCGGGCGATCTGCTTGACCGCCTTGCGGTCTCGGGTGCGGGGCTGCTGGAGGCCACCATGGACGGCATCGCCGACGCGACATTGGTTCCGGTGCCGCAGCCCATCGACGGGATCACCGTCGCGCCGAAGATCACCGTCGAGGACGCCCGGGTGCGCTGGGAAGCGCCGGCCCAGGCCGTCGAGCGCCGGATCCGGGCCCACACCCCGAACCCCGGGGCATGGACCACCGTCGGCGACATCCGGCTCAAGGTCGGCCCGGTGACCGTGGACGAGGACAAACAACTGGAGCCCGGTTGCGTCGAGGTGGGGCGTCGCGACGTGTGGATCGGCAGTGCGTCACATGCCCTGCGGCTCGGCTGGATTCAGCCACCGGGCAAGAAGCCGATGGCCGCCTCCGACTGGGCCAGGGGCGCTCGACTGGATGAGGGGGTGCGGGCACAGTGAGCCGCCATCACAACCCGCGACAGCAGAAGGCGCCGCGGCGTAAACCGTTGGATGCGGCGCGGCGGGCCGCCTTCGAGGTGTTGCGCGCGGTCAGTGAGCGCGATGCCTACGCCAATCTGGCGTTGCCCGCCCTGCTGCGCGAGCGTGGCATCAGCGGGCGCGATGCCGCGTTCGCCACCGAACTCACCTATGGCACCTGCCGCACCCGCGGGCTGCTGGACGCCGTCATCGTCGCCGCGGCCGGCCGGCCGCTGGACCGGATCGACCCGGTGCTGCTGGACCTGCTGCGGCTGGGTGCCTACCAACTGCTGCGCACCAGGGTCGACCCGCATGCCGCCCTGGACACCACCGTCGACCAGGCAGGTATCGAATTCGACACGGCGCGTGCGGGTTTCGTCAACGGGGTGCTGCGCACCATTTCCGAACGCGACGAAGCCTCCTGGGTCGGCGAGCTGGCGCCCACCGATCCGGTCGGTAAGGCCGCGTTCGTGCATGCCCATCCACGCTGGGTGGCCCAGGCGTTCGTCGACGCCTTGGGTGCCGATGCGGGGGAACTGGACGAACTGCTGGCCAGCGACGATGCCCGCCCCGTCGTGCACCTGGCGGCCCGGCCGGGCGTGCTGACCGCCGCGGAGTTGGCGGAGCAGGTGGACGGCACGGTGGGCCGGTATTCGCCCTACGCGGTCTATCTGACCGGTGGTGATCCCGGCGAGTTGGCCGCGCTGCGCAAGGGTGCGGCTCAGGTCCAGGACGAGGGCTCGCAGTTGGTGGCCCGGGCGCTGACGCTGGCCCCGGTCGAGGGTGCCGACGGCGGCAACTGGCTGGATCTGTGTTCGGGTCCGGGCGGCAAGACCGCGCTGATCGCCGCGTTGGCAGCCGGTACGGGCGCCCGAGTCACCGCCGTCGAACCGGCCCCGCACCGCGCCGAGTTGGTGGAGCAGAACACCGCCGGACTGGGGGTCCGGGTGTTGCGGGTGGACGGCCGCGAATCCGGCCTGGATGCGGGCAGTTTCGACCGGGTGTTGGTCGACGCGCCGTGCACGGGCCTGGGCGCTCTGCGGCGCCGACCCGAAGCCCGGTGGCGGCGCCAGCCCGGCGACGTGCCGGCGCTGGGCAAGCTGCAGCGTGAGCTGTTGGCGTCGGCGATCAGGCTGACCCGGCCGGGGGGAGTGGTGCTGTATGCGACGTGCTCGCCGCATCTGGCCGAGACGGTGGGTGTGGTGGCCGACGCGCTGCGCCGCCAGCCGGTGCACGCGTTGGACACCCGGGCGCTGTTCGAGGGCGTCGACCGGCTGGGCGACGGCCCGTACGTGCAGTTGTGGCCGCACCGGCACGGCACCGATGCGATGTTCGCCGCGGCACTGCAAGTACGCTGACGACCCATGGCAGGTCAGTCTCCCGTCGATTCGCTCACCCCGGCCCCTCTCATCGCCCCGTCCATTCTCGCCGCCGATTTCGCCAGGCTCGCCGACGAGGTCGCCGCGGTGCAGGGCGCGGACTGGTTGCACGTCGATGTGATGGACAACCATTTCGTGCCCAACCTGACGCTCGGCCTGCCGGTGGTGGAGAGCCTGCTCAAGGTCACCGACATCCCGATGGACTGCCATCTGATGATCGAGGACCCGGCGCGCTGGGCCCCGCCGTACGCCGAGGCGGGCGCCTACAACGTCACCTTCCACGCCGAGGCCACCGACGACCCGGTCGCGGTGGCCCGCGATATCCGCGCCGCGGGGGCCAAGGCCGGGCTGAGCGTGAAGCCGGGCACTCCGATCGATCCGTACCTGGAAATCCTGCGGGATTTCGACACGCTGCTGGTGATGTCGGTGGAACCGGGCTTCGGTGGGCAGAGCTTCATCCCGGAGGTGCTGGCCAAAGTGGGCATCGTCCGCAGGTTGGTCGATGCCGGAGAGCTGCGGGTCGTGGTGGAGATCGACGGCGGGATCAACGCCGACACCATCGAGGCCGCGGCCGAAGCCGGGGTGGATTGCTTCGTGGCCGGCTCGGCCGTGTACAACGCCGACGATCCCGCGGAGGCGGTGCGGCGGTTGCGTGCCCAGGCGGCGGCGGCATCGGCCCATCTGACCCTATGACGTTCGCGGCCGCCATGCGGCAGGCCATCGACGCATCCGAGCGGGTGAAGGGCACGACGTACCCGAATCCTCCTGTGGGCGCGGTCATTTTGGATTCCGGTGGCCAGGTGGTGGGGGTGGGCGGCACCGAGCCGCCGGGCGGCGCGCACGCCGAAGTGGTGGCGCTGCGGCAGGCCGGGCAGCGGGCCCGTGGCGGCACCGCGGTGGTCACCCTGGAACCGTGCAACCACCACGGCCGCACTCCGCCGTGTGTGGACGCGCTGCTGGCCGCCGGTGTGACGCGGGTGGTGTACGCCGTCGGCGATCCCAATCCGGCGGCCGCCGGCGGCGCGGGGCGACTGGCCGATACCGGCGTCGAGGTGGTGGCCGGCATCGCTGCGACAGAGGTCACAACCGGTGTGCTACGTGAGTGGTTGTACAAGCAGCGCACCGGGTTGCCCTATGTCACATGGAAGTTCGCCACCAGTGTGGACGGTCGGAGTGCGGCCGCCGATGGCAGCAGCCAGTGGATCACCAGTGACGCGGCCCGCCGTGACGTGCACCGCTTCCGGGCGGCCGTCGATGCGATCGTGGTGGGGACGGGCACGGTCTATGTCGACGATCCGACGCTCACCGCCCGGCTACCCGACGGCACGTTGGCCCCGAGTCAGCCGCTGCGCGTCGTGGTCGGCGAACGGGAGATCCCGTCGGAAGCCAATGTGCTCAACGATGATTCGAACACCATGGTGATCCGCACCCGCGACCCGCGCGAGGTGATGCGGGCGCTCTCGGACCGCACGGCGGTGCTGGTGGAGGGCGGCCCGACGCTGGCCGGGGCGTTCCTGCGGGCCGGTGTGATCAACCGGATCCTGGCCTATGTGGCGCCGATTCTGCTGGGTGGTCCCATCACGGCCGTCGACGATGTCGGCGTGCTGAGTATCGCGGGCGCGCAGCGCTGGCGTTTCGACGGTATCGACACCATCGGCCCGGATGTGCGGCTGAGCTTGGTACCCAACGGTTCCTGACGGCCGACTTCGCCGTTGCGCGCGCCGCGCTGGGGGCCGGAGCGCCCCACAAGCTTCTTGCACGCCGGTACAATTTTGGCAAAGGCGCTTTCACAGACGAGTTGCGCAGTCAACGAAGTACGACGAATGGATGAGCGCATGACTCTGTTACCCGACTGGCTGGGGATTTCCCCGCTGACGTCGCAGACCGTGAGGTCCGTGGTGTGGGCCGTGTTGCGGGGTGGCGACCCCGCCGAACCGCCGCGCCGCAAGCCCAAGGTCATGCGGCGCGGCGTCGAACGCTGCTAGCTACTTCGCGTGCCGTGGCGCGTTCGCCACGGGTTCGGCTGCGGCCGCGTCGATTTCGTCGGCGTGCTCGTTTCGTCCGCTGACGAACAACGCGCACACGGCGCCCACCACGCACACGATCGCGGTGATCAGGAAGATGCTCGCGTACTGCATGGTGTAGGCCTGCCTGGTGGCCTCGGCCAGCCGGGCGCCCTGGGCGATCAGGATCCCGCCCGGTGTGTCGGCTTTCGGAGCGGGCAGGGCCGCCAGGCGTTCCTGCAGGAACTGGTTGAACTTGTACAGGCCCCACGCGCTCAGTGCGGCGATACCGATCAGCATGCCGATCATCCGGGCGACCACCACCGCGGCCGAGGCGATGCCGTGCTCGGCCGCCGGCACCACCCGCAGCGTGGCCGAGGTGAGCGGGCCGATCACCAGGCCGAGCCCGATACCGGCCAAGGCCAGGTCGGTGCCGAAGGTCGGCAGCGCGACCACACCCAGATCGTGATGAGCCGACAACACATTGGTATCCCAGTGCGACACCAGCCAGTAGGCGAACGCGGCGATCAGCAGACCCACCAGACCCACGATCCGGTCCCCGATGCGGGTGGCCACCCAGCCGCCGATCAGTGCACCGATGGGCAGGGCGCCCAGGAACCACAGCAGCAGGAACACCGCCTCGTCCTGGCTCTTGCCCAGCACACCTTGACCGAACAGTTCGACGTTGACCAGCGTGACCATCAGGGCGGCACCGGCGCACAACGAGGCGCCCAGCGCGGCCAGGAACGGGCGGAAATGCACCCCGGCGGGTTCGATCAACCGGGTCTTGGCGAACTTCTCCCAGGCGAAGAACCCGATGGCCACCACGAGGGCCGCGATCAGCACCGGCGGGCCGTAGCTGGGCAGCACCTGCTTGCCGTCCGGAGACTGGTTGTACATGCCCACCACGGCCAGGCCCAGTGCGACGGCCAGCAGCACCCCGCCGACCACGTCGACCTTCTCCGGCTCCTTGCTACGGTCCCGGGCCGGCAGGCTGACCTGGATCAACACCATCGCGATGAGCACCAGCGGCACGTTGATCCAGAACACGTCGCGCCAGGTGCTGAGCGCCCACACCACGGCCAGGCCGTAGAGCGGGCCGAGCACGCTGCCCAATTCCTGGGCCGCGCCGATCCCGCCCAGCACGGTGGCCCGGTTGTGGGCCGACCAGAGGTCGGCAGCCAGGGCGAGCGTGACGGGCAGCAGCGCACCACTGGCGGTGCCTTGGATGACGCGGCCGATGACCAGCATGGTCAGGTCGGTGGACAGGGCGGTGACCACCGAACCGACCGCGAAGCCCAGCAGGCTGGCCTGCAGCAGCAGCTTGCGGCCGAAGCGGTCCGAGGCCCGGCCCAGCAGCGGCATGGCCGCGATATAGCCGAGCAGATACCCGGTGATGATCGGGGTGACCTGCTGGATCTGGTTGAGCGGGATCCCGATACCGGCCGGCGGTGCCGCCATGATGTCGCGGATCACCGCGATGACGACATAGGTGTCCAGCGCGCCCAGCAGCACGGCGAGGCCACCCGCGCCGATGGCGAGACCGCGGTTGGTGCGGGCCGGCATCAGGCGGCGGGTTTGTCGACGGTGACGGTCTTACCCCAGTCCGACAGCGTCATCTGAATGTTCTTGCCCTGCTCGACGTCGAACTTCACCTGCTGCAGCTGGTGGTCGCCGTCCTCGCGGATCCAGGCGGTGCCGGGGATCGGGCCGGTGACCTTCAGCGCCGGGGCGATCTTGTTCATCGCGTCGGCGGGCACCGTTCCGGTGATCTTGACCGCGTCGACTCCGTTGACGGACTCGCGGCCCACGGCCTTGGGATCGGTGAAGCTGGTGAGGATATTGGCCAGCCCGTTCTCCGGGCTCAGGATGGTGGAGATGTCGTAGATGTCGGCGGCGGGCCCGAAGTTCTCCATCGCACCGCCGGCGGTGATGGCCCCGTAGATGTTGCCGTCGGAGACCACGAACTTCACATCGGAGAGCTTCTGGCCGAGGAACATGATGTCGGCCTTGCCCTGCGCGGCGACGGCGGGCGTCAACGTCATGTCACCGGTGAGAACGGTGATCGGGAGGGCCTTGATATCGCCGGTGGTCGTGAGCACCACGTGCGCGCTGGTCTGCTTGCGGGTGGTATCCGCGGATTGCTTGAGCAACGTGGCGGCGTCGGGGAGCGGCGCGTCATTGGTCTTCGGCGACGACGAGCACCCGACGAGTCCCAGCGCGGCCAGGAATACGGCCAGGAAGGGGATCAGGAAACGGAAAGAGCTTCGGACTGCACGGCGTTGGCGCGTCTGCATACCCAGCATCGTAATGGTTGCGCCTGGGCGGCCCGGCTCTACGCCGATCAGGCTCCTCACTAGCCTGATGACCATGTTCACCGGAATCGTTGAGGAACTGGGCGAGATCGTCGGAATTGACAGGCTCGATGATTCGGCGCGGCTGGTCATCAAAGGCCCGGTCGTGACGTCCGATGCAAGTCATGGCGACTCCATCGCCGTCAACGGCGTATGCCTGACGGTCGTCGACGTGCTGGCCGACGGGGCCTTCACCGCGGATGTGATGGCCGAAACGCTGAACCGCTCGAGCCTGAGCGCCATCGGGGTGGGCAGTGCGGTGAATCTGGAGCGTGCGGCCGCGGTGAACAGCAGGTTGGGCGGTCATATCGTGCAGGGTCATGTCGACGGCACCGGCCGCGTGATCTCGCGCACGCCGTCGGAGCACTGGGAGGTGGTGCGCATCGCGCTGCCCGCCGAGCTGTCCCGGTATGTGGTGGAGAAGGGTTCGATCACCGTGGACGGGATTTCGTTGACGGTGTCGGGCGTGAGCGAAGCGACGGGGAATCAGACCGGGGCGAGCGAAGCGACGGGGAATCAGACCGGGGCGAGCGAAGCGACGGGGAATCAGACCGGCGGGTGGTTCGAGGTGTCGCTCATCCCGACCACCCTCGCGCTGACCACACTCGGCCGGGCCGCGGTAGGTACCCCGGTGAACCTTGAGGTCGACGTCATCGCCAAATATGTGGAACGGCTGATGTCGGCCCGGTGAGGGCATTTCCTCGGTACTTGTCGACGCGGCGTCACTTTAGCAACAGGAACCTGTTCTAGAACCACACCTCTAGCCTCGGCAAAGACACGTGTCAGCTTTTTCTCAGGAAAAGCTGGCCGTAATTTGTCAGACGTGTTAACTTTCGCGACAGTCAATTAAGAACCAGCTGGGTAGTCGCTGCCATGCGGCTGTCCGGCTAGGGGAGTCGGGGAAGGAACACCGTGGCGGCTCATCGCAAGAGTTCAGCGAAAACCCGGAAGCGTGCGAGCGAGTTCGCCGTCGCTGCGTTCCTGGGTTTGTCGGTCGCCGCAGCACCCGCCGTCGCGGCGGCGGACACCGGCGACAGCAACGCGCCGAACGGAGATGCGTCACCCGGGGCGACCGGCAGCACGGGTACGAGCACCACCGGGACCGGCACCACCGGGACGAGTACTGCCGGGACCGGCAGCACCGGGTCCACCGGCTCGGCCAGCGGCACCACCGGGACGTCGGGTTCGAGCACCGGCGGCACGGGGACCGGATCCGGCACGACCGGTTCTGCCACGCACGAGACCAGCACCTCCGGTTCCACCGGGACGACCACCACCACGAGTGTCAACGGCGGCCCCACCACGACGGTGAGCAGCTCGGGTGGCGCCCACACCGGTACTTCCGGCACATCCGGTACTTCCGGCACGGGCACATCCGGCACGGGCACGAGCACGACCACGGGTTCCGGGTCGTCGACACCGACCGCCGAACCGACCCCGACAGTCCAGCCGACCCCGACCGCCGAACCGACCCCGACCGTCGAACCCACCTCGACCGCCGGGCCCACCCCGACAGTCCAGCCGGCCCCGACCGCCGAGCCCACCCCGACGACCGATCCGACGCCGAGCACCGGCACCGCGTCTTCCGCCACGCCCACCTCGTCCGGGGCCAAGACCACGGCGGCGGCCGCCACGGCACCCGCTCTGTTCAGCGCGTCGGCCACCACCCCGACGCCCAACGCCCTGGCCTCGGTCACCGACCTGGTGCCCAAGCCGCCGACCATCCCGGTGCTCAACCCGTTCATGGGCGTCATCAACGCGATCGCCACCGGCCTGGAGAAGCTGCTACCGGCCTATGACGCCGACCCGATCCTGGCTCCCTCACAGGTCGCTGCCGGCTGGGTGGTCGCGATCAACCAGATCTTGGCGGGCACTTACTGGAACGGCGCACCCACGCCGTTCACGGTGCCGGTCTACATCCTGATGGTCGCCGCCTACCAGCGCTACGAGAACCTGGCCACCAACCACCTGCCGGGCGCCCCGTCGATCGTCGCCACCGGGCCGCTACCGGGCACCTACAAGCTCACCAGCACTGACCCCGACGGCGATCCGCTGACCTACTGGGTGGACAAGCAGCCCAGCCAAGGCACGATCGTGATGATTCCCGACGGTTCGTTCAGCTATGTGCCCACGCTGGCCGGGCTGCGCGACGGCGCCGACGTCACCTTCACCGTGCGCATCAACGACAGCCTCGGCTACCTGGCGCATCCGATCACCCCCGACGGCAACGACGCGTACTACACGGTGAGCTTCCACTACGCCGGCAGCGGGCTGAACAACCTGCCTGAGTTCGACTCCGACGGTGCCCCGACCGTCGTCTCGGTCAACCATGTCACCGGCGTCGTCAGCGGCACCTCACACGCCACCGATCCGGACGGTGACAGCCTCACCTATACGGGAAGTTCGTTGTACGGCAACGTCGTGGTCAACTCCGACGGGTCGTTCACCTATACGCCGACAGATCTGGCCCGGCATACCGCCGCGGGTGACCTGGCCGCCTCGCTCGGCCTGAACAAGGACCTGGTGACCATCACGGTCAACGACGGCCGCGGTGGTATCGCCTTCAAATCAGTTGTGGTGGAAGTCGTTCCGTCCAACGCCGACCCGACCGTCGACAAGGTCACCGTCGGCGATCCGAATGCCTTGCTGGGCACCGTGATCGGAAAGATCACCGCCCACGACGACGACGGCGACATCATCAACTACGGCCCGGTGCTGTTCACCACGAGCAAGGGCGGTGTGGTCGCGGTGAGCCTGCTCACCGGCGACTTCACCTACACCCCGTCGCTGGCGGCCCGGCACGACGCGGCAGCCGACGGAGCCACCGACGACGACAAGAAGGACACGTTCACCGTCACCCTGACCGACGGACACGGCGGTAGCACCCAGGTCGAGGTCACCGTGGGTATCGCTCCTGGCCTGGATCTGAACTCGGCGCCGGTCTTCACCTCCAACCCGACGGTGACCAACACCAACCCCAGCACCGGCGTCGTGACGGGAACGTTCACCGTCAAGGACGACGACGGCGACACCCTGCATTACCTGGTGACGAACCTGCTGGGCCCGCTCACCGGCTCGGTGACACTCAACAACGGCACCTTCACCTACACACCCACTGCCGCGGCCCGCCACCTGGCGGCCGGCCTCCCGCTCACCGACACGGTGACCATCACCGTCACCGACGGACACGGCGGGATCACCATGAAATCGGTGGCCGTCTCCATCCTGTCCGACAATGCGGCGCCCCAGGTCACCAATGTGCAAGTGGGCAGCCCGAATTCGCTCGGAGTGGTGACCGGCAAGGTCACCGCGAGCGACCCCGACGACGGCGACATCATCAGCTACGGCCCGATCACCTTCACCACCGGCAAGGGTGGCCTGGTCACCGTCGGCGCCCTCACCGGCACCTTCAGCTACGCGCCCTCGCTGACGGCGCGACACCTGGCGGCCTCCAACACAGCGACCGCCGACGACAAGAAGGACACCTTCACCATCACGGTGAGCGACGGCCACGGCGGCACCGTCGACGTACCCATCTCGGTGGACATCGCGGGTGCCAACATCGATCCGGGCGGTGTGCCCAGCATCAGCCTGCCCGACTCCAACGGCGTGGTGCGCGGCAGCATCATCGGCACCGACCTCGACGGCGACTCGCTGAGCTACAGCCTGGCCAACGGGTCCAATCCGTCCGGCGCCACGACGGGCTCCTCGTACTCGGTGGGCGGCGGCATCGTGCACCTGGCGGCCGACGGCACCTACACCTTCATCCCGAAGCCGTCCACGGCGATCATCCCGGGCCTGGATACCGACTCGTTCTACGTGACCATCAGCGACGGTCACGGCGGCACCTCGACCGTGAAGGTGACCCCGCTGGCCAACCTCACCATCGGCACCTCCACCACCTCGACCGCACCCAACGTCGAGAACGGCAAGCTCAACATCTCCAACGGCAACACCGGGCTGCTCACCTACGGCGTCGGCACCACTCCGGCCAAGGGCACCGTGGTCATCAACGCCGACGGCACCTATACCTACACCCGTAACCCGGCCTTGGGGCACAACATCACGGCCGCCGACAGCTTCACCATCACCGGCACCGACGCCAACGGCCTCACCATCACGGTGGCGACCGTCAGCGTGTCCCCGCCGCTGGTCAACACCGCTCCGTCGGCCGGTGGTGCCAGCACCACCATCTCCGACAGCGGCCTGATCGACCGCGGCATGGTGGGCGGTGTGGCCATCACCCCGGCCACGCAGACCACCACCGGCACGTTCAGCACGACCGACCCGGACGGCGACACGGTGACGTTCGCCGGCGGCATCTACACCACCACCAAGGGCGGGACCGTCACCGTCACCTCCGGGGGCGGCTTCCTGTACAGCTGGATCACCTACTCCGACGCCCACCACAAGGCCGCCGCCGACAACGCCCCGGCGTCTGACAAGTTCGACACCGTCACCATCAACGTCTCCGACGGTCAGGGTGGCACGACACCGGTCACCTTCTCGGTGCCGATCATCGCCAGCAACGCCGGCCCGTCGTCGAACGTGTCGGTGGGATCGGCCGACACCCTCGGCGTGGTGCGCGGATCGGTGTCGGGTTCCGACAGCGACGGCGACTCCGTCAGCTACAGCCTGGTCAACGCCGGCAACCCGGGCGGGGCCAGCACCAACTCCACCTACACCACCAACGGCGGTGTGGTGCAACTGAAGTCGGACGGAACCTTTGTCTACATCCCGACCAGCTCGGCGGCCGGCACCGACTCGTTCAAGGTCACCGTCTACGACGGGCACGGCGGCAGCAGCACCGCCACCGTCAACGTCCCGGTCGTGGCACCGAGCACGACGACGCTGGGCACGAGCACCAACGTGCAGAGCGGCAAGCTCAGCATCCCGGGTGCCGACGTGGGTCTGCTGACCTACGGCAAGGGGTCCGACGGCGCCAAGGGCACCGTGGTGGTCAACGCCGACGGCAGCTACACCTACACCCGCAACGGCGCGCTGGGGCACTCCCAGACACCCGACGACACCTTCACCATCACCGGCACCGATGCCAACGGCAAGACGGTGACCTTCAAGGTGAGTGTGGCGCCGCCGGTGGCCAACGCGGCGCCGACCGGCGGCAGCGTCACGATCACCAGTTCGTCGCTGAACTCGGTGAACCTCGGAGTCACCAAACGGCAGTCGACCACCGGCACCATCGGGGCCTCCGACGCCGACGGCGACGCGGTGACCTTCGGAGCCGGAACGCTGTCGACCACCAACGGCGGTACCGTCACCGTCAACGCCGACGGCAGCTTCTCCTACACCATCGACAAGGCGTTCACCACCTCGTACTACCACGACGCGGCGAAGATCGGAGCCAGCGGCAACACCGTCGCCGACTCGTTCACCGTGACGATCAACGACGCCTTCGGCGGCAGTACCAGCTACGTGGTCAACGTGCCGATCTATGCCGAGAACACCGCCCCGACGATCAGCGCCGGCTCCCGGCTGTACGGCAGCAACTTGATCAACACCTACACGTCGTGGACCTTCGTGACGAGCAACGACAGCGACGGCGACTCGATGACGTACACCGTCACCCAACCGGCCCACGGATCGGTGTCGTTCAACTCCGGGCTCGGAACCATCACCACCAGCAATACCCGCAACGGCGAGACCTTCACCATCACCGTGTCCGACGGCTACTACGTCGTGGACAACGGAAAGGTCACCAACACGCCGTCGAGCAGCACCCGGACCTACACCATGGACCAACGGTCCTTCTGAGGTCCGCGCAGAACGTTTGATGCCCGCCGTCCCACCCCAGGGACGGCGGGCATTAAACGTCGCGGTGCGGTGGTTCATACTGAGGTGGAAATGCGAACGCTAAAAGGTGGCACAAGATGACGAGGCTCGATTCCATCGAGCGGGCCGTGGCCGACATCGCGGCGGGCAAGGCCGTCGTGGTCATCGACGACGAAGACCGCGAAAACGAGGGCGATCTGATTTTCGCCGCCGAGAAGGCCACCCCCGAACTGGTGGCGTTCATGGTGCGTTACACCTCGGGTTATCTGTGTGTGCCGCTGGACGGCGCCGTCTGTGACCGCCTGGGCCTGCTGCCCATGTACGCGGTCAACCAGGACAAGCACGGGACCGCGTACACGGTCACCGTGGACGCCAAACAGGGCGTCGGCACCGGCATCTCCGCATCGGACCGGGCCACCACCATGCGTGCGCTGGCCGACCCCGGCGCGGTCGCTGAGGATTTCACCAAGCCCGGTCACGTGGTGCCGCTGCGCGCGAAGGACGGCGGGGTGCTGCGCAGGCCCGGCCACACCGAGGCCGCGGTCGACCTGGCCCGGCTGGCCGGCCTGCAGCCGGCCGGTGCGATCTGCGAGATCGTCAGCCAGAAGGACGAGGGCGCCATGGCCCAGACCGACGAGCTGCGCATTTTCGCCGACGAACACGATCTGGCGCTCATCTCGATCGCCGACCTCATCGAATGGCGTCGCAAGCACGAGAAGCACATCGAGCGCGTCGCCGAGGCCCGCATCCCGACCCGGCACGGCGAATTCCGCGCCGTCGGCTACACCAGCATCTACGAGGACGTCGAGCATGTCGCGCTGGTCCGCGGCGATATCGCCGGCCCGGAATCCGACGGCCACGACGTGCTGGTGCGGGTGCACTCGGAATGCCTCACCGGTGACGTGTTCGGCTCCCGCCGGTGCGATTGCGGGCCCCAGCTGGACGCGGCCATGGCGATGGTGGCGCGCGAAGGGCGCGGCATCGTGCTCTACATGCGCGGGCACGAGGGTCGCGGCATCGGCCTGCTGCACAAGCTGCAGGCCTACCAGTTGCAGGATGCCGGCGCGGACACCGTGGACGCCAACCTGGAACTCGGCCTGCCCGCCGACTCCCGCGACTACGGCATCGGTGCCCAGATCCTGGTGGACCTGGGTGTGCGGTCCATGCGGCTGCTCACCAACAACCCGGCCAAACGGGTGGGGCTGGACGGCTACGGGCTGCACATCATCGAGCGAGTTCCGCTGCCGGTGCGCGCCAATTCGGAGAACATCCGCTACCTGATGACCAAACGGGACCGGATGGGACACGACCTGGTGGGCCTGGAGGACTACGACGAGGTGTCCCCGCCCGGGGAGTTCGGTGGCGCACTGTGAGTGGTCACGGCGTACCCGACCTGCCCGATATCGACGCCTCGGACGTATCGCTGGCGATCGTGGCCAGCACCTGGCACACCACCATCTGCGACGCCCTGCTCGACGGTGCGGTGCGGGCCGCCAAGCAGCTCGGGGTGGCCGATCCGACCATCGTCCGGGTGCTCGGCGCAATCGAGATACCGGTGGTGGCACAGGCTTTGGCTGCCAGGTACGACGCGGTGGTCGCGCTCGGTGTGGTGATCCGTGGTGAGACACCGCATTTCGACTACGTGTGTGACGCCGTCACCCAGGGCCTGACCCGGGTGTCGCTGGACGAGTCGACCCCGGTGGCCAACGGTGTGCTGACCACCAACACCGAAGCGCAGGCGCTCGACCGGGCCGGTCTGCCGAATTCCGGTGAGGACAAGGGTGCCCAGGCGGTGGCCGCCGCCCTGTCCACGGCGGTGGTGCTCCGCGACATCCGGTCATGACAGCCGGCGAGGCGTCCTGGGACCTGGACATCAAACCCCACCTGACCCCGTATTTCGTGTACCTGGCGGCGTTCCTGATCGCCGCCGCGCACATCACCGTCGGATTCCTGCTCAAGGTGGGGTCCAGCGGTGTGGTGTTCCGCACCTCCGATCAGATCGCGATGGGTGTGCTCGGCGTGGTGCTCGGCAGTCTGGTGCTGCTGTTCGCCCGGCCTCGGCTGAAGGCCGGGCCGACGGGTATCGCCGTCCGAAACCTGCTCGGCTACAAGTTGATTCCGTGGTCCGACGTGGTGGACGTGTCGTTTCCGGTCGGTGCCCGGTGGGCCAGGGTGGACCTGGCCGACGACGAGTACGCCGCTGCGATGGCGATCCAGGCGGTGGACAAGGAGCGGGCCGTCGACGCCATGGACCGGCTGCGGGCGCTGCTGGACCGCTACCGGCCCGACCTCAACTCACGGTCAGCGACATCGTGACCTCGTCTGCGGTCATGTCCTCGGCCGTGCAGACGACGAACCCCAGACTCTCGTAGACGGCCCGCGCACGCGCGTTGTCGACGTTGACCCGCAAGGTGACCCGCCGCACCCGCTGGGTGCGTGCCCACCGCACCGCCTCGGCCACCAGCGTCCGCCCCAGGCCCAGCCCGCGAACCGACGGATCGAGCCACAACGAGTACAGGTACACCGCCTCCGAGCCCTGGCGCTGCGCGGCGATCAGGCCGATCGGCCGGTTGTCGAGAACCAAGGCGAACTGTGCGTGCGCACGCAGCCGCCGGCGCCACTGGGCTGCCGTGAAGGTGGACTCCCGCTGGAACTGGGGATCGTCGGTGCCCAGCGAGTCGGTGAGCGCACGCAGCCGTACCCCGGCGAACGCGCGCCAGTCGGTCTCGGTCAACCGGGCCACGCGCGCGTCACCCATCTCCGTGTCCGTGCCCGTGCCGTGCGCCATGGTGTCCAGTATCGCCGCTGTTGGCTGCGGTAGGATCGGCTTGCCGATGACTACTCCCGCGTTCGTATCCACCTCGGCTGATCGCCTCTCCGCAAGCGACACACCCCTCGTCTCGGCAGGTGCCCTCATCGGCGGTCTCGGTACCCAGCCCACCATGACTCTCCCGGTGGTGGCCGGACGCGAACCCGATTACGACGCCATCTGGCACTGGCTGGCCGAGCCCGCGGAGTTTTTCGGGATCGCCATGCCGGTCGTCGACGGGCTGCGCCGAGCGATGACCGGCATCACCACCGAACTGCTGCGCGGCACCGGCAGCGCGGCGCTCACCGTCATGGTCGCGGACGTGGCCGGGGCGGCGCAGTTCGTGGTCACCGGCACGCCGATCGAACCGGTCCGCGCGCGGGCCGTCAGCCTGGCCACCCGGGCCGGGGTCGCGGCGCCGCCGTACTGGCAGCAGATGGCTGCCCGCACCGCCAGCCGGGCCGCGCTGGCGCTGACCGAACGTGAGCTGGCCGACGCCGGGCACGTCGACGCGGTTCCGGCCGACGGGCAGCGCATCGGGGTGCCGCTGTTGGGGGCGCTGCTGTGCGACACGCCCGACGGCCGGGTCGGGCTGGGTGCCGACCGGTTGGACCGGCTGCGCGCGGCCGCGCTCCTGGACGCCGATGTCGTCACCGACGACCCGGTCGACCTGGCCGCCGTGCGGCGGGCGTGGTGGGTGTCACCGCTGTTCGAGACCCATCCCGTGTGCGCGATCGGGGAGCGCGGGCTATGACCGAATTCCGTCCCGAGGCCTTCGAGGCGCTGGTGATCGACGGGTACGAGTCGGTCGACGACGCGCTGAAACTGCATTACACCCTGCGTGGCCCCGATCCGGTCAGCTTCACCGAGGTGATCGATTTCGGCGCGAGTCTGGCAGGCGGGCAACCACATCCACTGCTGGCCCGGCTGCTCGCGCTGACCTGCTCGCTGAGCTATTACAAGGCCGCCGCCCCACCGCGCATCGAAATTGCTTTCCCCACCGGTGAATTCGAGAAGGACTACCTGCGTCGCCTGGTCGAGGGCGGGCTCGGGGAGTTCGCCTACCGCAACGACCTGCCCGCCGCGCTGAGTCCGGAGGTCACCGGCCCGCAGTCCGACGCGCCGGCGACCGGCCCCGACACCTGGGATGCGGGAGCCACTCCGCTGGTACCCGTCGGCGGCGGCAAGGACTCGGTGGTCAGTATCGAGGCGTTCCGCCGGCACGGGATCAAGCCGGTGCTGTTCAGCGTCAACCGGTACGACCCCATCGACCGCTGTATCGAGGTCAGCGGCCTGGACAGCGTGCATGTGCGGCGCAGCATCGATCGTCGGCTGATCGAGGCCAACGCCAACGGCGCCTACAACGGTCATGTCCCGGTGACCGCGATCAACAGTGTCATCGGCCTGATCGTGGCCGACGCCAACGGTTTCGGACCCGTCGTGCTGTCCAACGAACGTTCGTCCAATGTGGGCAACGTCGAGTGGCTGGGCCGCGATATCAACCATCAGTGGTCCAAGAGCATCACCTACGAAACCTTGCTGCGGGACACGCTGGCGCAGTACGGGCTCAACCCGGACCGGTACTTCTCGCTGCTGCGCGGGCTGTCCGAGTCGCAGATCGCCGACCGGTTCGCCACCTGCGCCGACTATTTCGACGTCTTCACCAGTTGTAACCGGCTGTTCGCGCTGGACCCCGCCCGCCGCGCCACGTCGTGGTGCGGACACTGCCCGAAATGTCAGTTCGTGTTCGTGCTGCTGGCCCCCCGGCTCGGCCGGGCCCGCCTCGAAGAGATCTTCGGCGCCAACCTGTTCGGCGACCCCGGCCAGCGGGACGGTATCGCCGATATTCTCGGCCTCGGTGTGCACAAGCCGTTCGAGTGTGTGGGGGAGTATTACGAGGCCGCCGAGGCGATGCTGACCGTGCTGGACGACGACACCTGGCAGGGGTTGCCCCTGATCGACGACTTCGCTTCCCACCGCGGCGAATTGGAAGCCGTCGCGGCCGGGCAGGACAGCGCACCGGTCGAGCATCACGTCCCGCCGCGCTACGCGAAGCTGCTCGATGACTGACCTGGCGGGTCGGGTCGTCGGCATCTGGGGGCTGGGCAAGGAGGGGCTGTCGATGGCCCGTACCGCGGCCGCGCACGGGGCGCAGCGCATCATCGCGGTCGACGACCGGGCCACCGAGTTGGCGGACACCGAAATACCTGGGATGACAGCATATTTCGGTCCGGACGCGGTCCACCTGTTGCGCGATGTCGACATCGTCTTCGTCAGTCCTGGCGTGCCATGGCGGCATCCGCTGTTCGAAGAGCTGCGCCGCGGTGGGCCGCAGGTGTCCAGCGCCGCCGACTGGTATCTCAGCGGGCACGCGCATCGCACCATCGGCGTCACCGGAACGAAGGGCAAGAGCACCACCGCCGCGTTTTTGGCGCACCTGCTGACCAGCCTGGGCTCAGCGGCCGTGGTGGCCGGCAATATCGGTACCCCCCTGTCGGATTTGTCGGGGTCGGACCTGGATCCTGAGCTCGGCCCCTGGGTGGTCGCCGAGCTGTCGAGTCAGCAGTGCTCACTGCTGCGGACCTCACCGGCGGTGGCCGTGATCACCAACCTTTACCAGGATCACCTGGACTTCCACGGCGACGTCCCCAATTACTACGCGGCCAAGGCGCACATCTTCGACCATGGGGCCCGGGCATTGATCACCACACCGGAGGTGGTCGCGGCGCTGGACGACATCGGGATCAGCGCGCTGCCACCGGTGGTTCGGTTGGTCGACCCGGCGACGGCACGGGCACCGCGCTCAGGTGGGGTGATGTCCTACCCGCACAACGTGGCCAACGCCGCGTTGGCCGCCGCCGCGGCGGCCGAGGTGCTCGGCAGGCCCGTCACCGAGGCGGAAGTGGACGGCGCCGCCGCGACCTTCACCGGGCTGCCGCACCGGCTGCAGACGGTACGCACCACCGGGCCGACCCGCTGGATCGACGACACCCTGGCCACCACCGGGGAGAGCGTGGTCGCCGCGCTGCGCGCCATGCCGGCGGGGGAGCATGTGGCGCTCATCGTCGGCGGCATGGACCGCCAACTCGACTACCGCCAGCTCGACGACTACCTGTGCAGCGGGCAGCGCAGGGTGACGCTGATCCAGGGACCGTCCAACGGTGCGCTGATCGGGACCCGGTTCGCGCGGTCGCATGCCGAACACACCCACCGGGTGCAGAGCCTGGAGCAGGCCGTACGGCTGGCCGCGGGGCTGCCGGATATCGACGTGGTGTTGTTGTCGCCCGGCGCGGCCAGCTATGACATCTACCGCAATTACGAAGCCAAGGCCGCAGCGTTCTGCGGTTACATCGACACGCTCTAACCTGGACCCGTGCCCGATCCAGCGACGTACCGGCCGGCGCCGGGTTCCATCCCCGTGGAACCCGGTGTCTACCGTTTCCGGGATCCGCACGGCCGGGTGATCTACGTCGGCAAGGCCAAGAGCCTGCGCAGCCGGCTGAACTCCTATTTCGCCGATATCGCCGGGCTCGCGCCGCGGACCCGGCAGATGGTGACGACGGCGGGCAGCGTCGAGTGGACGGTGGTGTCCACCGAGGTCGAAGCGCTGCAGTTGGAATACAACTGGATCAAGGAGTTCGACCCGCGCTTCAACATCCGCTACCGCGACGACAAGTCGTACCCGGTGCTGGCGGTGACCCTCAACGAGGAGTACCCGCGGCTGTTCGTCTACCGCGGCCCGCGCCGTAAGGGCGTGCGCTATTTCGGACCGTACTCACACGCCTGGGCCATCCGCGAGACCGTCGACCTGCTCACCCGGGTGTTCCCGGCGCGCACCTGCTCGGCGGGAGTGTTCAAGCGGCACAGGCAGATCGACCGGCCGTGCCTGCTGGGCTACATCGACAAATGTTCGGCGCCCTGCATCGGCCGGGTCAGCGCCGAACAACACCGCCAGATCGTGCTGGACTTCTGCGATTTCCTCGCGGGCAAGACCGACCGGCTGGTCCGCGACTTGGAGCGGCAGATGAATGCCGCGGCCGAGGAGCTCGACTTCGAACGGGCCGCGCGGTTGCGCGACGATATCGGGGCGCTCAAACGCGCGCTGGAGAAGCAGACCGTGGTGTTCGGTGACGGCACCGACGCCGACGTGGTGGCCTTCGCCGCCGACGAACTCGAGGCCGCGGTGCAGGTGTTCCACGTCCGCGGTGGCCGGGTGCGTGGCCAGCGAGGCTGGGTGGTCGAGAAGACGGCCGAGCCCGAGGTGGCCGAAAGTGGCTCGGAACCCGGGCAATCCGCCGAGGCGCAACTGGTCGAGCAGTTCCTCACGCAGTTCTATGGCGATCAGGCCGACCTCGGCGACGGCACCACCGACCAGGACGAGGCCACCAATCCGGTGCCCAAACAGGTACTGGTGCCTGTCCTTCCGGACAACGCCGACGAACTCGCCAACTGGCTGTCCGGATTGCGCGGGTCCCGGGTGTCGCTGCGGGTGCCCGTCCGTGGTGCCAAGTTGGCGCTCGCCGAGACCGTCGCCCGCAATGCGAAAGAGGCACTGGCCCAGCACAAACTCAAGCGTGCCGGCGACTTCAACGCGAGATCCGAAGCGTTGCAGAGCATCCAGGATGCGCTGGGCCTCAACGACGCGCCGCTGCGCATCGAATGTGTGGATATCAGCCACGTGCAGGGCACCGATGTGGTCGCCTCGATGGTGGTGTTCGAGGACGGGCTGCCACGCAAGTCCGATTACCGGCATTACGGCATCCGGGAGGCCGCCGGCGGCGGCCGTTCCGACGACGTGGCCTCCATCGCCGAGGTGACCCGGCGCCGGTTTGCGCGGCACATTGCCGATGCCGAGCAGCCGATGGTGGCCGAGGGTCGCTCGCGGCGCTTCGCCTACCCGCCCAACCTGTACGTCGTCGACGGGGGCGCACCGCAGGTGAACGCGGCCGCCACCGTGCTCGACGAACTGGGCATCACCGACGTGGCGGTCATCGGCCTGGCCAAGCGGCTGGAAGAGGTGTGGGTGCCGTATGAGGCGGAACCGGTGATCCTGCCGCGCAACAGCGAGGGCCTCTACCTGCTGCAGCGCGTCCGCGACGAGGCCCACCGGTTTGCCATCACCTATCACCGCAGCAAGCGGTCCAAGCGGATGACGGCCTCGGCGCTGGATGCGGTACCCGGCCTCGGCGAGCACCGGCGCAAGGCCTTGGTCACCCATTTCGGATCGGTATCCCGGTTGTCGGCGGCCAGCATCGAAGAGATCACCGCCGTGCGTGGCATCGGAGTGGCCACCGCGCGGGCGGTGCTGGAGGCGCTTGGCGCCACCGGAGACGACGCGGGCGCCACCGATTCCGGCGCGGCAACCGCCGTTATCGACAATGATCGAGACCACCAAGATCAATCCGGTAACCAACACGATCAACCCAGTAACCAACAGGCATCGGGGTGACAGACCAACATATGAGTGACGAATCTGGTATCGAGGTTGTCCTCGTGACGGGGCTCTCCGGCGCGGGGCGCGGTACCACCGCCAAGGTGCTCGAAGACCTGGGTTGGTATGTGGCCGACAACCTGCCGCCGGAACTGATCGCCAGAATGGTCGACCTCGGGTTGGATGCCGGATCCCGGATCACCCGGCTGGCGGTGGTGATGGACGTCCGGTCCAAGGGCTTCACCGGGGATTTGGACTCGGTGCGCACCGAACTCGGAACCAGGGGCATCCAACCGCGGGTGCTGTTCATGGACGCCTCCGACGAGACGCTGGTGCGCCGCTACGAACAAAACCGGCGCAGTCACCCCCTGCAGGGCAATCAGACGTTGGCCGAAGGCATCACCGCGGAGCGGGCCATGCTCGCGCCGGTGCGCGCGGCCGCCGACCTGGTGATCGACACCTCCACCCTGGCGGTACCGGCCCTGCGGGAGAGCATCGAACGCGCCTTCGGCGGCGAGACGGTCGCGCATACCAACATCACCGTCGAGTCGTTCGGCTACAAGTACGGTCTGCCGATGGACGCCGACACCGTGATGGACGTGCGGTTCATCCCCAACCCGCATTGGGTCGACGAATTGCGTCCGCACACCGGCCAGCATCCGGCCGTGCGGGACTACGTGCTGGGCCAGCAGGGCGCCGCGGAGTTCCTCGACACCTACCATCGGCTGCTGGACGTGGTCATCGACGGCTATCGCCGGGAGGGAAAGCGGTACATGACGGTGGCCATCGGCTGTACGGGTGGCAAGCACCGCAGCGTGGCAATCGCCGAGGCGCTGGCCGGCCGACTGCAGAGCGGTGACCAGTTGACGGTACGGGTGCTGCACCGCGATCTGGGGCGCGAATGACGGACCCGTACGCGATCGCTGATTTCCCGCACGCTCGGCGGCCGGCCGACCCCAGGGTGGTGGCCCTCGGTGGCGGGCACGGCCTGTACGCCACCCTGTCGGCGGCCCGTCGGCTCACCCCGCATGTCACCGCCGTGGTCACCGTGGCCGACGACGGCGGCTCGTCGGGGCGGCTGCGCAGCGAACTGGACATCGTGCCACCGGGGGATCTGCGAATGGCGTTGGCCGCGTTGGCCTCTGACACCCCGCACGGCAGGTTGTGGGCGACGATCATCCAGCACCGGTTCGGCGGCAGCGGGGCACTGGCCGGGCATCCGATCGGCAATCTGATCCTGGCCGGGCTCAACGAAGTGCTGACCGACCCGGTGGCCGCGCTGGATGAACTCGGCAAGATCCTCGGCCTCAAGGGCCGGGTACTGCCGATGTGCCCGATCGCGCTGCAGATCGAGGCCGATGTCGCCGGCCTGGAGACCGATCCGCGGATGTTCCGGGTGATCCGGGGTCAGGTGGCGGTGGCGACCACCGTCGGTAAGGTGCGCCGCGTCCGGCTGTTGCCCGGCGATCCGCCGGCCACCCGGCAGGCCGTTGACGCGATCATGGCCGCCGACCTGGTGGTGCTCGGTCCCGGCTCCTGGTTCACCAGCGTGATCCCGCATGTGCTGGTGCCGCAGCTGGCCGCCGCGCTGCAAGCCACGACCGCCCGGCGGGCACTGGTGCTCAACCTGGCCGCCGAGCCGGGCGAGACGGCCGGGTTCTCGGCCGAGCGGCATATCCACGTGCTGGCGCAGCACGCCCCCGGCTTCACCGTCGATGACATCATCGTGGACTCGGCGCGGGTGCCCAGCGATCGCGAGCGCGAGCAGCTGATGCGCACCGCGACGAGCCTCGGCGCGAAGGTGGAGTTTGCCGACGTGTCGCGGCCTGGTACACAGTTACACGATCCATCGATGCTGGCCGCCGCACTGGAGCGGGTCCGGCTGTGGGGCAGGGCATCACGTCCTGGAGACAGCGATTCCACCGCTCCCACCCCGGCCCGGCCGGTCGACGGAGTGCACGGGCAATCGACGGTGAACGTAGCGAGGGGTGACGAGTCGTGGCGATGACCGCTGAGGTGAAGGACGAACTGAGCCGGCTGGTCGTGAACTCGGTCAGCGCGCGCCGGGCAGAGGTGTCCTCGCTGCTGCGCTTCGCCGGCGGACTGCACATCGTCGGGGGCCGGGTGGTGGTGGAGGCCGAGGTCGACCTGGGCATCATCGCGCGGCGGCTGCGCAAGGACATCTTCGACCTGTACGGGTACAACGCGGTGGTGCATGTGTTGTCCGCCAGCGGTATCCGCAAGAGCACCCGCTACGTGGTGCGGGTGGCCAAGGACGGTGAGGCGCTGGCCCGCCAGACCGGGCTGCTCGACCTGCGGGGCCGACCAGTGCGCGGGTTGCCTGCCCAGGTGGTCGGCGGCAGCATCAACGATGCCGAAGCCGCGTGGCGCGGCGCGTTTCTGGCGCACGGTTCGCTCACCGAGCCGGGCCGCTCGTCGGCCCTCGAGGTGAGTTGTCCCGGGCCGGAGGCCGCCTTGGCCCTCGTCGGCGCGGCACGCCGGCTCGGGGTCAGTGCCAAGGCCCGCGAGGTCCGCGGCAGCGACCGGGTGGTGGTCCGCGACGGTGAGGCGATCGGCGCGCTGCTCACCAGGATGGGCGCCCAGGACACGCGGCTGACCTGGGAGGAGCGCCGGATGCGGCGCGAGGTGCGGGCGACGGCGAACCGGTTGGCCAACTTCGACGATGCCAACCTGCGCCGCTCGGCGCGAGCGGCGGTCGCGGCGGCGGCGCGGGTGGAGCGGGCCCTGGATATCCTCGGCGACTCGGTGCCCGATCATCTGGCCCAGGCGGGTCGGCTGCGGGTGGAGCACCGGCAGGCCTCGCTGGAAGAACTGGGCCGGCTGGCCGAGCCGCCGATGACCAAGGACGCGGTGGCCGGCCGGATCCGCCGGTTGCTCTCGATGGCCGATCGCAAGGCCAAGCAGGAGGGCATCCCGGATACCGAGTCGGCCGTCACCCCGGATCTGCTCGACGACGCCTGAGCCCCTGCGGGTCAGGCGGCCCGGCGGTGCCGCCCGGCGCCGGCATGCTGATGCGTGACCTGCCGCGTAGCTGACGCTCTGGTCGAGATATGCTGCCGTACAACGGCTTTCGTTACGCTCGGGGTGGCGGCGGCGGCAGTGGCCGTTGCGGGAACAGTCGAAGCCTGCACCGAATGATCGGTGGCCTTCAGAGCGGCGGGCAGCGATGTGAGCGCATTGCGCACCGCCGAAACCGCGGCGGTGACCAGCCGGCCCACCGCCGCGACGGCCTCGCGGACCACCGTGGTGACACCGGCGACCACGGCCTGCACCACCCGGGCCACCGCCGTCACCAGCTGGCTCAGAACCGGCGGCACGGTGGCGGGGGAGGTCCCGGTGCGGATCGGATGCGCGGCGATCCAGGCCTTGATGACGGCCACGGCCTGTTTGGCGGTCCAGGTGTCGGTGAAGACGCCCAGGTTGTCTTCGGCCGTGCTCGACCCCGTCGCCGTGTCGATCAGCGAGTAGATGAACGACGGTCCGACCCCGGACAGCGTTGCCCAGGTGGTCAGGAAGTCCTGGATGGAGGCGGCCTGGTTGGCCTCGCCGGCCTGCGTCGACGGCTCACCGTACTCGGTGGCCCAGATGAGTTTCGCCGCATCGCCATTGGCTTCCATCACCGCACGCATCTGCTCGAGTTGCTGCAGCGCCGAGTTGACGAAGGTCGACCCCGCCGAGAACAGACTGGTGTAGTTGTACGGATGGAACGCCAGCGCATCGAAGTAGCCGGCCGCGCCGTCGGCGTACATCTCGGTGAGGAAGGTGACCGGGTTGATGGTCAGGGTGCCGATGCTGTTGCCCGCCCCGAGCACCCCGCCGACGACCGTCGCCTTCGGATCGACCGCCTTGATCGCGGTGTAGGCGGCCTTGAGCAGCGCGGTGTAGGCGGCCGCGTCCGGGGTCGGATACCAGCCCGTGAAACCGTTGGGCTCGTTCCAGATCTCGTAGGACGCGATCTTCGCATCGCCGTTGTTGGCCACCGATCCGTAGCGCGAGGCGACCGCCGCGACGAAGGAGGCATAGTCCGATGCCGCTCTGGGGGCGCCGTCGGCTACCAGGCCACCGTAGGGCGACGCCCAGGTGGGGGAACTGGTGATGGCCGCATCCACCGCGATGCCGTACGAGGCCGCGGTGTCGAGCAATTGGTCGGCCTGGGTCCAGTCGTAGGTGCCGTCGGCCGGTTCCATTGCGCGCCAGGGAAGGAACACCCGAATCTGGGTTACTCCCATCGACTGCAGTTGCTGCATGGCGGTGTCGAGGTCGGTCCGGTCCATGAAGTAGAGGCTGGAGTCGGCCATGCCAACCGTCGTCGACGACGTGTCGATCGAGGTGGTCAGCTCGACCGGCTCGGCGATCGCCGCACGGGCAGGGCCTGCGACGGTGACGCTCGCCGAGCCGGCGACCATCGCGGCCGCCAGCAGCGGAACGGTGATGGTGTGCAGTACGGACCTGGTATGGCGGCGATGCAGCGACATGGTCCACTCCCGACGCTAGGGTTTTCCGACCTCAGGTCACAGCACATTAACGCACCATTTCGGCGCCACTTCGGTGTTGATTCTCAGGTTGCCGAGCTGAATTGGCCCCCGCTGTAATTGCGGACCGGCGTATTGCTCGGTTCGTCCGATTATCGCAAATTGTAACGGCGGACTCCGGGCGTTCCCGGGATGGCACGTTTTCCCATAATCGGTTATGAGACAATGTCTTTGGATTCCTCAGGAAATGGTAAAGGGATCGAAAAGTGTATTTTCAGCCAACCCGTGAGCAGGGTGAGCCGGCACGCCCGTGACATCATTGCGCCGGCCGGGAAGGATTTTGGTTTACGTGCAGCGAGCCTGCCGTCACGGTGAATTCGCGGACCGCGTCGGTGCCTTCCGGGAACTGCGTTTTCCGATCTGCTCGACGGGTGCCGGCAATGAGCGCGGCCGACGCGGACCGGCTGTTCGACCGACCCACGGTGACCAGCGAACTATGCGAGCATCCACAGGTGTTGGGCAGCATGCCGGGTCGTTCACCCGCACCGGACGCGCGCTCGCATGTCCCTCCCGCGTCAACCTGACGTTGTACTGTGTGGCGACAAACTTCGACGTCAACCCAACCAGGTTCATCCCACACAGAGGCGGCGGTCGCGATGAGGCTGATCCTTGAGCTGATCCGTCCCTACCGGTGGTTGGTCGCCGGCATCTTCGGGGTGCTGCTGATCCAGATCGCGATGGGCCTGGCCGCACCGTGGCCGTTGAAGGTGGTGCTCGACAGCGTCGTCGGCGACCACCCGCTGCCGGGTTGGTTGCACGGCCTGTTGCAGCCGATGCTCGGTGGTGAGGGTCGGATGCACATCGCCGGACTGGCGGCGATCATGGTCATCGTCATCGCGGTGATCTCCGCCCTGGCCACCTACGCCGCCAACTACCTGACCGAGACGGTCGGCCAGCGCATCGGCAACGATCTGCGCACCCGGGCTTACCACCATCTGCAGCAGCTCTCCCTGAACTACTTCGACACCCATCGCGTCGGGCCGATCCTGAGCACCCTCACCGATGACGTCGACACCATCCAGGATTTCGCGTCGGCCTCCACCCTCGGCATTGCGACCGATCTGCTGACCATCTTCGGCATGTTGGTCGTGATGCTGTGGCTGCAATGGGATTTCACCCTGGTCGCGCTCGCGGTGGCGCCGCTGCTGCTGTTGTTCGTCTCCCGCATCCGTAAGGCCGTGAAGGCCGCCACCCACGAGGTGCGCCGACGGGAATCCGACATCGTCGCCGTCGCCGAGGAAGGGCTGCAGTCGATCCGGGTGGTCAAGGCGTTCGACCGGGAGGAGCTCCAGGAGCGTCAACTCGCGTTGGCCGGCCAGCAGGCCGTGGACGCGGCATTGAACGCGCGGCGGGTGAAATCGGTGGTGTCGCCGATCGTCGCGGTCGTGGTCGCCGCCTGCACCGCGCTGGTGTTGTGGCGCGGCTCGGCGCTCATCCTCGCCGGGGCGATGACGGCGGGCACCCTGACCGTTTTCATCTCCTATCTGGTGTCGTTCTTCAAACCGGTGCAGGACCTGGCGAAGCTCACCAACACCATCGCCATGGCTTCGGTCGGGGTGGACCGGGTCAACGACCTGTTGACCGCCGAAACCACCGTCGAGGAGAAGCCGGACGCCGTCGAACCGGCTCGGATCAAGGGCGCCATCAGCTTCGAGCGGGTCGCCTTCAGCTACGACGCCGCGACACCGGTACTGCGTGATGTCACCTTCGACGTGGCGCCGGGGCAACTGGTGGGCGTCGTCGGGCATACCGGCAGCGGAAAATCCAGCCTGGTCAGCCTGATTCCCCGGTTCTACGACCCCAGCGTCGGCACCGTCCGGATCGACGGTGTCGACCTGCGCGACTACAAACTGCACGAGTTACGCCGCCAGATCGCCTACGTGCTGCAGGACACCGTGCTCTTCCGCGGGACCATCCGCGACAACATCGCCTTCGGCAGGCCCGACGCCGACCACGACGAGATCGTGGAGGTGGCCAAACTGGCCAACGCCCACGAGTTCATCTCCGAGATGCCGCAGGGCTACGACAGCGCGGTGGGCGATCGCGGGCTGACCCTGTCTGGCGGGCAGCGCCAGCGCATCGGCATCGCCCGCGCCCTCATCCGGGACAGTCCCATCCTCATCCTCGACGAGCCCACCGCCGCGCTGGACGCGGAATCCGAGCGCCTGGTGATGTCGGCCCTGCAACGGCTGATGGCCGACCGCACCGTCATCACCATCGCCCACCGGCTGTCCACCATCCGCGATGCGGACAAGATCGTCGTGCTCGAGGAGGGCCGCGTCGTCGAGGAGGGCACCCACAACGAGCTGCTGGCCGCCGGCGGCCGATATGCCGACCTGCACCGCATCCAATACGAGGACCAGACACCGTGACGCGTTCGTTGATCATCCTGCCCGACGACTCCGCGCAGCCGGTGCTCGACGCCATCCATGCGTCCACCCGTTCGGTGCGCATCAAGATGTTCGCCTTCAGTCATCGGCCGCTACTGGACGCGGTGGTGGCCGCCCACCGGCGCGGCGTCGACGTCAAGGTCATGCTCAACCCCGAACGGCGCGACGGCGAGACCGACAACGACGCCGCGCGCGAGATGTTGCAGCGGTTCGGCATCGAGGTGCGGGAGAGCAACCCCGCCTTCGACCTGACCCACGAGAAGTCGATGGTGGTCGACGACGAACACGCCTTCGTCGAATCGCTGAACTGGACCGAGGAGAACTTCACCCTCACCCGCGACTACGCCGTCGTCACACCGAGTGCCTACGAGGTCGCCGAGATCATCGACTGCTTCGAAGCCGATTGGGCACGCGAAGACTTCGACCCCGGCACCGGCGCTCACCTGATCTGGTGCCCGTCCAACGGCCGACACCGGATCGCCGATTTCATCGACAGTGCCAAGCACACCTTGTTCCTGCAGAACGAGCGCTACCAGGACCCGGTGATCATCGAGCGGCTGGTGCGGGCGGCCCGCCGCGGCGTCAAGGTGCACGTGATGGCCCGCGCCGCGCACCACCTCAAGGACGGGAAGCTGGTCGAAGGTGTCAGCGGCATGCGCATCCTCGACGACGTGGGCATCAAGATCCACCGGCTCAAGCACATGAAACTGCACGCCAAGATGATCCTGGCCGATCACGAACGCGCCGTCGTCGGCTCGATCAATTTCTCCCCAGGCAGTTTCGACCACCGCCGGGAACTGGCCATCGAGGTGACCGATCACGAGATCACCAAACGGCTCAACGAGGTGGCGCACCAGGATTGGAAGCACTCGGCGCCGATGGACCTCTCCGATGCCGGTCTGATCGCCGACCTGGCCGGCCGGGGCCGTGACGCGCACGACATCGACCAACTCGCCCTGCACGACCCGGACGCCTGACCAGCCCGCACGCGACGTAACCCACACCACTAGGCTGGCGTGCGAGCAGAGTGGACCGCCGACTAGTCAAGGAGACAACACGTGACCATCCGGGTAGGCGTCAACGGATTCGGCCGCATCGGACGCAACTTCTTCCGCGCCCTCGACGCGCAGAAGGCCGCCGGCAAGAACACCGATATCGAGATCGTGGCCGTCAACGACCTGACCTCCACCGCAACGCTGGCGCACCTGCTGAAGTTCGACTCGATCCTCGGCCGGTTGCCCTACGAGGTGAGCGTCGACGGCGACAGCATCGTGGTCGGTGACCAGAAGATCAAGGCGCTGGCCGTCAAGGAGGGCCCCGCCGCCCTGCCCTGGGGCGACCTCGGCGTCGACGTGGTGGTCGAGTCCACCGGCATCTTCACCAAGCGCGACAAGGCGCAGGGCCACCTGGACGCGGGCGCCAAGAAGGTCATCATCTCCGCGCCGGCCACCGACGAGGACATCACCATCGTGCTGGGCGTCAACGACGACAAGTACGACGGCAGCCAGAACATCATCTCCAACGCCTCGTGCACCACGAACTGCCTCGGCCCGCTGGCCAAGGTGCTCAACGACGAGTTCGGCATCGTCAAGGGCTTGATGACCACGATCCACGCGTACACCCAGGACCAGAACCTGCAGGACGGCCCGCACAGCGACCTGCGTCGCGCGCGCGCCGCCGCCATCAACATCGTGCCGACCTCGACCGGTGCGGCCAAGGCCATCGGCCTGGTGCTCCCGGAGCTCAAGGGCAAGCTGGACGGCTACGCGCTGCGCGTGCCGATCCCCACCGGCTCGGTGACCGACCTGACCGCCGAGGTCTCCAAGACCGGAACCGTCGAGCAGATCAACGCCGCGTTCAAGGCAGCCGCCGACGGCCCGCTGAAGGGCATCCTGAAGTACTACGACGCCCCGATCGTGTCCAGCGATATCGTCACCGACCCGCACAGTTCGCTGTTCGACTCGGGCCTGACCAAGGTGATCGACAACCAGGTCAAGGTCGTCTCCTGGTACGACAACGAGTGGGGCTACTCGAACCGCCTCGCCGATCTGGTCGCGCTGGTCGGTAAGTCGCTGTAATCCGGGGCGAGCGAAGCGACGGGATATAGACACAGTGGCCGTTTCCACTCTTTCCGATCTGCTGGCCGAGGGTGTCGAAGGGCGCGGCGTTCTGGTCCGTTCGGACCTGAACGTCCCCCTCGACGACAACGGGAACATCACCGATCCGGGCCGCATCATCGCCTCGGTTCCGACGCTCAAGGCCCTGGCCGAGGCCGGTGCCAAGGTCGTGGTGACCGCCCATCTGGGCCGCCCGAAGGGGGAGCCGGACCCGAAGTTCTCGCTGGCCCCGGTCGCCGCGGCACTGGGGGAGAAGCTCGGCAGGCACGTCCAGCTGGCCGGTGACGTGGTCGGCACCGACGCCTTGGCGCGTGCCGAGGGGCTGACCGACGGTGATGTGCTGCTGCTGGAGAACATCCGCTTCGACCCGCGAGAGACCAGCAAGGACGACGCCGAACGCCTCGGGTTGGCCAAAGCGCTGGCCGGGCTGGTCGAGGGCGCCGACGGGTCACCGGGTGCGTTCGTCTCCGACGGGTTCGGGGTGGTGCACCGTAAGCAGGCTTCGGTGTACGACGTGGCGACGCTGCTGCCGCATTACGCGGGCACGCTGGTGGCCGCCGAGGTCGAGGTGCTGCAGCAGCTGACCACCGCCGGTGAGCGGCCGTACGCCGTGGTGCTGGGCGGGTCGAAGGTGTCGGACAAACTGGCCGTCATCGAGAACCTCGCGACCAAGGCCGACAGCCTGATCATCGGTGGCGGTATGTGCTTCACCTTCCTTGCCGCGCAAGGGGTTTCGGTTGGTACGTCGTTGCTGCAGACCGAGATGCTGGATACGTGTCGGGACCTGCTCGAAAAGTACGGCGACGTGATCCACCTGCCGGTGGACATCGTGGTGGCCGACAAGTTCGCCGCCGACGCCGCGACCGAGACCGTGGCCGCCGACCAGATCCCGGACGGCAAGATGGGCCTGGACATCGGGCCCGGGTCGGTGAAGCGGTTCGCCGCGCTGCTGTCCAACGCCAAGACGGTGTTCTGGAACGGTCCGATGGGCGTGTTCGAGTTCCCGGCCTTCGCCGCCGGCACCAAGGGTGTCGCCGAGGCGATCATCGGGGCCACCGAGAAAGGTGCGTTCAGCGTGGTCGGCGGCGGTGACTCGGCTGCCGCGGTGCGGCTGCTCGGCCTGCCCGAGGACGGCTTCTCGCACATCTCCACCGGCGGCGGCGCGTCGCTGGAATACCTCGAGGGCAAAACCCTGCCCGGCATCGACGTTCTGGACTAAGGACATACATGGCCCGTAAGCCGCTCATCGCCGGCAACTGGAAGATGAACCTCAACCATTTCGAGGCCATCGCGCTGGTGCAGAAGATCGCATTCGCCTTGCCGGACAAGTACTTCGACAAGGTCGATGTCACCGTCATCCCGCCGTTCACCGATCTGCGCAGTGTGCAGACCTTGGTGGACGGGGACAAGCTGCGCCTGACCTACGGCGCCCAGGACGTGTCCCAGCACGATTCCGGCGCCTACACCGGCGAGATCAGCGGTGCCTTCCTGGCCAAACTGGGTTGCACCTTTGCCGTCGTCGGCCATTCGGAACGTCGCACGTACCACGCCGAGAGCGACGAACTGGTGGCCGCCAAGGCCAAGGCCGCGCTCAAGCACGGGCTCACCCCGATCGTGTGCATCGGCGAGGGGCTGGACATCCGCGAGACCGGTGAGCATGTCGCCTACAACGTGAACCAGCTCAAGGGTTCGTTGGCCGGCCTGTCGGCCGAGCAGATCGCCCAGGTGGTGATCGCCTACGAGCCGGTGTGGGCGATCGGCACCGGGCGGGTGGCCAGTGCGGCCGACGCGCAAGAGGTCTGCAAGGCCATCCGCGACGAGCTGGTGACGCTGGCGTCACCGGATGTCGCCGCCTCGGTCCGGGTGCTCTACGGCGGTTCGGTGAACGCCAAGAATGTCGGCGAGATCGTCGCGCAGCCCGACGTGGACGGCGCCCTGGTGGGCGGCGCGTCGCTCGATGGCGAGCAGTTCGCCACTTTGTCGGCGATCGCGGCCGGCGGCCCCCTGCCCTGACCCCGGAGTGATTTCGGCGCGGTTATCCGTGCTGGACGCGGGTTTCCGCGCCGAAATCACCTCCGTGTAGGCTGACCGCCATGGAACTCGCCCTGCAGATCACCCTCGTCGTCACCAGTGTCCTGGTGGTGCTGTTGGTGCTGCTGCATCGCGCCAAGGGTGGCGGCCTGTCCACCCTGTTCGGTGGTGGCGTCCAGTCCAGCCTGTCCGGCTCGACGGTCGTGGAGAAGAACCTGGACCGGCTGACCTATTTCGTGGTCGGCATCTGGGTGGTCTCCATCATCGGTATGGCGTTGCGGATCAAGTACAACGTCTGACGCCGGCCGGTCTCGCCATGCGGGGCTGATGCGGCCCGTCGATAATTGTGGACATGGCTGACAACGGACGCGTGGACACGGTGCTCGAACCGATCGGATCGGTGCAGCGCACCAGCGTCGGCCGGGAAGCCACCGAGCCGATGCGCGAGGACATCCGGCTGCTGGGGGCCATCCTCGGCGATACCGTCCGCGAGCAGAACGGCGACGTGGTCTTCGATCTGGTGGAGCGGGCCCGCGTCGGCTCGTTTCAGGTGCGCCGCTCCGAGCTCGATCGCACCGATCTGGCGCGGCTGTTCGCCGGCATCGACATCCACCTGGCCATCCCGGTCATCCGGGCGTTCACCCATTTCGCCCTGCTGGCCAACGTCGCCGAGGACATCCATCGCGAGCGGCGCCGCGCGGTACACGAGGCGGCGGGCGAACCGCCGCAGGCCAGCAGCCTGGCCGCCACCTATCTCAAGCTGGCCGACGCCGACCTGGACGCGGAGCCCGTCGGTCGGGCATTGCGCGGAGCGCTGGTCTCTCCGGTGATCACCGCCCACCCCACCGAAACCCGGCGCCGGACCGTCTTCGACACCCAACATCGGATCACCGAACTGATGCGGCTGCGGCTGCACGGCCAGACCAGCACCGCGGACGGCCGCGATATCGAGACCGAATTGCGCAGGCACATCCTGACGCTGTGGCAGACGGCCCTGGTGCGGCTCTCGCGGCTGAAGATCTCCGACGAGATCGAGACCGGCCTGCGCTACTACCAGGCGGCTTTCCTCGAGGTGATCCCCAAGGTCAACGCCGAGGTGCGGACCGCGCTGGAGACGCTGTTCCCCGGGGCGGGACTGCTGGCCGAACCGATCCTGCGGCCCGGTTCGTGGATCGGCGGGGACCGCGACGGTAACCCGAACGTGAACGCCGATATCGTCCGGCTCGCCACCGGGCGGGCCGCCCACACCGCGATCGCGCACTATTTCGGCGAGCTCACGGCGCTGGAACAGGAACTGTCCATGTCGGCGCGGCTGGTGCACGTGTCCGATGACCTGCTCGGGCTGACCGCGCTGTGTAGCGAGCCGGCGCGCGCCGACGAGCCCTATCGCCGCGCGCTGCGCGTCATCCACGCCCGGCTGACCGCGACCGCCGCGGCCATTTTGGACGAGCAGCCCGCCGATGTGCTCGATCTCGGCTTGGAACCGTACGTCACGCCCGCCGAGTTGCTGGCCGACCTGGACGTCGTGGATGCGTCGCTGCGGGCCAACGGCAGCGCCGTGTTGGCCGACGACCGGCTGAGCCGATTGCGAGAAGCGGTCCGGGTCTTCGGGTTCCACCTGTCCGGATTGGACATGCGGCAGAACTCCGAGGTGCACGAACAGGTGATCGCCGAGCTGTTGGCCTGGGCCGGGGTACACCCCGACTATGCCTCGCTGCCCGAGGACGAGCGGGTGGGTCTGCTGGCCGCCGAGATCGCCACCCGTCGGCCGCTCATCGGCGAGGGCGCCGAACTGTCCGAGCTGGCCCGCAAGGAACTGGGCATCGTCGCGGCCGCGGCGCGCGCGGTGAAGGTGCTCGGTCCGCAGGCGGTGCCCAACTACATCATCTCGATGTGCCAGTCGGTCTCCGACATGCTGGAGGCCGCTGTCCTGCTCAAAGAGGCTGGGCTGCTGGATGTCTCGGGTGAGCACCCGTACGCACCGGTGGGTATCGTGCCGCTGTTCGAGACGATCGACGACCTGCAGCGCGGGTCGGGGATCCTGGAAGCGGTGCTCGACCTGCCCGTGTACCGGGCCATGGTGGCCGCCCGCGACGACCACCAGGAGGTCATGCTCGGCTACTCGGATTCCAACAAGGACGGCGGGTACCTGGCGGCCAACTGGGCGCTGTACCGGGCCGAACTCGACCTCGTCGAATCGGCCCGCAAGACCGGAATCAGGTTGCGGCTGTTCCACGGTCGCGGTGGCACCGTCGGCCGCGGCGGCGGTCCCAGCTACGACGCGATCCTGGCCCAGCCACCGGGCGCGGTGAACGGCTCGCTGCGCATCACCGAACAGGGCGAGGTGATCGCCGCGAAATACGCCGAACCGCGGATCGCGCACCGCAACCTGGAGACGCTGCTGGCCGCGACCCTGGAATCCACCCTGCTGGACGTCGAGGGACTGGGGGAGGCGGCCGAGCCCGCCTACCAGGTGCTCGACGACCTGGCCAGCCTAGCCCAGCGGGCCTACGCCGAATTGGTGCACGAGACACCGGGTTTCGTCGAGTATTTCAAGGCCTCCACCCCGGTCAGCGAGATCGGTGCGCTCAACATCGGCAGCAGGCCCACCTCACGCAAACCCACGACGGCCATCTCGGACCTCCGGGCCATCCCGTGGGTGCTGGCCTGGAGCCAGTCCCGGGTGATGCTGCCCGGCTGGTACGGCACCGGCACCGCGTTCGAGGAGTTCATCTCTGGCGGAGATGGCCGGCTGGAGGTGCTGCAGGACCTCTACGAGCGGTGGCCGTTCTTCCGGACCGTGCTGTCGAACATGGCGCAGGTGTTGGCGAAATCCGATATGGGCCTGGCTGCCCGGTATTCGGAACTGGTGGAGGACGAGGCGCTGCGGGCGCGGGTCTTCGACAAGATCCTGGCCGAGCACGACCGCACCATCCGGATGCACCGGCTGATCACCGGTCAGGACGACCTGCTGGCCGACAACCCCGCCCTGGCCCGGTCGGTGTTCAACCGCTTCCCCTACCTGGAACCGCTCAATCACCTGCAGGTGGAGTTGCTGCGTCGGCACCGGGCCGGGGACACCGACGAGCTGGTACAGCGCGGCATCCTGCTGACCATGAGCGGGCTGGCCACCGCGCTGCGCAACTCCGGCTAGCTTGTCGCTGACCTAGGGCCGTAACCGCCCGAGAACCCGGCGCACGGTTTTCTCGGTCGCGGCCACCGGCGCCAGCACCGTCTCGCCGAGCGCGACCATCACTTCGACGCGCTCGACGATGCGCTCCATCCGTTCCAGCACACCGAACAAGCGCGGGGCCAGTTCGTCGATGCGGGTGATCGTCTCGTTGAACCGCGCCATGGTGGTGTCAAGGCTGCCGATGGACTTGTTGAGGTCCACCACCGTCACCTCCAGGTCGGCCAGCAGTGACTCGACCTGCCCGACGGTCATATCCGCGTTCAGCGCGGCCTGGGTGAGCGTCTTGATGCGTTGCCGCCCGCCCTTGGCTGCCGTGGGGTCTGCCATGACATCAGTATGGCCGCTACCGGAACCTCGGCGGGTGACGCTGCGTCTTAACGGAGGTGAGCCATTCATGCACATACCGCTGGCGGGACGAGATGCCTGCGGGGGAGGCGGCAGCCGAATACCTGGCCGGTTACCGCGACGCACACTCCGACGCGCCGCCGCGCGCCGAGTGAGCCCTCACAGCTTGGCGGCGGCCGCCTCGTCGAGCAGCCACACCGTCTTCTCCTTGCCGACCGCGCCGGCCGCCGGAACATCGACCGCGGCGGCGCCGCCGATCGCCGCCGCGACGGCTTCGGCCTTCTCCGAACCGGCGACCACCAGCCAGACCTCGCGGGCCCGCGCCACGGCGGGCAAGGTCAAGGTGATCCGCCGGGGCGGTGGCTTGGGCGAGTCGGTCACCGCGACGACGAGCCGGCCGGTTTCCTGAACCGCGGGGGTGTCGGGGAACAACGAGTTGATGTGCCCCTCGCCGCCCATGCCCAGCAGGTGCACGTCGAACTCGGCGGGCAGCAGCTTTTCGTAGGCCGCGGCGGCGGCGTCGATATCCTCGCCGAACTCGCCGTCGCTGGCCGCCATCGCGTGCACATTCGCCGCCGGGATGTCGATGCTCTCCAACAGCGCCGCGCGGGCCTGCTTGGCATTGCGGTCGTCGTCGTCGGCGGGCACGAAACGCTCGTCACCCCAGAACAGCTGCACCTTGGACCAGTCGATCTCGGTGCTGAAACCGGCCACGTGGCGCAGCAACGCGATCCCGACCGTTCCACCGGTGAGGACGACGACGGCCTCGCCCCGGTTGGCGATCGCCGAGGTGATGGCGCCCACCAGCCGCGCGCCGGCGGCGGCGGCCAACTCGGTCGCGTCGAGATAGGTCTCGATCACCCGCTGGTTCTGATCAGACATAAGCCACCTTGTCGATTCCCTGCAGTGCTTCCAGATAGATCTCGTCGGCGTCCAACCGGCGCATGTCCTCGGCCAGGCAGTCCCGGGTTTCCCTGCGCGCCAACGGAATCTGCGCGTCCGGTCGCCCGGTGCGGGTCAGGGTCGCGGTGACGCCGGTCTGCGGGCGGCTCAACACGATCGTCTCGCTGGCCCGGGTCAGTTCGACCTTGAGTTCACCGACCGCACGTGACACCGGGCAGTCCAGCCGACCGGCCAACCACCCGGCCAGGATGTCCAGGGCCGGCTCCTCTTTCAGTCCCGACACCAGCACCGAGGTGATCGGCTCGTAGGGCGCCTGATCCAGCGTCGCCGCCAGCAATGCGCGCCAATAGGTGATGCGGCTCCACGCCAGGTCGGTGTCACCGGGGGTGTACCCGGCCAGCCGGCTCTTGATGCACGCCAACGGGTCTTCGCCGTTGGTGGCATCGGTGATGCGTCGGATCGCCAGCTTGCCCAGCGGGTCTTCGGCGGGTACCCGGGGCGCCAGGTCGGGCCACCACGTCACCACCGGGGTGTCGGGCAGCAGGAACGGCGTCACCACGCTGCTGGCATGGTTGGCCAGCGGTCCGGACAGTCGCAGCACCACCACTTCGTTGGCGCCGGCGTCGCGTCCCACCCGCAGCTGGGCGTCCAGCCGTGGTTCGGTGGTCAGCCGGTCACCCGGGATGACGACGATGACGCGACAGGGATGTTCGCGGCTGGCCACGTTGGCGGCCTCGATCGACTCCTCCAGCAGCGACTCGCTGTCGGGGGCGACCACCAGCGTCAGCACCCGGCCGAGCGTGATCGCCCCGCCTTCTTCGCGCAGCGCCACGATCTTCTTGTTGATGGCACCGGTATTGGTGTCGGGCAGATCGACGATCACGGCTCGGCTCCTTCTCGGATCATCACGGCCGCCGCCATTCACGGCCGGACCGGTGCAGCATCTCGAACGCCGAATCGGGTCCCCAGGTGCCGGACTCGTACGGGTCCGGCTTACCGTGCGTCGCCCAGTAGTCCAGCGCGGGATCGAGGATTTTCCAGGACAATTCGACCTCGGCGTTGACCGGGAACAGGGACGGTTCACCCAGCAGCACGTCGAGGATCAACCGTTCGTAGGCCTCCGGCGATTCCTCGGCGAACGCCGAACCGTAGGAGAAGTCCATGCTGACATCGCGGACCTCCATGATGTGGCCGGGCACCTTGGACCCGAACCGCAGGGTGATGCCCTCGTCCGGTTGCACCCGGATCACCAGCGCGTTCTGGCCCAGCTCGTCGGTCATGGTGGCGTCGAACGGCAGGTGCGGCGCCCGCTTGAACAACAGTGCGATCTCGGTCACCCTGCGCCCCAACCGTTTTCCGGTGCGCAGATAGAACGGCACCCCGGCCCATCGGCGGGTGTCCACCTCGAGTGTGATGGCCGCGAACGTCTCGGTGGTCGAGGTCTGGGAAAAGCCCTCCTCGTCGAGCAACCCGACGACCTTCTCGCCACCCTGCCAGCCCGCCACGTACTGCCCGCGCGAGGTGGTCTCATCCAGGGGCTCAACCAGTTTGGTGGCCGAGAGCACCTTGATCTTCTCGGCCTGCAGCTCGGCGGGGGAGAAGCTCACCGGCTCCTCCAGCGCCGTCAGCGCCAGCAGCTGCAGCAGGTGGTTCTGGATGACGTCGCGCGCCGCCCCCACCCCGTCGTAGTAGCCGCCGCGCCCACCCAGGCCGATGTCCTCGGCCATGGTGATCTGCACACTGTCGACATAGTGGGAGTTCCAGACCGGCTCGAACAACTCGTTGGCGAACCGCAACGCCAGGATGTTCTGTACCGTCTCCTTGCCCAGGTAGTGGTCGATGCGGAACACCGAGGACTCCGGGAACACGCTGTTGACGACGGCGTTGAGTTCCTCGGCACTCTTGAGGTCGTGCCCGAACGGCTTCTCGATGACGACCCGGCTCCAACTACCCTCGGGCTTCTCAGCCAGCCCCGACTTCGAAAGCTGTTCGCACACCTGAGGAAACGCCTTCGGCGGGATCGATAGATAGAACGCGTGGTTGCCGCTGGTACCGCGCTCGGCGTCCAGCTTGTGCAGGGTGTCCTTCAACCGCTCGAAGGACGCCTCGTCGTCGAACGTGCCCTGTACGAACCGGAATCCCTCGGCCAGCCGGTCCCACACCTCCTGCCGGAACGGGGTGCGGGCGTGCTGCTGCACCGCCTCGTAGACGATCTTGCCGAAATCCTCGTCCGCCCAATCGCGCCGGGCGAACCCGACCAACGCGAAACTGGGCGGCAGCAGACCGCGGTTGGCCAGATCATAGATCGCGGGCATCAGCTTCTTGCGGGCCAAGTCGCCGGTGACCCCGAAGATCACCACCGCACATGGTCCCGCGATGCGGGGCATCCGCTTGTCGCGCTTGTCCCGCAGCGGGTTATGCCATGCGGGACCTGTGCCGGTGGTCGCCGTCATCGCTTCGCGGCGTCCAGCTGTCCCTGGGTGGCCTCGAGGAGCTCGGCCCAGGACTTCTCGAACTTGTCGACGCCTTCGTTCTCCAACACCAGGAACACGTCGGTCAGGTCGATGCCGATGGCCGACAGCTTGTCGAAGACCTGCTGCGACGCCTCGGCGGTACCGGTGATGGTGTCCCCGGTGACCACGCCGTGATCGGCGACGGCCTCCAGCGTCTTCTCCGGCATGGTGTTCACCGTGTTGGCGGCGACCAATTCGGTGACGTACAGGGTGTCCGAGTAGTCCGGGTTCTTGACGCCGGTCGAGGCCCACAGCGGTCGCTGTACGCGGGCGCCGGACTCCTTGAGCTTGGCGAACCGCGCACCGCCGAACACCTCTTCGTAGGCGGCGTAGGCCAGCCGGGCATTGGCCACCCCGGCCTGCCCGCGCAGCGCCAGCGCCTCCTCGGAACCCAGCTTGTCCAGCCGGGCGTCGATCTCGGTGTCCACCCGGGAGACGAAGAACGACGCCACGGAATGGATCTTGGCCAGGTCGTGGCCAGCCTCCTTGGCCTTCTCCAGACCTTCCAGGTAGGCGTCCATCACCGCGCGATGCCGCTCCACGGAGAAGATCAGGGTGACGTTGACCGAGATGCCCTCGGCGATGACCGCGGTGATGGCGGGAAGCCCGGCCTCGGTCGCGGGGATCTTGATCAGCAGGTTGGGCCGGTCGACGATCTTCCACAGCTCGATGGCCTGCAGGATCGTCTTGTCGGTGTCGTGCGCCAACCGCGGATCGACCTCGATCGAAACCCGGCCGTCCACGCCGCCGGAAGCCTCGTAGGCCTTGGCGAACAGGTCGCACGCATTACGCACGTCGTCGGTGGTCACCGTGCGGATGGTGGCGTCGACGTCGGCGCCGCGCTCCGCGAGTTCCTTGATCTGACCGTCGTAGGCGTCGCCCTTGGACAGCGCCGCCTGGAAGATCGACGGGTTGGTGGTGACGCCCACGACGCTGCGCGTGTCGATCAGGTTCTGCAGGTTGCCGGTCTGCAGCCGCTCACGGGACAGGTCGTCGAGCCATACGGAGACGCCCGCGGCGCTCAGCGCCGCGAGGTTCGGGTTCTGGGACATGAGATGTGCTCTTTTCTCTAGTTGTCGAGGGAGCGTTCCGCGGCCGCGACGACAGCCTCGGCGGTGAAGCCGAACTCGCGGAACAGTGTCTTGTCGTCGGCCGACTCGCCGTAATGCTCGATCGAGATGATCTCGCCGGTGTCGCCGACCAGCTTGTGCCACGGCTGCGCGATACCGGCCTCGACCGCGACACGTGCCGAGACATCCGGCGGGAGCACCGAGTCGCGGTACTCCTTGGGCTGGGATTCGAACCACTCCACACACGGCATCGACACCACGTAGGCGACGATGTCCTTCTCGGCCAACAGCTTCCGGGCCTCGACCGCCAGCTGCAGCTCGGAGCCCGTCGCGATGATGATCACGTCGGCGTCGTCGGCGGGATTGCCGCCCCCGAGCACGTAACCACCCCGGGCCACCCCGTCCGAATCGGTGCCTTCCAGCACCGGGATGCCCTGCCGGGTCAGGATGAAACCCACGGGGCCGCTGCCGTTGCCACGCGCGATGATGCTGCGCCAGGCGTAGGCGGTCTCGTTCGGGTCACCGGGGCGCACCACCGACAGATTCGGGATGGCGCGCAGCGCGGCCAGATGCTCGATGGGCTGATGGGTGGGGCCGTCCTCACCGAGACCGATCGAGTCGTGGGTCCAGATGTAGATGGTGTCGATGTCCATCAGGGAGGCCAGCCGGACCGCCGGACGCATGTAATCGGAGAACTGCAGGAACGTCCCGCCGAACGCCCGCGTCGGGCCGTGCAACACGATGCCGGACAGGATCGAGCCCATCGCGTGCTCGCGGATACCGAAGTGCAGCACGCGCCCGTACCAGTCGGCGGTGTAATCCGACGTCGAGATCGACGGCGGACCGAACGACTTCACGCCGTTGATCGTGGTGTTGTTGCTGCCGGCGAGATCGGCAGAGCCACCCCACAATTCGGGCAGCTTGGGCGCGACGTCGTTGAGTACCTTGCCGAATGCGGCGCGGGTGGCCAGCGGCTTGGAGCCCGGCTCCCAGTACGTCAGGTCGGCATCCCAGCCCTCGGGCAGTTCCTGGGCCAGCAGCCGGTCGAGTAGCTGCTTGCGCTCGGGCTCACGCTGCGCCCACGCGTCGAAATCGGTCTGCCACTTCTGGTGGGCCTCCCGGCCGCGGTCGACCAGCTTGCGGGTGTGCTCGATGACCTCGGGGCGCACCTCGAACTTCTTGTCCGGGTCGAACCCCAGCACCTTCTTGGTGGCGGCCACCTCGTCGTCGCCGAGGGCGGAGCCGTGCACACCGCCGGTGTTCATCTTGGTGGGTGCCGGGTAGCCGATGATCGTGCGCACCGCGATGAACGACGGCTTGTCGGTGACCGCCTTGGCGGCTGCGATGGCTTCTTCGATACCGGTGACGTTCTCGCCGCCCTCGACCTCCTGGACATGCCAGCCGTAGGCGCGGTACCGGGCCGCCACGTCCTCGCTCAGGGCGATATCGGTGTCGTGCTCGATGGAGATGTGGTTCTTGTCGTAGAAGACGATGAGGTTGCCCAGCTGCTGGGTGCCCGCCAGGGAGGACGCCTCGCTCGTGACGCCTTCCTCGATGTCGCCGTCGGAGGCGATCACGTAGATGTAGTGGTCGAACGGGCTGGTGCCCGGCGCGGCGTCGGGGTCGAACAGGCCACGCTCGTACCGGGCGGCCATCGCCATGCCCACGGCCGATGCCAGGCCCTGGCCCAGCGGCCCGGTGGTGATCTCCACGCCCTTGGTGTGCCTGAACTCCGGGTGTCCGGGCGTCTTGGACTTCCACGTCCGCAGCGCCTCGATGTCCTCGAGCTCCAGGCCGAAACCGCCCAGGTACAGCTGCAGGTACAGCGTCAGGCTGGAGTGTCCGCACGACAGCACGAACCGGTCTCGGCCCAACCAGTGCACATCGCTGGGGTCATGGTGCATCTGCCGCTGGAACAACGTGTAGGCCAGCGGGGCCAGGCTCATCGCGGTACCCGGATGGCCGTTGCCGACCTTCTGCACCGCGTCGGCGGCCAGAACACGCACGGTGTCGACGGCCAATGAGTCGAGGTCCGTCCAGTCGTCCGGGTGGTTGGGGCGGGTGAGGGCGGAAATCTCCTCGGTGGTGGTCACTACGCGTGCTCCTAGCGTCTGCGAGATCAGCTGCTTGTTCCTCTAAAACACCCTAGTAGGACCGACTCATCCGCGGCAGGCCGGTTGGTGGTCGTTTACTTCCTGGTTCACCGGAATTGACCCTGCGGTGTCGGGCCCACAGGCCCGCGGTCTACCATCGTCTGTAGTAGAAGCCCGCGTGACGCTGCCCGAGGAGTTATTTGCGTGAGCATTCGCGAGCGCCGGTCAGCTAGCGCAGCGCCCAGTCGGATCCGTTCGACGTTTCTGGCATACCTGGCACTGACCAAGCCGCGCGTGATCGAGCTGTTGTTGGTGACGGCGATCCCGGCCATGTTGCTGGCCGACCGCGGCACGGTCGATCCGCTGCTGATCGTCAACACGTTGATCGGCGGCATGATGGCCGCCGCCGGGGCCAACACCCTGAACTGCGTCGCCGACGCCGATATCGACAAGGTGATGAAGCGGACCGCGCTGCGCCCGCTGGCCCGGGCCTCCGTGCCGACCCGGCACGCATTGATCTTCGGTCTGGTGCTCTCGGCAGGCTCTTTCGCCTGGCTGTGGTGGACCACCAACCTGCTCTCCGGGGTGCTGGGCCTGGTCACCATCGCGTTTTACGTCTTCGTCTACACCCTGCTGCTGAAGCGGCGCACCTCGCAGAACGTGGTGTGGGGCGGCGCGGCCGGCTGCATGCCGGTGATGATCGGCTGGTCGGCGGTGACCGGCACCATCCAGTGGCCGGCCCTGGTGATGTTCCTGGTCATCTTCTTCTGGACGCCGCCGCACACGTGGGCGCTGGCCATGCGCTACAAGGACGACTATAAGGCGGCCGGGGTGCCGATGCTGCCTGCGGTGGCCACCGAGCGGCAGGTGACTCGTCAGATCCTGATCTACACCTGGCTCACGGTGCTCACCACGCTGGCGCTGACCCTGGCCACCGGCTGGCTCTACGCGTCGGTGGCGCTGTTGGCCGGTGCGTGGTTCCTGGTGATGGCGCACCAGCTCTATGCCGGGGTGAAGCGCGGCGAGCCGGTCAAGCCGTTGCGGTTGTTCCTGCAGTCGAACAACTATCTGGCCGTGGTGTTCTGCGCGCTGGCCATCGACTCCGCGCTGGCGCTGCCGACCTTGCTGGGGCGCTAGATTCGTCGGCACGAGCCGACTGATCTGGGGCACCGAGACTGAAACCAGGGACGGAATCAGGGCCGAACGCGTCCCTGGCTTCAGACTCGGTGACGCTCAGGGCACCAGAACGATCGAGCCGACGGTCTTGCGACCCTGCAGGTCGATGTGCGCGCGGGCGGCCTCGGCCAGCGGGTAGCGCTCGCTGACCGTCACCGAGATCGAGCCGTCGGCGATGGCGCTGAGCAGTTCGCCGGCCCGCCACGCGAATTCGTCGGCGGTACGGGTGAAGTCGCCCAGCTTCGGCCGGGTCAGGAACACCGAGCCGGCGGCGTTGAGTCGCTGTGGGTCCACCGGCGGCACCGGGCCGCTGGCCGCGCCGAACAACGCCAGGGTGCCGCGCACCGCGAGGCTGGCCAGGCTGGCGTCGAAGGTGGAGGCGCCGACGCCGTCGTACACCGCGGCGACTCCGGCCCCGGCGGTCAGCTCGCGGATCGCGGCACCGAACTCCGCCGGATCGTCCGGGTAGTCGAGCACTTCGACCGCGCCGGCCATCCGGGACAGCGCCGCCTTCTCCGGCGTCGACGCCGTGGTGATCACCCGGGTGCCCATGCTGGTTGCCCACTGGGTCAGGATCAGTCCCACCCCGCCCGCGCCGGCGTGCACCAGGATGGAGTCCGAGGGCTGCACCGGGTAGACCGACTTGATCAGGTAGTGCGCCGTCATGCCTTTCAACAGGGCCGAGGCCACCGACTCGGGCGCCACGCCGTCGGGGACATAGGCCACCCGATCGCTTTGGGCCACGCAGTAGTCGGCGTAGGCGCCGTCGGCATCGGCGGTCACCACCCGGTCGCCGACGGCCAGCGCCGCGACATCCTCCCCGACGGCCGCGACGGTGCCGCAGACCTCGGTGCCCACCACGAAGGGCAGCTCACGCTTGTAGAGGCCGGACCGGAAATAGGTGTCGATGAAGTTCACCCCGATGGCTTCGGCCTTGATCACCACCTGCCCAGGGCCCGCAACCGGTTCGGGCTTCTCGACGTAGGTGAGGACCTCGGGTCCTCCGGTCTCGGAAACTTCGATGGCATGCATGCCACCTATCATCCACTGGTGAAGCTGGCCCGCCCCGACGTGTTCCACCCCCGCATCGTTTTCGCGAGTTGCCCGGCCCTGCCGCAGGGCGACGGCGACGACGACGGATTGGTCACCGCGCTGCGCCACCGCGGCCTGCACGTGCAGTGGAAATCCTGGGACGACCCGGCAACGCTGCGGGCCGATCTCGTGATCCTGCGCGCGGCATGGGATTACGCCGACCGTCTCGGCGAGTTCCTGGACTGGAGCCGGCGGGTGCGTCACCTGCTCAACCCGCCCGAGTTGGTGGCGTGGAGCGCCGACAAGCATTACCTGCTGGACCTGCAGGCAGACGGGGTGCCCATCGTTCCGACCCGATATTTCGGCGTCGCCGACGCCGTCGAGATACCCGCCGGCGAGGTGGTGGTGAAACCGGCGGTCGGCGCCGGCTCGGCCGGGGCCCAGCGGTTCGCCGACGCCGCCGCGGCCCGTGCCCATGCCCAGGCGCTACAGGCGCAGGGCCGGCCGGTGCTGGTGCAGCCGTTCGATCACCGGGTCGCGGCGGGGGAGACGGCGTTGGTGTTCCTGAACGGGGAGCCGTCGCACGCGTTCACTAAGGGCCCGTTGCTGCCGCCGCCGGGTAACGCGCCGGTGTTCGAGGAGACCGGTACGTTCGCGGCCGAGACATTGTCCGGCGCGGACCCCGACGATGCCTTGTGGGACCTCGGGCATGATGCCGTGATGTCGGTGGTGCGCCGATTCGGGATGCGGCGCGAGGATCTGCTCTACGCCCGTGTCGACGTGCTCGGCGCCGACGATGCCCGGCTGCTGGAGCTGGAACTGATCGAGCCGTCACTGGGGTTCCGCCAGCTCGACGCCAAGGAGAAGGCGCGGGCCGAACGGGATTTCGCGGTCGGCGTCGAGTCAGCCCTGGAGCGGTTGGGGCTCGGACCCCTGTCGCGTCCGCATGGAAGCCCATAGCGCGGCGGTGGCGGCGGTGCATGCCGCGGCGAAGGCCACGTGCACCGCGACCAGTGCCGCGGGCACGCCGGTGTAGAACTGCACGGCGCCGATCATGCCCTGCAAGGCGACCAGCACCACCAGCACGACCCAGCGCAGACGCACCGCCCGCGGCGCATCCACGGCCAGCAGGCCGAACCCCAGGCCGATCAGCAGCGCCAGGTAGGCCACCAACAACGACGAATGCACATGCACCAGCGTGGTGATCTCGATCTCCAGCCGGGGCACCACCCGGTCCAGGCTCTTGTCGCCGGCGTGCGGGCCGGCACCGGTCACCAGTGTCCCGGCGACCAAAACGCCCGACAGCACCACCGCGGCTACGAACGTCAACTGACGCAACGGTTTCACCACCTGATCGGTGGCCACCCCGGTATCGGGTTCGCCGATCTTGACGTAGAGCAGCACCGCCAACCACACCATGATCATCGAGGCCAGCAGGTGGATGGCCACCGTCCACCACAGCAGGCCGGTGAGCACGGTGATGCCACCCATCACCGCCTGGGCGACGGTCGAGGCCGGCATCAGCCAGGCGTACACCAGCACCTCGCGGCGCCGTCGGGCCCGGGTCACCGCGAGCACGGCCAGTGCGGCAGTGGCCACCACACCGAAGGTGAACAGCCGATTGGTGAACTCGACGGCCTGATGCACGATGGCCACCTCGGCGTGCGGCACCGGCACGAAACTGCCGGGGAAGCACTGCGGCCAGGTCGGGCAGCCCAATCCGGATGCGGTCACCCGGACGATCGCCCCGGTGACCGAGATGCCGCCCTGGGTCAGGATGACGAGGAAGGCGATGAGCCGCTGGACGCGCAGGCTGGGCAGGGGCAGCAGGTCGACGACTCTGAGAAACCACCGATACACCGCCACGGCCCGATCGTAGAACAATGCTAACTACAGGCCGTAGTAGGGGCTGCTCAACACCAGATCGCGACGCGCTGGCCACGCTCGTTGACCCGTGGCGGGTCGGGCACGCTGTACGCCTGGCCGGCCGCGATCCGGGTGGCGCTCCACGCCACCGCTGCCGCATCGAGGACATCGTCGGCAGGCACCCGCGCCGCCGCACCCAGATCCTCCGGCACGTCGATACCGTGTGCGGCCAGCACCCGCAGCCGGGCCCGCTGCCCGCGCCAGGTCTTCTTGGTGCCGTCGGCGAACTGCAGGCCCATCTGCTGGAACGACAGTTCCGGGTGCACCTCCCACAGCGGTGCGCTCTGCCGGTCGTGCAGTGCATTGGCGTCCAGCAGCTTGGCCTTCAGCCCCCAGGACTGGATGCTCATGCCCTTGCCCATCAGGCGGCGGCTCAGCGCACTGGCCGTGGCGTGATCGGGTTGCTCCCAGCACGGTCGCGGCGCGATTTCGAAGATGGTGGACCGGCGGCGGCCGAGCAGCGCGCGGGCGGCGACATCGGTGCCGCGCGGGCCGGATTCCATCAACCCGAGCGGGATGTCCACCCCGATCGCGGCCAGGTCGCCGAACGCCGCGACCAGGTCGGCCAGCCGCTCGGCGACATGGATGCCGGCGAAGGCGCCGTCGCGCAGCACCACACCCACCCAGCCGCCGCGGCACGCGTCGACACCGGCGACCGTCACGACCGGACCCACGGTCTAGGTGAAGCGGAACCAGCGCAGGGCGCACAACGCGGCGACACCGCCCCACACCGCCAACACGACGATGCCGAACCAGTCCACCGACAGGGCCATCGCCTGGGTCAGCGCTTCGGTGAGCGCACCCGAGGGGGTGAGTCGGGCGACCCAGGCGACCGTATGCGGCACCAACCCTCCCTCGAGGGTCAGGGCGCCCAGGCCGGCGAACACGAACCACGCCAGATTGCCCACCGCCAGCACGATCTCGGCCTTCAGGGTCCCGCCGAGCAGCAGGCCCAGTGCGGCGAACGACGCGGTACCCAGCGCGATGACCACCGCGCCGAGCAGCAGGCCCAGCACCGCCGGCCGCCAGCCCAGGGCAATCCCGATCGCGCCCAACAGGATCGACTGCAGGAACACGACGGTGACCACGGCCAGCGATTTACCGGCGATGATGCCCCACACCGGAAGGGCCGTGGCGCCGAGACGTTTGAGCGCACCGTAGCGACGGTCGAAGGCCACCGCGATGGCCTGCCCGGTGAACGCCGTCGAGATGATGGCCAGCGCCATGATGGCCGGCGCGAACGTCGCCGCCCGGTCGGCGCCGAACGAGCCCAGCGGCATGAGCGTCAGCCCGATGAGCAGGGTGATCGGGATGAACATGGTCAACAGCAACTGCTCTCCGTTGCGCAGCAGCAGCTTGAGTTCCAGCCCGTACTGGGCGGTGAGCATCTGGCGCACACCCGCCGGGCGTGGGTCGGGGGCAAAGGTGCCTGCGGCGAAGCGGTTGGTCACGAACGCAGCTCCCGTCCGGTCAGGTCGAGGAAGACGTCCTCGAGGCTGCGCTGTTCGACGCGCATGTCGGTGGCCAGCACGTCGAGCCGGGCGCACCACGCGGTGACGGTCGCCAGCACCTGCGGATCGATGTGGCCTTCCACCAGATACTCGCCGGGGGCTCCCTCGGAGGCGCGGTACGTCTCGGGCAGGGCCGACGCCAGCAGCGTCAAGTCCAGTTTGGGTGGTGCGCTGAACCGCAACTGGTTCTCCGCACCACTGCGCATCAGCTCGGCCGGGGTGCCGGCGGCGACGGTCTTACCGTGGTCGATGATCACCAGCCGGTCGGCGAGTTCCTCGGCCTCGGTCAGCTGGTGGGTGGTCAGCACGACGGTGACACCGTCGCGGCGCAGCGCGTCGATCAGCTCCCACACCACGATCCGGGCGTGTGCGTCCATCCCGGCGGTCGGCTCGTCGAGGAACACCAGTTCCGGGCGGCCCACCACGGCGCAGGCCAACGCCAGGCGTTGTTGCTGCCCGCCGGAGAGCCGGCGATAGGTGGTGCGGGCCGCGTCGGTCAGTCCGAGGGTGTCCATCAACCACCGCGGGTCCAGCGGGTGGGCGGCGTAGGAGGCGACCAGGTCGAGCATCTCACCGGCCCGGGCCGCCGGATAACCGCCGCCACCCTGCAGCATCACCCCGATGCGTTCCCGGACCCGGCTGTTCTCGGCGGCCGGATCCAGACCCAGGATCTCGATGCTGCCCGCGTCCGGCCGCAGGAACCCCTCACACATCTCCACCGTGGTGGTCTTGCCCGCGCCGTTGGGCCCCAGCAGGGCCAACACCTCGGCGCGGTGGACGTCGAGGTCCAGCTCGGAGACCGCGGTGGTGGACCCGTAGCGCTTGGTCACGCCGCGCAGGCGCACCGGGGTGGCGGCAGAAGCGGTGGTCACGGGGATTCAGCGTAAGCGGCGGACCTGACCGCGGGTGCGCCGGGCAGGGCACGCCACGGCAGGCGGCGCCAGGTCAGGGCGATCAGCAGCAGCACGATCAATGTGCTGGCGAGGGTGGCGTCCAGGATCTGGAAGAGCGCGAACCGGTCGCCGTTGGCGGTCGGGCCGAAGATGCCCACCACCAGGGTGATCGCGATGGTTGCACCGCGGAATCCGGGCCGGGTGGCCCAGGTGGCCAGCGGGATGATGGCCCACAGCAGGTACCACGGTTGCACCACCGGGAAGAGCAGCACGGTGGCGCCGATGGCCACCCCGAGCCCACCCACGGGATGCAGTCGGCCCCGGAAGACGGCCAACAACAGCCAGGTCACCAGGATTGCGATGATGATCACACCGATGCCGCGGGTCAGGCCCAGCACGGCCGTGGTGTGGTCGCCAAGCCCCAGCAGGATGCCCACCTGGCCGGTGCCCAGCGCGATCAGGGTCGGCGGGGACATCCAGGACCGCACCACGTTGGCGGTCCCCAGGGTGAACAACCAGCCGAACCCCAGGCCGCTCGCCCAGCCGATCACAGCCATCACGATCAGCGAGATGGCGCCCAGCGAGCAGCTGGCCGCCAGGAACGCCTTGACGGTGCCGCCCCAGCGCCAGGCCAGTGCCATGCCGACGAAGCCGACGGCCAGCAAGGACGGCAGTTTGATCTGCGAGGACAACGCGATCAGCACGGTGCCCAAGACCAGCATGCCCAGCGGTCTGGGGGGCACTCGCCACACTCCGGCCCGCACCCCCTCGATGCCACGCAGCGCGAATTCGGTTCCCGCCAGCATCAATCCGAGCATGGGTGCCTCGTTGTGGATGCCGGCCACCAGGTGCATGAACAGCAGCGGGTTACACGGACCCAGCCACAGCGCACTCACTTCGGCCACACCGCAGCGCTGCGCCAGCCGGGGCGTGGCCCACACGATCAGCCCGACCCCGAGCAGCACCACCAGTCGGTGGCAGAGCACCGCCGCGACGATGTTCTCGCCGGTGAGCGCGGAGATGCCGCGGCCGATCCACAGGAACAGCGGACCGTAGGGCGCGGGCGTATCGCGCCACAGGCTGGGCACCGACAACGTGAACACGTGGTCCAGGCCGAGCCCCGGGGCAGGGCCGACCTTGTACGGGTCCAGCCCGATGCGGGCGATTTGGCTCTGGGCCAGGTACGAGTACACATCCTTGCTGTACATCGGTGGGGCGATGAGCAATGGCAGCGCCCAGAGCAGCAGCGTGCGGTCCAGCTGGCTGCGTGACATCCGGCGCGGCCCGAGCGCGAACCGGCCGAGCATCAGCCAGGCCAGCGTCATCATCACCGCGCCGGTGGTGGTCATGGTCAGCGACACGGTCTGGATGCGCGACGGCAGGTTCAGCAGCCGCACGCCGAAGGTCGGGTCCTGCACGACGGGCCGGGCGCCGGCCCCGAGGGCACCGATGGCCATGAGAACGGTGCCGGTCGCGCCGAAAAGCCTGGTACGACGCAGCGCGACGACTTCTGCGTCGTTGAGGGGGGAGCCAACGGTCCGCTCGTCGGCATGCCATCGGGCGACCGCCGAACTGAAGGACCCGAGCGCGGTCATCCCAGCAGCGTAGACGGTGGCCCGGTGAGCCCCTGCGCGGTTAGGGTGCCCTTGCTGGAACCGCAGCTCGAATTCCGACACAATAGTGTTGTGAAATTAAATCCGGAGGTCTCTGGCGTGGCTACGGCCGTGTCCGCGGCACCATCGGATCATCACACCCCCGACGGCCCTACCCCTGAGGGCGATACCCGCAGTGCCATCGTGCAGTTGCTGCTGGAAGGCCCCGTCACCGCCGGCGATATCGGCGACCGACTGGGCATCTCGGCCACCGGCGTGCGCCGTCACCTCGACGCGTTGATCGAGGCGGGGGACGCCCAGGCCAGTGCCGCCGCCGCGTGGCAGCACAACGGCCGCGGCCGGCCGGCCAAGCGGTACCGGATCACCGCCGCCGGACGTGCCAAGCTCCATCACGCCTACGACGATCTGGCCGCCGCCGCCATGCGGCAGTTGCGCGAGATCGGCGGTGACGAAGCGGTGCAGACTTTCGCCCGGCGCCGCATCGACGGCATCCTCGCCGAGGTGGTGACCGCTCCGCACACCGACGACGTGGCCGCGACGGCCGACCGGATGGCCGCCGCGCTCACCAAGGCCGGGTACCGGACCACCACCACACCGGTGGCCGGTCCGCTGTCGGGTGTGCAGATCTGCCAGCATCACTGCCCGGTATCGCATGTGGCCGAGGAATTCCCGGAGTTGTGCGATGCCGAACGGCAGGCCTTCGCCGAGATCCTGGGCACCCATGTGCAGCGGCTCGCCACCATCGTCAACGGCGACTGCGCCTGCACCACCCACGTTCCACTGGGGTCCGAAGGGCCCGCGTCAGTTCGGCCCGCAGCCCGAGCCGAATCCACCACCACACAAGGAGTGTCGCAGTGACCCTCACCCCGGAACAGCTGACCCAGGAGGAGACCATTGCGTCCCTGGGCAAGTACGGCTACGGCTGGTCGGACAGCGACACCGCCGGTGCCAGCGCGCAGCGAGGCCTGTCCGAGGCCGTCGTGCGGGATATCTCGGCCAAGAAGAACGAACCGGAGTGGATGCTGGACATCCGGCTGAAGGCACTGCGCACCTTCGACAAGAAGCCCATGCCGCACTGGGGTTCCAACCTCGAGGGCATCGATTTCGACAACATCAAGTACTTCGTGCGGTCCACCGAGAAGCAGGCCGCGTCCTGGGAGGAACTGCCCGAGGACATCCGCAACACCTACGACCGGCTCGGCATCCCGGAAGCGGAGAAGCAGCGCCTGGTCGCCGGCGTGGCCGCCCAGTACGAGTCCGAGGTGGTCTACCACCAGATCCGAGAGGACCTGGAGGCCCAGGGAGTCATCTTCCTGGACACCGATTCCGGCCTGCGTGAGCATCCGGAGATCTTCAAGCAGTACTTCGGGACCGTGATCCCGGCCGGTGACAACAAGTTCTCCGCGCTGAACACCGCGGTCTGGTCGGGTGGCTCGTTCATCTACGTTCCGCCGGGTGTGCACGTCGACATCCCGCTGCAGGCCTATTTCCGGATCAACACCGAGAACATGGGTCAGTTCGAGCGCACCCTGATCATCGCCGACGAGGGCTCCTACGTGCACTACGTGGAGGGCTGCACGGCGCCGATCTACAAGAGCGACTCGCTGCACTCCGCCGTGGTCGAGATCGTGGTGAAACCCGGTGCACGCGTTCGGTACACGACCATCCAGAACTGGTCGAACAATGTCTACAACCTGGTCACCAAGCGGGCCAGGGCCGAGGCCGGCGCCACCATGGAGTGGATCGACGGCAACATCGGCTCCAAGGTCACCATGAAGTACCCGGCGGTCTGGATGACCGGTGAGCACGCCAAGGGCGAGGTGCTGTCGGTGGCGTTCGCCGGCGAGGGTCAGCACCAGGACACCGGAGCCAAGATGCTGCATCTGGCGCCGCACACGTCGAGCAACATCGTGTCCAAGTCGGTGGCTCGCGGCGGTGGGCGCGCGTCCTACCGCGGGCTGATCCAGGTCAACAAGGGCGCCCACGGCTCGAAGTCCAGCGTGAAATGTGACGCGCTGCTGGTCGACACGATCAGCCGCAGCGACACCTATCCCTACGTCGACATCCGCGAGGACGACGTGACCATGGGCCACGAGGCGACGGTGTCCAAGGTCAGCGAGGATCAGCTGTTCTACCTGATGAGCCGCGGCCTGACCGAGGACGAGGCGATGGCGATGGTGGTGCGCGGTTTCGTCGAGCCGATCGCCAAGGAACTGCCCATGGAGTACGCCCTGGAACTGAACCGGCTCATCGAGCTGCAAATGGAAGGCGCGGTCGGCTGATGGATGTCGCTCTGGAAGCAACCAAGGGCGAGGCGTTCACGTCGTTCGACGTCGACGCCTTCGAGGTGCCGGCCGGCCGGGACGAGATCTGGCGGTTCACCCCGCTCAAGCGGCTGCGCGGGCTGCACAACGGCACCGCGGCTGCCGACGGCAGCGCGGTGATCGAGGTCACCGAGCGTCCCGGCGTCACCGTCGAGACCGTCCAGCGCGGCGACGAGCGCCTCGGCCAGGGTGGGGTACCAGCCGATCGGGTTGCCGCCCAAGCATTCTCGTCGTTCTCGCAGGCGACGGTGGTGACGGTCGGGCGCAACACGGTGGTGGACGAGCCGGTCGAGATCACCGTGAGTGGGCCCGGCGTGGGTGCGACTGCCTACGGGCACCTGCAGATCCGCGTCGAGGAGCTGGGCGAGGCGGTGGTGGTGATCGACCACCGCGGCAGCGGAACCTATGCCGACAATGTCGAATTCGTGCTCGGTGCCGGCGCGCAGCTCAAGGTCGTGTCGATCGCCGACTGGGCCGACGATGCCGTGCACGTCACCATGCATCACGCCGCGCTCGGCAAGGACGCGGTGTTCCGGCACTTCAACGTCACCCTGGGCGGCGAGGTCGCCCGGCTGACCGGGCGGGTGCGCTTCGATGCGCCCGGCGGTGACGCCGAACTGCTCGGCCTGTACTTCGCCGACGACGGTCAGCACCTGGAGTCCCGGCTGCTGGTCGACCATGCCCAGCCCAACTGTCGTTCGCACGTCACGTACAAGGGTGCGCTGCAAGGGGATCCGTCCACCGACAAGCCCGACACCCACACCGTCTGGGTCGGCGACGTGCTGATCCGCGCCGAGGCCACCGGAACCGACACCTACGAGGTCAACCGCAACCTGGTGCTGACCGACGGCGCTCGCGCGGACTCGGTGCCCAACCTGGAGATCGAGACCGGCGAGATCCTCGGTGCCGGCCATGCCAGCGCCACCGGGCGCTTCGACGACGAGCAGCTGTTCTACCTGCGGGCCCGCGGTATCCCCGAGGACCAGGCCCGCCGGTTGGTGGTGCGCGGCTTCTTCGGCGAACTGATCCAGAAGATCTCTGTGCCCGCGGTCCGTGACCGCCTCACCGCAGCCATCGAACACGAACTCGAACTGACCGAAGGAAACACCCACTCATGACCACCCTCGCCATCACGGACCTGCATGTCAGCGTCAACGCCCTGGACGGACAGGAGATCCCGATCCTCAAGGGCGTCAACCTCACCGTGCGCTCCGGTGAGACGCACGCGGTGATGGGCCCCAACGGCTCCGGCAAGTCGACGCTGTCCTACGCCATCGCCGGCCACCCCAAGTACACCGTCACATCGGGGTCGATCACCCTCGACGGCGCGGACGTGCTGGAGATGAGCATCGACGAACGCGCTCGCGCCGGACTTTTCCTGGCCATGCAGTACCCGGTCGAGGTGCCGGGTGTGTCGATGTCGAACTTCCTGCGCACCGCCGCGACCGCCGTGCGCGGTGAGGCACCGAAGCTGCGGCACTGGGTCAAAGAGGTCAAGTCCGCCATGTCGGATCTGGACATCGACCCGGCATTCGGTGAGCGCAGCGTCAACGAGGGCTTCTCCGGTGGTGAGAAGAAGCGCCACGAGATCCTGCAGCTGGGTCTGCTCAAGCCGAAGATCGCCATCCTGGACGAGACGGACTCCGGTCTGGACGTCGACGCGCTGCGCATCGTGAGCGAGGGTGTGAACCGCTACAAAGAGTCCGAAAACGGCGGCGTGCTGCTGATCACCCACTACACCCGCATCCTGCGCTACATCAAGCCGCAGTTCGTGCACGTCTTCTTCGACGGGCGCATCGTCACCTCCGGCGGTCCGGAGCTGGCCGACGAGCTCGAGGAGAACGGTTACGAGCGCTTCACCCAGGCTGCATCCGCGGAGGCCTGACGTGACCGCGGCGCGGACGCTGGACGTGACGGCAATCCGGGCGGACTTCCCGATCCTGAACCGGGTGATGCGCGGTGGAAACCAGTTGGCCTACCTGGATTCCGGTGCGACATCGCAGAAGCCGCTGCAGGTGCTCGACGCCGAACGCGACTTCCTGACCACCTCCAACGGCGCGGTGCACCGCGGCGCGCACCAGCTGATGGAGGAGTCGACCGACGCCTACGAGCAGGGCCGCGCCGATATCGCGGCCTTCGTCGGTGCCGACGAGGACGAGCTGGTGTTCACCAAGAACGCCACCGAATCGCTCAACCTGGTGGCGTACACGCTGGGGGACCGGCGGTTCGACCGCGCGGTCGGGCCGGGTGATGTCATCGTCACCACCGAGCTGGAGCACCACGCCAACCTGATTCCCTGGCAGGAGCTGGCCCAGCGCACCGGCGCGACGCTGCGCTGGTATGGCGTCACCGATGACGGACGCATCGACCTGGATTCTCTCGAACTCGACGAGCGGGTCAAAGTCGTTGCCTTCAGCCATCATTCGAATGTCACGGGGGCGGTCGCACCGGTCTCGGAACTGGTGTCGCGGGCTAAGGCCGTCGGCGCACTGACGGTATTGGACGCCTGCCAGTCCGTGCCCCATCAGCCGGTGGACTTCCACGCCTTGGACGTCGACTATGCGGCCTTCTCCGGCCACAAGATGCTCGGTCCCACCGGCATCGGCGTGCTCTACGGGCGGCGCGCGTTGCTCAACGCGATGCCGCCGTTCATCACCGGCGGTTCGATGATCGAGACCGTCACCATGTCGGCCACCACCTACGCCGCCGCGCCGCAACGGTTCGAGGCGGGCACCCCGATGACCTCCCAGGTGATCGGACTGGCCGCGGCCGCACGCTATCTCGGCGCCCTCGGCATGCCGGCGGTGTACGCCCACGAGAACGACCTGGTGGCGGCGGCGCTCGACGGGCTGGGCGCGATCCCGGCTGTGCGGATCATCGGCCCCACCACGCTCGAGCACCGCGGATCGCCGGTGAGCTTCGTCGTCGACGGGGTGCACGCGCACGACGTCGGGCAGGTGCTCGACGACGAGGGCGTGGCCGTGCGGGTGGGCCACCACTGCGCCTGGCCGCTGCACCGCCGGCTCGGCATCGCCGCGACCGCACGGGCCTCGTTCGCGGTGTACAACACGGTCGACGAGGTGGACCGGTTGGTGTCCGGCGTCCGACGGGCTGTGGAGTTCTTCGCGTGAGACTGGAACAGATGTACCAGGAAGTCATCCTGGACCACTACAAGCATCCGCACCACCGCGGGCTGCGGGAGCCGTTCGGTGCGCAGGTCTACCACGTCAACCCCACCTGTGGTGACGAGGTGACGCTGCGGGTGCGGCTGTCCGAGGACGGCGAGATCGTCGACGACATCTCCTATGACGGGCAGGGCTGTTCCATCAGTCAGGCCTCGACATCGGTGCTCACCGACCAGGTGATCGGCCAGACCGTCGGCGATGCGCTCAAGACCGTCGCGGCGTTCACGGAGATGATCTCGTCCCGCGGCAATGTCGAGGGTGACGAGGATGTGTTGGGCGACGGCATCGCGTTCGCCGGGGTGTCCCGCTACCCGGCCCGGGTGAAATGCGCCCTGCTGGGCTGGATGGCTTTCAAAGATGCTGTGGCGCAAGCCAGCGACGGTGTTTTCGACGTGGAGGAGAGACGATGAGTGATCAGACCGAAGAACTGCTGCTGGCCGACGTCGAAGAAGCCATGCGTGATGTGGTCGACCCCGAGCTGGGCATCAACGTCGTGGACCTCGGCCTGGTGTACGGGCTGAACCTGGAGGACGGGGAGGCCGGCAAGGTCGCGCTGATCGACATGACGCTGACCTCGGCGGCCTGCCCGCTCACCGATGTGATCGAGGACCAGACCCGCACCGCGCTGATCGGGGCAGGCCTGGTCAAGGACATCAAGTTGAACTGGGTGTGGAACCCGCCGTGGGGCCCGGACAAGATCACCGATGACGGCCGCGAGCAGCTGCGGGCGCTCGGTTTCACGGTCTGACGCGCGCGGCCGATTCCGGCCAACGCCGAGCAGCGCGCGGACGCGGCGGTGACAATGGTTGGACAATGGTTGTCAGGCGGAACAACGGCAACCGGGAAAACGTTAGGACAACCGTGGGTACACGAGACATCACCGCAGCCGAATTCAAGGGCATCCTCGACGACAACGAGATCGTGATCGTCGACTTCTGGGCGTCGTGGTGTGGTCCCTGCCGCGCGTTCGCCCCGACCTACGGGGCCTCCGCCGAGAAGCACCCCGATGTGGTGCACGCGAAGGTCGACACCGAGGCCGAACCGGAGTTGGCGCAGGCCGCCGAGATCCAGGCTATTCCGACGCTGATGGCATTCAAGAAGGGGCACCAGGTGTTCCGGCAGTCCGGGGCGCTGGCGCCGGCGCAGCTGGACGAGCTGATCACCAAGATCAAAGAGTTCGATATCGACGCGGCCATCGCGTCGCAGCAGAACTGACGCGGCCATCGCGTCGCAGCAGAACTGACGCACCTGGCACGCGCTAGCGTGCACGTGTGACCGATCACAGCGATTTCGTCCTCGTCGACCGACCGCAGCCGGGCGTGGCACTGGTCACGCTGAACCGGCCCGAGCGGATGAACTCGATGGCCTTCGACGTCATGGTGCCGCTGCGGGCGGTGCTCGATGAGTTGCGCTTGGACAACGACGTGCGGGTGGTGGTGTTGACCGGTGCAGGCCGGGGCTTCTCCTCCGGTGCCGACCACAAGTCGGCGGGCTCGGTGCCGCATGTGGCCGGGCTGACCCGGCCGACGTTCGCCTTGCGGTCCATGGAGGTGCTCGACGAGGTCATCCTGGCGCTGCGCCGCCTGCACCAGCCGGTCATCGCCGCCGTCAACGGTGCCGCCATTGGTGGTGGTCTGTGCCTGGCGTTGGCCTGCGATATCCGGGTCGCCGCGGCGGGCGCCTACTTCCGGGCCGCCGGCATCAACAACGGGCTGACGGCGAGCGAACTGGGGTTGTCCTACCTGCTGCCGCGGGCCATCGGCGCGTCGCGGGCCTTCGAGATCATGCTGACCGGTCGTGACGTCGATGCGGCCGAGGCCGAACGGATCGGGCTGGTATCGCAAGTGGTGGCCGAGGACGAATTGCTGGCATACTGCTACGGAATTGCCCAGCGCATCGCGGCGTTTTCCCGGCCGGGAACCGAGTTGACCAAGCGGACGCTGTGGAGTGGACTGGACGCCGCGAGCCTTGAGGGGCATATGCAGGCCGAAGGTCTGGGCCAGCTGTTCGTGCGCCTGCTCACCGCCAATTTCGAGGAGGCGGTCGCCGCGCGCGCCGAGAAGCGGCCCGCCGTCTTCACGGACGACAAATAGCGAGAACGAGGAGGTAGGTGCGTGATCACCGCAACGGACCTGGAGGTCCGCGCTGGGGCGCGCACACTGCTGTCCATCGAGGGCGCCGCACTGCGCGTGCAGCCCGGCGATCGGATCGGGTTGGTCGGGCGCAACGGCGCGGGCAAGACCACCACCATGCGCATCCTGGCCGGTGAGGGCGAGCCCTATGCCGGCAAGGTCGAGGCCACCAGCGAGGTCGGTTACCTGCCGCAGGACCCCCGCGAGGGTGACCTGGACGTCCTGGCCAGGGACCGGGTGTTGTCCGCCCGCGGCCTGGACACCCTGCTGTCCGAGCTGGAGAAGCAGCAGACGCTGATGGCCGAGGTCGCCGACGACGCCGCCCGGGACAAGGCGGTGCGCCGCTACGGCCAGCTCGAGGAACGTTTTGCCGCACTCGGCGGGTACGCCGCCGAGAGCGAGGCCGGCCGGATCTGCGCCAGCCTCGGTTTGCCCGATCGGGTGCTGACCCAGCCGCTGCGCACCTTGTCCGGCGGTCAGCGCCGACGGGTGGAATTGGCCCGCATCCTGTTCGCCGCGTCCGAGGGTTCGGGCTCGGGTACCACCCTGCTGCTCGACGAGCCCACCAACCACCTCGACGCCGACTCGATCGGCTGGTTGCGCAGCTTCCTGCAGAACCACACCGGTGGGCTGGTGGTCATCAGCCACGATGTCGACCTGTTGGCCGACGTGGTCAACCGGGTGTGGTTCCTGGACGCGGTCCGCGGTGAGGCCGATATCTACAACATGGGCTGGCAGAAGTACCTCGATGCGCGCGCCACCGACGAGCAGCGGCGCCGCCGTGAGCGGGCCAACGCCGAGAAGAAGGCGGGAGCGCTGCGGGCCCAGGCCGCCAAGATGGGCGCCAAGGCCACCAAAGCCGTTGCCGCCCAGAACATGTTGCGTCGCGCGGAGCGGATGATCGCCGAGCTCGACGCCGAACGGGTGGCCGACAAGGTGGCCAGGATCAAGTTCCCCACCCCGGCGCCGTGCGGCAAGACACCCCTGGTTGCCAAAGGATTGACGAAAACCTACGGGTCGCTGGAGATCTTCACCGGGGTGGACCTGGCCATCGACCGCGGCTCGCGCGTGGTGGTGCTCGGCCTCAACGGTGCCGGCAAGACGACGTTGCTGCGATTGCTGGCCGGCGTGGAGACGCCCGACGCGGGCGGCCTGGATCCCGGCCACGGATTGAAGATCGGCTACTTCGCCCAGGAGCACGACACCCTGGACAATGGGGCGACCGTCTGGGAGAACATCCGGCACGCCGCACCCGACACGGGCGAGCAGGATCTGCGAGGACTGTTGGGCGCCTTCATGTTCACCGGCCCGCAGCTGGACCAGCCGGCCGGCACCTTGTCCGGTGGCGAGAAGACCCGGTTGGCGCTGGCCGGCCTGGTGGCCTCGACCGCGAACGTCCTGTTGCTCGACGAGCCGACCAACAACCTTGATCCGGCCTCACGTGAGCAGGTGCTCGACGCGCTGCGCAGCTACGAGGGTGCGGTGGTGTTGGTGACCCACGATCCGGGCGCCGCCGAGGCGCTGGACCCGCAGCGCGTGGTGTTGCTGCCGGACGGCACCGAGGACTTCTGGTCCGACGAGTACCGGGACCTGATCGAGCTCGCCTGAGTTTGCGGGGCCGGGCGAACTTGTTTGAGTTCGCAACGCATTTCCCGAATTCGGCCCGGCACGTTTGACCGCTTCCTAGGCTGTGTACCCGCGGGATGCATTCGCAGAAGTGGGGAGACGTCTGATGAACGAAAGCAGCAAGTCCCGAGACCAGGTGTTGACCGAGCTGCGCACCGCCTACGAGCGGGGCGCGAGCATCCGGTCACTGGTGGCGATGACCGGCCGCTCGTACGGATCCGTACACAGCATGTTGCGCGAATCCGGCACCACCATGCGCAGCCGTGGCGGCCCCAACCACCGCCGCATCGGCTGATCAGCTGCGCTGGCGCACCGACTCCTCGACGAGGTCCAGTACCGCGCTGAGGTTTTCGGTGCTGTCGCCGGATGCCAGTCGGGCCACCAGCCCGTCGAGCACCAGGTCCAGATAGTTCTGCAGCACCGAACCGGCGACGTCGTCGCGTAGCCGGCCGGCTTGTTTCTGCCGCCGCAACCGCTCACTGGTGGCGGCCGACAGCTCTGCTGACCGTTCGGCCCACCCGGCGTGGAAGGCCGGATCGTTGCGCAGCTTGCGCGCGATCTCCAGCCGGGTGGCCAGCCAGTCGAACTGCTCCGGGGCGGCGATCATGTCGCGCATCACCTGGATGAGGCCCTCGCGGGAGGCCACCTCGGCCATCCGCTCGGCATCCTCGCGGGCCAGTTCGAAGAACAGCGTGTCCTTGTCGCGGAAGTGGTGGAAGATGGCGCCGCGCGACAGCCCGATGGTGTGTTCGAGCCGTCGCACGGTCGCCTTCTCGTATCCGTACTCCGCGAAGCAGCGGCGGGCACCGTCGAGAATCTGGCGCCGGCGCGCCGTCAGATGGTCGTCGGTGACTTTCGGCACTGCGCTGAGTTATCGCCTGGGAGCTTCTGCTCAGGACTTCAGCATGTTGCGCAGCACGTACTGCAGGATGCCGCCGTTGCGGTAGTAGTCCGCCTCACCGGGGGTGTCGATGCGGACCACCGCGTCGAACTCCACCGTCGAAGACACTGTGCCGTCTTCCGCGATCTTCTTGGCGGTGACATGCACGGTCTTGGGCGTCTTGCCGGCGTTGAGCTCTTCGATACCGGTGATGTCGAAGGTCTCGGTGCCGTCCAGCTTGAGGCTGGCGGCCGACTCACCTGCGGGGAACTGCAGCGGGATGACGCCCATGCCGATCAGGTTCGAGCGGTGGATGCGCTCGAACGACTCGGTGATCACGGCGCGCACACCCAGCAACGTGGTGCCCTTGGCCGCCCAGTCGCGCGACGAACCGGAGCCGTATTCCTTGCCACCCAGCACGACCAGCGGGATGCCGGCCTTCTGGTAGTTGACCGAGGCGTCGTAGATGAACGCCTGCGGACCGCCGGGCTGGGTGAAGTCACGGGTATAGCCGCCCGAGACATCGTCGAGCAGCTGGTTCTTGAGGCGGATGTTGGCGAAGGTGCCGCGGATCATCACCTCGTGGTTACCGCGCCGCGAGCCCAGGGAGTTGTAGTCCTTGCGCTCCACGCCGTTGGCGTCGAGGTACTGGGCGGCCGGCGTGCCGGGCTTGATCGAACCCGCCGGGCTGATGTGGTCGGTGGTTACCGAATCACCCAGCAGGGCAAGCACTCTGGCGCCCGTGATGTCCTTGACCGGCTCGGGCTCGGCGGGCATGCCGTCGAAGTACGGGGCCTTGCGGACGTAGGTCGACTTCTCGTCCCACTCGAAGGTGTTGCCTTCCGGGGTGGGCAGCGAACGCCAGCGCTCGTCGCCCTTGAACACGTCGGCGTACGAGTCGGTGAACATGTCCCGGTCGATGGAGCTCGCGATGGTTTCCTCGATCTCGGCCGCAGACGGCCAGATGTCCTTGAGGAACACGTCGTTGCCGTCGCTGTCCTGGCCCAGCGGGTCCGTCTCGAAGTCGAAGTCCATGGTGCCCGCGATGCCGTAGGCGATGACCAGCGGCGGGGAGGCCAGGTAGTTCATCTTCACGTCGGGGGAGATGCGGCCCTCGAAGTTGCGGTTGCCGGACAGCACCGCGGTCACCGACAGGTCGTTGTCGTTGATGGCCGCCGAGATCTCGTCGGGCAGCGGACCGGTGTTGCCGATGCAGGTGGTGCAGCCGTAGCCGCCCAGGTAGTAGCCCAGCTTCTCCAGGTACGGCCACAGGCCGGCCTTGTTGTAGTAGTCGGTGACCACCTGGCTGCCCGGTGCCATGTTCGTCTTGACCCAGGGCTTAGACGTCAGGCCCTTCTCGACGGCCTTCTTGGCCAGCAGCGCGGCGCCGATCATGACCGACGGGTTGGAGGTGTTGGTGCACGAGGTGATGCCCGCGACCACGACGGCGCCGTGGTCGAGCACGAACTCACCGCGTTCCTCGGAGCGCACGGTGACCGGCTTGGACGGCCGGCCCGCGGCCCCGTTGGCGGCCGACGGGCGGACGTCGACGGCACCGTCGTCGGCGAAGGACAGCGTGGCCGGATCGCTGGCGGGGAAGGACTCCTCGACGGCCTCGTCCAGCTTGGTCTCCGGCGTCGGGTGGTTTTCCTCGACGTAGTTGTGGATGTCCTTGCGGAAGGCGTTCTTGGCATCGGACAGCTCGATGCGGTCCTGCGGACGCTTGGGACCCGAGATGGAGGGCACCACGGTGGACAGGTCCAACTCGAGGTATTCGGAGAAGACCGGCTCGGAGTCCGGGTTGTGCCACATGCCCTGCGTCTTGGCGTAGGCCTCGACCAGGGCGAGCTGCTCGTCGCTGCGGCCGGTCAGGCGCAGGTAGTTGATGGTCTCGTCGTCGATCGGGAAAATGGCTGCGGTGGAGCCGAATTCGGGGCTCATGTTGCCCAGCGTGGCGCGGTTGGCCAGGGGCACCTCGGCCACACCCTTGCCGTAGAACTCGACGAACTTGCCGACGACGCCGTGCTTGCGCAGCATGTCGGTGACGGTGAGCACCACGTCGGTTGCGGTGACGCCCGGCTTGATCTCGCCGGTCAGCTTGAAGCCGACGACGCGGGGGATGAGCATCGAGACCGGCTGGCCCAGCATGGCCGCCTCGGCCTCGATACCGCCGACGCCCCAGCCGAGCACGCCGAGACCGTTCTCCATGGTGGTGTGGCTGTCGGTGCCCACACAGGTGTCGGGGTAGGCCACGCCGTCGCGGACCATGGTGACCCGGGCGAGGTACTCGATGTTCACCTGGTGCACGATGCCGGTGCCGGGCGGGACGACCTTGAAGTCGTCGAAAGCGCCCTGGCCCCAGCGCAGGAACTGATAACGCTCGCCGTTGCGCTCGTATTCGAGCTCGACGTTGCGCTCGAAGGCGCCGGCGTTGCCGAAGACGTCGAGGATGACGGAGTGGTCGATCACCATCTCGGCGGGGGAGAGCGGGTTGACCTTGTTCGGGTCGCCGCCGAGGGTCGCGACGGCCTCGCGCATGGTGGCCAGGTCGACGATGCACGGCACGCCGGTGAAGTCCTGCATCAGCACGCGGGCGGGGGTGAACTGGATCTCGATGCTCGGCTCGGCCGAGGGATCCCAGTTCGCGATGGCCTCGATGTGTTCCTTGGTGATGTTGGCGCCGTCTTCGGTGCGCAGCAGGTTCTCGGCCAGCACCTTCAGGCTGTAGGGCAGTTTCTCGGTCCCGGGTACCGCGTCGAGGCGGTAGATCTCGTAACTCTTGTCCCCGACGGTGAGAGTGTCGCGGGCTCCAAATGAATTGACCGAATCTGTGCTAGTCACATCAACTCCCGGTTAGTCATCGCCGCGACGGGCTGTGTCGACGGCGTCGATAATCCTAACAGTACGCTTGTCCTGTGAATCGCCCGAGGGGGCCGTTCCAGTCTGGTCCGCTCGCGCGCGTGCTGCCAGTCGCTTGGGTGAATTTCCAGTACCGTCTGCCAGGTGACGGTTCAGTTCGTGCCCGCATACATTCCACCCGACGTCTGTTCCACCGTGGGCTTGGGTCTGACCACCCCGGTCGATCAATGTATGGCGCAGGTGCTGACCGACGTCCGTGAGGACGGGGTGGCCGCTCCCGCGTCGGCCGACCCCGCCGGGCTCGCCCAGGTGGTCGCCGACGCGAAGGCTCAGGGCATCGACCTCAAACTGGTGGTGCTCCCGACGAGTCCACCCATCGACACACCGCTGCGCGATATCGCCAACGACGTCGGCACGGTCTACCCGGGATCGACGGTGCTGGTGATCAGCCCGGGCTTCGCGGGCACCTACAGCCACGTTTATGACCGGGTCACCTTGGAGGCCGGTCAGGACCTGGCGAAAACGGGTAATGCCGTCCAATCTTCGAAGAATTTCGTATCGCAGTTGCACACCCCGGACTTTCCGTGGACGCCGTTTACCATCGTGCTCACGCTGGGGGTAGCTGCGGCCGCCGTCGTTACCCGTATGCTGCAGGTTCGCGCCAAACGCGGCGTTGCTGAGAAAGCGGTTTCCGGCGCTCCGCAGTAATGGCGCGGTGGGATCGGGAGTTGCCGCCGAGTGGCGCCGGTGAATTCGAATATCACCGTTCGGTCACAACGGATTCAATTACAAACATGTAATTTGTTACTAAAGTTTCTTTAGAGCGCGCTGTGACGTACGGTGCAGACAGTGCCTGTAGTTGCAGCTGTGATTGATGTGACCCAAGTGATGGGTGAGCATCGCCTCCGGGGCGACTTCGGGCACTGCGTGAAGTGCCATGACGTTCGCGTCCAGCCCGAGGAGACCTGAGTCGAATGAGACGCACCCCTGGCGCCTCCCGGCGGTACGCGCAGCTGTGCGCGTTCCCCGTGACCTTCGGCGTGCTGCTGGCGGGGACCATGCCCAACGGAGCCGTCTCGGTCGCCGAACCGGCGAACCCGGAGGGGATCGCCGCGCTCGTCGCCGCCGTGGCCGAGGCCGACCAGAAACTGCAGGACCTCGGAGCTGCCGTGCAGACGCAGCAGGAGAGCGTCAACAAGGCCCTCGTCGACGTCGCCAACGCCCGCGACGACGTCGCCATCGCGCAGCAGAAATTGGATGAGAGCAAGCGCGACGTGAGCGACGCCGACGCCCGGATCGCGGACGCCCAGAAGCGGTTCGACACCTTCGCCGCCGCGACGTACGTCAACGGGCCGTCGGCGTCCTATCTGACCGCCGCCGACCCGGCCGAGGCGCTGCGCACCGCCGCGGCCGGCCAGGCGCTCGCGATGAGTTCACAACAGGTCATCACCGACCTACAGCGGGCCCGCACCGAACAGATCAACCGGGAGTCGGCCGCTCGGCTGGCCAAAGACACCGCCGACAAGGCCGCCGCCGCTGCCCAAGCCAGCCAGGACGCCGCAGTCGCGAGCCTCACCAAGGCTCAGCAGACCTTCGCCGGCCAGCAGCAGGAATTGGACAAGCTGACCGCCGAACGCAGTGCGGCACAGGCGAAATTGGCCGCCGCCGAGCGACCGGCCCAACCGGCCCCCGACGCGGCCCAGCCGCAGGCCGCCCCCAAGCCCGGCGGGCCGGCGCCCGCCGCGGGCGCCGACTGGGACCGCGCCCCCGGCAAGACCGCCGCCCCGGCCAACACCAGCCAGTGGGACACCACCCTGCCGATGATCCCCAGCGCGTTCGTCAGCGGGGATCCGATCGCGATCATCAACGCGATCCTCGGCATCATGAACACCTCGGCCCAACTCACCGCGAACATGGGCCGCACCTTCCTGCAGAAGCTGGGCCTGATCCCGACGCCGACCGGCTACACCAACGGCGCCATCCCGCGCGTGTACGGCAGGCAGGCCTCCGAGTACGTGATCCAGCGCGCCATGTCGCAGATGGGCGTGCCGTACTCGTGGGGTGGCGGTAACGCCGGCGGTCCGAGCCGCGGCATCGACTCCGGCGCCGGCACAGTCGGTTTCGACTGTTCGGGCCTGATCCTGTACGCCTTCGCCGGAGTGGGGATCAAGCTGCCGCACTACTCGGGCTCGCAGTACGACATGGGCCGCAAGATCCCGTCCTCGGAGATGCGCCGCGGCGACGTCATCTTCTACGGCCCCGGCGGCAGTCAGCACGTCGCCCTGTACCTCGGCAACGGGCAGATGCTCGAAGCGCCCTACACCGGGTCCAACGTCAAGGTCTCGCCGGTCCGCACCGGCGGCATGACCCCGTACGTCATTCGCTACATCGAGTACTGACCTGAGGATTGTATTGCGCTCCAAACTGTTTCGACTGAAGGTGGCCGTCGTCTCGGTTCTTGCCGGGGCGGCGCTGACGCTCGGCTCCGTGGTTTCCGCGCCCCTGGCCGCCGCGGCGCCCGACGACGGGCAATGGGATCCGACCCTGCCCAAGATCGTCAGCTCCGGCGGGCCCGGTGATCCGGTGGCCATGGCCAACGCCGGCTTCCAGGTCAGCAAGATCGCCCTGGACACCACCGCCAATCTGGGCCAGCAGTTCCTGCAGTCCCTCGGGCTGGCGCCCAAGGCGGCCGCCGCCCTGCCCGGTGGCCGGGTCCGCGGCCCGCAGGCCATCGAATACGTGATCCGCAGGGCGGGCTCGCAGATGGGTGTGCCGTACTCGTGGGGCGGGGGCACCCTCACCGGTCCGGGCCCCGGCGTGGACTACGACGCCGGGAAGATGGGCTTCGACTGTTCCGGCCTGACCCGCTATGCCTTCGCCGGTGTCGGCGTGCAGATCCCCAAGTACTCCGGCGACCAGTACAACACCGGACGGCCCATCCCGCCGTCGCAGGCCAAGCGCGGTGACCTGATCTTCTACGGGCCGGGCGGCAGCCAGCACGTGGCCATCTATCTGGGTGGCGGCAAGATGCTGGAGGCCTCCGGTAGCGCCGGGAAGGTGACCGTCAGCCCGGTCCGGATGGCGGGTATGTCCCCGCACCTGTCGCGCATCATCGAATCCTGAGGACAGCCTGAGCAGGGGCCCGCGCCGTCGACGGATCCCCAACCGCCTGGAATAGTTGACGGCGGGCGTGTCGCCGCACGGCGGCGCCTGACTTGGTCCAGGGTTGACCAGCCGGGTACACACAACGACTGTGGGAGGAAGCTAGATGACGTCACCGAGTGGGCCGCCGCAGGGCGCCGGAGGCTACCCAGGCCCGGCCCCGACGCAGGGCTACCCGCCCGGAGCGCCGACACAGGCTTCCGCCGCCCCCGCCAACAACAGCGCGCTGCAGAACGAGGTACACACCCTCGAACGCGCGATCTTCGAGGTCAAGCGCATCATCGTCGGGCAGGACCAGCTGGTGGAGCGCATGCTGGTCGGGCTGCTCGCCAAGGGCCACGTGCTGCTCGAAGGCGTGCCCGGCGTGGCCAAGACGCTGGCCGTCGAGACCTTCGCCAAGGTCGTCGGCGGCACCTTCGCCCGCATCCAGTTCACGCCGGACCTGGTGCCCACCGACATCGTCGGTACCCGCATCTACCGGCAGGGCAAGGAGGAGTTCGACATCGAACTCGGCCCCGTGGTGGTCAACTTCCTGCTCGCCGACGAGATCAACCGGGCGCCGGCAAAGGTGCAGTCCGCCCTGCTCGAGGTGATGGCCGAGCGCAAGATCTCCATCGGCGGCAAGACGTTCCCGCTGCCCAATCCGTTCCTGGTGATGGCCACCCAGAACCCGATCGAGCAGGAGGGCGTCTACCAGCTGCCCGAAGCGCAGCGCGACCGGTTCCTGTTCAAGCTCAACGTCGACTACCCGTCACCGGAGGAAGAGCGCGAGATCATCTACCGGATGGGTGTGAAACCGCCGGAGCCCAAGCAGATCCTCAACACCGGCGACCTGCTGCGCCTGCAAGAGGTGGCCGCCAACAACTTCGTGCACCACGCCCTGGTCGACTACGTGGTGCGTGTCGTCACCGCCACCCGCGAGCCGGAGAAGTTCGGCATGCCCGACGCCAAGGCGTGGATCGCCTACGGCGCCTCGCCGCGTGCCTCGCTGGGCATCATCTCGGCCTCCCGCGCGCTGGCGCTGGTGCGCGGCCGCGACTACGTCATCCCGCAGGACGTCGTCGAGGTCATCCCCGACGTGCTGCGGCACCGGCTGGTGCTCACCTACGACGCGCTGGCCGACGAGATCTCCTCGGAGACCGTGATCAACCGGATCCTGCAAACCGTCGGCCTGCCGCAGGTCAATGCCATTCCGCAGCAAGGGCATTCGGCGCCTCCCGGGGTGCCTGCCGCGGCGGCGGCCAGCGGTCGGTGACCGGCACTGTGCCGCCGGAGCAAGGCCGCACGGTCGACCTGCCATCGCTCAAGCGGGGCGAGATCCGTGACCCGCAGCTGTCGGCCGCGTTGCGCAAGCTCGAGCTCACGGTGCGCCGCAAGCTCGACGGGGTGCTGCACGGGGACCACCTCGGCCTGATCCCCGGCCCGGGCTCCGAACCGGGCGAGTCCCGGATGTACCAGCCCGGCGACGACGTGCGCCGGATGGACTGGTCGGTGACCGCGCGCACCACCCACCCGCACGTGCGGCAGATGATCGCCGACCGGGAACTGGAGACCTGGCTGGTGGTCGACGTGTCCGCCAGCCTGGACTTCGGCACCGCAGGCTGCGAGAAACGCGATCTGGCGGTGGCCGCCGCGGCCGCGATCGCCTTCCTCAACAGCGGTGGTGGCAACCGGCTGGGCGCGCTGATCTCCAACGGCGACACCATGCGCCGCGTCCCGGCGCTGTCGGGCAGGCTGCACGAGCAGGAATTGCTGCGCGCCATCGCCACCACACCGCAGGCCCCGCCCGGGGTGCGCGGTGACCTGGCCGCCACCATCGACGCGTTGCGCCGTCCGGAACGCCGGCGGGGGATGGCGGTGATCATCAGCGACTTCCTCGGCCCGATCGACTGGATGCGGCCGCTGCGCGCGATCTCCGGCAGGCACGAGGTGCTGGGGATCGAGATCCTCGATCCCCGCGATATCGAACTGCCCGATATCGGCGATGTGATCCTGCAGGACACCGAGACCGGTGTCACCCGGGAATTCACCATCGACGCCAAGCTGCGCGACGATTTCGCCAAGGCCGCCGCCGCGCACCGCGCCGAGGTGGCCCGCACCCTGCGCCGCTGCGACGCCCCTCTGCTGACGCTGCGCACCGACCGGGACTGGATCGCCGACGTGGTCCGGTTCGTCGCCAACCGCCGGCGCGGCGCCCTGGCAGCCCGATGAGTATCGAAACGGAAATGACTAGCCGCACATGACTTTGCCGTTGCTCGGACCGATGACGCTGACGGGATTCGAACACAAGTGGTTCTTCCTGTTCCTGCTGGTGATCCTCGGCCTGGTCGGGCTGTACATCGTGGTGCAGCTGGCCCGCCAGAAGCGGATCCTGCGCTTTGCGAACATGGAACTGCTGGAGAAGGTGGCGCCCAAACAGCCCACCCGCTGGCGGCACGTGCCCGCGATCCTGCTGGTCGCGTCGCTGCTGCTGTTCACCGTCGCGATGGCCGGTCCCACCCACGACGTCCGTATCCCGCGCAACCGTGCGGTCGTGATGCTGGTGATAGACGTCTCGCAGTCCATGCGGGCCACCGATGTGGCGCCCAGCCGGCTGGTCGCCGCCCAGGAGGCCGCCAAACAGTTCGCCGACCAGCTGACCCCGGGCATCAACCTGGGGCTGATCGCCTACGCCGGAACCGCCACGGTGCTGGTCTCGCCGACCACCAACCGCGACGCCACCAAGAACGGGATCGACAAACTGCAACTGGCCGACCGCACCGCCACGGGCGAGGGCATCTTCACCGCCCTGCAGGCCATCGCCACCGTGGGCGCCGTCATCGGCGGCGGTGACGAACCACCGCCGGCCCGCATCGTGCTGATGTCCGACGGCAAGGAGACGGTGCCGTCCAACCCGGACAACCCCAAGGGTGCCTACACCGCGGCGCGCACCGCCAAGGACCAGGGTGTGCCGATCTCCACGGTGTCGTTCGGCACCCCGTACGGCTACGTCGAGATCAACGATCAGCGCCAACCGGTGCCCGTCGACGACGAGATGCTCAAGAAGATCGCCGACCTCTCCGGCGGCGAGGCCTTCACCGCATCCAGCCTGGAGCAGCTCAAGCAGGTGTTCACCTCGCTGCAGCAGCAGATCGGCTACGAGACCATCAAGGGTGACGCCAGCATGGGCTGGTTGCGACTGGGCGCTCTGGTGCTGGCCCTGTCGGCGCTGGCGGCGCTGTTGATCAACCGCAGGCTGCCCGGCTGAGTGCGGGCACTCCGATTTCGGTGAACGGTGCGCTTGGCGATAGGTTTGGCGTCATGAGTGACGGTGAAGTCTCGCAACCCTCGGCTGGTCGTCCGCCCTTCGTCTCGCGCTCGGTGTTGGTAACCGGTGGTAACCGGGGCATCGGCCTGGCGATCGCGCAGCGACTGGCCGCCGACGGCCACAAGGTCGCGGTCACCCATCGCGGATCCGGCGCCCCGGAGGGGTTGTTCGGCGTCGAGTGCGATGTCACCGACAACGCTGCCGTCGACCGCGCGTTCACCGAGGTCGAGGAGCACCAGGGCCCCGTCGAGGTGCTGGTCTCCAACGCCGGCATCTCCAAGGACGCCTTCTTGATGCGGATGACCGAGGAGCGGTTCACCGAGGTCATCAACGCCAACCTCACCGGTGCGTTCCGGGTGACCCAGCGGGCCTCGCGCAGCATGCAGCGCAAGCGCTTCGGCCGGATCATCTACATCGGTTCGGTGTCGGGGATGTGGGGCATCGGCAACCAGGCCAACTACGCGGCCGCCAAGGCGGGCCTGATCGGCATGGCCAGGTCCATCTCCCGCGAGCTGTCCAAGGCCGGTGTCACCGCCAACGTCGTGGCACCGGGCTATATCGACACCGAGATGACCCGGGCGCTGGACGAGCGGATCCAGGCCGGCGCGCTGGAGTTCATCCCCGCCAAGCGGGTCGGCACCGCCGCGGAGGTCGCCGGCGTGGTGAGCTTCCTGGCGTCCGAGGACGCCTCCTACATCGCCGGCGCGGTCATCCCGGTCGACGGCGGCATGGGCATGGGCCACTAGCGCGGCCAACCACAAGAACTTCTCGAATTCTGGCGAACAGTAAGGACTTTCACATGACAGGGCTTCTCGAAGGCAAGCGCATCCTCGTCACGGGGATCATCACCGACAGCTCGATCGCCTTCCACATCGCCAAGGTGGCGCAGGAGGCAGGTGCCGAACTGGTGCTGACCGGTTTCGACCGGATGAAGCTGATCCAGCGCATCGCCGACCGGCTGCCCAAGCCGGCACCCCTGCTGGAGCTCGACGTACAGAACCAGGAGCACCTGGACTCGCTGGCCGGCCGGGTTTCCGAGGTGATCGGTGCGGACGCCAAGCTCGACGGGGTGGTGCACTCGATCGGCTTCATGCCGCAGAGCGGCATGGGCATCAACCCGTTCTTCGATGCCCCGTACGAGGATGTCGCCAAGGGCATCCACATCTCCGCCTACTCGTACGCCTCGTTGGCAAAGGCCGTGCTGCCCATCATGAATCCGGGCGGCGGCATCGTCGGCATGGACTTCGACCCGACCCGTGCGATGCCGGCCTACAACTGGATGACCGTCGCCAAGAGCGCGCTGGAGTCGGTGAACCGGTTCGTCGCCCGCGAAGCGGGGCCCTACGGCGTGCGCTCCAATCTGGTTGCCGCCGGACCGATCCGAACGCTGGCGATGAGTGCCATCGTCGGCGGTGCGCTGGGCGCCGAAGCCGGTGACCAGATGCGGCTGCTGGAGGAGGGCTGGGACCAGCGTGCGCCGATCGGCTGGAACATGAAGGACCCCACCCCGGTTGCCAAGACCGTGTGTGCGCTGCTGTCGGACTGGCTGCCGGCCACCACCGGAACCATCGTCTACGCCGACGGCGGCGCCAGCACCCAGCTGCTGTAGCGATAGTCGATGAAATTCGATGCGGTGCTGCTGCTGTCCTTCGGTGGACCCGAGGGGCCCGAGCAGGTCATGCCGTTCCTGGAGAACGTCACCCGTGGCCGCGGTGTGCCACCGGAGCGGTTGGCCGCGGTCGCCGAGCACTACCTGCATTTCGGGGGAGTGTCGCCGATCAACGGCATCAACCGTGAGCTGATCACCGCGATAGAGGCCGAGATCGCCGCGCGCGGCTGGGATCTGCCGGTCTACTTCGGCAACCGGAACTGGGAGCCGTATGTCGAGGACACCGTGACGGCCATGCGCGACAACGGTATTCGGCATGCGGCGGTGTTCACCACGTCGGCCTGGGGCGGTTACTCGGGCTGTGTGCAATACCAGGAGGACATCGCGCGGGGCCGCGCCGCGGCCGGCCCGGCCGCCCCCGAGCTGACCAAACTGCGGCAGTACTTCGATCATCCCCTCCTGATCGAGATGTTCGCCGACGCCGTGCGCGACGCCACGGCCACCTTGGCACCGAACCTGCGCGACCGGGCCCGGCTGGTGTTCACCGCGCATTCCATCCCGCTGCGGGCCGCCTCGCGGTGTGGTCAGGATCTGTATCAGCGCCAGGTGGCCCACACCGCGCGCCTGGTGGCCGCCGCGGCCGGTCACGACGACTACGACCAGGTGTGGCAATCGCGGTCCGGACCCCCGCAGGTGCCGTGGTTGGAGCCCGATGTCGGCGATCATCTCGCCGCGCTCGTGCAGGCCGGCACCGAGGCGGTCATCGTGTGCCCGGTGGGCTTCGTCGCCGACCACATCGAGGTGGTGTGGGACCTGGACAACGAACTGGCCGAACAGGCCGCGGCGGCCGGCGTCGCGCTGGCGCGAGCCAGTACACCGAACGCCCAGCCCCGATTTGCCCGCCTCGCAATGGATCTGCTCGACGAAGCCCAACGCGGCCTGCCGCCGGTGCGGGCCGGCGGTGCCGACCAGGTGCCCGGTTACGGTTTCAGCACCAATGGTGCGGTCTGCACGCCGGGGTGCGCCGCAGGCTGACGCGCGGCTACCGGCGCCAGGCCGAGTACATGATCGCGCTGACCGCGGCCAGCCGTGCCGAACGCACCACCGCGGACAGCGGCCGCAGGGTGTCGGTCGCGATCTGCATGGCCGATGAACTCTGCAGACCGATCGGCATCAGCCCGGAGCTGACGGTGATGATGGCATCCACGTGTGCGGCGTTCTCCAGCACCCGCAACGCCCGCTCCGGCGCGTGTTCCGGTGCGCGGTGCAACCGGGTGGCCTCCAACAGTTGTTCCACCATGCCGCGCGGATCGTCCACGTCGGCGGCATCGGCGCCGGCCCGCAGCGCTCCGAGGGCGTCGGCGGCCGAGCGCACCGCCGAGCGCAGGGTGTACTCGGCCTCACCGAGGTCGAGATGCTCCACCACACCCGGGGGCGGCACCGAGTACACGGTCCAGGCAAGGGAAATGGGGTCCGGTTCGTAGTCCGGGTCGTCGAGATCGTCGTAGTCGAATTCGGGCACCAGGCCGACGGCGCCGGCCGGATCCTGGCCGATGATGATGGCCTCGCCGATGGTGACGGCATCGCGCTGGAACTGCGTGCCGGCGGGCAGCCCCCGGACATCGCCGGGCACCGGTAACACCAGGGTCAGCGCCGGCGCACCCGTCGGCGGGCCGGCGGCGGTGCGCATGGTCTGCAGCAGCGACATGGTGCCGGAATGGAAGAGGTCCGGCCAGGGCAACCCGGTGCAGCCGGCCGCCACCGAGTCGTACGCGGTCACCGAATGCTTTGGCGCCCATTGGGATAACGCGTCCAGGACGTCGTCGGGCGCGGCCACCCCCGCGAGCCAGGAGTTGACCCACACCGACAGAGAAGCACTCGGGCACCACATGATGATCGCAGTGTAATTGCCGGTGAGACATCCGGCCTGATGGCCCGCGGAACGGCAACGGACGGGTCGAAAACCGCTAGTGTTCCTGTATGCCCGCTTTGATCTGGCTGGTTGCGGCGCTGGCACTGGCCGGTGCGGAAGCGCTGACAGGTGACTTCTTCCTGCTCATGCTCAGCGGTGGCGCGCTGGCCGCCACCGGTACCAGCTTTTTCTTCGACTGGCCGATCTGGGCCGACGGTGCGGTGTTCCTGGTCGTATCGGTACTGCTGCTGGTGTTGGTCCGGCCGGCGCTGCGGCGTCGGTTCACCGCAGGCACCGGGCTGCCCGAACCGGTCAAGGCGCTGGAGGGCAAGAGCGCGCTGGTGCTGGACACGGTGGCGCGCCACCAGGGACAGGTCAAGCTCGACGGCGAGGTCTGGACGGCCCGGCCTCTCAACGACAACGATGTGTTCGAACCCGGCGACCACGTCACCGTCATCCGTATCGACGGTGCCACCGCGGTCGTCTACAAGACCATCTGATCTTCGGGGAAGGAACCCGCCATGGAAGGTGCTGTCGCCGGCCTCGTGTTGTTGGCCGTGCTGGTGTTGTTCGCCATCGTCGTGGTCGCCAAATCGGTGGCGCTGATACCGCAGGCCGAGGCCGCGGTGATCGAACGGCTGGGCCGGTACAGCAAGACAGTCTCCGGTCAGCTCACCCTGCTGCTGCCGTTCGTCGACAAGATCCGCGCCAGGGTGGATCTGCGCGAACGCGTGGTGTCCTTCCCGCCGCAGCCGGTGATCACCGAGGACAATCTCACCGTCAACATCGACACCGTCGTCTACTTCCAGGTGACCAACCCCCAGGCCGCGGTCTACCAGATCAGCAACTACATCGTCGGCGTCGAACAGCTCACCACCACAACGCTGCGCAACGTGGTCGGCGGCATGACACTGGAACAGACGCTGACCTCCCGTGACTCGATCAACGGGCAGCTGCGCGGGGTGCTCGACGAGGCCACCGGCCGGTGGGGCCTGCGGGTGGCCCGGGTGGAGCTGCGCAGCATCGATCCGCCGCCATCCATCCAGGACTCGATGGAAAAGCAGATGCGTGCCGATCGCGAGAAGCGCGCCATGATCCTCACCGCCGAGGGCAGCCGCGAAGCGGCCATCAAGGCTGCGGAGGGTCAGAAACAGGCACAGATCCTGGCAGCCGAGGGTGCCAAACAGGCCGCGATCCTGGCCGCCGAGGCTGACCGACAGTCCCGCATGCTGCGCGCTCAGGGCGAGCGTGCCGCCGCCTACTTGCAGGCGCAGGGGCAGGCCAAGGCCATCGAGAAGACCTTCGCGGCGATCAAGAAGGGTCGCCCCACCCCGGAGATGCTGGCCTACCAGTACCTGCAGACGCTGCCGCAGATGGCCAAGGGGGAGGCCAACAAGGTCTGGCTGGTGCCCAGCGATTTCGGTTCGGCCCTGCAGGGCTTCACCAAGATGCTCGGCGCCCCCGGCGAGGACGGCGTGTTCCGCTATACCCCGTCACCGGTGGACGACGGCCCGGCGAAGTCCGACGAGGAGGAGGCCGAGGAGGTCGCGGACTGGTTCTCCACCGACACCGACCCGGCCATCGCCCAGGCCGTTGCGCGGGCCGAGGCCGAAGCCCGCTCGAGCACCCCGCCGCTGGGCGCTCCGGCATCGCTGCCGGCCACCCCGCCGGCGGTTCCGCCGACCCAGGCGCCTTCCAACGAAGGGGTGACCCAGCAGCTGCCCGGCGGCCCATACCCCGCCGGGGTGCACCGCGCCTAGCGGGTCACACGACGCGACGGGCGATGTGGATTCGCCCCGATTTCGCTGAACGCGGTCGATAATTTTTCTTCGGTGACATATCTTGGGATGACCGGATCCCGCGTGTGACATGCGGCCGGTATTCGGCGACCGGCAAAACTGGGGTGCGAGGAACGGTGTCATGAGGCAGATGCGCAGTGCGGTGAGCGTGTGCGCGGTGTCGGCGACGTTGTTGCTCGGGGGTGGTGGACTCCTCGGCTCGACGGCGGTCGCCATGGCCGATACGGGCAGCGGCGGATCGTCGTCGACTGGTACCGGGGGCGACACGTCGTCCGGCCCGGCGGCTTCGCCCTCGCCGTCCGGCTCGCCAGGGTCCTCGACCACCACCAAGAACCTCCGGCCGGGTGCTGTGATCGCCGGGATCCAGGATCGGGTGCGCACCACCATCCGGGACTTCACCGGGTCGTTCGGCGGCGCCGGCACCACCCATCAGACGCTGAAGGTCACCATCTTCCCGCCGCCGCGCTCGCAGCAGCCGGCCGACGGCGCCACCGGCAGCGGGGCCACGTCTTCCACGACATCCACGTCTTCGCCGTCTTCGTCGACCTCCGCGACGTCTCCCTCGACCTCCTCGACCGACCAGCAGGGCACCACCGGGCCGGACGCGAGCACCGATCCCGCCGCGGGCGGCACGCCGTCGTCGGAACTGTCGCCCATACCGTCCACGGCGCCGTCGACCTCCCCGAGCACCCCGTCGGCGCCCAAACCGGCGTCGCCGTTCTCGTTCAAACCACCGCCGGTCAACCAGCTGGCGTCCTCGGTGTCAGGTTCGCTCACCTCGGCCGCCGGATCCGTCCGGGACGCCGTCGACGCGCTCCCGGCCCTGCTGGCGACGCTGCCGACGTCCACGAACCCGGTCGGTGACGTCCTGGCCACCGTGCAGTCGGTCCTGACATCGGTCGGTGAATCGGTCACCACCATCACCGAGATCCCGGGTGACCTGTCCTCGCTGCTCGGGTTCCCGGCCACCTCGACGGCGCCCGCCGTCGTCGGCGGCAGCGCCGAAACCCCCCGGGTGAGCACTCCCGCGGCCACGCCGATGGACCTGCTGCCGGTGCTGCTGGCGCCGGCCCCCGCGGCTCCCGCCGACGTGAGCCCGACCGCGCCCGTCGCGGCCCCGCCGCCCTTTGCCGGAACGACCTCGGTCGGGCTGAGTCAGGAATTGTCCAGCACGGAGCCGCTGGCGCTGCACGGCGTGAGCTCGACGGGATCGATGGCGTCGGTCCTGCGCCGCGCGGTCAGCAAGATGCTCGTGCCGGTCTCGATCGCCGCCCTGGCCGCCCTGGCGCTCCCGGGCGTCGGGGGTCTGCTGGTGGTGTCCGGCCTCGGTGTGCGGATCGGCTACCGCCAGGCCAAGGCGAATTTCGTCATGCAGGCCTCGGGCATCGCCCGGTTCGCCGGCCCCGGACCGCTCGGCGTCGTCCGGTCGGGTTCGTTCATCGCGCTGTCCAAGCGCTCCGGGCGTCCGCAGGCGGCGCGCATTCCGGAAGCCTCGCCGGGCCGACAGACGGTGGTGCCGTTGTCGGTCGTGGCTTTCGACCAGGCGGCGTGATCGGCTTCAATCCGCCGACCGGTCCCGGTGGTGGCGCCGGTGTGCCCGGATCTCGTAGACCAGGCCGGCGACCCCGACACTGGCCGTGCAGAGCGATACCAGGAACAGCAGCGGGCTGATATTGCCGGTCAGGGCATCGCCGAGAATCACGATGGCAGCGGTGCCTGGAGCCAGCCCGACGACGGTCGCCAGGGTGTAGGGCACCACCCGGACCGCCGACGCGCCAGCGGCGTAGTTGAGCACCGAGAACGGCACGGCCGGGATCATCCGCATCGACAGCACCGATACCCAGCCGCGCTCGCGCAGTCGGGCATCCAACGTGTCCACCCGGGGATGCCGGACCAGCTTGCTCAGTTGCCAGCCCGCCGCCCGAACCAGCACCAGCGCCAGCACGGCACTCAGCGTGCTGGCCACCACCGCGATGGACACGCCGAGCCATGGGCCGAACAGCAATCCGGCGGCGAGGGTGAAGGCGGTCCTGGGGAACGGGAAAACCGTCACAACCACATGAGCCGCGAAGAACGCCACCGGGAACCAGGGGCCGACCGAGGTGGCCCAATCCCGCAGCTGCACCGCGCTGGGCAACGGCACCCAGAGGGCGAGTGCGACGAGAATCACAGCGACCGCCGAAATGGCCAACAGCCGGCGGCGGGGTAATTGGTTCGCCGCCGACGTCAGTGCGGCCCAGACCGTGCGCAACGTGCTGGCGGCGGCGTTCACGTCTGCCAAGACTACGGGGCGCCCGAAAGCGATGCCGGTCACGTACTGATCAGTAGGTTTTGCCCGCCCGGCACTGCCGTGATACCGATCATTTAGCCTCAGGTGAAAGGCCCCAATCACACCTGGCTAGTCTAACTAGGTCAGACAGGGCTTGATTCCAAGCCGCGACAACCCAGGAGCCGCGAGTGTCCTCGAGCGTCATTGAATCGGATCGCGAGCGCTGGCGGTCCGGGGTGGCCGGTGTGCTGGCCAAGAGCAGCCGCCGCGATCCAGCGGACCTGCCCGCCGAGCCCGAACGTCTGCTCGACTCGCCCACCTACGAAGGCTTCCCGGTGCGGCCGCTGTACACCGCCCTGGACGAACGTGCCGAGGCGCCGTTGCCGGGGCAGTGGCCATACACCCGCGGTGCCGACGCGCTGCGTGACGTGCACGCCGGCTGGAAGGTCGCCGAGGTGTTCCCGCTGCCCGGCCAGACCGCCGTCACCGAGGGCAACGCCACCGTGCTGGGCGCCCTCACCGACGGGGTGAGCGCGCTGCAGCTGCGCGGGGTCCGGCCCGCGGAGCTGGACCGGTTGCTCGAAGGCGTGTTCCTGGACCTGGTGCCGGTGATCCTCGACGCCGGTGCCGATTACCGCGCCGCCGCCGACGCGGTGCTGGGCCTGCTCGGCGGATTCGACGACGAACAGCGCGCCCGGCTGTCGGTGGACCTGGGTGCCGATCCGCTGACCGCTGCGCTGAGCGGCGCCCCGGCGGCGACCCTCGACGAGGTGATCGCGGTGGCGGGCAAGGCCGTCGCCTACCGCGGTGGGGTGCGGGCCGTGACGGTCGACGGACCCGCGCTGCACAATCTGGGGGCCAGCGCGTCGTGGGAGCTGGCCGGTGCCGTCGCAGCCGGGGTGGCCTACCTGCGCGCCCTGACCGAGGCCGGGCTGCCGGTGGCCGAAGCCCTCGGCCAGATCAGCTTCCGGTTCGCCGCCGACGACGACCAGTTCCTCACGATCGCCAAACTGCGTGCCGCGCGGACACTTTGGGCGAGGGTGGCCGAGGTCGTCGGTGCCGGCGACGCGGGCGCCGCGACCATCCACGCCGTCACCTCGGCACCGATGATGAGCCAGCGCGACCCGTGGACGAACATGCTGCGCACCACGGTCGCCGCCTTCGCCGCCGGTGTCGGCGGCGCCGACACCGTGCTGGTGCAGCCGTTCGACTCGGCCATCCCCGGCGGTCTGCCCGGCACCGCGGCCAGCTTCTCGCGCCGCATGGCGCGCAACACCCAGTTGTTGCTGCTGGAAGAGTCGCACCTGGGCCGGGTGCTGGACCCGGCGGGCGGCTCCTGGTTCGTCGAGGACCTCACCGCCGGCCTGGCCGAGCAGGCCTGGGCGCATTTCCAGGACCTCGAGCGCCGCGGTGGTTTCGCCGCCGCCCAGGAGCACCTGACCGCGCAGATCGCCGAGACCCGGGACCTGCGCGCGGCGGACATCGCGCACCGTCGCAAGGCTCTCACCGGAGTCAACGAGTTCCCGAATCTGGCCGAGAAGCCGCTTCCCGCGGTCGATTCGGCCCCGGGGGTGCTGCGCTACGGTGCCGGTTTCGAAGCGCTGCGCGATCGCTCCGATGCGTTCCTGGGCGCGCACGGTGCCCGCCCGAAGGTGCTGCTGCTCCCGCTGGGACCGCTGGCCGAGCACAACATCCGGACAACCTTCGCGTCGAACCTGCTGGCCTCCGGCGGCATTGAGGCGGTCAACCCCGGCACCGTCGACGCGGCCGCGGTGGCGGCGGCCGCCGACGGACATACCGTCGCGGTGGTCTGCGGCACCGACGCCCGGTACGGCACCGAGGCCTCGGACGTGGTGGCGGCCGCCCGGGCCGCCGGCCTCACCCAGGTCTACCTGGCCGGACCGGACAAGGCCGTGGCCGGCGCCGAGAACAAGCCGGACGATTACCTGACCGCGAAGATCGATGCGGTGCAAGCGCTTTCGACCCTGCTCACCCGATTGGGGGCCTGACATGACCGCCAGCACAAGCACGGTGCCCAGCTTCGCCGATGTCCCGTTGACCAGTGCGACCACCCCGGCCGCACCCACCGCCGATGCGGTCGCCGAGCTCACCGCGAACGCCGCGGCGGCGCACGGCTACACCCCCGAACAGCAGGACTGGGTGACCCCGGAGGGCATCGAGGTCAAACCGGTGTACACCGCCGCCGACCGCGACGAGGCCGCCGCGGCCGGCTACCCGTTGAACAGCTTTCCGGGTGAGCCGCCGTTCATCCGCGGTCCCTACCCGACGATGTACGTCAACCAGCCGTGGACCATCCGGCAGTACGCCGGGTTCTCCACCGCCGCGGAATCCAATGCGTTCTACCGCCGCAACCTGGCCGCCGGCCAGAAGGGCCTGTCGGTGGCCTTCGACCTGGCCACCCACCGCGGCTACGACTCCGACCATCCGCGCGTGGCCGGCGACGTCGGCATGGCCGGGGTGGCGATCGACTCGATCCTGGACATGCGCCAGCTGTTCGACGGCATCGACCTGTCCACGGTGTCGGTGTCGATGACGATGAACGGTGCGGTGCTGCCGATCCTGGCGCTGTACGTGGTGGCCGCCGAGGAGCAGGGCGTGCCGCCGGAGAAGCTGGCCGGGACCATCCAGAACGACATCCTCAAAGAGTTCATGGTCCGCAACACCTACATCTATCCGCCGAAGCCGTCCATGCGGATCATCTCCGACATCTTCGGCTACACCAGCGCCAAGATGCCGAAGTTCAACAGCATCTCCATCTCGGGCTATCACATCCAGGAGGCCGGGGCGACCGCCGACCTCGAGCTGGCCTACACGCTGGCCGACGGCGTCGAGTACATCAAGGCCGGCCTCGATGCCGGGCTGGACATCGACAAGTTCGCGCCGCGGCTGTCCTTCTTCTGGGGCATCGGGATGAACTTCTTCATGGAGGTCGCCAAGCTGCGCGCGGGCCGGCTGCTGTGGAGCGAGCTGGTGTCCCAGTTCGACCCGAAGAGCTCGAAATCGCTTTCGCTGCGCACCCATTCGCAGACCTCGGGCTGGTCGCTGACCGCCCAGGACCCGTTCAACAACGTCGCCCGCACCTGTATCGAGGCGATGGCCGCCACCCAGGGGCACACCCAGTCGCTGCACACCAACGCTCTGGACGAAGCGCTGGCACTGCCCACCGACTTCTCCGCCCGCATCGCCCGCAACACCCAGTTGGTGCTGCAGCAGGAGTCCGGCACCACCCGGCCCATCGACCCGTGGGGTGGCTCGTATTACGTGGAGTGGCTCACCCACCAGCTCGCCGAGAAGGCGCGCGCACACATCGCCGAGGTCGCCGAGCACGGCGGGATGGCGCAGGCGATCGGTGAGGGCATCCCCAAGCTGCGCATCGAGGAGGCCGCCGCGCGCACCCAGGCCCGCATCGACTCCGGCGCCCAGCCGGTGATCGGCGTGAACAAATACCAGGTCGACGAGGACCAGGAGATCGAGGTCCTCAAGGTCGAGAACAGCCGGGTGCGCGCCGAGCAGCTGGCCAAACTGCAGCGGCTGCGGGCCGAACGCGAGGAGGCCGCCGCACAGGCCGCGCTGGCCGAATTGACCCGTGCCGCAAACGAAAACGTATCCGCTGGCGCGGACGGCCTTGGCAACAACCTGCTGGCGCTGGCCATCAACGCCGCCCGGGCGCACGCCACCGTCGGCGAGATCTCCGACGCACTGGAGAAGGTGTACGGCCGGCACCAGGCCGAGATCCGGACCATCTCCGGTGTCTACCGGGACGAGGTGGGGAGCAGCGGAAACGTGACCAGCGCAACGGAATTGGTCGAGAAGTTCGCCGAGGCCGACGGGCGCCGGCCCCGCATCCTGGTGGCCAAGATGGGCCAGGACGGCCACGACCGCGGCCAGAAGGTGATCGCCACCGCCTTCGCCGACATCGGCTTCGACGTGGACGTCGGTTCGCTGTTCTCCACCCCGGAGGAGGTGGCCCAGCAGGCCGCCGACAACGACGTGCACGTCGTCGGGGTGTCCTCGCTGGCGGCCGGTCACCTCACACTGGTGCCCGCCCTGCGCGACGCACTGGCCGCGGTCGGACGGCCCGACATCATGGTCGTGGTCGGCGGCGTCATCCCGCCCGGAGACTTCGACGAGCTGTACGCGGCCGGTGCGACGGCGATCTTCCCGCCGGGTACCGTCATCGCCGACGCCGCGATCGGCCTGCTCGGCAAGCTGGCCGAGCGGTTGGGTTACCAGCTGAGCTAGTGGCAGCCGACACAGGAGACCTCGCCGCGGCGATCTGCAACGGTGAGCGTGCCGCGCTGGCGCGGGCGATCACGCTGGTCGAGTCGACCAGGGCCGACCACCGCGAGCGCGCCCAGCAGCTGCTGCTGGAACTGATGCCCGACGCCGGCAAGGCCTTGCACGTGGGAATCACCGGTGTGCCCGGGGTGGGGAAGTCCACCACCATCGAGGCGCTCGGCATGTACCTGATCGAGCACGGTCACCGGGTGGCGGTGCTGGCGGTCGACCCGTCCTCCACCCGCACCGGGGGGTCGATCCTGGGCGACAAGACCCGGATGGCCAAGCTGGCCGTGCACCCGGATGCCTACATCCGGCCGTCGCCGACCTCGGGCACCCTCGGCGGGGTGGCCAGGGCCACCCGGGAGACCATCGTGCTGTTGGAGGCGGCCGGCTTCGACGTCATCCTGGTCGAGACCGTCGGTGTCGGGCAGTCGGAAGTGACGGTCGCCGCGATGGTCGACACATTTGTCTTCCTGACCCTCGCGCGCACCGGTGACCAACTGCAGGGCATCAAGAAGGGTGTGCTGGAGCTCGCCGACGTGGTGGTGGTGAACAAGGCCGACGGTGAGCACGCGCTCGAGGCGAAGGCCGCGGCCCGGGAACTGACGGCGGCGCTGCGCCTCATCTATCCGCGCGAAACGCTCTGGCGCCCACCGGTTCTCACCATGAGCGCACTGACCGGTGACGGTCTGGCGCAGCTGTGGGAGACCATCGAGCGCCACGGTGACGTGCTGCGCGGCGCGGGGGAGTTCGACAGGCGCCGGCGGGCCCAGCAGGTGGAGTGGACCTGGGCGATGGTGCGTGACACCGTGCTGGACCGGGTGCTGTCGCATCCGGCGGTGCGCGCGTTGCGGGCCGAAGTGGAGCGCCGGGTGCGCGACGGCGAGCTGACACCGGCGCTGGCCGCACAGCAGATTCTGGCCGCGGCCGACCGGCCCCGGACCTGACCGCGATTTGCCGCCGGGAGTGTCGGCAACCGACCCGAGGCCACACCGCCGGGTGTTTGACCCGGCAACCGGACGAGCCCGCGCCGGCTTACAGATAGATAACGCTGCTCGATAGTTAGCTGCACGGCGGAGTAAATTGTTGTCATCGTGACCCACGCAATGGAGGGCGGGCGCAGCGCGGCGCGGCCCCATGACGACGATCGCGCGGAGCTGCCGCACGGCGTGCACGGGGCGGCCGACCCGAGCTTCGGTGTCGTGGTGCGGGCCTTCGCCCAGCTGTTCCGCCACCCCCGGTTCGGTGGCGGGGCCTTGGCGGTCTACCTCGACGGTGTACCGGTCGTCGATGTGTGGACCGGATGGTCGGACCGGCGCGGTACCCGGCCATGGACGGCCGACACGGGGGCCATGGTGTTCTCGGCGACCAAGGGCCTGGCCTCCACCGTCATCCACCGCCTCGCAGACCGCGGCCTGATCGACTACGAGGCGCCGGTCGCGCAGTACTGGCCGGAGTTCGGCGCCAACGGCAAGGCGGACATCACCGTCCGCGACGCCATGCGGCATCGTGCCGGGCTGTCCCAGCTGGGTTCGGTCACCACGGCCGAGCTGCTCGACCACGAGCTCATGGAGCACCGGGTCGCCGCCGCCCGGCCGGGCCTGTTCCGCGGGCGTCCGGCCTACCATGCGCTTACATACGGCTGGCTGCTGGCCGGCCTGGCGCGCGCGGTGACCGGCTGTGGGATGCGGGACCTGTTCCGGTCGGAGCTGGCCGCCCCCCTCGGCGTCGACCGCCTGCACCTGGGCCGGCCGCCCGGTACGGCGCCGACACAGCCGGCGCGAATCATCGGGCCGCAGGGCGCGTGGAAGAACCCGGTCTTCGACGTGATCGCGCCGCAGGTGGCCGGCCTGCCGTTCTCGGGCGCCTTCGGCGCCATGTACTTCCCGGGGATGCGCTCGATGGTGCAGGGCGACATGCCGCTGCTGGACAGCGAGATGGCCTCGGCCAACGGTGTGGTGACGGCCCGTTCGCTGGCGCGCCTGTACGGCGCCATCGCCAACGGGGGCGAGGTGGACGGCACCCGGTTCCTGTCTCCGGCGCTGGTCGACGGCCTGACCGCGCGCCCGAGCTGGCATCCCGACGGGGCGATGCTGATGCCGATGTCGTTCCACCTCGGCTACCACGGCCTGCCCGTCCCGGGGGTGCTGCCGGGCTTCGGCCACGTGGGTCTGGGCGGCTCGCTGGGCTGGGCCGATCCGGCCTCCGGCCTGGCGTTCGGCTACGTGCACAACCGGCTGTTGACCCCGATGCTGGTGCCTGACCAGGCGGGATTCGTCGCGACCGCGGCGCTGATCCGGCATGCGGCCGGACGGGCCCGCAATCGCGGTTTCGCCGGGATTTCGCAGTTCGGCGCCCCTTTCTCATACCCCTCCCCGGCGGCCGGTTAGAGGCTGCGCGGAGGGCTCCGAAATTTTGCTTGGGGTGTCAACTAACTCGTCGGTAAGGACTTGAGCGGATATTGCTGAGGCCCCGCCGGGAGGCCTGGCGCGAGGGCTCCGGGGCGCGGCCGTGACCGATGTCACTCCGCGGTTTCGCCGGGTTTCCTGGCCGTCTTGCGGCGGTCGTCATCGTTACTTACGGTTGCGTTGCCATCGGCCGATGTTCGGCTCACATCAAGGTGGATGACCTGGCGCACGGAAGCATAGTGGTGGGGCGCATGTTACTCGTGTTTCTGCTGCTAGTGGCGGTGCTGGCCAGCCCGTTGCGCGACCGAAGCGGCCCTGGAACGCACGTCCGCGACCGTTGCAGCAACCCGTTGCCATTAGCTGGACTTATTAGCTGAAATGTGTCATGGCTAATGATGTGCCGACGCGAGTGAGATGCGCCATATTTACCACTCAGTCAATTTCTTGGCCTATCCGCAGGTTGCGGCCGTATCCGCAAGTAGCTAGGCGATCTTGATATTGCTCGTGTGGCCTGCGCGTCGCGGCCTTTGAAACTGTAAAGTCCTTTGAGGATTTGCTCGGTTTTTAACGCCATCGTCAACGCAGACGACTACGCTACCGACTCACCGACGAGTTTCGGCACTGGGGCGGGGAAAGGATCTGGGCAGCGCAGTGCGGCGCACATGAGGCAACCGTGGATCCGAGAGCCGTACCTGTCACTCGCTCGTCTTTGAGACACCTGTCCGAAAGAGGTTGGAACTACGTGGTTGAGACACCTGTCACAGCAGTCGCCGTCATCGGGATGGCGGTGCGATTGCCGGGCGGAATCGACTCACCTGAGCAAATGTGGCAAGCGATGCTGCGCGGTGACGACTACGTCACCACCGTTCCGCTGGAGCGCTGGGATGCCGAGGAGCACTACGACCCCGAGCTCGGCGTGCCCGGGCGCTCCGTGTCCAAGTGGGGTGCCTTCTTGGACGACGTCGCCGGGTTCGACGCCGACTTCTTCGGCATCGGTGATCGCGAGGCCACGGCCGCCGACCCGCAGCACCGGCTGCTGCTGGAGACCGCGTGGGAGGCCGTCGAGCACGCGGGTATCGACCCGGCGACCCTGGACGGATCACTGACCGGCGTCTTCATGGGCCTGACGACCAACGACTACCAGTTGATCGCGGCCGACGCGCACGCCATCGAGGGGCCCTACGGCTTCACTCACAACAACTACAGCATGGCCTCGGGCCGCATCGCCTTTCACCTCGGTCTGCGCGGTCCGGCCTTCACCGTCGACTCGGCGTGCTCCTCGGGCCTGCTCGCGCTGCACATGGCCACCCGCAGCCTGCACTACGGCGAGAGCGATCTGGTGCTCGCCGGCGGCGCCCACATCATCCTGGACCCGCGCAAGTACGCCTCGGCGTCGGCGCAGGGCATGCTGTCCGGAACCGGGCGGTGCCGCGCCTTCGACGTGAACGCCGACGGATTCGTCTTCTCCGAGGCCAGCGCGGTGCTGTTGCTCAAGCGGCTGGCCGACGCCGAACGCGACGGTGACCGCATCCTCGCCGTCGTCCGAGGGACGGCCGCCAACCAAGACGGCCACACCGTCAACATTCTGACCCCGTCGAACGAGTCCCAGACCGCCGTGTACCGGGCGGCGCTGGAGTCCGGTGCCATCGATCCCGGCTCCGTCGGCTTCGTCGAGGCGCACGGAACCGGCACGCCGGTGGGCGACCCGATCGAATTCAAGAGCCTCGCCGACGTCTACGGCGGCACCGGACCCATGGTGATCGGATCGTCGAAGACCAACTTCGGCCACAGCCAGTCGGCGTCCGGTGTGGTCGGCGTGATCAAGAGCGTGCTCGCCCTGCAGCACGGGGTGATCCCGCCCAACCTGCACTTCACCAAGCTCCCCGAGGAGATGGAGCGCCTCGGCACCGAATTCTTCGTGCCCACCGAAACCACGCCGTTCCCCGACAAGGGGGATCGCCCGCGGCGTGCGGCGGTGTCGGCGTACGGCATCTCCGGCTCCAACGCGCACGCGGTGCTGGAGCAGGCTCCGCCGGTCAACGCGGCGCCCGCGGGTGACGATTCAGCCGCCCACGGGCCGCTGCTGTTCGCCCTGTCGTCCACCTCTGCCGACGAACTGCGCCGCACCGCCGGCCGGCTGGCCGACTGGGTCGCCGCGCACCCCGACGTGGCGCTGCCCGACCTGGCCTACACGCTGGCCCGCCGGCGCTCGCACCGGCCGGTCCGCACCTCCGTGATCGCCGATTCCGTCGACACCCTGCTCGCCGAGCTGCGCGGGGTGGCCGACGGCGGTGAGCTGTACCAGCCCGCCGTGGCCGCCGACGACCGCGGTCCGGTGTGGGTGTTCTCCGGGCAGGGCTCGCAGTGGGCCGGGATGGGTGCCGGGCTGCTGGCCGCCGAGCCGGTGTTCGCCGCCACCATCGCCGAACTGGAGCCGCTGATCGCCGCGGAGTCCGGCTTCTCCGTCACCGAGGCGCTGACCGCGCCCGAAACCGTCACCGGGATCGGCAAGGTGCAGCCCACCGTCTTCGCGGTGCAGGCGGCGCTGACGGCCACGCTGAAGTCCTACGGGGTGGTCCCCGGCGCGGTGATCGGGCACTCGATGGGTGAGGTGGCCGCCGCGGTGGCCGCGGACGTGCTCACCCTTGAAGACGCCGTCAAGGTGATCTGCCGGCGCTCCCAGCTGATGAGCCGGGTCGCCGGGACCGGCGCGATGGCCACCGTCGAACTGCCGGCCAAGCAGGTGCTGTCCGAACTGCAGGCCCGTGGTGTCAACGACGTGGTGTTGGCCGTCGTGGCCTCGCCGACCTCGACCGTGGTCGGCGGCACCAAGGAGTCGGTCCGCGAACTGATCGCCGAGTGGGAGCGCCGCGAGATCATGGCGCGCGAGATCGCCGTGGACGTCGCCTCGCACACCCCGCAGGTCGACCCGATCCTGGACGACCTCGCCGACGCGCTGGCCGACCTGGACCCGGGCGACCCGAGCGTCCCGTACTACTCGGCCACCATGTACGACCCGCGCGACCTGGTCGACTGGGATGCCGACTACTGGGTGGACAACCTGCGCCACACGGTGCGGTTCGCCGCCGCGGTGCAGGCCGCGCTGGAGGACGGCTACCGGGTGTTCAACGAGCTGTCCCCGCATCCGCTGCTGACGCACGCGGTGGACCAGACGGCCCGCTCGCTGGACATCACCTACGCCGCGTTGGCCACCGTGCGCCGCGAACAGGAACTGCCGCACGGCCTGCTGTCGGTGGTGGCCGATCTGCACAACGCCGGCGCCAAGGTGGACTTCTCGGTGCTGTACCCGACCGGTCGCCTGGTCGACGCGCCCTTGCCGACCTGGACCCGGCGCCCGCTGATGCTGGTCCGCGACCCCAACGAGCTGCCTCCCGGCGGGGCCACCCTGGCCGTGCACCCGCTGCTCGGCGCGCACGTGCGCCTGCCCGAGGAGCCCGAGCGGCACGCCTGGCAGTCCGATGTCGGCACCGGCACCCAACCGTGGCTGGGTGACCACCAGGTGCACGGCGTGGCCGCGCTGCCCGGCGCCGCGTACTGCGAGATGGCGCTGGCGGCGGCCAAGACCGTGCTCGGTGATGCCGCCGAGGTGCACGACATCAGCTTCGACGAGATGCTGCTGCTGGAGGACAGCACCGTGGTGTCCGCGGAGTCCACCGTGGCCGCGCCCGGCCGGGCGCGCTTCCTGGTGGAGACCTACCAGCAGGGTGACCAGATCCAGCGGGCCGACGCTCTGCTGCGCGTCGGCGATGCGCAGGCACCCGCCGCGCGCGATATCGACGCGGTGCTGGCCGCCCATCCGACCCGCCTGGACGGCGCCGAATTGCGGTCCTGGTACGGCCAGCGCGGCATCCAGTACGGCCCCGCGTTCGCCGGCCTGGTCGCGGCCTACGTCAACACCGGCGAGGAGGGCCCGCAGGACACGGTGCTCGCCGAGGTCGCCCTGCCCGGGTCGATCCGGTCGCAGCAGGCCGCCTACGGTGTGCACCCGGCGCTGCTGGACGCCGCCTTCCAGGCCGTCGGCGCGCACCCGGCGATCTTCGGGGATGTCACCGGTGCGCTGCTGCTGCCGCTGGGCGTGCGCAAGCTGCGGGCCCACGGCTCGACCCGCAACGTGCGGTACTGCCACGCCACGCTCACCAGCGTGACCACCTCCGGTGTCGAGGTGGATCTGGAACTGCTCGACGAGGACGGCAACGTCGCATTGTCGGTGACCGGTCTGCGGCTGGGCACCGGTGTCTCGGACACCGGTGCGCTGGAGCGCAGCTTCAACGACCGGCTGCTCACCATCGAGTGGAACGAGCGGGACCTGCCCGAGGTCGACTACGCCAATCCCGGCAGCTGGCTGCTGATCAGCACCTCCGACGCCGCCGACCTGCTGGCCACCAAGCTGGCCGACGCGCTCAAGGGCCACGGGGTGGACGTCACGAGCATGGTGTGGCCGCAGCACTCCGACCACGACGCCCAGGCGGTGCGGCTGCGTGAGCTGCTGGATTCGCACGCCTTCGGCGACGTGCTGGTGGTGACGCCGCCGCGCCGCGGGGAGGCCGACGAACTGTCCGGGGTGCGCGGCGGCGACAACGTCCGCCACCTGGTGCACATCGTCCGGGAGCTGCCCGAGGTGGCCGGCCAGGCGCCGCGGTTGCACGTGGTGACCCGCAACGCCCAGACGGTGCTGGCCGACGACGTCGCCAACCTCGACGAGGCCGGCCTGCGCGGCCTGGTGCGGGTGATCAGCACCGAGTACCCGCAGCTGCGGCCCACCCAGATCGACGTCGACGACTACACCGACGCCGCCCACGTCGCCGCGCAGCTGGTGTCCGGCTCCGACGAGGACGAGTCCGCCTGGCGCGGTGGGAAGTGGTACTCGGCACGGCTGGTACCCGGCCCGCTGCGGCCCGAGGAACGCCGCACCACCGTGGTGAACCCGGCCCGCGACGGCCTGCGCCTGCAGATCCGGACCCCTGGGGACATCGAGACACTGGAACTGGCCGCCTTCGAGCGGGTCGCGCCCGGCCCCGGCCAGATCGAGGTCGCGGTGACCGCGTCGAACCTCAACTTCGCCGACGTGTTGATCGCGTTCGGCCGGTACCCGAGCTTCGAGGGCCGCCAGCCCAAGCTCGGCGGTGACTTCGCCGGTGTCGTGACGGCGGTCGGTCCCGGCGTGGTCGGGCACAAGGTGGGCGACCGGGTCGGTGGCGTGTCCGCCGACGGGACGTGGGCGACGTTCGTCACCTGCGATGCCAACCTGGCCGTCACGCTGCCGCCGGGGCTGCCGACCAACCGGGCCGCGGCGGTGCCCAGTGCGCACGCCACCGCCTGGTACGGCCTGCACGACCTGGCCCGCATCTCGGCGGGGGACAAGGTGCTGATCCACTCCGGCACCGGTGGTGTTGGGCAGGCCGCCATTGCCATCGCGCGGGCGGCGGGGGCGGAGATCTTCGCCACCGCGGGTAGTGAGGCCCGGCGAGAACTGTTGCGCGGCATTGGAATCGAGCACGTCTACGACTCCCGCAGCACCGAATTCGCCGAGCAGATCCGGCGCGACACCGACGGCTACGGCGTCGATATCGTGCTCAACTCGCTGACCGGCGCCGCGCAGCGGGCCGGGCTGGAGCTGCTGTCGTTCGGCGGCCGCTTCGTCGAGATCGGCAAGCGCGACATCTACGGCGACACCCGGATCGGACTGTTCCCGTTCCGGCGCAACCTGTCCTTCTACGCCGTCGACCTGGCGTTGCTGTCCCTGACCAACCCGGACACCGTGCACCGTGTGCTGGAGGTCTGCTACCAGCAGATCGCCGACGGGGTGCTGCCGCTGCCGGAGACCACGCACTACCCGCTGCAGGACGGTGCCACGGCCATCCGCGTGATGGGGGCCGCCGAGCACACCGGCAAGCTGGTGCTCGACATCCCGCACGGCGGTCAGATCAACGCGGTGGTGCCTGCCCAGGAAGTGCGGGTCGGCCGGTCCGATTCGGCCTACATCATCACCGGTGGGCTCGGCGGGCTGGGTCTGTTCCTGGCCGAGAAGTTGGGCGTCGCGGGTGTGGGCAGGATCGTGCTCAACGGCCGGTCCGCGCCGTCGCCGTATGCGCTGGAGGTCATCGAGCGGATCCGCCGGGGCGGCACAGAGGTCGAGGTGTCCCTCGGCGACATCGCCGAGCCGGAGACCGCCGAGCGGTTGGTGGTGGCGGCGTGCGCCACCGGTCTGCCGCTGCGCGGTGTGCTGCACGGCGCGGCAGTGGTCGAGGACGCGGCGCTGGTCAACATCTCCGACGAAGTCGTCGAGAAGGATTGGGCGCCAAAGGTTTACGGCGCGTGGAACCTGCACACGGCCACGGCGAAGCAGTCGCTGGACTGGTTCTGCGTGTTCTCCTCGGCGGCGGCGCTGGTCGGTTCGCCCGGCCAGGGTGCGTACGCGGCGGCCAACAGCTGGCTGGACGCGTTCACCCACTGGCGCCGCACCAACGGTCTGCCGGCCACCGCCATCGCGTGGGGGCCGTGGTCGGAGATCGGCGCGGGCACCGGCCTGGCCACCGACAGCGGCGAGGCCGCGATCGCTCCGGACGAGGGCGCCTACGCGTTCGACATGCTGCTCCGGCACGACCGCGCCTACACCGGTTACGCTTCGCTGGCGGGGACGTCGTGGATCACCGCATTCGCCCAGAACACCCGGTTCGCCGAGGCGTTCCGGTCCGCCGGCCCGCGCAGCGGCGGGGCGGGCAGCGCGTTCCTGGCCGAACTGCACGACCTGCCGCGCGAGGAATGGCCGGCCCGGACCCGCAAGATGGTGGCCGAACAGGTCAGCTTGATCCTGCGGCGTGCGGTCGACCCCGACCGGCCGTTGGCCGAATACGGTCTCGATTCGCTGGGAACGCTCGAGGTACGTACCCGAATCGAAGCCGAAACCGGTATTCGTATTGGTTCAGCAGATATCAGCACCGTTCGGGCGCTGACGGAGCGTCTTGTCGACGCTCTGGCGCCCGGCTCGTCCGTATCGGTCCCGTCGTGAGGCCGGAGAGCGCATCGATGCGCACCCCGTCCGTCGGCGTCGTCCAGGTAGGAGACCAATAAGTGGTTGCGATGAAGCCGATCCAGGAGTGGATCGGTGAACCAGGTGTCGTGATCTCGTGGCACCCGTCCCGCGCATCGCTGGCGAAGGTACGCGAGGCACCGGTCAGCGACGTTCCGACCAGCTATCAGCAGGAACAGCATCTGCTCGCCTACCGCAAGCATGTGGCCGAGGGCACGGACATGGCCCGGCTCATCATCCCCGGTTGGGATGTCCCCGGGCAGTGCGATGTGCGGGCGATGACACACGTGATCAACGCCTATCTGCGCCGGCACGACACGTTCCACAGCTGGTTCGAGTTCGCCGGGTCCGTCGACGACGATCCGGCCGCCGGCCAGATCATCCGGCACACGGTGACCAACCCGCGCGATATCAAGTTCGTCGCCACCGAGCACGGTGAGATGACCGCCGCGCAGTGGCGTGAGCACGTGATGTCCACCCCGGACCCGTGGCAGTGGGACTGCTTCCACTTCGGCGTCATCCAGCGTGCCGACCACTTCACCATCTACCTCAGCGTCGACCACGTGCACACCGACGCGATGTTCATCGGTCTGGCGTTCGTCGAGATCCACATGATGTACGACGCGCTGGTCCGCGGTGAGGCGCCGCTGCAGCTGCCCGAGGCGGGCAGCTACGCCGACTACTGCATCGCGCAGCGCGCCTACACCGCCGGGCTCACCACCGAGTCCGACGAGGTGCGCGGGTGGATCGACTTCCTGGAACTCAACGGCGGCACGCTGCCCGGCTTCTCCCTGCCGCTGGGTGATCCGTCCCAGCCGCATTCCGGTGACGTCATCACCATGCAGCTGCTCGACGAGTCCCAGACCGACAAGTTCGAGGCAGCCTGCACGGCGGCGGGCGCGCGGTTCAGCGGTGGGGTGTTCGCCTGCGGAGCGCTGGCGCACGCGGCGCTGACGGGGCAGGACACCTATTCGGTGATCACCCCGACGACCACCCGGCGCACCCAGGCCGACTTCATGACCACGGGCTGGTTCACCGGTCTGGTGCCGATCGCCGTCCCGGTGGACTTCAGCTCGTTCGCCGACACCGCGCTGGCCGCGCAGGCGTCCTTCGACGGTGGCATGGACCTGGCACAGGTGCCGTTCGAACGGGTGCTGGAACTGGCCGCCGACGAAGGGGTCGACGGCGTGCGAGCACCGGATCCGGGTGTGCCGATGCTGTCGTTCATCGACGTGGGCATGCTGCTGCCCGGTGTCATCGAGCACTTCCAGAGCCTGGGCGGCCGGATCTACAGTGATCCGCGGTCGGCCTACCAGGTGGGCATGTGGGTGAACCGGGCGGAGAAGGAGACGACGGTGACCGTCGCCTTCCCGAACAATTCGATCGCCCGCGAGTCGGTGCTGCGGTACGTGGAAGCGATGCGTGAGGTCTACCTTCGGGTGATCGACGGTCAGGTCCCGGTGGAGTCCTTCGGCGCAGCCGAGACCGATCTCGACCTCAAGACCGCCTGATCGTATTTCGCATGGGAGGTGACGGTGCGATGACGCGTGCCACCACGAAGCCGGATGCCACCGGCTCGACTGCGGCCAAATGGGAGGTCGCCCGATCGGACAACGTGCTGACGTTCACCGATCAGGTGATGTTCCTGGCCCTGCGCGGCACCGGCGCGGAGGCCGTCGCGCAGGCGAACTGGATCTACGAACATCCGGTCGACTACGACGGTCTGCGCCGTTTCCACAACGAGGTCGGGTACGGGTTGATGGGCCGGCACATCGAGCCGTCACCGCTGCCGTTCGGCCGGCACCGCTGGGTGACGGTTCATGGTCCGCAGCGCGAGCTCGACATTGCCGAGCCGCGCCCGCGTGCCGAACTCGGCGAGTGGATCGACGAGCGAACCGCCATGCCGTTGGATCCGGAGTACGGCCCGTCCTGGCACATGGGCGTGCTGCCGATGACCGACGGATCCACCGCCATCTCGCTGACGGCCTCGCACTGCACCGGAGATGGCAGCGCCGGCGTGCTGTCGCTGCTGGAGGGTGTGCACGCTGCCCGACTCGACCATGGGTTCGGCCCGCCGGGGGGGCGCAGCCGCAGGCAGGCGATCCTGGAGGACCTGCGGGTGACCGCCCGCGGGCTGCCCGAACTGGGCCGCACCCTGGCCGCCACCGCCAAACTGGCGTACCGCCACCGCAACGACATCTCCCGGTCCGGTGCCGTGCAAGTCAAACCGACCGGCCCCGACCACGTGGTGCAGGTGCCGGTGCTGAGCGTCTTCATCCCCACCGACGAGTGGGACGCCCGCGCCGAAGCTCTTGGCGGCAACAGCTATTCGCTGGTCGCCGGCGTCACGGCCAAGCTGTCCCAGCACCTGGGCCGGCGCCGCGCCGAGGACGGCCTGGTGACCCTCAACGTGCCGCAGGCCGACCGCCAGTTCGGCGACACCCGCGCCAACGCGGTCAAGCTCGCCGATATCACCATCGACCCCGAACACGTCCACACCGACCTGCGTCAGGCCCGCGCGGCGCTCAAGGAAGGCATCACCGCCGCCCGTGAGGCGCCCGACGAGATGCTGCAGTTGTTGCCGCTGGTGCCGTGGGTGCCCAAACGGGCGGTGCCGAAGGTCGCCGATGTGCTGTTCGGGTTCTCCGCAGATATGCCGGCGTCCTGCTCCAACATGGGGGAACTGCCGCCCGATGTCGCGCTGGCCGACGGCACCCCTGCCGAGTACATGTTCTTCCGCGGTGTGGACCGCATCGTCACGCGGCACTCGATGGAACAGCGCGGCGGCCTGCTGACCGTGGTGGCGCTGCGGCTCAACGGCACGATCGCGCTGAGCATCGTCGCCTACAAGCCGGGCGCGGCCAACACCAAGCCGTGGTTGCGTGAGCTGATCACCAACACGCTCGCGGAATTCGGGTTGTCCGGGCGAATCGAGTGACGGGGGCACAGATGGACAACCGGCTCGCCCTGTTCGACGAGGGCATGGTGCGGTCGCTGAACGCCACCGGCCGGATGCAGGCGATCCAGTGCGTCTGGGTGTACGAGCGCCCGATCGACATGGACGGCGTGCGGCGGTTCCACCGCAACTTCGGCTACGGCATGGCCGGCCGGCGGATCGAGCGCTCGCCGCTGCCGTTCGCCCGCTACCGGTGGGTGGCCACCCCCGGACCGGCGTCGCCGCTGGAGATCGCCGACACCCCGATCCCGCGCGATGCGCTCAACGACTGGATCGACTTCCGGTCCCAGATCCACGTCGACGCCGAGGACGGCCCCGGCTGGCATATCGCGGTGCAGCCGCTGGACGACGGTGCGACGGCGGTCTGCGTGGTTGGCACGCACTGCCTCGTCGACGGTGTCGGCGCGGCGCTGGCGGTGTGGGCGGCGGTCATCGGCAACAAGATCGAGATCGGCTACCCACCACCCTTCGCGCGGCCCACCGGCCGGGCGATCCTGGCCGACCTGCGCGAGACGGTGCGTGAGCTGCCACAGGCCGGCCGGGCCGCCGCCAAACTGGTCAAACTGGTCCGGGCCGGGGCCAAGGAGGCCAAGAACGGCGGTACCAACACCGCCGGGACCAAGCCGGCCAAGCCGAAGTTCGTGGGCCCGGACGAGCCCGTGGTGATGCCGTGGACGTCGGTGTGGATCGAGCCCGAACTGTGGGACGAGCGGGCCCGCGCGCTGGGCGGCAACACCTATGCGCTGTTGGCCGGCATCGCGGCCCGGCTGGGGGAGCGGACGGGCCGTACCGGGCCCGACGGCGAGGTAACCCTGCTGATCGCGATGGCCGATCGCGGTGACAAGGACTTCAGGGCCAACGCGATGTCGCTGACCAGCGTCAAGGTCGATCCCACGCCGGTGACCAAGGACCTGACCCCCGCGCGCGCGGCGGTGCGCGAGGCAATCAAGAACACCAAGGAGACACCCAACCCGCTGCTCGACGTGCTACCGCTGGTGCCGTTGCTGCCGCGCAAGGCGGTGCGGTTGCTGGCCGACAGCATCGTGGGCGCCGACGACCTGCCCGTGACGTGTTCGAATGTCGGGATGATGCCCGAGGAGCTGACCTCGGTGGACGGCACCCCCGCCGACTTCACCGTGTTCAGAGGGGTCGATCAGGGGCTCACCCGGCGCTTCCTAGAGCACGCCGGTGGCCAGCTGGTTGTGGTTTCGGTGCTCGTAGGTGGCAAAATCAACATCGGCGTCGAGGCGTATCAGCCCGGTGCCGAAAACTCGAAGGCGCGTTTGCGGGAGTTGGTCGCCGAGACGCTGGCCGAATTCGAACTCACCGGCGAGATCAGGTAGCAGTACACCGTGATGACTGATAAAGGTTGATGTCCATGACACAGAGTTCCCTCGTCGGTGTGCTGCGTGAACGCGCCAGCCTGCAGCCGGACGACCTGGCGTACACCTACCTGAACTACGAGGTCGACCCCGAGGGGGTCGCGATCAGCCTGACCTGGGCGCAGCTGTACCGCAAGGTGCACAGCCTGGCCTGGGAGCTGCGTCAGATCGGTGAGATCGGCGACCGTGCCGTCATCGTCGCCCCGCAGGGCCTGGAATACGTCATCGCCTTCCTTGCCACGCTGCAGGCCGGGCTGATCGGCGTTCCGCTGTCGGTGCCGCAGGCGGGGAAGGGCGGCCGGCACGACGAGCGCATCGCGGCCGTGATCGCCGACTCGGACCCGACCATCCTGCTGACCACGTCGCCGGTCACCGAGTCGCTCACCGGGTACGCTGTCGCCTCCGGCGACCGGCCCGCCCCGGTCATCGTCGAGGTGGACAAGCTCGACCTCGACGAACGGCGGAAGAACCTGAAGTCCCGCGAGGAATTCCCGGAGACCGCGTACCTGCAGTACACCTCCGGGTCCACCCGCACGCCGGCCGGCGTGATGGTGACCAACGCCAACGTCTCGGCGAACTTCGAGCAGTTCGTGTACGACCAGTTCGGGGCATTCGGACACATCGCGCCCGCGGGTACGACGGTGGCGATCTGGCTGCCCTTCTACCACGATATGGGCCTGCTCTTCGGGATCGGTTATCCGATCCTGGGCGGCTGGCACACCGTGTTCACCACCCCGATGGCGTTCACGGCCAAGCCGGCCCGCTGGGTGCAGATGATGGCGAGCTACCCGAATGTGCTGACCGCCGGCCCCAACTTCGCCTTCGAACTGGCCGCGGGCCGCACCACCGACGAGGATATGGCCGGGTTGGACCTCGGCGGGGTGGCCGCCCTGGTCAGCGGTGCCGAGCGGGTGCACGAGTCCACGCTGCGCCGCTTCGCAAAGCGGTTCGCCAAGTTCAACTTCAACCCCGAGGTGCTCAAGCCGTCCTACGGCCTGGCTGAGGCCACCCTCTACGTCGCCACCCGTGCGGCCGGCAGTCCTCCGGTGGTGGTCGCCTTCGACTCCGACAAGCTGGCCGCCGGGCACGCGGAGCGCTGTGCGCTGGAGGACGGCACCGCACTGGTCAGCTACGGCACCGAGACCACACCGCTGGTCCGGATCGTGGATCCGGAGACCGGGGTGGAATGCCCGGCCGGCATCATCGGCGAGATCTGGACCTACGGCGAGAACAACTGCGTGGGTTACTGGCGCAAGCCGGAGCAGACCGAGCGGGTGTTCAAGGCCACGATCGTCGAGCCCAGCGAGGGTACGCCGGCCGGTCCGTGGCTGCGCACCGGTGATCTCGGGGTCATCTCCGAGGGCGACCTGTTCATCATCGGCCGGATCAAGGACCTGCTGATCGTGCGTGGCCGCAACCACTACCCGGACGATATCGAGTCCACCATCACCGAGATCACCGGCGGCCGGGTGGCCGCGTTCTCGGTGGAGGAGGACCGCACCGAGCAACTGGTGGCGTTCATCGAGATCAAGAACCGCAACGGCGAGTTCACCGGTGAGCGGCTCGAATCGCTCAAACGCGATGTGGCGACGGCGGTTTCGGAGACGCACGGGATCAGTGCGGCGGACCTGGTGCTGGTGCCCAGCGGCTCGATCCCGCTGACGACCAGCGGTAAGGTACGCCGCTCCTCGTGCGCCGAGCAGTATCGCAATCGGGACTTCACCCGGGTCGACGACAAAGTGCAGTCGGCCTAGGCCGGCGCCGTGGCAGCGCCCGACAACACCCTCGCCTATATCGATCAGGCGTCGTTCCACGGTCTGCAGGCGTTGGGCCGCGGGCCCATCATGCAGTACATCTGGATCTACCGGCGGCCGGTGGACATGGAGGGGCTGCGGCGATTCCACCGCAATCTGGCCGGTGGCCTGCTGGGGCGGCGCATCGAATGCTCGCCGCTGCCGATCGGCAGGCACCGCTGGGTGGCCGCGCCGGGCCCGGCCGGGATCGACCTCGCCTCGGCCGAGCGCTCCAGCGCGCAGGTGTGGGATTTCCTGGACGAGCATGTCGCGCTGCCGGTCGATCCGGGGGCCGGTCCGTCCTGGCGCCTCGGTGTGCAGCCGCTGACCGACGGTGGCGCCGCGGTGAGCCTGATCGCGTCGCATTCGGTGGCCGACGGGCAGGGCTTCACGATCGCGGTGACCGATGCGGTCAACGGGGTGGATCGCGGCCTCGGCTATCCGCCACCCGGGTCCCGGACCCGGTCGCGGGCGTTGCGCGAGGACGCCCGTGCCGTGTTGCGGGCGGTGCCGTCCATGGGGCGGGCGGTCGCGGCCGCGGTCGCGGTGGCCCGCAGCGAGCGCGCCGATCTGGCCACCTCGTTCCAGACCCTGTCGGCACCGCCGCCCACCGGTGACGACCGCCCGGTGGTGGCGCCCAACGTGTCGGCCTTCATCGACATCGACGAATGGGATCGCATTGCGAAAGCGCTTGGCGGAACCAGTAATTCGCTGTTCGCGGGACTGGCTGCGCGGCTCGGTGCGCGGTTGGGCCGGGTGGACGCCGACGGGTTGGTCAAGCTGTCCTGGCCGGTGAGCGAGCGGACACCGGGGGATACCCGGGCCAATGCGCTGATCGCCACCCACATGACGGCCGACCCGGCTGTGGTGACCCGTGATCTGGCGGGGGTGCGGGTGGCCATGAAGCAGGCGCTGTCGGAGTCCGCGGAGATGTCGGCCAAGCTGATGGGGCCGCTGCCGCTCACCCCGCTCACGCCGAAGGCGCTGGTGCGCCGGCTGGAGGCGATGGTGGTGTCGGTGAACAGCCCCATCGGATGCTCCAACATGGGCGACCTGGACCCCGCGGTGAACCGGCCCGACGGCACCGACGCCGACTACCTGTCGCTGCGGCTGCTGGAACCGCGGATCACCTCACGCGAGCTCAACCAGATGAACGGCTACCTCGGGCTGGTGTCGGGCCGGGTGCACGGGCGGCTGTTCGTCGCGGCGGGCGGCTGGACCGCCGGTGGGGACAACTCCCGGGCCGCGATGCGGGCCGCGCTGGCCGGTGCGCTCGACGACTTCGGGGTGCCGGCCACCTTCGAGGTCTGAGTCAGCCGGCCTTCACCGCGCGTGACGCATTCTCGATGAGGTCGGCCGCCGTGGCGACGCTCTGCGCCGGGGTGGTCATGCCCGCGGCGAAGTCACGGGCGCGGCGCGCGACCGCGGGATCCAGCACGGCGCGCAGCGCGGCGGTGAGCGACTTCTTGGTCATCGAGGTGAACCGTTGCGAGCCACCGATTTTCAGCTTGCGCACCGCGCGGGCCCACACCGGCTGATCGGCCGACACCCACAGCACCAGGGTGGGTACCCCGGCACGGGCCCCGGCGGCGGTGGTGCCGGCACCGCCGTGGTGCACCACCGCGCGGCAGGCCGGGAAGACCGCCGAATGGTTCACCGCCCCGACCAGTTTGACGTGGTCGGCCTTAGGCAGCTGGTCGAGTTCCCAGACGCCCGCACTGATCAGGGCCCGCTCGCCGAGTTCGGCGCACACCTCGGTGATCATGGCGACCGCGTCGGCGGGGGACTGCACCGGCATGCTGCCGAAACCGAAATAGATCGGTGCGGTACCGGCGCCGATCCAGGACATCACCTCGTCGTCGACGGCGGTCTCCAACTGCAGGGTGATGCCGCCGACCAGGGGGCGGCTGCCGCCCCACTCCTGATCCAGGCCGGGGAAGAAGCTGGGATCGTAGGCCTGGATCTCGCACGCGCCGGCCGCCACGATCCGCTTCGCCGACCGCACGGTGGTGGCCGGCAGCCCGAGCGTGCGGCGCTGGGCGTCCTCGGCGGACTTGCCGAGCCGCCACAACGCCCATTCGCCCACCGCGAAACCCGGTTTGATCGCCCACGACGGCAACGGGACGGGCAGCAGGTGGCTGTTCGGACGGGCCGGGAAATAGTGCAGGGCGGCCATCGGGATGCCGTAGTGCTCGGCGACGTTGGCGGCGACCTCCTGATAGGTGGTGCCGGTCAAGATGATATCGGCGTCGGCGGCGAGCTCGGTCAGCGTGGCGTTCATGTCCGCCCAGCCGTCGGTGTAATAGGCGATGCCGTCGCGGATCGCGGCGACCGGGTTCTTGACCTTCCAGTAGTTCTGGAAGGCATCGCTTTCCACCTGCTTCTGGGAGTCCACCCCGTAGGCGGCGGCCGGGCCGAGGCCGACCGATTCGACGAATCCGATGAGGTTGGGCGGGACGGCCAGTTTCACCTCGTGGCCGCGGGTGCGCAGTTCGCGGGCGACGGCGGCGCAGGGCTCGACGTCACCACGCGTGCCGTGGACGGCCACAACGATTCTCATGAGCCGCAAGTCTATTCGGCCGCCACCCGGCCGGCCGACCGGGCGTTCAGCGTCCGGCCCTGGTGAACCATTTCGTCTTGATTTGCCAGGAGTACGCCGAGGTGAGCGCGAAACCGGCGGCGCACCCGCAGGCGCCGATCCACACCAGCGTGCCGCCGTCCCAGATCTGTAGCGGCACGACGTAGGCGGTGACGATGCGGACGGCGCAGGCGGTGATGCCGCTGGCGGAGGCCGCCAGGTACACGGTGGCGATCTTGCGCGACTTCGGATCCTTGCGCAGCACCAGCAGGGCACGCACGCCGTAGCTGAGCAGGTAGATCAGCATGCCGCAGACCATCAGCCAGTACAGGCTGAGCCAGAAGTCGGTGGGCACCTCGAAGAAGTCGGGCCGGTACACGGTGGCGCCGTTGCCCAGCGAGAAGGCGGCCAGCATCAGCGGGATGCACAGGGTGGCCGGCCGTTCGATGTACTGCTTGAAGGAGCGCTGCATGGCATGGTCGTCCTGCAGTCGGCCCACGGCGTTGTAGACGATGGCGGACGCGGCGACGATGTAGCAGTCGTGGCCGATGTAGTCCTCGAGGTTCCACATGCCGGTCATGGCGTGCAGCAGCTTGCCCAGGGTCTCGGAGGCCAGCGGCGACATCAACAGCACCGCCATGCCCTGCAGGGCGATGTTCAGGGTCGCGGCAACTTCCCAGCGGCTCGACCAGGTGACGCGTCGGATCCACAAGCTCCACGCGATACACGCCAAGGTGATAGCGATGAGTACGGTGAGTTGCATCTGTCGTGGCCTTAAAACTGAATTCCGGTCAGCAAATAGTACTGCCTAAACTTCGATCCGTGGATGGGCCCCGCTGAGGTGTAGGGAGGCTGATTCTTGCCACGATTTCGGTTGTGGGTAGCAGGTATCGGCTGGTCTGCTCCAGCTTTTCCTGTCTGCTCCGGTCGGGCCTTTCGGCGGTTGGTCAGGCGGTGGCGG